>CAVPEK010000002.1:0-448172 GCA_963703445.1 uncultured Thermoleophilia bacterium | reverse complement strand
GCCCAGCTTCGCCAGGATCGCCGACACGTGATGATCGACGGTCTTGGCGGAGATGAACAGCTTGGCGGCGATCTCGGCGTTGGTGTGCTCGGCGCAGATCAGGTCGAGGACCTCGCCCTCGCGCCGGGTCAGCCCGAACGGCCGCTGCCTGGTGGCCGTGTGCGGGCCGGCCGGGATCGACCGGGCGCCCAGCATCCGCAGGCGCTGCCTGATGATCCTGGCCGCCGGATGCGCGCCCAGGCCGATGACGATGCCGAGGGCCTCGCGCAGTGCTGCCTCGGGCCGGGCCGCCTCGGCCCGGGACGCCTCGGCCCGGGACGCCTTGGGCCGGGGCACCTCGGGCCGGGGCACCTCGCCGGACGCGTCGGCCAGGGCCATCGCGGCGTCGTACGGGCAGCCCAGCCGGGTCCAGACCGCCGCGGCGCCCGCCGGGTCACCGCCGAGCAGCAGCCGGTACGGTTCGGCTACCTCTCCCGCTATCCGGCGCGGGGAGCCCAGCCGGCGGAGCCACACCGCGACCGCGCCGCGGAGCCACGCGCTGGGAGTGGCGCACGCGGCGTCATGGGCCAGTTCGGCTGCGCGTCTGGCCGCGTCCAGATCGCCCCCGAGCCAGTACGCCTCGGCGCGGGCCAGCCGGGCCGGCACCTGGTTCTGCGGCTCGCCCGCTTCGTCGGCCGAGGCGGCCGCCTCGTCAAGATACGTCCAGGCCTGGGGCTCGCCCCGGCGGGCCCCGATCACGCCGAGCCGGATCAGCGAGCAGAGCCGGTTGGCCGGGGACGGGCCGACGTCGAACAGCAACTGCGTGCTCAGCGCGACCGCCTCGTCCCAGCGGCTGGTGCGTTCCATGATGTTGCCCTGTTCGCCGCGCATGCAGATCGCGTAGGTGGTGACGTCGTGCTCGACGCAGAACGCGATCCCCGGTTCCAGGTACCGTCCGGCCTCGGCGAACTCCCGCTGGCCGGCGTGGATTCCGACCAGGTTGGTGTAGGCCCGCCCCGCCTCTATGTGATGCCCGCCGACCAGCGCGATATCGAGCGCGCGGCGCATCTGGCCGGACCAGTCCAGGCCCTGAGCCGAGCGGCTGGCGGCCTGGGTATTGAGTGCGTCGCTATGGACGGCGGTGGCGCCGAACTGGATGGCCAGGGCCTGAGCCCGCAGGGCCAGGTCGATGGCGACGTCATAGTCGGCATACAGCATCCGCTGGTTAGCGTAGGTGGCGTAGGCCCGCGCGAGCTCGACGCTGGGTCCCAGCGGCTCCAGGGCCGACACGGCGGCCTCGGCGGCGACGACCGCCTCGTCGCCGCGGCACAGGTTCCACCGGATGCGGGAGAGCCGCCTGAGCGCGTCCCCCTCCCGCAGCCTGTCACCCACGTCACGCCACAGCTCTAGCGCACGCTCCCCCTCGGTTTCCGCGCCATCCCACCGGTCGAGCAGCATCACCTCGTCGGCGAGGCCTTCGTGCAGCCCGGCGAGCGTGGCCGGGTCGGCACCGGCAGCGAACCGCAGCGCCCGCTCGTACTGCGCGGCGGCCTCCCGGTGCGACGCCAGCCGGGCGGCCCGGCGCGCGGCGGCCGGGGCGTACCGCAGCACGGCCGCACCGTCTCCCGCCGCCTCGGCGTGGAAGGCCAGCCGAGCGTCGTCGTCGCAGCCGAACGAGCGCAGCGCGGCCAGCACGAGCTCGTGAACCGCCTGGCCCCGGTGCCCGGCGACGGCCTGCGCGACCGCCAGCCGGGCGATCTCGTGACGGAACCTGAGCCACGCTCCGTCGCCGACGAGCAGGCCGCTCTCCAGGAGTTCGTCGAGGACCGATGGCGGGCAGCCGGTCACCGACTCAAGCAGCCGCGCCTCGACCTGCGTGCCGGTGAGCGCGGCGACGTCGAGTACCTCGCGGGAGCCTCCGCTCAGCCGCGCCGCCCGGGCCAGCACCGCGTCCCGCGCCGACGGGGGCACCTCGGCCATCCCCGACCGCAGCGCCTCCGTCACGTAGAACGGGTTCCCGCCGGTCAGGCGGTACAGCTCGGGCGCGGGCAGGCCGCTCCCGCTGGCCAGTTCCCGCACCGCGTCCGGGGACAACGGCATGAGCCCGACCCGCCGGGTGCACCGCTGCGACCCGAGGTCGCCGAGCGAGACGCGGAGCGGGTCGGCGACGGCCAGGCCGTCGTCCCGGTACGTGGCGATGATCAGCGCCGCGGTGCCGCGCAACCGCCGGCTCAGGATAGCGGAGCAGGTCGAGGGTGGCCTCGTCGGCCCAGTGGATGTCCTCGACGACCAGCACGTCCATCGCACCGGGGGCGGCGACCTCGGCCAGGAGCGCACGGAACAGCTCCTCGCGGTCAGCCCCGGCCCGGCATCGCTCGAGCAGCTCCCCGCCGAGCTGGTCCGCCAGGTCGAACAACGGCCCGAGCGGGCGCGGTGTGAACAGACCGTCGCACATGCTCCACGACCAGCGGGCTTCAGGCAGCTCCGGGCGCAAGTACTCCACCAGCGCCGACTTGCCCACGCCCGCCTCGCCGCCGAGCAGGACCAGCCGTCCCTCGCCCGCGGCGGCCTGCGCCGCGTACTCGGTCAGCAGCGTCAGCGGCGCATCCCGTTCGAGCAGCGGCGCGGCGGTGTCCGCGGCTGCCGGGCGGGCCGGCCGCACGGGCTCCCGGGCCTGGGCAGGCCGGGCGGGTGACCTCAGCGCGGGTGCCCCCAGCGCGGGTGCCCCCGCCCCAGCGCGGGCGGTCGCGGTGCGGGTAGCGCTGGAGCGGTGAGCCCTGGAGCAGCTAGTACTGGAACGGGTAGCACTGGAGCAGGCGATTGCGGCGCTGGCTGCCACGCCAGGTCCAGCCCTCGATCTTGCCGCAGGATCGCCGCTTCCAGGTCGCGCAGCGGCGGCCCCGGCTCGACGGCCAGCTCGCGGCGGAGGAACGAACGCAGCCGCCGGTACACGCCGAGCGCGTCGGCCTGGCGGCCGCTGCGATACAGCGCGAGCATCAGCTGAGCGTGGAGCTGCTCGTCGAACGGATGATCCCCGGTGAGCGCCTCGAGATCCGGCAGGACCTGCCCGTGCTCACCTAGCGCGAGCCGGGTCTCCACCAGCTCCCGGCTGGTCCGCAACCGCAACTGCTCCAGGCGCTCGGCCTGCTCCCGCAGCCAGGGCAGGCCGTCGAGGCCGGATAGCGGCTGCCCTCGCCACAACGCCAGCGCGTCGCGCAGCTGCTGCTTCCTGGCCTGGCCGGCCGCCTGGCCACCCCGCTGGATCAGCCGTTCGGCCGCCGCGACGTCGGTGTCTACCTGCCCCTGCCCGAGGCAGTACCCGGGCGGGCGCGCCACGATAGCGTCGCGACTGCCCAGGACCTGACGCAGGTACGAGATGTGGCGCTGGAGCGTGTTCAGCGGTGTCGCGGGCGGAGCATCGCCCCAGACCGCGTCGGCGAGCTGGTCCGTGCGACGACGTCACCATGCTGGAGCGCCAGTACCGCCAGCACCGCCTTGCGGCGCAACCCGGTCACCGGCCGGACCGCCCCGTCGGCCACCACGTCGACCGGCCCGAGAAGCCGTACCCGCATCCCCGATCCCCCGCTAGTAGATCCCTTATGAAAGACGGATGCCGGGCTCGGGCGGTTCAGGGCGCCCTCCCTCGGCCCGTGCCTCCGCCCTCGCGGCGCTCGTGACGGGCAGTGGACCCCGTCAGCGGTACCGCACCTTCCGGCCTTGCCTGCCGCTTCTTGCTGTTATCAGTGATGTCATGGCGAGGGCAGCGTGGGGGTTCATGGCGAGGGCAAGCCGAGGACTCGCAACCACCAGCTTCTTGCTGTTATTACGGCCAAGTCAGATAGCTCGGCCGCCTGGTCGATGGCTATGCGAACTGGCGCTCATCAGTGCTGCTTCAGGCGCATACCAGCGAATTCGGGCTCATTCCAGCCGCACTTGGCAGGGTGGAAATCGGACTCCGGCTCGGAGAGACAGGACCGGCAGGAATTCCGGAAACGGGGAAGGAACCTTCTCATGGCATTGCGCAGTCTTCTGGTCAAGGGCGCGGTAGCGGGCGCCCTCGCGATGGGGAGCCTCGGCATTACCGCTGTCGCGGCTCACGCCTCTGGCGACTGCACGCAGTACTTCTACCTCCAGGGCAAATACGGTTTTCCATGATCGCGAAGGCTTTTATATCATTTTCCGGATAAAAGTCTTCGCGATCATGAACACCCGGCATTTCGAGTGTCACAATAATCAGCCGGCCCAGGCGGCGGCGACCTCGATCAGGCTCAGCTCGTTGGCGTGAATGCGCTCGGCGTCGACGCCGAAGTGCGGCGGGTACAAGATGGCCCAGTCGACGACGCCGGCGTAGCGGCGCAGCTGGCCGGCCACGTCTTCCTGCGTCCCGAATACGGCGCGCTCGGAGACCATCGCCTCCCCCGCCGCGATCACGCCGGGCACGTCGCTCTGGGCCACGGCCTCGCGGGCGGCGGCCCGCTCGGCGGTGAACTGGCCGTCGGGGAAGAGCAGGTCGTAGCCCTTCGGGGTGGCGTAGAAACCGACCTGGCCGGCCGCGTCCCGGCGGGCGGCCTGGGGATCACTAGAAGCCGCGGCGACGATCTGCGTGGTCATCCGCAGCGCCGCCGCATCCCGCTGAACCCGGGCCGCGCCCCTGGCCAGGAGCGGGAGGGCGGTGTCGCGCAGGTAACCGGCGGAGGCGATCGTGTGCCCGACGAACCCGTCGGCGCACTCCCCCGCCACGCCGACCATGTGCTCGCCCACGCCGGCCGCCAGGATCGTCATGGTGTCCGGCAGCGCGGTCCGGTCGTAGTGCGCCATCGAGACGCGATCGAACCTGCCCTCGAAGCTGAACGGCCCGCTGCGGTGCGCGATCAGCCGCCTGATCAGCTCGATCCGCTCGCGGACCTGCGGCGCGGGGTGCTGCAGCGGGGTCCCGTACCAGTCCTGGTTCATCCGGCGCGTGCTGCTCCCCACGCCGAGCACGAACCGGCCCCCGGCGATGCCCTGGACATCAGCCGCGGCCGCCGCCAGGGCCAGCGGCGAACGGGCGAACAGCGGGGTGACGCTGGTGCCGACGAGCGCGTTCCCGGACACCGCCGCGAACGCCGCCGCGCGGGTCAGGCTGCTCCGGTTGTAGTAGTCGATCGACCACAGCGAATGCACGCCGGCCTGATCGGCCGCGCGGACGATCCGCAGGGCGTCGGCGGGGTTCTCGTCCATGATCACGAGCCCGACTTCCATCGCCGTCTCCCTCCGTCGTGGCTGCCCAGGGTGGTGAGTATAGATTCGGTCTGGTGAGGACCGCCGCCCGGGAGGAACCGCTTATGGGAAGGCTGAACGACAAGATCGCGATCGTGACCGGCGCCGGCGCGGGCATCGGCAAGGCGATCGCGGGCAAGCTCGCCGCCGAGGGCGCGACGGTCGTCGTGACCGACCTGGACGAGGCGAGCGCCAAGGCGACGGCGGCCGCGCTGCCCGGTGCCGTGGCGATCCGTATCGACGTCACCGACCGGCAGCAGGTCCAGGCGCTGGTGGACCAGGTCAGGCAGCAGTTCGGCCGCATCGACGTCCTGGTCAACAACGCGGGCTGGGACAAGGCCAGCCCCTTCACCGAATCCGACCCGGCCGACTGGGACCGCGCCATCGCGGTCAACCTGTACGGCGTGCTGCACACCTGCAAGGCGGTCCTGCCGGTGATGGCCGCCCAGGGCGGCGGGGCGGTGGTGAACCTGGGCTCGGACGCCGGCCGGGTGGGATCGTCAGGTGAGGCGGTCTACTCGGCGGCCAAGGGCGGGGTCATCGCGTTCACCAAGTCGCTGGCCAGGGAGATGGCCAGGAACCAGGTCAGGGTCAACTGCGTGTGCCCAGGACCCACCGACACCGCGCTGTTCGCCTCGTTCGCCGGGCCGAAGCTGCGCGAGGCCCTGACCAAGGCGATCCCGTTCCGGCGGCTCGGCCAACCAGATGACGTCGCCGGGATCGTCGTGTTCCTCGCCTCGGACGAGGCGTCCTTCATCACCGGCCAGACCGTCAGCGTCAGCGGCGGCCTCACGATGAGCTGAGCAAGAGCCACCGACCAGTAGGGAGCAGCGTGAAGTTCTCCGAGTACGAGCATCTCCTCTTCGAGCGCCGGGACAATGGCGTGCTGCTCGTCACCATGAACCGGCCGGACAAGTACAACGCCGCCAACGAGCAGATGCACGGCGAGCTCGCCCGGGTCTGGACGGAAGTCTCGGACGACCAGGAGACGAAGGTGGCCGTGGTCACCGGCGCGGGCCGGGCGTTCTCGGCCGGCGGCGATCTCGCCATGGTCCAGCGGATGGCAGGCAACCACGACCGGGTGGCGCGCATGCTCAAGGAGATGAGCAACCTCGTCTACAACATGGCCAACTGCGAGAAGCCGATCATCTCCGCGATCAACGGCGTCGCGGTGGGCGCGGGCACGGTGGTGGCGCTGATGGCCGACATCTCGATCTGCGCCCTCGACGCCAAGCTCGGCGACGGCCACGTCAAGCTCGGCGTCGCGGCCGGCGACCACGCCGCGATCCTGTGGCCGCTGCTGTGCGGCATGGCCAAGGCCCGCTACTACCTCATGACCGGCGAGATGATCACCGGTGAGGAGGCCGAGCGGATGGGCATGGTCAGCAAGGCGCTCCCCCGCGATCAGGTGCTGGACGAGGCGCTGCGGGTGGCGGACGAACTGGCGTCCGGTTCCCAGCTGGCCATCCGCTGGACCAAGCGGGCGCTGAACAACTGGCTCAAGATGGCCGGCCCGATCTTCGACCAGTCCGCCGCCTACGAGATGCTGTGCTTCATGGGACCCGACGTCATCGAGGGCGCCGCCGCCCTGACCGAGAAGCGCGCTCCGGTGTTCCCGTCGGCTCACGTGGCCGAGTTATGCCCTGGTTCCCTGAGTTCGTCAGCGCGGTGGAACTGGCGCGCAGGCAGACCCGCGACGCGGGCCACGCCGACCCGGTCGGGCAGTTCTTCGCCGCGCTGAACTCCGGTGACAGCCGCACGCTGGAAACGGCGTGGCCGGGCGAGGTGGTGGTCTACGATCCCCGCGCGGGCGAGATCCGCGGCCACCGGCAGCTGCGGAAGTTCGTCAGCAGCAACCAGTCCTGGATGGCCGAGCACCACGTCCGCATCGAGACCATGGCCGCCACGTCGGCGAACGGGCGGGCCGTGGTGGAACTGCTGGCGCACCTGCCGGTCGACGGACGGGAGGTGGCGTGGCCGGTGGCGGTCGTCGCCGAGTCCCCCGACGACCTGTCGGTGGTGTTCCGGACCTACTGCAGCCAGTGGCCGGTCGACGGGCGGCGGCACCTGCGGCCCGCCATCCTCCCGTCCGGCGATGCCCGGCCCGGTGACGTCGTGGGCCGCTACCAGGCCGCGCTGGGCACTGGCGACGCCGACGCGCTGGTGAGCACCTTCGAGCCGGACGGCTACTACGGCGAGCCCATCGGGCCGCATCTGACCCACCGCGGAACGGCTGAGCTCAGATCGTTTTTTAACGAACGGCTGGGTACCCGCGGCGGTATAGTCCTCAAGCCCTGCGAGGTGACCGACGACGGGGTGCGCTGCGCCCTGGAGTACAACTGCGTGCGCTACGGCGATCGCCTCCGCCGCATCGGCGACGGCGACTGCCGGCCCGCCGAGGCTGAAGACGCGCGCACCCTCGGTCGCGGCACGCGCAGCCGCCACGAACACGCGGGCCGTGTCGGGCGCAAACTGCAGCTGCGTGCGGCCGCCGAAGGCGATCCGCGAGTCCTCGCCGCGCGCTGCGGCGGCCATCGCGAGGCTCGGCGAAGCGGTCAGACCGGAGTCGCGTCCCGGCCCGTAGACGATGAACGGCCGGATGCCGATCGAAGCGACCTGCTCCTCCTGCCAGAAGATGCGCGCCAGCCCCTCGCACGCCTGTTTGTGCACGCCGTAGAACGTCACCGGATGACCGACAGCTTCGTTCGGGACCGGTCCTCCCGTGTCGTCGAGCTGCGAATAGACCGCGGCCGAGCTGGCATACGCAACCTGGATGCCGCGGGTCTTGGCCGCGTCGAGGACATCGACGGTCCCGCCGACGTTGATCGCCGTGCCGCGTGGCGGGCTCGCCTTGATCTGCGGGATCAGGAGCGCGGCGAGGTGGATCACGTGCGTGATGCCATGCTCGTCGAGCACGCGGTCGAGTGCCTCCCGGTCGCAGATGTCGCCGTGCGCCACCGTGACGTCCGTCGCACCCGCCAGCCGGAGCCGCCGGTCGTCCGTTCCCAGGTCGTAGCCGACGACGAATGCGCCCGAGTCGGCGAGGACCGAGCACGTCCATGCGCCGATGCAGCCGAGTGCGCCGGTGACCAGGAACCGCTCGTCGGTGGTGCTCACGGCTCGACCGTATCGCCTCTGGCCGTCGCTAGAGTCCACGTCGAAACGAAAACGGAGGCGTGAAGGTGAAGGAGATCGTCGGAGACGTCGAGCGGTGGCGGAAACGCGGTGAGAAGGTCGCGATCGCGACCGTCGTAGCGACGCGCCGCTCCGCGCCGCGGCCGGTGGGTGCGAAGTTCGCGGTCTCCGAGCAGGGCGAGATGTGCGGCTCGGTCTCGGGTGGATGCGTCGAGAACGACGTTGCCGTGCAGGCACGCGAGGTGATCGAGTCGGGCGAACCGAGGCTGCTCAGCTACGGGATCACCGACGATCAGGCCCTCGGTATCGGCCTGCCGTGCGGCGGCGAGATCGACGTCTTCCTCGAGCGACTGGATTGACGATCACGGAGCACTTGCTCGCCCTCGCGCACGGGGACGAGCGTGCTGTGCTGTTCACCGTCATCGAGGGCGAGCGCGCGGTCGGGAACAAGGTGCTGGTGCTGCTCGATCGCGGCGAGGTGATCGGCGACGACCCGTTCGGGCTCGCACCGCTCGCCGCCGACCTGCGACGCAACGGCAGCTTCGAGCACGAGGGACTGAAGGTCTTCGCCGAGGTCTTCGGCCCGCCGCCGCGACTCGTCGTCGTCGGCGCAGTCGACACGGGCGAGGCCCTGTGCGCCGCTGCGAGGCAGGTCGGCTGGCGGACGATCTGCGTCGACGCGCGCGCGCAGTACGCGACCCGAGAGCGGGTGCCGAGCGCCGATCAGATCGTCGTCGAGTGGCCCGAGCCGGCGTTCGCGCAGATCGTTCCCGACCGTGACACCGCCGTCGTGGTGCTGACCCATGACGACAAGTTCGACATTCCGGCGCTCGCGATCGCGCTGCGCTCGGAGGCGTTCTACGTCGGTGCGCTCGGCAGCCGGCGCGCCCAGGCGAAGCGCCGTGAGCGGCTGCTCGAGGCGGGTGTGACGGAGCAGCAGCTCGAGCGCCTGCGCGGGCCGGCCGGTCTCGACATCGGCGCCGAGAGCCCGGCCGAGACCGCCGTGTCGATCATGGGCGAGGCGCTCGCGCTCCGTGCCGGCAGGCTGGGCGGCCCGCTCCGCGAGGCCGCGGGCCGGATCCACGTCGAGCGCTAGGCGGGGTCGCCGAGGTAGAGCGCGGCGCGCGCCGACTCCGGCGTCTGCGGGATCTGGTCGGCGAGGCGCCTCAGGGTGGGGTACCGCGACCGGTCGAGCGTTCCGGCGTCGCGCCAGTTCAGCTCGACGAGGTTCCCGCCCGGGTCGCGGAAATACAGCTGCACCTGCCCCGAGGGGAGCTCGACGAGCTCTGCGCCCCATTCGGCCGACGCGTGCGCGGCGACGGCGTCGTAGGCCGCGTCGAAGTCGTCGATCGTGAATCCGATGTGGTGGCGGGGAGGCGGCGCGTCGTCTTCCGCGAGGAAGATGTGCAGTTGCAGGTCGCCGATCCGGAGCCATTGCACGGGCTGGTCGAAGATCGGGGTCGGGATCCGCTCCATCCCGAAGATCGTCTCGTAGAAACTCGCCGATTCTTCGAGGTTCTTCGCCGAGATGCTGACGTGATTGATCCCGGTCGCCCGCACGGCGCGAGTCTCACCGGTACGTCCGCTGAGGTCAAGCTCTAGCATCATGGGACCGCCGTCCCCGGATGAAAGGAACGGAGAGCCGATGGCCCGTCCGTGCACGTTGTTCACCGGCCAATGGGCCGACCTGCCGCTCGCAGACCTCGCTGCGCGCTGCGCGGGCTGGGGGTTCGACGGGCTCGAGCTTGCCTGCTGGGGAGACCACTTCGAGGTCGACCGGGCGATCGCCGACAGTGGCTACGCGCGCGGCCGGCGCGAGCTGCTCGAGGCCCACGAGCTCGGTGTCTGGGCGATCGGCGCCCACCTGGTCGGCCAGGCGGTCTGCGACGTGATCGACGCGCGCCACCGCGCGATCCTGCCGCCGGAGATCTACGGCGACGGAGAGCAGGAAGGTGTTCGCGCGCGCGCCGCCGAGCGCATGAAGGACACCGCGCGTGCCGCGGCGCAGCTCGGCGTGACGCAGGTGAACGGCTTCACCGGCTCGTCGATCTGGCATCTCATCTACTCCTTCCCGCCGAACGACTTCGCCACCATCGAGCGCGGCTACCAGGACTTCGCCGAGCGCTGGGGCCCGATCCTCGACGTGTTCGACGCCGAGGGCGTGCGGTTCGGTCTGGAGGTTCATCCCACCGAGATCGCCTACGACTTCGTGACCACGCGCAAGACACTGGACGCGATCGGAAACCGCGAGAGCTTCGGCATCAATCTCGACCCGAGTCACCTCGCGCCGCAGGGTCTCGACGCCGCCCGGTTCGCGCTCGAGTTCGGCGAACGCATCTACCACGTGCACGTGAAGGACTCGATCAAGCGGCTCGACGGACGGCGTTCCATCCTCGGCTCGCATCTCAACTTCGGCGAGGAAGCACGCGGCTGGGACTTCGTGTCACCCGGTCACGGCGACGTCGATTTCGAGAGCTTCATCCGGGCGTTGAATCGCATCGGCTACCAGGGGCCGTTGTCGGTCGAGTGGGAAGACAGCGGTATGGATCGGGACTGGGGCGCGCCCGATGCACTCGCGTTCGTCCGCCGCGCGGACTTCGCTCCCTCCGGCATCGCCTTCGACGGGGCGATGCAGAAGGCTCGCGCGGATTCATGAACGCCCCTTCGGGGCTGCAGACCGAGATCGCAGCCGACGAGCAGCGGGCCGTCGTCGTCGAGGTGGGGGGAGGGCTGCGTTCGTACCGGATCGGGGACGCCGATCTGCTCGACGGCTACGGGCCCGCCGAGATGAGCACGTCCGGCAGGGGCCAGGTGCTGATGCCGTGGCCGAACCGGCTCGAGGGAGGCTCCTACGAGTTCGGTGGCCGCCGGCACCAGTTCCCGCTCGACGAGCCCGAGGCGGGCAACGCGATCCACGGCTTCGTCCGCTGGGAGAACTGGACCGCTGCCGAGCGCGAGGCGAACCGGGTGGTCATGCGCCACCAGGTGCATCCCCGGCCCGGCTATCCATTCTCGCTCGACGTGTCGATCGAGTACTCGCTCGCGCAGAGTGGCCTTCGCGTGCAGACGACGGCGACCAACGTCGGCCCCGAGGCGTGCCCGTTCGGCGCCGGGGCCCATCCGTATCTGACGATCGGGACCGAAACGATCGACTCGGTCGTGCTCCGCTCGCCGGGCAGAACAGTGCTCGTTGCGAACGCGCACGGCATCCCGACGGGTCGGGGCGCGGTGCGCGGGACCGAGCACGACTTCCTGCAGGCGAGGCCGATCGGCACGACGCGTCTCGACCACGCGTTCACCGACCTCGAGCGGGATGCAGACGGCGTCGCCCGGGTCGAGCTCCGCCGGCCGGACGGCGACCTCGGGCTCGCATTGTGGGTGGACGAGAGCTACCGCTGGCTGATGCTGTTCACCGGCGACCCTCTGCCGGATGTCGCCCGTCGGAGCCTGGCCGTCGAACCGATGACCTGCCCACCGAACGCGTTCCGCTCGACCGAAGACCTGATCGTGCTCGAGCCCGGCGGCTCGTTCGTCGGCGCGTGGGGCCTCAGCCCGCTCCTCGGCTGAGGTTCATGGCGGTCAGCCGGTCGGCTCGAAGGCCCCGGCCGGTGCGGTGCTCGGGCGGGCCCGCTTCGCCGGGGCGGGGAGCTTCAGGCAGAAGAGGACGCCGACGGCCGGTGCCACGGCGCAGATCGTCAGCGCCGCCTTCAGGTCGACGGCGTCGGCGACCGCGCCGAGCACGACCGCTGCAACGCCGCCGACACCCATCGCGAGGCCGACCGAGAGGCCGGACGCCATCCCGACGTGCCGTGGCAGGTAGAGCTGGCTCAGGACCATCGTCACGCCGAACGTGCCGACGACGCACACGCCCACGAGCATGAGCGCGACCACACCCGCAACGCCGCCGACATAGATGAAGACGATGATCAGCGGCGCGATCAATGCCTGGGTGACGACGAGCGTCGTCCGCAGCCCGATCACGTCCGCGACCGCCCCGAGGATCAGCGTCCCGACGGCGCCCGCAAGCAGCATCAGGAAGAGCAGCCTGCTTCCGTCCGCCTTCGAGTGTCCGAGCGAGACGACCCAGAGCGGGACGAATGCGAGCAGCGTGAACCAGGCGACGCTGCGCAACGCGATCACGATTCCGAGCAGCGTCATCGCCCACCGCTGATCGTCGCCGCGCACCAGACGGCCCGTGTCGGACAGAGGCTTCAGTCTCGAGAGATACGGCGCGAAGCGCGCGAGCGCGAGCGCGGCGCCGAAGACGGGGATCATCGCGACCAGCCCGCCGACGAGCCCCAGCCAGACGACGAGCTGACCGGTCACGAATGCGCCGAGCGCGTAGCCGACGTTCCCGCCGCTGTTGAAGTACGACATGCCGCTCGCCTTCTTGTGGCCGCTCGCATACGACGCGAACTTGGCCCCCTCGGGATGGAAGGCCGCGACCCCGAGCCCGCCTGCGAGCACGAGCAGCAGGACGAGCGGATAGACCGGTGCGATTGCAGCGCCGCCGACGCCGACCGCGGCGAGCAGCGCGCCGCCGGAGAGCAGCCACAGTGCGCCCCGCCGGTCCGACCAGAGGCCGAAGAGCGGCTGCACGAGCGACGACGAGGCGGTCGCGGCGAGCAGCAGCATCGCCGCGAGGGCATAGCTCAGGTGGAAGCGGTCGGTCATGAAGGGGATCAGGGCCGGCACGCTCCCCGACGCGAAGTCGACCGCGAGATGGCCGCCCGAGAGCGCGGTCATCGCGCGTTTGTCGATCCCTGCGCGCTCGGCCGCCATCCTTCGATGCTAGTGGTCGATCGGCAGGTTGGGCGCTAGCGGCGGGAGATCTCGACCGCGACGCCCGCCTTGCCGAGCAGCGTCGAGAAGGGGCATTCGGCGTGAGCGCGCTCGATCGCGGCTGCGATCGCGGCCTCGTCGGCGCCGTCGGCATCGACGCCGATCGTCACGTGTGACGCGACGATCTGGTGCCCTTCGCCTTCGACCTCGTCCATGATGATTCGGCAGGTGACGTCGAGCCGGGTCGGCGGTGTCCCCGCCTGGGTGAGCTCGCCCGCCAGTGACATCGTCAGGCAGCCGCCGTGCGCCGCCGCGAGTAGCTCCTCCGGGCTCGTCTTGCCCCCCGGGTCGCCGATCCGGCTCGGCAGCGAGAACGGGAGCGAGCTGAACGCTCCCGTGCCGCCCGTGATCGCACCCCCGCCGCGGGCGAGGTTTCCTTCCCAGACGATCTCTGCAGTCCGTTCGATCCTCGGCATCGTCAGTTCCTTTCTGGGAGGGCGGCGAGAGTGCCGTCGGGGTAGTAGGCCTCGGCGGGCGAGCCCGCCGGAGTGAAGACGCCGAGCAGCCGCAGGTCGCTCTTGCCGGTGTTGGCGAGGCAGTGGACGAGCGTCTGCGGCAGGTGGATACAGGTTCCGGCCCGCAGCGGAGCCTGCTCGCCGCCGATCTCGAGCATTCCCTCGCCTTCGAGGATGTAGATCACCTCGTCGTAGCGGTGGAAGTGATCAGGGGCGCGCCCGGGCGGGACGAGCCCGATGAACTGGGTGACCGACTCGCAGCCGACGTCGGGCGTTGCCCCGAGGAGAAATGAGCGCCCTGCGGTCGCCTGGCCCTCCTCGACGGCGTTCAGGTCGACGACGGCGTGGGTCGCGGAGGCAGGTGCGGGGTCGTGCACGAGCACGGAGACCCCTCGCGCGTCGCCCTCGGCCGACCACGGCGTGCCGCGGGCGAGAAACAGCGAGGTGCCGGGTCGCAGGTCGTGTTCTTCGCCGTCGACCCGGGCGGTGCCCGAGCCGGCCAGGACGTAGATCACCTCGTCGCAGCTCTCGTCGCGATGGTCGCCGGCGACGGCCCGGACCCGCTGGGCGAATTCGGCACATTCGAAGAGACGTCCGTCCGCGGCCTCGGATTCGTGCATCGCGTACTGCATCGGGACGTAACCTACGTGCATGAGCTCGATCGAGATCGTCAAGCGCTCCTATGACGCGTTCGCCCGGAAAGACCTGGCGGGCGTCATGGCCGATATGCACCCGGAGATCGAATGGCAGCAGGCCCAGGGCCTTCCCCACGGAGGCACCTACCGGGGCCTGGACGAGGTCCGCCGCAACATTTTCGACCCGCTCGACGTCGAATGGTGGGATGAGTTCAGTGCTCAGCCCGACGAGTTCCTCGATGCAGGCGGCGAGGTGGTCGTCCTCGGACGCTACCGCGGGGTCGCGAAGGAGACCGGCAAACGGCTCGACGTGCCGTTTGTCCATATCTGGACGCTCCGAGGGGAGCAGGCGGTTCGCTTTCGCCAGTTCCTCGACACAGCCGGCTGGGTCGAGGCGCTCGGGATTTGATCATTGACACCGTGAGCGTCACGGACGACACTCACGGCTTCAGCGCCAACCCCCGGCAATCGAAAAACGTCGTGCCCCCACTAAGGAGGACACCTAGATGAAGAAGGCGATCGGCCTCGCCCTCGTCATGCTCATGACTTCGGTCGTGGCAGCGAGCGCGCAGGGCGCCCACAAGGTCGCGGCCTCCGCGGCCTCTTCGCAGTCGATCAGCTGCAGCAGCACCATGACGATCCCGTTCCTCACGCCGCTGACCGGTGGTGCCGGCTTCCTGGGCACCGAGCAGGCGAGCTGGGCGAAGTACGCCGTCCAGACGCTGCCGGCGAAGTACGGTTTGAAGGTCAAGCTCGCACTGGGCGACACGCCGGTCGAGCAGGGCCCCGCGCCTGCGCAGGCACTCGCGCAGAAGTACATCTCCGACAAGAGCGTCGTCGCCATTCTCGGGCCGTCGACCTCGGGTGACGCAGCTGCCACCGCGAAGCCGTTCTTCGCAGCCGGCCTTGCGGCGATCTCCCCGTCGGCGACGCACACGGACCTGACGATCGGCACCGCAGGTGACCCGCTCGTCGGCACACCGGCGTTCTTCCGCGACGTCCCGGGTGACTACATCCAGGGCCCGACGGATGCTCGCTTCATGCTCACGAAGCTCAAGGTCAAGAACGTCGTGACCATGGACTTCCAGGAGCCGTACTCCGTCGGCCTCTCGGGCGCGGTTGACCAGGTGCTCAAGAAGGCCGGTGTCAACGTGACCCACCTGTCGGCCCCCAACACGACGACCGACTACTCGGCCTACGTGACCAAGGTGCCGAACAATGCCGACGTCGTCTTCTTCCCCACGCAGAAGCCGGGTGACGCTCAGACGTTCGCCCAGCAGTTGCTCGAGCAGGGCAAGAAGGCCAAGGTCTTCGGCGGTGACGGATCGAACGACCCGACTCAGTTCAAGGTGCCGGGCTCGTACGTCTCCAACTTCGCAGCGCCGATCAACCTGTTCGCGTACAACAAGCCGATCATCGCCGGCTGGATGAAGGCGAACCCCGGGAAACCGCTGGGCTCGTTCGGCCCGCCGACCTACGGCGCGATCCAGATCATCCTGCAGGCGGTCAAGCTGACCTGCGCGCAGCACCACGGCGTGATCCAGCGGCGTGATGTGTTCCGGAACATGAAGAAGGTCAAGATCAAGAACTTCATCCTCGGCGGCAACTTCGCCTTCTCGACGAAGACGAACGACCCGCTGAACGCCAAGTTCACGATCTTCCAGATCCAGTCCAACGGCTCGTACAAAGTCGTTCAGTAGTCCAAGATAGAGCGGTTGCAATGTCCGGGGGCGGCCCAGAACGGGTCGCCCCCGGCCTTGCCTGAGAGAACCCGTGGACACATTCATCCAGCTCACCGTCGACGCTCTCACGCTCGGCAGCGTCTACGCGCTGATCGCGCTCGGCTACACCCTCGTCTACGGGGTCCTCAAGCTCCTGAACTTCGCGCACGGCGACGTGTTCATGGTCGGCACGTTCATCGGTTTCGGCGTTCTGAACGCCCTCGGCGGGCCCGAGCATCCGAAGGTGCCCATCTGGCTCCTCCTCACGATCATGACGTTCGCGGCGATGGCCGGCTGCGCGGCGCTCGGCGTGACGATCGAGCGATTCGCGTATCGACCTCTGCGCGATGCGCCCAGGATCGCGCCCCTGATCAGTGCGCTCGGCGTGTCGTTCTTTCTCGCCAACTCGATGCAGTTGCTCTTCGGCGCCCAGCCCAGGAACTACAACACCTTTGCGTTCAACAACGGCGCGCTCTACCTGAAGGGGATCGAGATCGGCGACGTGAAGGTGCCGTTGCTTCGGCTCATCACGATCGGCTCGGCGTTCGTGCTGATGATCGTGCTGTGGTTCCTCGTCAATCGCACGAGGACCGGCAAGGCGATGCGCGCAACGTCGTTCGACCGTGAGGCCGCGGCGATGATGGGAGTGAACATCGACAAGGTGATCGTCTTCACCTTTGTGCTCGGCTCCGCGCTCGCAGGCGCCGCCGGAGTGATGTTCGCGCTTCGCGTTCCGACCACCGTCTCGATCGGGTTCGTGTCGGGGCTGAAAGGCTTCACCGCAGCCGTGATCGGCGGCATCGGATCGATCCCGGGCGCGATGGTCGGCGGGCTGATGCTCGGGTTCCTGGAGTCGTACACCGAGGGGTACATCTCGACGAAGTGGTCCGACCTGATCGTGTTCACGATCTTGATCGCGTTCATGATCTTCCGCCCGCAGGGCCTGCTCGGGCGGGCGGACATCCGGAAGGTATGAGCGTAGGGTCCCGGCAGCGGAGGAAATGCCCGTGAGCGACTCGACACCGCAGTCCCCAGAGCCCGCCGAGCCTTCAGCGGCTGCGGCGACCGGCCCGGCCGTCGGCCAGGACGAGTGGGTCGCGCGGCACGGCGAGCACCGGGTCGGCCGCGGAGGGCCTCTCGGGACGATCGAGGACCGTCTGCGGCGTGTCCCGTGGTGGGTCTGGCTGGCGCTGTTCCTGGCTGCGTTCTCGCTGTTCCCGCTGTTCGAGCAGAGCGGCTACGTGCGGCTCGTCGCGTTCGACACGGTCCTGTACATGCTGCTCGCTCTCGGGCTCAACGTCGTCGTCGGCTGGGGCGGCCTGCTCGATCTCGGCTTCGTCGCGTTCTACGGCATCGGCGCGTACACGTACGCATTCCTCGACTCGAATCAGTTCGGCGTCCACCTGCCGACCATCGTCTCCGTGCCCGTGGTCGTTTGCGTCGGCGCCCTGATCGGGCTGATGGTCGGCCTGCCCTCGCGCAGGCTGAGCGGCGATTACCTCGCCATCGTCACGTTGTTCTTCCTGCAGCTCTTCCAGACGCTCACGACGAACGGCGACAGCGTCGCCGGTCACGACATCACCGGCGGGCCGTTCGGGATTCTCAATGTCGACCCGTTCAGCTTCTTCGGCCACACGCTCGTCGTCGCAAACGCCGGCGTGTTCGCCGTGTCGTATCTGTATGTCGCTCTGGCCTTCTTCGCTGTCGTGTTCGTGGCGCTTCGCTTCGTCAACAACTCCCGGACCGGCCGGGCCTGGCGGTCGCTGCGCGAGGACTCGCTCGCCGCCGAGGCGATGGGCATGCCGGTCAACCGGCTCAAGCTGGTCGCGTTCGCGTCCGGTGCGGCAATCGCGGCGCTCACCGGAACGCTCTTCGCCTCGCTGACGGGGAGCGTGTTCCCGCTCGCGTTCTACTTCGTGCTGCTGATCACGGTCTACACGATGGTGATTCTCGGAGGCTCCGGCAGCCAGGCGGGTGTGGTCCTCGGCGCGCTCATCATCGGGCCGCTGCTCGAGGCTCTGCGCGACCCGAACAAGTCGCGCGCCATCTTCTTCATCCTGCTCGTCGGCGGGCTGGCGCTCGCCGCGCGGAAGTCGCGGCCCGTCGCCGTGGCCGCGGTGGGGCTCGTCGTCTTCGGATTCGTGGTCCACGCGATCGCGGGCGGGATGCACTCGTCCTGGATCGCCGGTGAGCACGCGGGCGGCCTTGCAGGCTTCCTCGCCTACTGGGTCGTCGCGCCCGACGCAGCTCGCCCGCTGGGTCGCTCCGGTCACGTACGTCGGCGCGATCGCGGCCGTGCTCGTCGTGACGCAGCTCAAGGGAATCTGGCGGCTGATCGCGCTCGTGCCGACCCTCTATCTCTGCGCGTTCGTCTGGGAGAACGTGATGCTCGCGAAGCCGGAGCCCGCGCGGTACATCGTGCTCGGGCTGATCCTGATCGGGCTGATGATCCTGCGTCCGAACGGCCTCCTCGGCGAGCGGCGCGTGGAGATCATCTGATGGGCGTACTGGAGCTCCACGGGGTCTCGCTCTCGTTCGGCGGGTTGAAGGTGGTCGACAGCCTCGACATCGATGTCGAGGAGGGCTCGATCGTCTCCGTGATCGGGCCGAACGGCGCCGGCAAGACCACGCTCTTCAACCTGATCACCGGCATCTACGACCCCGACGAGGGCGACATCAGGCTGGACGGCAAGAGCATCGCCGGCCTGCAGCCTCACCAGATCACGGGCCGGGGCATCTCGCGCACGTTCCAGACACTCCGCCTCTTCCTGAACATGTCGGTGAAGGAGAACGTGATGGCCGCCGCGTACTGCCACACGAAGGCCGGCCTGTTCCGCTCGATGGTCCGCACACCGGGCATGCGGCGTGAGGAGCGCGAGATCGAGCAGCTCGCGCGCGACCGGCTCTCGTTCTTCGGCGAACGCCTGATGGGGTATCGCTGGGACCAGCCCGCGTACTCGCTCTCCTACGCAAATCGCCGCCGCCTCGAGATCGCGCGCGCGACGGCCACCAATCCGCGGATCCTCCTGCTCGACGAGCCGGCCGCCGGGATGAATCCCAAGGAGACGCACGAGATCACCGAGCTGATCGCCAAGCTGCGTGAGGACGGCGGCTACACGATCCTGGTGATCGAGCACGACATGCACGTCGTCGAGGGCATCTCCGACCGCGTGATCGCGCTCGACCACGGTGTCAAGATCGCCGAAGGCTCGTACGAGTCGGTCGCGACGAACGAGAAGGTCATCGAGGCGTATCTCGGGCTCGGGACGGCGCAGCACAAATGAGCTCGGTTCAAAGCCTTCTCGAGCTCGACGCAGTGGACACCTATTACGGGCAGATCCACATCCTGCAGGCGCTGTCGATCAAGATCCAGCCGGGGGAGCTCGTCTGCCTGCTCGGCGGCAATGCTTCGGGCAAGTCGACGACGTTGAAGACGATCCTCGGCATCGTCAAGCCACGCAACGGCGTCGTGCGCATCGACGGGGAGGACGTGACCAAGCGTCCGACGAGTTACCGCATCGGCCGCGGCCTGGCGATCGTTCCGGAGAACCGCCGCCTCTTCGGTCCGATGACCGTGCTGGAGAACCTCGAGATGGGCGCATACCTGCGCGGCGGGGGCTCGAAGGAGGACTTCGACCGGGTCTACGAGCTGTTTCCCCAGCTCCGTGACCGGCGCTCGCAGCTTGCGGGGACGCTGTCGGGTGGCGAGCAGCAGATGGTCGCGATGGGCCGCGCGTTGATGTCGAGGCCGAAGCTGTTGCTGATGGACGAGCCGTCGATGGGGCTCGCGCCGATCCTCGTCGAGCGGAACTTCGAGATCATCAAGCAGGTGCACGAGTCGGGTGTCGCGATCCTCGTCGTCGAGCAGAACGCGAACGTCTCGCTCTCGATCGCCGACCGCGGCTACGTCCTCTCCACCGGCAGGCTCGTCCTCGAAGGAAGGGCCGAGGAGCTCCGCGAGGACGAGAACCTGAGGAAGGCCTACCTTGGCCGTTAAAGAGGGAGCCGCCTCGGTCGCGGACTGCCGCTCGCGGTTCCCGATCTTCGAACGGCTGACCTACATCAACTCGTGCTCGCAGGGCGCACTCTCCGACTCGGTGCGCGCCGCCTACGGCGACTATCTGACCGGCTGGGACGAGCGCGGCGCGCCGTGGGAGTACTGGGTGGAGCGCGCCGAGACCGCCCGGGCGACGTTCGCCCGCTTCGTCGGCGGCGCGTCCGACGACGTCGCGGTGACCACCTCGCTGTCGGCCGGGGTCAGCCCGCTCGCCAGCGCGATCGACTTCACTGCGCGGCCGAAGGTCGTGATCAGCGACTTCGAGTTTCCGACGATCGGCCAGATCTGGCACGCGCAGGAGCTGCGCGGCGCCGAGGTCGTGCACGTGCACGCCGATGGCGCGGAGATCCCCGTCGAGCGCTTCGACCAGGCGATCGACGAGCAGACGGCGGTCGTCTCGATTGCGGCCGTCTGCTACCGCAACGGGTCTCGGCTCGCGGTCGAGGAGATTGCGAAGATCGCTCACGAACGCGGCGCACTCGTCGTGCTCGACGCCTACCAGGCAATCGGCACGTATCCGCTCGACGTGGCGGAGCTCGGTGTCGACGTGCTCGCGGCCGGAGTGCTCAAGTATCTGCTCGGCTCGGCCGGGCTCGGCTTCATGTGGACGAGGCCGGGGCTCAGCGAGCAGCTCTTGCCGACCCAGACCGGCTGGTTCGCCGACCAGAACATCTTCGAGATGGACATCACCGACTACTCGCCGTCGCCCACGGCCCGCCGGTTCCAGTCCGGCACGCCGCCGGTCCCGGCCATCTACGCGGGAATCGCCGGGCTCGAGCTGATGGAGGAGATCGGTGTCGCGGAGACCCGTGCCCATGTGACCGCGCTGAACGAGCGCCTGATCGGCGGCGTCGACGAGCTCGGAGGCGTGGTCGTCACGCCGCGCGACCCCGAGAAGCGAGGCGCGCTCGTCTGCGTCCGCTCGACGGATGCGCCACAGCTCGTCGCGACGCTCGGCGATGCGGGCATCGTCACCTCGGAGCGGGACGGGAACCTGCGGGTCTCCGCGCACGCCTACAACACCGAAGAAGACATCGACGAGGTGCTTGCTGCGCTGGCGCGGCACCGGCACCTGATCTGAACCTGATTGCCGGCGGAGCCGGGAACCAGGTTCACGAGTTTCTCGGAGGGCGCGGTGGCTGCGAAACTCCCGAATCTGGTTCGCTTCGCGAATCAGATTCGTCACTACCGACTTGCGCTCGGCCTACCTGACATTTTATAAGACGTACTGAGAATGCTTCTTCGTGAGGTCGGATATGCGCGGCCGGGATCGCTTGCAGAAGCGATCGAGCTGCTGGCGGCCGACGACGGTGCCCGCGCGCTCGCAGGCGGGCAGACGCTGATCAACGTGATGAAGGCACGCGCGGGATCGCCGGACTCGCTGATCGACCTGGCGGCGATCGAAGAGCTGAAAGGGATCGAGCTCGGAGCCGACGGCACGCTGGAGATCGGCGCGATGGCCACGTACACCGAGCTCGTCGAATCGAGCGAGGCGCGCGCACGCCCGATCATCGGCGACGTCTGCGCGCAGATCGCCGATGTCCAGGTGCGCAACCGGGGCACGATCGGCGGAAACCTCTGCACGAGCGACCCGACGAATCATCTCCCGCCCCTGATGGCGGCGCTCGGCGCGCAGATGACGATCGCCGGGGCAGACGGCGAGCGCACCGTGCCGGCGGCCGAGTTCTTCCTCGGCGTCTACCTGACGGCTGTCGGCGTCGGTGAGGTGCTGACGAAGATCACCGTTCCGGCCGGCCGCGGCGACGGGTTCGCCGCAGTCACGCTGGGGGTCGACGGGACCTGCATCGCGAGCGCGGCCGCATCGGTGAACGGCAGTGTCACCGTCGCGCTCGGCTGTGTCGACGCGGTGCCGGTGGTGCTCCATCCCGCCTCGGCCGAGGAAGACGCTGTGCGCGAAGCCGTGCGGGATGCGAACCTCGATCCGCCGTCCGATGTCCATTCTTCGAGCGAGTACCGCAAGCATCTCTCCGAGGTGCTCGCCGTTCGCGCCGTCAACCAAGCCAGGAGCTGAGATTGAGCACGGTCACTTCCTCGAGGGCGATCAAGGTCACGATCAACGGAACGACATACGAGCGCGAGGTCGAGGCGCGCAAGCTCCTCATCCACTTCATTCGCGACGACCTCGACCTGACCGGCAGCCACATCGGATGTGACACCGGCAACTGCGGCGCCTGCTCGGTGATCGTCGACGGTTCGCTCGTGAAGAGCTGCATGATGCTGGCGGTCCAGGCCGACGGTGGGAACGTGGAGACGGTCGAGGGGCTCGCCGAGGGCGAGGAGCTCTCGAAGCTCCAGCAAGCCTTCAAGGACAACCACGCCTTGCAGTGCGGCTATTGCACGCCCGGGATGTTGATGAGCGCGACCGCGCTTCTGCGTTCGAATCCGCACCCGTCCGAGGATGAGATCAAGAAGGGCCTGCAGGGGAACATCTGCCGGTGCACCGGCTACTGGAACATCTTCGAGGCGGTCAAGGCGGCGTCCGAATGACGTCGTCCACGACGACCACCGCGCCCGAGACCACCGAGGTCGAGGCGCCGGCCGAGGAGTGGAAGGGCCAGAACGTCCCGCGCAAGGAGGACCGCCGGCTCGTGCAGGGGCAGGGCGTCTTCGTCGACGACATCAAGCGGCACGGGATGGGCTTCATCCATTTCGTGCGCTCTCCGTACGCGCACGCCCACATCACCTCGATCGACGTGTCGCAGGCGGAGGAGATGCCGGGTGTCTACGGGACGCTGACCGGGGAAGAGGTGGCCGCGCTCACCGATCCGTTCTTCCAGATCTCGTCGGTCCCGGGCGCGAACCTCAAGGACTACGCCCTGGCGGTCGGCAAGGTGCGCTACGTCGGGGAGGCGATCGTCGCGGTGGTGGCGGAGACGCGCGAGCGCGCCCGCGACGCGTCGGAGCTGGTCGAGATCGAATACGAGCCGCTGGACGCGATCACCGATGCGCGCCAGGCCCAGGGCGACAGCGTTCCCACGATCCACGAGGACGCCGGCGGAAACCTGATGTGGCACGGCACCTACGAGTGGGGTGACCTCGACGCGGCGTTCGCCGAGGCGGACAAGATCGTGAAGATCGACGAGCTGCATTTCCACCGGTTCAACTCGACTCCGCTCGAGTGTGACGGCGCGCTCGTGGAGTACAACCGAGGCGTCGGGCAGTGGACGATCCACACGAACAACCAGTTCCCGGGCTTCGCCGCGATCATGATGGGGCCGGCGATGCGCACGGGGCTCGACAAGCTTCGCTTCGTGACGCAGGACATCGGCGGCGGCTTCGGCAACAAGATCACGTCGCACCCGCAGCTCGTCGCGTGCTGCCTGCTCGCGCGCAAGCTCGGCCGGCCGGTGCAGTGGACCGAATGGCGCACCGATTTCCACATGTCGATGTCGCACGGCAACGAGCGCTGGTTCCACGAGACCGAGGTGGCGGTCAAGAACGACGGGACGCTGCTCGGCTTCCGGACGAAGGCGCTCGACGATGCAGGCGCGTGGCTTCGCTACGAGCCGCTCGGCGGCGTGATCTGGGCCCAGGTCACGCCCGGGATGTACAAGTGGCGCAACATCCGCGTCGACTTCACGCAGGTCGCGACGAACAAGGCGCCCGTGTCGCCGAACCGCGGCTACTCGCGCATGCAGCATCTGTGGTTCACCGAGCGCGTGATCGACATCGTCGCGCACGAGCTCGAGCTCGATCCGGTCGAGGTGCGGAAGCTCAACTACGTCAAGACCGAGGACATGCCGTACGAGACGCCGAACGGCTGCGTCTACGACTCGGGCGACTACTCCCGCATGCTCGACATCGGCCTCGACCTGATCGACTATCGCGAACATCGCGCAGCGGCGTTCCGAGGCGGAGGCGCGCGGGAAGCTCCTGGGTGTCGGGATCGGCTCCACGCTCGACAGCGGCACGAACAACTTCGGCCAGTCGCGGATGATCAACCCGGAGCTGCAGTTCTCGGGCAACAACGAGGTCGCCACCGTGAAGCTCGACATCTTCGGCGAGATCGTCGTCACGCTCGGCACGACGCCGCAGGGTCAGGGCCACGAGACGACGGCGGCGCAGGTCGTCGCGGACATCCTCCAGTGCTCCGTCGACGACGTGCATGTGCGCGCCGGGCACGACAGCTACTGGAACTCGCATGCCGGCTTCTCGGGCACCTACGCGTCGCAGTTCGCCGTCACGGGCCTCAGCGCAGTGAAGGGCGCGACCGACCTGCTCGCCGGCGAGATCAAGAAGCTCGCCGGCGCCGTGTTCGGCGGTGTGCCCGCGGAGGCGCTCGAGCTGGCCGACGGCGGCGTTCGCATCAAGGACAACCCGGATGCGTTCCTGCCCTTCATGGCGTGCGGCGCGATCATCAACGCGAACAACGCCGGCCTGCCGGAAGACCTCGACGTCACGCTGAACTGCCGCTACGTGTACCGGCCGCCCTTCCAGGTGCCGGACATCGAGCGCAAGTTCGGCAACCTGACGCTCACCTACGCGACGCAGATCCACGTCGCCGTGATCGAGATCGACCCCGAGACGGGCGCGTACGACATCGTCGACTACGCGGCCGTCGACGACTGCGGCAACCGCATCAACCCGCAGATCGTGGAGGGTCAGGTGATGGGCGCAACGGCGCACGCGCTCGGCGCCGCGACGCACGAGCACTTCGCCTACGACGAAGACGGCAACCTGCTGACGCCGAACTTCTACGACTACCACGTCCCGCACGCGATGGACATGCCGCCGCTCAAGACGGGCGCCACGGAGAGCCCGTCGCCGTTCACGCCGCTCGGCACGAAGGGGATGGGGGAGGGCGGCGGAGCCGGCATCCACGCCGTCTGTGCCGCCGTGCAGGACGCTCTGCGCGGGCACGGCGACGCGATCGTCGCCGACAGCTGCAACCCCTACCACCGCGTGTGGGAGCTGCTCGAGCAGCCCGGCGAGGCAGGCGGACGCGTTACGGTGGTCGACGTATGAACGTTTCCGGAGAGCGCACCTTCGCGGCGCCACGGCAGGCCGTGTGGGACGTGCTCAACGATCCGGCCTCGATGGCGCAGACCATGCCCGGGGTCGAGAGCTTCGACGTGCACGACGCGGAGCGTTGGACCGCGAACGTGAAGATCCCGCTCGGGCTCGGCGGCCTGAAGATGAAGATCGACATGGACAAGACCGAGGAGCGCGCGCCCGAGTACGCGAAGCTGAACATCAAGGGCAAGGGTGTCGGGGCGATGCTCTCGATGGTCACCTCGTTCGAGCTCAGCGACGTCGGCGGAGGCACGGCGATGAAGTGGGCCGCCGACGTGAAGATCGCAGGCCCGGTCGGCTCGATGGGCCAGCGCGTGCTCCAGCCGATCGTGAATCAGCAGGTGGAGCACGTGCTTTCCGCACTCGACCGCCAGGTGCAGGACGCGGTCGCGGGCGGAGCTGCTTGATGGCAGTGCCGTTCCGGATCGGCGTCATGCAGCTCACGATGGAGCCGCTCGACGAGATGCTCGCGTCGGCGCGTGCGATGGACGACGCGGGCATGGACACGATCTGGCTCGCCGAGGCCTACCCCTGGTGGCGCAAGCACGGGATGGAGGCACGCTCGTCGACCGTCGTCTCTGCGCTGATGGCCCGCGAGACGAAGCAGCTGACGATCGGCTGGGGGATCATCGCCGCCTCGACGCGGCATCCCGTGCAGGTCGCCATGGACGCCCGCGTCGTGCAGGAGGCCGCCGGCCCAGGCCGCTTCATCGTCGGTTTCGGCACGTCGAAGATCTTCCTCAACAACACGAAGATGCAGACCAAGAAGACGCTAGGGCCGATGCGAGACGCGGTCGAGATCGTGCGCGGCGTGCTCGGCGGCGAGCGCTTCGAGTACGACGGCGACACGTGGAGTGCCGACATCCCGGCCCTGCAGGCGGAGGCGCACACCCCGCGTGACGTGCCGCCGGTGTACGTCGCTGCGACGGCGCCGAAGATGCAGGCGCTCGCCGGCGAGATCGCCGACGGGTGCCTGACTCCGTCGATCACGACGCCCGCCTTCGTTCGGTACACGCGCGGGAACGTGAACGCGGACATCGACATCGGCTGCACCGTCGTCGCTTCGATCCACGCGACCGATCGCGACCAGGGCCGCGACGGCGCCCGCGAGATCGCCGGGATGTACCTCGCCAACAAGGTTCAGAACATCCAGGGCTCCGCCGACACGCTGCTCGACCTGGCGGGCCTCGAGCAGGACGAGATTCGTCCCGTCGCCGAGGCGATGGAGCGCGGCGGCCGCCTCGCGGCCAAGGAGCTGGTGACGGACGCGATCCTCGACAAGTGCAAGCCGATCGCGGGCACGCCCGACGACTGCATCGCCGCGATCGAGGAGTACAAGGACGCCGGCTGCACCCACGTGATGCTCGAGCTGTGGGGCGCCGACCGTCACGAGCAGATCCGCCTGTTCGGCGAGCGGGTCCTGCCACATGTCCGGAGCTGACCGGCCGATGCGGTTGTGGACGAAACGCGACGGTTTCGTACCGGTGGCTGCCACCGGCGCGGGCGGGCGTGAAATCGGCCGCGAGCAGGGCAGATCCACCCGGCCGTGGAACGACTGTGGCAGTCCCGTGACGGTGGCTGCCACCGGGTCCACCGGGTCCGGGACGCGGCGGGGATTGTTCGGATGAGGATCAACAAGAACCGGCTCGTCGAGACCGCGAGCGCGTTGATCGACGTGCACAGCTTCACGGGCGACGAGCAGCGCATGGCCGAGTTGATGGTCTCGCTGTACGAGCAGATGGGGTTGCAGGTGCAGTGGCAGCAGGTCGAGGAAGGCCGCGCGAACGCCCTCGGTACCTGGCGCGGGACCGGTGGCGGGAAGACGCTCATGTTCAACGGGCACATGGACACCTCGTACTCCGGCCGCGAGCCGTGGCTGAAGGACGTGCCTGGCTTCCAGCCGAGCGCATTCGTGAAGAACGGGCGCCTCTACGGGCTCGGGATCTCGAACATGAAAGGCGCGCTCGCCTGCTACGTCGAGGCAGTCCGGTCGCTGCAGGACGCAGGCGTCCGGCTGCGCGGCGACGTGCTGATCGCCGCCGTCTGCGGCGAGATCGAGAAGACCCAGTACGCGGAGGCGCAAGGTGCGCAGTACCGCGGCTACGCGGCCGGCACCAGGTACCTCGTCTCGCACGGCGGCGTCGCCGACATGTGCCTGCTCGGCGAGCCGACCGAGGGCAAGGTTGTGCTCGGGCACTTCGGTGCGCTCTGGCTGCGGATCCGCACCCACGGCAACTTCATCCACACCGCCTTCAGCGAGGGCAAGCGCGGCGAGAACTCGATCCTGCGCATGCACGAGGTGACGAACGCCGTGCTCGAGTGGATCCCGACGTGGGAGGACGATCCCGCGAATGCCTATCGTGGTGCGAAAGCGATCGTCAACGTCGGTGCCGTGCGCGGCGGGTTCGGCTGGCGCGTCTCGCGGACGCCGCACCACACCGACCTTTTCCTGGACATCCGGGTGCCGCCGACGAAGGAGATGGGCGTCGCGCGCCGCGAGGTGCTCGAGTTCGTCCGTTCGCTCGGCGTCCGCTTCCCCGACTACGGGATCGAGGGCGAGGTCTACGTCACCGCACCGGGCGCCGAGATCGAGGAGGGCCACGAGCTCGTGCAGGCGGTCGATGCGGCCCACGAACAGATCTTCGGCGAGGTGCCCGGCCGCGACGTCACCCGCTGGTTCAGCGACGCATCCGCCCTGACGCGCTACGGCATCCCGACGCTCAACTACGGGACGTCGACCGGTTTGATGGACGTGGAGCTCGGCGAGAACCTCGACATCGACGGGCTCGTCAAGACCGCCGAGACGTACGCGCTCGTCGCGCAGAGGATCTGCGCGTGAAGCTCGTGACGTACGACGACGACCGCAAGGTCGGCCGGATCGAGGGCGATGAGGTCGTTCGCCTCGACGTGCCGTCGATGCGCGAGTACTTCGAGCGCGGCGGCGCGAACGACACCTCCGAGCGCGCGGCGACTCGCCGACGTTCGTCTGCGCGCACCGATCATCCCCAAGAAGTTCTTCCATACCGCGGGCAACTTCCGCGAGCACGAGGAAGAGTCGAAGAACGTCAACTGGGCGCACGCGATCGCGCCCTGGATCAACTTCTTCCAGAACGTCGACGCGATCGTCGGTCCGGACGAGCCGATCATCTACCCCGAGCATCTGACCGAGGAGCTCGACTACGAGCTCGAGCTCGCGGTCGTGCTGAAGAAGGCCGGCAAGTGGTTCTCCCCCGAGGAGGCGGCGGACTACATCGCGGGCTACGTGATCTTCAACGACATCACCGCGCGCGACATCCAGCGCGGCGAGATGAAGTCGGGCGTCTTCAGCTTCTGCAAGGCGATCGACACGTTTTGCCCACTCGGCCCGTGGATCGTCACCGCCGACGAGATCCCCGACCCGCACGACCTCGCGATGGAGCTGCGCGTGAACGGCGAGCCGAGGCAGGAGTCGCACTCGAGCCGAATGAGCGTGACGATCCCGGAGATCCTCTCGAACTTCTCGGCCCTCGGCTATTCGGCCGGCGACGTGCTCTCGACGGGAACGGTCTCCGGCGTTGCGGGCTTCAAGTCGCCGGAAGAGCGCGCGCTCCTCTACCTGAAGCCGGGCGACGTGATCGAGGCCGAGATCGAACGGATCGGCGTGCTGCGCAACCCGGTCGTCTCGTGGCAGGAGGGCCACGGCGAGCCCGCGCCCCCGCGGATTCGCCCCTGGGGCGACCATTGACGTGGAACCGCGACGACGCGAAGCTCGACCGCGTCCGCGCGCTGATGGCGGAGCGCGAACTCGATGCGCTCGTCGTGCGGGCGCCCGACAACGTCCTCTACCTGACGAACTTCTGGGGCATGAAGGGCTACGACGCCTGCGTGTTCCCGCGGGAGGGCGAGCCGGTGCTGATCTGCCTGGAGGCCTCCGAGGAGGATGCGGACCGGATGTCGTGGACGAAGGACGTTCGCCTCGTGCAGGGCTACGCGCCCGACGACCCGCGGCCGGTGCCCGCGCGCACGCTCGAAGCGGCGCTCGCAGCGACCAAGGACTATCGGAACGTCGGGCTCGAGCTGTCGATGGGGACCCAGGCGACCGACCGCATGGTCGGCGAGCCGACGACGTTCACGAAGGGCTGGTTCGACGCGTGGCCGGATGCGCACGACGCGATGTCGGTCATCGTCCCGGCCCGGTCGATCAAGACGCCGCAGGAGATCGAGCGGATGCGGCTTGCGAACGAGATCTGCGCCGCCGCGACCGAGCACGTGCGCGGGCTGATCAAGCCCGGGATGAAGGAGAGCGAGGTCGCTGCGCTCTGGCAGGGCTTCGTGCACGGGCAGGGCACGGGCTGGAACGGGCAGGTCGAGCTGGCCTTCGGCTTCTCGCTGATCTGGGCCGGCCGCGGGATCAAGACGTTCACCGCGACGGGCGACCTGCCGGTGGTCGAAGGCGAGCCGACATTGTTCGAGATCTGGGTCTGCGCCGACGGCTACTGGGCCGACCATACGAAGCTCCTGTGCATCGGCGAGCTGCGCGCCGACTACCGCGTGCTCGAGGAAGGGTTGATGGCCGTCTACCGCAGCGCCATCGATCATTGCGAGCCGGGCGCGAGCATGAGCGAGCTCGACGTGCTCGTGCGCAACGGGCTCGAGGACCTCGGTTATCCGGGCCAGCCGACCCACCCGATCTGCCACGGCATCGGCGCGCGCGCGCACGAGCCGCCGTACCCGCATCGCGCGGCCGGCGGCACGATCGAAGCGGGCATGGTGTTCGCGATCGAGCCCGGCTGCTACTGGGACGGCGGCGGCGGCCTGCGTGTCGAGGACAACTTCCTGATCACCGAGACGGGAGCCGAACAGCTCTCGCCGTTCCCCGATGGAGTTGTGTTTGTCTGAGCTGATCTGGACCGGCAGCGTCTGAACGACGCTATCGAGATCGGCGGTCGCGTGGGTCTCTACGACACGACGCTGCGGGACGGCGAGCAGACGGTCGGCGTTGTCCTCGACCCGGACCAGAAGCTCGAGATCGCCCGCCTGCTCGACGAGCTCGGCGTCGACCGGATCGAAGCCGGCTTTCCGCGCGTGTCGGAGGACGACTGGCAGGCTGTCGAGCGGATCGCCGCTGCCGGCCTGCGCGCCGAGATCTGGGGCTTCTCACGTGCTGTGCCCGCCGACCTCGAGGCGCTCGTCGAGCTCGGTGTCTCGTTCTCCGTGATCGAGTCGCCGATCTCCGACCTGAAGCTCGACGCCATCGGCGTCTCGCGCGAGAAGATGCTCGGGCGGATCACCGCCGCGATGCGTTTCGCGGCCGAGCACGGCATCCACGCGGCGTTCTTCGGCGTCGACTCGACCCGGGCTACGCGAGATTTCTACGACCAGGTCTACTCGGCCGCTGTGGAGGCGGGAGCAAAGGAGGTCGTCGTCGTCGACACGCTCGGGATCGCCTCGCCCGAGGCGGTCGCGGAGCTCGTGGGGCACACCGTCGAGCTCGTCGACGTGCCGGTGCATTTCCACGGCCACAACGACTTCGGCGTCGCCACCGCCTCTGCGGTCGCAGCGGTGCGCGCGGGCGCCGCGTACGTGCACGGGACGATCAACGGCATGGGCGAGCGCGCGGGCAACGCGAATCTCGGCGAGGTTGCTCTGACGCTGAGAGCGCTCTACGGTGTCGAGTCGAACCTGCGGCTCGATCGCATTCGCGACGTGTCGGCGCGTGTGCGCGCGTTGTCCGGCTACGAGCTCGAGCCGTGGAAGCCCGTGACCGGCGAGACGCTCTACCGGCGGGAGTCGGGCGCGGTCGCCTCTCAGTTCCACGACCCGCAGTCGATCGAGCCGTACTCGTCGGAGCTCGTCGCAACGGAGCGTTCGATCGTCCTCGGCAAGAAGAGCGGGCTCGACTCGGTCCGCATCAAGGCGGAGGAGCTCGGGCTCGACCTTCCGGAAGAGCGGCGCGCCGAGGTGCTGGCGGCGGTGAAGACGCTCGGCGCCGCCGAGCGGCGCCTCGTCACCGACGACGAGTTCAAGAACATCGTTGGCTGACTTCGACGCAGTCATCGTCGGCAGCGGCGTCAACGGCCTCGCGTGTGCCGCGCTGCTGGCGAAGGGCGGCTGGAACGTCTGCGTCCTCGAACGGAACGACTGGTTCGGCGGGGCGATCAAGACCGACGAGATCACCGTGCCCGGGTTCAAGCACGACGTCTTCAGCGCCTGGCATCCGCTCTGGGTCGGCGGAGCAGCGCACGCGCAGCTCGGCGACGAGCTGGCGCACCACGGCCTCGAGTACCTGAACACCGACCTGCCGACGGCGACCGCGTTTCCGGACGGCGAGAGTGCGTTTCTCCTGCGTACGGCCGAGGGCAATGCCGAGGAGCTTGGAGCCGAGTGGGGGCCGATGCTCGACGGGTTCTTCCCGAACGCGGACCTCGCCTTCGGGATCCTCGGCACGGAGCTGTGGTCGCGGCACGGCGCCGCGCTCGGGTGGAAGGCGGTGCGCAGGCTCGGGCGCGACGGCGCCCGCGACTTCACCGGACAGCTGCTCACCTCGGCGCGCGACTGGCTCGAGGCCACGTTCGCATCGCCGAGGACGCACGGCGTGCTCGCGCCGTGGGTGCTGCACACGGGGCTCGGGCCCGAGGCGGCGGGCTCCGGTTACATGGCTCAGGTGATCGCCGTCGCGGTGCAGGAGGGCGGCATGCCCATTCCGCGCGGCGGGGGCGCGAAGCTCGCCGACGCGCTCGTTTCCTACATTCGCGCCCAGGGCGGCACCTGCGAGAGCGGTGTCCACGTCGAGCGCGTGTCGAGCGGCGGCGTTCGCACCGCGGACGGACGGAAGTTGACGGCCGACCGCGCGGTGATCTGCAACGTCACGCCAACGCAGCTGTACACGGAGCTGCTCGACGGCCTGCAGCACAGGGCGGAGGGCTTCCGTTACGGCCGGTCGGAGATGCAGATCCACTTCGCGCTCAGCGAGCCGCCGAAGTGGGAAGGTGACGAGCGCCTGGGCAGGACGGCGATCGTCCATCTGACGGCTGGTCTCGACGGCGTCTCACGAGCGGTGAACGAGGCCGAGCGGGGGCTGCTGCCCGCGGAGGCGACGATCGTCGTCGGGCAGCCGCTGACGATGGACGAGTCCCGTGCGCCGGAGGGCAAGGGCCTGCTCTGGATCCAGCTGCAGGAGCTGCCGTGGCGAATCAAGGGCGACGCCGCGGGTGAGCTCGACGTGGGCGACGGCACCTGGACGGAGGAGCTGCGTGAGCGCTACGCCGACCGCATCCAGGCGCGCATCGCGCATGCGATCCCGAACCTGGAGTCCACAGTTCTCGCCCGCACGTGCCTGTCGCCCGCCGACCTGCAGGCCGCGAACGTGAACCTCGTGCACGGCGACCCGTACGGCGGCTCACTCGCGCTCGACCAGAATTTCCTCTGGCGCGCGCAGCACCGGACTCAGGTCGAGAACGTATGGCTCGTCGGCGCCTCGACCCACCCAGGCCCAGGACTGGGCGGCGGCTCGGGAGCGCTGGTGGCGGCTCAGCTGCTCGAGGAGCCGTTGGCGAAGCGCGTTGCCGCGCGCTTCAGGCGTTGACCCCGGCGTCGCCGGCCATCGTCTTCGTCCAATCCGGGTCCCAGAGTCGAAAGCCGCCGAGGAATGCGAGCTCGTTGTTCCCACGTCTCGCATTCGGCGGCAATTCGTCGAGCTCCTTGACCCCGCCTCCCCCGATCACGACGTAGTCGGACTGCATCCCCCTCGCGAGGATCTCGACGACTTCGAAGACGAGCTTGCGCCACTTCTTCTTGCCGCGCAGTTCGAGCGAGCGCTCCCCGACATAGTCCTCGAACGTGCCGTCGCGGAACGGGAGGTGCGCGAGCTCGAGCGGCTGCGCGACGCCGTCGGTGACAAGTGCGGAGCCGAGCCCCGTGCCGAGGCCGATGAACAGCATCCGGCCGCCGTCGTAGCTCCCGAGTGCCTGCATGACCGCGTCGTTCACCACCTTCGTCGGCCGGCCGAGCGCGCGCTCGAAGTCGAAGTCGACCCAGCCTTTGCCGAGATTGGCGGGCTCGAGGACAGGGCGGTCGTGACGCACGGGCATCGGGATCCCGATGCTCGCGACGTCCCACGACCAGCCCTCGGCCGTCGCGATCAGTTTCTCGACCATCTCGCGCGGCGTCATCGTCGGGCCCGACTCGACCTTGCGCGGCTCGACCTCGCCCTGGAGGAGGAGCTTGACGTGTGAGCCGCCGACGTCGACAGCGAGGACACGCTGCTTGGTTGGCATGGTCCCATCATGACGGCTAGCTGGAGCTCCCGGAAGCACACACGCCCTTCGCGAACCCGTACGACGCGGTGTTGGCGCTGACACTGTCGAACAGGGCGAACGCCTTGCCCGCAGCCGGTTCGACCTGAGTGTCGGGCGCTTTCGCGGCGGCACGCAACTCGGCGGCGACCTTTCCGATTCCGTTGACGTAGGCGTCGAGCAGTTTCTTGCCGTCGTTTGGGGCCTCGAGCTTTGCAAGACCGGTGCGAGAGTCGTCCAGAGCCTTCGCGTAGCCGACCAGGAAGGTGCGCGCTGTCTGGCGCTCGTGGGCCGACGTTCCCGGGGCGAAGGGATGCTGCGTGGTCAGCTGCGGCAGTGCGTCCACCTCATGCTCTGCGTGTTTGCAGATCGCGGTTCCCCGGCTGATCACCTCCGCCTTCGTGAGCGTCCGCGACGCGTGGCTCCCACAGCCTGCGGCAGTCGCGACCACGACGGTCGCAAAGACGAACGGGATGCGATTCATGTGTGCTCCTCTCGGTTCGATTGCTCGGTGAGAGCGTGGCGGGAGAGGTCACGATTCGCATCGGTCGCGCTTGCGATTCCGAGCCGCTCTCACGAGCGAAATCGGAAGCCCGGAATCTCGCTCCTGAGAGCGATGGCCGCCCGTCTTCGGCCGGGTTACTGTGCGTGCCGACCATGCTGCGCCGCTTCCTCACCACCTACGGCGATCTCGTCCTCGCAGGCTCCATCGGGGTGCTCTACTGCTTGGAGCTCGCCTTCGAGAGCGACGTGGAGCACCGGCTTCCCAGCATGGCCGTCGCCGTCTGCTTCGCCGCGGCCCTGGCCGTTCGGCGTCGCGCTCCGCTGGCCGTGCTCGCGGTCGGGCTCGTCGTGATCGAGCTCGACAACACCGCGCTCAAGGGTCTCGCAGAGGCCGGCGCGTTCCTGATCGGGATCGTGATCGGGATCTACTCCGCCGGCCGCTACGCGCGCGGCTACTGGGCTGCAGTGAGCATCGTCTTCGTCGGCGTTTCGATTCCACTGGCTGCGATCGAGCCCGGCACCCCGGTCGCGTTCACGGACTTCGCCTTCTTCGGCATGTTCTTCGCCGGGCCGTACGTGGCGGGTCGCGTGATCAGGCACCGTCGCGAGCGCGAGCAGCAGCTCGAGGATGAGACCGGCGCGTTGAAGCTCGAGCGTGACCTCAAGGCCCGCGAGGCCGTCGCAGAGGAGCGCGTGCGCATCGCCCGCGAGCTTCACGACGTGGTCGCGCACGCGATCAGCGTGATCGTGCTCCAGGCCCGCGGCGGCCGTCGCGTGCTCGAGAGCGACCCCGGGGAGGCACGCGAGGCGCTCGATGCGATCGAGCGCGCCGGTGAGCAGGCGCTCACGGAGATGCGCCGCCTGCTCGGGCTGCTGCGCGACGGAGACGAGGCGCTCGCGCTTGCTCCACAGCCGAGCCTTGCCCGCATCGACGACCTCGCAGCGAGCCTCGCCGAGACGGGCCTGCCGGTCGAGGTGCACGTCGAGGGAACGCCGGTCAACCTGCCGCCGGGAATCGACGTGACCGCCTACCGCATCGTCCAGGAGGCGCTGACGAACACGCTCAAGCACGCCGGCCCGGCGCGTGCCTCCGTCGTCGTCCGCTACGAGCCGGACGCGGTCGAGCTCGAGGTGCTGGACGACGGGCCCGGCGCGGCCGGCGGCAACGGCTCCGGTCACGGGCTCGCCGGGATCGGGGAGCGCGTGGCCGTCTACGGCGGCGAGCTCGCGTCGGGCCGGCGTCCCGAAGGGGGTTACGCCCTTCGTGCGCGCCTTCCGTTCGGCGAGCCCGGATGATCCGCGTCCTCCTGGCGGACGATCAGAGCCTCGTCCGCGCCGGCTTCCGGATGATCCTCAAGGGTGAGCCCGACATCGAGGTCGTCGGCGAGGCCGACGACGGCAACGAGGCAGTCCGTCAGGCGGCCGAGCTCAGCCCGGACGTCGTCCTGATGGACATCCGCATGCCGAACCTCGACGGGATCGAGGCGACCCGCCAGATCTGCGCCCGTGACGGTGGCGCGCGCGTGCTCGTGCTGACGACGTTCGACCTGGACGAGTACGTCTTCGAGTCGCTTCGGGCCGGTGCCAGCGCGTTTCTGCTCAAGGACGCCCGTGAACAACAGCTCGTGGCCGCCATTCGAGTCGTGGCGGAGGGCGGCGCTCTCTTCGCTCCGTCGGTGACCCAGCGGCTGATCGAGGAGTTTGCGAAACGGGTCGATCCGGCCGAGCGCCCAGCGGGGCTCGAGCTGCTGACAGCGCGGGAGCTCGAGGTGCTGCGCCTCGTCGCGAAGGGAAGGTCGAATGCCGAGATCGCCGCGGAGCTCGTGATCAGCGAGCACACCACGAAGACTCACGTCGCGAGCGTCCTGCAGAAGCTCGACCTGCGGAACCGCGTCCAGGCGGTGGTCTTCGCCTACGAATCCGGCGTGGCCCAGCCGGGCGGCTGATCAGCCGCCCGCGAGCTTGACCGTGTACCCCTGCGACTCGAGACGGGCGGCGATCTTCTCCCGCTGGTCGCCCTGAATCTCGACGGCGCCGTCCTTCACGGTCCCGCCGGAGCCGCAGTGCCGCTTGAGGTCCTTCGCGACTGCTTCGAGGTCGCGGCGCGGCAGGCCGCGAACGACACTGACCGCCTTGCCGCCACGCCCGCCCTTGCCGCGGAAGATGCGCACGACGCCGTCGTTCGGCAGTTCGGGAGCGGGCGTCTCGTCGCGCCGCGCGCGCCGGTCGCCGTCGCCGGTCGAATAGACGAGGCGGCTGTTGCTCACGTCTCGAACTCTCGCACACGGGTGTCTGACACCGGGTGTCAGACACCAGTTCGGCGACCCTCACCGCGGTTCGAAGATGCCCTGCCCGCCGAGCTCGGTCTTGAAGAACACACTTGCGAGCTCGAGATGCTCGTAGAGCGCATGAGCGGCGGCCTGCGGATCGTGCACGGAGCAAGCGGTGAGCAGGCGTTCGTCGAACGCGCGATGGAGATCCTGCGGGTCTCCGGCCGAAGCCAGAAGTGCCGGCCGGAAGCGCTCCGAGCGGTCCCACGCGGGGCGGATCAGCGACACGAGCCACGGCTTCTGCGAGGCCTCGTAGAGCGTGAAGTGGAAGTCGGTGTGAGCGCGCATCGTCTCGCGGACATCGCCGGCGCTGCGCATCTCGTCGAAGCGCTCGAGATGTCTCGCGGCTGCCTCGGCATCGGCGTCGGTGAACCGCTCGGCCGCGCGCCGCACCGCAAGCGACTCGAGCGCGAGCCGGACCTGGAAGAGGTCGCGGAGCTCGTCGACGTCGAAATCGAGCACCTTGGCCCCCTGGTGCGGCACGTGTTTCGCAAGTCCCAGTGCCTCCAGTTGCCGGACCGCCTCCCGGATCGGTGAGATGCTCATTCCCAGTGAGCGAGCCAGTTCGTCGAGCCTCAGCGGGGTTCCCGCCGGCAGTTCGCCCAGGATGATCGCCTCGCGCAGCTGCTCCAGCGCATACTCCGCCATCGTCCGGTGGCGCATCGGCTGCTTCGGCTCGACCTGTCTCGTTTTCGCCATTTCCACCCGGACGCTCCCACAACCCTTGATCAGATGTCAAACCCCATGACAAGATTGGGCGTATGGAGCGGCACGACCGTATTTGGTCCCTGACCCCCCAAGACAACGAAGGAGTCAACATGAAGAGACTGGGTTCCCGCGCGGGGCTCATTCTGGCGGCCGTCACCATCGCCGTTGTCGCGCTCGCGGCAACTGCGGCCGCTCGTACCACGTCGTCGAAGGCCAGCCCGATCGTCATCGGCTGGGCCTACGACAGCACGGGCGCCATGGCGCCGTTCGACGGTCCGGCGTTGGCCGCGGCGCAGTTGCGCGTCAAGCAGGTCAATGCCAGGGGCGGGGTCGGCGGACGTCCGTTGCAGATCAAGACCTGCAACACGCAGGGCAACAAGCCGGCTGTGGCGAAGGCGTGCGCGCTGAAGCTGCTCGGCGGCGGCGCGAACATCATCTTCACGACCTGTGACGTGGACTTCGCGGCACCGGTCGTGCAGGAGACGATCAACCGCGGCGTGCTCGCGGTCGCACCGTGCATCGGCACCGATCAGATGGGGCCGAAGCGCTTCGGGCCGAAGGGCAAGCTCGCGTTCAGCTTCGGCAACGTTGCACAGGACGAGGGATCGGCCATGGCGCAGTACGCATGGGGGAAGGGCTGGCGGAGTGCCTCTCTGGCCACCGACTCCGTCATCGTCTACTTCAAGAACGTCGTCCAGGCGTTCAAGGCCCGCTGGCAGCAGCTGGGCGGCAAGATCGTCGACGAGGAGACCTATCAGGATCCGACGTTCGGCGGCAACAACGTTCAGAACGCGGTCAGCCGCCTGAACGACAAGAAGGCCGACGTGATCGTGACGTCGACCGCCGGTGCCTATGGCGCGCTCGCGCCGTTCATCACCGGGTTGCGGACACTCGGGAACAACACCCCGATCCTCAACTCGTGGGCCGGCGACGGCAACTACTGGCTGCCGAAGAGCCCGAAAGTGACGAACTACTGGTTCGTCACCTACGCGTCGGTGTTCGGTGACGACCCGAACCCGGCGATCAACAAGCTCGCCAAGCAGGTCCATGCAGGCACCGGCGGATTCGTCGCCGGCTCGGCCGCGATCGACGGTGTGGTCACCGCGATCAACCGTTCGCACGGCTCGACGACGGGCGCTGTGCTCGCCGCGACGATGCAGAAGTTCCACAAGGTCCCGACCCTGTCGGGCCTCGTGAGCTTCTCGCCGACGCTGCACACCGTGTTCGGCCGTCAGTACCGCGTGATCAAGATCCAGAACAACGTGCCGAAGGTGGTCGGCACTGTCGTCGCCAAGGTCGTCCCGAAGATCTAGGACGGCTTGACCGACGACATGCAGTCGGAGCGGAGGCCCGGAGAATCACTCCGGGCCTCCGCCATTTCTCGTTCGTTCGAGGGAGTCCAGGCGCTCGACAGCGTGGATCTCGACCTCCACCGGGGCGAGGTGGTCGGCCTGATCGGCCCGAACGGTGCCGGCAAGTCGACTCTCGTCAACGTCCTGAGCGGCTTCGACCGGCCCGACAGCGGGACGGTCACGCTCGGTGATCAGAACGTGACGCGCTGGACGCCGCACCGGCGCGGCCGTCACGGGCTCGCGCGGACGTTCCAGCACACGCGTGGCTTCAGCACCCTTTCGGTGCGTGAGAACGTGGAGGTCTCGGCGCTCGGCGTCGGTGCGGGGCCGCGGCTGGCTGCCGCCCGTGCAGACGGACTGCTCGAGCGGCTCGGGCTTGCGCGTTACGCCGACGCGCCCGCGTCAGCACTCGCGCACGGCGACGAGCGGCGCCTCGGTGTCGCGCGCGCTCTCGCCACCGAGCCGCGCTTCGTGCTTCTCGACGAGCCGGCTGCGGGCCTGCCGGAGGCGGAGGTTCCCGCCTTCGCCGAGCTCGTCCGGTCGGTGCGCGACGAGCACGGCGCCGGCGTGCTGTTGATCGACCACAACATGGCGCTGATCATGGAGATCTGCGATCGCATCCACGTCCTCGATCAGGGGCGAACGCTGGCCGAGGGCGCACCGGCCGAGATCCGGGGCAACCTCGACGTGACGGCGGCGTATCTCGGCGAGACCGCGGTGGCCGAGGAATGAGGACGCTGGCCGTCGAGAATCTGGACGTCCGTTACGGCGGGGTCCACGCCGTCCGGGGCCTCTCGTTCCAGGTGGCGCCCGGTGAGATCGTCGGGCTGATCGGCGCGAACGGCGCCGGCAAGTCGTCGACCCTGCACGCGATCATGGGCATGGCTCCGGCGACCGGCGACGTGCGCCTCGGCGATGCGTCGCTGCTCGGCCGTCGCCCCGAGGACGTCGCGCGCGACGGGATCGCGCTCGTGCCCGAAGGACGCCGCATCTTCGCCGAGTTGACCGTCGAGGAGAACCTGCGCCTCGGCCTCGCCGCCCGGCGCAGCCGCGCCGGTCACGACGCCGTGTTTCGCAGCGTCTACGAGTTGTTCCCGATCGTCGAGGAGTTCCGCACGCGGCAGGCTGGTGCGCTCTCCGGCGGCCAGCAGCAGCAGCTTGCGATCGCGCGGGCGCTCGTCGCGGAGCCGGACATCCTCCTCCTGGACGAGCCGTCCCTCGGGCTCGCGCCGACGATCGTCGACGTCGTGTTCGGCGCCTTGGCGGCGATCCGCGAGCGCGGGCTCGGCGTGCTGCTCGTCGAGCAGCGCGCGCAGCGCACCGTTGCGGCCGCCGACCGCTGCCACGTGATCGCGAGCGGCGAGCTTCGCGTGACGCTCGGGCCCGAACAGGCGAACGACACCGAGGCCCTGGTGGCGGCCTACTTCGCCTGATGCTCGCGTTCTGGAACATCGACTGGCAGACGCTGGCGGATGCGCTCGCGCTCGGGGCGGTCTACGCGCTGATGGCCGTCGGCATCGGCCTCGTCTTCGGCGTGCTGCGCCTCGTCAACTTCGCGTACGGCCAGCTCGTGATGGCCGGGGCCTTTGCCCTCGCGCTCGCGTCGCAGTGGGGCTGGCCTGTGTGGGCCGGGATCGTTCTCTGCTTCGCGGTCGTGCTCGCACTCTCGATGCTGATGGACCGGCTCGTCTTCCGACCGCTACGTGGGCATTCACCGGCCGTGATGCTCATCGCGACCTTTGCGGTCGCGTTCCTGCTGCAGAACATCGCGCTGCTCTGGTTCGGCCCGCTCGGGAAGATCGCATCGTCGCTCGCATTTCTGAACCAGCCGTGGACGATCTCCAGCGTCGACATCCGGAAGATCGCGGTCGTCTCGGTGGTCGTCGCGGTCGTGTGCCTTCTGCTCCTGCAGTTGGTGCTCGAGCGGACCGACATCGGTCTGCACATGCGGGCTTCGTCGATGGACTTCGAGACGGCGCGCATGCTCGGCGTCCGCGCCAACCGCGTGATCGGCTTCGCGGTGCTGCTGTCGGGCGCCCTCGCCGCGGTGGTCGCCGTGATGCTCACGGTTCAGAACCCGCTCGTCACGCCGGACTTCGCCCTCCGCGACACGATCGTGGTGCTTGCGGGCGTGGTCGTCGGCGGCATGAACCGGCCGGTCCCGGCGACGCTCGGCGGGTTCACGATCGGCTTCGCCACCGGCCTCCTCGGTGGTGCGCTGCCGACGAGCCAGAGCCAGTACATCGACTCGTTCATCTTCGCGGCGGTGATCGTCGTGCTGCTCGTCCGCCCGAACGGGCTGTTCACGCGCACGAGAACCGTGGAGCGCGTGTGAAGCGGCTCGTCGACCTGCAGACGCTGGCCGGCCCGGTCGTGCTCGATCGTCGTCGCCGCCCTGCTCGGCACGACGGTCTCGCTCTCGACCCAGAGCTACTTCACCGACGCGCTCGTGAAGGTGGGGATCGTCGTCGGTCTGTACGTCTTCGTCGGCAACTCGGGAGTCGTCTCGTTCGGGCACATCAGCTTCGTCGCGATCGGCGCCTGGACGGCCGGCGTGCTGTCGGTGCCCGCCGCCGAGAAGCCGGCGATCATGCCGAACCTCGCCCATTTCCTGCGCGACCGGACGACCGGCAACGTCTCGTCGCTCGTACTGGCAGGGGTCGTCGGCGGTGTCTGCGCGCTCGCCGCAGCGCTGCCCCTGATGAGGCTCTCGGGCCTCGCCGCCGGCATCGCGACGTTCGCGGTGCTGGAGATCACCCACAACCTGCTGCGGTACGAGGAGAAGATCGGGCCGGGGCTCAACACGTTCTCGTCGGTTCCCGAGACGACCGGCCTGCGCCAGGCCGCGCTCGGGGCGGTCTTCGTCGTCGTGGTCGCATTCGCCTACAGCCGCAGCCGCTACGGACGCCTGCTGCGTGCGACGCGCGAGGACGATGCGGCCGCGCGCGCCGTCGGGGCGTCGGTCTACCGCCAGCGGCTGATCGCGTTCACGATCTCCGGCGCGCTCTGCGGGCTCGCGGGCGGTCTGTACGTGCATCTGCTGCCGCTGAACACGGAGTCCGTGTACCTCGATCTGACGTTCATCACGCTCGCCATGCTCGTGATCGGCGGCGCAACGAGCCTGTGGGGGGCGGTCGTCGGGAGCACTTGCCGTGAGCGCCCTCGACTCCTCACTGGCAGTGGCCGAGAACGGCACGTCGTTCCTCGGCTGGCACATCGACCTGCCGGCGGGGACGCGCGAGATCGTCGTCGGTGCGCTGATGGCGGTCGTCCTGATCCTGCGCCCGTCCGGCCTGACCCGTGGGCGAGAGTTCAAGCTGTGGCCGAGATGACACGAGTCTGCATCGCCGGTGCCGGCGTGATCGGCAGCCTGTTCGCCGCTCACCTCTCGCGCGTCGCCGAGGTCTCCGCGCTCGTGCGCCGCGAGGAGCACGCGGCGGCGCTCGAGCGGGACGGCCTGCGCGTCAGCGGGCGGGCCGACTTCACCGGTCGGCTCGCCGCCGCCACGACCCCGGAAGCATTGCCCGTGCCGGAGCTCGTGATCGTCGCCTGCAAGAGCCTCGATCTCGATTCCGTCGCTGCGCGCCTGGCCGGCCACTGGCCCGATGCGATCGTCATGACCGTGCAGAACGGGATCGGTGCGGACGAGGTGATCGCCCGCTACGGCGAGTGGCGGCAGCTCTCGTCGGTGACGTTCATGAGCGGGACGCGGCACGAGGACACGCACGTCCAGTACGTGCTCGACACGGCCACCTGGATCGGCCCGGCTCGCGGCACGACGCCTGCCGACGCGCAGGCCGTGGCGGACCTTGATCGTCGAATCGGGCCTGAAGGCCGAGGCCTTCGACGACCTCAAACCGGCACAGTGGTCGAAGTTGATCTTCAACGCGACCGTCAACACCGTCGCGGCGCTGACCGGGCTGCCGCACGACCCGCACTTCGCCGCGCTCGACCGGCCGAGCGACCTCGGCCATCTCGTGCGCGCGCTGATGGACGAAGGCAAGGCGGTCGCCGCCGGCGCCGGCGTCGCGCTCGGCGAGGATCCGTGGGAGATGAACGTGCTCGCCACGAAGCGCGGCAGTGCCCACTACCCCTCGATGCTCGAGGACGTCGAAGCGCACCGCCCGACGGAGATCGACATGATCACCGGCTCGCTCGTGCGCGAAGCGCACCGCGTCGGCGTCCCGGTGCCGCTGCACGAGACGATGGAACGGCTGATCAAGGCGAAGGAGGACAGCTGGTGAAGGTGTGCATTGTCGGCTGCGGTGCGGTGGGGTCGCTGTTCGCGGCGAACCTGGCGACGCTCGACGACGTCGACGTCTGGGCGTACGACCTCGCGCAGGCGCACGTCGACGCGATCAACCGCGACGGCCTGAGGCTGACCGGCGCGGGCGAGGTGGTCGGGCATCCGCGGGCGACGACCGATGCAGCCGAGCTCCCCCAGTGCGACTTCGGCATCGTCGCCACCAAGGCGATGCACACCGAGTCGGCGATCGCTGCGACCGCGCACGCCTTCGCGGGCGGCTGTGTCGGCGACCGTGCAGAACGGCATCGGGAACGAAGAGGTGCTCGCCCGGCATGTCGAGCGGGTGATCCGCGGCACCACGTTCCCGGCCGGAAAGATCATCGCTCCCGCCGTTGTTCAGTGGGACGTGCAGGGCGACACCACCCTCGGCCCGTACGAGGACCGGCCGGCTCCCTTCGCCGAGGTCGAGCGCCTCGCCGAAGCGTGCACGCGCGCCGGGATGCCGACCAAGGCGGTCGAGGACGCGCGAGGGCCGCAGTGGCGCAAGGTGATCTTCAACGCGGCGACGAACCCGCTCGGCGCGCTGACGGGGCTCACCCACGGCCGTCTGTGCGAGCGCCCCGATCTGCGCGCGCTCGCCTCGCGGCTCGTCACGGAAGGGAAGGCGGTCGCCTCGGCGCAGGGGATCGAGCTCGACGCCGACCCGGAGGAACTGATCGACTATGCGGCGCGGCCCGAGGTCGCGTACGGCCACAAGGCGTCGATGCTGCAGGACGTCGAGGCGAGACGCCAGACGGAGATCGACTATCTGAACGGCGGGATCGCGGAGTTCGGGCGGCGACTTGGCGTGCCGACGCCGACACATGAATCCATCTGGGCACTCGTGAAAGGGGTTGAGGCTGCGTGGGAGCAGTGATGCCGAAGGCAGAGATCGACCGGCGGTACGGCCTCGTGCGCGAGGCGATGGCGCGCGACGGCCTGGACGCGGTGATCGTCTCGGGCAACGAGTACACGGGGTTCGAGGGCGCCGTCACCTACATGTCGGGGTTCGTGATCGTGCACCGCTATGCGTACGTGCTGCTCCCACTCGAAGGAGATCCGACGATCGTCTTTCCGCGCGAGGCGACCTATGTCGGTGAGCACGGGACGACGTGGATCGACGAGCAGGTGTTCGTCGACAAGCCGGGCGACTGGCTCGCGGACGCCGTCCGCGGTTTGCGCGTCGGCGTCTACGGGCTCGACTACGTCACCACGGTGCGCGACTATCGCGTGCTCGAGACCGCAGCCGCCGAGCTCGTGCCGTGGGACATCGAGTTCGACCACGCCCGTGCGGTGAAGAGCGAGCTGGAGCTCGACTCCGTCCGCGACAGTGTCCGCATCAACGCCGAGGGATTCTGGATCTTCCTCGAGCAGTTCGCCCCGGGGAAGACGGAGCGCGAGATCCTCGCGCACTGCGAGCAGTACTTCGTCGAGCAGGGCTGCGGACGCCTGACCATGGACATGGTCCTCACAGGCCCGAACGGGAGCGCCTTGCCCGAGTTCAAGATCGCGGGCGACTACCGCATCAAGGCGACCGACCTGGTGCTCCCGTCACTGGAGATCGCCGGGGTCGGCGGTCACTGGGTCGAGGTCTCGCGCGCGATCTGCCCCGGCGAGCCGAGTGCGGAGACGCGGCAGATGCTCGAGGGCTACGAGGAGTATTACGAGGCGGCCAGAGGCGCGCTCCGCGACGGTGCGACGGCGCACGACGTGCACCGTGCGGTCTCCAGGGGATTCGTCGACCGCGGCTTCAAGCTCGGCCACGTCACCGGCCACTCGATCGGCATGACGATGATCGAGTGGCCGAAGATCGGCGAAGGGGACGAGACCGAGCTGCGCTCGGGCATGGTGTTCTCGATGCACCCACACGCGATCTCGCAGGACGGGCAGGCGTGCCTGTACATGCAGGACACCTGGCTCGTCACCGCGGACGGCGGTGTGCCGCTTGCCGACCTGCCGATGAAGATCTTCGACGGAACGGAGGCACGGCCATGAGCGAGCTGGCGAAGCCGGTCCTCGCGGGCGAGGGAGGGTCGGACTACGAGCGCTATCTCCGCACCGACGAGCTGCTGCGGCTGCAGAAGACGCCGGATGAGTGGATCCACCGCGACGAGCTGCTCTTCCAGAGCGTGCACCAGACCTCCGAGATCTGGCTGAAGCTCGCCTGGAACGAGATCGAGGAGGCGGGGCGGCTCGTCGCCGACGACGAGCTGGCGGCGGCGATCCGGCTCCTGCGCCGCGCAAACGACTGCTTCAAGCTCGTCACGTCGGCGCTCGACATGCTCGAGCACATGTCGCCGTGGGAGTACACCGAGGTGCGAAAGGTGCTCGGTCACGGCAGTGGTTTCGACTCGCCGGGGTTCAAGGAGCTGCGGCGTGTGGCGAAGCCGCTCGGCGAGGCGTTTCACGCAGCACACGAGCGCGCCGGGCTGACCCTGGTCGAGGTCTACACGCGCGGGCGCGAGTTCGAAGAGCTGTACCAGCTGGCCGAGCAGCTCATCGAGCTCGACGAGCGCATCATCGTGTGGCGCGTGCGCCACTTCAAGGTCGTGCAGCGCGTGATCGGGGGCGACGTGATCGGCACGCAGGGCACACCGGTCGAGGTGATGGGCCGCCTCATCCACCACTCGTTCTACCCCGAGCTCTGGGACGTCCGGAACGACCTCACCAGAATGAACCTGCCCGAGTGAGGTTCCAAGGAATCGCACTTGGCTGCGGCAACTTCGGCGGCATCGGCTCGTCGCCCGCGTTCTTCGGCCAGGGCACCGACGAGGACGATGCGATCGAGATCATGGACCGCGCCTGGGCGAACGGCATCCACTGGTTCGACACGGCGGATGCCTACGGCGGCGGACGCAGCGAGACGTTCATCGGCCGCTGGCGCGCAGCCAACCGGCCCGAGGGGCTCGTGCTGACGACCAAGGTGTTCCACTCGACGGTCGGCAACCCGGACGACGTCGGCCTGGCGCCCGACCGGATCCGCCGCCAGCTGGAAGGCAGCCTGTCGCGACTCGGCGTGGACCGGGTCGATCTCTATCTCGCGCACGAGCCCGACCCGCGCACGCCCCTGCAGAAGACGATCGCGTGCTTCGAGCGGCTCGTCGAGGAGGGTCTGATCGGCGCCTGGGGGCTCTCGAACTACGACCATGCCGGCATCGCCGAGGGGCTCCGGCACGGCCGGCCGGCGCTCGTCCAGAACGCCTACTCGCTGCTCGACCGAGGCGATGAAGAGGGCGTGCTGCCGCTGTGCGAGGCGAACGCGATCGCGTACGTGCCGTTCGGCCCGCTCTCCGGCGGCTGGCTGACAGGGAAGTACGAGCGTGGCGCGCCCTTCCCGGCCGGCTCCCGGATGACGCTCCGCCCGGAGCCGTACAAGAAGTTCGTCGACGACGGTGTCTACGACGCGCTCGACCGGCTGCGGGCCGAGTCCGACGCGCTCGGCGTGTCGATGGCGGCGCTCGCGTTCGCCTGGGTGCTCGCGGCGGTCGACGGTGCTGTGTGCGGCCCCAACCGAGCCTCGCAGCTCGACCCGATCCTCGCCGCGCGTGACCTCATCCTGCTCGCCGGCCGACCGAGACCGCGTAGGCTCTTTTTTCTCATGACGGTGCGCATCCTCGACGAGCACGACGTCCGGCGGCTGTTGCCGATGGACGAGTGCATCGACGTGATGGCCGATGCGCTCGCGGCGCTCGCGCGCGGCGAGGTGCACAACCCGCTTCGGTTCGTCGTGCGGCCGCCCGGAGAAGCGAGCCTGATGGGGCTGATGCCGGCGCACCGCGGCGGCGACTCACCGCTCTACGGGCTGAAGGCGATCGCGATCTTCCCGGGGAACAGCGCGCGCGGCCTCGACTCGCATCAGGGCTTCGTCGCGCTGTTCGACGGCGAGACGGGCGCGACTACGGCGCTTCTGAATGCAGGCGCGATCACCGCCGTTCGCACCGCTGCGGTGTCGGGCGTCGCCACCAGGCTGCTGGCGCGCGAAGACGCTCGCACGCTCGCGATCCTCGGCACGGGCATTCAGGGCCAGTCGCACCTCGACGCGATGCGCGCGGTGCGCGACTTCGACCGGGTGGTCGTCTGGAGCCGCACCCCCGGCCGGATCGCGGGCGTCGAGGAGGCGGGCTCGGCCGAAGAGGCCGTACGCGATGCGGATGTGGTCGTCACTGCGACTTCCGCAGCCGAGCCGATCATCGATCGCGCGTGGCTGAAGCCCGGCGTGCACATCAACGCGGTCGGCTCGAGCATTCCCACGACCCGCGAGCTCGACACGGCGACGATGCGCGACGCGGCGCTCTTCGTCGACCGGCGCGAGTCGACGGTCAACGAGGCGGGCGATTTCCTGTTCCCGCAGCGCGAAGGAGCGATCGGGCCGGAGAACATTCGTGCCGAAATCGGAGAGCTGCTGATCGGGTCCGGGGAAGGGCGCCGTTCACCTGACGAGCTGACAGTGTTCAAGTCGCTCGGTCTGGCCGTCGAGGACCTGGCGGCCGCCGAGCATGTCGTGCGACGCGCCGAGGCCGAGAACGTCGGACAGGTCGTCTCGCTTTGATCCCGGTCGCCGAGATCGAGCGTGCCCGCGAGGTGCTCGCAGGCACGGCGATCCGCACGCCGCTCGTTCGGCTCGACGTCGACTCCGACGCCGAGATCTGGCTGAAGCTCGAGGTGCTGCAGCCCGTGCGCTCGTTCAAGATCCGCGGCGCCGGCAACGCGATCCTCCAGGCGACCGACGAGGATCTCGCAGACGGCGTGCTGACCGCGAGCGCCGGGAACATGGCTCAGGGTGTTGCGTATGCCGCGCGCCTGCGCGGTGTCCCGGCCACGATCGTCGTTCCCGAGCACGCACCGCAGACGAAGATCGACGCGATCGAGCGCTACGGCGGCCGCGTGATCAAGGTGCCGTACGAGGAGTGGTGGCAGGTGCTCGTGACCGGGGTCTACGAAGCAGTCCCCGGGCTTTTCATCCACCCGGTCGACAACGACCGCGTGATGGCGGGCAACGGCACGATCGGGCTGGAGCTGCTCGAGCAGTCGGCCGACTTCGACACGGTCGTCGTCCCGTACGGCGGCGGCGGCCTGGTGACGGGGATCGCGAGCGCGGTCAAGGCGGCGCGCCCCGACGTGCGCCTTCTTCGCGGTCGAGCCCGCGACTGGCGCGCCGGTCACCGCGACCCTCGCGGCCGGTACGCCGACCGCGGTCGAATACGAACCGTCCTTCGTCGACGGCTCTGGCAGCCGGGAGCTGATCCCGCGCGTCTGGGAGCACGCATCGCAGCTCCTGGACGGCGCGTTCGCGCTGCCGCTCGTAGAGGTCGCCGCCGCTGTGCGGCTGATCGCGGAACGGGCCCGGGTGATCGCGGAAGGCGCAGGTGCGCTGGCGGTGGCATCGGCTCTTTCCGGACGGCTCGGGGGCGCGAAGAAAGTGGTGTGCATCGTCTCCGGCGGAAACATCGACCCCGCCGTGCTCAGCCGGATCCTCGTCGGAGAGCAGCCTTGAACGTCGACGCGGTCCGCGGGCGGTTCTCGTCGCTCCAGAACGGCTTCGCCTTCTTCGACGCGCCGGGCGGCACCCAGGTGCCGGACGAGGTCGGGCAGGCGATCGCCAACGCGCTGCGCGAGGCGTCGGGAAACCTGGGAGCCCCGTATGCGACCGGACGCGCAGTCGAGGCGATCCTCGAGCGCGCGAAAGGCGACGCAGCGCGCTTCCTCGGTGCAACGGCCGACGAGATCTCATTCGGGATGAACATGACGACGCTCGACTTTGCGATCTCACGCGCCGCCGGTCGCGACTTCCAGGCGGGCGACGAGGTGCTCACCACCGAGCTCGATCACGACGGTGGCGTCGCGCCCTGGGTCGAGCTCGCCGCCGACAAGGGGCTGAGCGTCCGGGTGGCCGGTGTGACGGACGAGCTGACGGTCGACTACGACGATCTGGAACGCCAACTCACCGACCGGACGCGGGTCGTCGCGTTCGCGCTGGCGTCGAACGCCACGGGGTCGCTCGCAGATGCGAAGCGCATCTGCGAGCTCGCGCGCGGCGCGGGCGCGATCTCGTGGATCGACGCGGTGCACTTCGCAGCGCACGAGCCGATCGACGTGCGCGAGCTCGGCTGCGACGTTCTCCTCTGTTCGCCCTACAAGTTCTGCGGACCGCATCTGGGCATCGCTTACGTTCGGCGCGAGCTCGCCGAGACGTTGCGCCCGTACAAGGCGCGGCCGTCCGCGTCGACGCCCGTGGGGCGCAAGTTCGAGACGGGCACGCTCCCGTACGAGCTGCTCGCCGGCTTCAGCGCGACGATCGCCTACCTCGACTCGATCGGCGGCATCGCAGCGATTCGCGAATATGAACGCGAGCTCGGCGCCCACCTGATCGAGAGCCTGCCCGAGAACGTCACGCTCTACGGGCCGCCGACGATGGACGGACGCGTGCCGACGTTCCTCTTCAACGTGGACGGCGTCCCGGCCGACGATGCGGCGCATCGCCTCGCCGAGCGCGGCTTCGGTGTCTGGTATGCGGACAACTGGTACTGCGTCTCGCTCGGCCCGCACCTGCCGGAGCAGTCCCTGCGCGCGGGGATCGCGCACTACAACACGCTCGACGAGGTCGATCGGCTGCTCGAGGCGCTCGGCAGCCTCCGAACCTGATTCGCGCAGCGAACCAGGTTCGCGAGTCGCGGGAGCTGGTGGCAGGTCGAAACTCGCGAAACTGGTTCGCTCCGCGAATCAGTTTCGAGGAAGGGCACCGAATCTGATTCGGCGCAGCCGAACCAGATTCGCGAGTTCGTGTTTGCGTTTCGCTAACAGTCGTCCGGCATCCTGACGCCGTGCGCAGGTTGGGGGTCCTGGCAGCGGTTCTGCTCGTCTTTCTGCCGTCGAGCGGGACGGCGGCGAACACGGCCGCTCGCGCCGGGGTGTTCACCGGCTACGGCTTCGATGCCTGCACCGCACCGTCCACGGCAGCGCTGAACGCCTGGAGCGCCTCTCCCTACCGCGCGCTCGGCATCTACCTCGGCGGCGTCAACCGGGCCTGCGCCGACGGCAATCTCAACGCGTCGTGGATCACGTCGACGCTCGCAGCGGGCTGGAGCCTCCTGCCGCTCTACGTCGGGCTGCAGGCGCCGTGCGTGAGCGGGAAGCTCTCGAAGATCTCGTCGAACCTGACAACCGCCGGGAACCAGGGGCGCGCTGCGGCCGACGACGCAGTCTCGTTGACCGCGAAGTTCGCCCTGCCGGGCGGGACGCCGATCTACTACGACATGGAGGGTTATTCGACGGCGAACGCATCGTGCACGAAGGTGGTGCAGACGTTCGTCGCCGCCTGGGTCAACGAGCTGCACGCGCGGGGCTTCGTGGCAGGCGTGTACGGCAGCGCCGCCTCGACGATCCGCGACATCGCCACGCTCGGCGCGTCGCTACCCGACGCCGCCTGGATAGCGAACTGGAACGGCGTCGAGGGGGTCTTCGGCGATCCGCACGTCAGCGACAGCATCTGGTCGAACCACCAGCGCGTGCATCAGTACAAGGGCGGCCACAAGGAGACCTGGGGCGGGGTCTCCATCAACATCGACAGCAACTACGTCGACGGGCCCGTGCTCGGCGGCCTCGCACCGCCGCCTCCGCCTCCGCCGCCGCCGGCAGGGTCGGTCGGCTCCGGCGACAACCGCGCCGCGGTCTCGTGGCCCGACGGTGCGTTCACGACACCGGTCGCCGTGGCGCTGACGCCGGTGACGCCGCCGCCGGCGAACGGCTACGCGGTGCAGTTGTCCGTCACCGACACCGACACGTCGACGCCGGTGACGACGTTCGGCGCGCCCTTGACGTTGCACATCACCGGTGCGACCGGCCTCGCGCCGTCGTTCTCGACCGACGGCCAGACCTGGACGCCGCTGCCGAAGACCGCGTACAAGGCGGCGTCGGACGGCGGGGTCGACATTCAGACCACTGTGCCCGGCTTCTTCGCGCTCCTGCCCGATACCGTGCCACCGACGCGCCCGATCGGCTTCGCCGGCCGGTTCCTGAACGGAGCCCTGCGGCTCAGCTGGCTGCCCTCGACCGACAATGCGGGCCCGATCGTCTCGTATGACGTGCTGCTCGACGGCTCACCGGTCGTGACGGTGCCGGCCGTGAGTCGCCGGGCGATCGTGCGCGCATTCCACCCGGCCGCCCCGAGCGTCTACCGCGTGCAGTCCGTCGACGGCGCCGGGAACGTGAGCACCCCGTCGCGCGCGCTCGTCGTCGTCCCGACGAAGCGTCCCACCGGCCTGCCGCGTGCGTTGCCCCGCTGGGCGTGGGGGCTCTACGACGCGCAGCACGGCCGCGGCGCTCGGCCGGCGAAAGCGCCGAAGAGGCCCCCTGCCTGGTACTGGCGCTGGGCTGCCTGGCGCTCCGCACCTTTCCATCTCAAGGGCTAGCGATACGATCGCGCGTGATGAAGGGGGGCCTTGTGATCATCCTTGCCGTGCTCGCCTTCGCTCCGTTGACAGGGCAGGCGAGCACGGTGCGCATGCAGCACGTCACCGTGATCGGGGACTCGGTCGCTGACGGGATCGCGGGTGACGCCAAAGCTCGGGCGCTGCTCGGCGCGGACATCGACCTGGATCTCGAAGTGGCTCCCTGCCGGCGGGTCGACCAGGGCAGCTGCCCGATCAACGGCGTCCGCCCCCCGACCCTCGTTCAGCTGGCAACGAGCATGGGAACGAAGCTCGGTCCGAACGTCGTGGTCGCGGTCGGCTACAACGACTTCGAGGATCAGTACGCAACGAACATCGAGACGGCGCTGGGCATCTTCAAGGCTGCGGGCGTCAAACGCGTCTGGTGGCTGACGCTTCGAGCCGCGCATCACCCGTACATCACCATGAATGCGGACATCGTCGCCGCGGCACAAAAGCATCCGGAGCTCGAGGTGATCGACTGGAATGTCTACTCGCGCAGTCACCCCGAGTGGTTCCAGAACGACGGCCTGCATCTGCTCTCAGCCGGCTCCGAGGCGATGGCGGGGCTCATCCACCAGCAGCTCGTGACGGACGGGATCGCTCCGAAAGGAGTGAGCGTCGTCACCCAGGCGCTGCCGGTCGCACATCGAGGCCGCGCCTACCACGCGACCCTGGCTCCCGCGAACGGGCTCCCGCCGTACCGGTGGGCGCTGCTCGAGCGCGCGCCGAGGGGCCTGCGGCTGCTCGCCGGCGGCAAGATCACCGGCAAGCCGAACACCGCTGCCGGGCGCTACACGTTCAACGTGCAGGTGTGGGACTCCGACGGCTCGACCGCCACCAGGCGGCTCACGCTCCGCGTTCGGCCGTAGCGTGCTCTTCCCCACAGTCACGTTCGCGATCTTCTTCCTGATCGTGCTGCCGGTCTCGTGGGCGTTGATGACGCGCCAACGGACCTGGCGCGTCTGGATCCTCCTCGCGAGCTACGTGTTCTACGGCTGGTGGAACTGGCACTTCGTCTTCCTGCTCGCGGCGTCGACTGTCGTCAACCATGTGCTGGCCCTGGCGATCTACCGAACGCAGGGACAGCGCGCGCGCAAGGGCCTGCTCACGCTCGCGGTCGGATTCGACATCGGCCTGCTCGCGTACTTCAAGTACGCGGGGTTCTTCGTCAGCTCCGCCGCCAACGCGTTCGGCACGGCGTGGATCGTCAACGTGACGCTGCCGGTCGGCGTCTCCTTCTTCACGTTCATGGCGATCTCGTATGTCGTCGACACCTACCGGCGCGAGCTCGTGCCTGCATCGTTCGCCCGTTTTGCCGTCTTCCAGGCGTTCTTCCCGCACCTGGTGGCCGGCCCGATCGTGCGTGCGAGCGAGTTGCTGCCGCAGCTCGAGGAGCCGCGCGATCCACGCAAGGTGAACACGTCGCGCGCGTTCATGCTCATCGTCACCGGACTGTTTCTGAAGGTGGTGATCGCGAATCACCTGGCGACCCACATCGTCGATGAGGTCTTCGCGGCGCCGAACCGCCACTCGTCGCTCGAGGTGCTCGTCGCCGTCTACGCGTACGCCGTCCAGATCTTCGCCGACTTCTGCGGCTACACGAACATCGCGATCGGCATCGCGTTGCTGCTCGGCTTCGAGTTCCCGCAGAACTTCAACTCGCCGTACGCCGCGGTGACGCTGCAGGACTTCTGGCGGCGCTGGCACATGACGCTCTCCCGGTGGCTGCGTGACTACCTGTACATCCCGCTCGGCGGAAACAGGAAGGGCACGCTCGTGACCTACCGGAACGTGATGATCACGATGCTGCTCGGCGGACTGTGGCACGGCGCGGCGTGGACCTTCGTCGCCTGGGGAGCGATCCACGGCGTCGGGCTGTGCGTGGAGCGCGCGCTGCACTTGCAGCCGACCTCGAAAGCGGCGCGTTGGTTCGGCCGCATCCTCACCTTCCAGATCGTCTGTTTCGCATGGATCTTCTTCCGCGCCGATTCGTTCGCGCGCGCCTGGCAGGTGATCGAGCGGCTCTTCACGGCGTGGGGCCAGCCGTCGCCGCTCGTCACGACCTCGGTCGTGCTCGCAATCGTCGTCGGGATCGCCGGCCAGTATGTGCGGCCCGGCCTGCTCGGCGGCCTGCTCGCCGGCTTTCAGCGGCTTCCCGTCGTCGCACAGGCAGCCTGCCTGGGAGCGTCGCTGCTCGTGATCAACACGCTCGGCCCCGAGGGCGTGGCCCCCTTCATCTACTTCCGCTTCTGATGAGGTTCTTCTCCACTTCCGCAGGCCGCGGCTTCCTCGTTCTCGCCCTCGGGCTCGCGTTCGCCGGGGTGCTCGACGCACGAGGCCTGCGCAAGCAGGCCGAGATCCAGCCGGCAGGCGCGGAGCGAAACCTCGCGCTGGCGGTGACACGGCCGCTCGTGCGAGTCAGCGCCGCGCTCCGGCTGACGGCACCTCGGACCGAGATTCAGGCGGCGATCGGCAGGCAGGACGAGGATCGCATCGACTCGCAGGTTCACCTCGACCTGCCGCCGGTGCGTGCACAGCCACCGGCACCGCGGACGCCCCGCCGCGCCCACAGCCATCCGGCGACGGTGGCGAAGCCCGTCTTCACGACCGCGCATCCACTGCGGGTATGGGTCGCCGGCGACTCGCTGGCCGAGGTCCCGGGGCAGGCACTCGAGCGCATCGGAGGCGCGCTGGACGTGGTCGGTCTCGAGAGCAGGCTCTCGACGGGGCTCGCGCGGCCCGACCTCTACAACTGGTTCACGCGCATCGAGGAAGTCCCGCACGAGCTGCGTCCCAAGGTGGCGGTGCTGTCGTTCGGCGCCGACGATGCGCACGACTTCATGGCCGGGGTGCCCGCCGGGCACACGGTCGGGCCGATCGGCTCGCGCTCCTGGAGCGCCGAGTACCGGCGACGGGTCGACGGCGTCACCCGTGAGCTCAACGCCGACGGGATCTACGTCGTCTGGCTGGGCCTGCCGATCCCCGACGGGCCGGGCTTCAAGAAGAGCTTCCCGGTCGTCAACAGCGTGCTCGAAGCGGTGGCCGCCCAGCATCCGAAGACCTCGACCTACGTCGACACGTGGCATCTTCTCGACGATGCGCACGGCCGGTACACGCCGTATCTGCGAGTGCACGGCACGTTGACGCTGATGCGGCTGCCCGACGGGGTCCACTACACGCCGGCGGCGGGCGACCTGATCGCCCAGCAGGTCGAGACCCAGCTGCGCGCCACCTACAACCTGCAGTAGCCGGCTCGGGCAACCGCTCCTCATCGCGGTAGGATCGGCAGGTCGGCGTGGTAAACGGCGCCGACGCACGAAAGGGCGCTGGATGCGCACGACACTGCTCGCTTGTCTTCTGCTCGCCGTCGTGACGGCGGGGTGCGGTGGCGCCTCACACTCAGTCCTCCGTCTCCAGGTGACGCCGGCGGTATCGGTCGAGGACCAGCCGCTCCGCATCCGGTTCGAGGGGCTCAGGCGGCTGCAGGGCGTCTGGCTCGAGCTGCGCTCGACGGACGCAAAGGGCAACGTGTTCGTCTCGCGGGCGGCGTTCGGCGCCGACGAAGCCGGTGTGCTCGATCTCGCCCGTGCTCGTCCGCTGGCCGGCAGCGCCTATTCGGGTGGTCCGTGGCAGATGGGCCTGGTGGCGTCGATGGCAGCGCCCAACGGCCTGGCATTCACCGACTACGTGTGGGGGAGCGCACCGCGGCGGTTCGTCCTGACGGCGAGCTCCGCGTCGCAAACGATCGCGTCCACGACCTTCGTGCGGCGCTGGCGACAAGGGACCTACACCACGGTCCGCGCGACGGTCGGTCACGATGGGTTCTTGGGCACGCTCTACGCTCCCGCCGGAGCTCGGCGCCGGGAAGCGGTGCTCGCGATCGGCGGCGAGGAGGGCGGAGTCGGATCGCGCTGGCTGGGAGAACGGCTTGCCGCGCACGGCATTCCGGCCCTCGTCGTCGGCTACTTCCACGCTCCCGGTCTGCCCGAACGGTTGAAGGACATCCCGCTCGAGTACTTCCGCGCGGCGCTCGCATGGCTCGACCGACGGCCGGAGGTCGACGCGCAGCGGGTCTCACTGCTCGGCGTCTCGTACGGCAGCGAGGCGGCGCTTCTGCTCGCCGCCCACTATCCGAACCTCGTCCACGGTGTCGCAGCTCTGGTTCCGAGCTCGGTGGTCACGTGCGGAACCATCGGCGCGGGCCGAGGCGGCTTCGAGTCACACGCCTGCATCGGCTCGCCGTGGACGCTCGCCGGCAAACCGCTCGCCTACGCGGCCGTTCCGAACAAGTTGCAACCGGCCGTCGACCCGCACGCAGTCATCCCCGTCGAGCGAATCCGATCTCCCGTGTTCCTCGCGTGCGGCGGCCGTGATCAGATCTGGAACTCCTGCCGCTCGGCGCGCGCAATCGTCGCCCGCCGCAACGCCCACGGTGGCGAACTGACCCAGCTCTATGTCTATCCGGACGCCGGCCACTACGTCGGCACGCCGTCACTGGTCTTCCAGCCCGGGTCCCTGTCCGGCGACTTCTTCGTTCCTGCGGATGAACGCGGCCGGGAGGATCTCTGGCCCCGTCTGCTCGCGTTCCTGCACGCGTCCTGACTCGCCGGCGCTGTGCGGAAGCAGATCGCTCACTGGAAGAAGTTCAATCGGACGCATCCTGTTCCGGCCAGGAGGCTGTGAGCTCGGCGCCCAGAAGGATGGTGATCACCCCGACGTGAACGACGAGCAGAAACCCTAGGACAGCGCCCAGAGGCCCGTACACCGCGGTGACGTTTCCGTACTTGGCGAGGTAGAGCGCGTAGACGGCAGTCGCCAGGTGGAACCCGATCGTCGCGAGCAGAGCGGGGATGAAGATCGCTCTGTAGCGCGGAGCAACCGGCGGCACACTGCGGTAGAGACCCACGAGGACTCCGAAGGTCAGCGCCGCTGACGTGAGAACCTCGGCGGTGACTGCGACAGCGCGCCCTCCCGTCGCTGCGCCTAGCTTCTGGCTCAGATCGTGGCCGATCTCCGCAAGCACCTGTGTCAGCAAGGTCGCTCCGAACGAGGCGACAGCGATGAGGCCGACACCGACCACGAGCGCGAAGTCGAGCATCTTGCTCTGAACATAGTTTCGCCGTAGATCGTTCTCCCAGATCACGCGAAAGGCGATGCGGATCGATCCCATCATGCCGCTGGCGGCCCAGAGCAGGACGACGAGCGAGACCAGCCCGGCGATCGTCGGCGGAACGCGAGAGCTCGTCAGTGCGTGCTCGACGCTCGAATCGAGCGCCCGTCCGGGCGCCACCGATGCGAGCCAACGTGCGACCGCGTCGCGGCCTTTGTCCGGCAGCAAGATGTCCGCAATCGAGACGACCAATGCCACGAGCGGCACCAGCGAGAAGAGCATCCGGTATGACACCGCCGCCGCGAGCTGGGAGGTTGCGTGCCGGGTGTAGCCACGGGCGGCACCGAGCACAGCACGGCCGAAGACGCGGCGTTCGAGCCACGCACGGACCCGACTGCTCAGTCGCGAACCGCGCCGCGCCAGACGCTGACGACGCGCGCTCATCGCGGAAGCCTACGACCGGCGACAGTCTCACGTGACGCCGGTGAAGGAGCGTCGAAGGTCGCCGGCAAGGTTCCTCATGACGGCGGGTCGAGACGGTCGACCGCCGCTCCGAGCCACTCGTCCTGGTGTGCATCCCAGAAGGCCTCGTCGTGGGCGCCGTCGTAGAGCTCGAAGACGTGCGGGATCCCGGCGGCCGTCAGTTCGTCCGAGAGCCGCATGTTGTCCTCGACGAAACCGGGGTACGGGTCTTGACGACCGATGTAGAAGCCGAAGAACGTGGCGGGGTAGGGACCAAACTTCTCCTTCAGCTTCGAGACATTTCCGTGAGCGCTCGCGTCGGCATTCGCCTCCGTCGAGCCGAGGTCGAGCGGCTTCCCGTCCGGATCCGTCAGCACGAAATAGCCGCTCCACGATTCGATCACCTGATACGTCCCTGGATGGTGGATCGCGATCAGCGTCGCGCCGTAGCCGCCGGCAGAGACGCCGATGATCGCGCGAGCTGAGCGCTGAGGCAGCGTCCGGTAGTGGCGGTCGACGTACGCGACAAGCTCGTTCTCGGTCGCCGTCTCCCAGTTCCGTCCCGGGCCCCAGTCGTGCCACTCCGGGTCGGTATCTCCCGCACGCGCCCCCTGGGCGCCGACGACGATCGCGTGATGATCGGTCCGGGCGAGGCTGTCCGCATACCCACCGATGTTCTTATAGGCCTCCTCGTTTGCCGGTAGGCCGTGCAGGAAATAGACGACCGGGTAGCGCTTGTGGCTCGAGTCGTAACCCGGAGGGAGCGCGATCGAGTAGTGCAGAGTTCCCGCCAGTGCCTCTGAGTGGAACGACCCGTACTCGATCCGAGGCGCCGTCGAATCCTCCGCGGCTGAGCCGCCGCAGCCGGCGAATCCGGACAGCACAAGCGCCGCAAGAACGAGCCCGACAACCGGAAGAAGAGGCTGTCTCGAGAACGACGGCTTGGGGCGTAGGCGAGCCACGGTCGTAGCGCCCACCGCGCACGGACGCTAGCAGCCCGCCTGGAGAGAAAGATCGGGACTAGGCGGGCGGGCCGGCCGAATACGGCTGCGTAGACAGGTGGCCCGCCGCGTCGACGCTCACGATCATCCGCTCGGCCGCCCGCTGGAGGACGGCGGAGTCGGCGGTCTGACTCTCGAGCGCCCAGCCCTGGGCCGTCCAGCCGGCGACCGCGCCGTCCAGCCGGTGACGCCGTTCGGCGGCCGACACCCCGCTGTCCTTGCCGCCGCGGCGGGCGAGCAGCACGATCACGATGACGAGCCCGACGGCGAGGATTGCGAGCAGCACCCACACCCACGCAGGCGTTTCGCTGCTCGAGCTCGAGCTCGAGGTCGTCGTCGGCGACGGGAGGATGATCTGCCGTGTGGTCGTCTGCTCGACGGTCTCGGTCGTGACCACCGTCGTCGGCTCCGCCGTCGTCTCTGCCGTCGTCTCGATCGTCGTGGTGCCCGCGGCCTGCACACTTCCGGCAACTGCCGTCGCGAGAAGGATTCCGGCGACGAGACAGGCTACGAGCCCCGCGAGCTGCAACGGCTTCCTCACACCGAGAGAATACGCCTCGGGCCGGTCCAGAGAAACCGGGACGATACGAGCGTGCCGCTGGCATCGGTCCTGACCTTCGTCGAGCACCACAGTCAGTGGGCGATCCTTCTGCTGTTCGTCCTGCTGACGCTCGAGTCGTTCGGCCTGCCGGTGCCCGGCGAGACGGCGCTGATCGCCTGCTCCGTCCTGGCCTCGCAGGGCTCGTTCTCGATCGTGTGGGTGATCGTGGTGGGCGTGCTCGCTGCGATCATCGGCGACAACCTCGGCTACTGGGCGGCTCGGAAAGGCGGACGTCCGTTGCTCGAGCGATACCGGCTGACGCGTGGCTACGCCGAGCGGTACCTCCCGCGAGCCGAACGGTTCTTTGCCAAGCACGGCGGTAAGGCCGTCTTCTTCGGTCGCTTCGTCGCCGTTCTGCGAGTGACCGCGGCCTGGGTGGCAGGGCTTTCGCACATGCATTGGTGGCGGTTCTTCTTCTGGAACGCGGCGGGCGCGATCATCTGGGCGACGTCGGTCTCACTGATCTCGTACTACCTAGGGGACGCAGCGGCAACCGCCTTTGGCCGTTACGGACTCTACGCTGCGGGCGGTGCACTTCTGCTCTCGGCAATCGGATTCCTGATCGTGAAGCGGATCGAGAAGCGGATCGTCGACGAGGAGCTAGCTCCGCCGAGGACAGGGGCTCGTCATGCCTGACGCAGGTCAGCTACACGCGTGATCGATCCTCATCCGCGAGCGGCGGCCGAACCGTCTCCCAGCGTTTTGCGAGTGCAGCGGCGTCGATCCGCTCGGCGGCTTCGAGCGCCTTTGCTGCCCGTTTCGACGTCGAGCGTCCGAACGCGCCGGTCAGCACCCATTTGCGCGTGAGCCGAACGAGCCGGAGCTTGTCGTCGTTGAGTTCCGGAGCACGCTTGGGATCGAGGTACAGGTCGATCGCCACCTTCTTGACGAGGGCGGGATCGCTGGGAGCGCCTGTCACCTGCTCGAGCTTGTGGGCGATGAGTGACCCGAGCACCTGAAGCTCTCGTGCGCCCGTCCGAACAGCAAGGCCGACCGAGACCGTGCTCGAGGCGAGCATCACGTACGGAGCGCGTGTGAGCCGGGCGCCGCGAGAAATACGTCGGACGACCGGCATGGCGAGCACGACGACGCGCTGGATGCTGCCCGCGAATGCCTCCGTCTCCTCGCTCCCGGCGAGCGTCCGCTTGCCCTCGGCGGCCGACATCACGCGCTCGTCGCTCAGCAGCGCGTGATTGATCGCCTGCTCAGCAACCCTGCCGACGGCGCGGACGAGCGCGTCGTTCGTCGTTCTCGCTGAGGTACCGGCACCTCTCGCCGCAGCAGAGGCACGATCTCGAAAGGAGCGTCGAGGTGTGATCGCCACAGGAAGCAGCCACTCTACGCGGTCGCTACCCGGCCCAAGCCCAGGACCTAGAAGAAGGCGTTCTCGCCGGTCAGAGCCCGCCCGATCAGCAGCTTCTGGATCTGGCTCGTGCCTTCGTAGAGCGTCGTCACGCGCGCATCGCGCAGGTACTTGCCGACCGGGTACTCGTCGATGTACCCGTAGCCGCCGTGAGCCTGAACTGCGGCGTTCGCCGCGCGCACCGCCACCTCGCTCGCGTAGTACTTCGCCATCGACGCCTCGACGGTGTGACGCTCGCCGCGGTCGGCGGTCGCCGCCGCACGCCACACGAGCAGGCGTGCCGCCTCGGTCTCCACTGCGATGTCGGTGAGCAGTTCCTGGACGAGCTGGAAGCTCGCAACCGGTCGTCCGAACTGTCTTCGTTCCTTGGTGTAGGCGATCGACGCGTCCAGGCAGCCCTGGGCGATGCCCACGCAACCGGCGCCGAGCGAGATGCGGCCGTGGTCGAGTGCCGACATCGCGATCTTGAATCCCTCACCGAGCTCGCCGATCCTGTTCTCGTCGGGCACACGTACGCCGTCGAGGAAGAGCTCGGCGGTGTCCTGCGCGCGCAGGCCGAGCTTGCCCTTGATCGGCCGTGCCTCGAAGCCGGCTGCGTCTGTCGGGACGACGAAGCAGGTGATCCCGCGCGGCCCGGGCTCGCCGGTACGCGCGAAGACGAGCGCGTGCGCCGCCCACGAGCCGAGCGTGATGAAGGTCTTCTGGCCGGTCAGGGCCCAGCCGGTCCCGTCGCGCTCGGCACGGGTCTCGAGCCCGCCGGGATCTGAGCCGGCGCCCGGCTCGGTCAGCCCGTAGCAGCCGAGCTCCGTGCCGGCGGCGAGGCCGGGGAGGAGGCGCGACCGTTGCTCCTCCCTGCCCCAGCGGGCGACCGTCTTGCCGTACAGGCCGTTCGAGACGGAGACGATGCCGCGAACGTTCGAGTCGGCACGCCCGATCTCCTCGACGACGAGCGCGTACGTGACCATGTCGAGGCCCATCCCGCCGTGCTCCTCGGGCAGCGCCGCGGCCAGGAAGCCGAGCTCGGCGAGCTTGGCGACGATGCCGCGGTCGATCGTCTCCGTGCGGTCCCACTCGGCCGCGTACGGTGCGATCTCGGCGTCGCAGAACCCGCGTGTGGTCTGGCGGATCAGCTCTTGCTCGTCGGAGAGCGTCAAGTCCACGCGGCGATCCTAGATCGGGTCCAAAGAAAAACCGCCTGGTGCGGTGAGCGCTTTCGTCCACCTCACCGACCGGCCTGTTCCGGGCTTGCACCCTTCACGACTGCTCGGTGGAGCTTCGACCTACTTGCGCGCCGCACCCGGCGGGAGCGCGAATGTAGGCCGCGTGCGCGCCGCCGTGCAAGGGGCGCCCGGAGGAAATGTCCGCTCTTTACCGCGAAAACCGTTCTGAACGTAGGCTGTCTTCGTCATGAGCACAGGTCGGCAGGCGACCATCAGGCGACTCGGGCCGGGCGACGAGGAGATCGTGCGGAAGCTCGCCGACGGCGAGGCGCAGACGGCGCTCCTCGAGGACGATGCGACGATCTTTCTCGCCGCGTTCCGGGACGCCGAACCGGTCGGCTTCGTCTTCGGCTACGTCTTGCCGCGGCGGCACGGTGCTCCGTCGATCCTGTTCGTCTACGAGCTCGACGTCGCAGAGGCGCACCGCCGCCTGGGCATCGCCGCACGCTTGATGAGCGAGCTCGCGGAGATCGCACGCGCGCGCGGCATTCACGACGGGTTCGTCCTGACCGAGCCCGACAACGATCCGGCGAACGCTCTCTACCGCTCACTCGGCGGCGAGCGGGTCGAGACGGTGATGTGGGACTTCCGCTACGCGGGCGCCTGACTGTCGTCAGGCCGGCGACGGACGACGACGCCGACCTGCTCGTCACCTGGCATGCCGATCCGGAGGTCTCCCGCTACTGGGACGACGAGACGTTCACGCGCGACGAGGTGCTCGCGCGTCTCCATCGCGAGCCGGTCGACGCGTGGATCGTCGAGGCGGACGGTGAGCCGGTGGGCTATCTGCAGTCGTGGTGGGAGGACGACCGGCCGCGGCGCGGCGGGCTCGACGGCTTCCTCGTCCCGGGAGCTCGCGGGCGCGGCCTGATGCCGGACGCGGCGCGCGTGCTGGCGGAGTCGCTGCTCGAGGCGGGCTGGCAGTACGTCACGGTCGATCCCTACGCATGGAATGACGCGGCGATTCGCGCCTGGGCGAAGGCCGGCTTCATCGAGGTTTCTCGCACGAACGAGCAGGTGCTGATGCGCTTCGAAGGCGCACATCGCTGAATCTGATTCGGCGAAGCCGAACCAGATTCACGAGTTTCGGGTCGTCAACCAGCTGCCGAGAAACTCGCGAATCAGATTCACAAACCCGAATCTGGTTCGGGGGCAGGTACCATTCCGGTGATGCCCGTGAGCCAGATCATGACGACGACGCTGACGCCGACGCGCTGCCGCGCGCGGGCGACGGTCGCCGGCTCGCGCGCGGCTTAACTCTCCTTCCGGATCGTCTCCGGCGACTCGTTCAGCGCTCTCGCTCCTGTCGTTCCACGGAGGTGATTACTCTTGTCCGGTTCCATGAAGGTCGTCCTGCCCGACAACTCACAGCTCGAACTGCCCGACGGCGCGACGGGGCTCGATGCCGCGCGCGCGATCGGAGCCAAGCTCGCCGAGCAGGCCGTCCTCGTCCGCGCCGACGGCAAGGCGCAGGACCTGCGGCTACCGCTCGCCGACGGTCAGAAGATCCAGCTCCTCACCACCCGCGACTCGGGCGACCCCGACGCGCTCTACGTCCTGCGGCACTCGGCCGCGCACCTGCTCGCGGAAGCCGTGCGCCGGCTCTACCCGGGCGTGAAGATCGCGATCGGCCCGCCGATCGAGAACGGCTTCTACTACGACTTCGAGTTCCCGGAACCGATCACCGAGGCCGACCTCGCGAAGATCGAGGACGAGGTGAAGCGCGAGTTGAAGGAAGGCCGGGACTGGTCGCGCGAGACCATCTCGCGTGGCGATGCGATCGCGCGCTTCGAGGCCGAGGGAGAGCCGTACAAGGTCGAGCTCGTCGACACCGCCGAAGGAGACATCACCCTCTACCGACAGGGTGACTTCACCGACCTCTGTAAGGGGCCGCACCTCCAGAACTCGAAGCCGATCAAGGCGTTCAAGCTGACCGGGCTCGCGGGTGCCTACTGGCGCGGAGACGAGCACAACACCCAGCTGACCCGCATCTACGGCACCGCGTTCTACTCGCAGGCCGACCTCGACGCGTATCTCGAGCGGCTCGAGCAGGCGCGCGCCCGCGACCACCGCAAGCTCGGCGTGCAGCTCGATCTCTTCCACCTCGAGGAGATCTCGCCCGGCTCGCCCTTCTGGCACCCGAAGGGCACGGTGATCTGGAACGAGCTGGAGGACATGCGGAGACGTGAGGACGCAGCCCGCGGCTACGTCGAGGTCAAGACTCCGTTGATCTACGACAAGGTGCTCTGGGAGCGGTCGGGACACTGGGAGAAGTTCCGCGAGAACATGTTCCTGATCCCCGAGGACAATGGTCAGCTTTTCGCGCTCAAGCCGATGAACTGCCCCGGGCACATGGTCCTCTTCGCCGACCAGCTGCGCAGCTATCGCGAGCTGCCGCTGCGGTACGCCGAGGCTGCACCGCTCCATCGAAACGAGCGCGCAGGAACCCTGCACGGGCTCACCCGGGTCCGGCACGTCACCCAGGACGACGCGCACATCTTCTGCACCCGCGAGCAGATCGAGGACGAGATCTTCGGCTGCCTCGACTATGCGAAGTTCATCTACGACCTATTCGATCTCGAATCGAGCTTCGAGCTGTCGACCCGCCCGGAGAACCGGCTCGGGACCGACGAGGAGTGGGACTTCACGGAGGGGGCGCTGCGCGCCGCGCTCGAGCGGCGCGGTCTCGAGTACTCGCTCAACGAAGGCGACGGCGCGTTCTACGGGCCGAAGATCGACCTGCACATGCACGACTCGCTCGGCCGTGCGTGGCAGATGGGCACCGTCCAGCTCGACAGCCAGCAGCCGGGGCGGCTCAACTGCCGCTACGTCGGGGCCGACAACACCGAGCACGTCCCGTACGTCATTCACCGCGCCCTGATGGGCTCGTTCGAGCGGTTCATCGGGATCCTCATCGAGCACTACGCCGGCGCGTTCCCGTTCTGGCTCGCGCCGGTCCAGGTCCGGGTGCTGCCGGTCGGCGAGGGCCACCGCGAGGCCGCTTCGGCACTGGCCTCCAGGCTCGAGCCGTACCGGGTCGACGTGGACGGCTCCGACGACACCGTCGGCAAGCGGATCCGGAACGCCGAGGTCGAAAAGCTCCCGTTCGTCGTCGTCTACGGGGACAAGGAGTCCGACGAGGCGCTGGCGATCCGCGAGCGCGGTGGGGGCCAGAGCACCCTGTCGCTCCATGATTTCCGGGAAAAACTTGCTACCCTGAGTCCCTGGCAAGCAGGGGCGAAACCGTCTCTCACCTCCTAGCTCACGCTACGGAGGTTCAACCGATGGCTCAACCGAGTCGGTTGTTCGAGAACCTTCGCCGCTGCATGCCAGCGGTTTTTGTCGTTCAAAGGGAGGTCAACACGAGCTTGGTAGAGATCATTTGAGGCCGCGCAGGCGTTCCGGATTCGAACCGCCGCGCCGTCCCGAGCCCCAGACGCGCATCAACGATGCGATTCGCGTCCCGAAGGTTCGGCTGATCGGCGAGAACGGAGAGCAACTCGGAATCAAGACGACCGACGACGCCCGTGAGTACGCATACGGGAAGAATCTCGATCTGGTCGAAGTCGCGGCCCAGGCGGACCCGCCGGTTGCCCGGGTCATGGACTACGGGAAGTACCGGTACGAGCTCGAGCAGAAGGCGAAGCTCGCCCGCAAGCACCAGACGCAGATCAACGTCAAGGAGATCAAGCTCAGGCCCAAGATCGGGATTCACGACTACGAGACCAAGAAAGGCCACGTCGAGCGCTTCCTCAATCAGCGCGCGAAGGTCAAGGTCACGATCATGTTCAGGGGCCGCGAGCGCGAGCATCCGGACAGGGGGCGTGACCTCCTGATGCGTCTGGCAGACGACGTCAAGGAGATCGGTCTCATCGAGACGCAACCGCTCCTCGAAGGGCGGAACATGACCATGGTGCTCGGCCCAACGAAAAACGCAGGAGCAAAAAGAGATGCCCAAGCAGAAGACACACTCGGGAGCGAAGAAGAAGTTCAAGGTGACGGGCACGGGGAAGCTGATGCGCCGGTCGGCGAATCAGAGCCACATGCTGGAGCACAAGTCACCGAAGCAGAAGCGGGCGTTCAGTAAGGACCACCCCGTCGACGCCGACAACGAGAAGACCGTCAACCGGATGCTGGGAAGGCGGTAACTCATGCCTCGCGTCAAGCGCTCCGTTCACGCCCGCAAGAAGCGGCGCAAGGTCCTCGGCGAAGCCAAGGGCTACTGGGGACTCAAGAAGTCGAACTACAAGTACGCGAAGGAGCAGGTCGAGCGCTCCCTCGCCTACGCGTACCGCGACCGCAAGGTGCGGAAGCGTGAGTTCCGCAAGCTCTGGATCATGCGCATCAACGCCGGAGCGCGCGCCCACGGGCTCTCGTACAACCAGTTCATGCACGGTCTGAAGGCGGCAAACGTCGAGCTCGACCGGAAGGTGCTGGCCGATCTCGCCGTCGCCGATCCGGCGAAGTTCGGCGAGATCGTCGAGCAGGCCAAGTCGGCGCTCGCCGGCGCTGCGAAATAACGCGGCAAGCCGAGATCTTCAACCGCCAGGCCGCCTACTGCGACGGCCGTTCGCCGCTGTACGCGGAGCTGTGTCGCCGACTCGCGGAAGACCCGCGCGTCGGCGACATCGCTCCCGACCTCAGGTGGGATCTGCCGCTGCGTCTGCTCGCCGGCCTGCACTACCTCGTGCTCGCCGACCTCGCCTCGTGGGACGACCTCGACGGCGCGCTCGACGGCCAGGCCGCCTTCCTGTCGCGGTGGGCGGCCGAGCAGGATGTGCAGACGAACGAGGTGCAACGTGCGTGGGGCCTCCTCCCGGCGTTTCTGTTCGTTGCCGACGGGCGGCCGTTCGACCTGCTGGAGCTGGGCCCGTCGGCGGGGCTCAATCTGCTCTGGGACCGCTACCGGTTCCGGTACTCGAGCGGTACGTGGGGGAGCGGGCCGTTCGAGCTCGCCGGCGACGATCGGACGCCGCCGCCGGCCGATCTGCTCGAGCGCGACGTATCGGTCGTGCGTCGGCGCGGCATCGACCTGAATCCCGTGGACGTCACGACCGACGAAGGCTCGCGCCTGCTGCAGGCGTTCGTCTGGCCGGACCAGCCGGGGCGGCTCGACCGTCTCCGGCGCGCGATCGAGGTCGTGCGCCACGATCCGCCGGAGCTGCAGCGAGGCAACTACGTCGAGCTGCTGCCGGAGCTGCTTCGCGATCGTCGCGCGGGAGCGCAGCTCGTGATCTTCCAGTCGGCCTCCACCCAGTACCTCGATGCGGCGGCGCTCGAACGGCTCCACGCCGCAATGCAGTCCGCCGGGCGAGACGAGGCGCTCGTCTTCATCTCGACCGGGCGCGGGCCCGATGACCGCGGCTACGGGCTCGAGCTTCGGCGGTATCCCGGTGGGCGTCCGACGCGCCTTGCCGTGATCGACTTCCACGGTGAGTGGCTGGAGTGGGGGCGATGATCACGTCCAAGGACAACGAACGGTTGAAGCTCGTGCGCAAGCTGCACGACAAGCGGTGGCGCGAGAAGCTCGGGCTGTTCTTCGTCGAGGGCGAGGACGCGGTCGCCGCAGCTGCGGCGCCCCCGGTCGACCTGCTCTGGGCGGGCGAGGACGTCGAAGCGAAGCTGCTCGCGGAGGTCGCGAGCACGCCGCACCCACCGCGCGTGGTCGCCGTCTACCGGCGGGCCGACCTGCCGGCCTGGGAGGAGCGCGATGCGACGCTCGCGCTCTGGCACGTCTCCGACCCCGGCAACGTCGGCACGCTGCTGCGCACCGCCGAGGCGTTCGGCGCGGCGGTCGTTCTCTCCGACGGCTGCGCCGACCCGACCTCGCCGAAGGCGCTGCGCGCGAGCGCGGGCTCGATCTGGCGCGTGCCGCTCGGAACCTGGGACGACCTCGGCGGCAGGCGGGTCGCGCTGGTCGCGCACGGTGGGGAGGCTCTGCCGTCGGTCGACCTCGCCGGCCGCGTGGCGTTCCTGCTCGGCGCTGAGCGCGTTGGCCTCCCGGACGAAGTGGAGCGCGACGTCGACGCGACGATCCCGATCGTGGGCGCCGAGTCGCTGAACGTCGCCGTGTCCGGAGCGCTCGCGCTCTACGAGCGCGCGCGGCAGGTCGAAGCGGTGTCTGAACCTAGGGGTTCAGACACCTTGCAGCGGCGGGTCTGTAGCTGTCGTCTGACACCTAACGGTGTCACGACACCTTTTCGCTTGCGGCAGACGTAGATCGAGTCCTCGCCGCCGCGCCAGGGCTTGCGGTCGAACCAGCCGTAGACCTGCTCGACGACGAACCCCTCATCGCGAAGGAGCGCCTTCCACTCGCGCACGTCGAGCCAGGAGAGCGACATCTCCGCCGCGCCGGCTTCGCCGCGCACCTGGAGGATCAGCGTTCGCGAGGCCTCCTGCCAATCGGCCCGCTCCCAGATGCCGGGCTCGCGTTCGAGCCACCGGCCGTGCGTCTCCTCGATGTCCTCCTTGCTCGGTGTGAAGACGTCGAAGATGAAATGCCCGCCCGGCGCGAGATGGCGCTGCACCGCGCGCAGGACCGCCCGCCGGTCGGTGTCGGTCTCCATGTGCAGCAGCGAGCGGAACGGTGCGGTGACGAGCGGAAACTCGCCCTCGACGGGCGGGTCGCGCATGTCGCCGTGCCGCAGATCGAGCTCGACGCCGGCGAGGGCCGCGGTCTCGCGCGCGACCTCGAGCATCCCCGCGGAGAGGTCGATGCCGACCACCTCGAAGCCTGCGGCGGCAACCGGCACTGCGATCCGTCCGGTGCCGACGCCGAGCTCGAGCACCGGCCCGCCGAAGCGCTTCACCTCGGCGAGGTAGAACGGCACGTCCTCGACCACGGTCACCGACCAGGGGTCGTAGACGCGGGCGATCTTGTCGTAGGCGGACACCTGGGTATGCTTTGTACCGATGCAGACGACGTCGCTGACGCTCTTTAGCCGGCCCCGGTGCGCAACCGGGGGCGTCGTCTAGCGCTCCTTCGCCGCACCGGGGCCTGATTTGTCAGCCCCGTCGAAGTGAAGGAGGAACCTTGGATAGTCTCGCCGCGATGTCGTCAAATGACGCTGTGTGGAACGCGTATGAAGCCGAAGCGCTGAGCGCCGTATCCGAGGCTCTCTCGGAAGCCGAGCTCGATGACGCGCGCGTCAAGTACCTCGGCCGTAAGTCGGAGCTCGCCCAGGCGCTCCGGGCCGTGCGCGACCGGGAGAGCGGGATGCTCCTGAACGGCATCCGGGCTCGGCTCGAGGAGGCGGTGGCGACGCGGGATCAGGATCTGCTGCGTCTCGTGTACGAGTCGGCCGCCGGCTCCGGGCTCGACGTCACGATTCCCGGTCACCCGGTTCGCCGCGGTCGGCTGCATCTGCTGACGCAGATCAGGCGCGAGATCGAGGACATCTTCCTCGGCATGGGCTACGAGGTCTGGGACGGGGCCGAGGTCGCAAGCGTGTGGGAGAACTTCGACGCGCTGACGAGCGATGCCGGCCATCCCTCGCGCTCGCAGCTCGACACCTTCTATCTCGACGACTCGACCGTTCTACGCACCCACACGTCGCCCGACCAGATCCGGGCGATGCAGCAGCGGACGCCGCCGATCTACATGGTCTCACCCGGCCGCTGTTACCGTCGCGACACCCCGGACGCCACCCACTCGCCGATCTTCCTGCAGGTGGAATGTCTCGCCGTCGACCGCGGGATCACGCTGGCCGACCTCCAGGGAACCGTGCTGCAGTTCTTCCGTGCGCTGTTCGGCGAGGAGCGGGAGGTGCGCATGCGCACCAGCTTCTTCCCGTTCACCGAGCCGTCGGTGGAGTTCGACGTCACCTGCTTCATCTGTGGCGGCAAAGGCTGCGCGACGTGCAAGCACTCGGGCTGGATCGAGATGGGCGGCGCCGGCTGGGTCGACCCGGACGTGTTCCGGAACGTCGACCTCGACCCCGACGAGTGGCAAGGGTTCGCGTTCGGCTTCGGGATCGAGCGGATCGCCATGCTCCGGCACGGCCTGCCCGACCTGCGCGCCTTCTGGGAGAACGACCTGCGCGTGCTGGGACAGTTCTGATGAAGGTCCCGGTTTCGTGGCTGCGCGAGTACGTCGACTTCGACCTGCCCGTCGAGGAGCTCGCGCGGCAGCTCGTCTTCACGAGCTGCGAGGTCGACCGGATCGTGCGGCGCGGGGTTCCCGGCGGCGACAACCTTCAGTACTTCGTCGTCGGCAAGGTGCTCGAGGCGGGCAAGCATCCGAACGCCGACAAGCTGCAACTGACGAAGGTGGACGTGGGCGATGGCGAGCCGCGCTCGATCGTCTGCGGTGCCTGGAACTTCGGCGCGGGAGCGACGGTGGCGGTCGTCGTCCCCGGCGGCGTCATGCCCGGCGGCGAGTTCACGATCGAGAAGCGGAAGCTGCGCGGCGAGGTCTCCGACGGGATGATCCTCTCGGAGCGCGAAATCGAGCTCGGCCAGGACCACGGCGGGATCATGGTGCTGGCCGACGAGCTCGCGGCCGGGACGCCGCTGGCCGACGTGCTGCCGCTCGGCGACGACGTGCTCGAGATCGAGACGCTGTACAACCGGTCCGACCTCACGTCCATCTACGGGATCGCCCGTGAGGTGGCGGCGCTGACCGGTGGCACGCTCAGACCGATGCCGGGCACGACGGGTCACGGTCCCGCGTGCGAGGGAGACGAGCGGGTCGACATCGCGATCGACGACCTCGACGCATGCCCACGGTTCATCGCACGGTCTCTGCGGGACGTGACGATCGGCGAGTCGCCGGTGTGGCTGAAGGCGCGCCTGATCGGGGCAGGCATGCGCTCGATCTCGAACGCGGTCGACATCACGAACTACGTGATGCTCGCACTCGGCAGCCCGCTGCATGCCTACGACGCGGAGACGCTCGCCGGCGGACGGATCGAGGTGCGCCGGGCACGGCCAGGGGAGGAGCTCGTCACGCTCGACGGCACGCGCCGCGAGCTCGATCCGGCCGACCTCGTGATCGCCGACGCCGAGCGGCCGATCGGGCTCGCCGGCGTGATGGGAGGCGAGAACACCGAGGTCTCCGACTCGACGACGTCGGTGGTGCTCGAGACGGCGAACTTCGAGCAGTTGACCGTGCTGCGCAGCGGCGAGCGTCATCACATGCGCTCCGAGAGCCAGACTCGGTGGGAGAAAGGCGTCGACTTCGAGCTCGCGCCGGTCGCGGCGAGCTACGCCACCGAGCTGTTCGCCGAGCTCGCGGGTGCCCGCTGGACGGGCGAGAACGAGGTTCGGGCGGATCCGCCGTCGTTGCCGCGGATCGCGTATCGCCCGGCCTATGCGAGCGAGGCGCTCGGCCTCGACGTGCCGGAGGACGAACAGCGCGAGCGGCTCGGTCGGCTCGGGTTCTCGGTCGAGGCAGACTGGACCGTGGTCAGTCCGTCGTGGCGGGCGCGCGACGTTCGGCGCGACATCGACGTGGTCGAGGAGGTTGCGCGCTTCCGGCTCGAGGAGGTGCCGGCGACGCTGCCGGTGCGCCAGGCGATGTTCGGGCGGTTGAACCATTTTCAGCGGCTGCGCCGCCAGGTCGAGGACGTGCTCGTCGGCGCCGGGCTGTACGAGGCGTACACCTACTCGCTCCAGGCGGAGGATCCCGACCCGGATGCGCTCGAGCTGCCGGTGCCGCTCAGCTCGCAGCAGCGGCTGCTGCGCACGACGCTGACCGTCGGCCTGATCGGCGCTGCGCGTCACAACGTCGACATGGGCAACCACGACCTGGAGCTCTTCGAGGTGGCGCACGTCTATCTGCCGGTCGCGGGCTCGAGGGTGCCGCTGGAGCGCTGGCGGCTCGGCGGGATCCTCCAGGGCGACTTCTTCCGCGCGAAGGGGATCGTCGAGGCGGTCTTCGAGGCGCTGCACGTCGAGCCGACGTTCGAGCGTGCGCAGGTGCTCGCCGGCTCGCCGATCGGCGCGCGGGTCCAGTCCGGCTGGGTGGCGCAGCACGGTCCGGTCGGTCTTGGCCTCGACGGCGAGTGGAGCGCGTTCGAGCTCGATCTCGAGGATCTGTTCGCACTCGTGCCGGAGCGGATCCTCTACCGCGATGTGATCACGTTCCCGCCGTTGCGGCAGGATCTCGCCTTCGTCGTCGACGACAACGTCCCGGCGGGCGAACTGCTCGCGGCCGCCCGCGAGGCGGCCGGGGCGGAGCTGCGGGAGGTGCGGTTCCTCAGCGACTATCGCGGCGACCAGATCCCGGCGGGGAAGAAGTCGGTCGCGTTCGCCGTCGCGTTCCAGTCGCCCGAGCGAACGCTGTCGGACGAGGACGCGACGAGGCTCCGGGGCGCGGTCGTCGCTGCGCTCGCGGCGCGCTTCGGTGCCGAACTGCGCGCCTGACGCGCGGCGGGCGTTCGGGCGCTTCAACCGGGGTCAGACCCCAGCCGTGTCCGAAGTGGACACGTCAGTGGTGACAAGAGTGCGAACTTGCCTCCCGGCGGCTGTCGGAACGCCAACGTCGCCGCTACCGTCGAAGGAATGGCACGCGACCTCCGTCTCGAAGCTCCCGATGTCCTCTACCACGTCGGTTCGCGAGGCGTCGAGAAGCGCCAGATCTTCGATTGCGCTCACCGTGACCGCGAGTACTTCCTCGAGCTGCTGGCGAAGGTCGTCCGGAAGTTCGTCTGGCAGGTCCATGCTTATTGCTTGATGGGGAACCACTTCCACCTGGTGCTCGACACCCCGAACGCCAACCTCTCAGCGGGAATGCAGTACCTGAAGGGTCAGTACGCGCAGTGGTTCAACGCCGTTGCCGGGCGTGAGGGAGCTCTCTTCGAGCGCCGCTTCTGGTCGCGGATCGCGCTCAGTGAGGCCTACGTGCTCGAGCTCTCACGCTATGTCGTGCTCAATCCTGTCCGGGCCGGATTGGCACGGCGGCCGGACGAGTGGCCGTGGAGCAGCTACCAGGCAACCGTCGGGCTCGACGGGGTGCCAGAGTTCCTCTCGGTCAACGGCGTGCTCGATCTCTTCGGCGGCGGTCGCCACGGGTGCGTGAGGTATGCGCAGTTCGTGGGCGAGGCGATCGGCCGGCCTTCTTCGGACGAGCCGTATCTCGTCCAGTAGTCCTGGCGGCAACCCTCCAGACATGTCCAGATAGGACGCGTCTGGGGTCTGACCCCATGTTTACCGGGTGCGGCGAACAGGCCTGATCAAGCCAGCATGCTCGCCGCCTGCGGCCTGGATCTCCGCATGCCGATCGAGCTGCGCGTTCAGCTCCGCGCCGAACAGGACGGCCCACGCCGAATAGTTCAGCCAGAGCAGCAGGATGATCCCCGTGGCCAGAGCGCCATACGTCTCTCGTGTACGAGCTCGAGAACGACGTATAGAGCGCGAACAAACCGCTCAGGGCGAGCCACATCAGTCCGCCTGTTACGGCGCCGGCCGAGACCCAGCGCCAGCGCCGCTCGTCGGTGTTCGGCGCCAGGTAGTAGATCAACGCGAACAGGAGGAGCACTGCGGCGAACGCGATCGGCCAGCGAAGAATGTTCCAGACCCAGGTGAAGCTGCCGTTGTTCGTCCGCCGCGAGATCGCGTCGCCGAGTGTGCCGCCGAGCACGATCAAGAGCAGCATTCCCGCCGTCACGAGCGCCGAGACGAGCACGAGGAAGATCGAGATCAGCTTCACCTTCCAGAAGGGCCTCGTCTCCATCCGGTCGTAGGTGCGGTTGACCGCCTTGACGACCGAGCCCATCGCTCCCGACGCGGCCCAGACGGCCAGAGTCAGGCCGATGACGAGCGCAAGCACCGACCCGGACCCGCCCGAATCCCGCTCGAACGAATCGATCAGCTGGATGACCGCGTGCGGTGCAACCGGATCGAGAAAGCTTCGCAGCGCGCCGTAGGCGTTGATCAGATCCAGCAGACCGACCAGCGCGATCACCGCCGGGAAGAACGCGAGCAGCGAGCTGTACGCCACCTCCTGCGCGAGTCCCATGCAGTCGTCCGCGATGAACTGCCTAGCGGTTCGCTTCGCGACGGCGAACCACTCACCCCACGAGAGGCGCCCGTGCTTCAGTGCCGCTCGCGGCCGCGCCGCGCGAAGTAGCGCATCGTGGCGCCGATCCCTCCGGCGAGCACGAATCCGACCGAGGCCGCGCCGGCCGCGAGCGCGGGCAGCTTCGGCATCGGGTTGAACGAGCCGCGTAGCTGCTCGACCGCGTCGGCGAGCCGTTCGCGTTCGGCCTCGATCTCGCTCTGAACCTGCGCCTGTGTCCGGCTCGCGGTCATTGCCTGAGCGCCTCGCCGGTGAGCTTCGCCTCGCGGATCGCCTGCTCCGGCGAGAGCGGCTGGCCCTTCTCGATCCTGCTGCGCCCGAGCAACCCGAGCGTCGCGACGAGCGCGCCGAGCAACAGCGTCACGATCAGGAGCGCGAGCCACCACGGCAGGAAGGTTGCGAGACCCGCGGCGATCGTCGCGAACAGGAACCCGACCATGAACAACGCGAGCACGCCGGCTCCGACCGCGAGCCCCACACCGATGCCGATCGACGTGAGCTTCTTCTTCAGCTCGAGGCTGGCGAGCTCGAACTCCAGCCGCGCGATCGCCGAGGCATGCTCTGCGACCTGCTTGGCCGCCCCGCCGACTCCCCCGTTCGTGTTGTCAACGGCGGGGATGGGCTTGTCCTCTCCAGTCGATCGCCTTGGCGAGCACGTACCCCGCGACGAGTGCCCCGCCGATGACCGCCAGCGGGTTCGGTGAGCTGCGGCGTTTCGCGGGCCTTCGGCCGCTCGAACTGCGGAACGGAAGGGGCGGCCGGCGAGGAAACCCCGCCGTCGCCCGTCTGGGCGTCACTCACCATGGCTCGAGCTTATCTGCCTCATGCTTGCGGGTCTAAACGTGAACGGGAATGCTGAGCCCGTGCAGATGGAGGACCAGCTGAGCAAGGCCGACCGTCAGAAGCTCGTCGCGAGCCTCGTCGAGCGGCTGCGGATCGGGACGCAGCAGGAGCTGATCACCGCCCTCGCGGGCGTCGGGTGCGTCGTGACCCAGGCGACCGTCTCACGCGACATTCGCGAGCTCGGGCTCGAGAAGGCCCGCGATGCCGTCGGCGACGCTGCGCTACGTCCTGCCGAACCGCGAGCGCCGCGCCGACCCGCGCGAGACGCTCAATGCACTGCTCGGACAGTTCGGGCGCCGCGCAGTGGCGGCGCAGAACGTCGTCGTGCTCCAGTCGGAGATCGGCTCGGCGCCCGCGATCGCGCGGGCGCTCGACCGGTGCGCGCATCCGCTGCTGCTCGGCACGCTCGCAGGCGACGACACCTGTCTCGCGATCGCGGCCGACGCTCAGGGCGCGGTCGAGCTCGCGGCCGAGCTCAACGCTGCGATGCGCTGAGCAGCCGCTGCGCCCACGGGTGGGCCTCTTCCAGCTGTGCGGCCAGGCGGAAGAGCATCGCCTCGCCGTCCGGCGGGCCGATCAGCTGCACGCCGACCGGCAGGCCGTCGACGACGTCGAACGGCACCATCGCGGCCGGCTGCCCGGTCACGTTGACGATGGGCGTGAACGGCGTGAACTCGCCGCCGCGCCGGAACTGCTCCCAGGGATCGTCGGGCTCGAAGACCCAGCCGATCGGAACGGGCAGCTTGCCGAGGCCGGGGGTGAGCACGATGTCGACGTCGTCCCAGAACGAGACGATCCGCCGCGCGGCGAGCTCGAGCGCGGCGACGGCCCTCGCGAAGACGACGCTCGAGGTCTCGTGTGCCGCCTCGGCGAGCGCGCGGTTGAGCGGCTCCAGCAGCGACAGATCGTTGAGCGGGAACATCGCCGGCCCGACCTGCCAGATCTTCGCGAAGCCGCCGAGCAGCGCCTCGTCCGACCACTGCGGGCCTCCTTCGATCACCTCGTGGCCGAGCGCAGCGAGCGCGTCAGCCGCGGAGCGTGCGACGGCCACGACGCGCGGATCGATCTCGTGCGGGATCGGCGGCTCGGCCGTGAACGCGATGCGCAGGCGGCCGGGGTCGGCGCCGACCTCCTCGAGAAACGGTCGCGCCGGCGGCGTCGCCCAGTGCGCGTCGCCGGGCTCGTAGCCGGCGATCACATCGAGGAACGCCGCCGCGTCGCGGACGCTCACCGAGAGCGGCCCGTTCTGCGACAGCTCGAGCGAGCCGCTCACATACGGCGCGGGAGAGACGCGGCCGCGCGAGGGCTTGATGCCGAACAGGCCGCAGCACGACGCTGGAATGCGAATCGAGCCGCCGCCGTCGGAGCCCTGCGCGAGCGGCATCGCGCCGGCGGCGACCGCCGCGGCCGCGCCGCCCGACGAGCCACCCGGCGTGTGCTCCGGGCTCCACGGGTTGCGACACGCGCCGTTCAGGGTCGACTCGGTGACCGCGGTGCTCCCGAACTCGGGCGTATTCGACTTTCCGAGCACGACGAAGCCTGCGTCCTTGATCCGCCGCACGACCGCGGAGTCGTTCACCGGCACGTACTCGGCGAACGCGCGCGACGAGAACGTCGTGCGAACGCCCGCGGTCTCGTTCAGGTCCTTGATGAGCATCGGCACGCCGCTGAACGGGCCGTCGCGCGGCTCGGTCGCGAGCGCCTGCTCGAAGCAGTCGGTGACGAGGAAGTTGAGCTCCGGGTTCGTCGCCTCGATCCGCGCGATCGACTCCTCCGTCAGCTCTCGCGCCGAGACCTCGCCGTCGCGAACGCGCGCCGCCAGGCCGAGGGCGTCGGTCAACTCAGAGCGTCTTGCCGCCGGAGAGCCAGACGGGGCCCTGCGTCGCGACGAGGTGCGTGTCGCTGAGCACGCGCAGCACGCTGATCGAGCCGCGGATCCCCTTCTCGTCGCAGCGCTCGAAGCAGCGGCGCGCCATTCCCGGCGCCACCCCGTAGCCGGCCTGACGGCCGGCGCGGAAGTTGAAGGCGGCGCGCGTGCCGTCGCGGCGCGGGTTCATCTGGATGCAGAGCACCGCGGCCGGCTCGATGTAGTCGCTCGACGTGAACTCGATCTCGGCGTAGAGATCGCTCCAGTCGGACGGCAGACCGGCGAGCGCCGCGTCCCAGCCCTCCACGAGCGACGTGATCTCGCGCTCTTCGAGCTTGGGCGAAGCCTGCGAATTGGACAGCGAGAGCGTGCCCTTCGGGATGCGGGCGAGCAGTCGTGTGATGCCTTGGGGTCCGAGAGCGCTCCCGTCGCGGGCGACCGAGAACTGCAAGATCGTCGGCGAGACGCGGTAGGGGCCGGTCGGCCCCAGCGTTGCAGCGGCCTGGTCGGCGGCGGCGCGATCGTGCAATTCGAGCCGGAGCGAGGCGCGCGCCCACGAGTCGGGCAACTCGGATCCAATGACTTTCCACTGCCGCGCGACGCTCATCGTCAAAACGTACACTGCCGGAGCTTTGGCCAAGGTCGAGAGGAAACGCGCCCTGAACGAGGAGACGCTGCGGGACTTCCTGCGCGAGATGCTCCTCATCCGGCGCTTCGAGGAGAAGGTGGAGGAGCGGTTCCGCGCGGGCGAGCTGCCGGGCTTCCTGCACGTCGCGATCGGCCAGGAAGCGGTGGCGGTCGGTGTCTGCCAGGCGATGGAGGACGGTGACACGTTCGCCTCCACGCATCGTGCCCACGGGCACACGCTCGCGCGCGGAACGCATCCGAACGCGGTCATGGCCGAGCTGTACGGAAAGATCGAGGGCTGCTCGCACGGTTACGGCGGCTCGATGCACCTCTACGACGTCGAGCGCGGCAACTACGGCGCGAACGCCGTGATCGGCGGCGGCCTGCCGGCCGTCACCGGCGCGGGGCTCGCGTACAAGCTGCGCGACGAGCCGCGGGTCGCGCTCGCGTTCTTCGGCGACGGCACGACGAACATCGGCACCTTCCACGAGTCGCTCAACCTCGCGCAGCTGTGGAAGACGAAGACGGTGTTCGTCTGCGAGAACAACCACTGGGCCGAGTCGACGCCGGGCTGGCAGCACTCGCCGGTGTGGGACGACATGTCGAAGCGCGCGCTCGCGTTCGACATGCGCTCGATCAAGGTCGACGGCCAGGATGTCGAAGCGGTCTTCGAAGCAGCCCACGAGGCGCTCGAGTTCGCGCGCTCCGGCGAGGGGCCGGTCTTCGTCGACGTCGAGACCTACCGCATGCACGGCCACTACATCGGCGACCCGCAGGTCTACCGGTCGAAGGAAGACCGGGAGGAGGCCGCCGAGCACGATCCGATCAAGCGGCTGCGCGACCGGCTCGGCCTCGCCGACGAGGAGTTCGACAGCTTCGACGCACAGGCGCACGAGATCGTCGAGGCCGCGCTCGAGTTCGCGCAGAACGGCACCGATCCGCAGCCCGAAGACGCTTTGAAGAACGTCTATGCCTGAGATCACCTACCGCGAGGCCGTTCGCGACGCGCTCGCCGGCGCGATGCGCAAGGACGACGACATCTTCATCATGGGCGAGGACATCGCCGAGATGGGCGGCTCGATGGGCGTCACGCAGGGGCTCCTCGACGAGTTCGGCCCGGAGCGCGTGCGCAACACGCCGATCTCCGAGATGGCGATCGTCGGCGCGGGCATCGGCGCGGCGATGGCGGGCATGCGGCCGGTCGTCGAGATCATGTACGAGGACTTCCTGACGCTCTCGCTGGAGCAGATCGTCAACCAGGCCGCCAAGCACCGCTACATGTCGGGCGGCCAGGTCAAGGTGCCGCTGACGATCCGCACGCAGGGCGGTGCCGGCTGGTCGCCGGGCGCCCAGCACGCGCAGCAGCTCGAGGCGTGGCTCGTGCACGTTCCGGGGCTCAAGGTCGCCTACCCGTCGACTCCCGAGGATGTCCGCGGCCTGCTCTGGTCGTCGATCTACGACGACAACCCCGTGATCTTCTTCGAGCACCGGCTGCTCTATCCGGTGAAGGGCAACGTCCCGGACGAGCTCGAGCCGATCCCGCTCGGCAAGGCGCGCACGATCCGCGAGGGCACCGACGTGACGGTGATCGCGATCGGCCCGCTCGTGCACCGCTCGGTCGAAGCGGCCGAGCGTGCTGCGGAGGAGGGCATCTCCGTCGAGGTCATCGACCCGCGCACCCTGCAGCCGCTCGACGAGTCGGCGCTGGTCGAGAGCGTGAAGAAGACGAACCGCGTCGTCGTCGCGCACGAGGCCGTCACGCGCATGGGCTTCGGCGCCGAGGTGACCGCGGTGCTGCAGTACCAGGCCTTCGACTACCTCGACGCGCCGATCGAGCGCGTCGGCGCCAAGTTCGCACCGCTGGCCTTCGCGCCGGTGATGGAGCAGTTCGTCGTCCCGAATGCGGACGACGTCCTCGCAGCGATCCGCCGGACCGTCGGGAAGTAATGGCGAACGAGGTCAAGCTCCCGCGCCTCGGTCAAGGCATGGAAGCCGGGACGGTCAACAAGTGGCTCAAGTCGGAGGGCGAGACGGTCGAGAAGGGCGAGCCGCTCTTCGAGGTGGACACCGACAAGGTCACGCAGGAGGTCGAGTCCGACTTCGCCGGCGTGCTGCTGAAGATCGTGCTCCCGTCGGGCGAGGCGCCGGTCGGCCAGACGATCGCCTACATCGGCGAGGCCGGCGAAGAGGTCAAGGCGCCAGAGGCGCCTGCACCGAAGGCCGAATCTGATTCGGCGGAGCCGAACCAGATTCGCGAGGTGTCCCGCCGAGCCTGCCAGCGACAGCCCCTGCGAGCAGCAACGGCGGCCGCATCAAGGCCTCCCCGTTGGCGCGCAGGATCGCCCGTGAGCGCGGGATCGATCTGCGCGCGCTGCGGGGCACCGGCCCCGAGGGCCGCATCGTCGCCGAGGACGTCGAGCGCGGGCAGGTCGCGGCACCGGCGCCCGGCCGCCGTTCCGACTGGCGAGGTCGAATCCGTTCCGCTGACGAACATCCGCAAGACGATCGCCCGCCGGCTCACCGCCGCGTGGCAGGCGCCCGTCTTCCAGCTCACGGTGAGCGCCGACATGACCCGCGCGAACGAGCTCGTCGCCGCCGCCCGCGAGCTGAACCCGGACGTGCGGGTGACGGTCACCGACCTGCTCACCAAGGTGTGCGCGCACGCGCTGATGCGGCACCGCGACGTGAACGTGCAGTACACCGAGGAGGCGCTGTTGAAGTTCCCGACCGCGAATGTCGGAATCGCGGTCGCTGCGCCACAGGGGCTCGTCGTGCCGGTCGTGCGCAGCGTCGAGCGCCTCACGCTCGCCGAGCTCGCCGTCGCACGAGGCGATATCGTTGGCCGTGCGCGCGAAAGCAAGCTGACGGCGCAGGATCTGGAGGACGGCACGTTCACCATCTCCAACCTCGGCATGTTCGGTATCGAGCAGTTCGTGGCGGTGCTCAATCCGCCGCAGGCGGCGATCCTGGCCGTCGGAGCGACACTGGACACCCCCGTGGCCCGCGAAGGGGAAGTAACGGTACGGCCGATGATGAGCATGACGCTGACCGTCGACCATCGCGCGGTGGATGGGGCAGAGGGTGCGGACTTCCTGCGCACCGTCAAGCAGTTCGTGGAAGAGCCCGCGCTGGCGTTGTGATCCGCAACGGCTCGTTCGCCGACGTTCCCTTCATGCGCTCGATGCTCGCGCACGCGTATGCCTGGCGGGTGAACGCGCTCGACGCCGACATTCCACTCACCCGCTACGTCGACAACTGGGGCCGCGCCGGCGACCTCGTCGCTCGTCGCCCACGAGACCGGCAACCGCGTGGGAGCCGCGTGGTTCAGGCTCTTCACCGCCGGCGAGCCCGGCTACGGCTTCGTCGACGAGCAGACCCCGGAGCTGTCGATCTCCGTCGTCCCGTCGCGCCGCCGGCACGGGGTGGGGCAGGAGCTGCTCGACGCGCTGCTCGGAAAGGCGAAGGCGGTCGGTCATTCCGCCGTCTCGCTGTCGGTGGAGAAGGACTCACCCGCGGTCGCCTTCTACGAGCGCAACGGCTTCGAGCCCGCCGGCGAATCGGACGGCGGGCTTGTCATGAAGCGCGCTCTCTAACAGCGAACCTGATTCGGCGAAGCCGAACCAGATTCGCGAGTTTCGACCCACGGCAGCGACCGGACGAAGGAGAAGGGCACGTCGAAGCTGCTCCACGGCCAGGGGCGCCGCGGCGGGTTCTCGGCGACGTAGTCGGGCAGCCGGTAGGCGTGACCTTCCTGCACGACTTCGGAGGCGGTGTACGGCGAGTCGAACACGTGCCCGCGGCGGCCGTGCCGCCGGTTGAAGCCGCCGGCGTAGCGCCTGTTCAGGCGCCGGATCGCCGGTGTGAGCTTGTCGTTCTCGAACGATGCGATGAGGTGGTAGTGCGTCGGCATGAAACAGAAGCCGTGGCAGACCAGGAATCGCTCGGTGACCAGCTCGGCGATGATCTGGATGCCGTGGTGGTAGTCGCGGTGGTCTCGGAAGATGTGCTCCTCCGCGATCGACCGCGCCGTGACGTGGAACGTGCCTGCGTGCGTCGGGCGCATCTCTCCAGGTTGCCGGCGAATCCAGCGCGATCTGCAACACGACTGTGAAACTCGTGAATCTGGTTCGCTTCGCGAATCAGATTCATCCCGAGCGAACCTGATTCGGCGCAGCCGAACCAGATTCGCGAGTTAGACCTTCGACCCGAGCCAGCGCTGAACGACAGCGAGAAACGACGGGTCGAGCGTGTGCGGGAGCGGGTACTCCTCGTAGAGCAGCTCGGCGCCCGCCGCGAGCAGCTGGTCGCGGGCGGCGCGGCCGAACTCGACCGGGATCACCGGATCGAACGTGCCATGGCCCAGCGCGACCGGCGGCAGCGGACGAGAGCGCGTCCAGCGACCAGCCCTCCACCACCGGGATGAACCCCGAGAAGCCGCAGATCGCTGCCGGCCGCGGTCGCCCCACGCCCAGCCCCAGCGCGAGCGCCATCACGCACCCTTGCGAGAACCCGCCGAGCACGATCTGCGAGTGCGGCAGCGAGTCGAGCCACTCGGCGGCCTCCGCATACGACGCCGTGAAGGTCGGCACGTCCGGATAGCCGACCCGCGGCACGATGTACCAGTGCGCGCCGCCCGGCGGCAGCGACAGCGGCCCGCGCGGGCAGTACCCGTCCAGCCGCCGCTCCGGATCCAGCACGTCGAGCAGCGGAAAGAGATCGTTCTCGTCGGCGCCGCGGCCGTGGAAGAGCACGAGCGCGCCGGCCGCGTCGCCCTCGGCGGGACGCTCGCGGACGATCACGCGGAGCGTTCCGCGCGCAGATCCGGGAGCGGCGTGAGGATCCGCTCGACCTGGTCGCGGTACTGCTCGTAGTTCGGCGGCAGCGAGAGCGACTCGCCGAGCGTCTCGAACGGCTCGTCGGAGGTGAATCCCGGCCCCATGGTCGCGATCTCGAACAGCACGCCGCTCGGCTCGCGGAAGTAGATCGACTTGAAGTAGAAGCGGTCGATCACCGGTGTCGGCTGGCCGCCCGCCTCGAACACCCTGGTCCGCCACGCCTCGTGCTCCTCCGGCTTCGACGACCACGCGATGTGATGCACCGTGCCTGCGCCCTGCAGGCCGCGCTGCTCCGGCGGCGCGTCGTAGCGGTAGAACCCGCTCCGCGAGTCGCCGCGCACCTCCCAGCCGGGCTCGAAGCCGAGGCCGACCAACAGCTCGCTTGCTCCGCTCGGGCTGTGACGCATACGCGCGCGCACCGGCGAAGCCGCGCAGACGGTGCTCCTCCGGGATGTCGGGCGCATCGGCGATCAGCGGCGGCTCGCCCGAGTCGTCGACGACCAGCTCGAGCTTCAGCCCTTCCGGATCCTCGAAGACGAGCGAGCCGGCCCGAGACGACGCCGCCGACCCGCTCGCGCCAGAACTCGAGCGACTCCTCGGAGCCGACGCGGAACGAGACCAGATGCACCATCCCGTCGCCGGCCCGGCCTCTCGGCGAGCCCGGGTACTCGAAGAACGTGATGTCTGCGCCCGCCGAGCCGCGCTCGTCGGCGTAGAAGAGGTGGTAGACGGTCGGGTCGTCCTGGTTGACGGTCTTCTTGACCATCCGCAGACCGAGCTCCCCCGCGTAGAACGCGCACATTCGCGGGCGCGTCACCCGTGATGCAGGTGACGTGGTGGACGCCTTCGAGCTTCATCGCCGTAGCATGCCGGAATGCGTGCGGCTGTCATCGTCGAAGGCGCCCTCCACACCGAGGAACGGCCCGATCCGGTGCCGGGCGAGGGCGAGCTCCTGATCCGCGTCCGCGGCGCGGGAGTGAACGGAGCCGACCTCTCGCAGCGCGCCGGGCGCTATCCGCCGCCGCCCGGCGCCCCGGTCGACATTCCCGGGCTCGAGTGCGCCGGCGAGACCGAGGACGGCGAGCGCGTGATGGCGCTGCTGCCCGGCGGCGGCCAGGCCGAGCTGGTCGCCGTGCACGCCTCCCACACGCTCCCGGTGCCCGAGCACGTCACGTGGCCGGAGGCGGGCGGCTTCGTCGAGGTCTACGCGACCGCGCACGACGCGCTCTTCACGCAGGCGGAGCTGAAGCCCGGCGAGCGCCTGCTCGTGAACGGCGCCGCCGGCGGGGTCGGTGTCGCCGCGGTTCAGCTCGGGGTCGCCCTCGGGGCGCAGGTCACCGGCACCACGCCGTCATCACCACGACGAGCTGCGGGAGCTCGGAGCCGAACACAAACCCGAGCGGCCTCTACGACGTGATCCTCGAGCTCGTCGGCGGCGACAACCTCGCCACGAACCTGGAGCTGCTCGCACCGCGGGGGCGCATCGCCGTGATCGGCATGGGCGCCGGGTCGGTGGCGACGCTCAACTTCGGCCTGCTGATGGGCAAGCGCGGCCGCATCCACGGCTCGATGCTGCGCTTCCGCACGCGCGACGAGAAGGCCGACGTGATCCGGCGCCTCCGTGACGACGTGCTGCCGCTGCTCGCCGACGGACGCATCCGGGTGCCGGTCGAGGAGACCTTCCCGCTGGACCAGGCCCAGGACGCCTACGAGCGGTTCGCCGCCGGCGGCAAGTTCGGCAAGATCGTCATCGTCCCGTAGCACGACGGTACGATCGCCTCATGGATGTCGATATCGCAGTTCTGGGCGGTGGCCCCGGGGGGTACACCGCAGCGATCCGCGCCGCCCAGCTGGGCGCGAAGGTCGCGTGCATCGAGAAGGAGCCCGAGCTCGGCGGCACGTGCCTGCGCGTCGGGTGCATCCCGACCAAGGCCTGGGTGCAGACCGCGCACTTCCTCCACCAGGCGAACGACACGTTCGCGAAGCTCGGCGTCCGCGTCGAGGCGCCGCAGCTCGACTTTCCCGCCGCCAACGAGTGGAAGGCCGGCGTCGTCAAGCAGATGACGAGCGGCGTCGCCGGCCTGTTCAAGGCCAACGGCGTCGACTGGGTCAAGGGCTACGGCAAGTTCACGAGCGCGAACACGATCGCGGTCGAGGGCGGGGAGGACGTCAACTTCAAGACGGCGATCGTCGCGACGGGCTCGTTCCCCTTGCGCCCGCCGATCCCGGGCCTCGAGTCGGACCTGTGCGTCGACTCGACCGGGCTGCTCGCCCAGACGGAGATCCCGGGCCGGCTCGTGATCCTCGGCGGCGGCATCATCGGCGCCGAATTCGCCTCGATCTTCAACCGCTTCGGCTCCGAGGTGACGATCATCGAGATGCTCGACACGCTGATCCCGCAGGAGGACGCCGATGCCGCGAAGGAGCTCGCGAAGGCGTTCGGCAAGCGCGGCATCACGCTGCAGCTCGGCAAGCAGTGCACCGGCGTCGAGCAGCAGGGCAACTCGCTGAAGGTGAGCTTCGGCGACGGCGAGACGGTCGAGTGCGACCTGATGCTCGTGGCCGTCGGCCGCGGGCCGCTCGTCGAGGGCATCGGCCTCGAGGCAGCCGGGATCGAGTTCGACAAGCGCAAGGGCATCACCGCCGACGAGCACCGCCGCACCACCGTCCCGCACATCTACGCGGTCGGCGACTGCGCCGGCTACTGGCAGCTCGCCCACACGGCGTTCCGCGAGGGCGAGGTCGCCGCGGAGAACGCGCTGGGACACGACGAGATCGTCGACAACCGCGCGGTGCCGCGCCCGATCTACACCGATCCCGAGATCGCCGGTGTCGGCCTCACCGAGGCGCAGGCCCGCGAGCAGTACGGCGACGACGTCGCGGTCGGCGTCTTCCCCTGGGTGGCCAACGCCCGAGCGGTGATGCAGGCGGAGACGGTCGGCTGGGTGAAGTCGATCCACGAGACGCGCTACGGCGAGCTGCTCGGCATGGTCATGGTCGGCCCGCACGTCACCGACCTGATCGAGGCGGGCACGGTCGCGATCGACGCGGAATCGACCGTCGAGACGGTCGCCGACGGCATGGCCGCGCATCCGACGCTCAGCGAGGCGATCAAGGAAGCCGGCCTCGTGGCGCTCGGCCGCGCGATTCACCTGCCGAACAAGAAGAAAGCGGCGGCGAAGGCCTAGACGTCCACCTCGCGAATCTGGTTCGGCTTCGCCGAATCAGGTTCGCGAGGGTTGGACTGAATCTGATTCGCGTCAGCGAACCAGATTCACGAGTTTCAGTCGTCCGACGCCCGCGGGCCAAGGGGTCGATGAGACCTAACTCGTCCGAGGGACGTCGGCCGCCGCCAACTTGACCAAGGTAGGACCCCACCTATCCCTACGGGTGTGTTTGGCCTCCGTGACGTCCCTACGGTGACGGATAGCGGTTTCCACTTCATCGGAATCTCGTTACTAGCGGAGCAGGTCGGATCGATTTCCGGCCGGCAAACAATTCAAGGAGGGCAAGAAATGATTGATGCGATCAACAGCGTGATCGTGCGCGCGTACCTCGGCCTGAAGCGCGAAGAGGGTCAGACGTTCGTCGAGTACTCCCTGATCGGCGTGCTCGTCGCCGTCGCGCTCGTGGCGATCCTCGGCACCTTCGAGAGCCAAGATCGACGACGCCCTCGCGAAGATCGGCAACTCGCTCTAAGCAAACTCGACTGGTGGCGGCAGGTGAGCAATGCGGCGCTCACCTGCCGCCCACCCCGGAGGAGCATTGACATGACAAAAAGGATCAGGAAAAACGAGGACGGCCAGACGCTCGTGGAATTCGCGCTCGATCGCGCCGATCCTCTTCCTGATCCTGTTCGGGATCGTCCAGTACGGGATCGCGTTCAAGAACTCGATCACGCTGTCGGACGCGGTTCGCACCGGTGCCCGTCAGGCCACCGTCAGCCGCAACGCCCCGGACCCGATCGCGACGACGAAGGCTTCGGTCGTCAGCGCCGCGAGCGATCTCGACACCTCGAAGCTGAACGTGACCGTGACGGCGCCGCCCTGGCAGCCGGGCGCCACCGTGACCGTCACTGCGACCTATCCATATTCGATCAACCTCCTCGGCATCGTCGTCGCCTCGGGCAACTTGCATAGCTCGACGACCGAGCGTGTCGAGTACTAGCGACAGGGGACCCAGATGCTGGACATGTCATACAGAGTCAGGAACTCGGTCGTCTCGTACCGGGTCAGGAATCTGCTCATCGCCGCCGCGCTCGCACTCTGCGCGGTCGTGCTGATGCTCATCTATGCCTCGCACGCCAAGTCGACTGCGACGCCGGCGGCGGGCAGCGCGACGGTGTACGTCGCGACGCGCGACATCCCGATCGGCACGACGGGCGCTCAGCTCGCCTCCGGCGGCTGGCTCGTCGCGCGCAAGTTCGCCGGCAACAGCGTCGCCTCGGGCGCAGTCGTGAACACGACGACGCTCAGCAACCTGGTTGCGATCCAGCCGACCTACGCCGGCGAGCAGATCGTTGCGCGCCGCTTCGGCACCGCCCAGCAGGAAGGGCTGTTGTCCGACCTGAAAGGCGTCTCGCGCGTGATGGAGCTCCCGGGCGACCCGCACCAGCTGCTCGCGGGCACCCTCAAGCAGGGCAACCGCGTCGACGTGATCGGCAACGTGACGAACCCTGAAGGCAGCCAGAACCACTCGACGGTGATCGCACTGCGGAACCTGCTCGTCGTCAAGGCTCCTTCGTCGCCGTCGTCGACCGCGACCGGCCAGGTTCTGTCGGTCGACCTGCAGCTGACCGGCAAGCAGGCGCAGCGCCTCTACTGGCTGCAGAAGAACGGCGACTGGTCGCTGCTCCTTCGCCCGTCGGTTCATGCCTCTGACCAGCGCGTCTCGCCGGCCTCGGTTCAGGCAGTCATCGAGGGCTCCAGTGGCCACTGATCGCCGCCTCCGCGTCGCCCTCGCCGGAAACGGCGAGGCGGCGTCCGCGCTGCGCGAGGGAATGACCACGCTGGACGCCTTCGAGCTCGACGGAGCTCGCCGGGCGCGACCACGCGGAGCAGCTCGACGTCGCAGTGCTCGTGCACGAGGGCGAGTCGGAGCCCCGCGAGGAGCTGGCGCAGCTGCGCGAGCACAGCGGCGCACCGGTCGTGCTCGCGACGACCGTGCCTTCGAGCGGGCTCGTCCGCTGGGCGCTCGACGCCGGCATCGCCGACGTGCTCCCGCTGCCGGCCGGACGCGAGAGCGTGCTCTTCGTGATCGAGAAGGCGGCGCAGACCGCCCGCCAGGCGGAGCTCGGCGGCGACGGTCGTGTCGTCACCGTCTTCTCGCCGAAGGGCGGCTCCGGAAAGTCGGTCGTCTCGACCAACCTTGCGGTCGCGGCAGCGACGCATGCGGGCAAGAAGACGCTGCTGATCGACCTCGACCTGCAGTTCGGCGACGCCGCGATCATGCTCGGTCTCGCTCCCGACAACACGGTGCGCGAGCTGCTCGGCACTCCGGCTGCGCTGGACGGCGAGAAGCTCGGCGTCTACACCGAGCGCCACTCGTCCGGCGTCGACGTCCTGCCGGCTCCGATGAGCCCGGAGGATGCCGAGCTCGTCGGCGAGGAGGCGATTCGCACGCTGCTCCAGGTCGCCCGCGAGTCCTACGATCTCGTGGTCGTCGACACGGCGCCGTTCTTCTACGGGCCGATGCTCGCGACGCTCGACCAGACCGACCAGCTGCTTCTGCTCTGCAACCCGGACGTGCCGACGTTGAAGAACGTTCGGCTGACGCTGAAGACGCTCGAGCTGCTGTCGTTCCCGGAGGACCGGTTGCGCATCGTGCTCAACCGCGCCAGCGCGAATCTGATGGACCGCGGCGACGTCGAAGCGGCGCTCGACCGCAACGTGGATTGGGTACTGCCGCTCGACCCGTCGGTGCCGCTTGCGGTGAACGGGGCGAAGCCTGCAGTGCTTGCTCAGCCGGACGCACCGTTCGGCGTGGCGATGTTGGAGCTCGCTCGTGCAACTGCCGGCGGCGGCGATTGGGTCGCCAAGCAGCAGCAGCACCGGGCAGCACGCCTCTTCAGCTTTGGGAGGAATTGACCATGTCTTTGCAGCAACGGATCAACGGCGCGGACGGCTTCGAGGAGCCGCCCGCCCTGCAGCCTCGCATCGGCAGCTCGAACGAGCGTCCGATCGATCGCTTCGCGGAGTTGCGCGCGTCGCTTCACGACGTCTGTGTCACGAAGATCGGGCCCGAGCTTCAGACCCTGAGCGCGTCTCCGGACGAGCTGCGGGGCCGCGTGCAGACCGTCGTCGAGGTCGAGCTCGACCGCCGCTCCGAGCGGATCACCGGCGACGAGCGCCAGCGCGTCGTCGAGGACGTGATCGACGAGGTGCTCGGCTACGGGCCGATCGATCCGTTCCTGCGCGACGACGGGATCACCGAGGTGATGGTGAACGGCCACGACCAGGTGTTCGTCGAGCGCGCAGGTGTGCTCTACGAGACCGACGCCTGCTTCGCCGACGACGCCCATCTGATGCGCGTCATCGAGCGGATCGTCTCGGCTGTCGGCCGCCGCGTCGACGAAGCCTCGCCGATGGTGGACGCCCGCCTGCCCGACGGCTCGCGCGTCAACGTGATCGTGCCGCCGCTCGCGCTGAAGGGGCCGATCCTGACCATCCGCAAGTTCTCGGCCGACGCGCTGACCGGGAGCAATCTCGTCGACCTGGGCACGCTCTCGCCGGAGCTCGTCGAGGTGCTCGAGGGCTGCGTGCGCGGGAAGCTGAACGTCCTGATCTCGGGCGGCACGGGCGTCGGCAAGACGACGCTCCTGAACGTGATGTCGAGCTTCATCCCCGACAGCGAGCGGATCCTGACGATCGAGGACGCAGCCGAGCTGCAGCTCGACCAGGAGCACGTCGTCTCGCTCGAGGCACGGCCGGCCAACATCGAGGGGCAGGGCGAGGTTCGCATCCGCGACCTCGTGCGGAACGCTCTCCGCATGCGGCCCGACCGCATCATCGTCGGCGAGGTCCGCGGCCCCGAGACGGTCGACATGCTCCAGGCGATGAACACGGGCCACGAGGGCTCGCTCACCACCATCCACGCGAACTCGCCCCGCGACGCGCTCGCGCGCCTCGAGGTGCTCGTCCTCACGGCGGGCGTCGATCTGCCGCTGCGGGCGATCCGCGAGCAGATCGCGAGCGCGTTCGACGTCGTCATCCAGATCTCACGGTCGGTCGACGGCACCAGGGTGGTCACGCACGTGACCGAGGTCCTGCGGATGGAGTCGGAAGTGATCACGATCCAGGATCTGTTCCTCGCGAAGCCGGGCAGCGGTCCTGCCCGCCCGACCGGGATCCGGCCCCACTTCGCCGACAAGCTGGCGGCGTCCGGTGTCGTGCTGCCGGTCGACGTCTTCGACCCCAGTGAGCCGCGGCTCGTCGCGGCGGGCGGGCGGAGGGTCTCATGAGCATCGAGCTCGTCGTCGTCGCGATCCTCGTTGCGGGGCTCGTCTTCTGTGCGGTGCAGCTCACGCTCGTGACGCGCCGGCGCGAGCAGGTTCGCCGTCAGCTCAGCCCGTATCTCGCCGAGGCGGAGCTCGAGCGCGCGCCTCGGTCCAGCGTCGATCGTGGAGCGGCTCGGCGCCCGCGCCGAGGAGCTGCTCACCCGGTTCGGGTCGCACGAGTCGATCCAGCTCCACATCGATCGCGCCGGCGTCGACGCCCGCGCCGGGGCGTTCGTGTGCCTCGACGTGCTGATCGGCTTCGTAGCGTTCGCGCTCCTGCTCGACTGGAAGGGCACCGGTGCTGGCGCTCGCCGGCGGCGCGACTGCGCTCGCGGCGCCGTGGATCGTCCTGCACGTCAAGGCGCTCAGGCGCTCGCGGGCGTTCGAGCAGCAGCTGCCCGAGATCCTCGACACGCTCGCGGCGTCGCTCCGGGCGGGCCACGGGTTCGACCACGGCCTGCAGACCGTCGCCACCGATGTCGGCGAGCCGGCCGGCCGGGAGTTCCGGCGGGTCGTGGCCGAGGTTCACCTGGGCCGCTCGCTCGAGGACGCGCTCGCCGAGCTCGGCCGGCGCATTCGGTCGGAAGATCTCCAGTTCGTGCTCGACGCGATCGCCATCCAGCGGCAGGTCGGCGGCAGCCTGGCCGAGCTGTTCGAGCTCGTCGCGACGACGGTGCGGGCGCGGGAGCAGTTCCGGCGCAACCTGCGGGCGATCACCGGGCCAGGTTCGCATCTCGGCGAACGTGCTGACCGGCGCTGCCGATCGTCGCGGCCGTGCTGCTGACGCTCGTCAACCCCAGCTACATGAGCCCGCTCTGGCACACCTCGAGCGGGCACATCCTGAGCGCTGGTTGCTCTGGCAATGATCCTCTGCGGCTCCATCGTCCTTCGGCGCGTCGGAAAGGTGCGGTGGTAACGGTGCTCCTGCTCGTACTTGCAGCGCTCACGCTCTCGGCGTCGATCTTCGTCGCCGCGAGCGCCGTCACGGCCACGGGCCGGCGCCGGCACTCGGCCGTCGCGGTCGTCCGCCAGTGGTCGGCGGCGTCCGGCGAGCTGCGCGGCGACACGTCGCAGGAACGAGCGACGAGCCGTGGATCCAGAGGCTCGGCCAGCGGCTGATGTCGGAGAAGCTCGCCGACGCCCTGCCGCAGCGGCTCGCCGCGGCCGGCCTTGCCGGCCGCGTCACCCCGCAGGCCTACGTCGCCTATCGGTTCCTGCTCGTCGCCGGCGGCGTCCTCGCGGCGCTGCTGATCGCGGCGTACTCGCGGGCCAGCCGTTCGGCGCGACGCTGCTGCTCGCGGGCGCGCTTCGGCGTCGTCGGCTTCGCCATTCCCAAGCTTCTGCTCGGCCGCCGCATCGGCGGCGCGCCGCGCGGAGATCAGCAACGACCTCCCCGATGCACTCGATCTGCTGGCGGTAACGGTCGAAGCAGGCGTTGGCCTCTTCGGTGCGATCGCGCGGCTGGTCGAGTGCATGAACGGGGCCCTGGCGGACGAGTTCTCGCTCGTCCTGACCGAGCTCCGGGTGGGCGAGAGCAGCGAGCGGGCGCTCAAGCGCATGGCCAAGCGGCTCGACACGCCGGAGGTGACGTCGTTCGTCCGGTCACTGCTCCAGGGCGAGCAGCTCGGGCTCTCGCTCGGCCAGACGCTGCGCAATCTCGCCGACGACTCTCGCCGGCGCCGCCGCTCGCTCGCCGAAGAGGCCGCGGCCAAGGCGCCGATCAAGATGCTCTTCCCGGCGGCGCTCTTCATCTTCCCGGCGCTGTTCATCGTCATTCTCGGCCCGGCCGATCCTGGAGCTCGGGAAGTACCTGTGAGCCAGTCTGCGCCAACGCGTGCAGTCCGACGACGGTCAGGTGCTCGATCATCATCGTCCTGTTCATGATCGTCCTGCTCGGCTTCTGCGCCCTGTGCCTCGACGTCGGCCACGCCTACCTGGCGCAGCGCCGGCTGCAGTCGGCGGCCGACGCGGCGGCACTCGCAGGCGCGCAGGAACTGCCGGACGTGACGTCGGCGACCACGTTCGCGAACACCTACGGCTCGAACGGCAACAACGCGCCGAGCGGGCTCGACAGCTCGTCGATCACCGTCACCACCAGGTGCATCGCCTCCGTCCCCGGGTGCGCGCCGTCGAACGCCGTCGTCGTCAAGGAGACGGGTGTCATCAACACGACCTTCGCGAAGCTCCTCGGCGTCCCGACGCATCACGGTGCACGCCTCGGCGACCGCCTGCTCGCCGTGCGGCGAGAAGCCGCTCGACGTGATGCTCGTGCTCGACCGCACCGGCTCGATGTGCACGAACTCGGCGGGCCAGCCCGACCCGGCCTGCACCGACATGGAGAACGCGCGCGCGGGCATGAAGACGTTCCTCGGCCTGATGAACCCCGCCCTCGACCACGTCGGCCTGGCGGTGCTGCCGCCCGCGTCGAGCATGGCGACGAAGTGCGACAAGCCGCCGAACACCGCGAGCTACGACGACCCGAACGCGCCCTACGTGCTCGTCCCGCTCTCGAGCGACTACAAGACCGGCACCGACCTGAACACGGCCTCCAACCTGGTCTCGACGATCAACTGCGTGCAGGCGAACGGGAACACCGCCTACGCGAACGCGATCGACGCCGCCCAGGCGGAGATCGTCAAGGACGGCCGGCCGGGGACGATCAAGATCATCGTGCTCCTCTCCGACGGCGCGGCGAACACCGGCCCGCTCTACTACCCGGCAAACTCGCCGTACCTGCTGACGCCGTGCCATCAGGGCATCACGTCCTCGCAGGTCGCGCATGCTGCCGGAACGTCGGTCTACTCGATCGGCTACGACGTCGGCCACGACATCTGCCAGAAGGAGATCAAGGGGCCGCCGGTCAGCCGGACGAACGAGAGCCCGGCGATCACCGGCCTGCAGGCGCTGCAGGGGATCGCGAGCGACCCGACGCAGTTCTACAACCAGCCGAACGCGGCGGAGCTGAACACCGCCTTCTCGGCGGTCGCGAACGACATCCTGCACGGCGCCTCGCGGCTCATCGACGACAACGCGCAGTAGCGCTAGGCGGGCCGCGGCTCGGCGACGACGGCGTGCACGCCCGGGACGAGGGCGACGACGAGGTTCGTCACGACCGCGACCGCCGCCGCGCCGAGCAGCGTCGCCGTGAAGCCGAGCTGCTGGGCGATCGGGCCGAACGCGAGCATGCCGATCGGCATGAAGACGAACGAGACCAGGACGTCGTAGGAGCGGACGCGCGCGAAGACCCGCTGGGGGATGTCCCGCTGCAGCGTCGTTTCCCAGAAGGTGTTCGCAAAGCCGATCGCGCCGAAGCCGACGAGCGACGCGGCCGCGATCACCGGCATCGGCAGCGGGCCGGCGAGCGCCGCGATCGGCACGGCGATCAGCGCCGAGACGATGAAGCAGGTGGTGAGCGGCCGGTGCGGCTTGAAGCGCGCGGAGGCGAGGCTGCCGCCGATCGCGCCGATTGCGCCGCACGTCGAGACGATGCCCCAGTCGCGCGGCGCCGCCGAGATGGTTGTGGAAGACGACCGGGCCGAGCACGAGGAACGACGCGAAGCAGATGTTCGAGATCGCGAAGCCGATCATCGGCGCGCGCACCCAGGCGCGCGAGCTCACCTCGCTCCAGCCTTCGCGCAGCTCGCGGTAGAAGTGGCGGTGCTCGCTGCGCATCAGCGAGTCGACCTGCAGCCGCAGCAGGAAGGACGCGCTCACCGCGAAGCTGACCGCGTCGATCCCGAACACCCAGCCGGTCCCGAAGGCGGCGATCAGCGTGCCCGAGACGACGGGGCCGAAGACGTTGAGCGTGTTGCGCGAGGTCGAGAGGAGCGCGTTCGCCGATTGCAGGCCGCGGCGGCTGACGGTCTGCTGGACGAGCCCGTCGGAGGCGGGCAGGAAGAATGCCGAGGCGGCGCCGAAGAGCACCATCGTGAGGATGAAGAGCGGCAGCGTCATCTCGCCGGCGAGGAGCATCACGGCGGTGAACGCCTGCACGACCCCGCGCACGAGGTCGCAGGTGAGCATCACCCCCCGGCGCGGCAACCGGTCGGCGACCACCCCGCCGACGAGGGTGAACGCGACGCGCGAGATCGTGAAGGCGGCGAGTACTGCACCGACCGCCGTATAGCTGTTGTGTACGGAAAGAACTGCAAAGGCGAGCGCCACCGGCACGAGTGCGTCGCCGACCCCGGAGGAGACGCGCCCGAGCCAGAGCAGCCGAAACGGCCGCTCCGAGAGCGGAGCCAGTGCTCCTCCGAGACCCACGCGCGCAGCCTAGACCCTCAACTGAAGTCAGCGCTATCCCTGGAACGAACCTGATTCGCGGCGCAGCCGGAACCAGGTTCGCGAGTTTCGTCCTGCGAGATTCGCGAGTTCCGCAATTGTTAAGGCAATTGTAAAACGAAGGTTTAACCGCGCTGACTTGACCGTCAGTGGGCAGGTGGAGAAGTGGACGTGCCCTCGTCCGGCCGGGGCACTGGCTGACCCGCCAGGTCCTCGGCGCTCTCCCCTGGGGGCTCTGCCTCGTGCCGCATGAGGCGGAGCCCCCGCTTCCCGTCTGCTCGTTGCCGCGGGCCAGATAGGGTTGGCGGTGTGAGCGTCATCAATCGCAGAAACGCCGTGATCGGCTGGGTCGCCTGGACGGTCGGCAAGCGGGCCGCGACCTACGCCGCCAAGGATGCGGCGAAGGGCGTGAAGCCGGCGATCCATCCGAAGACGAAGAAGCCGAACAAGAGCGCGATCATGCTCGCCGCATTCGCCGTCGTCGGGTGTGCTGGCGTTCTGGAAGAAGAAGAGCTCGAACGGCGCTACCGAAGAGCCGCAGCCCGAGGCTGCCGAGGCGCCGGCCCCGGTGTCAGACACCAAGGTGTCTGACACCTCTTCGCGGGTCTAGCCGCCCGACAACGGGTGTCTGACACCGCAGGTGTCTGACACGTTTTCGCGGGTTTAGCCGCCCGACACGGTGTCTGACACCTTTCTGTTCTAGCCCGCCGACAACCCGAAGGGACTTCCCTCCGAGTCGCGGCAGATCGCGAACCGCTCGCCGGGATGCACGATGCTCCCGCCGAGCTCGACGACGCGCGCCTGCGCGGCGGCGATGTCCTCGACGCGGAAGTAGGGCAGCGAGAAGCGGTCGCCCGGACCGGCCCCGCGTTCGTGCACGCCGAGCGCCGCGCCGTCACCGTGCGACTGCCGCCCCGATCCTTCAGCCGACGGTGCGCTCGTCGAGCGACAGGCCGAGCAGCCCTTCCCAGAAGTGCGTCGCGCGTTCGAGGTCGTCGGCGGGGAACTCGATCAGGTCGAGCGGCATCAGGAGTACGCGAGCTGCTTGGCCGGGCGCGCGTCGAGCCGCTCGAGGTAGGCGAGCAGAACCGGCGAGTCCGGGAAGAGGTCGTACTGGCGCGCGCTGTGGAGCACGCCGCCGAGCACGATGTCGGCGATCGTGAAGCGCCCGCCGACGATGTACTCGCTGTCGCCGAGCTCCTCCTCGAGCGCCGCGGCGACCTTCGCCATCCGCGCCCGGCCCGCCGCGACCGCCTCCTCGTCCTTGCGGTGGCGCGCTGTGCCCCAGCTCACCATCGTCCGCTCGAGCTCGGTCATCGTGAAGAAGACCCACTGGTAGGTCTGCGCGCGCTCGCGGGTGCCGAGCGGCGCGATCAGGTTCGCCTCGGGGTACGAGTCGGCGATGTGCAGGCAGAGCGCGGCCGACTCGAAGAGCAGCCCGTCGTCGGTCTCCAGCACGGGAACGCGCCCGAGCGGGTGCCGTTCGGCGTGCTCGGGCCCGTGGCCCTCCTCCTCGTCCATGACCACGTATTCGTAGGAAACGCCCGCTTCTTCGAGCGTCCAGCGGACGCGGGGAGGGCGTCCGGCGCCCTGCCGGTGATAGAGGCGCAGCAAGGAGACCACTTTAGTGCCTACTCTGTTAGGTCGTGCTTTCTCTTGAAGTGATCTGGCGGAGCGCCGGGGCGTATGCGTTTGCGCGCGACGGCGAGTCGTTCTCCGACGGCGGCCTGCGCGCGGGCGAGCCCGCGACGGTGCACGTGCTGGAGCACGAGATCGACGCGCGGCTGCTCTCGGTGCCGGAGCTGCTCGAGCTCGCCGCGTCGCCGCCCGCGCTCGAGCTCGGCGACAGCGCGCGCGTTCTGTTCGCGCTCGTCGCTGTCGCGCATCGCTCGGTCGCCGAGGGGATGGTGCATCCGCAGCTGATGCGCGGCGGCGGCAGTTGGTACGCGTTCTGGGGCGCGACGCTCGACGATCACATCCAGCGCTCGCTCGCGGAGATCGCGGCCGCGCTGCCGCTCGTCGGCGCGGAAGGCTTCCACGACGACCGCGAGGCGACCGTCGCCGATCTCTATCCGCAGCTCGTCGACCAGATCGCGCGCGACCGGCTCGTCGCCGCGGGCGTGAAGCTCGGCGACACGTCGCGCATCGGCCGGCGCACCGCGGTCGACTCGTTCCTCGCCGGCTTGTCGTCGCCCGATCCGGAGCTGCCGCAGAACGCGAGCTACGCCGGGCTCGAGCGGCGGCTGTCGCGCTGGGTCGACAGCGGCCTCTCCGAGGTGAAGGAGACGACGTGGCGGCTCGGCTTCCATCTCGACGAGCGTCCGCGCGATGCGCTGGCGCTCGAGCTGTGGCTGCATGCCGACGACGACCCGACGCTCAGCCTGCCGGTGTCGCTCCTCTGGGAGGCGGGCGACGATGCGTTCGCGTTCGTGCGCTCGGGCGATCCGCTCGGCGACCTGGAGCGCGACCTCGCCGAGCTGCGGCCGCTGCTCGCGACGGAGGGGATCGAGTTCGACGAGGAGCAGCCGTTCGAGGTGGAGCTCGACGCCGAGACGGTGTCGTACTTCCTGCGCGACCTGATGCCGAGGCTGGACGAGCTCGACGTGCCGGTCGCGCTGCCGTCGGCGTGGCTGCGCGCGCCGACCCGGCTGAAGGCGAACGTGACCGCGCGCAGCGAGTCGTTCGCGCCGAGCAGCGGGCTGCTCTCGACGTCGGTGCTCGCGTCGTTCGACTGGCGGCTGGCGGTCGGCGACACGGAGCTCACCGACGAGGAGCTGCGCGCGCTCGCGGCGGCGAAGAGCCCGGTCGTGCAGGTCGACGGCCGCTGGCAGGCGGTGCGCGCGGCCGACGTGAAGCGCGCGATTCGTTTCCTCGAGCGGCGCCAGCAGAACGTCGGCTTCGTCCAGCTCGTGCGGGCGGTGTCGGGCCTCGAGACCGACGAGGCGGGGCTCGAGCTGGGGACGGTGCAGCTCGACCGCTCGCTCGACGAGCTGCTCTCGGGCAAGGACGCGCGCTTCCGTCCGCGCGGGACGCCGGCGGGGATGCGGCACGACCTGTTCCCGTTCCAGGAGAAGGGGCACGGGTGGCTGCGCATGCTGGGCGATCTGGGGATCGGGGCGATCCTGGCCGACGACATGGGGCTCGGGAAGACGGTGCAGGCGATCGCGATGCTCGTGTCGGAGCGCGAGGAGGCCGGGGCGCGAGGCGTTCGGGCCGACGCTCGTCGTGTGCCCGATGAGCGTGGCGCGGCAGTGGGTGGCGGAGGTGCATCGCTTCGCGCCGGAGCTGCGCGTGCATCTGCATCACGGCAGCGACCGGCTCGCGAACGAGGAGCTGCACCGCAAGGCGCACTCGGTCGACGTGATCGTCACGTCGTACGACATCGCGACGCGCGACGTCGAGGCGCTCGCGGACGTCGACTGGGACCGGCTGATCATGGACGAGGCGCAGGATGTGAAGAACCCGCAGACGAAGCGCGCGCGGGCGTTGCGGACGCTGCAGGCGCGGCGGCGGGTCGCGATGACGGGCACGCCGATCGAGAACCGGCTGAGCGAGCTGTGGGCGATCATGGACATCCTCAATCCGGGGCTGCTCGGCTCGCGCGAGTGGTTCAACCGGGTGATCGCGCAGCCGATCGAGGTGGAGAAGGACGAGGAGGCGCTGGAGCGGCTGCGGGCGGTGGTGCGGCCGTTCATCCTGCGGCGGGCGAAGGACGAGCCGGAGGTCGAGCTCGACCTGCCGCCGATCACGGTCGAGAAGGACTACTGCAAGCTGACGATCGAGCAGGCGAGCCTCTACCAGGCGACCGTCGACCGCTGGTTCCCGCGGATCGAGCAGCACGAGGACCGGTTCGGCCGGCGCGGCGCGGTGCTCGCGATGCTCGGGCACCTGAAGCAGGTGTGCAACCACCCGGAGATGCTGATGCACACGGGCGCGCCGCTCGACGGCCGCTCGGGCAAGCTGGAGCGGCTGGTCGAGCTGCTGCAGGCGATGCCGGCCGACGACAAGGCGCTCGTCTTCACGCAGTACCCGAGCTTCGACCGCCTCGTGCCGTATCTCGCCGAGAAGCTCGACCGGAAGGTCGGCTTCTTCCACGGCCGGCTGAACGCGCGGCAGCGCGACGAGCTGCTGACCGAGTTCGCGAGCGAGGAACCGGGCGGCCCGACGGTGCTGGTGATCTCGATCCGAGCCGGCGGCCGCGGCCTGAACCTGCCGGCCGCGAACCACGTCTTCCACTTCGACCGCTGGTGGAACCCGGCGGTCGAGCAGCAGGCAACCGACCGTGCGCATCGCCTGGGGCAGCACAAGCCGGTGTTCGTGCATTCGCTGATCTGCACGGGCACGCTGGAGGAGCGCATCGACCGGCTGCTCGACTCGAAGCGCGAGCTGGTCGAGAAGGTGATGGCCGGCCGCTCGGAGGACTGGCTGGGCGATCTCGACCTGGGCGCGATTCGCGCCGCGGTCGCCCTGGCGCCGAGCGTGGTGGAGGAGGCAGCCTGATGGGCCCGTGGTCTCGCTCCTTTATCGCCGCCGTCGCCGGCAATGCGGAACGCCCGGATCTGGCCGTCGAGGACCTGCGGATCGAGCCGGGCGTGATCAGCGCGCGAGTCGACGGCTGCGAGGTGACGCTGACGGCGGCGCCGATCCCGCAGCGCATGTGGACGGCGATGACCCGCTATGCGCAGGGGATGGGGCAGCTGGAGGACGCGGTCGAGGGGAAGTTCCAGTCGGTGCACCTCGAGCATCTGCTGGAGGAGGACTGGGGCGAGCAGCTGATCCCGCGGCCGCGCGCGATCGCGCGGGTGTGCTCGTGCGACGCGGACGCGGTGTGCGAGCACGTGGTCGCGGTCGCGTACGCGGTGGCGGACGAGGTCGAACGTTCGGCGCGGGTGCTGCTGCGCTGGCGCGGCGTCGCGGGAGTCGACGACGAAACCGCCGAGGGCTCGCGCGACCCGTGGCGGGGCAAGGAGCTGGGCGAGCTGCGAGCCGGCGCGCAACATGCCGAGGCATGCGGTTCTGAAGCGCCTCGGCCCGACCGGCATGCAGCTTGGCGGAGATGACCTGGCGAATCCGCTTCAGATCGCTTACGACGCTCTGATTTCGTCTTGAATGATTGGGTCACACGGTCGCGCAATATTGGCCGCGTCCTCTGACGCTTGATCTCACACGGTTAGTAGCCGGGGACCCCAGCCAACAGCCGCAGCTGCGAACTAGTGCGGTCCGGGTCCTTCACTAGTGTCCGCGATAGTTTGGAAGACTCCCCATTCCGTCAAGTTCCTCCGAGCGCGTGGATCGCGTCCAATCGGTCAGGCTTCGCGTTCTTTGATGCGTTTCCGGTGTCAAAGGGTCATGCGCTCGTCGCGCCCTTTCGACTGATCCAGACATGGTGGGATGCGGAGCCGGTTGAACAGCGGGATCTCATGGAACTCGTCAGTGACGTCAAGACGATCTTGGATCAGCGGTTCCGGCCTGCCGGATACAACGTGGGTTTCAACGCGGGAGCTGAGGCGGGTCAAACCATTGATCATCTCCACGTCCACGTGATTCCGCGCTACCCAGGTGATGTTCCAGACCCGCGCGGTGGAATTCGTAACGTGATTCCAAACAAAGGGAACTACCTGGAGCCGTTGTTGAACGGCGCTTCCGACAGTCCTCGGCTCTTCGACGCCAGCACCACGGATCAGCGGCTGCGCGTCGAGTTACTTCGTTGCCTTAATACGCCGCTGTTTGACCGCATCGACCTCGTCGTGAGTTTCATCATGTCGTCTGGGCTCGACATCGTTCTTCCGAACCTACGCGATGCGATTGATCGTGGTGCCAAGGTGAGGTTCCTCACCACCGACTACATGGACATCACGGACCCTGATGCGCTTTCTGACCTCCTTGATCTGTGCGACGAGCAGGCAGAAGACGCACAACAACTCGAGGTTAAGGTCTGGAGGACGACCGGCGAGAGTTTCCATCCCAAGGCCTATCTATTCCACAGCGCATCGTCGGCGGCTGCGGAGGGATTCGTCGGCTCATCGAACCTCTCGCGGTCGGGTATCGATGGAGGGATTGAGTGGAATCTCGGCACGAAGGCCGTGAATCAGTTGCGACAATCATTCGAACTGCTCTGGAGCAACCCGAGCGCTGTTGGTCTCACGCATGAACTCCTGCGTGACTACCGTGGCCGCAGGGTCGTCATCCCTCTCCCCGCGGGCCGCGAAGCTGTGGGTGTCGCGCAGGAGCAGCCTCGAGAGCCGGTCTCGCCAACGCCAATCCAGGTCGAGGCGTTGGAGCGCCTGACGCAGACCCGACAAGAGGGGTTCGCTGCTGGGCTGGTCGTCATGGCAACTGGCCTCGGGAAGACCTGGTTGTCCGCGTTCGACTCAACGCGACCGGCATTTCGGAGGACACTGTTCGTGGCGCATCGCGAAGAGATTCTCGCTCAGAGCCGCGATGTGTTCCGGCGAGTTCGCCCGTCGGCTGACCTCGGCCTTTACTACGGGAAGGATAAGTCGCCCGACTCCGAGGTGGTCTTCGCGTCCGTTCAGACTCTCAGCCGGCATCTCGATGAGTTTGAGGCAACCGCGTTCGACTACATCGTCATCGATGAGTTCCACCACGCGTCGGCATCGAGCTACCGACAACTGATCGAGCACTTCGCGCCGTCGTTTCTCCTCGGGCTGACAGCTACCCCAGACCGGATGGACGGGGCTGACCTTCTCGCTCTTTGCGACGACAACCTGGTCTTCGAGTGCAACCTGGTTGAAGGGATCAAACGCGACGAGCTCGTCGCGTTTCAGTACCAGGGCCTGAAGGACCTCGTTGACTTCACTCCGATCCCGTGGCGAAACGGAAAGTTCGATCCCGAAGCCCTGGCGGAAGCCTTCGAGACCAACGAACGGGCCGGGCAGTCCCTGGAAGCGTGGCGTGAGTACGGACAGGGTCCGACGCTCGGCTTCTGCGTTTCCATAGCTCACGCGCGGTTTATGGCCGGTTACTTCACCGGTGCAGGCGTGAGTGCCGTCGCGGTTCATAGCGGACTGGACTCAGCCCCGAGAAGGGAGTCGGTCAGCAAACTCCGTTCGGGAGAGGTTGCGGTCGTCTTCACCGTTGATCTCTTTAACGAAGGGCTCGACGTCCCAGAGATCGGGACGGTCCTGATGCTCCGACCGACGGAGTCGCCGGTCGTTTTTCTTCAGCAGCTCGGTCGCGGTTTGCGCAAGGCCGCGAACAAGGATCGCCTGCGCGTCGTGGACTTCATCGGAAACCATCGGAGTTTTCTCAATAAGCCTCGCACGCTGCTCTCCCTCGGTGGCCGCGCGGTTGTCACCCAAAAGGACGTGCTAGATGCCGCGCGGTCAGGGGAGTTCGACCTCCCGGAAGGCTGCTCGGTCGAATACGAGCTTGAAGCTGTCGATCTGTTGGAGTCCCTGGTGAAGGCTCGCTCTTCCATGTCCGACGTCCTGGCTGACTACTGCCGAGAGTTTTTTGATGACTACGGGTACCGTCCCTCAGCTCTGCAGGCGTTTCGTGCCCAGCTGAACCCGAGAAGTGCGACGAAGCAGAACGGGTCCTGGTTTGGGCTCCTGAAGAGTCTGGGCATCCTGACGCCCGAGGAAGCGGAGGTCGTCGAGCGCAGGGGCGACACGCTGCGATCTTTTGCCCGAGAGGAGACGTCGAGGTCCTACAAGCTCGTGACGATCGAGGCGCTGATCGAGAAGGGCCAGCTTCGTCAAGCGGTCGACGTGGGCGATCTTTGCCGCTGGTCGCGGGAAAGAGTCATTGAGGACCCGCGTTTGATTAGCGATGTAGAAAGCGAGGAGCTCGGTGACGTGCATGAGGCAAGCGATTCCGAGTGGGCTAGTTACTGGACGAAGTGGCCGATTCGCCATTTGGCCGGCTCGAAGCATGGCGCGCTCTTCCAAATTGCCGGGGAGAGATTTGCACCGACGTTCGCTGTCCCTGAGACGTTGGGTTCCACCTTCGACGCGATGGTCGCTGAGCTCATCGAATGGCGCCTCGCCGAATACCTCTTGCGTCCCTCGGTCGTTGGCCACGGCTCCTCGGGAGGGATTCGTTGCCGTGTAAGCCACAGTGGTGGCAGCCCGATCATCCGAATTGATCGCGCGAAGTACGCCTATCTGCCCACGGAGCCAACCGAAGTCCTTGTTGACGGCGAGCCGATGACGTTCAATTTCGTCAAGATCGCCGTCAACGTCGCGCGCCGTGAAGGAGAGGCTGGTAACGCACTTCACCCGCTGTTGCGGAGCTGGTTCGGGCCTTCTGCTGGATGGCCCGGGACCCGTCACGAGGTGATCTTTGAGGAGACCCCCGCAGGGTGGACCGTTCGTGCGTCCGACGCGGAAGAAAACGTGGGCAACGTGATCCCGCTCTTTCCGACATACGAGGTGGCATGCGGCGTCGCGGAGGCTACCGAGCCCCTGCGGCAGGGATCGGTCATCGAGGTCACGCTCGACACAACGATCTCCATCGATCCAGAACGAGACTTTGTCGTGTTCGCACGGGGCGAGTCGATGGCCGGAGGACAAACACCGATCCATCACGGAGACCCGCTGCTCTTCGAGTGGGCTCGAGACGTCGGCCGAGCCGACCTTGTGGGAGCACGGGTGCTTGTGCAGGAGCGAGACGGCGACAATGTCAAGGCCTACCTCAAGCGTCTCGAGCGAACAGCAACCGGCTTCGAACTTGAGTCGGACAACCACGCGGAGCCCGCCATCCCAGCATCGGCTGCGATGCAGGTGATCGCCCGATTGAAGGGCACACTTGACCAAGCAGCCGTCAACCCCATGACAGAACTGATCGGCCAGCAGTACACGAAAAAGCAGGCTGCTGATCTCTACGGCGGCAGCTACACGATGGGCCCCTGGGTCATGTACGGACACGTCTCTCACGCATCGGACGAGATCCTCTTCGTCACCCTCGACAAGAAAGGCATGTCCGAACAGGCCCAGTACGACGACCACTTCGAAGGCCCAGAGCGATTCGTGTGGAGTTCACAGAACCAGACCAGCCCCGAATCGAACCAAGGACAGAAGGTCTTGACCTCCCCCGGCAACGGCAGAAAGGTGCACCTCTGGGTCCGACGTAAGAAGACAAACCCGTTCACCTACTGCGGACTTGTACTTCCGCTCTCCCATACCGGATCAAAGCCGATGTCTGTGACATTCCGACTGCTAACTCCTCTCTCAAGAGATCTCGCGGATCTCCTGGCCGCTGGACATCACGAGTAAGGGAGATCGGACTCGGAGCAACACGCGACCGTAGCCTAAATAGACAACAGACGAAACTGTCTCCCCAGGTCAATCCTCGTGAAAACTGTCTCCCCAGGTCAATCCTCGATCGTGACGAGCGTCCCGATCGGCGTGTAAGGCCACACCCTCGCCGCAGTCGCAAGCGGCAACTCCACACACCCAAGGCTCTGCGGCGTGCCGAACGACGCACGGTTGAACGAGTGCAGCGCGTCGCCGCCGTGGAAGTAGCTGATCCACTGGATCCCCGGATCGTTGTAGTGCGAGCCGTCGGGGTTCGTGCCGCTCATCGTGCCGACCGGGATGTGCTCGAAGACCGGGAACGTGCCCAGCGCCGTCGGCGCCGCCGGGACGCCCGTGTTGCCCGGCGACGTCAAGACGATGCTGCCGTTGTGCCACAGCGTCAGCAGCTGCGGCACGTTGCGATGCACATAGACGTAGCTGTAGCCGTCGGTCTTCTTCTTGCCCGCGATCGCATCCGCGATCAGCGCATGCCACACCTGCGGGCCGGCCGAGCCGTCGACGGCCAGGTCGTGGTCGTGCTCGAACATCATCACCGCGCCGCGCGTGATCTGGTTCGGCTGCCCCGACCTGTCCACTGGCTCTGCAGCTCGGGCGGCGTGTTCGAGTAGCGCCACGCTGAACGTCCCCGCCGGCGGCGTGACCGCCGCATCGACCTCCGCCTGCCGCTGCTGCGCGACCTCCTCGCCCGACGGCTGCCAGCTGACCGGCAGATAGCCCTCCTCGGCCAGCAGCTGCTGCAGCCGCAGGAAGCTCGCGCCCGCGACCGTCCAGCTGACCAGCTTGTTCGACGCCGCCGTCTTGCTGCCGACGCTGACGCTCAGCCCGGGCGGCAGCACGAGGTGCAGGCTCGAGTTGAGCGGGAAGCCGTAGCCGCCCGGTGCGAAGACGAGCGTGTGACTGTCGGTCTGGTGCCAGCGGCCCTGAACCGGCGCCGAGAAGTGCGGCTGCGCATCGCCGAGCGCCTTGTCGACCGGCTTCGAGAACGTCAGCCGGATCGGATCGAGCGGCGAGATCGGCTTGCCCGCCGCCGGACTGACGAGCACGACCGGCAGGCACGACTGCGGGAACCACGTCACGCGCACCGGCGGCCCCAGCCGCTCCCACGAGCGCGCCGCCGCCGCGACCAGCGCGGTGCCCGACGTGGTCTTCACGTCGACCGGAACCACACGGCTGCCGACCGGGACGAGCTTTCGCTGCGAGCCGACGCGGTAGACGACCCGGTCGACCGGATCGACGTAGTGCAGCCGCAGCGGCGCGTTCGGCGCGAGGCTCGGCCAGCGCTGCGCGAGCCGCGCGATCGGCGCCTGCACGGCGAGCCGCTCCGTTCGCGTCTTGCCGAGCGCCCAGCCGAGCCAGCCCGGCCGGCGCACGACCACCTCGACGCGTCACCACCTCACCCGGCTTCAGCTTCGTCTGCGGCAGCAACCGGCCGCCGCTGACCGACAGGGGAATCGGCCGCCCGCCCGGCCCGAACGCCTTCGCCGAGACCAGCGAGCCGCCGAGCGGCTGCACCTCGACCTTCGCGAGCGCCACGTTGTCCTGCGCGAGCGTCGCCCCCGACCACCAGATCACCGCCGCCGCGAGCCCGAGCGCGCAGACGACGAGCACCGCAAGGATCGCCCGGATCAGACGCGCTCCCCGACGAGCTCCAACGCTGCCTCCATGATCTCGCGCTCGGAGACGAGCACGAGGTTCGCCGCATCGCCGAGCGGGATGAACGAGTCCGCGCTCGCGACGCGCGCCACCTGCCCGTCGAACTTCGCATCGACGAGCGCCGCGATGATCCCCTCCGAGACGCCGCCCGTCCGGCGCGTCTCGTCCACGACGAGCACCCGGCCGGTGGCGTTCGCCTCGCGCAGCACGTCCTCGACCGGCAGCGGCGCGAGCCAGCGCAGGTCGACGACGCGCGCCGCGACGCCGAGCTGCTCGAGCGCACGCGCGGCGCGCAGCGACATCCGCAGCCCGTTCGCCCACGTGACGATCGTCAGGTCGTTGCCCTCGCCGTAGGTGCGCGCCGAGCCGAGCGCGACATCCTCGGACGACGGCGGCGCGAGCCACAGCCGGTCGCCGTCGTCGTAGAGGTCGCGGGTGTTGTAGAGCGCGATCGGCTCCAGGTAGACGCACACGCTGCCGTCGGCGCGCGCCGTCGCCAGGCACGCCGCCAGCATCGCGCTCGCGTCGTCGGGCCGCGCCGGCGAGGCGATCACGAGCCCGGGAATGTCCCGCAGCACGCCGACCGCGTTGTCGTTGTGGAAATGACCCCCAAAACCCTTCTGGTAGCCATACCCCGCAATCCGCACGACCATGCCGTTCCGGTACTGGCCGCGCGAGAAGAACTGCAGCGTCGCCGCCTCGCCGCGCAGCTGATCCTCCGCGTTGTGCAGATAGGCGAGGTACTGGATCTCCGGCACCGGCAGGAACCCGCTCAGCGCGGCGCCGAGCGCGAGCCCGAGGATCGACGTCTCGTCGAGCAGCGTGTCGAAGACGCGCCCGGCCCCGAAGCGCCGCTGCAGGCCGCGCGTGACGCCGTAGACGCCGCCCTTGACCGCGACGTCCTCGCCGAAGAGCAGCACCGCGCGATCGCGATCGAGCGCATCGGAGAGCGCGGCGTTGATCGACAGCGCGAGCGTCAACGGCTCGCCGTGCGTCGCGGCCGGCCAGCGCGCCCGCTTCGGCGCCGTGCGCGGCGCGAGCGGCCTGACGACCTCGGCCGCCGAGTCGAGCTGCGGAATGCGGGCGGCCTCGTCGGCGAGCGCGCGCACACGGTCGCCGGTGTCGGTGTAGTCGCGCACGAGCCGCTCGCCGCTCCAGCCGGCGCTCGCCGCGAGCAGGCGCCCGGTGGCGAGCAGCGGGTCGTCGTCCAGGTCGGCGCGAATCGCCTGCGGCGACCGGTAGGCCGACTCGACGTCGGCGCCCGCATGACTGAGGAAGCGCACCGTGCGCAGGTGCAGGACGGCGGGGCGGCGGTGCTCGCGGATCCAGTCGACGAGCTCGCGCGCCGTCGCGAGCACCTCCTCCGGCTCGGTGCCGTCGGCGTAGACGTAGCGCAGCTGCGTGCGCGCGCGCAGCGCCTGCTCGACCCAGCCCTGCGGCGACGGGACGCTGATCCCGAGGCCGTTGTCCTCGCAGAGGAAGAGCAGCGGCAGCGGCAGGCCCTGGTAGGCGGTGTGCGCCGCGCTGTTCAACGCGGCCTGCGCCGTCGCGTGGTTGAGCGACGCATCGCCGAAGCTGCAGACGACGACTCCGTCGGCGGGCCACGGGCACTCGACGCCGAGCTTCTTCGCGCGCTCGATCGCGAACGCGACGCCGAAGGCGCGGGGGAGATGCGACGCGATCGTCGAGGTCTGCGGGATCACCGCCAGCTCGGCGTGGCCGAACACCTTGTGCCGGCCGCCCGCGATCGGCTCGGTGCGGGCCGCGGTGACGCCGCGCAGGATGTCGGGCACGCCGTCGCGTCCCGCCTGCGCCGCGCGCGCGAGATAGAAGGCGCCCGAGCGGTAGTGGAGGAGCGCCGGGTCGGTGGGCCGGAGCGCGAGGGCGACGCAGGCGTTGCTCTCGTGGCCCGCCGAGCCGATCGTGTAGAAGCTGCGGCCCGTCTGCCTGGAGGTAGCGGGCGGCGAAGTCGCACTGGCGGCTCTCGACCTGCGCCCGCCAGACCGCCTCGAGCTCGGGGCGGTCGGCCGCGGGGCCTGCCTCGAGCGGCCCGAGCTGCTCGAGCAGATGCAGTTCCAGCGGATCGAGATCGGCTGCCATCCCGCCGAGTAGAATGCCTGTCGTAGGATCGCGTTCGGATGCAGATCAGAGCCGCCGTCCTCGAGCAGTTCGGAGCGCCGCTCGCGATCCGCGAGATCGACCTGGCCGAGCCGCGCGCCGGCGAGGTGCTGGTGCGGCTCGTCGCCTGCGGCGTCTGCCACACCGACCTCTACACGGCCTCCGGCGCCGACCCGTCCGGCTACGCGCCGACCGTGCTCGGGCACGAGGGCGCCGGCGTCGTCGAGCAGGTCGGCGAGGGCGTCACCTCGCTCGCGCCCGGCGACCACGTCGTCACGCTCTTCTCGCCCCAGTGCCGCGAGTGCATCCACTGCCGGAGCGACCGCACGAACCTCTGCCTCGCGATCCGCGAGCAGCAGAACAAGGGCTACCTGCCCGACGGCACGACCCGCCTCTCGCGCAGGCGGCGAGCCGATCCGCCACTTCATGGGCACCTCGACCTTCGCCGAGTACACGGTGATGCCCGAGATCGCGCTCGCGAAGATCAACCCTGAAGCACCACTCGAGGGTGCGGCGCTCTTCGCCTGCGGGCTCTCGACCGGGATCGGCGCCGCGATGAACACCGCGAAGGTCGACGCCGGCTCGACGTGCGTCGTCTTCGGCGCCGGCATGGTCGGGCTCGGCGCCGTGATCGGCTGCCGCCTGCAGGGCGCGGAGCGGATCGTCTGCGTCGACCTCTCCGAGGACCGGCTCGCGCTCGCCACGCAGCACGGCGCGACCGAGACGATGGTCGGCGGCCCCGACACGGTCGAGCAGATCGTCGAGTCGACCGGCGGCTTCGGCGCCGACTACACCTTCGAGGCGACGGGCAACGTCAACGTGATGAAGCAGGCGGTCGAAGTCGGCGCGGATGGGGTGGGGGCTCTGCACCGTCGCGGGCGTCGCCGGCAAGGGCGAGACGCTCGACATCGTGCCGCGCTACCTGATCACCGGCCGCCGCGTCGCCGGCTCGTCGTTCGGCGGCGTCAAGGGCCGCGACGGCGTGCCGATGCTCGTCGAGCGCTGGCTCGCCGGCGACATCGACGTCGAGTCGTTCATCTCGCACCGCATCACGCTCGACGAGGTGAACCGCGGCTTCGAGCTGATGGAGGCGCAGGACGGCATCCGGAGCGTAATCTCGTTCTGATGCTCCTCGAGCGCGCACAGCACCCGGAGTGGACCTCGAACGCCTACCTCGATCGCCGACGGCGACGGCGGGCACGGCGTGCTCGTCGACTCGAACGGCGTCGAGGAGCCGCTGCTCAACCAGATCGAGCAGCGCGGGATCACGATCACGCACGTGCTCGTCACGCACCAGCACGGCGACCACGTCGTCGACCCGACCGGGCTCGCGAAGCGGTTCGGCGTCAAGGTCGTCGGCAGCGCGCTGACGCGCGACGCGGGCGTGCCGATCGAGGAGACGTTCGCCGACGGCGACGTCATCCGCTCCGGCGAGCTCGAGATCCAGGCGATCGCGACGCCCGGCCACTGCCCCGACCACTTCGCGCTGCTCGTCAACGGCACCGACTGCCTGACCGCCGACTGTCTCTTCAAGGGAACGGTCGGCGGCACGATGGGCGGCGGGCCGACCGGCTACGCCGACCAGGTGAACTCGATCATGAACCGGCTGATGAAGCTGCCGCCCGAGACGCGCGTCCATCCCGGCCACACGCTGCCGTCGACGGTCGGCGACGAGTGGGAGCACAACCCGTTCATCCGCATCTGGCGCGGCGTCGACCCCGAGGGAGCCGAGGCGTGCCAGGTGCGCGGCGAGGAGGCGACGCTGATCCTCTTCGGGCCCGACTACGACGGCACCCACAAGGCGTGGGTGCGCTACCCCGACGGGCGCGACGCGATCGTCGGGGGCAGTCAGGTCGAGCGGGGCGTGAAACTCGTGAATCTGGTTCGCCTGCGGCGAATCAGATTCAGATAGGGACGAATCTGATTCCGCGCAGCGGAACCAGATTCGCGAGTCAGAGCTCGGCGAGGCGGTGGAGCAGGTCGATCGCCTGGGCGAGCGTCTTCTGCTCGGCGGCGGTGAGGTTGCCGGCGATCGCCTGTGAGAGCCAGTCCTCGCGGCGGCGGCGGCCCTCGTAGAGGAGGTCGCGGCCGCGTTTCGTCAGGTCGACGAGGATCTGCCTGCCGTCGTCGGGGTCGGGGCGGCGGGCGACGAGATCCTCCTTCTCGAGCTCGCCGATCGTGTGCGCCATCGACTGCGGCCGCATGTGCTCGGCGGCCGCGAGCCCGCTCGTCGTCTGCGGCTCCGGCGCGGTCGAGGCGGCTCAGGACGGCCAGGTGCGAGGTGGGGAGCACGTTGTCGGCGCGCAGCCGGCGCACGAGCTGGCCGAGGACGATGCGCAGCTCGTTCGCGAGGTCGTCGGAGTCGGCGGCATCGCCCAATCCTACCGGCAGACCGTCAGGAAGACTGTGCAGTTTACCTGTAGAGTTCGGAGATGTCCGACCGCTACAAGTGGGTCGCCCTCTCGAACGTGACGCTCGGCGTGCTGCTCGCGACGCTCGACGCGTCGATCGTGCTGATCGCGATGCCCGACATCTTCCGCGGCATCGGCCTCGAGCCCGCTGCAGCCCGGCAACAGCTTCTACCTCCTCTGGATGATCCTCGGCTACCTCGTCGTGACGAGCGTGCTCGTCGTCGGCCTCGGCCGGCTCGGCGACCTCTTCGGGCGCGTGCGCATGTACACGCTCGGCTTCGCGATCTACACCGTCGCGTCGCTGCTGCTGACGATCGACTGGATGCACGGCCGCGCGGGCGCCGACTGGCTGATCGGCTTCCGGCTCGTGCAGGGTGTCGGCGCTGCGTTCCTGATCGCGAACTCGGCGGCGATCCTCACCGACGCGTTCCCGGCCAACCAGCGCGGGCTCGCGCTCGGCCTGAACAACGTCGTCGGGATCAGCGGGCAGTTCATCGGGCTGCTCGCTCGGCGGCCTGCTCGCGCCGATCAACTGGCGGCTCGTCTTCCTCGTCTCGGTGCCGTTCGGGATCTTCGGGACGATCTGGTCGCACCGCAAGCTGCGCGAGATCGGCGTGCACGAGCCGCGCGCCGATCGACTGGCTCGGGAACGCGACCTTCGCGGTCGGGCTCGTCCTGATCATGATCGGCATCACCTACGGCATCCGCCCGCTACGACGGGCACCCGATGGGGTGGACGAACCCGTTCGTGCTCGGCTGCCTCGGCGCCGGGTGTCGCGCTGCTCGTTGCGTTCGTGGTCGTCGAGTCGCGCGTGCGCTACCCGATGTTCAAGCTGCCGCTCTTCCGCATCCGCCCGTACACCTTCGGCGTTCTGTCGAGCTTCCTCTCCGCGGTCGCGCGCGGCGGGCTGATGTTCATGCTGATCATCTGGCTGCAGGGCATCTGGCTGCCGCAGCACGGGTACAGCTTCGCCAGCACGCCGCTCTGCGGCGGGCATCTACCTGCTGCCGCTGACGATCGGCTTCCTGATCGCGGGGCCGCTCTCGGGGATCCTCTCCGACCGCTACGGCTCGCGGCCGTTCGCGACGCGCCGGGATGCTCGGCTCGGCGCTCGCCTTCGTGCTGCTCGACCGGCTGCCGATCAACTTCTCGTACCCGGAGTTCGCGGGCGCGCTGCTGCTGATGGGGCTCTCGATGGGCGCGTTCGCCTCGCCGAACCGGGCCGGCGTGATGAACAGCCTGCCCGCCGGCGACCGCGGCGCGGGCGGCGCGATGAACCAGACGTTCCAGAACTCCGCCCAGGTGCTCTCGATCGGCATCTTCTTCACGCTGATGATCATCGGGCTCGCGGCGACGCCTGCCCGCGTCGCTCACCGCCGGGCTCGTCGCGCACGGCGTGCCGCCCGCGACAGCGCGCACGTCGCGCACCTGCCGCCGGTGTCGGTGCTCTTCGCCGCCTTCCTCGGCTACGACCCCGTGCGCACGCTGATCGGCCCGCACGTCCTCACGCACCTGTCGGCGGCGAACGCGGCCGCGCTCGAGCACCGCGGCTTCTTCCCCAACCTGATCGCCGGGCCGTTCCACGAGGGTCTGCACAAGGCGTTCGCGTTCGCGATCGCCGCCTGCCTGCTCGCCGCGATCATGTCGTGGTCGCGCGGCAGCCGCGCCGTCGCCCGGCGCACCGCGCCCGGGCGGACGGAGACACCCGAAGTCGACATCGTCTAGGAGGTCACGCATGCGCATTCAGTGGTACGGCCAGTCCGCCTTTCGCCTCGCCGGTGAGCAGACCGTCTTCATCGACCCGTTCGACCGGCCGAGCGAGGCGCTCGCCGCGCGCGGGCTCGAGTTCAACTACGCGCCGATCGAGAACGTCACCGCCGACGTGCTGCTGATCACGCACGAGCACATCGACCACAACGCGGCCGAGGCGATCGGCGGCGAGCCGGTGACGATCCGGTCGACCGCGGGGCGCTCTCGAATCGCCGGTCGGCGAGGTGCGTCGCGATCGCCTCGGAGCACGACGACGTCGCCGGAACGATGCGCGGGCCGAACACGATCTTCCGCTTCGAGCTCGACGGCGTCACGTTCTGCCACCTCGGCGACTTCGGCCAGCCGGCGCTGCGCCCCGAGCAGCGCGCCGCGATCGGTGAGGTCGACGTGCTCTTCGTGCCGGTCGGCGACGGGCCGACGATCGGCGGCGAGCCGGCCGCCGACGCTCGTCCGCTCGCTCGCGCCGCGGCTCGTCCTGCCGATGCACTACCGGACGGAGGCGGTCAACTTCCTCGATCCGCCGGACGCGTTTCTCGCGGCGCTCGGCGCGGAGGTCACGCGGCTCGAGACGAGCGACGGTGACCTCGACGAGCTGCTCGGTACGTCGGCTGCGCCGCGGGTCGTTCTCTTCGCGCCGCCGCTCGCGTAACTCGTGAATCTGGTTCGCCTGCGGCGAATCAGATTCAGAGGGACGAACCTGATTCCGCGCAGCGGAACCAGATTCGCGAGTCTCTCAGAGCGGCGCGCATCTGGTTGTTGCGCGCCTCGTGCGTCAGCTCGGCCAGGCCGAGCGCCTCGAGGAGCGGGGGCAGGTAGACGCCGAAGCGGCCGCGTAGCCCCTTCTTCAGGCCGTACCAGCCGCCGACCGGGTTGTCGGGCGAGCGGCCCCACGCCTCGACGCTGCCCTCCGGCGCGGGCTTCTGCTCGTCGGCGCCGCCGAGCGGCAGCCAGTCGCCGTGCGCCTTCAGCATCGCGTGCAGGTCGTCGATCGCGCGCAGGTGGTAGCGAAGCTGCGTGCCGCCGACCTGGCAGACGAGCGCGGGCGGATCGGCCTCCTCGTCGCGCCACATCTCGTAGCCGGCCTTGCCCGGCGGCGTCTTCAGCTGCCAGGGATCCTCGCGCGTGCCGGAGCCCGCGCTCACGACGGCCACCCGTAGGAGCCGACGACGCTCGCCTCGCTCGGTGCGGGCGGCTCGGCGCAGCGCTCCTGGATGCCGCGCTGGAACTCGGCGAACGCGGGCAGCGTCTGCAGCGGGTTCTCCGGGCCGTCCTGCTGGGCGACGTGGACGAACGTGACCCCGTCGGCGAGGCGGTACGTCGTGTAGCGAAAGTCGCCCGGGTCGGCCTCGGCGAGCGCCGCGTAGACGGCCTCGACGAGGCGTGCGTTCTCGTCGGCCGCCTCGGGGTGGGTGCGGTAGCGGACGATCACGTTCCTGCTCATGTGGCTCTCCCTCGGTCGTTCGGGCCAACCTAACGCTATGACTTGCAGAATGCAAGTTAAGTTGCGACTGGTAAGTATGATCTACTTCCGGCATGACCGCGCCGGCCCGGAGCTACGCCCAGCTGTGCGGGATCGCGACCGCGCTCGACGTGATCGGCGACCGCTGGGCGCCGCTGATCGTCCGCGACCTGCTGCTCGGGCCGCTCCGCTTCGGCGACCTCGCCGAGGGGCTGCCCGGGATCGGGACGAACACGCTGACGGATCGGCTGAAGCACCTCGAGGCGGCCGGGCGTCGTCGAGCGCCGGCTGCAGCCGCTGCCCGACCGCGGCACGGTCTACGAGCTGACCGAGTACGGCCGCGAGCTCGAGCCGATCCTGCTCGCGCTCGGCCGGTGGGGGACGAAGAGCATGGGCCGGTTGCCCGGCGAGGTGGTCACCCGCTCGCGCTGGCTGGTCGCCGCGATGCTCGCCTTCCACAACTCGCGGCGGGTGGCGCGGCCGACGACGTGGGAGCTACGGCTCACCGACGGCGTCTTCACCGTGCGGGCGGAGGGGACGAGCCTGACCGTTGCGGCAGGCGCGCCCGAGCGGGCCGACGTGGTGGTCACGACGTCGGATGCGGACCTGCATGCGCTGCTGACGCGGCGGCTCACGCCGGACGAGGCCGTCGCATCAGGGGCTGTCACGCTCGACGGTGACACGAGCGCGCTGACGCGCCTCGTCGAGCTGTTCGACTTTCCGTCGTTGTGACACGCGATCCCTGAAACGAATCTGATTCCGCGCAGCGGAACCAGATTCGCGAGTTCGGCCCTGCAACAACTTCGACACTTTCGATCCACATGTCCCGAAGAGCCGATGACGCCGCGCGCGCTCGCTGCTTCGATGGAGGTATGAGGCCACCGCAGGATGCAGACCGAATCATCTCCGACGTTGCGTCGCGCATCGAGGTCGACCGTGCCCGGCTCGGAGAGCTGATCGGCGCTCGCTTCGTGCCGGGCGCGTACTGGCACGACCTGATCGAAGCCGAGCGTGTTGCAGGCGAGGTGGTGGAGGACGCGTGGGACGACATCTCGGGCGAGTGCGACCGGGCGCTCGCCGACGTGCACGAGCTGTACCTCGTCCAGGCAGCCCGCGTGCTCGAGGCTCAGGAGGATCTGCACGACAACGGCGCGGAGTCGTGGATCGCCGGTGCCGTGATGCACCAGCAGGCGTTCCAGCTGGCCTGGGACGTCCTCGAGGAGAAAGGACTGCTCACTGAACTGGACTAGCGACGTATGACAAACGTGATACGCTCAGCCGACGTGGCTGACAAGGCGATTTCCGTCAGGCTCGATGCGGAGGCACAGCGCGCCCTCGCCCGGCTGACCCGCGGTGGAGCGTCTCAATCGCAGGCGATTCGGCAAGCCTTGATCGACGCCGCTCGAACGGCGTTGCTGGAGCAGGCGCGTGCCGATGCGGAGCGGGTCGGCAACGATCCGGCAGATCGGGCCGAAATTGCTGAGATCAGCGCGTTCTTCGATGAGTTCGCTCCAGCGGGGTGACCTGGTCTCCTTCCGCGGCGTGCAACGCGCGAAGGGGCATGAGCAGCAGGGACAACGCTACGCAGCCATCGTGCAGTCGGACGCCTTTTCGCGGTTGGGAACAGTCCTGATCGTGCCGACCTCGACGAGTGCACAGCCTGCCGTCTTTCGGCCGGAGATCACTTTGCGGGGTCGACGAACGCGGTTGCTGACAGATCAGTTGCTCGCGGTCGATCGGAGCCGTGTTGGTCGCTCGGTCGGTCGGCTCTCTGCGCCCGAGGTGGACGAGCTGGAGTCTGCGATCAGCTTGGTGTTGGGACTCTTCTAGCCCAACTCGCCGAGCAGCTCGTACGACCGCAGCCGCGCCGCATGGTCGTGGATCGCCGCGGCGACGATCACCTCGTCGGCGCCCGTCTCCGCGACGAACGCCTCGAGCCCCGCGCGCACCGTCTCCGGCGAGCCGACGAACGAGCGGCGCAGCATCGCCGACGCGCGCTCCTTCTCGGGCGGCGTCCAGTACGACTCGATGTCGTCGATCGGCGGCGGCAGCCGGCCGCGTGCGCCGCGCAGGATGTTCGTGAACGACTGCTGCGGCGAGGTGAAGAGGTGCCGTGCCGTCTCGTCGTCGTCGGCGACGATCACGTTCGCGCCGACCATCGCGTACGGCTCCTGCAGCTGCTCGGACGGCCTGAACGTCGAGCGGTAGGCGTCGAGCGCGGGCAGCAGCGCCTCCGGCGCGAAGTGCGACGCGAACGCGTACGGCAGGCCGAGCAGCGCCGCGAGCTGCGCGCCGAACAGGCTCGAGCCGAGGATCCAGAGCGGCACCCGCGCGCCCGCGCCCGGCGTCGCCTGCACGAGCTGGCCGGGCTCGGCGTCGGCGAGGTAGCGCTGCAGCTCGAGCACGTCCTGCGGGAACGTGTCGGCGCTCTCGGGCTCGCGGCGCAGCGCGTGGATCGTCAGCCGGTCGGTGCCGGGCGCGCGGCCGAGGCCGAGGTCGATCCGGCCCGGGTGCAGCGCCTCGAGCGTCCCGAACTGCTCGGCGATCACGATCGGCGGGTGGTTCGGCAGCATGATCCCGCCGGCGCCGACGCGGATCGTCTTCGTCCCGCCGGCGACGTGCGCGATCACGACCGCCGTCGCGGCGCTCGCGATGCCGATCGCGTTGTGGTGCTCGGCGAGCCAGAAGCGGCGGTAGCCCCACCGCTCGGCGTGCTGCGCCAGGTCGAGCGAGTTGCGCAGCGCCTCGCCGGGCGTCGAGCCTTCGACGATCGGCGCCAGGTCGAGCACGGAGAGCGGCGGCAGCGGCATCACGACAAGAGTGCCGGTCGGCCCCGGGTCGGCGCGCGTTGACTCGCACCGCAGCCTCTGCTTAGGTCAGTCCCGATCCCGAGGCGCGTTTCAACGGCCCGGAACACCCTCGAGGATCGCGCGCTTGTGTCGCTGCGGCGCGTCCGAAAGGAGAACGTCGTGTCACGTTGGCCGTTTTCGCTCTACAACGACGCCGCCTCGGCGCTCGACCGGCACGTGGGCTGGGACAAGCTCCCGAAGCCGGTCGCGATGCTCGTCCTGATCGGCCTGCGCAACGTGCTGCGCGAGAAGAACCTCTACGACACGGGCCGCGGGCCGCTCGACAAGCCCGACGTCTCCGATCATCCCGCGCTACCTGACCGCGCGCACGCTCGACGGCACCTTCAACAACCTCGACGACCCGCTGATGGGCAGCCTCGGCAGCCGCTTCGGGCGCAACGTGCCGCTCGAACGACACGGTGCGCGAGACGGACCCGCTCGAGCCGAACCCGCGCGTCGTGTCAGCCGCGAGCTGCTGACCCGCGACGAGTTCATTCCCGCGACGACGCTGAACCTGCTCGCCGGCGCCTGGATCCAGTTCGAGGTGCACGACTGGTTCAGCCACGGCAAGAACGAGACCGAGAACCCGTGGCTCGTCCCGCTCGACGCCGACGACCCCTGGCCCGAGCATCCGATGCAGATCCAGCGCACGCGCCGCGACCCGAGCGCGAACGGCGACGGGCCGCCGACCTTCGTCACCGACGACACGCACTGGTGGGACGGCTCGCAGATCTACGGGCGCGACCCGGCGTTCGCCGAGGCGCTCCGGACGCGGCGAGCACGGCAAGCTGCGGCTCGACGACCGCGGGCTGATCCCGCAGGAGATCGAGGCGCACGTCGACCTGACGGGCGTCGCGGGCAACTTCTGGGTCGGCCTCGCGCTGCTGCACTCGCTGTTCATGCGCGAGCACAACGCCGTCTGCGACCACCTGCACGCGACGCATCCCGAGCTCTCCGACGACGAGCTCTACGACAAGGCGCGCCTCGTCGTCGCGGCGCTGATGGCGAAGATCCACACCGTCGACTGGACGCCGGCGATCATCGCGCACCCGACGACGGTGACCGCGCTGCGGACGAACTGGTGGGGCCTCGAGGGCGAGCGGCTCGACCGCTGATCGGCCGGCGCACCTCGAACGAGGTGATCCGCGGCATCCCCGGCTCGCCGACCGCGCTGCACGGCGTGCCGTACCCGCTGACCGAGGAGTTCGTCGCCGTCTACCGCATGCATCCGCTGATCCCCGACGAGTTCAGCTTCCGCTCGCTCGACGACGACCGGCTGCTGCAGGAGCGCACGCTGCCCGAGGTCGGCGTCCTGCACGTGCGCGACCGGCTGACCGAGATGTCGATGGCCGACGTCGCTCTACTCGTTCGGGACGTCGCATCCGGGCGCGATCACGCTGCACAACTTCCCGCAGTTCCTGCAGCACTTCGACCGGGCCGACGGCACGCTCGTCGACCTCGCGTCGATCGACGTGCTGCGCGTCCGCGAGCGCGGCGTGCCGCGCTACAACGAGTTCCGGCGGCTGCTGCACCTGAAGGCGTACGACACGTTCGAGGAGATGGCCGACACGCCGGAGCACGCCGCCGACCTGCGGCGCGATCTACAGCGACCCGGAAGAGGTCGACACGATGATCGGCATGTACGCCGAGCAGAAGCCGAAGGGCTTCGGCTTCAGCGACACCGCGTTCCGCATCTTCATCCTGATGGCGTCGCGCCGGCTCGAGAGCGACCGCTTCTTCACGCGCGACTACCGGCCCGAGGTCTACACGAAGGAGGGCATCGACTGGGTCGAGGACAACTCGATGCGGACGCTGCTGCTCCGCCACTTCCCCGAGCTCGAGCCGGCGCTGCGCGGCGTCGAGAACCCGTTCGCGCCCTGGCAGCGGTCGGCGGCGTGATCGAGCTCGCGCCCGGCATCCACAGCCTCGGCCACGGCAAGGGCGGGCACGTGCACGCGTTCCTGATCGACGACGGGCGGCGAGCTCTCGCTCGTCGACACGCTGTTCGAGAACGACGCGCGCCTCGTGCTCGCAGGCGATCCACGAGCTCGGCCGCACGCCGACCGACCTGAAGCGGATCGCGATCACGCACGGCCACCGCTCGCATCTCGGCGGCCTCGCCGACGCTGAAGCGCGCGAGCGGCGCGACCGTCTACGCGCACGCTGGGAGGCCGACATCGTCTCCGGCGACCGGCGCGCGCAGGCGGTCAGCATCCTCCCGCAGCAGTCGCTGAAGCTGATCCCGTTCCAGCTCGGGCTCTGGCTCAACCGGCCCAAGCACGTTCCGTGCCCGGTCGACGAGCTGCTCGACGAAGGCGACGCGTTCGGGCCGCTCGCAGGTGCTGCACGCCTCGGGGCACTCACCCGGGCATCTCGCGTTCTCGTGGGCCGAGCGGAGCTTCGCGATCGTCGGCGACGCCGTCGCCACCTGGCCGGAGCTGTGCCCCGGCTGGCACGCGTTCAACCTGAACAAGAAGCAGCACCACGTGTCGCTGCAGCGGCTGGCCGCACTCGAGGCCACGATCGTCGGCGTCGGCCACGGCGACCCGATCACCGCAGGCGCCGCAGGACGCGCTCCACGAGCTCGCGAGCAAGCCGGTCCCTTGATCACTCGTGCAAGCTCGACGTACTCTGAGCGGGCTACTGCGGCTCGTTGACAGGAGGTCTGGATGACCGAACTGACAGAGTCGCTGAGGTCCGCGCCGACCGAGACGGTCGCGGTCTCGAGGACCGGCACGGCAACACCGCCGTCGTTTCCCGAGCTGATCTACGCGCACGACGCCTGGTGGCGCGAGCTGCGCGGCGACGGGATCACCCCGGCGACACAGGCGCACTACGACGAGGTGCGCACCGCGTTCCAGCGTGAGCACGGGCAGATCGTGCGCGCGTACTGGTGCACGCACGTCGAGAGCGCCGTCGCGCTCACCGAGCAGAAGACGAAGTTCGGCGGGACGCGCTGCAGCTTCTACCGCGAGACGCACTGGGCGACGCGCGACTCAGCCGGACATCGCGAACGAGATGTATCGCTGCGACGAGCTCGCGGTGCGCGCGACCACCGTGCTCACCGGGTGTACGCCAGCGCATCTGCATGAACCTGATGATGGCGTCGGCCGAGCATCTGATGAGCCTCGTCGACCGCCGCGCCGCGCACGACGATCCGAAGGCCAACGAGGAGATGCTCGAGCACGAGCGCGCCGCGATCGAGCGCACCGAGGCGTACTACAAGGACGCCGCGAACGGGCAGGCGCAGATCGTCTACTTCGCGGGGATGGCGCTCGTCGTCGTGGTCCTCTCGGCGATCGCGGCGATCTGGCTCTCGCTCACCTGGGCGGCGCCGGTCGCAGCGCTGGTCGCCGGCGCGATCGGGGCGCTCGTCAGCGTCGTCCAGCGGATCAACTCGGGCCAGTTCGACCTCGACTACGACGTCGGCAGGCCGTACGCGCTGTTCCTCGGCGGCCTGCGTCCGCTGATCGGCGGCGCCTTCGCGATGGTGATCACCTTCGCGTTCACCGGCGGGCTGCTGCATCTGCCCGTCGCGGAGAACGAGACGAAGCCCGACCGGCGCCTCGCGCTGCTCGTGCTCAGCTTCCTCGCAGGCTTCAGCGAGCGCTGGGCGCAGGACACGCTGGTCGCGGCCGTGCCGCGAGGTCGGCAAGGCGCAGGCGCAGCCCGCGGCTCCCGCGCCGGCGCCGAGCACGCACCACCGCCGGCGCCCGACGCCGCCGGCGGCGTCCGAGTAGCGCTCACTCGACCTGCTGGATCACCCAGAAGTCGCTCGCGAGCGAGCGAGCTCGTGATGTAGGCCGCCGGCATCCAGAAGTACCCCTGGTCGCCCCAGCTCGTGCCCCACGAGTTGCGGCACTCGAAGTAGAGCTGCCCCTTGATCGGCTTGTAGCCGACCGCGACGACGGCATGTCCGCCGAGCACCTTCTCGTCGGGCTGCGGCATCGGCACGATCCCGTCCGCGCCGATGTCGGTCTCGAACGAGCTGTAGACCGTGAAGCCGAACGAGATCGCGTAGCCGGACGCGAGCACGTTCTGGAGCGGGATCGTGTCCTGGACGACGCGCGCGTACCGCACCGCCTGGTGCTTCTTCGCCTGTGCGTAGACCTTGGCGGTCGGCTTCTGCGCGAACTTCGTGATGTCGTACGGCCAGAGGCTCTCGGGCGGCGCGCCGAGCTGCGCGACCGACTTGATCCCGTCGCGGATCTCGGCGCCCGAGTCCTGCGGCGACGGTGCCTTCCATGACGCGCTCGTTGTAGTAGATGAACAGGCGCGACGGCGTCGCGGCGTCCGGCTCCTTCTGCTTGAGCTCGTTCAGCTCGAGGATCGCGCCGATGCTGTTCGCGGTGCACGACCCGAGCTGTCCCTGGTCGTACACGGGCGGCATCTGCGAGCGCAGGCTGACCTGCTTGCGGGAGCTTCTTCGACGGCGCGACCGCGAGCAAGAAGTCGCGCATGTCGGGGGTGTCGGGGCGCCAGCCGTATCGCTTCTGCTGACGGATGGAGAGCCCAGCTGGGGTGGCCACGTGACGAAACCTCCTGCGGTCGAGCCGGAGCCACGGAGGTCGATCCTGCCGTGGCCGCAGAAGCCTCGGCGATGAGTTACGACGTTTTCATCCTGGTGAACTCACGCGCTGCGAAGTCAACGCGTGCGAGCTTCTGGAGCCAGGTGTCGGCGGGCACGAGCAGCCCGCGCGCGGTGAGGCCGACCGTGCGATCGAGGACGTCGAGGTAGCTGCGCCGACAGCTCGGGCTCGTCGCGCAGCGCCCAGAGCGCCTCGGCGTTCACCCACGCCGCGTCGCGCGCGCGGGCCGACGTCCCACATCGCGACGATGTCGTCGATCCGGTCGACGCGATGGAGCAGGTGGTCGAGCCTCGCGCAGCCAGCCGCTCAGATACTGCGACTTCACCGCCCGCTCGACGGTGGCGAGCACGCCGTTCACGTGCTCGTAGTCGGCGTGCTGGCCGCGAGCCCTCCTCGAGCCCGATGCCGAGCTCGCGGCACGTGGTGACGAGGGCGACCGGCAGATCGCGGTTGATGTGCGCGCTCATTCCGGCGAGTGCGAACTGGAGCGGCGCGATGCCGTGCGCGGCACGCGCCTCGACGAGCGGCGCCCAGGCGCGCGGCATGGTGGCCGGGTCGTTCCGAGAGGCGTCGAGCGCGCTGAAGAAGAGGCCTGCGAAGACGACATCGAGGTGCGCGAGGAACCGCGGATCCTGGAAGGCGAAGCCGACGAGCTGCTGCTCGACACCCTGCGGTCACCGACAGATAGAGGTGCGTGAAGCAGGCGACTCCGTCCGAGTTCGGCAGCGATGCCGACCTCGGCCTGCATGCGCGCGACGACCTCGGCGACCGACGACGGCGACGACATGAATCGACCATACGGGGGTTGAGGCCTCCGTGCCGAGGTGTGATACTTCGAGCGGCTCTGCGGCTTAGCAACCGGGAAGGTGGGTGGTTGGCATGTCGCAGGATGAACGCCATCGCGCAGACGGAGTGTTCGAAGGCGGCGGTGTCAAGGGCATCGCCTTCGCGGGTGCGATCGCCGCCGCGGAGAAGGACGGCGGCGTGCGCGAATGGGTGAACATCGCCGGCACGTCGGCCGGGGCGATCGTCGCCGCGCTGCTCGCGGTCGGCTACGACGCCGCGGGCCTGCAGCGGATCCTGAACGACGCGAAGTACCCGCGTTCGCCGACTGCGGGTTCGGCGGCAAGTGGGGCGGCGGTCTCGTCAACGCGGTCGCGCGCATGCGCGGGCTCGCTCCCGGCAACTACTTCCACCGAGTGGATGAGCGAACAGCTCGCGGCCTCGCCGCTCGCGAAGAAGCTCGGCAAGACCGAGCTCACGTTCGCCGACGTGAAGCGCCTCGACCTGCCGCCGCGCGACCGAGGTCCCGGACATCACCGACGCGCAGTACGAACGCGCGAGGTACCGCCTGCACGTGATCGGCTCCGAGGTGACGAGCGGCCTGATGCTGCTGCTTCCCGGATGCGCTGCCGAACTACGAGGACAAGCACGGCAACCAGCTCGACAAGGACACCTTCCCGATCGTCGACGCGGTCCGGATGAGCATGAGCTACCCGTTCCTGTTCAGGCCGGTCGAGCTCTACCAGGGCGGCCAGCCGCACTACGTCGTCGACGGCGGCCTGCTCTCGAACTTCCCGATCTGGCTCTTCGACAGCCCGAACCCGAAGCGGCCCACCTGGGGCTTCCGCCTCCACCCGGGCGCCGTCGGCGACCGAGGGGCTGCCGCACCGGGCGATTCCGCGCCCGCTCTGGTCGGTGCCGCTTCTGAAGGCGATGTTCTCGGCGGCGACCGAGGCCTGGGACCGCGAGAACATGGCGCGCACCGTCTCCGCGCGCACGGTGAGCATCCCGACGCACGCGATCAGCACCACCGACTTCAACCTCACGCAGGAGAACGCGCAGTCGCTCTACAGGTGGGGCAAGGACGCAGCCTCGGCGTTCTTCAACGACCCGGCGCAGAAGAGCTATCTGAACTCGTTCGGGCAGGCCGTCGCCGCGCCGCGGCGGCGCCCGCCGAGAGCCGGGCCGTGCCGCTGGGCGCGAGCTGAAGCGCGGCGCGATCATCGTCGCGGTGGTCGGCGGGCTCGCACTCGGGCTCGCCGGCTTCCTCGCGGCGAACGGGACGACGCACGGTGACGGTGACCGTCGTCGCGCCGCCGCGAGCACGCAGCCGGGCGCGCCGGGCGTCGTGACGATCAACCCGGCGCTGGAGGACGGTCTCACGCCGATCCAGAAGTTCTCGCTGAGCCACGGTGTCGTCGCGTGCGGGACCGAGCGCGGTGACGTCAAGCACCTGACCGACGGCTTCGTGCTGCCTGCCCAGCCGATCGTGATGACGCCCGAGCAGCTCGTCGGGATGGCGGCGCCGCCCGTCACCCAGACGTCCCCGCGCTTTCCCGTCGAGCAGCAGCTGGTGGTGCTGAAGCGAGTCCACGTGATCGCTGCGAAACAGGAGGCCGACTCCGATCTCCACGTTCTGCTCCTGGGCAGAACCGGAGCCGAGCTGAACGTCGAGGCGCCGCAGGCGCAATGCGAGTCGGGATCGCCGTACGCCGCGCTGCTCGCGCAGGCGCGTCAATCGATGGACGTTGCGATGCCGAATGTCTCGAGCTCGCACTACACACCGCTCGATCTCAGGGCGACGATCGAGGGTGTCCTGTTCTTCGACGTGCTGCACGGCCAGCGCGGCGCGCCGAACGGCGTCGAGCTCCATCCGGTGATGTACTTCTCGACCACCAGCGGCCCGCCGCCGCCCGTCCCGACGCTCCGCGGCGACCACCACGCAGCCGGCCGCGACGACGAGCCCGTGACCTTTTCCACTGCTCGGAGCGGCCTTTTGAGACCCGTCAGGACCCCGGCGTACACTGGGCCTCCGCGATGGCTCAGGCAGATTTCGTCCACCTCCACGTCCACTCCGAGTACTCGATCCTCGACGGGGCGTGCCGGGTCCCCGACCTCGTCGCGCGGGCTGCCGAGCTCGAGATGCCGTCGGTCAGCCTCACCGATCACGGCTCGATGGCGGGCGCCGTCCAGCTCTGGAAGGCGACCAGAGCGACCGGGCGTGAAGCCGGTCGATCGGCTGCGAGGTCTACGTCGCCGGCGACCGCAAGGCGCACGAGAAGGGCAACGCGCACCTGACGCTGCTCGCCGCCGACAACGCGGGCTACTCGAACCTGATCAAGCTCTCGTCGCTCGGCTACCTCGAGGGCTACTACTACAAGCCGCGCGTCGACTGGGAGCTGCTCGAGCGCCACTCGCAGGGCTGATCGCGCTCTCCGGCTGCCTGAGCGGCCGCGTCTGCAAGGCGCTCGAGGAGAACCGCGCCACCGACGCCGAGGGCGAGCTCGACCACCTGAGCGCAGGTCTTCGGCCGCGACAACGTCTACGTCGAGCTGCAGAACGCGCACCTCGAGGTGCAGGCGCGGATCCTGCCGCAGCTCATCGAGCTCGCGGCGAAGAGCAGCCTGCCGCACCGTCGCGACCGGCGACGTGCACTACCTGCGCGACACCGACGCGCGCGCACACGAGGCGCTCCTCTGCATCCAGTCGGGCGACTCGCTGAAGAACCCGAACCACTGGAAGTTCGAGACCGACCACTTCTACTTCAAGTCGCCGCAGGAGATGGCGCTCGACTTCCCCGGCCAGGACGACGCGATGCGGCGCACGCTCGAGGTCGCCGAGCGCTGCAACGTCGAGATCGAGCTCGACCAGATCCTGCTGCCGCAGTTCGACGTGCCGGAGGGCCGCGACGCGTTCGACTACCTCGTCGAGCAGTGCGAGAAAGGCCTGGAGAAGCGCTACGACAAGGTGACCGCCGAGCTCCAGGAGCGCCTCAAGTACGAGCTGAAGACGATCAAGGAGATGGGCTTCACCGACTACTTCCTGATCGTCTGGGACTTCATCCGCTTCGCGAAGCAGAACGGCGTCTCGGTCGGCCCGGGCCGCGGCTCGTCCGCCGGCTCGCTCGTCGCCTACACGCTCGCGATCACCGACATCGACCCGATCCGCTACGACCTGATGTTCGAGCGCTTCCTCAACCCGGGCCGCAAGTCGATGCCCGACATCGACATCGACTTCGCCGTCGAAGGCCGCGAGCGCGTCATCAACTACGTGCGCGAGAAGTACGGCGACGACCGCGTCGCGCAGATCATCACCTTCTCGACGATGGCCGCGCGCGCGGCCGTGCGCGACGCGGGCCGCGTGCTCGAGGTTCCCGTACGGCGTCGTCGACAAGATCGCGAAGCTGATCCCGGAAGGTCCCGGCCAGACGCTCGACGAGTGCCTCAAGCCGGGCAGCGAGCTGCGCAAGGCGATCGACGCCGATCCGGTCGCGCGCGAGATCATCGAGCTCGCGCAGCCGCTCGAGGGCCTGACGCGCGCCGACTCGATCCACGCCGCCGGCGTCGTGATCGGCGCCGAGCCGCTGATCAACGTCGTGCCGCTGCAGCAGAAGGGCGCCGACCAGGAAGTCGTGACCCAGTTCTCGATGAAGGACATCGAGGCGCTCGGCCTGCTCAAGATGGACTTCCTCGGCCTGCGCAACCTCGACGTGATCGACAAGGCGTGCGCGCCTGATCGGCGACCTCGACATCTCGACGATCCCGCTCGACGACAAGAAGACCTACGCGATGCTCGCGAAGGGCGACGCGGCCGGCGTCTTCCAGTTCGAGTCGTCGGGCATGCGCGACGCGCTGCGCCAGGTGAAGCCGACGGTGTTCGAGGACCTGATCGCCCTCGTCGCGCTCTACCGGCCGGGGCCGATGAGCTACATCCCGACCTACGGCAAGCGCAAGGCCGGGCAGGAGCAGGTCACGCTACGTCGACAAGCGCCTGGAGCCGATCCTCAGCGAGACGCTACGGGATCTGCGTCTACCAGGAGCAGTACATGCGCATCGCGCGCGAGCTCGCCGGCTTCTCGATCACCGAGGCCGACGACCTGCGCAAGGCGATCGGCAAGAAGATCCGCGCGCTGATGGACTCGCTCAAGGACAAGTTCCTGGACGGCGCCGCCGAGCAGAACGTCACGCCCGGCGTCGCGAAGCAGCTCTGGGAGGACGTCGAGAAGGCCGCCGACTACTCGTTCCCGAAGGCGCACGCTGCCTGTTACGCGCTGATCGCCTACCAGACGGCGTGGCTGCGGCAGAACCATCCGTGCGAGTACATGGCGGCGCTGATCAGCTCGGTCATGTCGACGAAGGACCGCGTGCCGATCTACGTCAACGCGTGCCACGAGCTCGGCATCGAGGTGCTGCCGCCCGACGTGAACGAGTCGCAGGTCGACTTCGCGGTCGTCGAGGGCAAGATCCGCTTCGGCCTCAACGCCGTCAAGGGCGTGGGGGAGGGCGCGGCGCGCGCGCTGATCACCGCGCGCAACGAGGGCGGCCCGTTCGAGTCGATCTGGGACTTCGCCGAGCGCGTCGACCCGATGGTCTCGAACAAGCGCGTGCTCGAGGCGCTCGTCAAGTGCGGCGCGCTGCCCGGGCTCGCGCAAGGGCAACGCTCGAGGTGCTCGAGCAGGCCGTCGGCTGGGGGCAGAAGCAGCAGGCCGACCGGCTCGCCGGCCAGGGCTCGATCTTCGACCTCGGCCCGATCGAGGACGAAAAGCCGAAGCACCATCCGGCGACGCCGACCGACGAGTTCGAGAAGAACGAGCTGCTGAAGCTCGAGAAGGAGGTGCTCGGCCTCTACGTCTCCGAGCATCCGCTGTCGGCGATCCGCGACCAGCTGCGCCGCAAGTCGGACGCGACGATCGGCGAGCTCGAACGCCGCCGCGACGGCGAGGTCGTCACGATCGGCGGCATCGTCGCGGGCGTGCGGCACATGACGACGAAGCGCGGCGACGCGATGGTGTTCCTGCAGCTCGAGGACATCACCGGCAGCGTCGAGACGGTCGTCTTCAACCAGACCTACGAGAAGGCGCGCGAGCTCTGCACCGCCGATCGCATCCTGATCGTCAAGGCGCGCATCGACCGCAAGGAAGGCGAGACGAAGCTCGTCGCGCTCGAGCTGACCGCGTTCGAAGCGGTGCCCGAGAAGCGCGAGGTGCGGCTCCTGATCGACGCGACGACGGCGGCGCGCGGGCACGATCCGCGAGCTCGCCGCAGCTGATCAAGGACTTCCCCGGCGAGTCGCCGGTCTACGCCGACCTGATCACCTCGCAGGGCCGCAAGGTCTACGCCTTCGGCCCGCAGTACAAGGTGAAGCCCGCGCCGGACTTCTACGCCGAGGTGAAGATGCTGCTCGGCGAATCCGCCGTCGCCTAGGCCTCGGGCGGTCTTGGTTCACATGACAAAAACCACCTGCCACATGTCCATCTCTCTCGACGGCTTCGTCGCCGGCCCCGATCAGAGCCGCGAGAACCCGCTCGGCGTCGGCGGCCTGGAGCTCCACCGCTGGCATCTGGACGAGCCCTTCCATGAAGCCGACGCCCGGGTGCGCGACGAGCTCATGAAGCCCTGCGGGGCGTACGTGATGGGCCGCAACATGTTCGGCCCGGTTCGAGGCGAATGGGACGCGACCTGGCGCGGGTGGTGGGGCGACGAGCCGCCCTACCACGCTCCTGTGTTCGTTCTCACCCACTACCCGCACGACCCGATCCCGATGGAGGGCGGAACGACGTTCCACTTCGTCACCGAAGGCTTCGACGTCGCCTTCGAGCGCGCGCAGGCGGCGGCCGGCGACCTCGGCGTCGACATCGCCGGTGGCGCCTCCACCGTGCGGCAGGCGTTCGCGGCGGGCGTGATCGACGAGCTCATGCTCGACATCGCTCCCGTTCTGCTCGGCTCCGGCGAGCGCCTGTTCGACGGAGTGCAAGACCCCGGCCTACAGCCGGTCGAGGTGATCCACTCGCCGCGTGCGACGCACGTTCGCTACCGCATCGGCCGCTGACCCGCTTGCCTCACGGCTGATTCCCGACCGCCCAGGCGACGGGACGAACGTCACGGCAGCCAGCCCTCACGGTACGCCGACCGCTCCTCCGGCCCGAAGCGGGCGTACGCCTCGGCCGGTTTCGACGTCTCCTCGAGCACGCTCGCGTCATACTTCGCCGCCACCTCGTTCACGGGATAGACCACCTCGAAGCCGTCCGCCCGGCTGCCGGTCATGACGATGACGCACGGCCCCTCACCGGCTCCGACGAAGACGTGGTGCGTCCACGGTGGGCAGTGGACGAAGTCCCATGCCTTCAGGCGGCGCTCCTCACCCTCGATCACGAGCAGGCACTCTCCGGCAACGACGAGGAAGTCCTCCTGGCCGCGCTCGCGGTGGTACGTGCCGTTCCGCTGGCCGGGCATGAGCACATGGATGCGGAAGCCGAGCTGAGCCCACTCCTGTCCGCCTTCGAAGTCGGTGTCCTGCCCGCGCTCGTCGCTTCTGATCCACGAGACGTCGCGCGCGTTGAGGACGAACCAACCCTCACCCTGGGGGATGAGGCCGGCGTCGGTTCTCTTCAGTTGTGCCTCGCGAACCGATTCGGTCACGGGCGGATCCTTGCACGGACGATGGCCAGGCGCACGAGGCCGATGTACGTGTAGGCACTGTCAGATGGGCTGCCGGAGCTCGACCCCGACTGCTCCTGGCAGCGGTCGGTGCGGCCGGGGCTAGCTCAAAAGTCTAGCCCTAGCCACCCCGACTGGACGAAGATCTGGTGTTCCGGCCGTGGTAGAAGGAGGGTGACGAGCGTTTGGATTTCGTAAATCTCGATCTCCCCCAACATGGGGAGAACCGTTGCGCTCGTTGTACCGAAGAAAAGGGAGAGGGCCAAGGAATGGAAACTGCGGAGACCAATGCAACGCTGACCGAGCAGGAGCTCGTCGAGCACTGGCGCTCCTCCGAGCTCGAGCGGGCCGGCTACCCGCCGGACGTGGCCGCGGAGCTCGCGGCGCGCTCCGACATCGACCTGCACGGCGCGGCCGAGTTGCTCCAGCGCGGGTGCACGCCCGAGCTCGCCGCCTCGATCCTGCTCTAGGCCGGCGCACGCACCGGCCCGGCTTCACCGGGCCAGGTCGGATAGCGTCCGCGCGTGCTCTTCTTCATTCCGTCGCCCCACACGGGCGTCGTCCACATCGGCCCGCTGCAGCTGCACATGTACGGGCTCACGCTGCTCGTCGCGATCCTCGCGTGCGTCTGGCTGACCGGCCGCCGCTGGAAGGCGATGGGAGGCGAGTGGGATCTCGTCACGCGGGTCGCGGTGTGGGGTGTGGCGTTCGGCGTCGTCGGTGCGCGCGCCTACCACGACCTCACCTCGTGGAACGAGGTGCCGACCCCGAAGTGGCAGGGCGTGTTCGAGGTGTGGAAGGGCGGGCTCGGCATCTGGGGCGGCATTCTGCTCGGGGCGATCGCGGGCGCGGTGGTGGTGCGCCGCTCGGGCTACGACGTCGCGAAGTTCCTCGACGCGGCCGCGCCGGGCCTCCTGCTCGCACAGGGAATCGGCCGGATCGGCAACTGGTGGAACCAGGAGCTCTTCGGCAAGCCCACCAAGCTGCCGTGGGGGCTCGAGATCTCGCCCGTCCACCGGCCGCTCCAGTACCTCGACCGCGCCACCTTCCACCCGACGTTCCTCTACGAGCTGATCTGGGACTTCGTCGGGGTCGGGATGCTGCTCTACGTCTCGAAGCGGTGCACGATCAGGCCCCCGGCGCTGTTCGCGCTCTACGTCTCGTGGTACTGCTTCGGGCGGTTCTTCGAGGAGCTCCTGCGCGTCGATCCTGCGCACCACATCGCGGGTCTCCGCCTGAACGCGTGGGTCTCGATCATCCTCTTCTGCGGCTCGACGACCTACTTCATCATGCACCAGTTCGGCGGCCCGGCCGTGCCGCGGCGCCGCCGCAAGCACCAGGAAGAGGAGCATCGCCCTGCGATGGCCATCCCCAAGGGAGGGAAGGGCCGCGTCCGGCACGGACGCTAGTTTGAACCGGTGCCGGTAGCCGTCCGTGAACTCGAGCTGGACCTCGACGCGTTCGAGGGGCCGTTCGACCTGCTGCTCTCGCTCGTGCTGCGCGAGGAGCTGCCGCTGCAGGAAGTCGATCTCGCCGAGATCGTGATCGCGTTCGTCGAGCATCTCGCCGAGCGTGGCGAGCTCGACCTCGACGCGTGCGGCGAGTTCCTCGTCCTCATCTCGGCCCTGCTCGAGCTGAAGGCGCGCGCGATGTTCCCGGAGGAGGAGGCCGAGCTCGCCGAGCTCGAGCCGGAGGAGGCGGCCGAAGAGCTCGCGCGGCGCCTCGCCGAGTACCGGCGCGCCAAGGAGGCGGCGCAGTTCCTGCGCGGCCGCCTCGAGGAGCGGCGCGACCTCTACTTCCGCATCGGCCCGGCGCCGCTCGCGCCGCGGCCCGAGCGCAAGCTGGCACCGCAGAGCCCGGACAAGCTCGCCGCTGCGCTGCGCGTGCTCTCGATCGAGCCGCCCGAGCCGTCGACGGCGCACATGGCCCTTCGATTCCCGCCCGTCTCGCAGTTCGTCGATCGCTGGCGCGCGCTGCTCCGCCGCCGGAGCCGCTTCGACTTCGACCAGGAGGTCCACGGCCTCTCGCGGGTCGAGGTGGCGGTCGCGTTTCTCGCGCTCCTCGAGCTGCGCAAGCAGAACGAGATCGCGATCGCGCAGGCGGCACCGTTCGCGCCGATAAGGATTTCCCGTGCCGACGCTGAAAGGAGTCTCTCGTGGACAGCCCACTCCGCCTGATCACCACCGAGGCCACGCCCGCCGCGGCTCTTGCGAGAGTCGTCGAGGCGCTGCTCGTCGTGGCGTCGCAGCCCTTGCCCGCCGAGGAGCTCGCGGCCGCGGCCGAGGTCGACGTCTCGCAGGTCATGGAGGCGCTGGAGATCCTCGGCGAGCGCTACTCCGAGGAGACGAGCGGGATCGTGCTCGAGCATGTCGCCGGCGGCTGGGCGTTTCGCGCGTCGGCGGCCGCATCCGAGCGCCTGTTCCCGTCTCTTCGAGAAGCCTGCCGAGAAGGGCCTGTCACAGGCCGCGCTCGAGACGCTGGCGATCGTCGCCTACCTCGGGCCGCTGAGCCGTCCCGAGATCGCACGCATCCGCGGCGTCAACGTCGACGGCGTCGTCGCGGGCCTGGCCGAGCGCGGGCTGATCGGCGAGAGCGGGCGCGAGAACGAGTTCGGCGCGATCCGCTATCGCACCACGCCGCTCTTCGAACGGATCTTCGGGCTCGAGTCGCTCGCCGCGCTCCCACGCGTCGACGACCTCGGCGCCGACGTGACCGAGATCCGCGAGCGTCTCGAAGCGGTCGCCGAGAAGCGCCCGGCCTAATTCAACCCAGGGACGAATCTGATTCCGCGCAGCGGAACCAGATTCGCGAGTTTCGACCTGCCGCTACCTTCCCACTGTGGACGTGACGGAGAAGAGCTTCGAGACCGAGGTGATCGACGCGTCGAAGGATGCGCCGGTCGTGGTCGATTTCTGGGCCGAGTGGTGTGGGCCGTGCAAGGCGCTCGCGCCGGTGCTCGAGGAGGCCGCCGCCGAGCAGGGCGTCACGCTCGTCAAGGTCGACGTCGACAGCAATCAGGCGCTCGCGAGCGAGTACGGGATCCGCGGGATCCCCGCCGTCAAGGCGTTCCGGAACGGTCACGTCGTCGCCGAGTTCGTCGGGGCGCAGGGCCGCGCGGCGATCGACACGTTCCTCGAGGAGCTGACGAAGCCGCCGGTCGCCGAGTCGGTCGCCGATCCGGAGCTGCAGGCCGCTCTTGCCGCGGGCGACTACGAGCGCGCGTTCGAGCTGCTGCTCGGTCGCGTCGACGAGGATCCCGACGGTACGCGCGAGGTGATGGTCGCACTGTTCGCCGAGCTCGGCCACGAGCATCCGTTGACCGTGCAGTACCGCCGCCGCCTCGCGACGGCGATCTACTAGCCCGGTCCGTAACTCGTGAACCTGGTTCGCCTGCGGCGAATCAGGTTCAGCAGGGACGAGCTCAGCGGTCGAGCTGCGGCCGGAAGCCGTGGATCGTGGCGCGCTCGACCCGCCAGCCGCGCACGCCGTGGCGGTCGAGGGCGACCATGAGGATCCCGGTGCGCGTCGTGCCCGCCGAGTTCGCGGGGAAGACGAAGTTCCCGAGCGTCCACGCCACGACCGAATGCCGGGTCGGCGAGGTGACGGCGCCGAACACGTGCGGGTGGGCGCCGAGGACGACCTGCGCGCCGGCGTTGAGCGCCGCTGCCGCGAGCTGCTGCTGGCGCTCCGACGGGACGGGATGCAGCTCGGTGCCCCAGTGGAACCAGCAGACGACGACATCGGCCTGCCGGCGTGCGGCCCGAACTGCGGCGGTGACGGTGTCGGGGTCGGCCTTGGCCGTCCCGGGCGAGTCGGCGGTCGCGTTGAACCCGTACGGATTGACGTCGGAGAGGCCGACGAAGCCGATCCGGAGCCCGCCCGCCTTGATGACCACCGGGCGCAGCGCAGCGGCGGCGTTGCTGCCTCCGCCAACGGTCTCGAGGCCGGCCGCATGGGCGTACCTGATCGTGTCCAGCAACGCGACCGAGCCGTAGTCGCCCGAATGGTTGTTCGCCACGGTGACGACGTCGAGACCGCCGGCATCGTGCGCACTGCGGAGGAGCGCCGGCGAGCCGCGAAAATGGAATTCCTTGTTCGCCACCGCGCACGCCGCGCGTCGAGACGGCACCTTCGAGATTCGCCGTCGCGATGTCCGCAGCGCGCAGCGTCGCGCCGACCTGCGTCCACGGGTAGTTGCTCCCGAGCGTCGACACACTGGCCCCGACCTCTTCACCGGTCGTCACGTCGCCGACTGCGTCGAGGATCACCGGACGCACGAGCAGTGTCCCGACGCGGGCGACCACGCCGTTCGAGCGCACCGACACGGCGTAGCGGCCGGGGCGCGGTGCGGTCACCGCGAGCCGGAAGCCGCCGAGCCGCCCCGATCGAACGACCGCGATGTTGCGGCCTCCGAGCCGTGCCCGCACGATCTGGTGCGCGCCCGCGAACCCCGAGATGGCCACCCGGACGCCGGGGGCGACCCAGGCCGGGAGCGTCGAGGACAGCTTCACCGGAGCCGGCGCGCTGTTCCGGGCGGCGGGCTCTGCGCTCACCCCGGGCCGCGTGAAGAGCACCGCGAACAGAACGCCGAGGAAGACGGCGGTCAGTCCGGCGGCGGCGATGAAGCGCGACATGAAGATCGTGTTCGGCCGCGGCGGCCGTCTTCCTCGCCCTGGGAAGGCCTAGAACCAGTACGGCGCGATCGTCAGCGCTCCCAGCGTGTACCAGACCCCGAACGCGAGGCTGAGCAGACCGAGCGCAGGCGCGATGCGTGCGAAGGAGCGCTGCACCGATGGGCGCGACAGCGTCATCCCGAATCCGGTCGACAGCAGCGCCATCGAGACGGCCGTGAACGCGGCAAACAGCACGAGCGCGAGCAGCGCCACGGCGTGGCTGTGGATCGTCGCGAGCAGGAGCACCCCGACGCCGCCGCTGCCTCCGATCCCGTGGATCAGTCCGATCCCGAACGCCTGCCACGGCGTGCGCCTCGGCGGGACCCGCAGATGGGTGTGGTCGTGGGCATGGGCGAACGCTCCCCGGCGCCAGCGGACGAGCAGCCAGAGCGCGAGCGCCATGATCACGAGCCCGATCGTCACCTCCGCGCTCTGCTCGACGTTGGGCGGCAGGTACGCCTTCCAGAGGACGATCGGAACGCCGAGCACGACGAGTGACGTGGCGTGTCCGAGGCCCCACGTGAGCCCCAGCCGGGTTGCGCCGCCTCGTCCGTTGGAGACCAGCGTCGTGACGGCGGCGAGATGGTCCGGGTCGCTGGCGTGCCGAAGCCCGAGGAGCACCGCGACGGCGATCACGACGAGGAGCGTGCTGCCGTCCGAGAAGTGCGTCAGCCAGGTGTCGAGCCCGAACATCAGACGTGCAGCTCCGGAAGCGCCCGGACGGTCATGAGGAGGCCCGCGACGACGATCACGAGCGCGCTCACCGCCGGCAGGAACCTGATCAGCCCGCCGTTCAGGTCGAAGCGCCCGAACGCCCGCTTGGCGAAGAGGGCCAGCAGTCCGATCCCCGTGATCGTGAGCGCGAGACCGAAGCTGAAGGCGACGATCAACAGCATCCCGAACGCGACGCGATGGAGCGAGATGGCCGCGAGCAGGACGACGAGCGCGGAGGGGCAGGGCAGGAGGCCGCCCGAGATCCCGACGGCGACGAGGCTCCGCATGTCCTTCGGCGGCTCGTGGTGATGATGGTGACCGCCGTGATCGTGCGTGTGCGCTGCCCCGCTCTTCGAAAGACGGATGCGGGCGAGCGGCTCACCCTGCTCCGGGGACGCGTGGGAGTGCTCGTGCGCATGCGCGTGGGCGGAGCGCCACCGCCCGGTCAGCACCGCGAGCCCGACCGTGACCACGAGCGCTCCCGACAGGACGTTGATCCACGGATACAGCCGGTCGGGAACGATGAACGCCGAGAGCGCCAGCGTCACGGCGCCGAGCGCGAACACTCCCATCGTGTGCGTGACCGTCGTGATCAGGCCGAGCAGCGCTGCGTGCCTGGGCGTGCCGCGGCTGCCGACGAGATACGCCGTGACGATCGTCTTGCCGTGCCCCGGCGAGAGGGCGTGCGCCGCGCCCCAGAAGAGCGCCACGGCGAGCGACGCGAGGATGACGAGGAACGAGAGGTTGCCACGGATGATCAGCTTCGCGAAGCCAGAGTCAGCGACCCGATCCGGCGCGCGCAGCGCTTTGCCGCTGAGCACCGTCGGCGGCGGGTCGTTGGTCGGCGAGAGCGTCGCGACGGCCGAGTGGATGTCGAGCGGGCTCGAGAGCAGGTCCTTCGGGTAGGCACGCAGTTCGTCGCTCGTCGAGGCGGTGTGCGCGCCGACGACGACCTCCTTCCAACCGATCCGGCCGGGGTAACTGTTGTCCCGGTAGGAGACCTGCGCAGCAGCGTTGATCTCGGGGCCCATGAGGATCGCCTGGAAACGTGTCGTGTGCAGTCCTGCAGCACCGAGAGGATGCGCGAGCGCCGTGCGGGTCACACGCAGCGGAACGGTCCTGCCGTTCACGCGGAGCTCGAGGCCCTTGATCGTCAGCGGCACCTTCTGCAGCGTCGGGATCTCCGCCATGTCGACGACGTAGCGCACATAGATCCGATGGCCGGAGACCTGGACCCGTGAGAAATGGTTGATCGTGAAGTTGCCCAGCGGATGGGCCGAGGCGACCGGGGCGAGGGCGAGCGCAACGAGCACGACGAGCAGCAGACGCTTCATGCGAGCCTCCTCGCAACCGGCGCCCAGAGGACGGAGAAGTGGGGGTTGAGCGCGAGCGCCCGCTTGAACCACGTGCGCGCCTCGTCGTTCCGGCCGAGGCACCGCTCGATCATGCCGCGGTGAAAGTACTTGACGGCGTCTCGGGTCCCGAGCCGTAGCGACAGGCGGGAATAGTGCAGCGCCTCGGCGCAGGAGCCGTTGCGCGCGAGCGCCCAGGCCAGCACGTCGTCGCCGAAGACGCTCGGGCGGAACGTGAAGCCCTGGCGCGCCAGCCCGAGGGCATGCTGCACCCGAATGCCGTGGTCGACGTCGAAGAGGGCGATGTCGAGGTCGTTGCGCACGCCGTTCGCGGCGAGCAGGCGCTCGATGTCGCCGATCAGCGAGTACTGCTGTTGCGCAGCAGCCTGGTTGCCGCTCGCGTGGTAGAGGTCGCCGAGAAGACCGACGTACTGCGGCAGCGGGATCCGGTTGACCGCCTCCTGTTCGTAGCGAAGGGCGGTGGTCACGTGGCCGAGGGCCACCTGTGTCTGCGCCATGCCGTCGAGCCCGAATGCATAACCGGGGAAGAGCTCCAGCGCTTGCCGCATCTCGATCGCCGCGAGCTTCGGCCGGCCCGTCGACAGATAGAGCAGTCCGAGCTGGACGCGGGTCCAGGCGCCTGCTTCCCGTTCGCCGACCGAGGCGCTGACGGCGAGCTGCATTGCCTGCACCGCAGCATCGGTGCGCCCGATCAGCTCGCGTGCGTAGGAGACGCGTGAGTACGAGGAGACATCGGGCTTCAGGGCGGCCATGTGGTTGAAGTCGCGGAAGGCAGGCCCGTAGCGGCCCAGTTCGATCTCTGCGTCGCCGATCACTCCGTAGACGCCGGCGGTCGTCGGTGAGATCGCGCGGGCGCGCTCGCCCAACCGGAGCGCCTCGGTGAAGCGATGGCGAGAGAGGGCGAGCTGTCCGAGGCCCGCGGTTGCGACGAGGTCGTCCGGGCGGAGGCTGAGGGCGCGCCGCAAGGCGCCCTCAGCCTTGCCGTAGTAGGTGGAGTCTCCGGTCTCGCGAGCGCGTTGCTCGTAGGCGAGGCCGAGGGAGCCCCAGGTCTTCACGCTGCCGGGGTCGGCCCGCAGCTCGGATTGCAGCCCGGTCACGAGGGCCGCGGTATCGCCGGTCGCGAAGCCACGCTGGAGCTGCTCGACGACAGCGGTCGGCAGGGCCGAGCTCGCGATCGCAACCCGCTCGTGGCGGAACACGCCGCCGAAGAGGATGACGAGGGTGGCGGCAAGTGCCGCCACCCCCATCGCTGCAAGCCGAGTCCGCACGACTAACCCGTCTTCGGGAGCGTCGGGCTCTTCGTGTTGTCGAAGCCGCTGAACGGATCGGCAACGTAGGGGAACACGGACTGGTTCGGGACGTCGTTGGCGTCGACGCCGTCACCGAGCGGCAACGAATGACCGATCAGCGCACCGCCGACCACCCGCTCGGAGATGTCGACCACGTCGTCGGCGAGCCGGCGGCCGTTCGGATAGCCGGCCAGGTCGCCGCCGATCACGCCCAGGCGGCTGACCTTGTCAGGCGCCGTCGGCGGGATCGACAGGTTGAGCCTCAGCTCGTCGGCCAGGGTCGGCCCGGTGTAGTTGAGCGCGGGCGTCTTCAGGCCCGTCAGCAGGACCTGCACGAGGTCGCTGCGGCCGGTGTCGGTGAACGGCCCGAACTGCGGATAGAGCTTCTGCAGCACCGTGGCCAGGATCGGGTTCGTGTAGTACTTGAGGAACTGCTTGTCGTCAGCCGGCGAGCTGGCGTTCCAGTGATCCTTGAGGTCGGTCGGGATGAGGACCTCGTTGATCAGCGGATTGCCCAGGCGCGAGACCTGGACCCAGTCGCCCACCATCTTCCCGTTGCGCACGCTCAGCTTCTGGCGGTCGGTGGCCGCCCAGACGCCGATCGTGTGGTTGCCGCCGTTGTCGAGCGCGGACTTCGGGATCTGCAGCGCGATCGAATGCACGCCGTAGCCCGAGAGGAAGTCCTTGCCGCCGCCGGTGGCGCCGGTCCCGTAGCGGATCGCCACGAGGTCGAAGATCGCCCCGACGTCCGCGAAGAACGGATCGTCACGCTGCCCGGCGAAGACCGTCGAGCCGTCGCCCAGCGAATGAACTCCCGCAACCGCGAGGCTGTGGTAGTTCGGGGTCGAGCGCGGGCCGATGTTGTCCGGCGGGGTCAAGAGCCCCGACTGGACGAGCGTGGACTTGCCGTTCACGACCTTCGTGACGGTGTAACGCTGCTGTGTCTGGCCGAGGAAGAACTGGGACGGCAGATTCGTGAACCGGAAGTAGTAGGCGATGTCCGGCTTGCCGTCGCCGTTCTTGTCGACGTAGATGTCGTACCTGGCCGAGGTGCTGAACGTGTAGTAGTTCGGCCCTGCGGCAGGGTCCTCTCCCGGGATCCAGTTCGCGATGATCGTCGCGGTGTCCGGCTTGTCCGGCGACACGAATGCATAGAGATCCGTGTTGTCGGCCGTGGGATCCTGCGAGATCAACGGAGCCTCCCGGTGGCTCGATGCCTTGGCGGCTCCGGGGCCTGTGCCCCGGGTCGCGACCACGGCCACCAGCACCGCCACCGCGACAGCCGCCAGGCTTACGAATGCGAGCTTGCGCACCTGTTGCTCCTTTCGTGACGACCGTCGAGGGGTACATCTGTGGCCGTCATGTCAGCGCTGCTTCGCACGGCGGACGAGATCGGTTCGACGGCAGTTCAAGCGCGAATCGGATTCAATGAGCCATGCGCCTCAACGCCTGGCTCGCGCGTGCCGGAGTCGCTTCGCGCCGCAAGGCAGACGAGCTGATCAAGGACGGGCGCGTCACCGTCAACGGTGAAGTGGGACAGCTGAACACGTTCGTTGCGACGACGGATGAGGTGCGCCTCGACGGCCGGCCGCTCGCGAAACAACGTCTCGCCTACGTCCTCCTCTACAAGCCCGCGGGTGTCGTCACCACCGCGAGCGATCCGCAAGGCCGTCGCACGGTCGTCGATCTCGTCCGGCATCCGTCCCGCGTCGTCCCCGTCGGCCGGCTCGACGCCGACACGACCGGTGCGCTGCTGCTGACGAACGACGGAGAACTGGCGCATCGACTCGCACATCCGAAGTACGAGGTCGACAAGGTCTACGAGGTCGAGACGTGGACCCAGCCGAGCGACGCCGACCTCGAGCGCCTGCGCGGCGGGGTGGAGCTCGACGACGGATCCACGAGCCCGGCCCAGGTACGTCGCCTTGCGGGAGCTCGAATCGAGCTGACGATTCACGAAGGGCGAAACCGCCAGGTCAAACGAATGTTCGAAGCGGTGGGGCACCGCGTGCGCTCGCTGCACCGCAGCCGCTACGGGCCGCTGACGCTCGAAGGGCTCGAGCCCGGCCGGTGGCGCGAGCTCGAGCCCTTCGAAGTCGAGCGACTTCGCTCGACGACGTTCGTCTAGTGCCTCCTACTTGCCGACGAGCTTGTCAGCCGACCGCAGGAGGTTGTTGCAGTGCGCCGTGTTCGAGTTGCCGTTCGGGATCGACGTGCCGTTGAACTCGGCGTTGAAGAGATCGTTCTTGATCGAGGTGGCGAGAGCGTCTCGCTCCGCGCCGAGGGCCTTGATCTTCGCCGCCACCGACTGATAGGTCGAGTCGTTGCCGCTCGACCCGGTCTTCAGTGCGGCCGTGTCTGCGACGAGAACGTCGGTTCCGAACTGTCCGACGCTGGAGTTGAGCTGCTTGTAACAGACGGCCAGCGACAGGAACTTCTTGTCGCCGGTCTGACCGGGAGAGATCGTCAGATCCTCGGTCAGCACGCGGCCGTCGGTCACGTAGTCGTCCTTGAGACCGACGAGCGCCATGATCGTCGGTCGGGTGTCGGTGTGGTCGGCCCACGTGCCGGGGTTCTTCGCGTCCGTCGTCGTCACGAGCTGTGGGTTCGCGTTCGACCCGTCGGCCGAGCTCGGGCCGCCGGCCGGCCCGAGGCCGTCGATGCCCTTGTGGGCGACTCCGGGACCAACCAGCCCGAGCCACGTGGTGTCGATCTCGGGCGCGTAGTAGCCGTGATCCCACGCGAAGCCGTTGTTGAGCGAGGTGCAGTTCGTCGCCGCGTTGCCGGCGGTCGTGCCGGAAGCGCATGGCGACGATCCGTCGGTCGCGCCGATCGTGAAGAAGTAATCGGGCTTCGGGAACGCCGTGAACGACGGTGTCCGGTTGGGATCCGCGTTGACGAAGTGGAGCAGCTGCTCCACGGTCGGATCGGCCTCGTACTGGGCGATGTTCTGGGCCGAGTCGCCGTCGTACGGGTTGTTTGCCTTCGCGTTCGCGACGTCCCGCTCGAGCTGCCGGGTGACCGTGTCGTTCGGGCCGGGATTGCCGTTGATGTAGAACGAGTTGCCCTGCGACTCGTTGTAGAACGGGGTGCTGTTGCCGAGCTGGTTCTGCAGCAGGCCGTGGATCGAGACCTGCCGTTCGCCGAGCAGCCCGCTCGGGTAGCTGCACGTGTACCCGAGCGTCGCGGGCGTGCCCGTGCACGTCGGGGTGAGCGAACGGCCCGACGTTCGCGCCGGCGAAGTGGTCGCCCTCGTCGGCCGTGATCACGAACAGCGTGTTCGTCGCGTTGATTCCGTCGTCGGCGAGCCGCTGGAAGAACGTCGTGAACGCGGTGTTGTAGGCGGCGAGATTCGCCTTGTAGCAGGCGTCGCCGGGGCCTTGCGCCGTGCCGTCCGTTCGAGCAGCCCGTCTGCCCGGGCTTCTTCTCGTGCGCATCCGAGATGTAGCCGTAGGTGATCGGCACGCCGACCTCCTGCATGTCCGCCATGTACGCGAGCGACTGCGCCGCGCTGATCGGGCCGAACCCGGGGAAGCCGGGCGTGTTCGGCGGCAGGAACGCGCCGTTGATCTGGTTGCCGCTCAGGTCGACCAGGTTCCCGGCGCTGTTCACGACCGGGTAGGTGTGGCCGTTGACGACGCGGTTTCCGCCGGAGTTGGCCGCCTGCGCGAGCTGCGACTGCAGGTACTTCTGGCCGAACACCGCCTGGAAGTTGTTGTAGCCACCCGGTTCGTCCGGCAGTGCATCGGTGACGGCCGTCGGCGACGGCGTCGTCTGCCCGAACTTGACCGCCTGGGCGGTGGAGCAGAACGAGTCGTTCTGTGCGCAGTGCACCGCGAGGCCGAGGTAGTCCGCGACCTCCTGATCCTTGAAGGAGTCGGTGTCCGCGTTCAGTTGGGCGACCTCCGGCGAATTGGCGCCGAAGACGTTCTGCAGGTCCGGGTTGACGTTCTCGAGCACCATGTTCGCGGTCGAGGTGTCACCGACATCGCAGCCGGCACGCGTGAACGGCACCCACGGCGCCGGCGGCGTCTTCGGCGGCTGGCCCGCCGCAGGAACGAGCGGCGAGTACGGCTGGTTCGGGAACGCGTCGAGCCCGTACGTTCCGGTCCAGTACGCGAACGACGACTTCGATACTGGGACGCCCGAGGTGTTGAACGTCTCGTACGAGTTCGTGATGGGCTGTCCGTGCCGGTCGCCGTACAGGCCGGTGTAGTTGGTGATGCTGTCGTCGGCCGTGTGTGCGATCAGCGGCGTGTGGTTGTTCGACAGCATCGTGCCCTGGCTCGTGATGAAGTTCTCGAGAGCCGGCATCTGCTCCAGGTCGGACAAGACGTTCGGGTTGTCGCGGTTGAAGTGGACGTTGTCGAAGGTGATCTCGATCACGTGCTTGATGCCGTTTCCGAGCTGACAGCTCGACGACGGCGTCGGGTTGATCGCCGCGGTCGCGCCGCCCTGTGTCGCGGCACCCACGGTGATCGCGACAGCGGCGCAAATCACGACGAGCCCCGCGCCGATCGAAAGACGTTTCCCGAGCTTCATGCCACTCCCTCCTGTCGTTTTGATCGTGCGGCGCCGACGCTACGTCGGCGCTCCCGACACAGGGGTGTCCGGAACCGAACGGTTCCGTGACGAATTGGAGTTGCCGCAGTCAGTGCTCTGTGCGATCGACCCCCCGGTCGAGTGACTGACGCGGCGATGGTACGAAACGAGCCCGGCTTACGGTCGGACGAACCCCATCCGCTCGTACATCTGCTCCAGCGTGTTTGCGGAGGTTTGGCGCGCCTTTTCTGCGCCGACCTGCAACAGCCTGCGCAACTCGATCTCGTCGGCGCGCAGCTCGTTGTAGCCGGCCTGGATCGGGCGGACGAGCTCCACGACGGCCTCGCCGACGTCCCCCTTCAGGTCGCCGTAGCCCTTGCCGTCGTACGACCGTTCGACCTCGGGGATCGGAAGGCCGGTCGCCACGGAGAGGATCTCGATCAGGTTCGAGACCCCCGGCTTTTCGTCCGGGGCGTAGCGGATCTCGCGCCCGGAGTCGGTGACCGCGGTCTTGAACTTCTTGCGGATCACGTCGGGCTCGTCGAGCAGGAGCACCGTGCCCTGCGCGTTGCCTCCCGTCGTCGACATCTTGTTCGTCGGCTCTTGCAGGTCCATGATCCGCGCGCCGACCGTCGGGAACACACCACGCGGGACCTTGAACGTCTCGCCGTAGCGGGCGTTGAACCTCTGTGCGACGTCGCGGGCGAGCTCGACGTGCTGTCGCTGGTCGTCGCCGACCGGGACGATGTCGGTCTGGTAGAGCAGGATGTCGCCCGCCATCAGGACCGGGTAGGTGAAGAGGCCGGCGGAGACGAACTCCTTGCCCTCGCCCTTTTCCTTGAACTGGGTCATACGGCCGAGTTGCCCGAACCCGGTGACGGCCGAGAGCAGCCACGCCGCCTCTGGGTGCGCCGTCACGTGGCTCTGCAGGAAGAGCGTGCAGCGGTCCGGGTCGAGACCGACGGCGAACAGGAGCGCCGCCAGGTCGAGCGTGCGGTCGTGCAGGTCGCGCGGGTCGTACTCGACGGTGATCGAATGCAGGTCGACGATGCAGAAGAAGGCGTCGCCCTCTTCCTGGGTCGCGACGTACTGCCGCATGCCGCCGATCAAGTTGCCGATGTGCTTGGCACCCGTGGGTTGGATGCCGGAGAAAACGCGCATTGAAGTCACCTCTCGTGGGTCGTGGTCGCGCCGGGTCGAATCAGCGGACGAGGCGGCTCTAGCGCAAGCCTCCGCCTCGCCCGCGGCGCCATGACCAACCGATCCGGGAGGCGAAGATCACAGTCGGAGGATAGAGCAAATAGCGCAACTACACTGGGATCGATGACGGTGACGCCCTCAACCTGGTCGCCGCGCTCCTGGCGCGAGCGGACCGCCCTCCAGCAGCCGGACTGGCCCGACGGCGCTGCCGTGGAGGCCGCCGTCGAGCGCCTCACGTCGAGCCCGCCGCTCGTCTTCGCCGGCGAGGCGCGGGCGCTGCGGGACAACCTCGCCAAGGTGATCGACGGCCGCGCGTTCCTGCTCCAGGCCGGCGACTGCGTCGAGTCGTTCAACGAGATCTCGACGATGCGCATCCGCGAGAAGCTGAAGATCATGCTGCAGATGTCCGCCGTGCTGACCTACGGCGCGACGCTGCCGGTGGTGAAGGTGGGGCGGATCGCCGGCCAGTTCACGAAGCCGCGTTCCGAGCCGTTCGAGGAGGTGGGCGGCGAGCAGATCCCGAGCTTCCGCGGCCACATGATCCACGACGACGCGCGCACTGCCGAGGCGCGCGTCCCCGACCCTCGACGAATGGTCGAGGGTTACAACCAGTCGGCCTCGACGCTGAACCTGCTGCGCGCATTCACGAAGGGCGGCTACGCCGACCTCACGCAGGTGCACCTGTGGAACAAGGACTTCGTCTCGACATCGCCGGAGGGGCAGCGCTACGACCAGCTGGCGGGCGAGATCGAGCGCGCGCTCGCGTTCATGGCGGCGTGCGGCATCGACCTCGCGAACGAGCGGAGGTTGCACGAGGTCGACGTCTTCACGAGCCACGAGGGACTGCTGCTCGACTACGAGGAAGGTCTCACGAGGAGAGACTCGATCACCGGCGACTGGTACGACTGCTCCGCACATCTCCTCTGGATCGGGGAGCGCACGCGGCAGATCGACGGCGCCCATGTCGAGTTCTTCTCCGGGGTGCACAACCCGATCGGCGTCAAGATCGGGCCGGCCGCGACGCCCGCGGAGGTGGTCGAGCTCGCCGAGCGTCTCAATCCGCTCCGCGTGCCGGGCCGCCTGACCTACTACGCGCGCATGGGCGCCGAGCACGTGCGCGAGCTGCTGCCGCCGCTCCTACGCGCAGTGCGGGACGAAGGGCATCCGATCCTCTGGGCGTCCGATCCGATGCACGGGAACGGGATCCGCACGGCCGACGGGGTGAAGACGCGTCGTTTCGACGCGATCATGAGCGAGCTCGAGGGCTTCTTCAACGCCTGCTGGGAGGTCGGCGTGTGGCCGGGCGGCGTGCATCTGGAGTTCACGGGCGAGGACGTCACCGAATGCCTCGGCGGCGCCGACGACGTGCTCGAGGAGCACCTCGCGTCGCGCTACCAGACCCTGCTCGACCCGCGGCTGAATGCACGCCAGTCGCTCGACCTCGCGTTCCGCCTCGCCGAGTTGATGCGCGCGCCGCGTTGATCGGTCGCCGGAATCTGATTCGCGCAGCGAACCAGATTCCCGAGTTGGTGGTCTCGGCGCGGAACTCGTGAATCTGGTTCGGCTGCGCCGAATCAGATTCAAGGGAAGTGTTCGGTCGTCGGAATCTGATTCGCGGAGCGAACCAGATTCCTGAGTTGCTCGTGAGCCTGGCTCGGCTCGGCCGAATCAGATTCAAGGACCAGGTTCAATGGGGGCATGAAGGTCGCAATCGTCGGCACGGGGCTCATGGGCGCCTCCGTCGCGCTCGCTGCGCAGCGGCGCGGCGACGACGTCGTGGGCTGGGACGCCGAGCCCGCCGCGCTCGCCGCCGCGGTCGATGTCGGTGCCGTCACGGCAGCCGCGAGCCTCGAGGAGGCCGTCGCAGGCGTCGACCTGGCGGTGGTCGCGGTCCCGATCGCCCAGCTTCCTGCAACGGTCGCAGCCGTGCTGGCCGCGAGCGGCGAGGCGACCGTGACCGACGTCGGCTCGACGAAAGGGTCGGTCGTCCGGGCGGCGGAGGGCTCGCCCCGCTTCGTCGGCGGCCACCCGATCTGCGGCTCCGAGACCCGCGGCGCCGAGAACGCGACTGCCGGCTTCTTCGAGGGTGCAACGTGGTTCCTGACGCCGGTCGCCCACACCGACCCGGCGCGGCACAGGGTCGTCCACGGCTTCGTCTCCGACGTCGGCGCCACGCCGGTGGCGATCGACGCCGACGCGCACGACCGGCTGGTCGCGATGACGAGTCACGTGCCGCACGTCCTCGCGAACATCGTCGCGAACCAGACCGGCGCGTCACGGGTCGACGGGCACGAGCCGCTCGCGCATGCCGGCGGCTCCCTGCGCGACATGACGCGCATCGCGGGTGCGAACCCGCGCATCTGGATCGACATCTTCCTCGACAACGCCGGTGCGATCCGCGGAGCGCTCGCCGAGCAGCGGCGCCTGATCGAGCAGGTCGAGGCCGCGCTCGAACAAGGCGATGCGGGCTTCCTGGCCCGCTGGATCGGCGAGGCGTCGGGCAACCGGCGGCGCATGCTCGAGCGCGAGTATCCGGATCCCGGGTCGCTGCAGCGGCTCCGCGTGCACGTCCCCGACCGTCCGGGCGTGCTCGCAGGCATCACGCAGGCTCTGGGCGCGGAACGGATCAACATCGAGGACTTCGAGCTCCATCACGTCTCGCCCGAACGCGGCGGGACGCTGACGCTGCTCGTCGAAGGCGAGGGCGAAGCACAACGCGCGGCGACGATGCTCGAGTCGCAGGGCTACAGCGTCGTGATCTCGGCGGTCATCGATGAGAGTTGAGCCTGCCGTTCGGCTCGAAGGGCATTTCGCGGTGCCCGGCGACAAGTCGATCTCGCACCGGGCGCTGCTCCTCGGAGCCGTCTCGGACGGCGAAACCGTCGTGCGCGGTTTCGGACGCTCGGGCGACACCCTCTCGACGCTCGCCGCGGTGCGGTCGCTCGGCGCACAGGTGGACGACGACGGCGACCAGCTCGTGGTGCACGGCCTCGGTCTGCGCGGGCTGCAGTCTGCGTCGATCGACTGCGGCAACGCCGGCACCCTGGCGCGGCTGATCGTCGGGCTGCTCGCGTTCCAGGACGGCAGCTTCACCCTGACGGGCGACGAGTCGCTCTCGGCCCGCCCGATGGAGCGCGTCGCCGAGCCGCTGCGGCGGATGGGTGCCCGGATCGAGACCACGGACGGGCATCTGCCGCTGACGGTGACCGGTTCGCCGCTCGAGGCGATCGACTACGAGCTGCCGGTCGCGAGCGCCCAGGTCAAGTCCGCCGTCCTGCTCGCAGGCCTCGGCGCCACGGGCAAGACGACCGTCATCGAGCCCGCACCGACTCGCGACCACACCGAGCTGATGCTGCGGGATGCGGGCGCGCGGGTGACCGTCCGGCCGACCTCGGTCAGCGTCGACCCGTCCGAGCGCCTGCGGCTCGGTGCCGTCGACGTGCCTGGTGACTTCTCCTCGGCAGCGCCGTTCATCGCGGCGGCCACGCTGATCCCCGAGTCGCGCATCACGATCCACGATGTGAACCTCAACCCGCGCCGCACGGGGCTCCTCGATGTTCTCGAGCGCATGGGGGGCCGGGTCGGGATCCTGCAGCGTCGGCGCATCGGTGCCGAGCAGGTCGGCGACCTCGAGGTGCGCGGTGCAGAGCTGACCGCGACGACGATCCATTCGAACGAGGTGCCGCTGCTCGTCGATGAGTTGCCGCTCTTCGCGCTGCTCGCGTCGCAGGCCCGCGGTGAGAGCTGGGTCTACGGCGCCGGAGAGCTGCGCCACAAGGAGACGGACCGGATCGACGCCGTGGTCGACGCGCTGCGCGCGATCGGCGGTCGGATCAAGGGACACGATGAGGGCTTCTCGGTCACGGGCGTGCCCACGCGCCCGAAGGGCGGGAAGGTCGACGCCCGCGGAGACCACCGGATCGCCATGCTTGGGGCTGTTGCAGGGCTGGCGAGCCGGGACGGCGTCGAGGTGCAGGGCGCCGACACCGTGGCGATATCCTTCCCCGGCTTCTACGACCTCTTGGAGCAGATCACCCACAGATGATTGTCGCCATTGACGGACCGGCAGGCGCCGGCAAGAGCACTGTTGCCCGCAAGCTCGCGGAGCGGCTCGGCTTCAACTACCTCGACACCGGGGCGATGTATCGCGCCTTGACCTGGCTCGCCATCCGAGAAGCCCTACCGCTCGCCGAGGGCGACGCGCTCGGCGACCTGGCGCGCAGAAACCCGGTCACGTTCGACACCGTCGGCCGCGTGTTCATCGCAGAGACCGACGTCACCTCGGCGATCAGGCAGTCGCGGATCGACCGCATGGTGCCTGTCGTCGCACGCCATCACGACGTGCGCGAGGTGATGCGCGAACGGCAGCGCGTGCTCGGTCATCAGGGGAACGTCGTCATCGAGGGGCGCGACATCGGCACGGTCGTCGCGCCCGACGCCGAGGTGAAGATCTACCTCCACGCCGATCCTGCCATTCGCGCCGCGCGGCGCCAGGCCGAGCGTCCCGACATCGGTGCCGACGCGCTCGCGACCGACCTCCGCATCCGCGACGCGTCGGACCGGGTACGCATGCAGCCCGCCGAGGACGCGGAGCTGATCGACACGACGGGCCTCGAGGTCGACGACGTCGTGTCGCGGATCGAGGAACTGATCCGCGTACGTTCACCGGCAACGTCTTGACGCTTCAGGACACCACGTGGCGCCTCGGGCGGGTCTACATGGGCAGGCCGACGCGCTGGGTGACGCGGGCGCGCGCCTACGGACGCGAACGCGTCCCCGCGACCGGCGGCCTCGTCTACGCGGCGAATCACATGCACTGGCTCGACATCCCGATCCTCGGCGCGATGTCGCCGCGCAACGTCGAGTTTCGTGGCCAAGTCCGAGGTGCTCGGATTTCCAGGGCTCGGCCGGTTCGTCGGCTGGCACGGCACGATCGCGGTCCGGCGCGGCGCCTCCGACCGTGATGCGGTGCGGCTGATGCGGGAGACGGCACGCGGGGGCGGTGTCGTGGGCCTGTTCGTCGAGGGAACCCGCCTGAAGCTCGGACGGCCGGGGAAGGCGCAACCCGGCGCCGCGATGGTCGCGGTGCAGGAGAGCGTCCCCGTCGTCCCGATCGCGATCTACGGGACGCAGTTCTGGAAGGTCAGCGACTTCGCTCCGTGCTCGATCGCCTTCGGCGAGCCCGTGCGCTTCGAGGGGCTGCCCAAGGGCGGCCGCGGCTACAAGGAGGCGACCGCCGAGATCGAGCGTCGCATCAACGTGCTCTTCGACTGGCTCGCGGAGCTCCATGCCAGGGGCCGCCCGGCTCACGCGACACCGCCCGTATGAGCAGCACGGCCGTCAAGCTGGAGGGCACGGTGGCGATCGTCGGGTTCCCGAACGTGGGGAAGTCGACGCTCGTCAATCGACTGACCGCGACGCGCCAGGCGGTCGTCCACGAGACGCAGGGCACGACCCGCGACCGCAAGGAGCTCGTCTGTGAATGGAACGGGCGCAGCTTCCTGCTGATCGACACCGGCGGCGTCGACATCGCCGATCCGAGCCCGATCACGAAGCAGATCGCGCTGCAGGCGCGCGCCGCGATCAAGGAGGCCGACCTCGTCCTCTTCGTCGTCGATGCCCGCGCCGGGGTCACGCCCGGTGACGAGGAGCTCGCGCAGATCCTGCGCGAGGCGAAGAAGAACGTCCTCGTGCTGGCGAACAAGATCGACGACCCGTCCCAGGAGAGCCTTGCGTACGAGTTCCACCGTCTCGGCTTCGGCGAGCCGTTCCCGATCTCCGCGCTGCACGGCTCGAACACCGGCGACCTGCTCGACGAGATCCTCGATCTGCTGCCGGGCGAATCGACACGAACCGTCGAGGAGGACGCGATTCGGGTCGCCATTCTCGGCCGGCCGAACGTCGGCAAGTCGTCGCTCTACAACAAGCTCGTGGGCTCGGAGCGCACGATCGTCTCCGAGGTCCCGGGCACGACCCGCGACACGATCGACACGGTGATCGAGCACGAAGGACGGACGTTCCAGCTGATCGACACCGCCGGTCTGCGGCGAAAGCGCAAGCAGCGCCAGGGAATCGACTACTACTCGGAGCTGCGCGCGCTCGACGCTGCGGGAAGAGCCGATGTCGCGCTCGTCCTGATCGACGCGAGCGAGGGCATCGTCGAGGGCGACATCACCGCGGTCGAGGTCGCGCGCAAAGCGCACTGCGCGACGTTGATCGTCCTCTCGAAGTGGGACATCTCGGAGATCACGATCGAAGACGTGCGCCCCGAGCTCGCACGCCGGCTGCGGCAGCGGCCCGACTTCATCACGATCTCGTCGCTGACGGGCCGCGGCGTCTCGCGCCTGCTCGGCAAGGTGGAGGAGCTCTACGACCGGTTCGTCTCGCGCGTCCCGACGGCGGAGCTGAACAAGTTCATCGCCGAGCTCAAGGAGATGCGGCAGGCGCCGTCCAAGGGCGTCCGTCGCCTGAATCTGCTCTACGGCGCGCAGGTGACGACGAGGCCGCCGCGCTTCCGGTTCACCGTCAACGATCCCGGTCTCGTCACGCGCGACTACGCGTACTGGGTGGAGAACCAGCTCCGCGAGCGCTTCAACCTCGAAGGCGTGCCGGTGGTGGTCGACTTCCGCGAACGGTCGTGAGCTTGCTCACGTGAGATTCGTCGTCGTCGGAGCAGGAGCGTGGGGGCAGGGGTTCAGCGGCCTGCTTCGCGAGCGCGGGCACGACGTGTTCGTCGCGACGCGCGTGACGCTCGACAACGCGCCGTACGAGGAGGCCGACGTGGTCGTCATCGCGGTCCCGAGCAGTGCGTTCGGCGAGGTGCTGGCACATGTTCGCGGGGATGCGCCGGTCCTCAGCCTCGTCAAGGGCCTCGATCCGGCGACCGGCAACCGGCTCTCGACCCTGGTCCAGGGACGCTCGGTGGCGGTGCTCTCGGGGCCGAACATGGCGGACGAGGTCGTGGCGCGCCTGCCCGGCGCAGCCGTGATCGCATCCGAGGACGAGGCGCTCGCGCTGCGCTTGCAGGACGCGGTCAACTCGGGGACGTTCCGCGTCTACGTCAACGGTGACGTGGTCGGGGTCGAGCTCTGCGGCGCGGCGAAGAACGTGATCGCCCTCTCTGCGGGCGCCGTCGACGGGCTCGGCCTCGGCGACAACGCGAAGTCGGCACTCATCACCCGGGGCCTCGTCGAGATGGCGCGGCTCGGGGAGGCCTGCGGGGCCGAGCCGGAGACGTTCTCGGGGCTCGCCGGCATGGGGGATCTGATCGCGACGTGCTTCCACCCGCTCGGTCGCAACCGTCGCGCCGGAGAGCTGATCGCGCGAGGCGCGACCCCCGACGAGGCCAGAGCCCAGATCGGCCAGGTCGTCGAAGGGCTGACCACCGCGCCGGTGCTGCGAGATCTGTCGCGCCGCATCGGCGTGGAGCTGCCGATCACCGAAGGCGTGTGCTCTGTGCTCGAGGGCATGCCGCTGGACGAACTGGCCGGCGCGCTCATGGGCCGACGCCCGACGGAGGAATAGCTACGCTTCCCGGCCATGGCGGAGCGGAGCTTTCTCTTCACCTCGGAGTCGGTCACCGAGGGACACCCTGACAAGATCGCGGATCAGATCTCCGATGCGGTCCTCGATGCCGCACTCGCCAACGACCCGCTGAGCCGGGTTGCCTGCGAGACGCTGATCACGACGGGTCTCGTCGTCGTGGCGGGCGAGATGACGACCGAGGAGTACATCGACATTCCGCGCATCGTCCGCGAGACGGTGAAGGACATCGGTTACACGCGGGCCAAGTACGGCTTCGATGCAGATACCTGCGGCGTGATCGTGACGCTCGACGAACAGTCACCCGACATCGCGCAGGGCGTCGACAACGCGTACGAGTTGCAGCACGACCCGAACGACGACGATCCGCTCGACAAGGTCGGTGCGGGCGACCAGGGCATGATGTTCGGCTACGCGTCCAACGAGACGCGCGAGCTGATGCCTCTGCCGATCATGCTCGCGCACCGCATCGCCAGACGGCTGGCCGAGGTGCGCAAGTCGGACGTGCTCCCGTATCTGCGGCCGGACGGCAAGGCGCAGGTCTCGATTCGATACGAGGTCGACGCGGACGGGCACCAGACGCCGGTGGAGGTCGAGCGCGTCCTGATCTCGACCCAGCACCGCGAGGGGCTCGATCCGGAGACGATGATCAAGCCCGATCTGATCGAGCATGTGCTGCGCCCGATCCTGCCGCCCGATCTCTACGACGAGAAGAGCCTCGACGATCCGACGTTCGTCTTCGTGAACCCGACCGGCAAGTTCGTGATCGGCGGGCCGATGGGCGACACGGGCCTGACCGGGCGGAAGATCATCGTCGACACCTACGGCGGCGCCGCGCCGCACGGCGGCGGTGCGTTCTCGGGCAAGGATCCGACGAAGGTCGACCGGTCGGCCGCCTACGCGGCCCGGTACGTCGCGAAGAACGTCGTCGCTGCGGGCCTCGCAGACCGCTGCCAGATCCAGGTGGCGTACGCGATCGGGGTGGCGCACCCGTTCTCGATCCTCGTCGAGACGTTCGGCACCGAGAAGCTCGGTGTGGCGCGCATCGAGGAGCTCGTCAAGGAGCACTTCGACCTGCGTCCCGCCGCGATCCTGCGCGACCTCGACCTGCGGCGCCCGATCTACCAGAAGACCGCTGCGTACGGCCACTTCGGCCGCGACGACCACGACTTCTCGTGGGAGCGCACCGACAAGGCCGACGCGCTCCGCGAGGCCGCGGGCCTCGCAGCTGCCGCCGTCCGAACCTGATTCGCCGCAGGCGAACCAGGTTCGCGAGTTTCGGGTCTGGTCAGAGACTCGGGAATCTGGTTCGGCTGCGCCGAATCAGATTCCCTGTCAGACGCGTTTTGACGAACGGCCCGCGTGCGGCTCTGACCTGCGACCGGCTCTTCGTCGGCCCTCGACGTTGCGGCTGCCGCCGTCCGAACCTGATTCGCCGCAGGCGAACCAGGTTCGCGAGTTTCCGGTCTGGTCAGAGACTCGGGAATCTGGTTCGGCTGCGCCGAATCAGATTCCGCTGCCAGACGCGTTTGACGAACGGCCCGCGTGCGGCTCTGACCCGCGACGGCTCTTCGTCGGCCCTCGACGTCGCAGCTGCGGCCGTCCGAACCTGATTCGCCGCAGGCGAACCAGGTTCGCGAGTTTCCGGTCTGGTCAGAGACTCGGGAATCTGGTTCGGCTGCGCCGAATCAGATTCCGCGTCAGACGCGCTTGACGAACAGCCCGCCTGCGGCTTTCTCGCCGATTCCCTTTTCGCTGCCGTTGACCGCGACGCGGAACTGACCCGCGGCGGGCTCGGCGGCGCGCAGCTCGACGGTGGTCCCCGGCGTCAGGCCCTCGTCGTAGAACCAGTGCAGGAGGTCGCCGTCGTGCTCGGCGAGCCGGACGATCGTCGCCTGCGCACCCGGATCGAGAGCCGACAGCGGCTCGAGCTCACGGTTCTCCGCCTGCTCGAAGTCCGGGTCGACCGGCCAGCCGTGCGGGCAGCGGTCCGGATAACCGAGCTTCACCTCGATCCGCTCGACCATGTCGTCGGTGAACGTCCCGCCGAGCTCGTCGGCGTGCACGTGCGCTTCCGCAGCCGTGTAGCCCATGAAATCCGTCAGCAGCCGCTCGATGATCCGATGCTTGCGAACGACCTTGCGCGCCCGTTCTGCGCCGGCGGGCGTGAGGATGGCCTCCTTGTGCTCGCCGCGCTCGACGAGGCCGTCTGCCTCGAGGCGCTTCAACATCTCGCCTGCGGACGCGCGTGAGACGCCGAGCATCTCGGCGACCCGGGAGGCGATCGTCTGGGACGACCCCGACGTGTCCGGCCGGTACTCGCCGATCGGGAACGCGAGGAAATAGATCGTCTCGAGGTACTCGTCGGTTCCGTGACCGGCAGCCATCGTCCTGATCGTAGTGCGAAACCCCGGGGCACCGCGCTCGCCGGGGCCGGGCGGCCGCCGCCGGGGCCTGGATTACCCTGGCGCTCTTGGGCCACTTCCTCCACGCGGTCAACGTCTTCTTCCACCACTTGACGGCGGTGCAGTGGCAGTTCCTCGCGCTCGCCCTCGCCTGCCACGTGGCGAAGCTGTTCCTCCGCGCCGCCGCCTGGTGCACGATCGTGCGCGCTGCCTATCCCGGCCAGCGGCTGAGGTACCGCACGGCACTCGGTGCCTATCTCGCAGGTGTCGGCGTCAACTCGATCGTTCCCGCCCGCGGGGGCGACATCGTCAAGATGTACCTCGTCAAGCATCGGCTTCCCGGCTCGACCTATGTGACGCTCGCCCCGACGCTGCTCGTCGAGACGCTCTTCGATTTCGTGACTGCGGGCGCGCTGATCATCTGGGCGCTGGCGATCGGTGTGCTGCCGACACACCAGCTCTACTCCCGGATTCCCACGGTCGACTGGAAGTTCTTCCTGCGCCATGAGCGTCCCACGGAGATCGCGCTCGCCGTCCTCCTGGTGGCCGCGGTGATCGGGTTCATCTGGGCGCGTCGCCGGTACGACGAGTTCCGGACTCGCGTCCGGCAGGGCTTCGCGATCCTCGGGCAGCGTCGCCGGCTCGTCTTCGGCGTGCTGCTCCCGCAGGCGATCTCCTGGGGCTTCCGCATCCTCTCGCTCTACTTCTTCCTCAAGGCGTTCCGGGTGACAGCGAATCTCCACAACGCACTGCTCGCGCAGGTCGTGGACTCGCTTGCCACGCTCTTCCCCGCGACGCCGGGCGGCGCGGGCACGAAGCAGGGGCTCACCGAGTTCCTGTTCCGCGGCCAGGGCGTCTCGCACACACTGCTGCTCGCGTTCAGCGTCGGCATGAACATCACGCTCGTCGTCGTGAACGTCCTCCTGGGCCTGATCGCGATCGGGCTGATGGCCAGGACGCTGTCGTTCAAGCGTCTTCGCTCGAATGCCCGGGCCGAAGAGCAGCCGGCGTAGTGCCGTACGCATCGGTCTATCCGCTCGTCACCGCGCGTGCCGTTGCGCGGGAGTTCACCTACGAGGTGCCCGAAGACGTCGAGGTCGGCGCGATCGTCCGTGTCCCGTTCGGCCGCTCGCGCGCGCGCGGGATCGTGGTCTCGCTGCACGAGGCGGCACCGGACGGAGTCGACGCGAGGCCGATCGAGTCGGTGACCGGCGAGATCCCCGCGACGCTCGTCGAGCTCGCGCTCTGGATCGCCGACTACTACGGCTCGACGCCGGCGCGCGCGCTCGCCCTCGTCGCGCCCGAGACCCCGAAACGGCGCAAGGAGCAGGCGCCTCCGGCGGAGCGGCAGGCCCTGACCGGGGAGGCCGAGCCGCTGCAGCTCTCCGACTCGCAGATCGCGGCAGTCGAGCGGATCGTGAACGGCGACGGGAACTACCTGCTCTACGGCGCGACGGGCTCCGGGAAGACCGAGGTGTACCTGCAGGCGTGCGCCTCGATGCTCGAGCGCGGATTCGGGGCGATCGTTCTCGTGCCCGAGATCGCGCTCGCCCCTCAGACGGTCGGCCGGGTGCGTGCCCGCTTCGGCGACCGGGTGGCGATTCTCCACTCGGCGCTCACCGACGCAGAGCGCCGCGACGAGCGTGCGCGGATCGCAAGCGGCGAGGCGCGCATCGTCGTCGGCGCCCGCTCCGCGATCTTCGCGCCGATCCGCGGGCTCGGGCTGATCGTCGTCGACGAGGAGCACGACCCGTCGTACAAGCAGGACTCCGATCCACGTTACGACGCGCGAACGGTCGCAGCGAAGCGAGCCGCTCTCGAAGGCGCGGTAGCGGTCTTCGGCTCCGCAACACCGCGCCCGGAGAGCTGGGCGGCGCTCGAGCACCTCGAGCTCGGCGGGCGGCTCGGTGCCGACCTCCCGCCCGTGCAGGTGATCGATCTGCGGCGCGAGGCCGGCTATCCGCTGTCGGCGCCGCTCCTGCGTGCGTTGCGCGGTGTGGCCGAGCGTCGCGGCAAGGCAATCCTGCTTCTGAACCGCCGCGGAGTTGCGCCGGCGCTCCACTGTCGCGCGTGCGGAACGACGATCCGGTGCCCGAACTGCGACGTGTCACTCGTCCTGCACGGCGACACGTCGCTTCGCTGTCACCACTGCGGCTTCGAGCGTCAGGCGCCGTCGACGTGTGAGGCGTGCGGGTCGCCGGAGATCGCTCGGTTGGGCGCCGGGACGCAGAAGCTCGAACGTGAGCTCGAGCGCGAACTGCCGGAGCTCGAGCTGATCAGGCTCGACGCCGACGCGGTTGCGAAGCCGGAGCAGCTCGCGAAGTCGCTGGCGCGGTTCCGGGATGCGAGCGGCGCGGTGCTGCTCGGCACGCAGATGGTGGCCAAGGGCCACCACTTCGCCGGGGTCGAGCTCGCCGCAGTCGTCGATGCGGACACGGGGCTCGGGATGCCCGACTTTCGGGCGGAGGAGCGAACCTTTCAGCTGATCACGCAGCTCGCCGGGCGCAGCGGCCGAGACGCACCCGGGCGGGTGCTCGTGCAGTCGTTCCAGCCTGATGCGCGACCGATCGTCTACGCCGCGCGTCACGACGTCGCGCGGTTCCTCACGGAGGAGCTCGAACGGCGCAAGGAGCTCGGCTATCCGCCGTTCTCGCATCTCGTGCGGATCGTCGTGGCGGGGCCGGAGCCCGATCCGGTCATGCGCGCGCTCGAGGAGCTGAAGGTGGGGATCACCGGCGCCGACCTGCTCGGGCCTGCGGCGCTCCTGCGACTTCGGGGCAAGTACCGAGGCCAGCTCGTCGCGAAGACGTCGCATCCCGCGCCGCATCGCGTCGCAGGCGGCGCGGCTGCTCGCCGCGGCCGCGCCGAACATGCGCAAGGCGAAGCTGACCGCGGTCGTCGACGTCGACCCCCAGTCGCTCTGACGCTCCTGAACCGACACGTCTGCTGCAGACGGTCTGTCTGCGGCACCATGGCGGGGTCGTGAAGCAGCGGCCCGAGGACATCATCGGCGAGTGGGGGATCCGCGACGTGACGCCACCGTCGCAGGCCGAACGGCGGCGCCTCGAGGCGCAGCAGGACCTGAACCCGCTCGTCGGGCGCCCGTTGCCGCGTCGGATCCGCCGCTTCCGCATCGAGGCAGACCGCCACTTCGCCTCCCTCGGCGGGCCGCTCCCGTTCATGCAGCGGCTGAAGCAGATCGACGACGAGACCGAGCGCCAGGAGAGACTTCTCGCGGACGCCTACGCCGAGCACGGCTCCGACCCGGCCGCGTGGCGGAAGATCGTCGAGCGCTGGAACTTCAGCGAGGTGAACGACCTGATCGAGCGGCACAACCGCTGGTATCCGGTCGAGGCACGCCTCCCGATGGACCCGAGAACGCGTGACTACGTGAAGGTCGGCGGGCGCTCCTACAGGCGCGACCCGCTCGACGAGTCCTGGATCCTCGAGCGCTTCCCCTACACTGCGTCGCCGTGAGCGAGCACGACCACGACCATGAGCACGATCATGACCACGACCACGACGGTGAGTCCGCCGAGGATGCGCGGGCCGAGGCGGAGGCTGAAGCACGCCGCCGTTTCGCGCTCGGCCAGATCCGCCAGTACGGCGATCCCGCACTGAGGCTCGTCGCGCACGAGGTGGTCGACTTCGACGCCGACCTGCTCCGGCTGGTCGAGCGCATGACCACCCTGATGCACGAGGCGCAGGGCGTCGGGCTCGCCGCGACGCAGGTCGGCGTGCTGCGCCGCCTCTTCGTCTTCGAGCCCGACGAGGATGGACCGCGCGTGGTCGTCAACCCGGTGATCGTCCAGCGCGCGGACGAGCAGGAGATCGACGAGGAAGGCTGCCTCTCGCTCCAGGGCGTCCGTGTGCCGGTCGAGCGGTCGGTCACGGTGACCCTCGAGGGCAAGGACGCCGAAGGAAACGACGTTCGCTGGGAGCTCGACGAGTACGGCTCCCGCGTCGTGCAGCACGAGCTCGACCACCTCGACGGCGTGCTCATCATCGACCGCACCGACGACGAGCACCGCAAAGAGGCGCTCTCGACGTTGCGGCCCCGCGCCGTCCTGCGCTGATGCGCATCGGGATCGCCGCGACGGCGCCGCTCGGCGCCGACGTGCTCGAGCGCCTCGCCGAGAGCCACGATGTCGCCTGGCTGCTCACGCGCCCGGATGCGCCCAGCGGCCGCGGCCGCAAGCTCGCGGCGCCTCCCGCGAAAGACGTCGCGCTCGAGCTCGGCATCCCCGTCCACCAACCGGAGAAGCCGGAGCTGCCGGGCGACGTGGACCGGGTCGTCGTCTGCGCCTACGGGCTCTACATCCCGCCCCGGCTGCTCGCCCTCACGCTTTGGCTGAACGTCCACCCGTCTCTTTTGCCTCGCTGGCGCGGTGCTGCGCCTGTCGAGCGCGCGATCCTCGCGGGCGACACCGAGACCGGGGTGACGATCCACGAGACCGTCGAGGCACTCGACGCCGGCCCGATCGCCGCGCAGGAGTCGTTCCCGGTCGGCGACCTCGATGCCGGGGGCGTCTTCGAGCGCTCGGCCGAGCTTGCCGCGCGCCTGCTCGGGCCGGTTCTCGAGTTGCCATCGTTTCGGCCGCAACCGGAGGACGGAGCGACCTATGCCGAGAAGATCACGCCCGTCGACCGCGAGCTGAACCTCGACGATGCGCTCGACAGCTGGCGTCGCGTGCGGGCGCTGTCGCCGCACATCGGCGCGTGGGCGATGCTGCATGGGCGGCGAGTGACGATCTGGCGGGCGCGGCTCGAGGGCGGCGGCTTCGTTCCCGAGCTCGTGCAGCCGGAGGGGCGCGGCAGGATGAGCTACGACGAGTTCTTGCGCGGCGTGAAGTGATCGCGCCGGCGCGAAAGGCCGCGTTCGAGGTCGTGCGCCGCGTGTTCGAAGAGGAGGCGTACGCGGATCGTGCTCTCGCCTCGGCCGTCGCAGACCTCGATCGCACGCGACCGGGCGCTCGCGCAGCGGCTCGCCTACGGAACGGTGCAGATGGCGAGGACACTCGACTTCGGGATCGAGCAGCTCGGCAAGCGGCCGGTGCGCAAGCTCGATGCGCCGGTGCGCGCCGCCCTACGGCTCGGCGCCTACCAGCTCGCATTCACCGACCAGGCCGACCATGCGGTCGGCGACGACACCGTCGAGCTCGTACGGGCCGCGCGCCTCGAGCGTGCGGTGCCGTTCACGAACGCCGTCATGCGCAAACTTGCGCACGGCCTGCAGGGGCTCGTGGCCTCGCTCCCGGAGGGGCCGCTCAAGCACTCCTACCCGGACTGGATCGCCGAGGTCTGGACGCGCGACTTCGGGCGCGAGGTCGCCCTCGATCTGATGCGCGCCCAGAACGAGCCGCCGGGGCTCGAGGTTCGCTCGGCGGAGCCCGTGGGCGAAGAGACCGATGTGCCCGGGGCCTACATCGTCGAGACGGTCGACATCGCGCGCATGCGACCGATGAGCCGCGCCTCGCAGCTCGCGGCGCTCGTCGTCGGCTCGCAGGAAGGAGAGCGCATTCTCGACCTGTGCGCCGCGCCGGGCGGCAAGACGATGATGCTCGCCGGGAACGTGACCGCGGTCGAGATCCATCCCGGCCGTGCGCAGGCGCTGTCGAAGAACGTCGGTCCGAACGTTCGCGTCGTCACGGCCGACGCGCGCGAGCTCGACGAGAGCGGCTTCGACCGGACGCTTGTCGATGCGCCCTGTTCGGGCCTCGGCGTGCTGGCCCGTCGCCCCGACCTGCGGTGGCGCGCGAGGCCGTTGCCCGAGCTCCAGCTCGAGCTGCTCCGGGCCGCCGCCGCCCGCACGAGGCCCGGCGGGACGATCGTCTATTCGGTGTGCACGATGAACGCGGACGAGAACGAGGCCGTCGTCGATGCCTCCGGGCTCGAACCGATACCGCTCGATGCCGAGTGGCCGCAGTACGCGCACCCGACCCGCCCCGAGTTCCTCCTGACGCTCCCGCATCGCGACCGGACGAGCGGGTTCTTCATCGCGCGGTTGAAACCGTAGGATCGAAGGGGTGGCCTGGCGGGATTGGATCCGGACGATCGAGGTCGAGCCGTCGCTCTACGGGGCGGACTTCGCCAACCTCGGTCACCAGATCGAACAGCTGCTCGAGGCCGACTGCCGCATCTTCCACTTCGACGTCGGCGACGGTCACTTCGTCGAGCCGATCACGATGGGCCCGATCGTGCTCGGGTCGATCGCGCCGCTGATCCACCGCGACGGGGGTGCGATCGACGTGCATCTGATGGTCGAGAGCCCCGCCAAGTACTTCGAGCCTGTCGCGGCAGCGGGCGGCGACAGCGTCACGTTCCACTACGAGGCGGTGAGCGACGTCGCCGCCACGATCCGCGCAGCGCGCGAGCACGGGCTGCAGGCCGGGGTCGCCTTCAGCCCGGAAAGTGAGCCGGAAGCTGTCGCCGCGGTGAGCGCCGACGCCGACCTCGTGCTCTGCATGGGGATCCATCCGGGTTACTCGGGCCAGCAGTTCATGGAAGCGACGTACGACCGGGTGCGCCGCCTGCGGCATGCGCTCGGCGACGCCGTCCCGATCCAGGTGGACGGTGGCGTCGCCGACGACAACATCGGGCAGATCCGCGCCTGCGGTGCAACGCTGCTCGTCGCCGCGACGTCGATCTTCGGGCACGAGGACATCGCGGGGGCCTACCGCCGCCTGGTCTCCGCAGTCGCGTGACGCTGGCACGGGCGATCGAGCTCGCCCGGGACGCCAACCACCGGGCGTATCCGAAGCCGACCGTCGGCGCGGTGCTCGTGCGCGACGGCGAGACCGTCGGTGAGGGCGTAACGGAAACCGCGGGCCGCCACGCGGAGATCGTCGCCCTCGCGCAAGCCGGTGAGCGCGCGCGTGGCGCGACGATGTACGTCACGCTCGAGCCGTGCGCGCACCACGGCACGACGCCGCCGTGCGCCGACGCGATCATCGCGGCGGGCGTCGGACGGGTCGTGTTCGGGGCGCCCGATCCGAACCGGTTGGCGGCCGGCGGGGCGGAGCGGCTCCGCGCCGCCGGCATCGAGGCCGAGGACGCCGGGTCGTGGGAGGCGCGCACCCTTGACGAAGCGTGGCGGACGTGGGTCTCGCTCGAACGGCCCTTCGTCATCTACAAGACGGCGATGACGCTCGACGGCAGCCTCGCGCTGCCGGGCGAGCGCTGGGTGAGCGGCCCCGCCGGTCGCCGTTACGTGCACGAGTTGCGTGCGCAGGTCGACGCAGTCGCCGTCGGCGGCGGGACGGCGAGAGCCGACCGGCCGCGGCTCGACGCCCGCGACGTTCCCACGCCGAAGGGCCAGCCACGGCGGCTCGCCTTCTCGCGCGGGCCGCTCCCCGACGGGATCGAGCTCGAGCTGCGAACCGGCGCCATCGAAGACGAGCTGCGCTCGCTCGCGGGCGAAGGCATCCAGTCGCTTCTTCTCGAGGGAGGGCCCACCCTGGCGTCGGCGTTTCTCCACGCCGGCCTCGTCGACAAGCTGCTCGTCTTCATCGCACCGACCCTGGCCGGCGCCGGGCCGCGTCTCGCTGCTTCGCTACCCTCCTCGCGCACGCTGTCGCATCTGTCCGCCAGGCGGATTGGCGGCGACGTGCTCCTCGAGGCGTATGTCCAGCAAACCTGACTCCCAGCGCGCCGACGACCAGCTCGTCACCCACTTGAGCCACTGGCTGACGCGCCAGCTCGGGAACGACGAGCTGCGCCGCAGGCTGGAGGAGATCGGCACCGACGAGCTGGCTCCCGGCGGCCGCGATGCGGTGAACGAGCTGCTCGCCGAGCTCGCGACAACCGTTCCCGGCGAGCGTGCACAGCTCGAGGTGCTCGTCCGCGAGACGGTCGAGACGCTCGTCTACGGCGACTAGAACCCGGTCTCTGACACGGGGTGTCAGACACCTTTAGGTTTGCGCTGTGTTCACCGGGCTGATCAGGGAGGTCGGGACCGTCGTCTCACGCGAGGGCGGGCCGGACGGCGTTCGCCTCACGATCGACGCCCCGGCGACGACCGTCGGCGCCGAGGTCGGCGACTCGGTCGCGATCGACGGTGTCTGCCTGACCGTCGTGCAGGCCGCGGGCGACACGCTCGCCTTCGACGCGGTCCCGGAGACCCTTGCGCGCACGAGCCTGGAAACCCTCGACCACGGGTCGAGGGTCAATCTCGAGCCGGCACTCCGCGCCGGCGAGGCGCTCGGCGGCCACTACGTCCAGGGCCACGTCGACGGCGCCGGCAGCGTCCGCTCGGTGGAGCCGGAAGGCGACGGCAAGCGGATCTGGGTCGACGCCACGCCTGAGCTGCTCCGCTACGTGGTCGAGAAGGGATCGATCGCGATGCAGGGCGTGAGCCTGACGGTTGCCGCCGTCGACGCGGGTGGGTTTGCGGTCGCGCTGATCCCACACACCCTCGGTGCGACGACGCTCGGGACGCTCGAGCCCGAGGATCGCGTGAATCTGGAGACCGATGTGCTCGCCAAGTACGTCGAGAAGCTGCTCCCCCGCTAGCCTTCGCCCATGGCTGTGACCACCCCGTTCGCGACGATCGAAGAGGCGATCGAGGACATCCGCGAGGGCCGGATGGTCGTCGTCGTCGACGATCCCGACCGCGAGAACGAGGGCGACCTCACGATCGCTGCGCAGTTCGCGACCCCCGATGCGATCAACTTCATGGCGACGCACGCCCGCGGGCTGATCTGCCTCTGCCTGACGGAGGAGCGCGCCGATCATCTCGGCCTGCGCCCGATGACCGAGCACAACGAGGCGCCGCTCGGCACCGCCTTCACGGTCAGCGTCGAAGCGCGTCGCGGCGTCACGACCGGCATCTCGGCCGCCGACCGCAGCCACACGATCCAGGTCGCCATCCATTCCGACTCGACCCCGCACGATCTCGTGCAGCCGGGGCACGTGTTCCCGTTGCGCGCGAAGCCGGGCGGCGTCCTCGAGCGGATCGGGCAAACCGAGGCGGCGGTCGATCTCGCCCGGCTGGCCGGGCTCGATCCGTCGGGCGTGGTGTGCGAGATCATGAACGACGACGGCACGATGGCCCGCGTGCCCGATCTCGCCCCGTACTGCGAGCGGCACGGCCTCAAGATGGTCACCGTCGCCGACCTCGTCGAGTACCGGCGCCGGCACGAGAAGCTCGTCGAGCGGGGCGCGTCCGTCCAGCTCCCGACCGAGTTCGGCGAGTTCACGGCGATCGCGTTCCGGGAGAAGCTGAACGGCAAGATCCACGTCGCGCTCGTGAAGGGCGACGTCGACGGCGCCGAGAACGTCCTGGTGCGGGTCCACTCCGAGTGTCTGACGGGCGACGTCTTCCATTCGCTGCGCTGTGACTGCGGCGAGCAGCTCGAGCAGGCGCTGGCCCAGATCGAGGAGGAGGGCTGCGGCGTGCTGCTCTACATGGCGCAGGAGGGACGCGGGATCGGTCTCCTGAACAAGCTGCGTGCGTACGAGCTGCAGGAGCAGGGGCTCGACACCGTCGAGGCGAACCTCGAGCTGGGCTTCCCCGCCGACGCCCGCGACTACGGGATCGGCAACCAGATCCTCGCCGACCTCGGCCTCACCACGCTGCGCATCCTCACCAACAACCCGAAGAAGATGACCGGGATCGACGGCTTCGGCCTGACCGTGGTCGAGCAGGTGCCGATCGAAGTCGCACCCCATACCGAAAACCAGCGCTATCTGAGCACCAAGCGGGATAAGCTCGGTCATCGCCTGCACCATCAGGATCTGAAGAACCTCGAATACGAACCGGAGGCCGAGTGAGCGAGATCGACGACCAGCCCAGGGACGAGACGCCGCCGGTGGACGACGAGCCGCCGGTCGAGGAAACGCCGGTCGAGGAGACACGGATCCACGGAGCACCGGTCGGCGAGGACACGGATCCCAGCGGGGAGTCGGTCGAGGAGAACGGGGCAGGCGGCGATCCGTTCGCCGGCTGGCCCGCCGCGCAGTCCGCCGGTGTGATCGAGGACACGCCGCAGGACGGTGGGAGCGTCGAGCACGTGCGTGGAGAGGTCGACGTTCCGGACGGCTACACGGTGCTCGAGGGAACTCCGCGCGGCACGCGCCGCTCGGTCGGCGTCGTCGTCTCGCGCTTCAACGGCGGCGTCACCAACAAGATGCTCCAGGGAGCCCTCGAGGCGCTCGTGGAGGCGGGCGTCTCGCAGGACGCGATCACGGTCATGCCGGTGCCCGGCGCCTTCGAGCTGCCGCTGGCGGCGATGGCGCTCGCGAAGACCCGTCGCTACGCGTGCATCGTGGCGCTCGGCGCGATCGTGCGCGGCGATACGCCGCACTTCGACTACGTCGCGTCCGAGTGCGCCTCTGGACTGCAGCTGGCCGGGATCGAGACCGGCGTTCCGGTCTCGTTCGGCGTCCTCACCGTCGACAACGTCGAGCAGGCCGAGGCGCGGATCCACAAGGCGGCCGAGGCGGTCCGCTCGGCGCTCGAGATGGCGGATCTGTTCGCCCGGCTCCGGGCGAGCGCGAAGCGATAGCCCTGCAGCCGCTACACTGCCGACCGCGATGAGCAAGATCTGCGCAATCTGTGGGAAGAAACCGGGGTTCGGGAACCACCGTTCGCACTCGATGGTCGCCACCAAGCGCCGCTTCGATCCGAACCTCCAGAGGGTCCGCGTGCTCCTGAAGGGCTCGCCGACCCGCGCCTACGTGTGCACCCGCTGCCTCAAGGGCGGCAAAGTGGTTAAGGCGATCTAGCCGGCCTTCGACCTGAGCGCCTCGCGCAGGTCGGCCAGCCTGCCCGGCGCGAGGTCCGGCGGTGCTTCGAGCGCCGCGAGCAGAGCCGGCTCGTCGGCCGGGTCGGCCGTGAACTCCTGAGGGTACGGTCCTGCGCGGGCCGCGAGGATCCGCGCGACGAGCTCCGCCTGGCCGCCGGGCGCGCCTTCCAGACGGCGGATCAGGTCGTTTCCCTGCCGGAGGCGGAGCGGGAACTCACCTGGAGCGACCGCCGAGCCGCAGGACCAGAAACGGGGGATCGTCGCCCGGTACGAGCATCGCGGGCGAGCGTCGCACAGCGCCTGCGGAAAGGTCAAACCCAGCAACCTTCCCGGCGGGATTTGGGGTCTAATGCGCAACCCGTGGCGGATGACCTTTTCCTGGACCTCGAGCTCGGCCGGCTGACCATCGCGCGTGAGGCGGTGGCCGAGATCGTCGCCGAACGGACGCTCGGGTGCTACGGCGTCGTCGGCCTCTCCGCCGGCACGCGCGTCGGCCGCATCTTCCGCCGCGAGGGGATCAGCGTCGACGGCGACGCGAGCTCGCTGCGCATCCAGGTGCACATCGTCGTCGCTCACGGGCTCAACCTGGCCGAGGTCGCCTCGACCGTCCGGTCGCAGGTCGCCTACGAGGTGGCACGCGCGACCGGCCTGAAGGTGGCAGCGGTCGAGGTCGTCATCGAACGCGTGAGGCAGAGCGCATGAGGCTCAAGGCATGAGGCAGCGGGTCCACGAGCTCGTCGACGGCGCGCGGGCGGCGATCGAGGCGAACCGGCGCCGGATCGACGACCTGAACGTGTACCCGGTCCCGGACGGCGACACGGGAACGAACCTGACGCTGACGGTGCGCGCGATCGAGGAGGCACTCCACGATGACGGCCCCGACGATCGCGCCGGCCTCGCTCGGGAGGTCTCGCGCGCGGCGCTGATGGGCGCGCGCGGGAACTCCGGCGTGATCCTGTCCCAGATCATTCGCGGCGCGACCGAGTCGCTCGCCGAGAGCGACGATCTCGCCCGGGCGTTCCGTTCGGCCAGCGACGCCGCCTACCGGGCGGTGAAGAAGCCGGTCGAGGGGACGATGCTGACCGCGATCCGGTCGATGGCCGACGCCGCCGAGCACGGTGCCGACCTCGCGGGGATCATCGCCCGCGGCGACGACACCGTCACCCAGACGCGCGAGCTGCTGCCCGTGCTCAAGGAGGCGGGGGTGGTCGATGCGGGCGCAGCAGGCCTCGTCGAGATCGTGCGCGGCATCCACGCCGCGCTCACCGGCGAGGCGCAGGCGCCGCCGCCGGAGCACGAGGAGACGTTCGGGCTCGAAGCGATCCATCAGGAGCTCTCGCGCTATCGGTACTGCACGGTCTTCGTCGTCGAGGGCGAGGGGCTCGACGCCGACGAGCTCGAATCGAAGCTCGAGCAGCTCGGAGACTCCCTGCTCGTCGTCGGCGACAGCAGCGCTCTCAAGGTGCACGTGCACACCGACGACCCCGGCCGTGCACTGTCGCTGGGGATCGCCCGAGGTGCGATCGAGGGTGTCGAGATCGCCAACATGCACGCGCAGACCCAGCAGCGCGAGGAGCGGCTCCTCCATTCCGTGCCCGACGAGCAGGCGGCCTGCGCGGTCGTCGCCGTGTCGGCCGGCGCGGGCAACCGGGCGCTGTTCGAGAGCTTCGGTGCCGTCGTCGTGGAAGGCGGCCCCACGATGAACCCCTCGACCGCCGATCTCGTCGCCGCGATCGAGCACGCCCCGGGTCTCGAGGTGATCGTGCTGCCGAACAACGGCAACGTGATCCTCACGGCGGAGCATGCCGCCGAGAACGCGTCGAAGGTCGCGCGCGTCGTCCCCACCAGGTCGCTGCAGGCCGGTCTGGCGGCGCTCGTCGCGTTCGACGGCTCGCGGGTCGCCGACGAGAACGTCGCCGCGTTGCAGGAGGCAGCCGACGGAGTCGCGACCGGTGCGGTGACGATCGCCTCGCGCGACGTGCAGCTGAACGGCGTGGCAGTGCGCAAGGGCAAGTGGCTCGGTCTCGCAGAGGGCGAGCCGATTGCCGGCGGCGAGACGTTCGACGAGGTGGCGCAGGCCGTGCTCGAGCAGCTGCTGCGCGAGCCGCGGGGCGTCGTCACGCTGCTGACCGGCGACGAGCCCGCCACCACTCGACGGGCTCCTGGAGCGGATCCAGTCCGAGTATCCCGAGCTCGAGCTCGACGTGCACGAGGGGGGCCAGCCGCACTATCCGCTCCTGCTGGCAGCCGAATGACACCGGTCCGGGTCATCCTCGTCGAGGACAACGACACGTTCCGCGAGACACTCGAGCTGCTCTTCGGGCTGCGTGACGAGATCGACGTCGTCGCGAGCGTCGCGACCGGCGACGAGGCGCCGCCCGTCGTTCGCGCGCTGCGGCCGGACGTCGTCCTGATGGACTACCGCATGCCCGGCCTCAACGGCGCCGAGGCCACGCGACTCGTGCTCGAGGCCGATCCGACGACGCGGGTCGTGTGCCTGACGGCGTCGGTCACCGCCGAGGAGATCGCCGAGGTGGAGCGGGCGGGCGCAGCCGCCGTCGTCACGAAGGACGGTGACTTCGACCGGCTCGTGGAGATCGTGTGCGAGGCTTCCCGGCAGTGAAGCTCACCGCCGAGAACACCGCAGTCGTCCTCGACTCCACCGCCGACTTTCCCGACGCACAGGAGCGCTTCCCGAACTTCCGGACCGTGCCGCTGTACGTGCGGTTCGGCGACGAGAGCTTCAAGGACTACGTCGACATGACGGCCGATCGCTTCTACGAGCGATTGCAGACCGATCCGGAGCTGCCGACCACGTCGCAGCCGACGCCGGGCGACTTTCTCGCCACGTTCGAGGAGCTTGCCGGCCGGTACGAGCGGATTCTCTCGATCCAGATCTCGTCGACGCTGTCCGGCACGTTTGCGAGCGCTCAATCTGCCGCGGAGCTGCTCGGCGGCGACGCCGTGCGTGTGATCGATTCGCGAACGGCATCGGCGGCGATCGCGATGCTCGGGCTCGGCGTGCAGCGACGGCTCGAGCGCGGCACCACCGACGAGGAGATCGACGAGTTCGTCGCGCACTACCAGCGTGAACATCAGCTCCTGTTCACGGTCAACACGCTCGAGTACCTCGCACGCGGGGGCCGGATCGGCCGTGCGGCCGCGTTCGCGGGGAACCTGCTGAACGTGAAGCCGATCCTCACGATTCGCGACGGGGAGGTGATCCCCACTCAAGCGCGTCCGTGGCAACGCGAAGGCGTTCGCCGAGTTCAGGCAGCTGTTCGAGGTCGACCTCGACGGACTCGCCGCAGCCTCAAGGTCGGGATCGCGCACGCTGCGGCTCCCGACCGCCTCGCCGCGCTGCGGGAGCTCGTCGAGCACGTTCGCCCGCATGCGGTGATCGAGATGGCGACAGCGCTCGGCCCGGTCGTCGGCACGCACGCCGGCCCGGGAACGGTCGGCTTCTTCTGGTACGAGGACTCCTGAGGCGCGGCGGCTACTTGAGCGTCTTCAAGTAGTCGACGAGTGCCTGCAGCCGATCGGGTGGGATGATGCCGCCCCAGTGCGGCATGCTGACGATCGGTGCCTTGCCGATCACGCTGCCGCTGTTGACCACAGCTGCGATCTTGGCGTCCGTGTTGAACTGGCTCCGGAAATCCCCTCCCGACAGCGGGGGGATCGTCTTGTCCGCCGAAAGCGGATTTGGAACGCCGCCGAGCCCGTTCGGGCCGTGGCAGTTGATGCAGCCATAGGTCACGTAGAGCGTCGCGCCTTTGACCGCCTGGCCCTGGCCTTCCGGCACCTGCGGCGGCGTCGCGGTCGGAACGGTGGGGAGGCCGGCGCGGATGTACGAGATCAGGTCGTTCACCTGCGTGTCGGAGATGACGGCCCCCCAAACGGGCATGTAGGGCCGCTTCGGATTCGCGGACTCGCCGAGCCCGTGGTTGATGATGTGGCGCAACTGCGCGGCGGTGAGCTGTGCACCAATCGTCTTCAACGCGGGCACTGCAGGAGAGACGCCGCCGCGGCCCTGCATCCCGTGACATTGCGCGCAGGCGAACTGGACGAAGATGTGGCCACCCGCGGCGACATGCGGGTCGACCGTGGCCGATGCCTGCGGCGACGCCGAAGTCGCCGTGGTCACCGTTGAGTGTTTGGTGTCGCGCCCGAGGAAGAAACCGGCAATACCCGCCCCGACCGCAAGCGCGACGGCGATCATCATGATCAGGCCGCCGACGGCGTCTGTCGACCAGTCGCGCCTCTTCCCTTCGTCGGCTTGCGTCATCAGTTGCAACCCTACGGAGCCGTCGGGCTCACATCCAGCGGGGAAAACCACAGGTTCGCGGAGATGTCGTCAGCGCGAACTGGAGCAGCGCGTCCCCGCGGACTGGTCGAGCACGTCCAGGAACTGGCGGAGTCCAAGCTGGAAATCGAGCTCGATCGTTCCGGGCTTCCTCGCTGTCAACGTGATGTCGCCACCGGAGGACTCCGAAACGCAGCCGGGGAGCGCGCGCCAGTAGGGGGAGTAGCGGATCGCGACGTGGTAGCGGCCTTTCGCCCCGACGACGAAGCGTGCCTGCATCGGGCCGAGTGAGACCACGTGTGCCGATCCCGATCCGTGGATCAGAGGCGTCGGCCGCGGGACCTCGAAGATCGTCGTGCCGTTGAGCCGCGCGACCTTGTGCAGGAGGCGCGGCTGGGCCGTCAGGAGGGCCGATTCGCTCTGTGCGCTGTAGTCCAGAGGCCCTTCGGTGAGGACGACGAACCGCACGGCGGTCGAGCGCAACCAATCCAGGTATCGGCGGGGAGTCAGCCGACCGTACAGGACCGAGTTCTGAGGGAAGTCATCCTGCCTGTACCAGCCGCGCGCGAGGGGGATCCCGGCGCGGGCGAGGTAAAAGGCGCCCCAGTGCCCCGTCGTGTCGACCACTTCGACGCGATAGTCAGGGGTGAGCCGGCCGCGCAAGGCGTCGACGGTCGCCGCCCAGAACCGGGCCTGACTTGTCGGATCCGCTGCGTTGTGATCGAGGCTCCACGCAAGTGGAGTCACGTTCCAACAGGCGACGAGCGCGAGGGCGAGCACTGTCAAACCGCGCGGCCGCCAGAACCGGAGCGCGCAGACCAGCAACGCGACCGGGAGCGCGAGGTATCGCAGCCGCCCGACGTTCTCGCCGAGCGTCGACGGAACGGCGAACGAGACGAGGACTGCGACCAGGTAAAGCGCGAAGAATCCGGCGAGCGGCTTCCCCTGTTCCAGCCTCCAGGTGGCGGCGAGCCCAGTGACACAAAATGCGACGACCGGCACCAGTTCGGCGAGCGAGAACGGGAAACGGCCGCTCGACGGGAAGAGGAGGACGAGCATCCCCTCGATCGCAGCGCACAGAGCCACCGGAACAGCGAACCGAGCAAGGCGGCGCCACGCACGTCGATTCGCGATCGCTGCACCGCCCGCAAAGAGTCCGAGGAAGAGGAGCGCGAGCGGGCTCATCAACAACGTCGAGAGTACGAGCAGTGTGAAGAGCCAGAATCGGCGCGCCTGCACGGCGAGGATCGCGGAGATCGCGCAGGCCATGCCGACGAGGAACGGCAACTCGCCGGAGATCAGGATCAGCGGCCAGACCACGGCGAAGGCGCGGATCGGCCAGCGCGCCGCGTCGCCCCACTGGCGGGCGAGGACGATGGCGAAGACCGTCGTCGAGACGGCAACCGCGGCAAGCGAGACGACCTTGATTCCGACGAGAGCCGCAAGTGGGTAGAACCCGATGCTGTACGTGACGAAGCTGTAGCGGCCGGCGTACCAGTAGTTGTTCCAGAACGCGAACCCGTTCTTGATGAAGAACCCGCGCTGGTAGAGATGCGCTGCGAGATCGCCGCCCGGGGGAAGAACGAACAGCACCACAGCGGCTGTCGCAAGGGCGGCGAGTGTCGCGATCAACGGCGTTCGGGTGGTCGCAGGCAACGGCTGGCCGAACAAGGTTCAGCTCACCGCTTGCTCTCTGCCGACGCCGATCGCTGCGACGTCTGCGAGCCATGCCTCGAGAAGCGGGAGCTCTCTGGGTCCGCCCAGCCGTTGGCCACCAGTAGTTCGTACGAACGGCGCATGTTCGCGGCAACCCGAGTGCCCCCGGGCGCGAGCTCGAGCGCCTGCAAGGCCGCACAGATCTCTCTGTTCGCGAGGTAACCGGGCACCTCGTCGCGAAAGTCTCGCAGCAGGTCATGCGGGTTTCGCCGCTGTCGGACGGTTGCCTCGTGGAAGAGAACGCTCCAGCCGTTCACCGAGGCTATCCGCTGCGCGACGAAGCTTCGCCAGATGTCGGTCATTCGGAACGAGCAGTACGCCGGCAGGTACATGAGCGGATAGGCCTCGGGCCACCAACTCGTGTTTTGGCTGTTGAACGGGCACCAGGCACCAGGCCCGAGTGCCACGCTCGGCCCGGGCATGAACTGGAACGGAAGCTCCAGCACGAGCCGGTAGATCGCGTCGACGTCGGGGTCGCCGTCGACGAGGCCCTGTTGAATCGGGCACCACACCGGCTCGGTGGTCAGTGATTCGCGCGCCGGCGGCACAAGACGCGCTGCATCGAGTGGCAGACCTCGCGGCCAGATCGTCGCATCGGAAAAGTAGGCGTAGACGTTGACCCAGCCGGGAGGTCGGACGACGGCCGCCGTCGCGATCGATTCTCGCGGCTGCCAGAACGCGCCGTAGGCGTCGGTGTCGTCGTCGGTCTCGACGATCGTCTCTGCGCCGCGCTCCATTGCGATCAGGTAACCGACGTTCTTGCGCGCGTAGTGCCGTTCGGGGCAGCCGTCGGCGGTCGCCAGCCCGAGTGATCTCTGCCGCTCGAGCCCGTAGAAGTCACAGCCCGGCAGTTCGAAATCGGGAGGGCTCGAGGCGTCGCCGATCAGGATGAAGTCCATGCCCGCTCCGGCCGCCGATTCTGCGAGCTGCTCGAGAGCCGGTGTCGGTGGGGCGATCGACGTGACGACGAGCGCCCTGCTCATAGGGCGCCCACGAGGCGCCGCCCGGCCAGCCGTCCCAGGTTGGACAGCGCCTCGCCGATCGCACGGCCACCGACGTGGTGGCTCGACGAGTCGTAGTGGATCGGCACCTCCGCGATCGAGAGGCCGCGACAGTGGACCTTGATCTCGGTCTGGAAGAACGGTCCGCGCGACCTGATACCTCGGTCGAGGACGTGTTGGAGTGCATCGTGCGTGAACAGCTCGAAGCCTCCGGTCATATCGGTCAGGTGGGTGCCGAGGACGAGATTCGTCAAGAACGTCCCGCCGCGGCTGACGGTGCGCCGCCAGGGAGTTCCGAGGTTCGCGGCACCTTGCGCGAACCGGCTGCCGAAGACGCAGTCGTGGCCGGGCATTGCTGCGAGCAGTGAGCCGATCTCGCTCGGATCGTGGCTGAAGCCGGCGTCGATCTCGAGGATCCAGTCGCAGTCCGCAGCGAGGGCCTCGCGGTAGCCGCGTACGTACGCGTCCGCGACGCCTTGGCACTCGGGCGCCCAGATCACGCGTAGGTCGGGCTGGACATACGCGTGGGCTTCGAGCAGCGAGCGTGTGCCGTCGCGCGAGACGTTGTCGAGGATGACGAACAGTGTCACCGAGCCGAATGAGAAGCCTGTACAGGCCGCGAGGACGCGGTCGACGAACTCGAGGGCGGTCGTTTTCTCGTTCGCCATCGGCGTGACGATGCCCAGCCGCAACGCGGCTGTCGTCACCGTTGCGACGGCGCTACTGTCAGTGCTCATGCGACAGCGGCTTCGGCTCGTCGGTGTCGTCGCGGCACTCGTGCTCCTTGGCGTCGCCGCTGCTCCCGCGCACGCGCATCCGCCCGTCCAGAGGCTGGGCGCCGGAGCGGGAACGGGCTGGGTGCTGTGGCCGCGCGAGCGCCCCACGAGCATCGTCGTCTTTGGGCACGGTTGGAGCACGCCGTTGCCGACCGACGGTTTTGCACCGTGGCTCACGCACCTGCGTGCGCGCGGCTCGATCGTCATCTACCCGCAGTACCGAACCTCGGCCGCCGAGTCCGTCGCTGTGGCGCTCCGTGCCTTCGAGTCCGGTTTGCAGAAAGGCTTTGCACAGGTACGTGGACTGCACCTGCCGGTCGTCGCGATCGGGAAGTCGTTCGGCGGCAGTGCCGTGTTCTCGTACGCCGCCTCCGCTGCCGCCTGGCACGTTCCTGCGCCCCGGGCGATCCTGAGCGTGTTCCCCGCCTTGCCGCTTGCTCCACTGCCTCCGGCAGGGATCTCGGACAAGACATTCGTCGAGCTCTTCGTCGGAGATGCGGACACGACTGCCGGGAGCGCCGGTGCGAACGCATTCTGGCGCTGGCTGGCCGGGCATGCCGCGGCCCGGAAACGCTACGTGGTCATCCACTCGCGGCCGGGATTCGTGGCGAATCACGACTCCGCCCAACGCTCTGACGCAATCGCCCGGCGCATCTTCTGGGCTCCGCTCGACCTGTTGATCCAGCGGGTCCGTCGTTCCGGTTGACTCAACCAAAGGGAACGCTCCGCAGAGCCGCTGCCGTCGTTTTCCGGTAGATCGCGAAGAAATCGCGGTCGTCGGGAACGAGATAGCGATTGGTCGACTGCTGGTAATTCGGGACGACCTTCGTTGCATTGCCGACGCCGCCGCGACCGTAGGTGACGAGGCTCGGCCACTCGGCGTTGATGTCCAACTCGACGGCTCGAACCGCACCGGCGTGCATCAATGCGACCGCGAGGCTTGCGGCGGTCTGATCCTCGGCCGCGAGGTAGATGAGGTTGCCGTGGCGATCGATTCCGGCGCCGGACCGCCACACCCGGACCGCATTGCCGAGCGTGCTTCCCCAGAGGGAATTGTCCTTGAGCAGGGGATTTGGCCGGGCGTGGTCGACGATCAACGGCAGGTTCTGCCGGGCGAGCACGGCTGTCGGGCCGGGAATCGCGCCGCCGTGCCAGGTGAAGACGTCGACGCGCCCGTTCCGGTAGGCGACGATCGTGCCCTGCCCGGGCCGGAGCGGTGCGGCCGAGTGGCCGTCGACGTAGAAGCCGCCGTGGCTGTCGCGGTTCATGAAGCCGCTGTTGAAGGTGGCGAGCAGACGCCAGCGCTGGGACTGCGGCACCTCCATCGGCCCGCGCGGCGAGGCATTCGGAGGCTCGTATCGTCCCGGGTAGAGCCCGAGCTGTGTCCGCGTGTGGTCGAACCACGCGACGTACGCGACGATTCGTGGATACACGGGGTCGGTCCGGAACGTCGTCACGAGGACGGGAGGCGCCCCGGCGACCATCCGTTCGGTCGAGCGCCATACTCCCTCGCCGGGCAGGCCGGGCCGGATAACCGGCACGATCCTGGGCGGCCGGTAGCCGCCTGCGCTCTGGACGAACCGAGCGGGGCCGACCCCGACGGTCGGGAGCGTTCGGAGCGGTGGGCCGCCCTTCTTCGGCGCGTGCCACGTGTACCAGAGGGATTCCGTCTCGTTGACGAGCCACGCGCCGTGGTGCGTCCGGACCCATTCCACGGAGCGAATCCCGAGCGGAAGGCTCGACGGTCGGAGCATCGTGGTGACGTACGAGTAGACCACGGGTGCCAGGAGGAGCACGACCGCGGCGGCGATGCCCCGGCGTCGGCGGACGCGAGCCCGGTGTCGGGCAGCCGTCCGGCGGGCTTCGATGCGCGCAGTGCGAGCCGTCGATTCGCGCGCCGTCCGGACGGGGCGCGCCTTCTCTGTGGCCGACACCGTGCGAGTGTGGCACCCGCTAGATGAGCGTATGGTGAATCTCCCTGGTCGCAGGTCAACCCGTTGTCGCCGAACGCCGCCGGCTCGGCATTCGTGGTGGCCCGTGTCCTAGGTGCGGCGAAGTACCCGTCGTTCGCGGCGGCCCGCGCCCGGCGGCTCAGGCTCCGTCGTGCCGTCCGCCGAGCAGGTCTGCGAACTGGTGGCGAAAAGCCTCGCTGCGCGACAGGGCCGGGTCGAAGCGAGCTCGGGCGCGGGCGCGGCGGCGATCGTCGTAGAAGAGCTGAGCCCAGACCGATCCGGGACGAGCCAACCGGGAGGCAGCCACCACTCCGACGGGTGGCACGAAGATGCTGACGAGCGCAAGCAGCAGCTTCCCCTTGAGGCAGACGATCACCGAGAGCACGATGCTCGCCGCGACGGCGATGAATCCGATCAGGCGAGGTATCTCCGTCTGGTCGTGGATCCCGAACGGCGAGATGCCGGTGAGGAGCATCAGCCCCAGGAGCGCCCAGATGATGCTCACTTCGATCGAGTGCCGGCCCTCCGGCGTCCAGTAGACGTCTCGCAAGTGGACGGTCAACGCAAATTCGTCGAGGACGAAGGCGGCCCCGACGCCAAACCCGATCGCGAGGAGATCGACGCCGATGTCTCGGGGCTGGAACGCGATCTCGAACATGCCGCAACTGAGAATCAGGATGTTGCCGACGACCATGTGATGCAGATGGATGTCGCCGACGTGGCTCCCCCGCCAGCCGCGGACTCGTGCCGCGCGCGTGTACAGCCGTGTGACGGCGAATGTCGTCAGGGACGCTGCGAGCATCAGGAGGAGCGGCTCACGACCTGTGAGGCCGAAGCGATGGAACCGAATCGCGTCGAGAGCGAGCACCATCGCCCACGACCGTAGCCGAGGACCGATGAAGATTTCATGCAGGTCTCACGGCACCCGGTGACAATGGCGGGATGCGAGTGTTGGTAGTGGAGGATGAGCGCAAGCTGGCGGACCTTCTGGCGCGTGGCCTGCGCGAGGAGGGGCACGCCGTCGACGTTGCGTCGCGGGGCGAGGACGCCGTCTGGATGGCGCAGTCGGCGCCGTTCGACGTGATCGTGCTCGACGTGATGTTGCCGGGGATCGACGGCTTCACCGTCTGCCGCACCCTGCGGGAGAACGAGGTCTGGTCGCCGGTGCTGATGCTGACCGCACGTGACGCGGTCGAGGATCGCGTCGAAGGCCTCGATTCGGGTGCCGACGACTATCTCGCCAAGCCGTTCTCGTTCGACGAGTTGCTTGCACGTCTGCGTGCCCTGGCCCGCCGGTCGCCGAGTGAGCGGCCGACCATGCTCACGGTGGGTGAGCTTCGGCTCGATCCCGCCGCGCGTCGAGTGTGGTCGGGCCCGGTCGAGGTGGAGCTCTCCGCCAAGGAGTTCGCTCTGCTCGAGCTGTTCATGCGAAACCCGGGTGCTGTCCTCACGCGCGACCAGTTGCTCGACGGAGCGTGGGACATGTCGTTCGAGCGGCGTTCCAACGTGATCGACGTCTACGTGCGCTACATCCGCAACAAGGTCGGTCGCGACACGATCGAGACGGTGCGAGGGATGGGCTATCGCCTGAGTGTGGCCGAATGAGCTCGATCCCCATTCGCGTACGGCTGACGGTTGCGTTCGCCGCCGCGATGGTGTGCGTGATCGGAGCGATGGCCGTGCTCGTCTACGTGCGCGTCGGCGGTGCCTTGATGACCTCGATCGACCAGACGCTCAGAGCACAGGCAAACGAGGCGGTTGCGCACGCGCACGACGAGCACGGGCTCGTCGATCCCGACGCGGCGAGCGGAGTGACGCTTGCTCAGGTGGTCAACGCAGCAGGACGTCCGATCAAGTCGTCCCAGCCCGGGCTGGCGCCGCTCCTCGACCGTCGCGACGCCGTGTTGAGCGCTCAGGGCGCGACGCTCCTGCGCACCGCGACGCTGAGGCAGCCGAAAGGGGAATGGCGCATCCTGGCCGAGCCTCTGCCCTCGGGCGGGGCCATCGTCGTCGCGCGCTCGCTCGCCGCCCGGGGGGAGGCGCTCCGTCGGATCTTCCGTGAGTTGCTCATCCTCGGCCCCCTCGTCGTCCTGCTCGCATCCCTGGCCGGTTATCTGCTCGCCGCGGCGGCGTTGCGTCCGGTCGAGATGATGCGCAGGCGTGCCGAGAGCGTCACTCCATCCTCGCCCGGACTCCTTCCGGTCTCGCCCGCGGGCGACGAGATCTCGCGTCTCGCGGTCACGCTGAACCACATGCTGACCAGGCTGCACGCTGCTCTCGAGCACGAGCGCCGGTTCGTCGCCGATGCGAGCCACGAGCTGCGAACGCCGGTCGCCCTGCTGCGCACCGAGCTGGAGCTCGCACTGCGGCGCCCGCGGACGACCGAGGAGCTGACGCTCGCGATCCGTTCCGCACTCGACGAGACGGTTCGTCTGTCGCGGCTGGCGGACGATCTGCTGCTCCTGGCGCGCGCCGAAGAGGGCTCGCTGCCGCTGCGCCGGGAAAGGACCGACCTGCGCGAGCTCTTCGACGAGGTCGCAGCCCGTTTCGCCAACCGAGCGCGGGAGTCCGGTCGGCGGGTCAAGGCGATGCCGACAGCAGACTTCGTCGAAGGCGATTCTCTACGGCTCGAGCAGGCACTCAACAACCTGGTCGACAACGCACTCACCTACGGGACCGGTGAGGTCGAGATCTTTGCAGCTGCGAGGAACGGGGCCGTCGAATTGCACGTTGCGGATCACGGAGCCGGCTTCGACGAGGTCTTCCTCGAGCGGGCCTTCGACCGGTTCAGCCGCGCCGACGAGGCGCGCGGGCGGGCCGGAGCCGGCCTCGGGCTCTCGATCGTGCAGTTGATCGCCGACGCTCACGGGGGCAGCGTGGGCGCGGCCAACCGGCCCGACGGCGGGGCCGACGTTTGGTTGACGGTCGCGCGCTCTCCTGCCTGATCGCGCTTGCACGTACTCATGGACGTCTCATATGGCGGTGCAAACCTGGTTGAGATGACCCGCGCTACCGAACAAGCAAGACGCTCTACGCAGGCGCGCGACGCCGCCGCCCTCCGGCTCCGCCGCGTCACGCGGCTGTCGATCGCGCTGATGGTCGCAGTGGGCGGCGCATTCACCGCGCTCGCGGCGGGCTCGACGCACGCGAAGAAGACGGTCATCCTTCGCCACCGGGTCGTGAGTCGCGTCACGCCTGCGGCAATTCTCGTCCGGGCTCCGGCTCCGCCGCTCGTGGGGGTGCAGAGCGCACCGTCTGCACCTGCCCAGGCGCCTGCGCCCTCGCCGGTCCCGGCGCCCGCTCCGTCGTATCAGCAGCCGGTTGTCGTCTCCGGAGGCTCGTGACCGACGCGCCGGCCGCGGCGTCGTTCTCGGCTCTCGGGACCACCGCCACGGTCGCCGTCGTCGACCACGCGGCGCTCCCGGCGGCGCGTGAACTGCTCGGCAGGTTGCTCGATGTCGTCGATCTCACCTGCAGCCGCTTTCGCGCCGACTCCGAGCTCGTCCGCGTGAACCGCGGCGCAGGGGAGACGAGCTCGATCAGCTCCGAGCTGACGAGGTTCCTGCGCTTCGCGCTCGAGGCCGCCGAGGCGACAAACGGGTGCGTCGACCCGACGCTCGGCGTTCAGCTACGGCGCGCCGGCTACGACCGCACGTTCTCGCTCGTACGCGCGCGAGACACCTGGCGAGTCGTCCCGAAGACAGGACCGCAGCCGAGCTGGGAGAGCATTTCACTCGACGAGACTCTGTGCACCGTCCGCGTTCCGCGTGGCGTCGAGCTCGACCTTGGCGCCACCGCGAAGGCAGTTGCAGCCGACGACGCAGCGATCACGATCGCGGCAGCGTGCAAGACCGGAGTGCTCGTCTCGCTCGGCGGCGATCTCGCAGTTGCCGGTGATCCCCCGACGAGCGGTTGGGCCGTGCAGATCGCGGACGACCACACGGCAAAGGCGGGCTCGGGCGGCCCGACCGTTTCGGTCAGAACGGGCGGCCTGGCGACCTCGAGCACCACCGTTCGCCGCTGGCGGACCGACCAGGGTGACGCTCACCACATTCTCGATCCGCGAACGAGCCGCCCAGCCGTCACTCCCTGGCGGACGATCACCGTCGCGGCGGCGACCTGCTTCGAGGCGAACCTTGCGGCAACTGCGGCGGTTGTCCTGGGCGACGGCGCCCTCGAGTGGCTTCGACAACGACGCGTGCCCGCGAGGTGCGTGCGCCGGGACGGCACCGTCGTCCCCGTCGGCGGCTGGCCCAGTGAGGTTCGCGCGGCATGATCGTGCTCGCTGCGGCCGGGAATGCCAAGGTCTTCTGGTACGTGACGCGCGGGATGGGCGTCGGAGCGCTCATCCTGCTCACCGCCTCGGTCGCACTCGGCGTCGTCACGAGCATTCGGTGGCGCTCCGACCGCTGGCCGAGGTTCATCACCGCGGGGCTTCACCGCAACCTGACGCTGCTCGCGATCGCATTCGTCACCGTTCACGTGCTGGCGACGGTGGCCGACGGCTACACGCCCATCGGCTTGCAGGACGCTGTCGTTCCGTTCATCTCGCCCTATCGGCCGATCTGGCTCGGACTTGGCGCGATCGCGTTCGACCTCCTCCTCGCCCTCGTCGCCACAAGCTTGCTCCGGGAGAGGATCGGCTACCGCATCTGGCGGTACGTGCACTGGCTTGCGTATCTCGCGTGGCCCGTTGCACTCGTCCACGCCCTCGGCACGGGCAGCGACGCACGTCTCGGCTGGATGCGGTGGACTGGTGTTGCGTGTGTCGCCGTGGTCGCGTTCGCGGTCATGGCACGGGCCGCCCTCACCCCGGATGCGCCACGGCCCCTGAGTGGGGGTGCGACGGTCGCGGCGCTGCTCGTTCCGCTTGCGCTCCTCGTCTGGTACCAGTCCGGTCCTGCGAAGCGCGGCTGGGCGCGGCGCGCGGGCACGCCCACTTCGCTGCTTGCAGGTCGGCACAGCGTGCGGGTGCGCGCTTCACGGCCGCCTGCCCCATCATCGGTGGCGCTTCCGAGCTCCCCGTTCTCGTCCGCGCTGAGCGGAACGCTGCAACAGACGAGCCGGCCGGACGGCCTCGTCGACATCGTTGTTCGCGGCCGGCTGCACGGCGGCGCGGGCGGATCGGTTCGGATCGACCTGCGGGGGCAGCCGCTGGGCGGTGGCGTGTCGATGACCGCCAGCGGAGTCTCGTATGTGCCGGCGCGCACAGGAACCCTCTACCTCGGCAGCGTCACCGGCCTCGACGGTCCGCGTGTGTTCGCAGACGTGGTCGCGCACGGTGGTCAACGGCTCCAGCTCTCCTTCGATCTGAACATCGACGCTCAGCGCAACGTGGTCACCGGGTCGATGTCGGGCACTCCGAACGGAACCGGCGAATGAGCGCTGCCGCGGCTCGCTCGACCGTCGAGGCGCCGGCGGGCGTGAGGCGTCTGCTCGGCGGCGTGCGCCCGGACGGAAGCCCTGTCTCGGCGGCGGAGCACATCGGACTTCACGGGCAGCTTCCTCGAAGCGGCAGCGAGCTGATCGCGGAGCTCCAGCTCAGCGGCCTGCGCGGTCGAGGTGGCGGAGCATTCCCGACGGGCGACAAGTTCGCCGCAGTCGCTGCGGAGAGCGGTCGGCCGGTGGTCGTCGTCAACGCGACCGAGGGCGAACCTGCGAGCACCAAGGACCGGGCCCTCGTCGGTCTCGTCCCGCATCTCGTGCTGGACGGCGCCGCGGCTGCCGCAAGCGCTCTCGGTGCTCACACGATCGTCGTTGCACTGGCTCGGCGTGGGGGAGCTGTCGAGCGCGGCATTCTCAGTGCCGCGCTTCGGGAGCGACGGGAGAAGCTCGATTGGCAGATCGCGTCGATCCCGGATGGGTTCGTCTCCGGCGAGGAGACGGCTCTCGTCAACGTGCTCAATTCCAAGGCCGGCAAACCAAGCGTGAAGCCGCCGTATCCGTTCGAGCGGGGCGTGGGCGGTGCGCCCACCCTTGTCCAGAACGCCGAGACGCTGGCGCATGTCGCGCTGATCGCCCGGTTCGGTTCCGCGTGGTTTCGCTCGCTCGGGACCGAGGCGGAGCCCGGCACGGCGCTCGTGAGTGTCTCGGGCTCCGTCGCCCGGCCGGGCGTCTACGAGGTAGAGCTCGGTACGCGGATCTCGGAGGTGATCGCCGAGTCGGGAGGGGTCACCGAGCCGATCAGTGCTTCGCTCGTCGGTGGCTATTTCGGCGGCTGGACGCGTGATCCGAATCAGCGGCTGACCGCCGCCGATGGGCTCGGAGCCGGCGTCATCGTCGCCTTTCCGAAGAGCGCCTGCGGCGTTCGCGAGAGCGCGCGTGTGACGCGGTTTCTCGCAGGTGAAAGCGCCGGCCAGTGCGGTCCGTGTGTGCACGGGCTCGAAGCGCTCGCAGCAGGCCTCGAGGAGGTTGCGCACGGACAGGGTCGTGACGACCGTGAGCGGCTCGAGCGCTGGGCGGCCCAGGTGAGCAGGCGTGGAGCATGCCGCCATCCGGACGGCGTTTCGCGCTTCGTCGTCAGCACGCTCGCCGTTTTCGACGACGAGTTCAGCCTCCACCTGAGGAAAGGCCGCTGCAGCGGCCACGACCGCGCAGTCTTGCCGACCGTAGAGCCGCGCCGATGAAACAGCTGCGGGTCGATCCAATCGAGTGCGACGGCCACGGCCTCTGTGCCGAGCTCTTCCCGGAGTGGATCCAGGCCGACGACTGGGGCTATCCGATCATCGATCAGCGGCCGATCCCGTCGAACCTCGAAGTGCACGCCCGCCGTGCGATCAAGGAGTGCCCCAAGCTCGCGCTTCGGTTCGCGACCAGCGCTTCGCGCGGTCGATGACCCACGGGGTCGACCCGGCCGCTGCTGGAGCGCGCGACCGGATCGCCGCAAGGTTCCGCTAAGAATCTGTGAAATTGCGTGCGCCGGGTGCCTCGCCTGCGACGATGAGCACATGGATGTCCTGCTCGTCGAAGACGACGATTCGATTGCGATCCCTCTCGCCGAGGGTCTGCGGCGCGAAGGCTTCACCGTCGTGCGGGCTGCGACGGGAGAGGAGGCGCTCGCCGCTGCGACCCCCGACATCGTGCTGCTCGACCTGCGGCTGCCGGACCTCGACGGGCTCGAGGTCTGCCGTCGCATCCGCGCACATTCGGCTGTTCCGATCATCGTCGTGTCGGCGCGCGGGGAGGAGGTCGATCGCGTGATCGGTCTCGAGCTCGGCGCGGACGACTACGTCGTGAAGCCGTTCGGCATTCGGGAGCTCGTAGCTCGGATTCGCGCGGTCGCGCGTCGCAGTTCTGCGCCGCAGAGCGAGTCGGAGCGGATCGATGCCGGCCGGATCAGCATCGATCTTCGCGGTCACCGGGCGATGGTCGACGGGGACGAGGTCCAGCTGACCGGCCGGGAGTTCGACCTGTTGACGGTGCTCGCGCGAAACGCCGGCGCCGTTGTCGATCGCGAGCGCATCCTGCGCGAGGTCTGGCACACGACGTGGTACGGGTCTTCGAAGACCGTCGACGTGCATGTTGCGGCCCTGCGCCGGAAGCTCGGCGATCCGGGCCTGATCGAGACGGTCCGTGGGGTCGGGCTCCGGCTGGCTCCGTGACCTGGCGGCTGCTGGCGAGTTATCTCGCGCTGACGATCGTCGTGTTGATCGCGCTGGAGGTGCCTCTGGCGATCGTCTACGACCGTGACGAGCGGCAGGACCTGACCTCGAAGGTCCAGCGCGACGCGTTCGCAACCGAGTCGCTCGCCGAGGATGCACTGCAGTCGGGGAAGCGGCCTCCCGGTCTGGTGCGGAGCGTCAAGCACTACGAGGAACAGACCGGTGGCAGGGTGGTGATCGTCGATAGTGCCGGCAAGACGGTCGTCGATTCCAGCGGGCTCGCGCCGGCGGGCTCCACGGCGTTCGCCCGGGAGCCGGAGATCGTCGCCGCGTTGAACGGGCTGACGGTCACCGGGATCCGGTCGTCGGGCGACGCCCCCCACGGCCTCTATGTTGCGATACCGGCCCAGTCGGCCGGGAGGATCTTCGGCGCGGTTCGCATCACCTATCCGACCTCCGCGCTCGACCACAGGATCAAGCGTTACCGCGTCGCGCTGGTCGCCGTGGCGCTGGTTGTCCTCGCTGTCGCGGCCCTGATCGGGCTGCTGCTCGCGCGGTCGATCGCGCGGCCGCTTCGCCGGCTCGAATCCGTCGCCGCGCGCGTCGGCGCCGGCGAGCTCTCAGCGCGTGCCGCCGAGAACGACGGGCCGACCGACGTGCGACGTCTCGCCCGCGAGTTCAATCGAACGACGGCGAAGCTGTCGACCCTGCTGCGGTCGCAGGAGCAGTTCGTCGCCGACGCGTCGCACGAGCTGCGGACGCCTTTGACGGCCCTACGGCTGCAGCTCGAGAACGGAGAGACCGATGCCGCCCTCGTCGAGGTCGAGCGGCTGGCGGGGCTCGTCGACGAGCTGCTCGAGCTCGCACGCGCCGACGCCTCGACCGGTACGACCGGCGATCTGCCGCTCGGTGACGTCGTGGGCCGCCGTGTCGACCTGTGGTCTGCGCTCGCGGACGAGCGAGGCGTGACGCTCGAGGCCCACGGCGACGGCGCGACCGTACGGGCGCGAGAGGGTCGCGTGGAACAGGTGCTCGACAATCTGCTCTCGAACGCCCTCGACGCCTCACCACCGGGCACCACGATCGTCGTCGCCGTGCGTGACGGCCTGCTGCATGTGATCGACGAAGGCGAGGGTCTCTCCTCCGAGCAGCGCGACCGCGCCTTCGACCGGTTCTGGCGCGCGTCGAAGGCGCCGGGATCGGGTCTCGGGCTGTCGATCGCACGGCGCCTGGTCGAGTTGGACGGCGGGACGATCGAGCTGCGTGGCGCGTCGACGGGCGGCGTCGACGCGGTCGTGCGCTATCCGACCCACCGGTCCTGAAGGGACGCCATCCGGTCCGGGTCCTATGCTGCGTCCAGGTGGCGACAATGACCCGAATGCACGCGGGTTTTACAGGCGTGGTCCAGCACGAGTGGCCGCGGCCGCGCGGCTGGGCGCCGCCCCAGCGGCTCGACGCACTCGATGTGCTCACGCTGCCCGGCGTCGGGGCAACGCTCGCCAAGCGGCTGCGCACGTTCGGCATCCAGTCGGTGCGCGACCTGCTCTTCCACGCTCCACGTCGCTACGAGAGCGCGGTCGACCAGGTTCCGATCGCGAAGCTCGGCAGCGCCGAGGGTGAAGTTGCGATCGAGGGTCGAATAGTCAGCGCACGCGCGCGGCCTTTGCGGGGCAGACGGACGCTCGTCACGGCGATCGTCCGCGATTCGAGCGGCGGCCAGGTCAGCGCGTCGTTCTTCAACCAGCCGTGGCTCGTCGAGAAGCTGGTTGCGGGAACGAGCGTGCGGCTGCGGGGCAAGCTCGGACGCTACGGATTCGACGTGAAGAGCTACGACATAGGCGAGGCCCGCCGGACAGCGGACTATGCCCCGGTCTACCCGGCGAGCGAGCAGATCCCGTCCACGCGGCTGCGAGAGCTCGTGCGCACCGCGCTCGCTCAACACGCCCGCAGCGTCCCCGACCCGCTTCCGGCCGAGCTCGAGCTGATGCTCCGCCGTGACGCCCTCGCGGCGATCCACTTTCCACTCGACCTGCAGCAGGCGGAGGAGGCGCGCCGGCGGCTCGCGCTCGACGAGCTCGTGACCCTCCAGCTGATCGTGGCGAGACTGCGCGACACCGACGCCGTCGCACCGTCCCTCGCCCAGCCGGGTGAGCTGATCGATCGCTACCGCGCCGTGCTGCCGTTCCAGCTGACCGAGCACCAGGAGCGCGCGATCATGGAGATCGACCTCGACCTGGCGCAGACGACGCCGATGCAGCGGCTGCTCCAGGGCGACGTCGGCTCGGGCAAGACCGTGGTCGCGCTCTATGCGCTCCTGCGGGCGGTGGAATCGAGCCGCCAGGGCGCGCTGATGGCGCCCACCGAGACGCTCGCCGAGCAGCACTTCCTCACCCTGGAGCCGATCTGCGCGCAGCTCGGGGTGCGCTGCGTGCTGCTCACGGGCTCGGTCGGATCGAAGAAGATCCGCGACGAGATCGCAAACGGTGTCGCCCAGATTGCGGTCGGCACGCACGCGCTGATCCAGCGCGACGTCGAGTTCGCCGATCTCGCCGTCGCGGTCGTCGACGAGCAGCATCGGTTCGGTGTCGAGCAGCGGACCGCGCTCGCCGAGAATCGTTCGACGCACGTGCTGCACATGACGGCGACCCCGATCCCGCGCACGCTCGCACTGACGATCTACGGCGACCTCTCGGTCAGCGAGATCGCCAAGCCGCCGGCCGATCGCAAGCCGATCATCACCGCGCGCGTCGGTGCCGAGCGGTCCAGCGACGCGTACTCCCGCCTGTGCGTCCATCTCGACGCCGGGCGGCAGGCCTACGTCGTCTGTCCGTTGATCGAGCTGTCCGAGACCCGCCTCGCCCGCGCGGCGGAGGCGGAGGCGGATCGGCTTCGCCGCGCCGAGCTGAGCGGCTACCGCGTCGGCCTCCTGCACGGCAAGCTGAAGACGGCCGAACGCCGCGAGGTGATGCGGCAGTTCAAGGAGCACGAGCTCGATGTGCTCGTCGCGACAACGGTGATCGAGGTCGGTGTCGACATTCCGAACGCGACGATCATGATCGTGCAGGAGGCCGATCGCTTCGGCCTCGCGCAGCTGCACCAGCTGCGCGGCCGGGTCGGACGCGGGGCCGACCAGAGCTACTGCCTCCTGATCTCACGGCCCGTCGAGGAGCTCACCGAGACCGCGGAGCGGCGCCTGCAGGCGCTCGTCGAGACGACCGACGGATTCGAGCTCGCCGAGGTCGACCTCGACCTTCGGCGCGAGGGCCAGCTGCTCGGCACCCGCCAGTCCGGGTGGAGCGATCTGCAGTTCACGAAGCTGCGGCTCGACCGCGGCCTGATCGAGCGTGCGCGCGAGATCGCCGTCAGCCTGCGCGGTGAAGACGGCCCGTGGCAGGACGAGGCCGACAGAATGTCCGGCGATGCGGATCATCGCGGGCTCACATAGAGGCCATCGGATTGCCGCGCCCGCGGGGCGCGACACTCGCCCGACCTCGGACCGCGTCCGTGAGAACGCGTTCAACCTGATCGGTCCCGTCGACGACGCCGACGTGCTCGACCTGTTCGCGGGCTCGGGCGCGCTGGGGCTCGAGGCGCTGTCACGTGGCGCCGGCAGCGCCACCTTCGTCGAGTCCGACCGCGAGGCCTGCCGCACGATCAACGCCAACCTCGACAAGCTCAAGCTGCGCGGCACCGTGCTCTGCCAGGAGGTCACCCGCGCGCTCGCCCGGCAGCGCCGCAGCTATGACCTGGTCCTGTGCGATCCGCCCTACGACTACGACCACGCGAAGCTCGCCCCGCACCTGGGCGGCCTGCTGACCGAAGACGGCGTGCTCGTCTACGAGACCTCAGGGCGGGCCGATCCGCCCGACGTGCCCGGGCTCGAGGTGCGGACGTCCCGCAAGTACGGCTCCGCACGCCTTACGCTGTACGAGACGTGATCACCGCCATCTACCCAGGGACCTACGACCCCGTGACGAACGGGCACGTCGACGTGATCAAGCGCGCAGCTCGCATCTTCGACCGGGTCGTCGTGGGCGTGGTGGGGAATCCGCATCACAAGACCCCGATGTTCTCGGTCCCGGAGCGCGTTCAGTTCCTGAGAGACGCGCTCGACGGCGTCGTCGAGAACGTCGAGGTGGCGGAGTTCAGTGAGCTCGTCGTCGACTTCGCCCGGCGCTGGGACGCGAAGGCGATCGTCAAGGGCCTCCGGGTGGTCTCGGACTTCGAGTGGGAGTTCCAGATGAACCAGCTGAACCGGCATCTCGCGCCCGACATCGAGACGGTCTACGTGATGGCGAGCGCCCAGGTCAGCTTCGTTTCCTCGAGCGGTGTGAAGGAGATTGCCTCGTTCGGCGGAAATGTCGAAGAGCTGGTGCCCAAGGCCGTCGCCGCACGGCTCAAAGCGATGTTCCCGAACGGCCGAGGCGGCGCTCCACTGTCCGACCAGGAGTAGACTGCAACCCCATGGATGTCCTCGTTTTGATCGACAAGCTCGACGACCTGGTGCACAACGCCAAGGCCGTGCCGCTCACAGACCAGGTGCGCATCGACCGCGAGGAGATCTACGACATCCTCGACCAGATGCGCGCGACGATCCCGGAAGAGATCAAGCAGGCCCGGTGGATCGTCAAGGAGCGCCAGGAGATGCTGGCCGAGGCGAAGCGCGAGCAGGATCGCCTCCTGCAGGAAGCGCGCGAGCAGGCGGTGCGCGAGGCGTCGCAGACCGAGATCGTCAAGCTCGCCGAGCGTCAGGCGCAGGAGATCATCGACGAGTCGCGCCGCTCCGCACGCGAGATGCGTCTCGAGATGGAGGACTGGGCCGACGGCATGCTCGCCACGCTCGAGACGAACCTCGACAAGTTCCTCGTCGCGGTCCGGCGTGGGCGCGAGCGGCTGCATGAGCGCTCGCAGGAGTCGGTCGTCGCCGGGATCGGCCCGGTCGACCTCTCCGACAACGGCTCGAACTACTAGAGCGTCCGGCTTCGGCCCGCCGGTCTGCCAGTGCCCGAACGGGGCGTACGCCTGGTGCGGCGAATCCGTCTCGTGCTCGACCCCGGCGCCACGCGCGAGTGCCGCCTCCGACCGCGGATAGACGATTCCTCGTTCCCCGGCGCGGCTGCCGATCATCAGCAGCACGCACGGCGCGTCGCTCAGCCCCACGAAGATGTGGTGCGTGCCCGGCGGACAGTGAAGGAAGTCGAACTGCCGGAGGCGCCGCTCCTGCTCCTCGACGATCGCCAGGCACTCGCCCGAGACGACGAAGAAGTCCTCCTGGGTCGTCTCGGCGTGGTACATGCCCGTCGGCTTGCCGGGCTCGAGCACCGCGAGCGTGTAGCCGATCTCGGCGAACATCTGAGGCTGGACGCCCTCCCGCGCTGCCGCGACCCGGCCGTCGGTCTCGAACTTGCAGCGGAAGCCGAAGGCGTCGTGCGCGATCCACGGGGCATCCCGGGCGTTGACGACGAACCAGCCCGCGGTGACGGGAGCGAGCCCGTTGCCGACCTGCTCGAGGCGCGCCTCCCCGGTCACCCCCGGGACGATACCCTCGTCCTATGACGAGCTTCAGTCTCAGACAGGTGAAGCTCCGTCCGGGTGAGCAGCACCGTGACGAGCTCGAGATCGAGCTGTCCGCCTTCGACTTCGGCGGCCAGCGCTATCTGCCCGTGCCCGACAAGGTGCCGGCGGAGTTCGAGATCACGCGTGCGACCACCGGGACGGTCTTCACCCTCGCCTTCACCGCCCGCCTCTACGGGCCGTGTTACCGCTGCCTGGGCGATGCCGTGCTCGAGCTGCCGATCCGGGCCCGGGAGTATCAGGACGAGGCGCCCGAGGACGAGGAGATGCGGACCGAGTACGTCGAGGGCAACAACATCGACCTCTCGGCCTGGGCACGTGACGCGATCGCGCTCGCGCTGCCCGAGCAGATCGTCTGCCGCGAGGATTGCGCCGGCCTCTGCGCCGAATGCGGCAAGAACCTGAACGACGAGCCGCACACGCACGAGGAGCAGCACAGCGACCCGCGCTGGGCTGCGCTCGAAGCGCTTCGCGACGACGCCTAGCCTCTAGTCGATCGACGGCGAGCGGCGCTCGAGGAGCGCCGTGTCGCGCCAGACGCCGTGCTTGCGCGCCAGGCGGTCGCGGATCCCGACGAGCCGGAACCCGCACGCCTCGTGCAGCGCCCGCGACGCGGCGTTGTCGGCGAACATGTGCGCCTGCACGGTCCAGATGCCGGCCTCGTCGGCCCGCCGGACGAGCTCCTCGAGCAGCGCGCGCCCGACGCCGCGGCCGCGCGCCCCGGCGCGCGACATAGACCGAGTTCTCGGCCACGCCGCGGTAGCACGGCCGTCGCGAGACGAGGGCGAGCGCGGCCCAGCCCAGCACGCCCTCGGCGTCGCGGGCGACCAACCGGGGCGCCGTGACGTAGCGCTCGTCGAACTGCTCCCACGACGGGACCGTCTCCTCGAACGTGCCCTGGTCGAGCCCTTCTTCGAAGATCCGCGAGACGGCCGGCCAGTCGGCCTCGGTCAGCTCGTCGATCGTCATAGCTCCATTGTGCGGGTCACGGCGAGCCTGCTCAGGAAGCGCCGGTCGTGGGTGACGACGACGAGGCACCCCTCGTAGGTCTCGAGCGCCGTCTCGAGCTCCTCGATCGCTTCAAGATCGAGGTGGTTCGTCGGTTCGTCGAGGATGAGGCAGTTCACACCGCGCGCCGAGAGCAGCGCGAGGCCGGCCCGGGTGCGCTCTCCCGGAGAGAGCGAGTGCGCAGGGCGGGTGATGTCGTCGGGCCCGAGGGCGAACTTCGCGAGCAGCGTGCGCGCCGCTCCGACCGGAAGACCGGACAGTTCGGCGAAATCGTCGACGAGGACGCCGTCGAAGAGGTCGCGCGCCTGGGTCAGCTCCCCGAACACGACGGCCGGCCCGACTCGCCGCGAGCCGCGCGCGAGCGGCAGCTCGCCGGTCAGAGCACGAATCAGCGTCGTCTTGCCCGCGCCGTTTGCCCCGACGACCGCCACGCGCTCGCTGAACTGGAGCCCGAGCTCGATCGGCCCGAGCGTGAACGAGCCGACCTCGATGACCGCGCCCGCCAGCTCGACGATCGTTCCGGTGGGCGGCGCCGCGGCGAACTCCATCTGCAGCCGCCACGGCGTCCACGGCTTCTCGACCTCTTCGAGCCGCTCCAGGTGGTTGCGGGCCTGGTTGACCTTGCCGCGGAGCGCGTTCGTCGCCCGCCGGTCGGCGCCGCCGGTCTGCCGGGCCAGCTTGCGCTCGCCTCCCAACGTGTGCGCCTGGCGCCGCCGGTCCTCCAGCAGTGTCGTGTACCGCCGCTTCTCGTCGACGTAGTCGGAGTAGGCGGCCTCGTGCTGGGCGCGCGCCCGCGCACGCGCCGCCTCGTACTCCGTCCACGTGCCGCTGTACTCGTGCACGCGGCGCGTCTCGGCCTCGATCTCCACGACACGATTGATCGTTCGGTCGAGGAAGTCGCGATCGTGCGAGACGAGCACGACTCCTGCCGACAGTCCGCCGAGAAAGCGCTCGAGCCGCGCCAGGCCGGCGAAATCGAGGTTGTTCGTCGGCTCGTCGAGGAGGAAGACGTCGAAGCGGGAGAGCAGGATCGCGGCGAGCGCCGCCCGCGCCGCCTCTCCGCCGGAGAGGGTCCGCAGCTCACGGTCCGAGCGGCGGCCGAGCCCGACGTCGTCGAGCACCGACGCGGCGCGGGCGTCGAAGTCCTCGCCGCCCAGCGCGAGAAAACGATCGAGCGCATCGGTGTATGCGGCCGCGAGGTCGTGCTCGGCTCCGAGCCGCCCGGCGAGGTCGTCCATCTCCTGCTCGGCCGCGCCGACTCCGGTTCGTCGCGCGAGGTAGCCGCGGACGGTCTCCCCGGGACGTGCCTCGAGCTCCTGCGGCAGGTAGCCGACCGCGCCGGCCCTCACCACCCGCCCGGCGTCGGGCGCCTCGAGGCCGGCGAGCACGCGCAGCAGGGTCGACTTGCCGATGCCGTTCGGGCCGACGATGCCGATTCGGTCGCCGGGGGCGACGACGAGCGACACCCGGTCCAGCACCTGGACGGCGGCGTAGCTCTTCGAGATGTCACGTGCTGCCAATGAGCCCGGCATGGGGCGGACCTCCATTCAGTCGAAAGGGCGGAAGAAGCGGGGTTTCGACTTAGAGATCCGTCATGGGACGAGCCCCGGAGGGCTCGCGGACGATGATAGCTATCATGGGCGGCCGCCATGGCTGTCCCCAAGAGGAAAACATCGAAGGCGCGCCGCGATGCGCGCCGTGCGACGCACAAGCTCGAGGCTCCGCGCGTCAACATCTGCCCGCAGTGCGGGTCGCCGAAGCGCGCGCACCGCGTCTGTCCGACCTGCGGCACCTACCGCGGCCGCGAAGTCGAACCGCTCCGCCTCGACGTTCCGTAGGTCGTGACCCGCGTCGCCGTCGACGCACTCGGTGGTGACCAGGCGCCCGGCGAGGTGATCCTCGGCGCCCTCGCGGCCGCAGCCGACGGGATCGAGGTGACGCTCTACGGCCCGGCCGGGCTCGATGCCCAGGGGCTGACGCTCGTCGAGACCACCGACGTGATCGAGATGGCGGAGAAGCCGGCGGAGGCTGTGCGAGCGAAGCCGGACTCGAGCCTCGTCGCCTGCGTCCGCGCCGTGGCCGACGGCACGGCTGACGCAGCCGTGTCCGCGGGGAACACGGGCGCGATGCTGGCCGCAGGCCTCCTGCACCTGCGACGGCTGCCGGGCGTGCTGCGGCCGGCGATCGCGGTTCCGCTCCCGGCGAACCGGGGGCCGAGCGTTCTCCTGGACGCCGGCGCGAACGCCGACGCGCGCCCCGAGCATCTCTTCCAGTTCGCCCACATGGGCTCGGTCTTCAGCGAGGAGATACTCGACGTGCACCGGCCCGAGGTGCGGCTGCTCTCGATCGGCGAGGAGGACGAGAAGGGCAACCAGCTGACGATCGAGGCGCACCGCCTCCTGCGCCAGGACGCCTCGCTCAACTTTGCCGGCAACGCCGAGAGCCGCGATCTGCTCCGGGGAGTCGCGGACGTCGTCGTCACGGACGGGTTCACCGGCAACATCGTCCTGAAGCTGCTCGAGGGCACGATCGGCGAGCTGCTCGGCGGGCTGCGCGAGGAGATCTCCTCGACCGCCTCGGGCAAGCTCGGAGGGCTCCTGATCCGGCCCGCGGCCCGGCGCATGCGCAAGCGGCTCGACCCGGACACCTATGGCGGCGCCTACCTGCTCGGATTGCGGGGCCTGGCCGTGATCGCGCACGGCAACTCGGGCCGCCAGGCGGTCGCGAACGCCATCCGGCTGGCCGCCCGGGGCGCCGAGAACCGTGTGGTCGACCGCCTCGCCGAGCGGCTCCCGGACCGCGTCGGTGTATGATCGCCCGGATTTTCGCCCCTACGAATATTTGAGGTGACATGGCAGCGTCGCGTGAAGAGGTCCTCGAGCGCGTCAAGGAAGTTCTGACGGAGCAGCTCGGAGTCGAGGAAGATCAGATCACCGAGGAGGCGTCGTTCCAGGAAGACCTGGACGCCGATTCGCTCGACCTGGTCGAGCTGATCATGGAGCTCGAAGATCAGTTCGGGATCAAGATCTCCGACGAGGATGCCCAGAAGATCACGACCGTCGGGCAGGCCGTCGACTACGTCACCTCGCACCAGTAAGTCTCAGAAATCGCTGCGGGAGCTGATCGACGAGCTCCCCGCAGACCGGGCGGCGGCGGTCTTCACGCATTCATCGTGGGCCGCCGACCGTACCGCGTCGTACGAACGGCTCGAGTTCCTCGGGGACTCTGTCCTCGAGCTCGTGGTCGCACGAACCCTCTACGACCGGTTTCCCGCCTTCACCGAGGGCCGGATGGCCAAGGTGCGGTCGCACGTCGTCTCGCGGGCGAGCTGTGCCGTCGTCTCGAAGGAGCTCGAGCTCGGCGAGCGCCTGCGCGGCGAGGGCTCGGACGACGCCGACAAGCTCTCGCGCAACCGCAACGTGCTTGCCGCACTGCTCGAGGCCGCGCTCGCTGCGCTCTACCTCGAGCACGGCTTCGAGGCGATCGAGCCCGCGATCGTCGAGGCCTTCGAGCCGCGGATCGAATACGCGTTGACGACGTTCGTCGATCACAAGACGGAGCTGCAGGAACGGCTCGCGCGCACCGGCCGGTCGGTCACCTATGCGACCGTGAAGGTCGAGGGGCCGCCGCACGACCGCTCCTTCACCGCCGCGGCGATCATCGACGCCGAGCTGGTGGGGACCGGGACGGGCCGGTCGAAGAAGGACGCCGAGCAGGACGCGGCGAGGGAGGCGCTGAAGGGGGTCAGCCCAGCAGGCGGCGATGAAGCTCCTGCGTCGGGGACGACGGGTTGATCCCGAGGTCGTCGCGAAGCTTCGACCGAAGTCGCTCGTAGACCAGCAGCGCCTCCGCAGGGTTGCCCTCGCGGTCGAGCGCCTCCATCAGGATGCGATACCCCGACTCGCGGTAGGGCTCGAGCGCAACGAGCTTGCGCCCGGCGCGCACGGCAGCGGACAGCTCGGTTCCGCCGACGCCGAGCGTCGAAGCGGCGTACGCCTCGAGTGCGCGCAGATGCAGCTCACCCATCCGCAGCCGCTCGACGTCGATCCAGGGAGCTTCCTCGCCGGCCAGGAACGGGCGGCCCGCCACGAACATCGCGACCTGCGACGGGCCCCAGGCCGCGTGCGGGTCGCCGAGCGCGAGTGAGCTCTCGGCTCGGTGGACGGCGGCCGCCGCCGCCTCGATGTCGACCCACAGCTCGCCGACGGCCGGGCGCAGCCCGTCGAGCGGGACCACGCGGCGAAGCTTGGACAGGAGCGGCGCCAGGCCGAGATCCTCGCCCTCCGGCCACAGTGCCTCCACGAGCTCGTCGCGTGCGATTGTGCGCAGGCGGTTCGTGACGACGAACGCGAGCAGCAGCCGGCCCTGACGTCCCGGCAGCTCGTCCTCGACGCGACGGTCGTCGAGCTCGACGACGAACCGCCCGCAGAGCTGAACTTTCCCACGCGACAAGTCCGCGCCAACATAGACCCAACCTCCGGGGCATACAACGAGCGCACACGATCGAAGGGAGCAGTGATGGCGAAGCAGATCACCTGTGAATGTGGCTACGTGATCCGTGGCAACAGCGACGGCGAGGTCGTCCAGGGCGCGCGCGACCACATGCGCGCCGATCACCCGGATCTGCTGGAGGCGGTCACGGACGCGGATCTTCAGGGCTGGATCGAGGAGGTCTGAGATGACGCCCACAACCTTCGATTCGGCCGCCTACAAGGAGACGACACGCGAGCAGTGGCAGGACGCGGCGGGAGCCTGGCACCGTTGGGATCCGGTCTTCGACCGCTGGCTCGGCGAGGCGACGCAGCTGATGCTCGACCTCGCCCAGGTCGGCGAGGGGACGCGTGTGCTCGACATCGCCGCCGGCTCGGGTGGGCAGTCGCTCGAGGCGGCGCGGCGGGGCGCGGTGGTGCTCGCCACCGACATCTCCTCGAACATCCTCGACGAGGCGGCCGCCGCGGCACGCGCTGCGGGCCTTGCCGGCGTCGCGACCCGCGTGATGGACGGCGAATCGCTCGACGTCGAGCCCGGCTCGTTCGACGCAGCCATCTCCCGGCTCGGTCTGATGTATCTGCCGGACAAGCTCGGGGCGCTCGCCGCCGCCAGGGAGGCGCTGCGCGTCGGCGGACGCTATGCGGCGATCGTCTTCTCGGAGCCCGAGCGGAACCGCTTCTTCTCGGTGCCGATCTCGATCATCCGCCGGAACGCCGAGCTGCCGCCGCCCGGTCCGGGCCTCCCGGGGCCGTTCTCGGCCACGAACCTTGCCGAGCTCCTCGAGGAGGCAGGCTTCCGCGAGGTGCAGGTGCAACGGCTCGACGCGCCTCTCCGGCTCGCCTCGGCGGCCGAGTGCACCCAGCTCGAGCGGGAGTCGTTCGGCGCGCTGCACCAGATGCTGGCCAAGCTCGACCAGCCGGCGCGTGAGGCAACCTGGGCCGAGATCGAGGCCGCGCTCGAGGAGTTCGAGGGCGCGGACGGATTCACCGGGCCGTGCGAATTGCTGGTGGGTGCAGGGACGAAGTAGGCGATTCGAGCGGCGTCCTGGCCGCTCGATAGCCTGAACTTCGCGTGCACCTGAAAGCGATCAAGCTGCGCGGCTTCAAGTCGTTCGTCGATCCGGTCGAGATCCACCTCGAGCCGGGGGTGGCGGTCGTCGTCGGGCCGAACGGCTCCGGGAAATCGAACGTCTCGGACTCGATCCTCTGGGCGACCGGCTCGATGAGCCCGGGCGAGCTGCGCGCCGAGAAGCCGGACGACGTGCTGTTCTCGGGCTCGGTCGGGCGCCAGCCGACGGACTTCTGCGAGGTCGACCTGCTGTTCGACAACGCCGACGGCGAATGGCCCGACCTGCCGTACAGCGAGGTCTCGGTCGCGCGCCGGCTGAACCGCGGCGGCGAGGGCCAGTACCTCGTCAACAAGACGCCGGTGCGGCGCATCGACCTGGTCGAGCTGCTGTCCGACGTCGGTCTGGGCGGCGGCCTCCGCTCGGTGATCTCGCAGGGCCGCGTCGAGACCGTGCTCAATTCGAAGCCGTCCGAGCGCCGCGAGCTGATCGAGGAGGCGGCCGGGCTCGGCCGGTTCAAGCGCCGCCGCCACCGGGCCGAGCTGAAGCTCGCCCGCGTCGCGGTGCAGGTCGACCGCGCACGCGATCTCGAGGAGGAGGTCAAGAAGCGGCTTCGCCCGCTCGCGCTCCAGGCGACCGCAGCCGAGCGGGCCGAGAAGCTCGGCGTCGAGATCTCGGGCCTGCAGGCGGCGATCGCGACGCTCGACCTCGCGCGCCTCGCGGAGCGTCGAGCCGAGGCCGAAAGGCGCCGGGCCTTGACTGCAGAGGGCCGCGCCGAGCTCGACCTGAAGATCAACGCCCTCGTTGCCGAGCGCGAGAGCGCCGAGGAGGAGCTCACCGATTCCGCCGGGGCCAGGGAGCAGGCGACCGCGGCGCTGTACCGGCTGCGGAGCGGCGGCGAGCGCATCGCGCTCCGCCGCGAGTCGGCCGCAGCCCTGAGCTCGTCGCTACGTGCCGAGCTCGAGGCGGCTCGCGCCTACGACCCCTCCGCCTCGGTCGGTCTGGAAGCCGCCGCACGCGACGCATCGACAGCCGCCCAGTCGGCTGCCGCGGAACGCGCGCGCCTGCAGGTCGAGGCCGAAGGACGATGGGCCCGGATCGCCGCGATCGAACGCGCGGCGCAGTCGTCGCTTTCCGCCGAGCTCGACGATGTGCTCGCGCGCCGTGCCGAGACCGAGTCGCAGCTCACCGGCGGCGGGCGCGACGCGCTGCTCGCCCTCCGTGGGGCGACGCAGACACTCGGCGTCCGCCACGAGTCCGCGCAGCGTCTGCTCTCGGAGCTGCAGTCGCAGCTGGCCGACGCGCGCCGGGCCCCGGCCGGCCCGTCGCCGGCCGACCTGGGCCGCCTGGCCGACGACGCGGATGCCGCCGCCCGCACGGCTGTCCGGGAACAGGAAGATCTCGAGGCCCGTGTCCGCCTCGCGCGGGAACGCCTCCTGGCGTTGGAGCAGTCGCTCGCGGAGCGCGAAGGGCTGCCGCCGGCCGCGCGTGCGCTCGCCGAGGAAGGTGAGCAGCTCGCGCTTCAGCTGCTCGAGGTCGAGGCGGGCGCGGAGCGCTCGACGGCCGCCGCGCTCGGACATCGCGCCTCGGCTGTGCTCGCAGCTCATCCCGTGCGCGGGCTCGAGCTGATCGAGAAGGCGAAGGCGGCCGGCCTCGGCTCGGTGCTCGTGCTCGTCGGCCGCGACCCCCGCGAGCTCGTGAACGTGCCCGTGCTGCCGGTGGACGAACTGCTCGCCTCGAAGGTCACGGCAGTCACGGCAGAGGGGATCGGCTGGGACCCGGAGCACGGCGAGCTCTGGTTCGCAGGCGAGACCGCCGAGGCAGTTCTCCTGGAGCTCGACGCGCGCCGCCGCGAACTGCGCGGCGAGGTGGAGGAGCTTGCAGCGCGCGCGACCGAGGCGGGGACCCGCAGCGAGCGGGCCGCCGAACAGGCGCGCGCAGCCGCCGAGCGGTTCGCGCCGGTCGCTCATCTGCGCAACGTGCGCCGAGCCGACGCCTCGTGGCTCGCCCGGATCGCGGACGGCGCGGAAAGGCTCGATGAGACCTTGAGGGTTGTGGCGGCCGCTGCGGGTCGCCTGGAGGCCCCGCTCGCCGAGCGTGCAGGCCGCCTGGCCGGCGACCTGCACGGGATCGCCTCGCGCGAGTCGGAGCTTCGCCGCGCGGTGGCCGAGGCCGACGGCCGCGCGCTCGCAGCCGAGCGCCGTGCGGGCGGCCGCACGGGCGATGCGGTTCCCGGAGAGCTCGCCGAGTTGCGCCTCGAGGCAGAAGACCTCTCGGCCCGTGCGCTCGAAGCCGGCCAGGCCGCTGAGGAGGCCGCCGAGCGGGCAAGGAGCACGGCTCGTGCGCTCGTGGACGCCGACCCCGGTCATGCCCGCCGGCCGAGCGAGCTCGTCCTGGAGCGGCTCGCAGGCGGAGCTGAGCGGCTCGAGCGTGCGCTTGCGATCGAGGTCCAGCATTTCGAGGCTCCGGTCAGCCGCCGGGCGGAGGCGCAGGCGGCTCGGACCAGCGAGCTCGGCGCCTCGCTGCGCCGCCTCGGCGCCGAGGAGGTCGAGCTGCGGCAGGCTGCAGCGACTGCGGGCGAGCAGCTCGCCGCGGTCGACGTGGAGCTTGCGAGGACGGACGCAGAGCGCGACGAGGCGAAGCGCCGCCTGGACGCGGCCGCAGCGGAGCCTGCGGAGGGCGACGACCGCGACGAGCTGGCGGAGAAGCTGGCGCGCTACGAGAAGCGCCGCGAGCTGCTCGGCCAGGTCAACCCACTCGCGAAGGAGGAGTACGACGCCGAGAAGGAGCGGCTCGAGGAGCTGTCCGTCCAGCGGGCCGACCTGGAGAAGAGCCTCGACGAGCTCGAGAAGCTGCGCGACGAGTTGACCACGACGGTCGAGACGCGTTTCGCCGAGACGTTCACGGCGGTCGAGAAGCACTTCCACGACGTTGCGACGACGCTCTTTCCCGGTGGCGAAGGACGCCTCCGCATGACCGAGCCCGAGGACGAGGACGAAGAGCCCGGCATCGAGGTCGAGCTGCGGCCTGCCGGCAAGCGGGTGACGCGCCTGTCGCTCCTCTCCGGCGGCGAGAAGGCGCTGGGCGCCATCGCGTTCCTGTTCTCGCTGTTCCTGGCGCGGCCCAGCCCGTTCTATCTCCTCGACGAGGTCGAGGCCGCGCTCGACGACACGAACATCGGGCGGTTCACCGAGCTCCTGCGCACCTACGCCGATCGCGCGCAGTTCATCGTGATCACGCACCAGAAGCGCACGATGGAGGCCGCCGACGTCCTCTACGGCGTCACGATGGGAACGGACGGCGTCTCGCAGATCGTCTCGCGGCGGCTGCCGCGCGAGGAAGAGGTCGCAGCAACGGCCTGAGCGCTAACGTGCCCCGGTCATGGCGCGGAGCTGGGGACAGTTGCTGGGTGATTCCGAGGCGCCTGCGGAGAGCGAGGTCGAACAACGCGGTTTCTTCGGCCGGCTGCGTGAATCGCTCGGGAAGTCGCGCCGGGCGCTCACCGAGCAGCTGGCGGTCGCCGCGTTCGATCCCGGTGACGATGCGTCGTGGGAGCGCCTCGAGGAGGCGCTGATCTACGCCGACGTCGGTGTGCGCGCGACCGCCGAGCTGATCCGGCGCCTCGAGGCCCGCCAGGACCTCACCGAGCTGGGTGAGGCGCTCGCCGAGGAGATCGCTGCGCTCTTCGGTGAGCCGCCGACGCTCGATCTCGGGCACGAGCCGGCGGTGCTGCTCGTCGTCGGTGTCAACGGGACCGGCAAGACGACGACGATCGGCAAGCTCTCGAACAAGCTGCGCGAGCACGGGCGCACCGTCACCCTCGGGGCCGCCGACACGTTCCGCGCGGCGGCCGAGGAGCAGCTCGAGATCTGGGCGCAGCGGTCCGGCGCGACCTTCGTCGGCGGCGAGCGTGGCGGCGATCCCGCCGCCGTCGCCTACGACGCGGTCGGTTCGCCGACGGACGTCGTCATCGTCGACACCGCCGGGCGGCTGCACACGCAGACGAACCTGATGGACGAGCTCGCGAAGGTGCGCCGGGTCATCGCCGGGAGGATCGCCGGATGCGCCGCACGAAGTGCTGCTCGTCGTCGATGCGACGACCGGTCAGAACGGCCTGCAGCAGGCGCGCCTCTTCGGTGAGGCCGTCGGTGTCACCGGGGTCGCGCTGACGAAGCTCGACGGATCGGCGAAGGGTGGCATCGCCGTCGCGATCGCCTACGAGTTGGGCCTGGCCGTGAAGCTCGTGGGCGTCGGCGAGGGTCTCGACGATCTCCGCCCATTCGATGCCGGAGACTTCGCGCGGGCGCTCGTCTCCGAATGACGATCGTCCCCGGGATCGTCAATCTCGGCGTGCGCGGCTCACGAGAGGTGTCTGACACCGGAGTGTCAGACACCCCGGCTGGAGCGCGCCCAGAGGTTGATCCCGCCGTCGGTCGCGTAGTGGTCGATCTCCGCCAGCTCGTCGTCGGAGAAGTCGAGCATCCTCAACGCGCCGAGCGAGTCCTCGAGCTGCGCGACCGAGGACGCGCCGATCAGCGTCGAGGTCATGCGGGGATCGCGCAGCGTCCACGCCAGCGCCATCTGAGCAAGCGACTGGCCGCGCCTCTGCGCGAGCTCGTTCAGCCGGCGGATCTTGCCGAGCGTCTCGTCGGTCAGCAGGTCGGGCGAAAGCGAGCTGTTCTCGGCGGCGCGTGAGTTCGCAGGGATGCCGTCGAGGTACTTGTCGGTCAGCATCCCCTGCGCGAGCGGCGAGAAGCCGATGCACCCGACCCCCAGGTCTTCGAGCGTCGAGAGCAGTTCCGGCTCGATCCAGCGGTTGAGCAGCGAGTACGACGGCTGGTGGATGAGAAGCGGAGTGCCGAGCGACCCGAGGATCGACGCGGCCTCGCGGGTCTTCTCCGGCGAGTACGACGAGATGCCGGCGTACAGCGCCCTGCCCGACCGGACCGCCGTGTCGAGCGCGCCCATCGTCTCCTCGAGCGGCGTGTCGGGATCGAAGCGGTGCGAATAGAAGATGTCGACGTAGTCGAGCTGCATGCGGGCGAGCGACTGGTCGAGGGACGCCAGGAGGTACTTGCGCGAGCCCCACTCGCCGTACGGGCCGGGCCACATGTCGTATCCGGCCTTCGTCGAGATCAGGAGCTCGTCCCGGTAGGGGCGAAAGTCGTCGCGGTAGACGCGACCGAACGTCTCCTCGGCCGAGCCGTAGGGCGGGCCGTAGTTGTTCGCCAGGTCGAAATGCGTCACTCCCGAGATCGAATGCGCGGCGGAGGATGGCTCGGCTCGTCTCGAGTGGCCGGTCGCCGCCGAAGTTGTGCCAGAGCCCGAGCGTGATCGCGGGCAGCTGGAGCCCGCTGTGGCCGCTCCGGCGGTACTGCATGTGCTGGTACCGGTCTGCGGCGGCCGAGTAGGGCATGACTGGATCCTAGAGATGGGTCGTTTCGAGGGGCGCAGCTACCATGCGCCCTCGTGTTCGACAGCCTCGCAGACAAGCTCCAGAGCGCCCTCGGCGACCTCCGGAAGAAGGGCAAGCTCGACGAGGAGTCGATCTCGCGCGCCATGCGCGAGATCCGTCTCGCGCTGCTCGAAGCCGACGTCAACTTCACCGTCGTTCGCGACTTCGTCGCACGCGTGCGCGAGCGGGCGCTCGGCGAAGAGGTGCTCAAGAGCCTGACGCCGGGCCAGCAGGTCGTGAAGGTCGTGCACGACGAGCTGACCGAGCTGATGGGGGAGGGCGAGTCGGGGCTCGCTTTCGCCAAGTTCACCGTCATCCTGCTCGCCGGCCTCCAGGGCTCGGGCAAGACGACGACCTCAGCGAAGCTCGCGCTCGCGCTGCGCAAGCAGGGCCGCAAGCCCGGCCTGATCGCCGCCGACCTGCAGCGCCCCGCCGCGATCGACCAGCTCGAGCAGCTCGGCAAGCAGATCCAGGTGCCGGTCTACCGGACCGAGACCAAGGATGCGGTCGAGGCGACGCGCAGCGGGATCGAGCGCGCCCGCGCCGATGGGCTCGACACCGTGATCGTCGACACGGCCGGCCGTCTCCAGATCGACGAGGCGCTGATGGAGGAGCTGGCGCGCGTTCGCGACGAGGCCAAGCCGCACAACATCCTGCTCGTCCTCGACGCCATGACCGGTCAGGAGGCCGTGAACGTCGCACAGGCGTTCGACGAGCGCATCGCGTTCGACGGGGTCATCCTCACGAAGCTCGACGGCGACGCGCGAGGCGGCGCCGCGCTCTCCGTGAAGGCGATCACGGGCAAGCCGATCAAGTTCGCCTCCACAGGCGAGAAGGTCGACGCACTCGAGGTGTTCCACCCGGACCGGATGGCCTCGCGCATCCTCGGCATGGGCGACGTGCTCACCCTGATCGAGCGGGCGGAGGCGGCCGTCGAGGAGGACGAGCAGGCCGAGATGGAGAAGCGGCTCGCCGCCGGCCAGTTCACCTTCGACGACTTCCTGAAGGCGTACAAGATGCTGCGCCGCATGGGGCCGCTGCAGGGGATCCTGAAGATGATCCCCGGGCATGAAGGACCAGCTCGGAGACGTCGATGTCGACGAGAACCAGCTCGGGCGCGTCGAGGCAATCGTGCTCTCGATGACGCCACAGGAGCGCCGATCCCCTATCGTGATCGACGGCAAGAGGCGGATTCGCATCGCCAACGGCTCCGGAGCGACCGTGGAGCAGGTCAATCAACTGCTCGAAGCGCGGAAGCAGATGGAGAAGATGATGAAGCAGATGGGGCGGGGGAAGACGCCGGCCCTCCCGAACCAACAGGCACCCGAACCGCTGTCCGCAGGACGGAAGACGGGCGTCAAGCGAAAGAAGAGAAAGGCCGGACGGAGGTAAAGGAATCGAATGGCAGTCAAGCTGAGGCTCACCCGCGTGGGCTCGAAGAAGAACCCGATCTACCGTGTGGTGGCAGCCGATTCGCGCTCGCCGCGTGACGGAAAGTTCCTCGAGATCGTGGGTCGTTACAACCCGCAGACCGATCCCTCGACGATCGAGCTCGACGAGGCGAAGGTCAAGGACTGGCTCGGCAAGGGCGCACAGCCCACCGAGGCCGTCGCCAAGCTGATCAAGATCTCCGGCATCGAGAAGTAGCGGCGGCGGGCCCGTTCTCGATGGCGGAGCTGCTCGCGTATCTCGCCCGCGAGCTCGTCGACGATCCGGATGCCGTGCGCGTGGAAACGGAGGAGCGCGACGGCGCGCTCGTCCTCGTGCTGCACGTCGCTGCCGACGACGTCGGCAAGGTGATCGGCCGCCAGGGCAGGATCGCGCGCGCCCTGCGAACGCTCGTGCGCGCGAGCGCGGCCCGTGAAGGTCGCCGCGTGCTCGTCGAGATCGCCGATCCTGAATAGATGCGCGTAGCTGCCCTGTACGACGTTCATGCGATGCCGTGGGCGCTCGAGGCCGTGCTGGCGGAGGTCGAGGCGGATGTGATCGTCTTCGGCGGCGACTACCTCTACGGCCCGTGCCCACGCGAGACCGTCGCGATCATCCGCTCGCTCGACGCCGAGGTGCTGCGCGGCAACTGCGAGGACCTCGCCGAGGACTGGGAACGGAGCGAGCTCGAGGCGGGGGATCTCGAGTGGCTCCAGTCCTTGCCGCTCGCCGTCACGGTCGACGGCGTGCTCTTCTGCCATGCCGCTCCGGCCGACAACACCCCGATCACCACCGCCGTGACGCCCGACGACGCGATCCGAGAGACGTTCGCCGGGCACACCGGCACGATCGTGATCGGGCACACGCACCATCAGTTCGACCGGCGGGTCGACGACCTGCGCATCGTCAACGCCGGCTCGGTCGGCATGGCGTATGAGGGAGACGTCGCGGCGTACTGGACGCTCCTCGTCGACGGGGAACCGACGCCGATGCGCACACCGTTCGACGTCGACCGTGCCGTCCGCGAGACGAGCGCGAGCGGGTGGCCGCACGCGCAGGAGTTCGTCGCGGAGAACCTGCTGCAGCCCGTGGTGCGAGAAGAGGCGATCGCCTCGCTCGAGTCTCGTCGATGAGGGTTCTCATCGGGAAGGTCGGGCGCCCGCATGGGATCGACGGTGCGTTCTTCGTCGAGCAGCCGAGCTCCGACGACCGCTGGTGGAAGACCGGCGCGCGCTTTCTCGCCGGGGGCCAGGAGGCCGAGGTCGTCGCGCACCGGCGTTCCTCCGGCCGGCCGGTGATCAGGCTCGACCGTCCCGTCGAGCGCGGGGCGGTGCTCGAGGTCGAGCGCGCAGCGTTGCCGCCGACCGACGACGACGAGTACTACGCCTTCGAGCTCGTCGGGCTGCCCGTGGTGGAGGAGAACGGCCGTGCGCTCGGAAGCGTCAAGGTCGTGACGCCCGGGGTCGCGAACGACGTGCTCGAGCTCGACTCCGGCGTCCTCTTGCCGATGGTGGAGGAGTGCATCCTGAAGGTCGATCTCGACGCGGGCTCGCATCACGGTCGCGGAGGGATTCGCCGAGTGATGCAGCTCGACGTGTTCACTCTGGTGCCGCACGCCTTCTCCTGGCTCACCGAGCAGCGGCCGGTTGCGACCGTGCTCGGCGGCGAGCTCGACCTACGGCTCTTCTCCTATCGCGACCACACACCGCTGCGGAACGGGCAGGTCGACGATGAGCCCTACGGCGGGGGCGCCGGGATGGTGCTGCGCGTCGACGTGGTCGCCGCTGCGCTCGAGGCCGTCTACGGCGGGCACGACGGGCCAGCCGGTGATCGCGCTCAGCCCGCAGGGGCGCCAGCTCACCCAGGCCGTCGTCGAGGAGCTCGCCGCCGCCGAGCACATCACGCTGCTGTCCGCCCGCTTCGAGGGGTTCGACGAACGGATCGTCGAGCATCTCGCAACCGATGCCATCTCGATCGGCCCCTACGTGCTGTCGAACGGGGACCTGCCGGCGATGGTGCTGGTCGATGCGATCGCCCGCCGTCTGCCGGGTGCGCTGAGCGAGGGGTCGGGCGAGCTCGAATCGTTCTCGGAGGAGCTGGGTGGCGGCCTTGAGTACCCTCACTACACGCGGCCTGCGGAATTCCAGGGCTGGCGGGTTCCCGACGTGCTGCTTTCGGGTGACCATGCGCGAATCGAAGGCTGGCGAAGGGAGCAGGTCCGCTGAGAAACCCGATCGACCATCTGACCGAAGGGCTGCCGCACGGCTGGCGGGTGACGATCGACTGGCTGGTCACGATCCTGGGCGCGATCGCGATCGTGCTCGCGATCAAGCACTGGGTCGTCAACCCGTACCGGATCCCGTCCAGCTCGATGGAGCCGACGCTGCACTGCGCCCGGCCCGGATCCGAGTGCGAGGCGCGCTTCTCCGACCGGGTGCTCGCCTGCCGCTTCTGTTACCGCTTCTGGTCGCCGAAGCGCGGCGACATCGTCGTCTTCAAGACGCCTCCGCTCGCGGCGATCCGCTGCGGCGCGGGCGGCACGTTCGTCAAGCGGCTGATCGCGCTGCCGGGTGACCTGTGGGAGGAGAGGGAAGGCTACGTCTACGTGAACGGGAAACGCCTGAAGGAGCCGTACATCCAGCCCGATCGACGGGACGACCGCACCATCGCGCCCGAGCGGATCCCGAAGGGGCAGTACTTCTTCATGGGCGACAACCGTGCGTCGTCCTGCGACTCGCGGTCGTGGGGCACCGTTCCGCGGAAGAACCTGATCGGCAAGGTGATCGCCACCTACTGGCCGCCGAGTCGAATCTCGATCCGCTGACCATGGCTGCTACGATTCCGCCCGGCCTCCGGCCCCTTTCGACATGAGCACGATCATCCAGGACATCGAGCGCCGTCAGCTGCGCGAAGTGCCGCGGTTCAAGGCGGGCGACACGGTGCGCGTCCACTTCCGCGTGATCGAGGGTGCGCGCCAGCGCATCCAGGTCTTCGAGGGGATCACGATCAAGCGCCAGGGTGCCGGCGCCCGCGAGACGTTCACCGTCCGCAAGAACTCGTTCGGCGTCGGTGTCGAGCGCACGTTCCCGCTGCATTCGCCGAAGATCGACAAGATCGAGGTCATGCAGATCGGCGACGTCCACCGCGCGAAGCTCTACTACCTGCGCGGCAAGGTCGGGAAGAAGGCTCGCGTCCGCGAGCTCCGCCAGTCGTAACTTCTTCGCAAACTCCGACCCACCGAGCACGATGCCGCCCGCGACCCGGGCTATTCTCGGCACGTGCCGTCCAAGCGCCGCCAGACCGGCCAGAAGCTGCTCCGGTTCGACCGCGGGCTCGACGCCCGCTACGTGGCCGGGGCGGACGAGGCAGGGCGCGGGCCCGCTCGCCGGGCCGCTCGTCGTCGCCGGGGTGCTGCTCGACTACGAGTGCCTGCGCGACCACCGCGTTCGGCCGCTGGCGCTCCTGAACGACTCGAAGCAGGTCGATTCGGCGACGCGCGACGAGCTCTACCGTGCCGTGATCGCCTGCGCCGAGGTCGTCGCCGTGCGCGTCTTTCCAGCGGCCGTGATCGATCGCGACGGCCTGCACCGGTGCAACCTGCGCGGGCTGCGCGAGGCGCTCTGGGCGTGCCAGCCGGCCGACGTCTGCCTGGTCGACGGGTTCAAGCTCGGCCCGACAGCGCCGCCGCATCGAGCGATCGTCGACGGCGACACGAAAAGCGCCGCGATCGCCGCCGCGTCGATCATCGCGAAGGTGACTCGCGACCGCTACATGCGCACCGCCGATGCGCTCTATCCCGGCTATGGGTTCGCCTCCCACGTCGGGTACATCACGCAGTCGCACACCGAGATCGTGCGTGAGCGAGGGCCTTGCGAGATTCACCGCAGGTCGTGGCGTGCCCGCGCCTACCTCCCCGCGGCCTAGGCACGAATCCGAGCGCCGTGCCGCTCGCTGGTACCGGCTGCGCGGCTACCGCATCCTCGACACGAACTGCTGGCTCGCGGGCGCCGAGCTCGACGTGATCGCGCGCCGGGGCCGTGTCCTCGTGTTCTGCGAGGTGAAGTCCAAGAGCGGCGACGGGTTCGGCGACCCGTTGGAGATGGTCGATGCACGGAAAGTGGCCCGTGTGCGCCGTGCTGCTGCGGCCTGGCTCACCCGCCACCAGGAGCTCGGAGGGCTCGACGTTCGCTTCGATGTGATCGCCGAGCGGGCCGGGCGGATCGAGCACCTGGCGGACGCGTTCTAGGAAGCGCCGCCGCCACGGCGAACTCTGCGTCGTGGCGAGCACTCAGGAGCAGATCTACCAGGGACTCGATCTCGACCTGTCGTGGTCCGAGAGCGCTCTTCCCGAGCGCGCTCCGCACGAAGCACGTCCACCGCCTCCATCCCTACCTGGGGAAATACGTGCCGCAGCTCGTCGAGGAGCTCTTCCGCCGGCACGTGCCGGTGCGCGGGCGGGTGCTCGATCCGTTTGCCGGTTCGGGAACGACGCTCGTCCAGGCGCTCGAGAGCGGCCTGGACTCGGCCGGTGTCGACATCGCGGCGTTCAACTGCCTGCTGATGGGTGTGAAGACCGAAGCGCACAATCCGTTCGGGCTCGAGCACGACCTGCGCGAGGCGCTCGCGCGATTCGAGCGGGGGGAGGGCGACGCAACCGGCGCGACCCCGTACGTGCGCCGCTGGTTCGCTCCGGCCGCGCGCGATCAGCTGCTGCGCTTTCGCTCGATTGCCGGTGAGTACGAGCATGCCGACGTGCTGCGCGTCGTGCTCGCTCGCGCGGCACGGTCGGCGCGACGCACGACGCATTTCGATCTCGACTTCCCGAAGATCCCGCAGCTCGAGCCGTACTGGTGTCACAAGCATCGTCGTGAATGTCGGCCGGTCGAACGTGCGGATCACTTCCTGCGCCGCTACACGCTCGACACGCTGACTCGTCTGAAGGAGTTCGCGCGCGTCCGTTCTCGGAAGTCTGCGATCGTGTTGCACGGCGATGCACGCGAGCTCGCTCTGCCCGGCCCGTTCGACGCCGTCGTGACCTCGCCGCCCTATCCGGGGCTGATCGACTACCACGAGCAGCACCGGTACGCGTACGAGTTGCTGGGCCTCGGCGACCTGCGCGAACGTGAGATCGGCGCCGCCGAGCGCGGTACGTCGAAGGCCGCACTCGCGGCGTACACCGACGGGATCGCCGCGGTTCTCGGAGCGTGCGCGGAGGTGTTGAAGCCGCGTGGTCGCGTGGTGATCGTCGTCAACGACCGTCGCGGCCTGTATCCGGAGATCCTGTCGCGTTCGGGGCTCGAGCTCGAGCAGCGCTACCAGCGGCACGTGAACCGTCGTACCGGCCGGCGGTCGGGCGAGTACTTCGAAGACGTGCTGGTAGCCCACCGGTAAGCGTTTCGTAACGATCCGGGCCTCGATCGACCCGATTGGGCCGTCGGGTCCGCATAGTGGTCGCATGATCGTTCACACACCGCTCTGGGTCTGGGTGCTGCCGCTCCTCTTCGCCAGCCCGTGGATCGTCGGCAGCATCTTCTTGTGGAGATTGCTGCCACGCGACGGCTTCGTGCCGCCGTCGTACGCGGACCTCATTCGCAAGCACTGATTCACGCTTTCGGCGCGAAGCCGTGACAGACACGTCACGGTTTGCCGCCTAGCGTGACCGTGTGCTCGCACGCACCGTCACCCACGCGCTCGTCGGCATCGATCCGCGCCGGGTCGAGGTCGAAGCACATCTGCAGCAGGGTGTGCCGTCCTTCGCGATCGTCGGCCTTGCCGACCGCGCGTGCCAGGAAGCGAAGGAACGGGTGCGGAGCGGCATCTCCTCCGCCGAGCTCGAGTGGCCGACCAAGCGCCGCATCACCGTCAATCTCGCGCCTGCGGCGCTCCGCAAGGAAGGGTCGGGGTTCGATCTCCCAATTGCTCTGGCCGTGCTCGCAGCGTCGTATCAGCTGCCGCCCGAGGCGCTCGAGGGGCACGCCGCGGTCGGTGAGCTCGCACTCGACGGCCGTCTGCGACCCGTTCCCGGCGCACTCGTCGCCGCCGAAGGAGCCCGCCGCTCCGGCCTCACGCATCTCGTCTGTGCCGCCGAGTCGGGCGCCGAGGTCGCTCTCGCCGGCATCGAGCCGGTCGGCGTGCGTCACCTCGCCGAGGCCGTTGCCTATCTCCGCGGAGAGCGTGACCCGCCCGAGCCGCCGGTACCGGCCGACGACTTCGAGTCGCTTGCCGACGTTCCCGACCTCGCCGACGTTCGCGGCCAGGAGCGGGCACGGCGGGCGCTCGAGGTCGCCGCTGCGGGTGGGCACAACCTCCTGTTCGCCGGCCCGCCCGGTTCGGGAAAGACGATGCTCGCGCGCCGCCTCCCCGGGATCCTGCCGCTTCTGCCCGACGACGCCTCGCTCGAGGCGACGCGCATCCACTCCGTGAGCGGCGTTCTTCCGCCGGGAGGCGGGCTCGTCCGTGTCCCGCCCTTTCGCGCGCCTCACCACTCGGCCTCGGTCGCGGCTCTCATCGGCGGCGGGGGCGGGATGCCACGCCCCGGAGAGGTGAGCCTCGCGCACCACGGCGTCCTCTTCCTCGACGAGCTCCCCGAGTTCCAGCGTCCGGCGCTCGAAGCGTTGCGGCAACCGCTCGAGGACGGATACGTCTCGGTCGTCCGCGTGGCCGGGCGGGTCGTCTTCCCGGCGCGCTTCCAGCTCGTCGCCGCGATGAACCTGTGTCCCTGTGGTGCACGCGGCGACGGTGCGGCGCAGTGCTCATGCACGCCCGAGCGGGTGCAGCGTTACCGCGACAAGCTCTCGCGCGCGCTCCTCGACCGCTTCGACCTGCTCCTCGCCGTGCCGCGGCCCCGCGGCGGTGATCTTGCGGGAGCACCCGGCGAACGGTCGGCGGTCGTTCGCGATCGCGTGCTCGCCGCGTGCCGGCGGCTGCGCGACGACCCACCGGAGCGGACACCGGCGGCCGACGACCTGCTGACGCGGGCAGTGGAGCGGTTGCCGCTTTCGGGCCGTGGCCGGGCGCGCGTCGCGCGTGTCGCAGCGACGATCGCTGCTCTCGCCTCCGCCGCAGCGGTCCAGCCTGAGCATCTCGCGGAGGCGCTGTCGTATCGCCCCTCCACGGAGCTGACCGCATGAGCGAGCTCGCCACCGCGGTGTTCGCAGCTCGTTCGGGCTCGCACCTGGTCGACGTGCCGCGCAGCGCCCGGTTCGCCGAGTTCCTTCGCGGGTTCGACGAGGAGTCGTACCGCCTCGAGCTCGCGCGTCGCGGCTTTCGCTGGGCGGCACGCGGAGATCCGGCGTTTCCGGCGCGGCTTGGCGCGATCCACGATCCTCCACCGGGCCTCTTCGTCCGCGGTGGTTCGTCACTCGGCCTGTTGGCACAGCCGTCGGTGGCCGTCGTCGGTGCGCGGGCCTGCTCGGCGTACGGCTCCGCGGTCGCGATGTCGCTCGGCCGTGAGCTCGCTGCGGCCGGGGTCGTGGTCGTCTCGGGCCTCGCGCGCGGGATCGACGCGGCGGTTCACCGAGGTGCGCTGGAGACCGGTCTGACGGTTGCCGTGCTCGGGTGCGGTATCGACCGCGACTACCCGCGCGCGCATGCGGCACTCGGCGCGCAGATCGCTGAGGCCGGCTTGATCGTCTCGGAGTATCCGCCGGGCGTCGAGCCCGCGCCATGGCGTTTCCCTGCGCGAAACAGGCTCGTTGCCGGGCTCGCGCTCGCGACGGTCGTCGTCGAGGCTCGCGAGCGGAGCGGCGCGCTCATCACCGCCGACTTCGCGCTCGACGAGGGTCGTGAGGTGCTCACGGTCCCGGGCGAGATCACGTCTCAGCTCTCGAGAGGGACGAATGCGCTGCTCCGTCTGGGCGCGACGCCGGTCACCGGCGCGGCCGACGTGTTGAGTGCGATCGGGGTCGATCCGCCTCCGGCGCCCGAGCCGCCGGTGCTGGCCGGGGCGGCCGCGCGGGTGCGCGCGGTCGTTGCCGACGCGCCTACCGCGGCGGACGAGTTGATTCGCCGCACGGGCCTGACTGCCGGTGAGCTCGCGGCGGCGCTCGTCGAGCTGGAGTTGCTCGGCCTCGTTGCCCAGGCCAACGGGCTGTATCGGGAGGTGGTGACGCGCACAGAGTCTCTGCCGTTGTGAGCACAACTCCATCGAGGACGGCGCGGTTTGGCAATCGGCTTGTCCGGCAAGAATCTGGTCTTCCGCATTGACGCGGCACAGGTTGTGCCCAACCCATGTGAGGAGGGGAGACTATGCGTTGGCTTTCTGGACCACGCCGTCTCGGATTTGTCGGAGCGATCGTCTTCGCGATCGCCTCGCTCGTCGGCCCGCTTGCGTCTGGAGACGCGGCGGTCAAGCCGGCCGTTTCGAATCGGCCCCTGTGCGTGCAGCGTCCCGCGCTGTGCACGGAGCAGGTCGATCCGTGGACGTATCACGGCTACAAGTACGTCTCGGGTCACGACGAGCCCTCGGTGCTCTTCTATTCCACGACTCCGGGCTCGGGAAACTCGGATCAGTACCACGTGACACTGCCCACCGACCCGGTCGCTCCGCCCAAGCAAAACGGGACCGGGAGCACCTGGAACTTCCAGCTTCGTCCGACCTTCTGGTTCGGCATGATCATGTGCGACGACCAGGACGCCCCCAATCCGGGTGCGACCTGCACGCCGAACAGCGACCAGAACATCTTCACGAGCACAAACCCGAAGTCGGCGAAGTACCTCGGCCTGACCCCGGGCCAGGCGTACATGGAGATGCAGTTCTATCCGCCGGGCTGGGGCCCGGTCAGCTGTACGGATCGCAACGGCGTTCAGGACGGCAAGTGGTGCTCGGCGCTGACGATCGACAGTGACCAGGAGAACATGAACACCGGCGAGCAGAACAACGCCGCGTGCAATGACCTCGTCGGCCCGGAGCCGGTCAACTACGCCGTCGTGACGAAGAGCGGCCACCCCGTCGCGCCTGCTCGGCCCGACGAGGGATTCGGCAACCAGGCCGTTGTGACCTCGGACACGCTCGAGTACTCGAACGGCGACCAGCTCGTCGTCGACATGCACGACACACCCGACGGCTTCCAGATCGTCATCCACGACCTGACGACGGGCGAGAGCGGCTCGATGACCGCCAGCGTCGCGAACGGCTTCGGGCATGCGCTGTTCCAGCCGAACGCATCGACGTGCACCGTTGTCCCCTATGCGTATCACCCGCAGTTCAGCACCTCGAACGCGAGCACGCGCAACGTGTGGGCTGCGCACACGTACAACGTCGCCTTCTCGGATGAGATCGGCCACTTCGAGTACTGCAACGCTGTCGACTCGTTCGGAGGGAACTGCACGTCGGCAGCGGGCTCCGATTCGACCCTGGACGACGACGACACATTCTGCTTCCCCTATCCGCTCGTCGGTCCGGCGGGAGCGATGCTCGAAAGCTTGACGGGATGCGTTCAGGCCGACGACGACTTCGACGGTCCCTCGTATCAGGGCAGTGCCTGGCCAGGAGGGCCGGGGGCTGTCGCGGCCAACGTCTCGACGCCCGTGCGGTTCACGAGCCCGCTCTTCACGGGGCCGGGAGCCAGTGGGCCGACCAACTACAGACAGGTGGCGTTCGAGGCTGACCTCCCGCGTATCGAGGGCTCGGACTTCTCGACCACCAACGACTGCCAGCGTCATGTGAGCAACCCAGCCGACCCGAGTCCGGGCGCCGGCTGTGTGAATCCGCCGCTCGGCCCCAATGGCCCGGCCTTCTACCCGCTGTACACCACCACCCTCGCGGGTGGGTCGTGCCTCTGGCAGCAGGGCGGCGCCAATATCCCCGGCACGTCCGACACGTTCGGAGGAACCTCGACCACTGAGTATGGCCGCCTCCTGCTGTCGGACTATCCGGCACCGGGATTCACCATCACGCAGCGGTACAACAACTTCCAGAACAACGTGTTCGGGAACCCTTGTCCCGCCCCTGGCGGCAAGGGCAAGTAGGCCCGCTTTCCCTCGCAGCGGGGCCGCCACGCCGGCGGCCCCGCTGCGCTTTAAGGCCGGGGAGGTAGCTGCGTGGCGTCAGCCTGACGCCGGAACGACGATTCGCCGGACGTTCGACCAGCGGTCGAGGCAGTTGCGCAGGAACTTGGGACAGTTGGTGAGGCCGCCGCCGCTCTCGACCGCCATCACCTGCACGAAGTAGGTTCCGGGCGCGAGTGTCGTTCGGCTCTGCCAGCGCGCGACCCCTGTCGACGCTGGTGGAGTGAGTTGGATCGTCTCGCGCAGGCGCACGTTCTTTGCAACCAAGGCGCCGCTGTTGTCGACGGCACCGCGCGTCGCAACCGTCAACTGCACCGGCCGGACGTCGCCGACCGTGACCAGGAGCACAACGTGACGTGCGTGAACCGTTGCGGAGCGGAGAATCGGCAATTCCTTGCCCGTCGCAGGAGCGACGCCTCCCAACGCGACCGCAACCACCACCCCGGCGAGCATCATTCTCGCCATGCCGAGATGCTAACAAGGGCGAGCGAGAGCAGCGGAGGCGGCCCGCGACGCCGGTACAACTTTGTACCGAGCCCGATGATCTCAGCGAATCTCAGAGACCCACAAGTGGGTAGACAAGCGGCCGCGGACCGATCATGACCGGCTATTCGAGGACGCCATTCTGGCTCGAGGAGCAGCGCGACGAGCTCCCGCGCCGCCGCTTCGAAGGACGTGCCGAGGTGGCGGTGATCGGCGGGGGCGTCACGGGATGCTCGTGTGCCCTCACTCTTGCGCAGCGCGGGGTGCGCGTGCGCCTGCACGAGGCACGTGAGATCGCGGGCGGAGCCAGCGGCCGGAACGGCGGCTTCGCTTTGCGGGGTGCCACGCCACCCTACGACGAAGCCCGCCGGCTACTGGGCGCTGAGCAGGCCCGGCTCGTGCTGGAGCTCACCGAGCGTTCACTCGATCGTCTCGAGCAGCTCGCCGGTGACGCGTTTCGGCGTGTCGGCAGTCTGCGCCTCGCCTTCGACGATGCGGAGTGCGAGGCGCTGCGAGGCGAGCACGATGCGTTACGCGACGACGGGTTCATCGTGGAGTGGGTCGACCAGCTCACTCCGCCGCTCGACGGTCTCTACCTCGGTGCGATCCACCACCCGACCGACGGAGCACTCCAGCCTGCGCGCTGGGTGCGGCGCCTGGCCGCACATGCGGCCGCGGCCGGCGCCGACGTGCGCGAGGGCGACGCGGTGCGCATCGACGAGCTCGACGCCGACGTCGTGGTCGTGGCCGGAGACGGGTTCACAGCAGGGCTTCTGCCCGAGCTCGCGGGTGTGGTCCGCGCGACCCGCGGTCAGGTGGTCGCCACCGAGCCGCTCCCGGAACGCCGGTACGAGCGTCCCCACTACGCCCGCGGCGGCTTCGACTACTGGCATCAGCTGCCTGATGGACGACTCGTGGTCGGCGGCAGCCGGGATGTGTCACCGGCCACGGAGGAGACCGACGTCGAGGCGACGACCGAGCTCGTGCAGGGCCGGCTCGAGACGCTCGTCGAGCAGCTCGTCGGCCACCGGCCGCGCGTCACCCACCGCTGGGCGGGCATCTGGGGCACGACCCCCGACCTGGAGCCGCTGGCCGGGCCCGTTCCCGGCCGGGAGAACGTCTGGGTGGCCGGCGGCTACTCGGGCCACGGCAACGTGCTCGGGCTTGCGTGCGGGGACCTGGTCGCGCGGGGGATCCTCGGCGAGCGGCCGCCTGAGCTCGCGATCTTCGACCCCGCTCGGCTCGCGCGCAGCTAGAGCTGGTCGACGAAGACGCGGACGGGCGCCAGGAAGACAAAGCCGAGTCGTTCGCAGATCGGCCGCGACATGCGGCTCGCCTGCACCGTGAGCGCCGGCGTGCCTCGGTCCACAGCGGCGTCCCAACGCGCCCCGACGAGTGCTCGGTAGACGCCGCGCCCACGGGCCTCCGGCAGCACCGAGCCGCCGAAGAGGTTCACACCGGCATCGCCGAACGCGGCGTACGACGTTCCGACCACGCGCCCGTCGATCAGCGCGATGAACCCACGTCCCGGGTTCTCCGGGTTCCGATAGTCGTCGTAGCGCGCGCGTAGCTCGTCGTCGGTCACCGGCGGCATACCGAACACCTGCCCGATGACGTTCGACGCGGCGTAGAAGTCGGCCCAGGTCTCGGTCATCCGCACCTCGATGCCCTCTCCGGCGTCGGCGGCAGGTGGCGTGACGAGCGCGAGGGCGTTCTCGATCGCCTCGAACCCGGGGGTGTCCTGGTTCACGAGGCCCACCGACTCGAGCGCCGGGATGACCTCGTCCTGATCAGGCGGCACCCACCACGCGACGATCGTCTTGCCACGCTGACGCGCGACGGCGCGGGCGGCCGCGACGGTCGCTTCGATATCCGAGGGGCCGTCGCCGAGTATCCCCACCATCTGCGCGGTCGGCCACCGGTTGATGCTGATGAACGCGCCGTCGAGCTCCACCCGCTCGACATCAGGCGGGGCCGGGAGCTCGTGAAACGGACACAGCGCCAGCCGACGGACGGGCTCCGGGACCTCCACGTGACGACCCTAACGCGGGAGCAAGCATCCGCGTCGGTGTGTTCTAGAGCGAGAGCGTCCCCAGGTCGAGCTCGTCCGCTCGCTCGAGCGCAGCCAGCGCGATCGCGAGGTCCTGAATTGCGAGGCCGGTGCTGTCGAACAGCGTGATGTCACCGTCGGTCTGACGGCCCTCAGCCTCGCCGGTCAGGACGCGTCCGAGGTCGGTCACGTCGTCGCGCGTCAGCAGGCCCGCCTCGACGGCGTGCGCAAACTCACCCCCGTGGGATGCCTGGTCCCAGTCGTCACAGAAGAGCCGAGCGCGGCTGAGCTCGGAAACCGCGGCCTCCGCCTTGCCCGGGCCGTCGGCGCCCATCAGCGACACGTGCTGTCCCGGACGAAGCGTGCCCTCGGCAAGCAGCACCTCGTGCCCCGGCGTGACGGTTACGAGCAACTCTGCGGCCAGCGCAGCCTCCAGCGACGGCGCGACCTCGGCGCCGAGCTTGTCGGCAACCTCCCGGGCACGCTCTTCGTTCACGTCCCAGAGCAGCACCTGTCGGCCTCGCGCGAGGAACGTCCTCGCCGCCGCCTGTCCGTTCACGCCGGCGCCGACCACCGCCGCGGTCTCCGCGTCCGGACGGCCGAGCGTCTCGGCCGCGAGCACCGCAGCGGCTCCGGTGCGGAGCGCTGTCACCGTCGCCGCGTCGAGGACGGCTCGCAGTTGACCATTTTCCGCGTCGGACAACAGCACGACGCCGGTCACCGTCGGCAGTCCTCGTTGCGGATTGCCGGGGAACGATGTCACCCACTTGAGCAGCGCGTGCCCGGCGCCGAGCGCGGGCATCGCGCGGAAGTCTCCGGCGGGATAGTTCGTGACGTAGACCTTCGGCGGCATCGTCCATTCGCCGCGCGCATACGCGATGAACGCCGCGCGCACCGCCTCGACTGCACGCTCCGGTGAGACCGCCTCTTCGACGTGGCGGCCGTCGAAGACCCGAGCGCTCGTCACAGCGCTTTGACGGCCGCGGTCAGCTTGGCGACCGACTCCTTCGCGTCGCCGAACAACATCATCGTGTTCGGCTCGAGGAACAGCGGATTGTCGATGCCGGCGAACCCGGGGTTCATGGAGCGCTTGAGCACGATCACCGCCTTCGACTCGTCGACGTTGAGGATCGGCATGCCGTAGATGGGGCTTCCCGAATTGTTGCGCGCATCCGGGTTGACGACGTCGTTTGCCCCGATCACGAGTGAGACGTCCGTGCGTGGGAACTCCGCGTTCGCCTCGTCCATCTCCTTCAACGCAGGATAGGGGACGTTGGCTTCGGCGAGCAGCACGTTCATGTGCCCCGGCATTCGCCCGGCGACGGGATGGATCGCATAGGTGACCTCGACGCCGCGCGATTCGAGCAGATCGGCGAGCGCGCGCACGTCGTGCTGGGCCTGCGCGACCGCCATCCCGTAGCCGGGGACGATTGCGACCTTCTGTGCGTAGGCGAGCATCACGCCGACATCGTCAGCGGTGGTCGGGCGAACTGCACCGCTGCCACTCGCCGCGGTGGCCGCGGCTCCGGCGCTCACCTGACCGAAGGCGCCGAAGAGCACGTTGGCGATCGAGCGGTTCATCGCCTGGCCCATCTTCATCGTCAGCAAGGTGCCCGAGGCACCGACGAGCATGCCGGCGACGATCAGCACGTTGTTGTCGAGCTCGAAGCCGCCTGCGGCGACCGCGAGGCCGGTGAACGCGTTCAGCAGCGAGATGACGACCGGCATGTCGGCGCCGCCGATCGGGAGCACGAACAGGACGCCGAACAGCAACGCGGCGGCGATCGCCACCCAGAGCAGCCACTGGTCCTGCACGCCCGCGATCAGCGCGAGCCCCGACACGACGGCCGCGAGGAACACGAGCGCGTTGACGATCTGCTGGCCGGGATAGGTGATCGGCCGTCCGCCGATCAGCTCCTGCAGCTTCGCGAAGGCGATCATCGAGCCCGCGAACGAGATCGAGCCGATCAGAGCGGAGAGGACGATCGCCACGGAGATGTCCACCGTCGGGGCGCCCGGCTCGGGGAGGATCCGGTGCAGTTCCGCGAGCGCGATCAGCGCCGCCGCCCCGCCGCCGACGCCGTTGAACAGCGCCACCATCTGCGGCATCGCGGTCATCTTCACCTTGCGCGCCGCGACCGCTCCGAACCCGCCGCCGATCAGCATCCCGACGGCGATCGCCCACCAGCTCGTCGTGCCGACGTTGATCCACGTGACGACGATCGCGAGCAGCATTCCCGCCGCCCCGATCTGATTGCCGCGACGCGCGTGCGCCGGGCTGGAGAGGAACCGCAACGCGAGAATGAAGGTCACGATCGTGACCAGGTAGAGCAGGTTGGTGACGTCCGTGCTCACGTCTTCTTACTGCCCTCCGGTGCATCAGCCGGCTTCGGCGGCTCGCGTTTCTTGAACATCTCGAGCATCCGGTCGGTCACCACGAACCCGCCGACCACGTTCGCGGAGGCGAGGACGACCGCCGCGAAGCCGACCACCCACGTGAATGCGCCCTTGTCGGGCTGGCCGAGCACGATCATCGCGCCGACGATCACGATCCCGTGGATCGCGTTCGTCCCCGACATGAGCGGCGTGTGCAGCATCGTCGGCACCTTCGAGATCACCTCGAAGCCGAGGAAGATCGCCAGCACGAGGATCGTCACCTCGAAGACGAGCAGCGTGTTATGGCTCATGTGTCTCCTTTCCGGGTCACGCAGGTGCCCGCGAGGACCTCGTCGTCCCAGTCCAGCACGACCGCTCCGTCGACGACCATCAATCCCACGAGCGCCGCCACGTTCCGCGACAGGAGCTGGCTCGCGTGCGTCGCCATCGTCGACGGCAGATTCGTCGTGCCGACGATCGTGACGCCGCTCTCGACGATCTCCTCGCCCGGCCGGGTCAGCTCGCAGTTTCCGCCCGACTCCGCGGCGAGGTCGACGATCACCGAACCGGCGTGCATCGCCCGCACGGCCTCGGCGGTGATCAGTTTCGGAGCGGGGCGCCCCGGAATCGCGGCCGTCGTGATCACGCCGTCGAACTGGGGGATGCGCGCCTGCAGTTCTGCCTGCTGTGCAACCTGCTGCTCGGCGGTCAGCTCGCTCGCGTAACCACCCTCCGTCTCCTCGCCATGAATGCCGAGATCGAGGAAGGTCGCGCCGAGCGACTCGACCTGCTCCCGGACCGCCGGGCGCACGTCGAACGCCGAGACGACGGCGCCGAGTCGCCGCGCCGTCGCGATTGCCTGCAGCCCTGCCACACCGGCCCCCAGCACAAGCACCTTGGCCGGCGGGATCGTCCCTGCCGCCGTCATCAGCATCGGGAAGAAGCGCGGCAACCGGTCGGCGGCGATCAACGCCGCCTTGTAGCCGCCCACAGTCGCCTGCGACGAGAGCGCATCCATCGGCTGCGCACGAGTGATCCGTGGCACCGACTCCAACGCAAATGCCTGCACCCCGGCCGCCGCAAGCCTCTCGACACCGGCGAGGTCGGTCAGCGGCGCAAGAAACGCGATCAACACCTGCCCGCTGTGCGAGCCGCGCAGCCTCCTCGGCCGTCGGCGCCGCGACCTTCGCGACGACATCGGCACCCCACGGATCCCCGTCGCCGCACCTGCCTCGCGATACGCCTCGTCCGAGAACCCTGCTGCCTCACCGGCACCCGGCTCGACCACCACCTCCACGCCGTCCCCGAGCCGCCCAACGGTCTCGGGAATCAGCGCGACACGACGTTCGCCGGGAACCAGCTCCTTCGGGACACCGAGTTTCATCCGACGGCGACGCTATCGCATCCCGCAGCAACCGCCGTACGTAGTCGGCACGGATCGACCCGCCTAGACTGCTTCACGCGTGACGCAGCTCCTCCACGACTACGGGCTCGTCCTCCTCTTCGTGTTCGTAGCCGTGGAGTCGGCGGGTGTGCCGATACCCGGCGAGACCGTTCTGATCACCGCGGCGGTGCTCGCGAACCCGCAACATCACCAGTACTCGCTTCTCTGGGTGATCGTGGTCGCGTCGCTCGCAGCGATCATCGGCGACAACATCGGCTATGCGCTCGGACGCTACGGCGGCCGTGCGCTGATCAACCGGTGGGGCTTCGTTCGCCGCTACGCCGACAAAGCGCTGCCTCCGAGCGAGCGGTTCTTCGAGAAGCACGGCTCGAAGGCCGTCTTCTTCGGCCGCTTCGTCGCCGTCCTCCGGGTCACCGCCGCCTGGCTCGCCGGCCTCAGCCACATGAAGTGGTGGAAGTTCTTTCTCTGGAATGCGGCCGGCGGGCATCCTCTGGGCAACCAGCGTCTCGCTGCTCGCCTACTGGGCCGGCAAGAAGGTCGCCGAGGCGGTCGGCAAGTACGGGCTCTACGCGGTGATCGTCCTGCTCGTGCTCGGCACTGCCGGATTCTTCGGCGTGCGGGCGTGGCGGAAACGCATGCTCGACTAGAGACTAGAGAGAGGCCCAGACCTCGAGCTTCGTTCGAGTCAGGCGGATCACCTCGTCGGTGTACTCCGTCGTCGAAGCGCCACCGCCCAGGTCGGCGGTCTTCGTTCCCTGCGCGACCGCCTCGAGAGCGGACTCGCGAATCGCGCGTCCGGCCGGTCGACCGACCTCGGATTGGGAGAGCAATGCGGCCGCGGCGAGGATCATGGCCATCGGATTCGCCATGTTCTTTCCCTGGAGCGACGGTGCAGTCCCATGCGCGGCCTCGGCCATCAGCGCCGTCGGTTCGAGGTTGTCGCCCTCGAATGCCACCAGCATCGACTCCGAGCCGGCGATCGACCCGAACAGCGGCAGTACGAGGTCGGAGAGGATGTCTCCATCGCGGTTCAGCGCCGGGATCACGAGCGGGTCGCCGGTCGAGGCGACCAGCAGGGCGAAGGTGGCATCGATCAGCTGCGGCTCGTACGGGACTGCGGGATGCCTCGCAGCCGCCGCGTCCATCTCCTCCTTGAGCATCCCCTCGTAGGTCGGCGAGACGGTGAACTTCGGGCCGCCGAACACCTTCGCACCCGTGCGTTCCGCCTCACGAAATGCGAACTCGGCGACGGCACGGCACACGTGACGCTCGATCCGCTCCGTGCGGAACGCGACCTCATCGTCGCCTTCACCTTCTCGCCATTCCTTCGCGCCGTAGGCGTCTCCAACCGCCATTCGCACAACCGCGATGGGCGCATGGACGCCGCCGAACGGCACGACCCCGGGGATCCTGCGCCCGGTGCGCACGATCACCTTGCCTCCGATCTCCTCGCGCAGGATGCGGTTCGGGGAGCCGACGTCGTCGCGGGTCTCCGGCGTGACCGTGGCCGCCTTCAGGCCCAGCCCGTGAGTGCGGATCGCCGCTGCAGCCTCGTGCACGACGCCGTTCGACGTGGCGCGGCGCCGTTCGAGCGAGAGGTCGAAGCGCGGCAGTTCGATCTCGAGGCCGATCACGTCGGGGGCGAGGACGCGCAGCGACTCTTCCAGGAGTTCCTGCCCGGTCTGGTCGCCTTCGAGGATCACGATCGTTTTTGGTTCCACGGCGGCCAAGATTAGCGATGCTCTCGAATCGGATCGCCAGGTGCATGGCGCGGAGATTTTCCAGTTGAATTCGCATTGGGCGCAGCGCTGCGTAAACTGCGGTGAGAAAACAAGCTCAGGAGGCGAAATTGGCACGGAAAACCATTCTGGTTTGCGACAGCTGCGGGAAGGAGGTCGATGAGGCGCACGGGGCGACGCTTCGCGTGACTTACGGCGATGCCCGCCGGGGCTCGAAAGTGGCCGACCTCTGCGACGACTGCGCAGGGAAGATGCCGGGCCGCGCCGCCGCGCGGCGTGGCCGCCGGCCGAAGGGCGCCGCGGCCGCTTAGAGCGTCGTTTCCGTCGGGAGCGGCCCCGGGACCCGTCCTGCGGCCGCTCTACGATGGGAAGGTGGGGCTGCACCTCCTCGCGGGGCCTGCGCATGCGGGCAAAGTCGCGCTCCTTCTGGAGCGCTATCTGGCGCGCCTCGACGACGAACCGACCCTGATCGTGCCGAACGCGTCGGACGTCGATCGCGTCGAGCGCGATCTGCTCGCGCGCTGCGGCTGCCTGTTCAGCGGCTCGATCGGCACATTCGACGACCTGTTCCGGCGCTTGATCCGCTTCGACCCCGAGCAGCGTCCGGTCGCCACCGACGCCCAGCGGGCGCTCGTGGTGCGTCGCGCGCTCGCGGCGACGCGGCTGAACGGCCTGGCGCGTTCGGCCCGAACCGGTGGGTTCGCCGACACCCTGCTGCAGACACTCGGTGAGCTCGAGCAGGGGATGGTGGATCCAGGGGTGCTCGACGGCGACCTCGCGCAGCTGTACACCGCCTACCGAACGGAGCTCGACCGGCTCGGGCTGTGGGATCGCGACCTGCTCCGCCGCCGGGCGGCCGAGCGGCTCCAGTCGGACCTCGATGCGTGGCACGGCGAGCCCGTGTTCGCGTACGGCTTCGAGGACCTGACCGGCGCCGAGTGGTCACTGCTCGAGGCGCTTGCGGGCCGCACCGAGGTGCACGTGTCGCTGCCGTATGAGCCCGGCCGCGTCGCTTTTGCATCGCTCCAACGCACGGCGGACGATCTGTCGTCACTCGCGGACGGGCGAATCGAGGAGCTGCCGCCCCGGTCGGCCGAATATGCACATCCCGCTCTCGCGCACCTCGAGCGGGCTCTCTTCCAGGAGTCTCCTCCGCCGCCGCCCGAGCTCGATGCCGGGATCCGGTTCTTCGAGGGTGCCGGTGCCCGTGGCACGCTCGAGCTCGTCGGCGAGGAACTGATCTCGTTGATCCGCGGAGGCACCGCGCCCGAGCAGATCGCGCTCGTCGCGCCGTCGGTCGAGCAGTGGCGGGCACCGCTCGAGACCGTTCTCGGCGGGCTCGGGGTCCCGTACGCGATCGAGTCGCGGGTTCGCCTCGGCGCCACGCCGCTCGGCCATGCGCTGCTGCAGCTGCTCCGGTACACGTGGCTCGACGGGGGACGCCGCGAGCTGTTCGCGTTTCTGCGCTCTCCTTATTCGGGTCTCGCCCGTTCGGCGGTCGACTTCGTCGAAGGCCGGTTGCGAGGGCGCGCGATCCACACTCCGGCGCGGGTCGAAGAGGAGGCGGAGAGGCTGCGCGAGGCACCCGTGCCCGCACTCGCGGAGCTGCGCAGTGCCGAAACGCCGGCGGCGGGGGTGCGCGCGCTGATCCGGTCGATGCTGCGCGCCGCTTACGGCACCGACGCGCCGCCGGCGGGCGAGACCTCGCGGCTCGACCTGCGGGCCTACGACGCCGCGCTGCGGCTGCTCGACGAGCTCGAGGCGTTCGCTGCGCTCGGCGAGCCGGTGCAGGCCGAGGACGTGGTCGCCGCGCTCGAGCGCGCGGAGGTCAGGCTCGCGTCGGCGAACGAGGCAGGACGGGTCGCCGTGGTCGATCTGCTGCGCGCACGGACTCGGCGCTACGAGGCCGTGTTCGTGCTCGGCCTCGAGGAAGGGTCGCTGCCGCGACGCTCTCGAACGTCGCCGTTTCTCGACGACGATGCCCGCCGCGAGCTCGGCGGCCGTCTCGAGCGGCCGGATCAGGTCAGCCGCGACCGCTATCTCTTCTACACCGCCTGCACGCGCGCGACGCGCCGCCTCTACCTGGTCCGCGAGGCGGCCACCGACGACGGCGCTCCGCGCGAGCCGAGCCCGTTCTGGGAGGAGGTCGCGGCGGTCTTCGACGAGGACGACGTGGCGCGGGCGACTGTTCGGCGACCGCTCTCGGCGCTCACGTGGAACCTCGAGGCCGCACCGTCCGACCGCGAGCGGCTGCGCTCGCTGGCGCAGCTCTCGGTCGGCGACCCCGACGGCGCCCGCGCAGTCGCAGACGCGAACGATTGGGGCCGGCGGCTCGCGCGTGCGCGCTCCGCGCTGCGGCGCGAGACGCGGCTGACGAGCGAGGTGCTGCTCGCCGTCTACGGCGCCAAGACGACCTACAGCGTCACGGAGCTGGAGCGCTTCGCCGACTGCTCGTCGGCCTGGCTGTTCGAGCGCATCATCTCGCCCCGGACGATCGACGCACAGGTCGACCCGATGCTGCGAGGCTCGGTCGCGCACAGCGCGCTGCACAAGTTCTACGCCGGGCTCCCGAAGGAGCTCGGCCACGATCGAGTCACGCCGGAGAACGTCGAGCAGGCGGTGGGCTTCCTGCGCCGGTGCCTCGACGATGCACTGCGGGGCGGCGTTCGGCTCGACCTCACCGATCTGCAGGAGGCCGAGCTGGACCATGAGCCTCTTCCGGGACCTCGAGGGCTTCGTCCGCGACGAGGCCGCGTCGCCGCTGGAGTTCGTCCCGCGGCGGTTCGAAGTGTCGTTCGGCTCCGATCGCTCCGCCCCCGAGCTGCAGCGCGGGCTGCACCTCGGCGGAGATCTCCACCTCAGCGGCAAGATCGACCGCATCGATGTCGATCCCTACAGCGCGCGCGGGATCGTGCAGGACTACAAGTCGGGCCGCAGCGCGCATTCGGCGAAGCAGATCGACGAGGAGCTGAAGCTGCAGATCCCGCTCTACATGCTCGTGCTGCGCGACCTCGTCGGCATCGAGCCGCTCGGGGGCGTCTACCGCGCGCTGGCCGGCGCTCGCGTCACCCGCGGGTTGCTGCATGCGGGAGCGATCGACGACCTGCCGGGATACCAGCGGAACGACTACCTGGAAGAAGGCGAGTTCTGGTCGCTCGTCGAGACCGCGCGCGACCGCGGGCTCGCCTACGCGCAGCGCATCCAGGCCGGTGACATACGCCACGACCCGAAGGGTGGGACCTGCCCGGCCTGGTGCGATCTCTGGACGATGTGCCGCGTGGAGCGTCCCTGACATGAACCCGGAGCAGAGAGCAGCAGTCGACGCGACGGGTGAGGTCTTCGTCTCGGCCGGCGCCGGGACGGGGAAGACCTCGGTTCTCGTGGAGCGCTTCGTCGGCGCCGTGTGCGAGCAGGGGCTCGACGTCGAATCGGTGCTCGTGATCACGTACACCCGCAAGGCGGCCGGCGAGCTGCGCGCGCGCATCAGGGCAGCACTGCATGCGCGCGGCCGCCACGACCTGGCCCGAAAGCTCGACGGGGCGTGGATCTCGACGATTCACGGGTTCTGCTCGCGGCTCCTGCGGGCGCACCCGTTTGCGGTCGGGATCGACCCGCGGTTCCGCGAGCTCGACGACGAGCACGGCGCCGTGATCCGCGGCGAGGCGTTCGAGCGAGCGCTCGCGGGCTTCTGCTCTACCCGGGACTCGGAGCGCCTGCGGCTGCTCGCGACCTACGGGGCCCAGGGGCTTCGTCGCATGCTGACCGGCGTCTACGAGACGCTCCGCTCGGCGGGGCGCGACCTGCAGCTCGAGCTCGGCGAGCAGGCGGACATCCCCGAGCGCCTGGCCGACCTGCACGCCGCCGCACAGGCGCTGGCAGCCGACCCCGATGTGACCGACAAGCAGCTTGCGGCGGCAAACGCTGCTCTGGTGCTCAGGTCGAGCCCCGAGCAGCTGCTCGACCTTTCCCATCTTGCGGCGACCGGCGATCGCACGGCCGAGTTCCGTCAAGCGCGCGACCGGCTGAACCAGGCGGCCTTCGACGAGCTGGCCGCGCGCGACAGTGAGCTCCTGCAGGAGCTGCTCGACCTCTTCGCGGCCGAGTACGCCGCGGCAAAGGCGAGAGAGTCGTCGCTGGACTTCGAGGACCTGCAGCTGTACGCCCGCGATCTGCTGCGAGACCATGGGGAGGTCCGCGAGGCGGAGCAACTGCGCTTCCGCGCGATCATGGTCGACGAGTTCCAGGACACGAACCGCCTTCAGTGCGACATCGTCGACCTGCTCCGGGAAGGCCCAGGTGCTCCCGACGTCTTCTTCGTCGGCGACGAGTTCCAGTCGATCTACGGCTTCCGCCACGCAGACGTCGCGGTCTTCAGGGAGCGCCGGGAACGAGCGGCCCTGCGCCTGCCGCTCTCACGGAACTACCGGTCGCGACCCGAGGTGCTCGCCGCCGTCAACCATCTCTTCAGCGAGGAGTTCGGTGACGGCTACCAGCCGCTCGCCGCGTCGGGCGAGTTCTCCGATCCGGTGTTCGGCCATCCGGTGGAGCTGCTCGTGACCGAGAAGCGCAGCTACCGGGACGCGGGGGAGGGCTGGCGCGACGGCGAGGCGCGGGCGATCGCGCGCCGTGTGCGCGAGCTCGTCGACAACGGCGTCGCGTCGCCGGGCGAGATCGTCCTGCTGTTCGCTGCAGGCACCGACGCCGAGCGGTACGAGGCGGCGCTGCGTGCGCGCGACCTGCCGACGTACCGGGCCACCGGCCGCGGGTACTTCGGCCAGCAACAGGTCGTCGATCTGCTCTCGTATCTTCGCCTCCTGCACAACCGCTACGACGACGAGGCGCTCGTCACGGTGCTCGCATCGCCGTTCGTCGGCGTCTCGAACGACGGCCTGGTGCACATTCGCAGGCACGCCGGCAAACGTCCCCTCTTCACCGGGGTCGAGCGCGGACTGCCCGAGCCGCTGTCGGAGAACGACCAGCGCCTGGTCCGCGCCTTCAAGCAGCGCTACGACCGGCTGGCCGCAGCCTCCATGCGGTTGTCGCTCGAGCGTCTGTGCGAGGAGATCGTCTCTGCGCACGACTACGACCTGGCGGTGCTCGCCCAGTGGGACGGGCGACGCCGCTACGCGAACCTGCGCAAGCTGATGCGGCTCGCGCGCTCCTACGAGGACCTGCGCGGCCCGGACATCGAAGGCTTCGTCGGCTTCATCCGCGACCAGCAGGCCGTCGGAGCCTCACAGCTCGAGGCCGTCTCCGAAGAAGAAGGCGCAGACGCTGTGCGCCTGCTGACGATCCACGCGGCGAAGGGGCTCGAGTTCAAGGTCGTGATCGTCGCCGATGCAGGCCGCGACACCGGCGGAGTCCAGTCGTCCGACGAGATCCTCGTCCGTCCGGACGGGACGTTCGGCTTCCGCGTGATCGATCCCAAGTCAGGCAAGAAGCGCGGGGTCTTCAGCTACGAGGAGGTGCGCGAGGCGGAGAAGCGGGAGGACACGGCCGAGCGGCTGCGTCTCTACTACGTCGCAATGACGCGTGCGATCGACCGGCTGATCGTCTCCGGCGCGATCGATCCCGACCGCCAGCAGGACCGGGACACGCCGATCGGCTGGGTGCTTGCGCGACTCGGGCTCGACGGCGAGCTCGAGAGCGGCGAGCTGCAGCGAGGTGAGGCACGGTTCGTGCTCGCCGTCGACCGGTGGGCACCTCGGCCCGCCGTCGAGCCGGAGGAACTCGCCGTGGAGAGCGAGGGCCAGCTGGCGCTGTTTGCCGAACTGCCGACTGCTCCCGCCCCTCGCGGGTACAGGCTGCCGGACCTCCCGCCGCTTCCGGCACCGCCGCTCCACCGGGTCCGGAGACTGTCGTACTCGGCGCTCGCGCTCTTCGAGCGCTGTTCCTATCGCTATTACACCGAGCGGATTGCAGGCTTGCGCGAAGAGCGCGGGACGATGGCGGGCTCGCATGGCCTGAAGGCAACCGAGACGGGCGACGCGGTACATCGCCTGCTGGAGGTGGTCGATCTTCGGGCTCCGGCGGTCCCCGACAGCGAGATCGTCCGGGCGTGGTACCCCGGCGTCACGGACGACGAGCTGGCCCGCATCGACCGCTTCGTCGCGGCCTATTGCGAATCGGACCTCGCAGCGCGGATCGCGACGCTCGAGGGCGCGGCGCCCGAGCGGCCGTTCGCGTTCGAGCACGACGGCGTGCTGCTCCACGGGCGGCTCGACGTGCTCTGGCGCTCTGGGCCGAAGGCGCTCGTCCTCGACTACAAGACGAACACCCTGGCCGAAGGAACGCCCGAGGAGATCGTCGAGGCCGACTACCGGCTGCAGCGCCTGGTCTATGCGCTCGCGTGCTTCCGGGCGGGCGCCGACGAGGTCGAGGTCGTCTACCACTTCCTCGAACGCCCCGACGCAGTCGTCTCCACCACCTTCGACCGGATCGAGTTGCCCGCTCTCGAAGCAGAGCTCTCGGCCGCGATCCGCCGGATCGATGCCGGCGAGTTCGTCCCGACTCCGAGCGACTTCACATGCGCCGGGTGCCCGGCTCTCGACCTCGTGTGTGCCGGGCCGAATCTGCGCCAGCCGCCGGGGCGGCTGGTCGCGGCCGCATGACGGAGACCCCTCCGTTCGAGCCGCGCTGGCCCGCCGCGGTCGCCGTCGTCGCGGCGGCCGTGCTCTTCGTCACGCTGCCGGACGCTCTCGTGCCCGGGCCACCCTGGGTTCGGTTCGTCATCCCGGCGCTCGAGCTCGCGGTCCTCATCCCGCTCGCCGTCACAGCGCCGCATCGCCACGTCAACGAGTCCGGTGCGCGCCGGAAGGCAGCGATGGCTCTCACCGCGATGATCAGCATCGCCAACGCGCTCGCACTCGTGTTTCTCGTTCACGAGCTGCTCTACGGCTCGGGGGTACACGGCCGGACGCTCCTGTACGGGGCGTTCGCGATCTGGGTCACCAACGTCATCGTGTTCGCGCTGTGGTTCTGGGAGCTCGACGGCGGCGGCCCACCACGACGCCTCGCAAATCCAAAGCAGCCCCGCGATTTCGCCTTCGTGCAGATGACGGATCCCGAAGTGTCCGCGGCCGGGTGGCATCCGCGCTTCGCCGACTACCTGTACCTGTCGTTCACGAACTCGAGCGCGTTCAGCCCGACCGACACGATGCCGCTCACCCGCTGGGCGAAGATGTTGATGATGCTGGAGTCGGTGATCTCGATCCTGACCCTGCTGCTCGTCGCCGCTCGTGCTGTCAACATCCTCCGTTGATCGCGGCAAAGCGCGGAGACGATTCCCGAACGTCGAGAGAGCCACAAAAGGAACATCCCCTTGCGGCTGCAGGTCAGATGAGAGGCGCTGGCCCAAGCCAGACGTCCGGTTTATCGCAGCGGTGAGAGGCCTGTCTTCAACAGAAGTTGCGCGATGAGTTGTTGTCCCTTGCCGCTCGGGTAGCAGCACTCGATCTTGTTCATCAGGCCGCTCTTGTAAGCATCGTTCGTTCCGCCAGTGCCGTTGAACGCGGTTAGCACGTCGATGCAGCGCCCACGGTGCGCCGTCATCGTTGCGCACACCGCCTGCTTGATCAGCTTGGCTTGGTAAAGGCCTAGCTTGACCGTCGCGAACGGAGGCACCACGTCGCGTGCTCCGGGCACAACGTTCGGCTCGGTCACGCCGCGGAGTACGGTCTTCTTGGTGCCCCGCAGCGCGGCGGCGGCAACGACGATCCGCTCATAGTCGCGGCTCCAGCCACGTAACGCCGCCGCGTAACAGGTCTCGCCCTGACACTGCTTCGCCTGGAGTCTCTCATCGGCAGCGTTCAATGCGGCTCCGGCTGTGCTGCCGAACAGGATGACGTCGGCGTTCTCCAGGGCCGCGCGCGTTGCCGAGTCCGAATGCACCTCCTCGAGTTGGTCGCTACTCGATTTCCCCTCTCGTGCGAGGTTCGTTACGACGACCCTGACGCCAAGCTTGCGGCGAAGCAGTTTTCCGTAGCGGCCGCCCCAAGCAAGGCGCGTGGGGTCACCACTGCCACTGGCTCCGGAGTCCCCCAACACCACCACATGCCACGTCCGGCCGGCGGCTACGCCGGCGTTGGTCGAGTCCGCGCTGAAAGCCGAGGCCGCCAGCATCCCCACGACCGCAACCAGGCACAGCCACAGGCCTCCACGTCCAACCACACCGAGACTCTGTCACCGCAGAAACAGCCAATCAACCACCCGCAGCGCCTCATGTGACGGAAACCGGCGCAGGCCGGCGTTCGGGAGCGTCGCAAGTCAGGTACCAGGCACCGATGCTTCGAACCGCACGCCTGCTTCCTCAGGGGTCATTCCCGAGCACTGGCCCAGGCCACCGTACCGCCGACCGATTGAACACGACCGCTCATCGACGACTGATCTGGACAAGCTCCCGATCGAGACTCAGGCTTCGAACGACGTGGGACGAATCGCCCTATACGGCTGCGCTTTGACGATCTACCCGGTGGTTGGCGTGCTCTGCTCCTCGTCAACCAGGCCCAGCTCTCTCACGAAAGCAACACCGCGTGGCCGCTTGTCCTCTTCTGTGTCGGGATACCGCCGGTCCTGGCGGCCGTCACGAGCACGCTTGCGCGACTGAGCCTCGGGGCCGCCGCGCTGATGCTCGTCATCGCGGGTATCGGCGGTCTCCTTTCGATCTTCGTTCTTCTGTCTATCGCTGCGGCGTTGGGAAGTCTCTCGTAGGTCTCGTCTCGGGGGCATTCCGGAACACTGGCTCAACCCACGCGTCCCCGCCCCCGCCATCCCTCGACGCATCAGGTCGCCTCTGACGCGGCCTGCAGCGGCGGGGATTTCGTCGGCAAGAGGGGGTCGGGTACCCGGTTTCCGAGTCGAAGGAAGCCGGCTCCGGTCAGTGCCAGCGCGAAGGCGCCACCCCACCAAATGGCGTCGGGTGACGTTCCGAGCAGCACGCCGCCGACCGCTGGGCCGAGAGCCACGCCGACCATGAAGCTGAGCTGGTAGAGCGACATGTAGCGGCCGAGCAGATGCGGCGGCGCGATTTCCGCGACGAGCGGGCCGAGCACGATGAACTGGCCACACTCAGCGACCGCGATCACGATCGCCACCCCGGCCAAGACGGTGGTAGCGGCGAGCGTCGAGTGCGTGTGCGTTGCGAGCAGGACCGCGAGCAGGCCGACTGCGAATATCGCGCTGGTGGCGAACAAAGCGTGAGTGCGGCGCATCCGCGCTACCACCCGCGTCGCCGGTACCTGCGCTACGACGATGAAGAAGGTGTTGATGAAGACGACGACACCGATCCCAACGGGCCCGACAGGTGTATGCGCCGCCGCAAACGGCGGGAGGATGTACGAGAAGAACGCGCCGCCGATCATCACAAGCACGAGGTTGCCCGCGATCAGGGCGAGCAAGAGCCGATCCCGAGCAACAGCACGGAAACCCCGTGCGCCCTCGCTCGCCGACGGGGCATCCGCGAGGCCAGGATCCGGGATCCAGACGAGCACAACCAGCGCGAAGACGACGAACGTGACTGCGTCGAAGAGGTAGAGGCTCTGGAACGCCTGGAGGTGATGATGGGTGGCCGCGACGATGAAGCCCGCAACCGTCGCGCCGAGGCCGAGACCGAAGTTGCCGGCGACTCGTCGGAGCGCGGTCGATGCGGCGCGCTGCTCCGCCGGGACCAGGGTCAAGGTCAGGACTTGGCCGGCGGTTCCCACCAATCCGAAGCCGGCTCCGCCGACGGCCGAGCACGCGAAGCCTTGCCAAGGACGGTCGACAAACGCCAAGCCCCCGAAGCCGAGTGCGTTCAACACATTGCCCGCGATCAGGATCCGTTTCGCACTGAAACGATCGAGGAGCGCGCCCGAAGGGAGCGTCACCACTGCGGCCGTGCCCATGACCGTCGCCAGCACCAGCCCCGCGGTCGCCGTCGAGAAGCCGCGGACCGCGTGGAGGTAGATGATCTCGAAGGGAAGGATCAGTCCGGTGCCGAAGTAGTTGAGCGCGTTCCCGCCCTGAAGAACGAGGACAGGCCTCGGTAGGCCCGTACGCCAAACGGCGAACACCCGTGCGAGCGCGCTGCTCACTTTGCGGCCACCCAACGTTGCTTCTGCATCAGCTCAGCTCCGATTCGCGGTTGTGCGGACGAAGACACCGCGATGGCCCGAAACGGACCGCCGGTCCGTTTCCGACGGACCTGGTGTCATTGATGCGATGACCGTCGATCTCGAGCGGGCCAAGGAAGGCGACGAGCGCGCGTTCGCGTCGCTGGTCGAGCCGTTCCGGCTCGAGCTTCAGCTGCATTGCTACCGGTTACTCGGCTCCGTGCAGGACGCTGAGGATCTCGTCCAGGAAACACTGCTCGCTGCCTGGCGCGGGCTCAACGGCTTCGAGGAGCGGGCGTCGCTGCGCTCCTGGCTCTACCGGATCGCAACCAACCGGAGTCTCAACGCAATTCGCGAACGCGGGCGCCGCCCCGCCAGGGAGAACACCATGAGACCGTCCAGAACCCGCCGCGCGGTCGAGCCCAGCTGGCTCGAGCCTTACCCGGACAGCGTGCTTCCGGACCCCGCTCCCGGACCTGAAGCATGCTACGAGCAGCGCGAAGCGATCCAGCTCTCGTTCATCGTCGCGTTGCAGCAGCTGCCTGCGAAGCAGCGCTCAGCGCTCGTGCTGCGCGACGTGCTCGGCTTCCACACCGGCGAAGCCGCCTCGATCCTCGAGACGACCCCGCAGTCGGTCAAGGCTTCGCTCCAACGCGCACGCGCAACGCTCGACTCGTACACCCTCGAACGCGAGCAGGCGCCACTTCCCGACTCGCCGACCGAACGGAACCTTCTCGCCACCTTCAGCGACGCCGTCGAAGCCGGCGACACGGCGCGCCTCCTCACTCTGCTGAGCTCCGACGCTCGTGTGACCATGCCGCCGCAACCGGGCGAGCTGATCGGACACGAAGCGATCGCCGTGTACCTCGACCACGGCGCCGAGGTCCGCGGCGCCCCGCTACAGGTGCGCCCGACCCGCGCCAACGGCCAGCCGGCCTTCGGCTGCTACCTGCGCTCGCAGCCCTGGGGCATGATGGTGCTCACCTTGAGCGGCAGCAAAGTCGACGAGATCACCTTCTTCGCCGACCCCGCGTTGCCCGCGCGCTTCGGTCTTCCCGACCACATCTAGCCGACACGCGCAGGTGCCGCGCGTTCCTCTGACCTAGACTTCACGCGTGGCGAGACTCCGAAGTTATTGGAGCTGGCTTGGTCACCGGCTTCGGCTTTCCCAGCCCGGCCGAGTGTTCTTCACCGTTGCGCTTCTGGTCGGCGTTGCGGGAATTGCGTTCGCACGCGCTCACGGCGCCCGGGAGGGTGGCGCGCCCCTCGTGGTGCTCGCACTCTTGTTGATCGGCGTGGTCACGCTTGATGCTGTCGGCCGGGGAGTCGTCGCTGTTGTTCGCCGTCTCGTCCTGGACGGTGGGCTCAGGCGTCCCTGAACTCTTGCGCAGGCCGCTGTTCCTGATGTAACGGTGGCCGAACCTCTACAGCCGGTTCGGGAATCGGCAGCAGTCGCTGGAGCAGCCCCCCAACGGTTCATGACCTCCGCGAAGATATGGGCGTGGGATGGGAGGCACTCGATCAGTGGGGTGACGACGCCGCCCGTATCGAACCGCTGACAGGCGGAGTTGGCGTCAACGAGGTTTGGAGCGTGCGCGTCGACGGTCAACTCGCCGTCGGTCGGCTCGGCAACCGCAGCGACGCCGACCTCACGTGGGAGACCGAGCTGTTGCGACACCTCGACCGTGAAGGGATGACGGTGCCGACGCCGATCCCGACCACCGACGGCCGGTACTTCGCCGGCGGCTTGGTCGTGATGAGCCACGTGGAAGGCGGACCGCCCGAAACGGAGGCTGACTGGCGTCGCGTTGCCGACACATTCCGCGAGCTGCACCGACTGACGCGTAGCTGGCCCCAACGTCCAGGCTGGCGATCGTCGAGCGACCTTCTGCACGCGGAAACCGGGACGAGGATCGACCTCGGCGCAATGCCGTCTGAGGCCGTCGTTCGATGCCGAGCAGCGTGGGCGCGGCTCGCCGGACGAGAGCGGTGCGTCGTTCACGGCGACCCCAACCCTGGCAACATCCGCATGACCGCGGATCGGGTCGCGCTGATCGACTGGGACGAGACGCACGTCGACGTCCCCGACCTCGACCTGGTCTTGCCACACAACGCCGCGGGACTCGACGACGACACGCACGACGCTGCCGCGCAGGCATGGGCCGCATGGGAAGCCGCTGCCTGCTGGGACCCTAGCGGCGCCGACAATTTCGCAGTCAGGCGGCTCGCCGAAGTTCGAGCGGTCTGAGTAACAGCGGCACCGCCGAACGCCGACTCAACTGAACGTCAGTCGTGGTCGAGAGCCTGCCGCGAGCAGTCTTCGAGAATCTCTCGAAGCCGCGCCGGGTCTGCCGACTCGGCAAGTTGTTCTTCATGGATGACCCCGACTCGTTGCTTTGGGCCCCACCATCTTCGGCGGTGCGAGATCAACGCGTGTCCCGCTCGGTCTTCGGCGGGGAGTTTGTTCGCGGCGCACGTGAGGACTTCACGGTAGGGCTTGAGCACAACGTGTTCAGGGCCGTCCGGTAGCCACACGCGATCAAGGTTGAGATGCCGAAACTCGACCCAGGGCAGCGTCGCGTCGCGGAAGTCGACGTCGTCCATCGGGTTCGGATCGGGTTTCCCCGTCTCGAACCCACGGTCCCAGAAGATCACGTCACGAAGTTCCCCGGCGAACCGGCAGCGCGTGAACGAGGACGACTGGAAGTCCACACCATCGAGCCGCGTCCCCTCGAAGACGGAGTCGGTGAAGGTCGCCGCCGGGCAGAGAATGCCGCGCAGATCGGCTCCCGAGAAGTCGACGTGTCGGTAGCTGTTGCCCTTTCCGTTCAGCCAAGGGCCGAGGATGGCCCCGCTCAGGTCGGCGCCCTCGAAGTTGATCCGTTCGAACAGTGTCCGCCAGACGCGAAAATCAGGCAGACGCACGCGTTCGAGCCGCAGGTCGACGAGGCTGCAATCGAACAGCCGCAGCCCCGACAGATCCGCCCCGGAAAGATCGACATGCTGCAACCGTGCGCCCCGGGCCTCGACCACCAAGTCCTCCTGACGCCCGTCTCCGGCACGCGGGGTCGCGCCGCGAAGGGAAAGGCCTCGCGCGTCGATGAACCCCTCGTGCAAGCCGAACCCGACCGGCTCTTTCATCTTCCGCCCGCGCTGCAGGTTCGAGACAAACGCTGCGGCCAGCGCCTGACCCTCCGGCGTCCACCAACGACGTTGCAGCTCGAAATCCGACACCTCGCACATGATCGCGGAAGGATCAGGCGTCATTCCAGAACACCGGTCGAACAGAACCTCGTGACGCGCCCGGTGAACGGGGCGAAGTGCGGGTATCGCCCTAGGACTTCGACGGGTTCTTGAGCACTCGCCGCAGTTCCCGCGACAGCTGCTTTGCCTCTCGCCGGCTGAGTGCCGCCATGATGTGGTTGGTTGCGTCGTTGACGATCCTGACAGTGCCAAGCTCGTCGCGCCCAACGCTGAACTGCCGATAGGTCGTGGTCGATTCGGTCATGCCTGGTGAGATCGGCACTACGCCACGGTCGCTTGAGTCTCAACTCAGTGACTACGGTTCGCCTCGGAAGAGCTGGTCACACGCCGGCTTTCGGCTTAGATGCGGTGAAATGCAACTCGTTGTAACCGCCCAGGGCAACGTCCTCCGCTGATGGCGCGGAGCTATCTCGCAGAGGCGAGGCGCAGGAAGGTTGCGCCCAAGAAGGAGCGGATCGCGCCGATCATCGAGCGGCTCGCCGTCGAACACCCGGACGCCAAGATCGCCCTGACGTTCTCGAGCCCGCTCGAGCTGCTGGTGTCGGTGATGTTGAGCGCGCAGACGACCGACGTGAACGTGAACCGCGTCACCGAGAAGCTGTTCCAGAAGTACAAACGTCCCGAGGACTACCTTGCCGTGCCGGTCGCCGAGCTGGAACGCGACATCTTCGCCACCGGGTTCTACCGGCAGAAGACGAAGGCGCTGCGCGGCACGATGCAGCGGCTGCTGGAGGAGCACGACGGCGAGGTGCCTGAGGATTTCGACGCGCTGCTCCGGCTGCCCGGGGTCGCACGCAAGACGGCGAACGTCGTCTCGGCAGAACGGGGCGCGGCGCAGGGCATCGTCGTCGATACGCACGTCCGCCGCCTGTCGCAACGGCTCGGTCTGACGAGGCAGCAAGACCCGGTGAAGATCGAACGCGATCTGGTCAGGCTCGTGCCCAGGGCCGATTGGGCGCGTTTCCCGCACCTCCTGATCTGGCACGGCCGCCGCATCTGCGACGCGCGCAAGCCGCGCTGTGAGGACTGCCCGCTCGCGCCCGATCTCTGCCCGTCGAGCCGCCTGGGAACGTGAACCTCGCGAACCTGGCTCGGTTCGCGAATCAGATTCGGTTGGAGGAACCTGATTCGGCGCAGCCGAACCAGATTCCCGGGTTCGATCGCGCTATTACCCGCGCTTCGGCGTCAAGGCGACGAGCAGGCCGCCGTCGTCGTCATAGGCCGGGAAGACGTCGGCGACGATCCGCTTCTCGCTGCCCCCGCGCGTACGGATCGAGAGCTGTTCGCCGAGCCGGCGGACGCCCCATTCGCGTGCCAGTTCGATCGGCTTCGGGTCGGAGAACTGCAATGCGTCCACGACGTCTCGACCCATCAGGTCGGCCTCGGGGAACCCTGTCAGCTCGAACACCCCGCGACCGATCGCGAGCACCCGCCGCTCCTGGTCGGTGACGAGTAGACCCGTGTCGGGCGCCGGGTAGTAGTCGTCGAGGAGCTCGAAGAGAAAACCGAAGCCGCAATGCCGGCACGACGGTGCCTGCGCCGAGAAGCCCTCACGTGCGTCGATGTCGAGCGAGCGCTCCTTGCAATGCGGGCAGATGTAGTACGGCACGGCGGGCAGAGTAGCCGGAGGCGTTGCGCTGTAGGGTCGTCGTGTGGCTCACGTCGCCCTGCAGCTCTACACGATCCGCGACGAGTGCGATCGCGACCTCGAAGGGACTCTGCGCAGCCTCGGCGCGCAGGGCTACGACGGTGTCGAGCTCTACGACCTGCACGGTCACGAGCCCGGCACGGTGCGCGCGTGGCTCGACGAGTCCGGTCTCGTCGCGGTCGGCCGCCACGCGCGGCTCGAGGCGATCGAGGACGAGCTGCACGTCGCTCGCCGCCGAGCTCGCGGCGCTCGGCACCGACCGCCTGGCCAGTCAGCTGGATCGATCCCGATTCGCTCGACGAGCCGGAGCCGTCGTGCGAGCGAATCGACGCGGCGGCGCGCGCGGCCCGCGATGCGGGCCTCAAGCTCGGTTTCCACAACCACTGGAGCGAGCTCCGGCCGCTCGACGGAGGCGCGACGTTCCTCGATCTCCTGCGCGAGCTGCCCGGCCGACCTGCTCTGGCTGGAGCTCGACCTCGGCTGGATCTGGCAGGCCGGCGTCGATCCGGTCGCGGAGCTCGAGCGGACGCGCCGGTCGCTGCCCGCTCGTCCACGTCAAGGACTACGCGAGCCGTGAGGGCCGCGACGATGTGCCGGTCGGCGACGGGGTCGTCGGCTACGAGCGGGTGCTGCCCGCCGCCCTGCGCGCCGGCGCGGAATGGCTCGTCGTCGAGGAGGACGAGGTCGGCGACGACCCGTTCGACGGCCGTCGAGCGCTCGCTCCGCGCAGTGCGTCGAATGACCAGCGCGTGACCGCGCCGATGCGGGTCGGCGTCGTCGGCTGCGGAATCATCGCAGCGCGTTACGTCAAGGACTCGGTTGCGTTCGAACGGTGGCAGCCGGTCGCGTGCGCCGATCTCGACACGGAGCTGCCGGAGTCGTTCGCGGCGGAGCACGGCCTGCGGCGCGTTGCCCGTCGACGCGCTGATCGCCGATCCCGAGGTCGAGCTCGTCCTCAATCTCACGCCGCCCGAAGGCGCACGCTCCTCTGGTGCGCGCCGCGCTCGAGGCGGGCAAGCACGTCTACACCGAGAAGCCGCTCGCTGCGACCAGTGCCGAGGGCCGGGAGCTCGTCGCCGATGCCGAGCGTCGCGGCCTTCGCCTCGGCTGCGCCCCGGACACGTTCCTCGGCAGCGCCTACGAGACGGGCCGGCGCCTGATCGACGCGGACGCGATCGGCACGGCCGCTCGGCGGCGCCGCCACGATGCTCGTCGGCGGCCCTGACACCTGGCATCCGAACGCCGAGATGTTCTACCGGGCCGGGGGAGGCCCGCTCCTCGACATCGCGCCGTACTACCTGACGGCGATCGTTTCGCTGCTCGGCCCGATCACGAAGGTCGCCGGCTTCGCGCGAGACACCGACGCCGGAGCGCATGCTCGGCGCAGGCCCGCGGTCGGGCGAGGTCATCGCGCGTCGATGTTCCGACCCACGCGGCCGTCGTCCTGCAGCTCGAACGCGGCGGGCTGGTGACGCTGACCGTCAGCTTCGAGGCGCGAGATCAGTATCTGAGCGGGCTCGTGGTGTACGGCACGACCGGGTCGCTGGTGCTGCCGGACGCGAACGCGTTCGGGGGCGACGTGATCCTGCGCGAGCGGCCGCGCACGGCGGCGAGCAGGTCACCTACGAGTCGCACGGGGCGCGAGAGACGCGTGGGCTGGGGATCGACGAGCTCGTCGAGTCGCTTCGCGCGGGTCGCCCGCACCGCGCGAGCGGCGCGCTGGCGCTGCACGTGCTCGAAGCGGCCGAGGCTGCGGAGCGTGGCGGAGGAGAGCTGTCCGCCGCCGCGTTCTAGGTCCAGCTCACTCACCCCTTCGAGGGATACCGGATCGCCGCTTCGCGGGTGAGAGTGCCTTGCGGCCGAGCGGCATGTGGGCGGGGGAGGCCCGGCTCGTCTGCGGCGACTGATCCGCTGCTTTCGCATAGGGGAGAGGAGCGGATCTCGCCTGCCCTGGACCGGCCGGGTGGCGGCGAGTTTGTTGTGCCGGCTCTCATGTGAGAGTCTGCGGACCAGGCGAAGGCGGCAGCGGCGGCCCGAACCTCTCCCCTTGGCCGCCGCTGTCGCTCCGCCGATGTTGCGAACCTATCGCCCCGCTCGGGCGGCGAAAGACCAGGTTTCTACTCGGATCCTCGGGTCGCGGGCGCAGGTTTGCGCAAAAAGCGGACTAATCGTCGAGCGGTTCGACGACGAGGAAGCCGGCCCGCGCCTCGTCGTCGGATTCCTCGGCCTGGTCGAGGGGGACGACAGCTTGAACCCGCATCCGGTCGCCTTTGCTCGTGCGTACTTCGTCGCCTGCGCAGGCCGGTCGAGAGACCTCAACCGTGCCCACGTCAGATCCGTCCCACCGCCGCAGGGTGTATCGGAGCCGCATCCGATGTCCGGGAGTATCGCGGGGCGGTCGGATGGAGCGAGCCTCGAAGCGTTACCCGTCAGCCGACCGCCGTTCTGCCACCAGCGCGAACTTGCGAGCGCGGCCCGTCGTCAGCCACTCGGTCCAGAGTCGGTGGGAGGCCAGGAGATCGTCCAGCGCTCGACGTCCGATCAGCGAAGCGATCTCGTTCGAGTCGGCGGCGTAGGCCTCGGCCAGCGCAGCGGCCGCTTCGCCGTGCGACGCGCTCCAATCCTCTTGCCAGCGAACCCTGAAGCCGGCGTCTGCGAGCAAGGCGTGCATCTCGTCGAGCGTCGTGAGCCAGACGGTGTCGGCGGCAGGCATGCGCGCCCGCTCCGACTCCGTCAGCGGCACACCCTCTTCCAGCGTGAATGCAAACCGCCCTCCCGCGGAGAGAACGCAGCCGACGCCCTCGAGCAGCGACCTCTTGTCGCGGAAGGCGAGCATCGTCTCGAGCTGGAGCACCACCTCGAACGCGCCCGCCGGAAGCGGTGGTACCTGGGCCACCTCGAAACGGCAGTGCAGGCCCCGTGAGCGCTCCGCCGCAATGGAGATGGCGCCCTCGCTCGAGTCGACGCCGACGTACTCGCAGCCGAGCTCGCGGGTCAGGAAGCGGCCCGGTCCGGCGACTCCGCAGCACACGTCGAGGACGGAGACACCGGGACCGACGGCGGCCTGCTCCGCGAGCAGCCGGATCTCCGACGCGCGCACGAAGCTCTCCTGCTCGACATATTCGCCCGGTCCGAAAGCCGCCTCCTGGCCTCGTCGCAGGGCCTCGACGAGCGAACGGCGCTCGTCCACGCTCATGGCTCCTCGAGAAACCGATGCATGCCAGGCACCGTAGTGACCTCGGGATGCTCGGGCGTGGAGCAACGCTGCGGGCGCGCCGGGGCCCGGTGGCCGATCTCGGCAATCAGCTCGGTCCGGTGGCCGGCTTCCTCGGCACGCTCTTGCTCCTGGATGTGCTTGCGCGGACGGTCGGCCTTGGCAGCGCGGGCTGGCTGGTTGGTCTTGCCAGTGGGTTGACGGTGAACCTGGCGCTCGCGCGTGCACTTTGGCGCGATCCGTCAGCGAGGCTCGGCCCGGCGGGCTGGGTGACGCTGATCCGCGCCACGCTCGCCGTGGGCGTCGCGGCGCTGACAGCGGCCTCGTTCGAACGCGACGTGGCGGTGGCGACTCTGGTGGCGCTCGCGTCAGTCGCGCTTGCGCTGGACTTCGTCGACGGCCGGCTCGCGCGGCGGACGGGGACGGAGTCTGCGCTCGGGGCAAAGCTCGACGGCGAGGTCGACGCGTTCCTCATCCTCGTGCTCAGTATCGAGGTCGCCCCCTCCGCGGGCGCCTGGGTGCTCCTGATCGGTCTTGCGCGCTACGCGTTTTTCGCGGCGGGATGGGTGCTCCCGTGGATGCGCGCGCCACTGCCGCGGCGCGACTGGCGCAAGACGGTGACGGCTTCGCAGGGGATCGCACTGGTGATCGCGGCGTCCGGCGTTGTGTCGTCGGTGGCGAGCCGAATGCTGCTGGCCGTAGCCCTCGCGCTGCTCATCGAGTCGTTCGGTCGTGATGTCTGGTGGCTGTGGCGGCACCGAGGCGATGCGCCCACGCGGGCTGTCGCAGTCCGGAACCGCAATCCCGCGGTAACAGCCGCGCTCACGCTCGTCGCCCTGCTGGTCGTCTGGGCCGCTCTCGTGTCGCCGGTCCGGCCGTGGCTCCTCACGCCCGGCTCCTTCGTTCGACTGCCGCTCGAAGGACTTGCCATCGTCGGCCTGGCGGTTGCCCTGCCAACCCGAGCCCGCCGCTTCGTGCCCTGGGTGATCGGGCCGCTGCTCGGCGTCCTCGTGTTGCTGAAGCTCTTCGACCTGGGCTTCTTCATCGCCTTCGACCGGCCGTTCAACCCGGTCGAGGATTGGAGCTATCTCTCGATCGGCGTCGGGACCGTGCGCGAGACGTTTGGCAGCCGGGACGCGGATCTCGCGGTCGGCGCAGGTCTCATGCTCGGCCTCACAGCGCTCGTCGTCCCCTCGCTGGCTGTCGGCCAGCTGATCCGGGTCGGGTCAGGTCACCGGAGGCTCTCGCTGTGGATGGCCGTCGCGTTCGCCGGCGTCTGGGTGCTCTGTCGGGCGGCCGGCGCAGAGGTCTCCGGCGCCGGAGTCGCGTCGTTCAGCGCGGCGCGTCTCGCCGTCAGCGAGGTCAATCTCGTGCGCGTCGACCTCCGTGACCAGGCGCGCTTCCGGACGCTGATCGGTCGCAGAGATCCGCTCCTCGACACGCCCACCGGCGAGCTACTGAAGGGACTGCGCGGCAAGGATGTGCTGCTCGTGTTCGTGGAGAGCTACGGGCAGATGGCGGTTCAGGGAACGTCCTTCTCGCCGGGCATCGACGAGGTCGTCAACGCCGGCACGCAACAGCTCCAGGCGAAAGGGTTCTCAGCACGCAGCGGCTGGCTCGTCTCGTCGACGTTCGGCGGCGGCAGTTGGCTCGCACACGCCACGCTGCAGTCGGGAGTCTGGGTCGACAGCCCGAGCCGTTACTCGGCGCTGATCGCGAGTCAACGTCTCACGCTTGCCAGCGCTTTCCAGCGCGCCGGGTGGAGCACGGTCGCCGACGTGCCGGCGACCCATGGCTCCTGGCCGGAGGGGAGCTCCTTCTACCGTTACGAGAAGATCCTGGACCGGGACAACCTCGTGTATCACGGTCCGAAGTTCGGCTTCTCTCCGATGCCGGACCAGTACGCGCTCCAGGCTCTGCAGAAGCTCGAGCTGGCGAAGCGAAACCGGGGCCCCGTCTACTCCGAGATCGATCTCACATCCAGCCACGAGCCCTGGACGCGCATTCCGCCGCTCATCTCCTGGGACCGGCTCGGCAACGGAGCGATCTTCAATCGCCTACCGATCGACCGGGCGGGCCTGACGGACACCCAGCAGGGGTACGCCCAGTCGATTCAGTACGCCCTGCGCGCTCTCTATTCGTTCATCGAGCGCTACGGCAACAGCAACAGCGTGCTCATCGTGCTCGGTGATCACCAACCGTCAAGGGTGATCGACGGGCAGCCGGGGCACGAGGTGCCGATCACGATCATCGCCCACGATCCGAATGTGATCAATCGCCTCTCCGGTTGGGGCTGGACCGACGGGATGCTGCCCAGCTCGACAGCGCCGGTTTGGTTGATGAGCGCCTTCCGGGACAACTTCCTCAGCGCATTCGACCACTAGGAGCCGCGGGATCCCGCAGCGAGGAACGCGGTTCCGAAGAACAACTCGGTCCAGGAGAGATCAGCCAGCGTATCGTGCATAGCGGCGCCGATCCTCTCCCACGGACGGCGCATGATCCAGTCGTCGATCGACCCGAAGGGCCGCGCGAGAGCGATCCCGAGCTGGGCCAACCACCGAGGCGCATTGTCCGGAGCCTTGAGATCCAACACGGCCCAGCGTCCACCGTAGGACAGGGCCGCAGCGCCGCGAGCGATCACGTCTCCGCATTCGGGAACCTGCGTCAGAGCGTAGGTCGAGAGGATCGCGTCGACCTCGGTTGGGAAGTCGAATGCCGCCGCGTCCGCTTGCACCAGGCTGATGTTGCCCCACCCGTTGGACCGGATTCGATGCTGGGCCTGTGTGAGCATCGCGTCGGTCAGATCGACCCCGACGATCCTGCCCTTGGGGCCGATCACCTGCTCGATGAGCGAGAAGTTCAGACCGGTGCCGCAGGCGATGTCGACCACGGTGCCTCCCGGGCGAAGCCCGAGTGCTTGTACGGCGCGAACACGCTGGGCCTGCTGTGGGTACCCGGGAACGGGGTAGAGCCGCGAGGTGAGGTCGTAGTGCTTCGCCTTCTTGCGGTACGTCTTGATCAGGCGCTCTCGCGTGGTGTCGATCTCGCTCAATGCGAGCCGCCTGGCACGGCGGACTCGACCGCAGCCTTGATCGCCGCCATCTCGACATCCATCACGCGCCGGATCCTGTCGTTGAGGACGCGGCCGGGTATCGCGCGCATCACATTCTTGAGGTCGACCTCAACCCACATGACGGCCTCGGTCTGCGCGTCGCCGGCCGGCTCGAGCTCCATTCCCCAGCGCGCTGTGGAGGTGCCCATCGGCCCGGCGAACGCCACGCGGCGTGGCGCCTCGACCAGGGTCACGTTCTGCGCCCGGTGGCGTGTGGCCCCGAAGGGCAACTTCGCCCGCTGCTCCACCTGCGAGCCGGGCTGGAGCGGAGCCCCTCCGCGAACCCAGCTTTGCCGGACGGTCGGCGCCCACTCCGGCCAGCGCTCCACGTCGCAGACATACGCCCACACTTCGGGGACGGTGCCGGCGATTGTCAGGCGGCTCTCGGACCTGAGTGGCATCGTGCGTACCTACCTCGCAGCCGCCGCATCAGATTCCGCGGACCGGGCGTCACCTGAGAGCGACCTCAGGACGCTCGGGAGCTCGAGTGTGTGCCGGCCGCGCCGCGCCTTCGTCTCCAGGTAGCGGTGGTTTGCGGCAGAAACGTATACCCCCGTCGGCACCTGCTCGACCAGGGTGACGCCGCAGGACCGCAGCTGCCGCGCCTTGTCGGGGTTGTTGCTGAGGAGTGCGATGCGATACACGCCGAGCGCGTGCAGCATCTGAGCCGCGGCGACGTAGCTGCGCTCGTCCTCGTCGTGGCCGAGCGCGAGGTTCGCGTCGTAGGTGTCAATCCCGGCATCCTGCAGCGCATATGCCTCGAGCTTGGAGTAGAGCCCGATGCCCCGGCCCTCCTGACGGAGGTAGAGGAGGTAGCCCCCGACTTCGGCGATGCGCTCGACGGCCTCGCGGAGCTGCGGCCCGCAGTCACACCGGCGGCTACCGAACACGTCTCCGGTGAGGCACTCGCTGTGGGGGCGGACGAGCGGCACGTGCCGCTCGTCGGCGGAATGAAGGGCCCGAGGATCGCCGAGCGCGAACGCGAGATGCTCCAGACCGTCGACGAGCCCGTCGAAGCTGAACACCTGGGCGTCGGTCGTGTATCCGTCTGCAAACCGCAGCGGTAGCTCGACCTGCGTGCGGAGCGTCGCCGTTGGGAGTCGCATCAACATCCGTTCCCTCGCGCAGCTTCCTCGAACCGTGACGAGAGGGCGTAGCGCAGAAGAACCACGTCGCCGAGCTTCTGTACCTCGACGAGCTCTGCCCGACGGGCGGGGCTCCAGGGGAAGATGCCGTCACGCACGAACCTGGGCGCCTCCGAGTCGCCGACGAAAATCGGGGCGACGGTCAACTGCAGCTCATCGACGATGTCGTCCGTGAGGAACTGCGTGTGGACGGTGCCGCCGCCCTCCACCATCAACCGGTCGACGCCTCGCGCCGCCAGGTCGGTGCTCAGCGTGCGCATCTCGACATCGTCGCCGGCGTCGACGACGGTCGCGACCGGGCCGAGACGATCGCGCGCGTCTGCCACCCGCGGGCTCGCGCAATAGACGATCTTCTCGGCGTCTCCCACGTTGAAGAAGTCGGCGCGGGCATCCAGCGCGGCACGTCGCGTCACGGTCACCTTCATCGGCGACTCCGGCAGGCCGCGCGCGGCCCGCTCGTCACGACGAGCGTCCGGATCGCACGACGAGCCGGGGATTGTCGATCCGCACGGTCTCCGCCCCGACCAGAATCGCGTCGCAGGAAGCGCGCACCGCGTCGACGCGATCGAGGTCGGCGTCGTTCGATAGGAGCAGTCGCGACGCCGCACTGGCGATGTAGCCGTCGAGCGACGTGCAGCAGGAGAGCAGTGTGTACGGGCGCTCACGCATCCGCTGCTCCTTCCGGTCCGAAGACGACCCGCCTACGCGACCGAGCCCTCGAGAAATGATGGCGCGGGAGCCATCCCACAACGAGCACCGCCGCTCCGGGAAGGCTGGCGACGAGCACCAGGACGCCGTACGCGACGGCGGTCGCGGCGCCGCGGTCCGCCCCGAGGCCCGCGGCCGCGAACACCCATGCGGTTGCCCCCTCGCGCGGCCCCCAGCCGCCGATGCTCGGAAGCACCATGGCGAGCAGCGCGAGCAAAGCCAGAGGTAGGAGCTTCGAGAGCGGCGCGTCGACGCCGACCGTCCGCGCCGCGACCAGGAACGTGGCCGCGTGGCCGATGAACACAACGGTCGATGCGACGACGACCGCCGGAAGCGCGTTCCGCCGCAGCACTCCGTCACGGATGTCGGTTACCACCGTGTTCCAGATCCGCGTCAACCGAGAATGCCGGCCTTTCGCTCTCATCCGACTCGCGCCGACAACTCCCAGCACGACCATGACCGCTGCAATCGCGACGAAGGGCATGGATGAGCGCACAGGTGACGGCAACACCAGCAGGACGGCGATCGCCAGTGCGACCTGGACGAACTGCCCGGCGGCCCGCTCCCACACGACGGCTCTCATGCCACGGCCGACGTCATTGACCTCGCGGCCGTGACTGACGCCACGATGGACGTCTCCGGCGACACCGGCAGGGAGCACGAGATTGAGGAAAACCGCCCGGTAGTAGGCCGCCACAGCGGCCGGCAAGGAGAGGCGGACGCCGAGACCGCGGGAGACGATCGTCCAGCGCCAGGCAGAGCAGAGGGTGGTGACGAAGAAGATGACCGCCACGCCCAGTAGAGCGCGGCCGTCGAGCGCGTCCAGCCCGGCCAGGAACGGGCCGGTGCCGAGGCGCCAGATCACGACCGTGAGCGCTGCGGCTGCGATCGCCGGCCCGGCCCACCGACGGGCGCCTCTCACGGCAGCACCAGGAGGTCGGCGTGGCCAACGGTGACGGCGAGGCGGCCCGCTTCCGCCTCCCGCAGTCGTCGCCGCCGATACGGATCGACGTCCGTAGCCAGGTCCGCGTCCTGCTCGCACGCGGCTTCGATCCAACCCGCGAGCCACTCGGCGGTGAGTCCGGCGTCTTCGGGGCCGAGTCGCCACGGGCTGGGCCTGACGACGGTCTCGGCCCCGAGCCGGCGGAAGGCCCTGACGGCGGCCTCGCCGGCGTCAGGGCCGTAGAGGCGGCCGCGGGGGGTCACGCGACGCTGGTGTGCGTCGAAGGAAGCCGCGACGCGCGAGTCGAAGGGATCAGCCGGGAGCAGTTGGACGCGTCCCGTGACGGAGAGCGCGAAGAGCACCGGGCATCCGGCGTCTGCGCAGACCTCGACGAGGGCAGCCAACTCGTCCTCGGTGAGCAGATCGAGCAAGGCGGACGCAGTGATGAGATTCGATCCGGCTAGCTCCTCGGGGTCGAGCCGGGTGACGTCGGACAGCCTGGTCTCGACGGTGACGACGGCCCCGTCGGCGGAGGAGTCTGGGACGGCGGACTCGGCAAGGGCCAGCAGATCCGGGTCGCGGTCGTGGAGGACCCAGCGCTGCGGCCCGGCCAGCAGCGGGGCGAGCCAGCGGCCCATCGACCCGCTGCCGCACGCAAGGTCGTGGACGACCAGGGGACGGTCGTCGGGAAGCCGCGGGCGGAGTCGCCGGACGAGGTCTCGCGAGCGGGCCGCGCCGTCTGCTCGCTCGCGCAGGTCGAGCCAGGCGGGGCTGACACCGGTCGCCGCGGCTGCTGTCACGCCGCCCTCCCGAGCACCGCCGCGACGGAGGACGTGGTCGTCGACCAAGCCGCGAGCGACTCGCGCCGCTCCCGGGCCGCACGGCGCAACCGCCGGCGGAGCTCGGCATCCTCGAGCCAGCTCCGGAGCGCGCCGCAGAGCGCGACGGAGTCTCCTGGGGGAACGAGCAGGCCCGGCCGAGTTCCGTCGGCGCCGTGGCCCAGAGCCTCCGGCACGCCGCCGACCTCGGCGGCGACGACAGGAAGCCCGCGCGCGAGCGCCTCCACAACGACCATCCCGTAGCTCTCGGCGCGCGACGGGAGGACGAGCAGGTCCGATGCGGCGTAGCTGCGGGCAAGCTCGGCCTCGCCCTGCGCGCCTGAGAAGCGCACTCGGTCGTCGATCCGGGCGTCGACGGCCTGTCGGTGCAGGCGTTCCACGAAGGCCGGGTCGCGCTCGAGGCTGCCGATGCACCTGCACCCCCAACGACAGCCCCTCAGGGGCGCGAGCGCCTCGAGGAGGACGTCGTGACCTTTGCCCGGGATCACTGCAGAAACAGAGAGCAGCGCTCCTGCGGCGGCGGTTCCGGGCGCGAGCTCGGCCGGATCGACCCCGGGCTCGGCCACGTGGACGCGGTCGCTCGGAAGGCCGTAGAGCTCCAGCAGGGTCCGCCGGGTCCAGGCGCTGGTGGTGAGGACGGACGCGGCGGCCAGGAGGACGGTCGCTTCTCGCTCCCGGTCGCCATTGGCCGTGCCCTCACCGAGCGGCATGTGCACGAGGACGACGAGCCGCAGGCGCCCCGCCTCCGAGGCCACTACTTCCGGCGCGGGCGAAGCGACGAGCCCGTCGAGCAGGACGAGCGCCCCGTCGGGGATTCGATTGACGGTACTCGCGAGGCGGTCGAGCGACCGAGCGTCGGGCCGCGGCCACGATCCCGAAACCTCCTGGACGTGCACCGTCCAACCCGCGGCGGCGAGATCGCGTGCAATTCGGCGGTCGTAGGCGTTGCCTCCACTCGGCTCGTCCGGATCGTCGATGCCTGCCGGGACGATGAAATGGACGCCGTTCACAGCGACCGCTCGTACGACGCAGAGGCGACGGGCGACTCGTGCAGTGTGACCACGAGGCTGCGCAGCTCCCGGGCGCCCTCTCCGAGCACGCCGGCCTGGGTGCGCTCCGCGAGCCGGTTCGCGATCACGCGAGCGAGGGCTTCCGTCGTCGAGTTCTCGCCGGCGAGACTCGGCTCGTCGTCGAGGTTGCGGTAGTCGAGCTCTGCCAGCACGGCGCGCAGCGCCTCGGCCGCACGCCCGATGTCGACGACGACGCCGTCGGCATCGAGTTCCGTGCGTCGAAACGTCGCTTCGACGACATACGTCGCACCGTGGAGCCTCTGTGCCGGCCCGAAGGTCTCGCCCCGGAGGCTGTGGGCGATCATGAAGTGATCGCGGACGGTCAGGCTGAACACGCCGTTCTACGCCTCGCCATAGGTGAGCGTGTGACAGAGAGCCGGCAGTGTTCCGGCGGCCAGACGCGCCATCACCTCGGGCAGCTCGTCGAAGCGCGACTCGCCCGTGAGCAAGGCGTCGAAGGCACGGTCGCGCAGCAACTCGAGCGCCAGCGCGCGCCGTTCGGCGAACGTCCGGCGCGAGGCCCGGGTGGGGGAGAGAGTTCCGACCTGGCTCGAGCGGATGGCGAGGCGGCCGGCGTGGAACGCCCCTCCCAGCGAGAGACGAACCTCGCTGTCGCCGTACCAGCTGAGGTCGAGGACGGTGCCCTCGTCGGCGAGCAGGTCCAACGAGAGCTGAAGCCCCGCCGACGACGCACTCGTATGCACGACCAGGTCGAGGTCCCGTGGAGCGCCCTCCGGCTGCGCGAAGTCGACGTCGAGAGCGGCCGCGATGTCGGCGCGGCCGGGATCGACGTCGACGAGCGTCACTTGCACGGCCGGATACAGCTGCAGCAGCCGGGCGACGCAGCAGCCCACCATGCCGGCACCCACGACGGCTACCCGGTCGCCCACGGAAGGCGCCGCGTCCCACAGCGCGTTGATTGCCGTCTCGACGGTGCCGGCGAGCACTGCACGGGCTTCCGAGACGCCGTCGGGCACGACCGAGACGGCGCGCGCAGGCACGACGTACGCAGTCTGGTGCGGGTAGAGACAGAACACGGTGCGGCCGCGCAGCTCTGCGGGCCCCTCCTCCACCGCGCCGACGTTCAGGTAGCCGTACTTGACCGGCCCCGGAAAGTCGCCTTCCTGGAACGGCGCACGCATCCTTGCCCGCTGGTCGAGTGGCACAGAGCCGCGAAACACGAGCGTTTCGGTGCCGCGGCTGATCCCCGACCGCAGCGTCCGGACGACGACGTCGCCAGGGCCCGGCTCGGGGAGGGCGACGGCCCGGATCTCGCCGCACCCGGGCTCTCGCAGCCAGAACGCCCGGGCCGCTCTACCTTCGCGGATCAGGTGGCCGTCGTGTTTGCGCACCTCTCTCATCACGTGATGTGTCGGAGTACGCGGGACGTGCGCAGGCGGATTTGACGGCTGCGAGGGCCTCTTAACGCTTGGTGTGGATCAGATCCACCTCTTCCAGCGGAAGAACGCAAGCTGGGCGACCGTCGTCAGGAGGATCCAGCCCCACGACCACCAGTAGCCGTAGCCCCACGCGAGCTCCGGGATGTGGCGGAAGTTCTGGCCGTACAGGCCTACGATGAACGTGGGGACGAGCAGGAGCGACGCGATCACCGTCAGCCGCTTCATCACCTCGTTCTGGTCGTTCGCGATCTTGCCCTGGAGATAGTCGCGGACACCTCCGAGCGCGTCGCGGGACGATTCGAGAGCTTCGGTCGCCCGGAGGAGCTTGTCGTAGGCGTCGCCGAACGCGATCTCAACGGGCCGCGGGAACAGCTCGCCCTCGTCGAGCTCCACTCGATCGTCGACGATCCGGCGCACCGCGTCGCGTGTCGGGGTGAGCGTGCGCCGGATCCCCCGCACGTCCTGGCGGAGACTGCGCAGTCTTTGGCCCACCACCCGTACCGGCTCGGGGCCGACCATGTCCTCGAGCTCCTCGATCTCGTCGTCGAGGTCATCGACGAGGTCGAGAAACCGCTCGGCGATCAGATCGACGAGGTGGTACGCGTTCATGCCGACGTCCTCGTTCGAACGGCAGGCCTCCTTCGCAGGCTTCGGGTCGAAGGCCTCCTCACCCGGGGGCGTCTTGGAGACCGTCACGAAGGTCTCGAGCGTCGCGACGAAATCGATCTCCTGGTAGTACACGCGATTCTCGTCCGGAACGGCGATCGGGATGAGGAAGATCCCCAGGACGTAGTCGCCCTGCGACTCGATCCTGGGCCGCGGCTCGTCGTCGTGGATGTGCGGGGCGAGCAGCGCTCGCAACGCCGTCTCGTGGACGTTCTCCGGCAGCTTGTCCTGCAGGTCGTCCCGTGACGGGTCGATCAGGTCGATCCACTCGGGACGCTCTGGCACGCCCCGAGGCTAGCCCGGGCGTCGGCTGGCCCAGCCCCTAACGCTGTGCGGTCAGAGCCGTGCCCGGATGGCCGGATAACGCGGCGAGGAACCGCTCCGCGTCGAGTGCGCCCATGCATCCGGACCCAGCGGCCGTGATCGCCTGCCGGTAGGTGTGATCCTGCACGTCTCCGACGGCGAACACGCCGGGGATGTTCGTCTCCGTCGAGCCCGGCTTGGTGACCAGGTAGCCGTTCTCATCGTGGTCGAGCTGGTCGACGAACAGTGACGTGTTGGGATCGTGCCCGATCGCGACGAACAGCCCGTCGGCCGGCACCTCCCACGTCGCATCGGTCGCGGTGCTGCGCAGGCGGAGCGCCTCGACCCTCACGTCGCCGACGATCTCCTCGACGACCGCGTTCAGCACGAAGTCGAGCTTCTCGTTCTGTTCTGCACGGTCGATCATGATCTTCGACGCGCGGAACTCGTCGCGGCGATGAACCAGGTGCACCCGCGAGGCGAACTTCGACAGGAACAACGCCTCCTCGAAGGCGGAGTCGCCGCCTCCGACGACGTAGACGTCCTTGTCGCGGAAGAACGCAGCATCACAGGTGGCACAAGCCGAGACGCCACGGCCCTTGTGCTGCTCCTCCGACTCGATCCCAAGCCAGCGTGCGCTCGCTCCAGTCGCAACGATCACCGCCCGTGCCTGGTACTCGTCGCCCCCGACCCAGACGCGCAGCGGCTGTTCCGAGAAGTCGACCTTCGTGACGTCGTCGGTGATGAACTCCGCGCCGAAGCGCTCGGCCTGGCGGCGAAAGTCGGCCATCATCTCCGGCCCCATCACGCCGTCGGCGTACCCGGGGTAGTTCTCGACGTCGCTCGTGATCATCAGCTGGCCGCCCCACTGGAACCCTTCGATCACGAGCGGTTCCAGGTCGGCACGCGCCGCATAGAGCGCGGCCGTATAGCCGGCAGGCCCGCCGCCGACGATGATCAATTCACGAACGTTCCGGTCGTTCAAAAGGGCTCCTCTCCGAGCAAATCTTCTACTAGTAGTAAACGTCAAAGGGCGGCTGGACGTTCCCGGACGGCTAGATCACGCCCCCGGCGAGGCTCTTGTCCCGGTTGAGGGTCGGCTCCCGGCCGGCCCTCGGGTCGAGCACCGCGTAGAGGACGTCCACGATCAGGTTCCCGACGACCACGATCAGCGTGATCAGGGCGACGATCCCCACCGTCAGCGGCAGGTCGATCGACGTGGTCGCACCGCCCATCGCGAGGACCGAGAGCCGGCCGAGCCCGCCGATGCCGTAGACGGTCTCGATGTAGACGCAGACCCCGATCGCGGTGCCGATCTCCATCCCGACCATCGTCAGGACCCGCAGCGTCGCGCTCGGCAGAACGTGCACCCGCAGCACGCGGGTCTCGCCGGCGCCCTTCGCCCGGGCGGTGCGCACGAAGTCCTCGTGCAGCGTCTCGGCGACGCTGACCCGGATCATGCGCGTGTAGAGAGCGAGGAAGAGCAGCGCGAAGGTGAACCAGGGCAGCGCCAGGTGCCCCGCCCAGTCCGTCGGGCCGCCGCACCCGCTCGCGTGCGAGAAGAGCGGGCAGTAGCCGCCGAGTGGCGGCCACGGGAGGTGCAGGTCGGCGAAGCCCTTCTGCAGGACGCTGCCGAGCACCATGGGGTGGGTGCAGACCGCGATCAGGGCGACGATCGAGATCGTTCGGTCGCTCCACGAGCCGACCCGGCTGCCCGCCAGCGCCCCCAGCGGGACGGCGAGCAGAAGCACGAGGAACGCTCCCCCGAGGATGATCGAGATCGTCGCGCCGGCCGCGGGGAAGAGCAGCCCCCCGACCGGCTTCTGGACGAGCTTGTTGCCGGGGAGCAGTTCCGCGCCGGCCCATTGACGGCCGAGGTCGCCGCGTGCCAGGTGGGCGATGTAGTCGCCGTACTGCACGATCTTCGGCCGGTCGAGGCCCAGCAGGTGATTCGCATTCTGCAGCTGGTACGGGGTCAGATGCTGCGCCGCGGGATAGACGAACGACGCCGGGGTGGACGGCAACGCCCAGTACACGACGAACGCGAGCGCGACCAGCATCAGGAGCGTGAACATCGCGGCGGCCAGCCGGCGCGCGACGAAGCCGATGATCCGCATCAGTGTCGGCCCCATGGTTCGATCGCACGACGGATGCCCTCGGAGACCTGATTCAGCGAGAGCACCGTGATGAGGATCGCCGTCGTCGGGACGATGGTCTGCCACGCGGTCTGGGCGTGGCCGAACGCCTGTGGCGAGTAGACCGTTCCCCACGCCGTCGCCAGCAGCGATCCCCACGTCGGCGTCGAGGGCTGCACACCGACGCCGATGAAGCTGAGGCCGACCTCGAGCAGGATGTTCGTGGCAACCGCGATCGGCGCCCAGACGAGCAGCGTCGGGACGAGGTGCGGGAGCAGGTGGCGCCGCAGGATGCGCGAGTCCGGAGCTCCGATCATGTGGCTCGCCTCGACGAACTCTGCGTTGCGCAGCGTCAGGAGCTGCGCGCGGACGAGCCTCGTCGGGTAGAACGACGTGAAGATCCCGATCAGCAGCGCCTCGGCGAACACACCCGAGGGCAAGAGCCAGCCGTAGGAGACGCCTCGCAGCGACGGGCTGAGCTTGGCGGTTGCGAAGACCAGGAAGAGAAGCAGGGGAAAGGCCATCACCGTCTCCGTGAAGCGGGCGACGACCGTGTCGGTCGCGCCGCCGTAATACCCGGCGACGGCTCCGACCGGGACGGCGATCAGCAGAGCGACCAGCACGGCGCCGAGTGCGATCTCGAGCGAAGTCCGGGCACCGTCCAGCACGCGGATGAACTCGTCCCGGCCGAGTGGCCCATCGGCGCCGAGCACGAGCAGCGCTCGTTTCGCGGGGTGGTCCGGCGGGAGGATGTTGCCGTAGATGTCGATGTTGATCTCGTCGGTCTCCGGCACGCGCGTCCAGGGCCCGACGGGCCGAAGCGCCGAGCTCGTTGCGTAGGGAAACGGTCTCGAGCCGTCGTGGCCGACGAGGCGGGTCGCGATGGCACCCCCGAAGAGCGCGACGAAGACGACCGCCGCGAGGGCGCCCATTGCCGCGACCGACCACCGGTCGCGCTGTAACCGCAGCCAGGTGGACCTCCACGGTCCACGTGGGCGCGTCTCGACCACGCCTCCCCCCGCCGACTCCATCCGCCTCGGAGCGTAGACGAGCCGCCGCCACGTGCTCCGGGCGTGCAGGCGGACCGCTTTTGCCAGACTGGGAACGACCGATGCCACTCGAGAGAGGATTGAGATGCCCGAGACGTTGAGCGACAGCGAGATCGAGACCCTGCGCGTCGGCGCGATGGGGTCGGGCCTTCTGGTCACGGCCAGCGACCGGAGCTTCTTCGACACGTTCAAGGAGGCCGGAGCGCTCGCGAAGCACGTCGCCACCGCCCATGAGAAGTCGGACAGCGAGCTCGTGCGGCGCGTCGCGCAGGGCCACAGCACGGGCTTCGGCGTCACGACGCCGATCGAAGAGGTCGAGTCGCGCACGCTCGAGGCGCTGCGCTCGTCCGTGCAGTTGCTGCAGGCGAAGGCGCCCGACGAGCTCGAGGCCTATCGGGCGTTCGTGCTCGACCTGGCCCGGTCGGTCGCGGCCGCCGCCCACGGCGGCGACGAAGCCGAGGCTGCGGCGATCGCCAAGATCGAGGACGCCCTCGGCTCCGGCAGGCGAGCCCGAAGGCGCGGCGACGTGACGGGCTAGGCGGCGTCCGCGTCGCGGTGCGGCAGAGCGACGAGCTCCGGCGCGCTGACGACGACGGGCTTGCGTTCGATCTGCTTCGTCTCGGGCAGTTCGTCGTTCGTGACGCCGTGCTCGGGGAACTTGCGCGCAGTGACGAGCAGTCGCGTCTCGAACGAGCTGACCGCCTGGTTGAACGCACCGACGGCACTGTCGAGACTGCGCCCGACCTTCGCGAAATGACCGGCGAACACACCGAGACGGTCGTAGAGCTCGCGGCCGAGGCTCGAGATCTCGCGGGCGCTCTCTGCGAGCGTCTCCTGCTGCCAGCCGTACGCGATCGTGCGCAGAAGGCCGATCAGCGTCGCGGGTGAGGCGACGATCACGCCCGCTGCTGCGCCCGCTTCGAAGAGCGAGCCGTCCTCGTCGAGCGCAGCGCGGTAGAGGCCCTCGTCGACGAACATCACGACGAACTCGGGCGTCGACTCGAACTGATCCCAGTACCGCTTCTGGCCGAGCTTTCTGATGTGCTCGCGCACCTGCTGCGCATGGCGCGCGAGATGCACGCGCTTCAGATCGGCATCGTCGGTTTCGACCGCGTCGAGATAGCCCTCGATCGGCACCTTCGAGTCGACGACGATGCATTTGCCACCCGGGAGCTGCACGACCATGTCGGGGCGGAGCAGGCGGCCCTCGTCGTCCCGTTCGCTCGCCTGGGTGCGGAAGTCGCAGTAGTCGAGCATCCCGGCGAGCTCGACCACTCGCTTCAGCTGCACCTCGCCCCAGCGGCCGCGCACGTGCGGCGCGCGCAGCGCGGTGACCAGGCTGCCGGTCTCCGAGCGCAGCTTCTCCTGCCCGGCCGCCACCTCGCGCAGCCGCTCGCCGATCGCGGTCACCTCGCGGGCGCGCTTGTCCTCGAGCTGACGCGACTGCACCTCGAACTTCGTCAACGTCTCCTTGATCGGGGCGAGCTTCGCCTCGGCGAGCTCGAGCAGGGACGCCTGGCTCTTCAGCAGGGCATCGCCGGTCGCGGCTTTCAGGCGGTCTTCCCACTGGCCGTGGCTGTCGGCCGTCGCAAGCTCGTGGCGAGCCCGGGCGAGCCGTTCGCGCGCCCACAGGAGAACGGCGCCGCCGCCGAGCGCCAGTCCGAGCAGGAGGGTGATGATCGCTGTCATGGGCCGACGGACGATAGAGATGCCGTCGGACGGCGCCGGACCAAAAAATCAGCCCCGGCGAGTCCGAAGACCTACCGGAGCTGAGTGCCGGATCCAGCGAGTCCGAAGACCTACCGGATCCGACGGGTGGAACCTATCCCGCACCCTCGGAGACCGTCAAGCAGGGCCGCCCGCCGAAAGGCGCAAATTGCGCATTTTCTGGCGGTTCCTACGCGCGTGGGAACGTCCGTTCGCTCCCGTAGTCTGACGTCGATGGACGACGTCTTCGGCCCCGGCGGGGCGCTCGCGCATGCCCTTCCCGGGTACGAGCCGAGGCGCGAGCAGGCGGCGCTCGCAACCTGCGTCGAGCAGGCCCTCGCGACCGGCGAACATCTCGTCGCCGAGGCGGGCACCGGCGTCGGCAAGAGCCTCGCCTACCTCGTGCCGGCACTCGAGTCCGGCCGGCGCGTGGTCGTCGCCACGGCGACCAAGGCGCTCCAGGAGCAGCTCCTCTCGAAGGACGTCCCGATCGCGGCGGCGGCGATCGGGCGGGACGTCCGGGTGGAGGTGCTGAAAGGCCGTGCGAACTACCTCTGCCGCCGCCAGCTGCAGGGGTTCCAGCCGTTCCTGCTCGCCGACGGGCGCGACGCACGCGCCTGGGAGGCGATGCAGGGCTGGCTCGACTCGACCGACACCGGTGACCGGGCCGAGCTCACGCTCGAGCCGACCGAAGCATTCTGGGCCGAGCTCGCCGTTGGCCCCGACCGTTGCTCCGGGCGGCGCTGTCCCTTCGTCTCCGCCTGCTTCGCCGAGCACGCGCGCGAGCGGGCCGCGTCCGCCGACCTCGTGATCGTCAACCACGCGCTCTACTTCGCGCACATCGCCTCCGGGGGAGGCGTGCTGCCCGAGCACGACGCCGTGATCTTCGACGAAGCGCACAGGCTCGAGGAGTCGGCGGCCTCGTGGCTCGGGGGCAGGGTCTCGAGGGCAGGTCTTCGCCGCCTTGCGGCCGATGTCGAGCGGGCTTGCCGCGAGGCGCAGCGCCCGTTCCCGGCCCGGCAGATCGACCGCGTCGAGCGCACCGGCGAGAAGCTCCTGCGCGCGGTCGCACCGGCCGCCGGGCGGAAGCGCCTGCGTGAGGTCCCGGCCGAGGCGGCGCTCGTGTTGATCGACGCGCTCGGCGACCTCTCGCACTCGTTGCAGGGCCAGGGCGAGGACCTCGACGCGCTCGCCCGCCGCACGCTCGCCGTCTCGGGAGAGGTCGAGCGCTGCCTCGAGCCGGGCGAGCTCGACCGCGTCGTCTGGGCCGAGCCCGACGCGCTCGTCTGGGCGCCGGTCGACGTCTCGACCGAGTTGCGCGACCGGCTCTGGGGCGACGGGCCGACAGCCATTCTCGTCTCCGCGACGCTCACGACCGGCGAGGACGCAGGCTTCGTGCGCCGTCGCCTCGGGCTCGAGGAGGCGCGCGAGGCCGTCGTCGGCTCGCCGTACGACTTCCCCGAGCAAGCCTTGCTCTACCTGCCGCGCACGATGCCCGATCCGCGCACCGCCGGCTTCACCGAACGCGCTGCCGAGGAGATCGTGTCGCTGCTCGCGCTCTCCGAGGGGCGGGCGCTCGTGCTCACGTCCAGCTACCGCGCGCTCGAGGTCTACCGCGAGCAGGTCCGCGGCCGCGTGCCGTACGAGGTGCTGGTGCAGGGTGACGCCCCACGGGAGCGCCTGCTCGAGCGCTTCCGCGACGAGGTCGGTTCGGTCCTGCTCGCGACGTCGACGTTCTGGCAGGGCGTGGACGTGCCGGGCGAGTCGCTGTCGCTGCTCGTGATCGACAAGCTCCCGTTCTCGGCTCCGGGCGATCCGCTCCACGAAGCACGCTGCGAGGCAGTCGAGCGTCTCGGCGGCGACTGGTTTCGAGACTATGCATTGCCGACGGCGATGCTCCAGCTGCGCCAGGGCTTCGGCAGGCTGATTCGCGGCCACTCCGATCGCGGTGTCGTCGCCATCCTCGACCCGCGGCTGCGGACGCGGCCGTACGGCCGCGCATTCCTCCAGGCGCTGCCGCGCTGTCCCATCGCCGAGGACTCGGCTGCGGTCGCCGCATTCTTCGGCGGCTCTTTGGTGGTTTCCGCTTGAATACCCGCGCCCGATGGCGAAGAAGAAGCCCCGCACCCCGCCGCCGCCCCGCGTCCAGGCCCCCCAGCGGCGGACCGGCACGAACCGGAAGGGCGACGCGCCCGCCGACGACGTCGGGATGGGCCATCGCACCGCCCTCTACGCGCTTGCCGGCGCCGGGTTCGTCGGCCTGCTCATCGTCGTGCTCGTGCTCGCGCTCGGCGGCGGCAAGTCCGGGCTCCCGAAGCAGCTCGGCCGAGACATGGCGACCGCGGGCTGCACCTTCAAGACCGTGACCGCGTACGTGCCGAAGGGTGAGGGCACGCATGTCAACAGCTTGACCGCGAAGTTCCCCTGGAACACCACCCCGCCGTCGAACGGCCAGCACTATCCCCAGTGGGCGGTCTGGGGCTTCTACACCCAGCCGGTCAACCCGCGGATGGTCGTCCACAACGAAGAGCATGGGGGAGTCGTCACGTGGTGGGGCTCGAAGGTCCCGTCGCCGACCGTCGCCAAGCTGCTCGCGTTCTACCAGGAGCAGCCGGACGGCTCGTTCGGCACGCCGTATCCCAGCCTCGGGAGCAAGATCGCGATCACGGCCTGGACCGGCGATACGTCGCACTACCAGCAGAACGGCTACTACGGTCAGGGTCACATCGCGATCTGCCCGAACTACACCGCGGCGACGAAGAAGGCGTTCGAGGACTTCCGCAACCTGTACCGCGGGCACGGGCCGGAGGGGATCCCGCTCTCTGCGGACAAGCCCGGCATGGGCCCGGCCACGCAATGAGGCTGCTCTTACCCTGACGCCCGCCGGGGTGGCGGAACTGGTAGACGCAGCCGGCTTAAAACCGGCCGTCCCGTTGTGGGACTTGGGGGTTCGAGACCCTCCCCCGGCACCTCAGTTCGGATCTCGCCTGCGGTTCGCGGAGTACGTGAGCTCGCGCAGCCGCTTCGCGAGCCCGGCGGTCAACTGCTCCGCGGAGTAGCGCCACTCCCAGTTGCCCTCCTCGCGTGCCCGGCAGATTCATGCGCGCGTCGTTCCCCAGGTCGAGCACGTCCTGGAGCGGTGCGATCGAGAGTGCTGCGCGTGAGCGCCAGGCGATCTCGATCAGCGCCCACACCGGGTCGTCGGGGTCGAGACGGGACGACTTGCGGTCGGCGGCGGAGAGCGAGTCCCACCAGCCGCGCGTGGTGTCGTTGTCGTGGGTGCCGGTGTAGACGACCGACTGCTCGTGGTGGTTCTCCGGCAGGTGCGGATTCGACGGGCCACGGCCGAGAGCGAACTGCAGGACCGCCATACCGGGGAAGCCGAGCTCGCGCCGCAGACGAACGACGGGCTCGGTGATCACACCGAGGTCCTCGGCCACGACTGCGAGCTCCCCGAGCTCCCGTTCGGCAGCCCGGAACATGGCCGCCCCGGGGCCGCGCACCCACCGCCCGTGCTCCGCTGTCGGCTCCTGCTCGGGGACAGCCCAGTAGGAGACGAAGCCGCGAAAGTGGTCGACGCGCGTCAGATCGACGAGCTCGAACGTGCGGCGGAACCGCTCGATCCACCACCGATAACCCTCGGCGTGCATGGCCGCCCAGTCGTAGAGCGGGTTGCCCCACAGCTGGCCCGTCTCCGCGAAGAGGTCCGGAGGCACGCCCGCGACCGCGCCCGTCTGGAACAGGCCCGGGTGGGCGCGGTGGTCGGCGCCGTCCAGCGCGACGTAGATCGGCATGTCTCCGAAGAGGCGCACGCCACGCTCGCGGGCGTACGCCCGCAGCGTCTGCCACTCGCGCTCGAACCGGACCTGATCTGCGACGCTCCCGCCGTAGGCGACCCAGTCCTCGAGCCAGTAGGCGTGTCGGGCGCGGAAGGCATCGGCCTCGTCCTCCGACACGCGCGCACCGGGATCGGCGAGGATGCCCGGCGAGCCCGCGAACGCGGACGGCGACATGTAAGGCGAGCCGGTCAGGCCCTCGGGCGGCCCGAGCGGCAGGACCTGCCACCATGACTGGCCCGCGGCGGCAAGCCAATCCACGAATGCGAATGCGTGTTCGTCGAGTACCCCGTTCGGCAACGAGGTCGGATGGAGCAGGATTCCGGAAGCGCGTTCGAGCAGCATGTGTTCAGGACGACCCGACGACGGACAATCTCACACGGTGCCCATTCCCAAGAGCCCCCAGCCACGCATCCTGATCCAGGCGGTCGAGCCGGTGCTCGACTGCGGCCGCTATGCGGTAAAGCGCACGGTTGGCGACGTCGTCGAGGTCTATGCGACCGTCTTCAAGGACGGGCACGACACGCTCGGCGGCGCCGTTCGCGTGCGCCGGCCCGGTGAAGCGCGCTGGCGTGAAGAACCGCTTTCGCAGCTCGGCAACGACCGCTGGGCCGGGACGTTCACCGTCGACCGGCCCGGGCGCTGGGAGTTCCGCATCGCCGCCTGGACCGATCGCATCGCCACCTGGCAGGACGAGCTGAGGCGGAAGGCGGACGCCGGGCAGGAGGACTTTGCCGCGGAGCTGTCCGAGGGTGCAGAGCTGCTCGGAGGCCGCGTGCCGACGCTCGCCGAGGGGCTGGCGGCGGAAGCGGGCGACCGTGACGGCGAGATCGTGTCGGCCGCGCTGTCGGTCGACGTCGATCGTGAGCTCGCGCGTTTCGGCGCCTGGTACGAGCTGTTCCCGCGTTCGTGGGGCGGCTTCCGCGGGGTCGCCGCAGCGCTCCCGGACCTCGCCGGTCTCGGCTTCGACGTCGTCTACCTGCCGCCCGTCCACCCGATCGGGGTCGTGAACCGCAAGGGTCGCAACAACGCCGTCAGCGCCGAGCCGGGTGACGTCGGTTCTCCGTGGGCGATCGGCTCGGCCGAGGGCGGCCACGATGCGATCAGTCCTGAGCTCGGCACGTGGGACGACTTCGACGCCATGGTCGTTGCCGCGCGGGCCGCCGGTCTCGAGCTCGCGCTCGATTTCGCGATCCAGTGCTCACCCGATCATCCGTGGCTGCAGGAGCACCCGGAGTGGTTCTACCGGCGGCCCGACGGGACGCTCAAGTACGCGGAGAACCCGCCGAAGCGCTACCAGGACATCTACAACGTCAACTTCGAGTCCGACGACTGGCGCGCGCTCTGGCAGGCGTTGTGCGACGTCGTTCTCCACTGGGTCGAGCGGGGGATCACCGTGTTCCGCGTCGACAACCCGCACACCAAGCCGGCGGCGTTCTGGGAGTGGCTGATCGCCGAGGTTCGCCGCGAGCATCCCGAGGTGATCTTTCTCGCGGAGGCATTCACGCGTCCGTCGATGATGACGACGCTCGCGAAGCTGGGGTTTGCCCAGAGCTACACCTACTTCACGTGGAAGAACACGAAGCCGGAGCTCGTCGAGTACGCCGAGCAGTTGCGCGCGTGGTCGGAGTTCTACCGGCCGAACGCGTTCGTCAACACGCCGGACATCCTGCACGAGTACCTGCAGGTAGGTGGGCCGGCCGCCTTCGAGGCGCGTCTCGTGCTGGCGGCGACCATCTCGCCCTCGTACGGCATCTACTCCGGGTTCGAGTCGTTCGAGAACAGGGCCGTCTCGAACGGCTCCGAGGAATACCTCGACTCCGAGAAGTACGAGGTCAAGCAGCGCGCGCTCGACGGCCCCCTGCTGCCGCTCATCCAGCGCCTGAACGAAGTTCGGCGCGCCGAGCCTGCGCTGCAACGGCTCGACAACCTCCGCTGGCTCGAGACGGAGAACGATCAACTGATCGCGTTCGCCAAGGACGACGTCATCTGCATCGTGAACATCGATCCGTTCACAGAGCAGGAGGGAGTGTGCGTAATCCCGGTCGCGCTCGGCGTACCGCCGGCGTTCGATGCGCACGATCTGTTGGAAGAGCGCGACTTCACTTGGCGCGTCGGTCGCAACTACGTCAAGCTCGGCCCCGGAAAGGCCCACCTGATCAAAGCGGACACCAAGAGATGAGGCGCAGGCTCGGCGGAGTCGGCCAGGAAGCGGAGGCGCCGGCTTGGCCGGCGCCGGAGCGGGTATGACCGACCCGGCAAACTGGTTCGAGCGCGATCCGCTCTGGTTCAAGAAGGCCGTCTTCTACGAGATCCACCTGCGCGGGTTCTACGACGGCAACGACGACGGCTCCGGGGATTTCCGGGGCCTCGCCGAGAAGCTCGACTATCTGCAGTGGCTCGGCGTCGACTGCCTGTGGCTGCTCCCGGCGTTTCCGAGCCCGCTCCGTGACGGCGGCTATGACATCGCCGACTTCTTCGGCATCCACCCGGACTACGGCAACATCGAGGACTTCACGTTCTTCGTCGACCAGGCACATCAGCGGGGGATGCGGGTGATCGCCGATCTCGTCATGAACCACACGTCGGCCGACCATCCTTGGTTCCAGGAGAGTCGTACCGATCCGAGCGGGCCGTACGGCGACTGGTACGTCTGGGGCGACGACGATACGCGCTGGAGCGAAGCCCGCATCATCTTCCTGGACACCGAGCCGTCGAACTGGACGTGGGATCCGGTGCGCGGTCAGTACTACTGGCATCGGTTCTTCAGCCACCAGCCAGACCTGAACTACGACAACCCCGAGGTGCAGGAGCAGATGCTGAACGTGCTCCGCTTCTGGCTCGACCTGGGGCTGGACGGCTTCCGGCTCGACGCCGTGCCCTACCTCTACGAACGCGACGGCACGAACGGCGAGAACCTGCCGGAGACGCACGCGTTCCTGCGGCGGGTGCGCAGCGAGGTCGATGCGCGCTATACGGATCGCGTCCTGCTGGCCGAGGCGAATCAGTGGCCTGCCGATGTCGTGCAGTACTTCGGCGACGGTGACGAGTGCCACATGGCTTTCCACTTCCCGGTCATGCCGCGCATGTTCATGGCGATCCGCCGCGAGGATGCGCTGCCGATGGTCGAGATCCTCGAGTCGACGCCGCCGATCCCCGACAACGCGCAGTGGGGCCTCTTTCTCCGCAACCACGACGAGTTGACGCTCGAGATGGTGACCGACGACGAGCGCGACTACCTCTACGAGGAGTACGCCAAGGACCCGCGGATGAAGCTGAACCTCGGTATTCGGCGCCGCCTCGCACCCTTGCTGGACAATGGACGGGACGAGATCCAGTTGATGCACGCGATTCTGTTCTCGCTCCCGGGCTCGCCCGTCCTCTACTACGGAGACGAGATCGGAATGGGCGACAACATCTTCCTCGGCGACCGCGACGGAGTGCGCACCCCGATGCAGTGGACCGGCGACCGGAACGGCGGCTTTTCGCGCGCCGACTTCCAGCAGCTCTATCTGCCGCCGCTCATGGACCCGGTGTACGGCTTCCAGGCGGTCAACATCGAGGCGCAGCTGCGGCAGCCGAACTCGCTGCTGCGTTGGCTGCATCGCCTGATCGCGCTCCGCAAGGACCATCCGGTGTTCGGGCTCGGCACCTACGAGGCGTTGCGGCCCGAGAATCCGCGCATCTTCGCGCACGTGCGCACCTACGAGGACGACATCGTGCTCTGCGTCCACAACCTGGCCCGGTCGGCGCAGGCCGTCGAGCTCGATCTCTCGCGCTGGGAAGGCTTCGTCCCCGAAGAGATGTTCGGCCGCACGCGCTTCCCTCGCATCGGTGAGCTCCCGTACCTGCTGACGATGGCGCCGCGAGGGTTCTTCTGGTTCCAGCTCAAGAGGGACGACGCGGAATGACGACAGAACAAGAGCTCATCGACTTCGTCACGAGCCAGCGGTGGTACGCCTCGAAGACGAAGGACGTCTCGCACTCGCAGATCGTCGACCGTGTAGTCCTGCGTGAGGAAGGTCCGCGGCTCGAGCTGCTCCTCGTCGAGATCCGGTTCGACACCGGGATGCACGAGACGTATCAGCTTCTGGCGGACGACACGCTCGACGCGCTCGTCGATCCCCGGAACGTCCGCGAGCTCGTGACGATGATGCGCCGGGGCGTCAAGCTGCCGGGGACGGACGGCACCGTCGAGTTCGCCGCGGTGTCGGGGTTCGCCGATGAATGGCGCGAAGCGCGTCCGGTCGGGGCCGAGCAGTCGAACACGTCGATCGTGTTCGACGACGAGTTGATCCTCAAGGTCTTCCGGCGGCTCGAGGCCGGAATCAATCCCGAGCTCGAGCTGCTGCGTTTCCTCACCGAGCACGGTTTCGAGAACATCGCGCAGCTCGTCGGCTGGTACTCCTACGCAGGGCGCCAGATGGACGTGACGCTCGGGATCATGCAGCGGTTCGTCGGCGGCCACGACGGCTGGGCGCACGCGCTCGAGACGATGAGCGGCGGCACGGACGACTTCATCGCCAGCACGCGCCGCCTCGGCGAGGTGACGGGCCGCATGCACTCGATTCTCGGCTCCGACTCGCGCGACCCGAGCTTCTCTCCCGAGGAGACGTCGATCGAGTCGCTCGGCCTGCTCACCGCCACGGTCGACGAGGAGATCGAGTCGGTCTTCCTCAGCCTGCCCGACGACGTGCCGGAGCTCGACCCGATTCGCGGGCGCGGCGAGGAGGTGCGGGAACGGCTGCGCATGCTCACGAACCTCGGAGGCGCCGGCCGCGTGATTCGCCACCACGGCGATTTTCATCTCGGGCAGACCCTGTGGGCCGGCGACGACTGGGTGATCCTCGACTTCGAGGGCGAACCTGCACGATCACTGCCGGAGCGGCGTCGCAAGCGGAGCCCTCTGCGCGACGTGGCCGGGATGCTGCGTTCGTTCGCCTACGCCGCGTCGGCGAGCCCGCTGCTCCACGGCGTCGAGCCGCCGGCCGGCTGGGAGGAGCAGGCTCGCGCGCAGTTTCTTGCCGGTTACCGCGCGGCCGTCGAACAGTCGCTTGTTCCGTCCGGCAGCGGAATGGACAGGCTGCTGAGTGTGTTCGAGTTGGAGAAGGCGGTGTACGAGCTGCGCTACGAGCTCAACAACCGACCCGACTGGGTGGGGATCCCCGTTGCCGGGATCGAGCGCATGTTGGCAGAGGACGTGCCGGTGTGACGCGGCCCAAGGCCGGGTCGGCGTTCGGTGAGCTCGACATCTGGCTGGCGCGGGCCGGACGCCACGAGGAGCTCTACGCGAAGCTCGGAGCGCATGCGGTCGACGGTGGTGTGCGTTTTGCAGTCTGGGCGCCCAACGCCGCCTACGTCAGCGTGGTCGGCGACTTCAACGACTGGGATCCCGTCGCCGACCGGCTGAGCCCCGTCGAGGAGACCGGGATCTGGGAGGGCATCGCGCCGGGCGCGGTGATCGGCCAGCGCTACAAGTTCCACCTGGACGGGCACGAGAAGGCCGACCCGCTCGCCTTCGAGGCCGAGGTCCCGCCGAAGACCGCGTCGGTCGTCTTCCGGTCGGAGCACACGTGGCAGGACGGGAAGTGGATCGACGACCGGCGCGAGCAGGAGCCGCTCGAGCGGCCGATGACGGTGTACGAGGTGCACGCGCCGTCCTGGCGGAAGGGCCTTGGGTGGCGTGAGCTCGCGGATCAGCTGGCGCCGTACGTTCGCGACCTCGGTTTCACGCACGTCGAGCTCCTGCCGGTCATGCACCACCCCTACTCGGGCTCGTGGGGCTATCAGGTGACGGGCTACTACGCGACGCTCTCGACGCTCGGCTCTCCCGACGACTTCCGCTACTTCGTCGACCACCTGCACGCGAACGGGATCGGTGTCCTGCTCGACTGGGTGCCTGCCCATTTCCCGCGCGACGAATGGGCGCTGGCGCGGTTCGACGGCACCGCGCTGTACGAGCACGCGGACCCGCGTCGCGGTGCGCATCCCGACTGGGGAACGCTCGTCTTCAACCTCGGTCGGACCGAGGTGCAGAACTTCTTGCTCGCGAATGCGCTCTTCTGGCTGCGCGAGTACCACGCCGACGGCCTCAGGGTCGACGCGGTCGCGTCGATGCTCTACCTGGACTACTCCAGGAAGCCGGACGAGTGGGTCCCGAATCAGTTCGGTGGCCGGGAGGATCTCGACGCCGTCGCGTTCCTGAAAGAGCTGAACGAGCTCGTGCACGCGCGCGAGCCCGGCGTCATCTCCGCTGCGGAAGAGTCGACGGCGTGGCCAGGCGTCTCGCGGCCCACGTACCTCGGCGGGCTCGGGTTCGGGCTCAAGTGGAACCTCGGCTGGATGCACGACACACTCGGGTACTTCCAGCACGATCCGATCCATCGCCGCTTCCATCACCACGAGCTGACGTTCTCGCTCGTCTACGCGTGGAACGAGAACTTCATGCTGCCGCTCTCGCACGACGAGGTCGTGCACGGCAAGGGCTCGTTGCTCTCGAAGATGCCGGGCGACCGCTGGCAGCAGCTCGCCAACCTACGGGCGCTGTACGCCTACATGTGGGCTCATCCCGGCAAGAAGCTCTTGTTCATGGGCGGCGAGCTCGGGAGCCCGTGGGAGTGGTCGCATGACGACGAGCTGCCGTGGTGGCTGCTCGAGCACGGCGAGCACGCCGGCATACGCGATCTGTTGCGCGACCTGAACCGCGTGTATCTCGAGGAGCCGGCGCTCTGGGAGGTCGACTTCGCACCGGAGGGCTTTCGCTGGATCGAGCCGAACGACGCCCTCAACAACGTGCTCGTGTTCGCGCGGCTGTCGAGGGACGGGAAGCGCCAGATCGTCTGCATCGCCAACCTCTCGCCGGTCCCGCGTGAGAGCTACCGCGTCGGCTTGCCGGTCGAGGGCACGTGGTCGGAGCTGCTGAACACGGACTCCTCCTACTACGGCGGCACCGGTGTCGGGAACCTCGGTGAGGTGACCGCGGAGGCGCAGCCGTGGCACGGGCAGCCGTGCTCGGTCTCGTTGACGCTGCCGCCGCTGTCGGTCATCTGGCTCCGGCCCGCCACCGCCTGATCGTGGCGATCTCCCCCGATCGCCGGGTCTGGCCCGGCCAGGCGTTCCCGCTCGGCCCGGAATGGGACGGGGACGGGACGAACTTCTCTCTCTTCTCCGAGAACGCCGACCGCGTCGAGCTCTGCCTCTTCGACGAGCATGGGAGGGAGGAGCGCATCGAGCTGCAGGAGCGCACGGCGTTCAACTGGCATTGCTACCTCCCGGGTGTCGGACCGGGCCAGCACTACGGCTATCGCGTCCACGGCCCGTACGACCCGAAGACCGGAAGGCGGTTCAACGGAGCGAAGCTTCTCATCGATCCGTATGCAAAGGCGATCGACGGAGCGGTCGACTGGCGTGCCGCCAACACCCTGCCGTACGTGCCGGGCGGCGGTGACGACGCCGATTTGACGATCGACGAAACCGACTCCGCGCCCGCGATCCCTCGCTCCGTCGTGGTCGATCCCGCGTTCGACTGGGAGGACGACGACTGGACGCGGCCGCGCACGCCCTGGCACGAGACGGTCATCTACGAGCTGCACGTCAAGGGCTTCACCAAGCTGCGCGAACAGGTCCGTGAGGACCTGCGCGGCACCTACGGCGGACTGGCGAGCAGCGGCGCGATCGACTACCTCAAGTCACTCGGCGTGACCGCCGTCGAGCTGCTGCCGATCCACCACATCGTCGACGAAGGCTTCCTGCACGACCGGGGGCTGACCAACTACTGGGGCTACTCGACGATCGGCTATCTCGCTCCGCACTCCCTGTATGCGGCTACTTCCGATCAGGTGCGCGAGTTCAAGGGGGTCGTGAAGGCACTTCATCGTGCCGGGATCGAGGTGATCCTCGACGTGGTCTACAACCACACAGCCGAGGGAAACCACCTTGGCCCGATGCTGAGTTTTCGCGGTGTCGACAACCAGAGCTATTACCGGCTCGTACCGGACGACCCGCGGTTCTACATGGACTACACCGGCACGGGGAACACGCTCAACCCGGTCCACCCGACGGTCCTGCGCCTGATCATGGACTCGCTGCGGTACTTCGTGACCGAGTGTCACGTCGACGGGTTCCGCTTCGACCTTGCATCGGCGCTCGCGCGGGAGCTCTACGAGGTCGACAGGCTTTCGGCGTTCTTCGACATCATCCATCAGGATCCGATCCTCTCCCAGGTGAAGCTGATCGCCGAGCCGTGGGACGTCGGGCCGGGCGGCTACCAGGTCGGGAACTTCCCGATTCTCTGGTCCGAGTGGAACGGCATCTACCGCGACACCATGCGCGACTTCTGGCGCGGTCGGGCGCCCTTGCGAGATTTCGCCTCTCGTTTCGGGGGGTCGGCCGACCTCTACCAGACCGACGGCCGGCGCCCATTCGCGTCGGTCAACTTCATCACCGCCCACGACGGCTTCACGCTGCGGGATCTCGTCTCGTACAACGAGAAGCACAACGAGGCGAACGGCGAGGACAATCGAGACGGAACCGACGACAATCGCACGTGGAACTGCGGGGCGGAGGGCGAGACCGACGACCCGTCGGTGAACGCGCTGCGCGCGCGGCAGCAGCGGAACTTTCTCGCAACTCTGCTCCTGTCGCAGGGCGTCCCGATGGTGCTCGGTGGCGACGAGATCGGACGCACGCAGCGCGGCAACAACAACGCGTGGTGCCAGGACAACGAGATCTCGTGGATCGACTGGGACGCCTGTGACGAGGGGCTGCTCGGATTCACGCGCCGGCTGATCGAGTTGCGCCGAGCGCATCCCGTCTTCCGCCGCACGAGGTTCTTCGACGGCACCGGCGAGCAGCTGCCCGACGTGTGGTGGATGCGGCCCGACGGTCGCCGTATGACCCGACGCGACTGGGACAACACGGAGTCGCGCGCGATCGGGATCTTCCTGAACGGTGACGAGCTCGGAGCCGAGACGCGCGCCGGTGAAGAGGTACGTGACGACTCGTTCCTCGTGCTTTTCAACGCGTTCTTCGAAGAGATCACCTTCAGGCTCCCGGCTCGCCGTTTCGGAACCCACTGGGAGCTCGTCCTCTCGACCGGGAGCTGCGCCTACGAGCGCCTCGTTCCCGGGAGCGACGTGGTGGTCGAGTCGCGGTCGCTCGCTCTCTTCCGCCGCGCCTGAGAGCCCACCGAGGCCCGGCTCCGGTTACCCTCGCTGTTGGGGTCGGGGTGCCGCAGCCCCGGCCCCACTTGGTTACGCCCCGCCTAAGCTCTCTGCGTGGCGGTCGACTTGACGGACTCGAAGCGCGTCGCGCACGAGGTCGCGGCAGACTGGGGGCTCGAGCTCGGTGAGCCGTTCGAGCTGTCACGGTTCTCGTACGTCGCGCCCACCGGCGACAACAGCGTGCTGAAGGTTGCCTGGGCGGGTGACGACGAATCGTTGGACGAGGCCGACGCGCTCGAGCTCTGGGCGGGCGACGGCGCCGTGCGGTTGCATCGCGCGGATCGGGCACGACGTGCTCTGCTGGAAGAGCGCGCAGTCCCCGGCGGCGACATCTCGGATCTGCCCGAGGAGGAGGCGACCGCGGTTGCCGTCGACATCGCAACGCGCCTCTGGCGCCGCGCGGGGCCGCCGTTTCGGCCTGTGGCCGACGAGGTCCCGCGCTGGCTCGACGGGAACGTCAGCTCGCTGACGCCGTACGCGCGTGAACTATGGGAGACGTTCGAGCCAGGGCACGAGTGGCTCGTGCACGGCGACTTCCACCATCACAACATCCTTCGTCACGGCAGCCGGTACGTCGCCATCGACCCGAAGCCCTACCTCTCCGACCGTGAGTACGACCTGTTCTCGTGGCTGCGCAACCCGCTCTTCTACCGGATGATCGACCGCGAGCGGACCGAGCGCCGGATCGCAGCCTTCGTCGCCGCAGGGCTCGACGACCGGCGGATTCGCATCTGGGCGATCATCCGCGGGGCGATCCTGACCGACGATCCGGAGGAGCTCGCGCTGCTGGCGTCGCTCCTCGACTAGGCCGCCGCAGGGCCTCACTGCGTTTTCACGTACCCTCCGGGCCGTGGCCGAGGCCGTTCATCCGGCGATGAAGCTCGAGTGGGACACGCCGCTCTACCAGCAGGCGCTGACCCAGCTCAACCACGCGCTCGAGCTCGCGGACATCCCGGACTTCGTCGCCAAACGGCTGCGCGGCCCCGAGCGCGCGGTGATCCTCACGCTGCCGGTGCGGTTGGACGACGGGACGTACGAGATGTTCCCTGCGTACCGCGTCCAGCACTCGTCGGTGCTCGGACCGACGAAAGGCGGCATCCGCTACGACCTGGCCGTCGATCTCGGCGAGTGCGCGGCGCTCGCCATGTGGATGACGTGGAAGTGCGCGCTGCTACGCCTGCCGTACGGCGGGGCGAAGGGCGGCGTGCGCTGCGACGCGCGGAACCTCTCTCAGGGCGAGCTCTCGCGCATCACGCGCCGCTTCACCGCCGAGCTCGCGCCGTTCATCGGGCCCGAGCTCGACATCCCGGCGCCCGACATGGCGACGAGTGAGCAGACGATGGCGTGGATGATGGACACGTACTCGATGCAGAAGGGCTACGCGGTGCCGGAGATCGTCACCGGCAAGCCGGTATCGATCGGCGGCTCTCTCTTCCGGCACGAGGCGACGGGAGCCGGCGTGGTCATGTGCGTCGAACGCGCCTGCGAGCGGCTCGAATGGCCGCTTGCACAGCAGCGCTGCGTCGTGCAGGGCTTCGGCAACGTCGGCGGTATCGCCGCCACCGAGTTGCACGATCGCGGCGCGAGCGTCATCGCCGTCTCGGACCTCTCGGGCGGCGTGTTCGCACCCGACGGGCTCGACATCCCGACCCTGCACGGGTACGTGGCCGAGCACGGATCGCTCGCGGGCTACGAGCGGGGCGTCGAGCGGATCACGAACGAGACATTGCTCGAGCTCGAGTGCGACATCCTCGTGCTCGCCGCGCGCGAGGACCAGGTCACCGGCGCGAACGCCGGCAACCTGCGCTGCAAGCTCGTCGCCGAGGGAGCGAACGGCCCGACCTCGAACGAAGGCGATCGCATCCTCGCCGAGCGCGGCATCCCGGTTCTGCCCGACATCCTCGTGAACGCCGGGGGCGTCACCGTCTCGTACTTCGAGTGGGTCCAGGATCTCGGGCGGCTCTTCTGGGACCGCGACGAGATCCGGCGCCGGCTCGAGGACAAGATCTCGGATGCGTTCGACCGCGTCTGGAACGTCTCGCAGGAGCGGGGCATCCTGCTCCGCGATGCAGCGCTCGTCGCCGCCATCCACGAGGTCTCTGCAGCGCTCGAGGCGCGCGGCGTCTATCCGTAAGCCGATGTCCGAGGAGCTCGTCAAGGACGCGATGGTCTCGGAGCCCCTGTCGCTCGAAGTGGGGGCGTCGTCGCAGGCTGCCGGTGAGGCTCTGGCCCGTCCCGAGGTGCGAGCGGTGTTCGTCTGCGACGACGGGAACCTCGTCGGGGTCGTCACTCGGAAGACGCTCGTGCGTGAAGTCGTAGCGAAGGGCCGCGATCCGAGGACGACGACGCTCGGTGAGATCGCCGAGCCGCCGAATGCGACGATCGACGCGTCGGCTGTACTTGCCGATGCGTTCGCCTATCTCGAGGAGCACGACTACGAGCGCGTGCCGGTCGTCGATGCCGGGAAGCTCGTCGGAGTCCTGTCGCGGGCGGTCGTGCAGCGCCGGCTCGCAGAGGACGAAGAGGTGTCAGACACCGAGGGTGTCTGACACCGCGTCCTAGGCCGCGACGCTGACCGGCGAGACCTCGGCGAGCAGCGTCTGCAGCGCCTCGCCGAGCCCCACACGAACGTCGTCGTCGGCGAGCCGTCCCTGATCGTCGAGCTTCTCGTGCGCATGACCGACGGACAGCTCGGCCTCGACGACCCGGGCGCCCATCGCTCCGAGCACCTTCCGGAGCTCGGCGGCCGCCCAGACGCCTCCGAAGGCCCCCGCGCTGGAGCTGATCACGGCGACGGGCTTGTTGCGAAACGCGTTCGTCGCGAGCGGGCGTGAGCCCCAGTCGAGCGCGTTCTTGAGCGCGCCGGGGACCGACGAGTTGTACTCGGGCGTTGCGAAGAAGACTGCGTCGGCCTCGCGCACGAGCTCCCGGAACGCCGCGGGCGCCGCCGGCGCGGGAAAGACGTCGTCGTCCTGGTCGTACGGCGGCATGCTCTTCAGGCCGTCCCAGAGCACGACGTCGACGCCCTCCGGCGCCTCCTCGCGCAGAGCGCGGAGGAGGGCCGTCGAGTTCGAAGCGTCTCTGAGCGAGCCGCTGATCGCGAGGACGCGCATCGTCTACGCCTCCTGGGCGACCAGGGTCAGCTCAGCCTTGAGCGTGACCTCGTTGGCGAGCGCGGGCTCACCGTTCGGGAGAGGCATGTTCCAGTTCATGTCGAACTTCCTGCGGTCGACGGTGGTCTGCAGCTTCAGGCCGACGCGAGTCGCGCCGAAGTGGTCGACCGTCGGGCCGACGATCGTGCCCTTCAGCACGGCCGGCTGAGTGATGCCCTTGAGCGTGATCTCGCCGTCGATCTCGACCGCGTCACCGTCGCGCTTCAGCGCGCCCGAGAAGCCGACGACCGGATGGCGCTCGGCGTCGAAGAACTCGGGGGAGAGCAGATGCGCCTGGAGGTTCTCCTCCTTGGTCTGAATGCTCTCGATGCGGGCCGAGCCGACGAGCTTGCCGTCGCTCAGTGTGGCGTCGAAGTCGGTGACCTGGCCGCCGAAGGTCGCCACGGCGTAGGGAACCTCGAAGGCGACGCTGGAGTGGACGGTGTCCGCCTGGAACGTGCCGGTCGGGACTTCCGTCTTGTTGTCGTAGGTGGTGCTCATTGCCCTGCCTCCTCTGATACTTGATTACGCAAGTACTTTAGCACGAGAAGGTTGCGAACGCAAATATATCGTTTAGCAGCAGGTATAGGCGCCCGGCGGCGCCCCTCCCTCGGCCGGTTGGGGGAGCGCCGCAGCCTCGAGCGCAACGGCGTTCAGGAGGTCACGCGGGGACGGCTCGATGCGGTCGAGACCGAGGTGCAGGAGCACTTCGCGCACGATCAGCACCCCGGCGGCGATCACGTCGCTGCGGTCCGGCTGCAGGAGGCGCCGGCGGCGTTCGGCGTCGGTCGAGGTGCGGAGCCATTCCAGCACCCGGTCGATCCCCTCGAGCGTGACCGAGCCGAGGGCCGCGAGCTCGGCGGTGGTCCCGTCGACGCCGAGGATGCGTTCGCCGGCGAGCGCAGGCAGCTGGTCCCTGATCTCTGCGGCTGCGGCGTCCCAATCGGCGCCGTGACGCTCGGTCAATCGGACGGAGCCGATGTCCATGCTCCGGCGGAAGCCCTCGGTGATCAGCTCGGTCGACCCGCCCCCGACGTCGATCACGACGGTTCCCGGCTCGAGGGGGCCGACCCCACGCAGCGTCATCGCCGCCTCGTCGTCACCGCTGAGGAGGCGGGTCCGGAAGCCGTACGACCACTCGACCTCGCCGAGGAATGCCTCGCCGTTCTCCGCGTCGCGGACGGCGCTCGTGGCGACCGCCAGCGTCCGCTCGGCGCCGAGGTCTTCGAGCTCTCGCCGGTAGTCCGCCAGAACGTTCCGAACGCGGGCGACGGGAACCGGCAGCAGGCGTCGGCGCGCGTCGACCCCCTCACCGAGCCGCGTGATGCGCGTTCTGCGCACGAGCTCCTCCACGCGGCCGTCCTCCACGTCGGCGACGAGCAGGCGTGTCGCGTTCGTGCCGAGGTCGATCGCGCCGACGCGCGTCACTTGCTCGGAACGAAGCTGCGGATTCGGCTGACCGTGGCATTCGCCTCGGCGGCCGCGGCGCGCAGCACTTGCGAGCTGCGCGAGCGATGTCTTGAGGTGATCGATTGCCCGGTTCAGCCGCTCCTGTTTTGCGGTGAGAGACGCGGCGCGCTCCTCGGCCTCGGCGGTCTCACGCATCACGACGTCGAGCGCCGTCTCGGCCTCCGCGGAGAATGAGCTCAGGGCACGCCAGAGCCGGAGTCCGCGTACGACGGCGACCGCCGCTGACGCGACCAGGGCCACCACGAGGAAGGCGAGTGCGATCCATGCTGCGAGGGCCATGCGGGCATCGTAACGAGTCCCGGTTTTCTGCCTTTCCAAGAGCGTTTCGCGTCACTCGGCCGGGGCTTGCCGCTTCGGTGCAGTGCTACAATCCTCGCTGCGTCGCGGGGTGGAGCAGTCAGGTAGCTCGCCGGGCTCATAACCCGGAGGTCGCAGGTTCAAATCCTGCCCCCGCTACTTCAAAGGCTCCGGTAACCGGGGCCTTTCCTTTTTCTTCGAGCTTTGCCGGGCTCAGTGACGGTTGCGCTGTCCGAGATAGAGGCCGCGTCCGATCAGGCCGTGCTCGTCATGTTCGACCGTGAGCCCTGCGGCCGCGAATGCGTCGCGGTACTCGGCATCTGTGAAGAGCGCCGCTTCGTGATGCTCCGAGAACTGCTGGAGGCCGTCGGCAGTTGCGACGAGGTAGGCGAAGTCCATGATCGCGAGACGCCCCTCGCGGCCGGCGATCGTCATGCGAGCGACCTTCAGGTCGGGCTCGTCGACGGAGAGAAGACTCGGCCGGCCGACCTGCCAGACATCCGGAGCAAGCCACGGTTCGACCACCAGCACGCCACCGTCGGCGAGGTGGCCCGCCATCGATCCGATCGCAGACGTGAGACGCTCGACGGTGCCGACATAGCCGATCGAGCTGAACAGACAGGTGACGGCATCGAACTTGCGCCCGAGGTCGAACGAGGTCATGTCGGCCGGCTGGAGCGGGACACCGTCGAGGCGCTCTCGAGCGACCTCGATCAGCCCTTCGTCGAGATCGACTCCCGCGACGTCGGGATACCAGCGCCGGAACTGCTCCAGATGCTTCCCGGTGCCGCAGGCGACATCGAGCAGGCTCGCCGCCTCCGGCGAGCGCTCCTGAATCAGCTCGTGGACGCGTTCTGCTTCTGCGCCGTAGTCCTTGAACGAGTAGACCGCGTCGTAGATACGCGCCGAGTTGCTGAACATCGTCGCTACGTGAAGAGCGGTGCGAGTTGCCGCCGGGCGGCGAGCTCGTCCATCGTCTCGTTCGACGGCCGCGACTCATAGCGGCTCGCTGCGTCGAGCACACTCGGCAGCAGCGCGACGTCGCCGACCGTGTTCAGGAAGACGCCGGGCCGTCCGAGGACCCAGTGGACGGCGAGGTCGATGTCGTCCTGTTCGCGCAGCGGCTCGTACCAGGTGGCCGCCGTCTGCTCGCGGCCGTCCCAGGGGGCGAGCGTGATGGCTCTTGATCGTCTGGAGCGCGATGCTTCGTTCCGCACACACGGTTGCGAGCTCCTCGAAGTCCGACGAGTAGCGCTCGTTCCGCATCTGGACGTAGCTGTACGGAGCGAGCACCGAGTCGAACGGGAACCGGTCGAGGCTGCGCAGGTGCATCCTGGCGACGGTTACGCCGTGCCCGGTGACGCCGATGAAGCGGACGAGCCCTTCGTCGCGCGCTTCGACGGCTGCCTCGAGCGCGCCGCCCTCGCTCAGTGCGGTCTCCCACTCGGCCGGATCGACGAGGTTGTGGAGCTGGAGCAGGTCGACGTGGTCGACTCCGAGCCGGTCGAGCGAGCGGCGGATCTCCTCGCGTGCACCGGCTCGCTCACGCTCGCCGGTCTTCGTCGCGAGGAAGAACTCGTCGCGGTGCTGCGCCAGGAAGGGCGCAAGGCGGAGCTCGGAGTCGCCGTACGACGCGGCCGTATCGATGTGGTTGATGCCGTGCTCGAGGAGCAGTTCGAACGTGCGCGTCGGCCTCGGTCTGGGTGACGGCCCCGAGCGCTGCCGCGCCGAAGATCGTGCGCGTGCTGTCGTGCCCGGTGCTCCCGAACGGCGCCGTCGCGATCACGCCTTGAGACTAGCGCCGCGGCATAGGATCGTGCGCTCGTGCTCCGTGAGTTGATTGCCGTCGGTGACGTCATGCTGGATGGGGTGCTGCCGGCGCCCGTTCCGGGCCGTCGCATCCATGGGCGGATCGAGCTGCGGGCCGGTGGGTCTGCCGCGAACGCGGCCCTCGCTGCGGTCCGCCTCGGCGCGAGGGCCGCGGTCGTCGGCCGCGTCGGAGCCGACGCGGCCGGGCGGCTGGTGGCGGACGATCTCGCTGGGGCTGGCGTGGAGGTGCTGCTCGCTCGCGACGAGGATGCACCGACGGGCTCGGTCGTCGTGCTCGGCGGCTCGTCGATCGTCGCGGACCCGGGTGCGAGCGCGCTGCTCGCTCCCGAGGACGTGCCGGTTCCGCTCACGGCCGGCGCGGTCCTGGTGTCCGGCTACTCGCTCCTTCAATCGGGCTCCGAGCCGGCCGCTCGGGCTGCCGTCGAGCGCGCGCAGACCGCCTGGCTCGCCGTGGACGCCGCGTCGGCCAACCTGATCAGTGCGTTCGGGATCGAGCGGTTCTACGCTGCGACGGTGGGGGTCGACGTGCTGCTCGCGAACGCGGAGGAGGCGTTCGCGCTCACCGGGCTCGAGGGAGAGGCTGCGGCGCTCGAGCTCGGCCGCCACTGCCGCGTCGCCTGCGTGAAGCTCGGCGACGAGGGCGCCGTTGCCGCGACGGCGGGCGTGACGGCTCGCGCCGTTGTGCGGCCCGTCGAGGGAGGAGCGAGCACACTCGGGGCAGGCGACTCCTTTGCGGCCGGGTTTCTGCTCGCTCTGGGCAGCGGTGCCGGGCTCGCCGTCGCGCTGCAGGCCGGCTGCGACACGGCGACGGCCTCGATCGTCGAGCGGGCTACTTCCCGAGCATGACCTCGGTTGCCTTGATCAGCACGACGACCTCGTCGCCGACGGCCAGCTCGAGGTGCTCGGCGCTGCCGCGCGTGATCGCCGACACGACGGTCTGACCGCCGACATCCACGGTGATCTCGCTCATGATGGTCCCGAGCTTGACGTCGGTGACCTTGCCGGGGAGCTGGTTGCGGGTGCTGAGCTTCATCTCGTCTCCTCCTCGTTCGGATTGCCGTTGGCGACGATACGCGTGCCAGTTGCCTTGAACGAGGCAAAGGCGGTGTTTCCGAGCCGCAGACCGAGACGGTGCAGCGACTCGGCGGTGATCTCCGCGCTGATCGGGCCGATCGTGACCCGGACGCGACTGCCGAGCTCGGCGATGTTGTCGATCGGGCCGGTGATCGAGTTCATCGCGGAATCATTCGGCGCGCTCGTCGAGACGGTGATGTCCCACGGGTAGACCGCCAGCACGACGTCGCCGCGGCCCGTCCCGACCGTCGTGATGACGGTCCCGTCGGCGAGGCGGACGCGCGTGGCGTCCCCGTCGGGCTCTGCGTGCCCGTGGAGGAGATTCGCGCCTGTGAACGAGGCGACGAAGGGGTCGCTCGGCCGGCCGACGAGCTCACCGGGCGTTCCCGTTTGACGAAGCTCGCCGTCGACGATCACGCCAACGCGCCCTGCGAGCGCCGCGGCGTCCTCGAAATCGTGAGTGACGAGGAGGACGGGAATCTCGAGCCCGGACAGCAGTTGCTGCAGCTCCGTGCGGACATCGGCCTTCGTGTGGGCATCGAGCGCCGAGAGAGGCTCGTCGAGCAGCAGCACCTCGGGGTCGCGGGCGAGGGCGCGCGCGAGCGCGACGCGTTGGCGCTCTCCGCCGGAGAGATCTCCGGGCCGCGCGCGCTCGAGGTGCCGGATCCCGAAGCGGTCGAGGTATTCGTCGGCCTTGTGTCGGCGGCTGTACTCGACGTTCTCGCGCACGGTCAGGTGGGGGAAGAGCGCGTAGTCCTGGAATACCAGTCCGACCATTCGCCGGTCCGGCGGGAGCGAGATGCCGGCGGCTCCGTCGAACCACACCGTGCTGCCGGAGCTGATCCGACCCGACCTGGGCTGGACGAGCCCGGCGACCGCGCGCAGCACGGTCGTCTTGCCGGCGCCCGACGGCCCGACCAAGGCCATCGTCGAGGACACGTCGAGGCTCAGTCGGACGCTGAAGGACCGAAGAGGAACAACGACCTCTTCGAGGACGAGCCTTGCCATGTCGTTTGCCATGTCAGTCCGATTCTGAGGCCAAGGAGCAGGACGATGCTGATCAGGACGAGCACGCCGCTCATCGCGAGCGTCGCGTCGAAGTTCTGGTCGAACTCCGCGTAGATCGCGAGCGGCAGTGTCTGGGTCACGTGCTGGAGGCTTCCGGCGAACATGATCGTTGCGCCGAACTCACCGAGCCCGCGGGCAAACGAGAGCGCGAGCCCGGCGATCAGCCCGCCGCGGGCGAGGGGCAGCACCACGCGGAAGAACGTCCGCGCCGGGCTGGCGCCGAGCGTGCGTGAGGCCGCCGTCAGATTCGGGTCGGTCGCCTCGAACGCGGCGATCGCCTGGCGGACGTAGAGCGGGCTGGCGACATATGCGACGGCCACGGTGACGGCGCTCTGCGTGAACGGCAGCGAGATCCCGAAGACCTCGAGCGTCGAGCCGAGCAGCCCGACGCGACCGAAGGCGACGAGCAGACCGACGCCGGCGACTGCGGGCGGCAGTACGAGCGGCAGTTCGACGAGCGTGACGGCGAGAGAATGGCCGGGGAAGCGGTTGGTCGCGAGCAGGTAGGCAGTCGGCGTGCCGAAGAGCAGGATCAATGCCTGAGCGATCAGGCTCGTCTTCAGGCTGACCACGAACGCGTCCTTGACGACCGGGTTCGAGAGCTGGTGGAGCAAGTTGCCGGGCGGCGTATGGACGAAGATGGCCGCGATCGGCAACGCCAGGAACGCCAGTGTCACCACGGCCATCCCGACGTAGAGACAGGTGATGGCCGCCCGCCTCATCGACGCGCGGCCATCCTGCCGTCCCACTTGCTATGCCGCGGCCCGGCCGTCTACTTCTTCTTTGCGACGGGCTTCGGCTTGACCCGCGGCAGGAACCCGTAGGCGAGCATCTGCGCCTGCCCGGCCTTGCTCAGCACCTTGTTGATGAACGCCTGCGCATCGGTCTTGTCCCCGCTCTTCGAGACGACACAGATGCCGTACTGCACCTTCGGCTGAGCCCAGGCGGGCACCTTGAGCACCTTCACCTTGCCCGGGACCGTTTTCGCGTCGGTCGAGTAGACGAACCCGGCGTCTGCTTCTCCGAGGGCGACCTTGGCGAGCACCTCGCGTACGTCGGTCTCCTGGCTGACGACGTTCTTCGTCACGGCTGCGGTGAGGTTCATGTTCTTGAGGATCTGCAGCGTGTAACTGCCCACCGGCACGCCCGGGCCGGCGATGTCGAGCTTGACGCCCGTCTTCGCGAGGTCGTAGATGCTGTGGATGTTCGCCGGATTCGCCGTCGGGACCACAATCACGAGTGTGTTGCGGGTGAACACCACCGGCTGCGAGCAGAGCCCCTTGGAGAAGAGCTGGTTCGGAAGCGTCAGGTTCGCGGAGGCGAACACGTCGGCAGGTGCGCCGAGCATGATCTTTGCCGCGAGCGCGTTCGAGCCGCCGAACGAGTACTTCTGCGACGGGTCGATCTTCGGGAACACGTCGGTCAGCGACGACGCGGCATAGACGGTGAGCTGGGCGCGCGCGGCGCCGTGGGCGCGCTGCGACGCAGACGCCCGACCGGCCACAGCGGCGACTGCGATCAGAGCGAGCGCGGCCGCCAACGCGACGGAGACAAGGCGACGATTGTTCATGGACACTGAGTGAACTCCCTTCAACTAGAGCTGAACCATCACGCTGGTGGACTTGACGACGGCGGTCGCCGCCATGCCGCTCTTGAGACCCAGCTCCTCGACGGCATCGCGGGTGACGACGGCGACCAGACGAACCGGGTCGCTGACGACCATCTCGACCTGTGCCATCAGGCCCTCGACTTTCACGTCGGTGACGACGGCCTTGAACCGGTTGCGCGCGCTTAGATGCGTGCCTGCGCCGTCGCCGCGCAGCCGGTCGATCTCGGCCGCCGAGACGACCCGCCGATTGCGCGCATCCCGTTCCACCGTGACGCGGCCGGCTTTGTCCCAGCGGCGAAGGGTGTCGAGGCTGATGCCGAGCGTCGACGCGGCCTCGCTCGCGGTATACAGCTCCTTCGGCACGATCAGCTCTCGTAGGCGTCGAGGGCAGCGGAGACGGCGCCGATCTGGAGCGACGGCGCGAACGCACGACCGATCGGCGGTCGTCCGGCCGAGACCGCGAGGGCGCTCACGTGCTGCGCCTCGTTCGCGGCGATCTGGCCGATCGGGAGCCGCAGCTGCGGTGTCTGAACGTTCTGTACCGCCCCGAGGTAGGCGCCGAGCGTCAGGTTTTCAAGCGTGTCCGCGACCTTCATGATCGACGCCTCGGAATCGAAGCTGCCCTTCGGATAGGCGAAGTTGATGTCGTCCGACGTTGCGGGCACCTGTCCTGCGCCGGTCATCAGAGTCGCGAGCCCCTGATAGTGCGCGTGTTCGTCAGCGAGCATCTGCTTGAACAGAGCCGCCGGGGCTCCGGACAGCTTGCCGCCGGCGGCCGCCTGTGTTTGAAAGTCGATCGCGAGCAGTTCCGCGCCGATCAGCAGCCTGAGGTAGGACAGGTCGTTGTCCGGGAGGGTGCTCGCCGCCGCGGAGCCCGCGAGCGCCGACATCGCCGATCCGGAGAGGAGCAGCGCACCGCCGCCCGCCGCGCCTCGCCGCAACAGCCCAGCCCTACTGAAACCTGACGTCACGATCCACAGCGCTCCTCAGTCGTATGCCGATGCAATGCCCGTCTCCTATGGGGCGTCAGCGCGCGAGGATAGCGCCTCCGGCACGAGTTTGCGCAACATTCTGCATAGGCGTTGCATCGTCATTGCGTAAGATGCCGCCATGAGCTCCGCCGAACCGGTCTGGACCGACCGCCGGGTCGTCGCCGACCTGATGCTCCGCAACCCGAAGACGCTGCCCGGGGACGCCTCCGTCGCCGACGTGCGGGCGGTCCTCACCAATCCCCGCGTCCAGCTGGTCCTGCTCGCAGACGGCCAACGGTTCCGCGGCGCGGTCACCGAGCTGCCGGGCGACGCCGACCCCGCGGCCCCGGCGCTCGACTTCGCAGAAGGGAGCCCGATCACGATCGGGCCGACCGAGTCGGCTGACGCGGCGTTCGCGGCAGCGGCGGCGAGCCCGCACCGCCGCGCCATCGTGCTCGACGACCGGGGGAACCTCCTCGGGCTGCTCTGCCTCAACGAGACACTGACTCGTTTCTGCGGCGCCACGGCCAAGCGGGCCGAGGCCGGGTCGCAGGGCTGAGCCGTTGGGAGCCTTCACCGTCCGGGGCGGTCCAGAGACCGGCGCCGACCGCGCCGGCGCCGAGCTCGTGCTCGGGAGCGCCGCAGATCGCGTCGGCGCGCGCTCGCTCCGACACGACCCGACCGAGAACCAGTATGCGTTCGTCGTCGATGCGCCGACTGCGCAACGCGCCTTCGCGCTCGTTGCCGAGGTCTTCCGTCCGGTGTTCGGCGACCGCTGGTGGGCGGACGTCGTTGCGGTGCCCCGGTTCGACGCCGCGGCTTGACGGTTCCGTCCGCAGCACATAGGTATCGGCACATGCAGATCGGCAAAGCGGGGGAGCCCGTCACCCGTATCGCTCACGCCACACCTGACCGAGTCGAGGTGCGCGGTCGCGATCTGACGGGCGACCTGATGGGCCGCCTGAGCTTCACGGAGTACTTCCATCTCCTGCTGACGGGCAGCGATCCGACGGAGGACCAGCGCTTTTTTCTCGACCTGACGCTGGTCGCGATCGCCGAGCATGGGCTGATGCCGAGCAACGTCGCCGCCAGGATGACGTTCGCAGCGGATCCGGAGTCGCTCCAGGGGGCCGTCGCCGCCGGCATCCTGGGCGCAGGGCCTGTGATCCTCGGTGCGGTCGACGAGTGCGCGCGGCTGCTCGTCGGGCTGGTCGCCGAGGGCATGGACGCCCGACAGGCCGCCCAGGAGATCCATGCGGCCGGGGGCAAGATCCCGGGCTTCGGGCATCCGCTCCACCGTCCGCTCGACCCGCGCGCAGAGCGGATCCTTGAACTGGCCGATGCCCGTGGTATCAGCGGACGCCATGTCGCGTTGACGTACGCCCTGCGGGACGCGGTCGCAGAGACGTGGGACAAACCGCTCACTCTGAATGTCTCGCTGCCGATCGCAGCCGTACTGCTCGACCTTGGTTATCCACCCGCGGTCGTGAAGGCCGTGCCGATCCTGGCGCGCACCGCGAGCCTGCTCGCGCACCTGGCCGAGGAGCGCGAGCAGCCGATCGGCTTCCTGCTCGCGGCCAAGGCGGAGGAGGCGATCGAGTATCGCGACGACTGACGTCGAGCAGCTGTCGTGGGCCGAGCAACTGGCGCTCGACGACGCGAGCTTCCGGCACCAGCTGGCCTATTTGCACGAGCGCTCGCCGTTCTATCGCGAGAAGCTCGCGGGAACCGACCCCGACGCCGGGCTCGAGGACCTCACGCAGTTGCCGCTCACCGAGAAGCAGGAGATCAAGGCGACCTGCACGCCGGAGCAGCCCTTTGGCGCGCACTTCTGTGTCGATCCTTCCGAGCTCGTGCGCATCTACTCGACGAGCGGGACGACCGGCGCACCGAGCTACATCCCGCTGACCGAGAACGATCTCGACAACTGGGTGACCGGCTCTGCGCGGAGCTACGGGGCATCTGGCCTCGTTCAGGGCGACCGTCTGCTCACGACCTACAACGCCGGCCCGTTCGTCGCCGGGGCCGCGCTCGATGCGTTCGCGCGCATCGGCGTCTGCCACATTCCCGTCGGCACGGGAAACAGTGAGCGTGTGCTGGTGGCGATCGAGCAGTTGCGCCCCGACGCGGTCGCCGTCACGCCGTCCTACGCCGCCTACCTGCTCGAGCTCGGGGACCTCCGCGATTCGAGCGTGCAGCGAATCCTCGTCGCAGGCGAGCCGGGCGGCGGCGAGCCAGGGTTTCGAGCGTCGCTCGAGGAGGGCTGGGGGGCCCGGGTCACGGAGGCGATGGGGATCGGCGACATCGGCCCGTCGCTCTGGGGTGAGTGCGGGGAGCAGGCAGGGATGCATCTCGGCGCCCGCGGCCTCGTCCACGCCGAGCTGATCGATCCCGAGACCGACGAGCCGCTGGAAATGCGTGACGGAGCACGGGGCGAGCTCGTGCTCACGCACCTGCGCCACGAGGCCGCTCCGTTGCTGCGCTTCCGCACCCGCGACCAGGTCGAGGTGTGGACGGGCGCATGCGCGTGCGGTCGAACGGCGCCACGCGTGCGTTGCGTCGGCCGCACCGACGACATGCTGATCGTCCGCGGCGTCAACGTCTTCCCGTCGGCGGTTCGCGAGGTCGTCGGCGGATTCGCGCCGGAGGTCAGCGGGCGCATTCTGGTCAGGCCGCGGCAAGCCGGCGTGAAACAAGAGCCGCCGCTTCCGGTCTCGGTCGAGCTGTCCCAGCATGTCGAAGCGCGCTCGCGCCTGGCCGACGCAATCCGCCTGAGGTTGCGCGAAGTGCTCGTGGTCCAGATGGAGGTGGAGCTCGTGCCGTGGGGTTCCTTGCAGCGCAGCGAGTACAAGTCCACACTGGTGGACCGGTGATGCGGAAGCTCCAGACCCAAGGCGTCCACCACATCACGATCGTCGGTGCGGGGCGCCAGACGTCGATCGACTTTTGGGAAGGCATGCTCGGCATGCCGTTCGTCTTCGAACAGCCGAACCTCGACAACGCATCCGAGAGCCATCTCTACTTCGACCCAGGCGACGGGCGTTTGATCACGATCTTCACGAACGAGGAGCGCACGCCCGATCCGGCGCGGACGTCGATCGAACAGGGTTGCGTCCACCACGTCGCGTTCTCGCTCTCCCAGGCGACGTTCCATCAGACCGTCGAGCGGCTCGACGAGCGTGGGATCCGCCACAGCGGCGTCAAGGATCGTGGGTTCATGGACTCGATCTACTTCGAGGATCCACTCGGGCTTCTGATCGAGCTCGCGTCGTACCGCTTCGAGCCGCCGTTCGGCTATACGCATTCCGACGTGCTGCTCGAGGCGCACAAGCTTCGCGTCGAACGCGGCGACTACAACATCGCTCAGGAGCACCTGGCGGATGCAATTGAGGCGCTCATCGTCCGGTCGAGGCCGTCGCTCTCGGACGACCGGTCTCCCCAGGATCCGTACTAGAGAACGAGACCGGTGGAGGATCGACGCTCGTCCTCCACCGGCGACCCGTCGGACTCGTTCGCGCCGATCTAGGCGCTGTGCGGAACAGCGCGAGCGTGAATCCGTTCACTTGTTCCCCGTGCCAGGGCGATGCTGGCTCCGACGATCCAGACCAGCCAGAGGGTGAAGCTCATCTGCCCGAGGTTGTCGACGGACACGGCGGTCGTCACGAGTTGGATCATGGCGATGCCAATCGCGGTGCGCCCGAGCACACGATGGCCTGACGAAAGGGCCAGGGCGCCGACCGATAGGAGAAAGAAAACGGCCAGGAACCACGTGCCGACGTACAGCGCCTCGTTGACGGTGACGAGCGTGCTGCCGAGCTGGACGCTCATGCCCTTACCGCTGCGGTACGCGATCGCATCGAGCAGGGCGAGCGAGGCGATGCTCAACGTCGCGTAGCTCGTGGCACAGGCGCGCGCGACCTGGCCGAGCAGACCTCCGCCGAGCTTCGCGCAGGCCCAGACAGCGAACGCGAGGAAGAACCCGAAGCTCAAGAGCTCGGTATACGCGCCGACCCACGTTCCGGAGCCCGCAGGCGACGCAATCGCGCGAGCGACCTGTGCCGACGAGCTGGTGATCGTGAGGGTGCGGTCGTGGTCCGTGCTGCCGATGATCAATCCCGCGAGCATCAGCACCACCGAGGCGATCCCGAAGCCGGCGAAGTAGCGATCCTGCACGTGCTCTGTCATCTTGACTGCTCCTTTGGGTTGCTGACCCTGTCGAAGCTAGGCGCCGCTCGAACGCCGGTCGTCGGTCCCGCCGCCGATCTTGTGCTCGGCCGACGGGCTGATCTTTGTCGTCTGCCGAATCGGCCGGTTGGCTGATGACACCCAGCGGTTTGCGCTCTAACGTCCAGGCTGTGCAAATGCGGCGAATCGTGCGCCTCGGCCCCGTAGCGTTCGACTGCGTCCTGGCCGGCGGACTTCTGGTCGCAGCCGAGCTCCAGATCTGGGCCGGAGGAGGCATAGGCCGGTTCGAGGTCGTCGCCGCCTCCATCGCTCCTCTGCTCGCCGGCGCGGTCGCCGTTCGGCGTCTCTACCCGACGACCGCAGGCGTCTTCGCGCAAGCCGTCGTGGCAGGCGACGTTCGCGGTCTGGGGGGACACGCAGATCTTCGGCAACTCGATCGCCTGGTTCTGCGCGCTCTACGGACTGACGGTCTGGTCGACAAGGCGCCGCTTCGTCGGCGGCACCGCATTCGTCTTCGTCAGCAACCTCGCCGCCGCTGCCGGGCCGGCAGGAACGATGCGCAGCAGCATGCCGTTCGCCGTGATCACGCTCGTCGTGATGGTCATCGTGCGGCGCGTGCTCGGAGACCGCGAACGGCGCGTCCAGCTGGCAGAGCGTGAGCGGGATGTCGCTGCGCGTGAGGCGGTCGTCGAGGAGCGGGCGCGCATCGCACGCGAACTGCACGACGCGATCGCGCACAACGTCTCGATGATGGTCGTCCAGGCGGGCGCCGAGCGAAAAGTGCTCGACCCGGACAGCGGCGCGACTCGCGAGGTGCTCGAGACGATCGAGAAGATCGGTCGCGGAGCATTGACCGAGATGCGCCGCCTTGTCGGGATGTTGCGCAGCGACGCTGCGGATCCACTCGCGCCGCAACCGGGCCTCGGCGACCTCGCCCTCCTGGTGGAGCAGGTCCGCGAGGCGGGCCTGCCCGTCGAGTTGCGCATCGAAGGCGAGCCGCGCGGCCTCCCGGTCGGGATCGAGTTGTCGGCATACCGGATCGTCCAGGAGGCGCTGACGAACGCGCTGAAGCACGCAGGCAACGCCCGGGCGAGCGTGCATGTCCGTTATGGAGTGGATTCGCTCGAGCTAGAGATCGTCGACGACGGTGCGGGCGGCCTCGCACGCACCGCCGGCGGCGGTCACGGGCTGGTCGGCATGCGCGAGCGCGTCGCGCTCTACGGAGGCAGGCTCGACGCCGGTCGTCGTCCCAGCGGCGGCTTCGCCGTGCGCGTCCTGTTGCCGATTCGATGACGAAGGTCTTGATCGCCGACGACCAGGCGCTCGTGCGCGTCGGACTGCGCAAGATCCTCGAAAGCGACCCGGAGATGGCGGTCGTGGGCGAGGCCGGCGACGGGGAGGAGGCGATCACCGAAGCGCGGTTCCTGCGGCCGGACGTCGTGCTCATGGACATTCGCATGCCGGTGCTCGACGGCATCGAAGCGACGCGGCGCATCGTCCGTGAGCAGCCCGGGACTCGCGTCCTCATCCTGACGACGTTCGGGCTCGACGGCTATGTGTACGAGGCCCTGCGCGCGGGTGCGAGTGGGTTCATGCTGAAGGACGCCCCGCCCGAGGAGATCGTCGCGGCAGTTCGCATCGTGGCGAGCGGTGATGCACTGCTGGCGCCCGCGATCACCCGCGCGGTGATCGAGGAGTTCGCCCGACAGCCGGCGGCGGTCATTCCGGAGCTGCCGCACGCAGTCGCCGAGCTGACGCCGCGGGAGCGCGAGGTTCTCGACCTCCTGGCGCTCGGTCGGTCGAATCCGGAGATCTGCGCGCAGCTCGTGATCAGCGAGGCGACGGTGAAGACCCACGTGGCGCGGATCCTGCAGAAGCTTGGGCTGCGCGACCGAATTCAGGCGGTCATCTACGTGTACGAGACCGGGCTCGTTCAGCCGGGCGGCGGTTGAATCGGGCCGAAGCGCTAGACGCGGGCTCGCCGAAGCTCGAGCACGGCGACGTCGGCCAGCTGTGCCGCTCGGACGAGCTCGAACCTCCGTAGCTCGGATCCGTCCTCGAAGAGTCGCTTTCCACGCCCGAGCGTCACCGGGAAGACCATCAGCCGAAGCTCGTCGACGAGGTCGTGTCGCAGCAGGCCCTGCACGAGCTGTCTGCTGCCCGCGACGAGAATGTTCCCGGCGAACCGCTCTTTCAGCCCACCGACGTCGGTGACCAGGTCGCCGTCGAGCACCGTCGAGTTCGTCCAGTCGGCGGACTTCAGGGTCTTCGAGACGACGAACTTCGGCATCGAGTTCATCTTGTCGGCGAAACCGGCTTCGTCTTCGATCGACGGCCAGGCCCTGGCGAAGCCCTCGTACGTCCGGCGGCCGAGCAGCTGCGCGTCTGCTGCGAGGAGCTCGTCCATCTTGAACTTGTCGCCCTCGGCACCGCGGTCGAACTTGAACGTCCAACCACCGTGCTCGTAGCCCTCGGCTCCGCCCGGATCTTCCATCACACCGTCGAGACTTACGAACTCGGTCACGACAACCTTGCCCATCACTCGTCTCCTTCCCGGTTGAGGACGCGGTACCGCAGATGCGTGGCCGACGGGGAGTCGATCACCTCCAGCAGCTCGAGCCCGGGACCGCGGTCACCGAAGAGCCGCACGCCGCCGCCCAGAAACAGCGGCGCGATGTGGATCCGCAGCTCGTCGACGAGGCCGGCGTGCAGGTACTGCTGTACGACGTTCGCGCCGCCTGCGAGCTGGACGTGCCGTGCGCCGGCCGCTTCACGCGCCTGTTCCAGAGCGGCTTCGATGCCGTCGGTGACGAACGTGAAGGATGTGCCGCCCCGCATCTCGACCGTCCTCCGCGAGTGGTTGGTGAGCACGAACACCGGAACGTGGAACGGCGGCTCGTCGCCCCACCAACCGTCGGCGTTGGGGTCGTTCTCCCACGGCCCCGCGCCGCCGCTGAACATGCGGCGGCCCATCACGACCGCCCCGGCGCCGCTCTGCCAGGCATACGCCTCGGAATCGGCGTTCTCCTCACCTCCGGAGAGCCCGTGCTGCGCGCGGAAGCTCGCGAGCCGGAAGAGCCACTGATGCAGCTGTTCGCCTCCCTCGCCGAGCGGCTGCTCGAGCGTCTGGTTCGGCCCGGCAACGAAGCCGTCCAACGACATCGTGATGTCCAGCAGCAGGCGGCGTCATGGCTATCAAGACCATGGCACGCCGAAGAATTCATCGCTCGGTGCACCGATGAGTTGTGAGCCTCGGCAGCGTCTGAGGCAACATGGCAGCAAGTTCCGCCTCACAGGTGTCGCTGGACCGCCTAGCATGGTCATCGATGCCGGAATCGTCGTCCGCCGTCACCGGCCAGCTCGAGACCCAATTCGAGAGATATCGCTCGGAGCTGACCGCGTATGCCTATCGGATGCTTGCGTCACCGTTCGAGGCCGAGGATGCCGTCCAGGAGACGTTCATCAGGGCCTGGCGCGGCTTCAACCGCTTCGAGGGCCGGGCTGCGGTCAAATCGTGGCTCTACCGGATCACCACGAACGTCTGCCTCGACATGTTGAGCGGCCGGGAGCGGCGCGCCACGCCGATGGACCTCGGGCCGTCGCGGGAGCCGGTCGAGAGCAACCTGAACATCCCGGCCGAGGTGACGTGGATCCAGCCGATCCCGGATCCCGCCGATGTTGCGGTCGAGCACGAAACGATTCGCCTCGCGTTCGTCGCAGCGCTGCAGCACCTTCCGGCGCGTCAGCGGGCCGTCTTGATCCTCTGCGAGGTGCTGCGCTGGCAGGCGACGGAGGTCGCGGAGCTGCTCGACACGAGCGTCGCGTCCGTGAACAGCGCCCTGCAGCGAGCGCGGGCGACGCTGGCCTCGCGCGACGTCACGTCAGCGGGCGCGTCCGCCGAGCTCGACGAGGCAGATCATGCGCTGCTCGTGCGCTACGTCGAGGCGTTCGAGCGGTACGACATCGACGCGCTCACCTCGTTGATCCAGGAGGACGCGTCGCAGTCGATGCCGCCGTTCGACATGTGGCTCGCGGGGCGGGACGACATCCTCACCTGGTGGTTCGGGCCCGGGATCGGCTGCAAGGGCTCGCGGGTCATTCCCACGAGGCAGGCGAACGGTTCGCCGGCGTTCGGCCAGTACAAGCCGAGCGACGACGGCGGGCACGAGGCTTGGGCGCTCCAGGTGCTCGAGCTGTCAGAGGGGCGGATCGTCGAGTTCACGTTCTTCCTCGACACCGAGACGCTCTTCCCGCTGTTCGGTCTCCCGCCGCGGCTCGACGCGTAGGACATCGGTCAGCCCGACGAACGCGATCAGCTCGGCGAGCGCGTCCGAGGTGTTGCGCAGGACGACATCGAGGTCGAGCCGTCGCGCGGCGAGATGCAGGCGTGCGAGATCGGCCACCGTGCCGACGTCCGGGTCCGCGAGCCCACTGATGTCGCAGACGAGCTGGTTCGGACGCAGCGCGGCCATCTGCAGAGTGGACCGGCCGTGATCCCGGAAATCATCGGTCCCACGGCGATGAGTTTCGGTCGGCGGCACGGTCGGATGTTGTGAATCCGAACGAAAGGGACAGATGCCGTCCATGACCACCCGCAGTCGCTGGCTCGCGCTCTACGTGCTGTGCCTCGGCGATCTGATGATCGTCCTGGACACCACGATCGTGAATGTCGCACTCCCGTCGATCCGGGCCGACCTCGGCTTCTCGGAGACGTCGCTCGCATGGGTCGTGAACGCCTACATCCTCACGTTCGGCGGTTTCCTGCTGCTCGGTGGTCGGCTCGGCGACCTCTTCGGCCACCGCCGGCTGTTCCTGGTCGGGATCGCGGTCTTCACGTTGGCGTCGCTCGCATGCGGGCTGTCGAGCTCGAAGGGAATGCTGATCGCAGCGCGCGCGGTTCAGGGACTCGGCGGGGCCGTGGTCTCGGCAGTGGCGTTCTCGCTGATCATGGTCCTCTTCACGGAGCCGGTCGATCGCGCGAAGGCAATGGGTGTGTTCGGGTTCGTGATGGCCGGCGGCGGCAGCATCGGCGTTCTGCTCGGCGGCGTGCTGACAGGCTCCCTCGACTGGCACTGGATCTTCCTGGTCAACCTGCCGATCGGCGTGGTCGTCTTTGCCCTCTCGTTGCGGCTCCTGCCGAAGGCGCATACCTCGCTCGGCGGCAAGTCGCTCGATGTCGCAGGGGCGATCACGGTCACGACGGCGCTCGTGCTCGCTGTCTACGCGATCGTCAACGGCAACCAGGCCGGCTGGACATCCGGTCAGACGCTCGGGCTGCTCGGGTGCTCGGCCGTCCTGCTTGCATTCTTCGTCTGGCTCGAGTCGCGGCGGCGCGACCCGCTCGTCCCGCTCAGCCTGTTCCGGCGACGGAACGTCGCGACGGCGAACGTCGTCGGTGTGCTGTGGGCGGCGGCGATGTTCGCGTGGTTCTTCTTGTCCGCGCTGTATCTGCAGCTCGTCCTCGGCTATTCGCCACTTCAGGTCGGCCTCGCCTTCTTGCCTGCAAACCTGATCATGGGGGCCTTCTCGATCGGGCTCTCGGCGAGGCTCGTGCTGCGGTTCGGCTTTCGGCCGCCGCTTGCCGTCGGGTTGGGACTGGCCTCGCTCGGCCTGCTGCTCTTCGTGCGCGCCCCCGTCGACGGCTCGTTCGTGGTCGACGTCCTGCCGAGCATGATCCTGCTCGGTGTCGGTGCCGGCATGGCGTTCAATCCACTGCTGCTCGCCGCGATGAGCGAGGTCGACCCGGAGGAGTCGGGCCTTGCCTCCGGCGTCGTCAACACGTCCTTCATGATGGGCGGCGCGGTCGGGCTCGCACTGCTCGCGAGCATCGCTGCTTCACGTACCCACACGCTGGCCGCGTCGGGCGCCGGCAACCTCGAGGCGTTGACCGGGGGCTACCACGCGGCCTTTCTCGTCGGCGCGATCTTCGCCGCGTCGGGGGCGGCGATCGGTGGGCTGTTGCTTCGGCAAGTGGGAGCGCCGGCCCACGAGTTCGCCGGCGACGGGGCGGTCGACTTCGGCTAGCAGACGTGTCCCGAAGGACGGGCGAGCACACTGATCGGTGGCTGCCACCGGTAGTGCGCTTACCTGCCCGAAAGGGGCACGTCTGGGTGAAGCTACGGGTTGCCGCGCTGGGCCCGACGCAGCGCGTCGAGCCGCCGCCGCGCTTGCTTCGTCGGCCGCTCGCCGAGGTCGGCGCCCAGCGGGCGGGTGAGACTTCGCTGCAGGCGCTCTCGGTCGCCGCGTTCGATCGACTCGGCCGTTTCGGCGTAGAGCGTCGCCGCCACGGTCGCAGAGCCGCGTTTGTCCGCGATGCCGGTGACGAGCACCGTGCGCCGTCGGGCGGCGATCGAAATCTCGACGGTGTCACCGACGTGGACGTCTCTGGACGGCTTCACACGCTCCTCGTTCACGTGCACATGACCGCCCAGCACCGCGTCGGTCGCCGCGCTGCGCGTCTTGAAGAAGCGCGCCGCCCACAGCCATTTGTCGATCCTGGTGCTTGGACTCGCCACGGCTATCCGGCCGGCCGGCGCGGGCCGTTGTGCGCGTTGGAGACCACCGGCAAACGGTACCCGCCCAGCCACATGCAGCTCCCGTCAGCGCCAAACCCGGGTGCCCGACGGCGATGCCGGAAGCCCTCAGGCCGCCTTGGCGTAGACCTGCAGCGTGCTCTCGGTCACGCGGTCCCACGAGCAGTACTCGATGACGCGAGCGCGTGCGGCCTCGCCCACGCGCCGGCGCAGATCGTCGTCGGCGAGCACGCGCTTGATCGTCTCGCGCAGCGCAACCGCATCGCCGACCGGGACAAGAAATCCGGTCGTGCCGTCCTTGATCACGCTCGGGATCCCGCCGACCGGCGTTGCGATCACGGCCTTGCCGTGCGCCATCGCCTCGAGCACGACGTTCGGCAATCCTTCCATCTGCGAGACGAGCACCACGACGCCTGCACGGTCGTAGATCTCACCCAGCTGTTCCTGAGGCACGAAGCCCAGGGCGTCGGGCAGCAGATCGCGCAACGGCCCGTCGCCCACGATGATCCGCGGTAGGCCGTGCGTGGCGACGGCGATCACGCCAATGTTCTTCTCGGGCGAGAGGCGGCCGGCGTAGAGCACGGGATGCGTCTCGTCCTCCATGCCGAGGTGCGACGGGACGTCGACGCCGTAGGGGATGGCGTAGACGTTCTTCACTCCGCAGCTGCGCATCGCCTCGGCCAGTTGCTCCGAGCAACAGATGACGGCACGCGCCCGCCGAAGCAGGAGGCGTACGAGCCACGGAGCGCGCTGGGCCAGGGCGAGGTCGGAGAAGCGCCCCGCGGTGCCGGAGCCGTGCAGCGTGACGACGAAGGGGCGGCCGCTGAAGAGCGCGATCGCCGCACCGGCGAGCCAGTTCGCATGGACGAGATCGGCTCGCCGCGCGGCGGCGCGGCACGCGGCGACCATCGAGAGGAGCAGGAGCAGGGCGAGCCACGGGCGGCGCTTCACCGCGGCGACGACGCCGCCGCTGCTACTGCCCGTCAGCCCGAAGTCGCGATAGGTGCCTGGGGCGACGACGTCGACGGCGACCCCGCGCTCGCGCAGGTGCTCGACGGTGTTGAAGACGAAGCGACCCGCGACGTCGGCCGCGTCGCGCGGGTACGACGTGGTGAAGACAGCGACGCGGAACGGGCGCTGTGTCCGGGTGCGCCGTGCGCGGCGCAGAAGGGGCCGATGCAGGGAAAGCGTCACTTTCCCCGGTTTTCGGCATCCGGATCTCCCACCTTGAGAGATCAGGTGCGTCGACGGGGGAGAGGTCGGTCAGACGGGCGGGTCGGGGTCGTACTGGATATACCGGCGAACGTCACGGGCGCGCTCGACCGAGTCCAGCCGTGCGACGAGATGCAGCGCCATGTCGATCCCTGCCGAGACGCCCGCTGCCGTGATCACGTCGCCTGCATCGACGAAGCGCTCGTCTCGCACCTCAACACCGAGTGCGCCCAGTCGTTCCATCGAGCCCCAATGCGTCGTCGCCGGCTTGTCCTCGAGCGCACCGGCGGCCTGCAGCACGAACGCACCGGTGCAGACACTCGTCAGGAGGGCGCCTCGTGCTGCCAACGCGCGGATTCGGTCGATCAGCACCTCGTTCGCGACCGGCCCGCGCGAGTCGCCCCCCGGCACGACGAGCACGTCGAGCTCCGGCGCGGTCTCCCACGTGTGGTCGCCGAGCACCCGCAGGCCCTTCGCGCAGCGAACCGGACCGTCCGTGTCGGTGATCGTGAAGACGTGCACCTCGCTCGCGCGGTCGGCCCAGGCGGCGAGTACTTCCCACGGCCCGGCCCAGTCGAGCTCCTCGGCGCGCTCGTAGATGTAGATGCCGACGTTCATGGCCGGCAATCCGCGCAGGCGCCCCGCAGCACGACTTCGTGCCCGACCACGGAGTAGCCGCTTCGCTCCTCGACCGCCTCGATCGCCTGCTCGAGCCGCTGGTCCGCGAACGGCTCGACCTTGCCGCACTCCCCGCAGACGAGGTGGTGGTGATGTGCAGCGCGCGCCGGCTCGTACCGGACGATCCCATCACCGATGTCGATCCGCTGGACGAGGCCCTGCTCGTCGAGCCGCTCGAGCATGCGGTACACGCTCGCGAGGCCGATCCTGCGTTCGAGCGCCTCGTAGATCTCCTGTGCGCCGCGGCAGCACGTCTGCGCCTCCAGGTATCCGAGCACCAGCGTGCCGGCGCCACCCGGGCGGTAGCCGGCCTCGCGTAGCTGCGTGTTCGCATGGTCGGCCCAGGTCATCGGGCAGAGGATAACGAGAATCGTTATCGTCCCCGGGATATTGATGAGAATCGTTCTCGCACTTGGTCTCGCGGCCGCTCTGGCGGGCTGCGGCTCCAGCACGCGATCGCACGGACGCTCGGTGGTCGCCGCGTTCTACCCGGTTGCCTGGGCGGCGGAGCAGATCGGCGGGCGGAGCGTCCAGGTGCACAACCTGACGCCCGCAGGCGCCGAGCCGCACGACATCGAGCTCACTCCGAAGGAAGTGGCGGAGATCCAGAGCGCGAAATTCGTTTTCTACCTGTCACACGACTTTCAGCCTGCCGTCGCCGACGCCGTGCGCGACGCCCGCGGAACGATCTTGGACGTACTGCAGGGGCAGACGTTGTCCGCAGGGGTGGGGGACGAATCCGGCAAGACCGATCCGCACGTCTGGCTGGACCCGGTTCGTTTTGCGGGCATCGTCGAGCGTATGGGTGTGATGCTCGGCCGTCCGGCGAGAGGGCGCGCGCTCGCCGCACGAATCCTCCGCCTCGACGGCGAATACCGCAGCGGTCTCGCGCACTGCGCCCGCCACGAGTTCGTGTCGAGCCATGCCGCGTTCGCCTACATGGCGGCGCGCTACGGCCTGCACATGGTTGCGATCACCGGGATCGATCCGGAGTCGGAGCCGTCGGCGCAGAAGCTCGCCTCGCTCGCGAAGCTCGTGCGCGACGATCACATCGGCACGGTGTTCTTCGAACGGCTCGTCTCGCCGAAGCTCGCGCAGACGGTGGCGCGCGAGGCGGGCGCGAAGACCGCGGTCCTCGATCCGATCGAGGGGCTGACACCTGGTGAGGAGAAGCAGGGGCTCGATTACATCGGCCTGATGCGCCAGAACCTGCAAGCCCTGCGCAAGGAGCTCGGGTGCCGCTAGCGCTTGAGCTGACCGGGGTCGACTTCGCCTACGGCCAAGGCCCGCAGGTGCTGAAGAACATCGATCTGCGTGTCGAGCAGGGCGAGTTCGTCGCGATCGCGGGGCCAAATGGAGGCGGCAAGACGACATTGCTGCGAATCGCGCTCGGGCTGGAGCGGCCGACACATGGGGCGGTTTCGTTGTACGGCGAGCCTGCACGGAGCTTCCATGCACGGACGAGCATCGGCTACCTCGCGCAGCGGACGAAGATCGGGCTGCACGCGCCGGCGACCGTCCGTGACGTCGTCGAGGCCGGACGAGCGCCGCTGAACCCGTACGGCCGTCTGCGTAGTGACGACCGCGAGGCGGTCGACGAGGCGATCGACCGCGTAGGGTTGCGCGCGCTGACCCGGCGACGGTTGACATCGCTCTCAGGCGGCCAGCAACAGCGCGCGTTCATCGCGAAGGCGCTCGCGGCTCGCCCGAGGCTGCTCGTGCTCGACGAGCCGACGACCGGTGTCGACGTCGAAGCACAGGACGCCCTCGGTGCGCTCCTCCATCGGCTGCACGAGGAGCTCGGCGTGACCATCCTCTATGTCTCACACGAGTTCGGCTCGGTCGAGCGTTTCGTCGAGCGACTGGTGCTCGTGCGGGAGCGAATCGTCTTCGACGGCCCACCATCCGAGCTCCCCGGCCTCTGGCACGACCCGTCGCACAGCCATGCTTGATCTCGAGTTCATGCGGCTCGCGTTCGCCGCCGGCGCGATCGTCGGCGTGCTCGCTCCGGCAGTCGGCTTCTTCCTCGTGCAGCGCGAGATGAGCTTGATCGGCGACGGCATCGGCCACGTGGCCTTCGCGGGAGTCGCGGTGGGCTACCTGATCGGCGTGTCGCCGGTCTGGACGGCGCTCGCGGCAGCGATTCTCGGCGCCGTCGGCATCGAATGGCTTCGCGCACGCCGCCGGACCGCCGGCGACCAGGCGCTCGCGGTCGTCTTCTACACGGGCATCGCGGGCGGTGTGGTGCTGATCTCGGCGGCGGGCGCGCTCAACGCGAACCTCTTCGCCTACCTGTTCGGGTCGATCCTCACCGTCACACGGAGCGACCTGGCGGTGATCGCGATCCTCGGCCTCGGCTCGCTGGTCGTGATCGCGGTGTTCCTGCGCAGCCTGATCGCCGTCTCCCTCGATGAGGAGGGTGCTCGTGTCGCCGGGCTGCCGGTCGCGGCGCTGAACGGGCTCATCTCCGGGCTCGCCGCGTTGACGATCGGTGTCTCGATGCGCATCGTCGGGATCCTGCTGATCGCGGCGCTGATGGTGCTCCCGGTGATCGCCGCGCAGCGCGTCGCGTGGAGTGTCCGGTCGACCATGGGCCTTTCGATCCTCTTCGGCCTCGGGTCGGTGCTGGCCGGCCTGACGATCTCCTACTACGGGAACCTGCCGCCCGGCGGCACGATCGTGCTCACCGGGACGGCAGTGTTCCTCGCGGCGTCGCTGGTCGAGGCCGTTGCTCGCTAGCGTGACTCGACGCTGACGAAGTTCAGGTCCTTGTCCACGTAGACCGTGGCCAGGGTCCCGTCGCTCTTGATCACGTGCGCTTCGTAGGTTGCGTGCCCGTCGGCGTCGGTCTCGACGCGGACGACGGAGGCGCCCGGTTCTTTCGCGAGCGCGATCTCCTTCACCTTGGCGGCGGTGTCACCGGTGAGGAGCGTCTCGTCGCTCCGTTGGGCGCCCCAGCCTTGCGGGGCGGCCTGCGGTGCCGCGGGTGCGGTCGGTGCGGCGCTCGGTGTGGCTGACGAGCTCGTGGTCGTCGATCCCGACGCGGCGCTCGCGATGCCGTAGCTTCCGAGTGCGACGCCGAGTGCGACACCCCCGGCGGAGAGCTTTTTGCTGATGCCGTTCATGACGGCTCCTTTCGGTTGGTGGATGTGAGACCCACCGTGCTGCCCGTGGCTGGGAGCAGGCTGAGAGCCTGTTGGGGAGTGCCTCTGAGCCGGCCGGGGGTATTCCCGCAGCCTGTCGTCCCGCCCGACCGATCGTTAGGCTGTGCCGCGATGGAGCTCGAAGAGCACGTCGACGAGTCCGTGGCCGCGGAGGGTCGCGACCTGCAAGGCGTCTACCGCTACTACGAGCTCGCCAAGCGAGCCGAGTGGCAGGTACGCGATCTGCCCTGGGGCGAAGTGCCGCCGATCCCCGAGTACAAGGGCTCGCCTCAGAAGCTCGCACGGCGCCGCGACCTCTGGCGGTCGGTCGTGACACAGCAGCTGCAGGCGGATGAGCTGGCTGTCGAGATGGCGGCGCAGCTCTTCTCGATCGCGCCCGACCACGAGGCGAAGCTCTATTACACGACGATGGTGCAGGACGAGTCACGCCACACCGAGGGCTGGCTGAAGCTGATCCACGAAGCGGGGGGGATGGCCGAGCGGGATCCCTACCTCGACCGCCTCGCCCAGCAGGTGCTCGACGCGGACACGCTCGAGGAGAAGGTCTTTCTGATGCAGGTCTTCTACGAGCGGCTGATCATCCCGCGGTTCCGGATGATCGCGCGCTCGTCACGAGGAACGGTGCTCGAGGACCTGTGCAACCGGCTCGCGATCGACGACGGGATCCATCATGGGGCGGGAATGGCGTATGAGCGTGTCCTGCTCGAGGGCGCGGGCACGCGCGTGAAGGGCCGCCTCGTCGAGGCGGCAAACCGGCTTCTGCCGATCTTCGCGCAGCACGCACTCTGGCGCCCGAAGGCACGGGAGTTCATCGGGGCTTTGATGCGCGAGACGGACATTCGCATGCTGCGCGAAGACCTCGAGCAGGGCATTCGGCTGGCGAAGTCGCTCGGGATCGACCCGAGCGGCATCGAGCTGCCGAACGAGCTCATCTAGCTCGCCCGTTCTTCACGTAGTATTCGCGCGCCGGCGCTCGTCATCGAACGAAGGGAGGGCCGCCATGGTTCACGCAATCGCTACAGCAGCCCTCCTGTTCGGCCCGTCCGCGCGCTGACCCGCGCTCGCAACACAGATGTCCTTGCCGAACGGTGGGCTGCTGCGTCCCCCGTTACAGCGCGAGAAAGGACTCTGGTTGAGAAGAGCACGCAAGCGTGGCGCCGTCGCGCAGGACAGGCGCGTCACCGCGAGGATCAACGAACAGATCGGCAACCAGCCGGTGAGGCTGCTCGCCGAGGACGGAACACAGCTCGGAGTGACCAGCGCCGACGAGGCGCGGGCGTATGCGTACGCACGCGACCTCGATCTCGTCGAGGTCGCGGCGAAGGCGGAACCGCCTGTCTGTCGCGCTCTCGACTACGGCAAATGGCGCTACGAGGAGGAGCGCAAGCTGCGTGCCTCGCTCCGGAATCAGGTGCACGAATCTCTGAAGGAGATCCAGCTGCGACCGAAGATCGGTGTGCACGACTACGCCTGGAAGCGAGACCGGGCGCTCGACTTCCTCCGCGACGGATCGAAGGTGAAGGCCGTCGTGATCTTTCGCGGCCGCGAGCGCGAGCATCCAGAGCGCGGTCGCGACCTGATCACTCGGCTCGCTGAGGACCTCAAGGAGGTCGGACGGCTCGACGGGATGCCGGTCGCCGAGGGCAGGACGATCACTGCGGTGATCAGTCCGACGGCGGTGCGGCCGTGAGGTCGCGCCGCCGCCACCTCTACGCGCTCGCCGAGCTCGTCGAGCGCCATGGCGATGTCGAGCGGTGCCGCGACGAGTACCTGGCGTCGCTCGACGCCGACGACGGCCTCGTCGTCCTGCTGATCGAGCCCGACGACATCATCGCTGCGGCCGCCGCGCGTCGAGCGTGCGTGCCGGCCTCATGTCAGCGTTGTGGCGCCCGCCTTCCGGCGAAAGGCCACCGCTGCCGCCGCTGCGGCGAGGCCTGCCGTTGACCGTGTGCGCGGGACGCAGCCCGCCGCATGGACTGCGCCGCGTGCGGCGCGTTCAGCGAAGAGCTGCCTCGAACCGCGGATCGTCGCGAACAGTGGCGAAATCGTCGTCCTTGCGAGCTTGCTCCCGAAACGCCGGGAACAGCTCGACGGCCCGGTGGAGGTGGTCGAACGTCTCGTCGCCGGTCTCACCCGCGAGCGTTGCGAAGCACCCGTAGTTGTAATTGAGGCCCGGGTTGTCCGGCATGAGCTCGAGGCCGGCGCGGACGGATTCGAGCGCATCGGCGTAGCGCTGGTCGCCGTACGCGGCCATCGAGTCTCTGTGAAACGGCCACGCCTCGCCCCAGTCGATCCCCTGGTAGGCCCGGCCGGGCGTCCCGCCGAGAGCCAGGACGGTGCCGACCCCGGTCGCCTTCCGTCGCGCCTCCGGCCGGACGAACACGAATGTTCCTGCCGGCGCATCGACGGTCTCGCCGTCGATCTCGAAGGTCGCCGACCCGTCGAGCACGATGTACAGCTCTTCCTGCCCCGACCCGGCCTCGTCGTGCTGACCGATCAGCACGTTGTCCTCGCCCGGGGTGAAAGCGTTGACGCCGAACCCGTGAATCCCGAGATGCTCGCGCACCGGAATGTCCCTGCCGCGACGCTCGATGTCCTCGAGGCGCACGACTTGCCACTTCGGATTGTCAGTCATTCGTTCACACCCCCGTAGTGAGTCATTGAGTCAGCTAGCCGGCCCGAAGGATGAGCCTGCGCGAGGTGCCGAGATGCAGCACGTCCTCGACGCGCACCTGCTCCGTCCCGAGCGCGAGCGTCTCTCCCGCGGCCGGGACGACATCGAGCTGAAGGCGCCCGGTGGCGATGACCGCACCGTTGCGCCGGAGTTCGTATTCGTACTCACGCACCGCAAGCATCCGTCCCTTCGTCCTCGAGCTTACCCTTCCGACTAGATTGCCGTGATGTGCTTCGACATCGATTCCGAACCTCCGATCCCGCGGATCGCGGGAGCAGCCCTCTCGCACGACGACCTCGTCCTCACCGCAGCTGACGGCAACGACTTCGCAGCTTTTCTCGCGGCCCCAGAGGCGCCGACCGCGACCGGCGTCGTGATCCTGCCAGACGTGCGTGGGCTCTTCCATTTCTACGAGGAGCTCGCGCTGCGCTTTGCCGAACGTGGCCACCTTGCAATCGTCCTCGACTACTTCGGCCGCACCGCCGGAGTCGAAAAGCGCACGGCCGACTGGGAGTACATGCCGCACGTCGAGCAGACGACCGACGACGGCGTTCAGACGGACACGCAAGCCGTGGTCGGCGAGCTGCGCTCCCGCGCCGCAACGTCGGTCTTCTCCGTCGGGTTCTGCTTCGGTGGACGTGCCTCGTGGATTGCCGCGGCGTCCGGGCACGGCCTCGCCGGATCGATCGGCTTCTACGGGTCGCCAACGCGTGAGCGCGGCGGGGCGAGTGTCGTGCAACGGGCCGCGGAGATCGAATGCCCGATCCTCGCGCTCCAGGCAGGTGACGACCAGGGGATCACTGCCGACGACAACGCCCTGTTCGAACAGGCACTTGCGCGCGAGGGCGTGGAGCACGAGATCGTGATCTACGACGGCGCCCCGCACAGTTTCTTCGACCGCAAGCAGGAGGATTACGCCGAAGCGTCGGAGGATGCCTGGCGGCGGACGCTCGCGTTCATCTCGCAGCGGTCGTGATCCTCGCGATCGACCAGGGGACGACCGGCACGACCTGCCTCGTGGTCGACGCGGAGCTTCACGTCCATCGGCGCGGGTACGCAGAGCTGCCGCAGCACTTTCCGCGGCCCGGCTGGGTCGAACACGATCCGGAAGAGATCTGGCAGAGCGTTCTCGCCGCCGCCGAGGAAGCCGGGCTCGACGGCGTCGACACGATCGCGATCACGAACCAGCGCGAGACGACGTTGCTCTGGGACCGCGTGACCGGACGCCCGGTCGCGCCGGCGATCGTCTGGCAGGACCGGCGAACCGTGCCGCGCTGCCGCGAGCTCGACGCCGACCTGATCCGCGAGCGTACGGGGCTCGTTCCCGATCCGTACTTCTCGGCCACGAAGCTCGAGTGGCTCCTGCGCGAGCACGGTCGCGCCGGGCTCGCGTTCGGCACGGTCGACACCTGGCTCGTCTGGAAGCTGACGAGCGGGCAGCTGCACGTGACCGACGCGACGAACGCGTCGCGCACCATGCTCGCGTCGCTGCGGACGCTCGACTGGGACGACGAGCTGCTGGCGCTGTTCGGCGTCGACCGGGAGCTACTGCCGCGAATCGTCCGTTCCGACGTGGCGGTGGGTGAGGGCGAGCTGCTCGGGGTACGGGCGGAGATTCACGGGATCGCCGGCGACCAGCAGGCGGCGCTCTTCGGACAGGGGTGTCACTCGGCGGGCGAAGGGAAGGCGACCTACGGGACGGGCAGCTTCGTGCTCGTGCACACCGGCGACGACACGTCGCCGCCCCCGCCGGGACTCCTGAAGACGGCGGCCGCGGACGGTTATGCATTCGAAGGTTCGGTGCTGGTCGGCGGTGCCGCGTTGCAGTGGCTGCGTGACGGCCTCGGCGTGCTCTCCGACGCAGCCGAGAGCGAAGCACTCGCGCAGAGCGTCGACTCCACCGACGGTGTTGTCTTCGTGCCCGCGCTCACCGGCCTCGGCTCGCCCTGGTGGGACGCCGAAGCGCGCGGCCTGATCGCGGGGATCACGCGGGGCACGACGAAGGCGCATCTGGTGCGGGCGGCGCTCGAGGCGATCGCCCACCAGGTCGCGGACGTCGTCGAGGCACTGCCCGATCCGCCTTCCGTCCTGCGTGCCGACGGCGGCGCTACCGGGAACGCGTTCTTGATGCAGTTCCAGTCGGATCTGCTCGGCATTCCTGTCGAAGTTGCTGCCGAGCGCGAGACGACCGCGCTCGGGGCGGCGGCTCTCGCGGCCGGTCACGGTGCCCGGGTCGCCGTCGGCGCCGTGTACGAGCCGAGTCTCTCCCGGGATGCGGCGGTAGCACATCGTTTGGCCTGGCGGACGGCTTTGAACCGATCTCGAACTTAACGAGAACTTCTTAGGCAGGAGGTGCATTCTTAGGTTCCAACCCGAACGAGGAGGAGTCAGTGGACGAGGTCTCAGGCAAGCTGGAACAGGCGCTGTTCGAGATCCGGCGCGTGATCGCGGGTCAGGAAGAGATGCTGGAACGGGTGCTCGTCTGCCTGCTCTCCGGCGGGCACGTGCTGATCGAAGGCGTGCCGGGCCTCGCCAAGACCCTGACGATCAAGACCACTGCCGCGGTCCTCGGGGGCTCCTTCCACCGGGTGCAGTTCACACCCGATCTCGTCCCGTCCGATCTCGTCGGCACGCGTGTCTACCGCCCGGACAAGAGCGACTTCGAGACGGAGCTCGGGCCGGTCTTCTGCAACTTCCTGCTCGCAGACGAGATCAACCGTGCGCCTGCCAAGGTCCAGTCGGCCCTGCTGGAGGTCATGCAGGAGCATCAGGTGACGATCGGGCACAACACCTTCCCGGTCCCGAGCCCCTTCCTCGTGCTCGCAACCCAGAACCCGATCGAGTCCGAGGGCACCTACGCACTGCCCGAGGCTCAGATCGACCGATTCATGCTGAAGATCCTGGTCGACTATCCGGCGCACGACGAGGAGCTGACCGTCGTCGCCCGCTCGCTCGAGGAGGCGCCCGAGCTGGCGCAGGTGCTGTCGCTCGAAGAGCTGATCGCGCTGCAGCAGCAGGCGACCCAGGTGTACGTCGATCCTGCCTTGATCAGCTGGACCGTTGATGTCGCCACCGCGACACGCCGGCCGACCGAGCACGGGCTCGGGGACATCGCCGACTACGTCTCGTTCGGGGCGAGCCCGCGCGGGCCGATCAGCCTCGTGTCGGCGGCCCGGGCGCTCGCCCTCATCCGTGGCCGTGACTACGTCGTCCCGGGTGACGTCGACGCGCTCGTCCGCGACGCGTTCCGCCACCGGCTCGTCCTCTCCTACCGCGCTCTTGCCGAGGAGGTCGCCCCTGACACGCTTCTCGACCAGGTGCTCGCCGCCATGCCGACGCCGCAGATCGACCTCGGCCGCGCGCAAGCCGTCTGAGTGTCCGACGACCCGCTCGCCCCGCTTCGCACTCCCGAGCAGCCCGGGCCAGGCCCCCTCTCGGCGTCGTCGCTGCGCGCGCTCGAGCTGTCGGTCGGCCGCCGGGTCGACGGTCTCCTCGCCGGTGACTACCGTTCCGCGTTCGCAGGCGTCGGCAGCGAGCTCTGGCAGGTCCGACCGTATGAGCCCGGCGACGACGTTCGCCGTATCGAATGGAACGTCACGGCACGCACCGGTGAGCCGCATGTTCGGGTCGAGCTCGCCGAGCGAGTGCTGGTCACCTGGCTCGTGCTCGACGCGTCGGCGTCGATGTCGTTCGGAACCGGCGACCGGCGGAAGGCAGACGTGGCCGAGGGGGTTGCGATCGCGGTGGGCTACGCCGCCACGCGGCGCGGGAACCGGCTCGGTACGGTGGCCTTCGGAGCCGAGCCCGTCGTCGAGCGGCCGCGCCAGGGGCGCCGGGCGCTCCTCGACACGCTTCGCCTGCTGCGTGATCTGCCCCCGGCAGGCAGGGGCACGCTTCGCGAGGCGCTCGAGCTCGCCGACCGGGTGACGAAGCAACGTGCTCTGATCGTCGTCGTCTCGGACTTTCGCGGCCCGATCGACTGGCGGCCGCCGCTTCTTCGGCTTGCGGGACGCCATGCCGTGCTTGCCGTCGAGGTTCGCGATCCCCGGGAACAGGAGCTCGCCGATGTCGGCGAGTTGAGGCTCGTCGATCCGGAGACTGGACGGCAGCTCCGTGTCGACACCGGAGATCGCCGCTTGCGAGAGCGCTTCGCCGCCGTCGCCGCCGACGAGCGCCGCACCCTGGTCACCTCGCTCGCGTCGGCCGGCGTGCGGCACGTGGCGCTCTCGACCGAGGGTGACTGGCTGAGGCCGTTGGCCGGGTTCCTGCGCAGAGGGCGTCGCACGCGGTGAGCTTCTTCGCGCCTGCTCTGCTCGTCTTCCTGCTCGTCGTGCCGGCTGCTGCGGCCGGCTACGTGTGGCTCGACCGGCGGCGCGACCGGCGAGCATCTGCGTGGGCCGCGCCCAGCCTGCTCCCCAACATGACCGACCGTCCGTCGGCGTGGCGCCGGCATCTGCCGGTGGCGCTGCTGCTCGCCGGGGCCGCGTTGCTGCTCGTCGGCTTCGCCCGCCCGACCGCGAAGATCACGGTCAAGCGCCAGGAGGCCACCGTCGTGGTGGTGCTCGACGAGTCCGGTTCGATGGCTGCCCGAGACTCGTTGCCGACGCGGCTCGCCGCGGCGAAGAGCGTTGCTCTGCGGTATGTCGATGCTCTCCCGAGCGGCTATCGCATGTCGGTGATCACGTTCTCCGACCACGTCGCCGTCTCCGCACCGCCGACGCATGATCTCACCGCCGTGCGCGCAGCGATCACGAGTGCCAAGGCCGGGCCGCAGGGAACGGCGCTCGCGGACGCCGTCGTCAAGGCGGTCAACGTCGGCCGCACGGTGAAGGGAACCCAGCAGGGGACGCGCCCGCCTGCCGTGGTCATCCTCCTGTCCGACGGCGGGCAGACGGCCGGCCGGTACAGCCCGCAGCAGGCCGCCGCCTGGGCGCGGCAGTGGAAGATCCCGATTTCGTCGGTCGCGCTCGGCACGCCGGACGGCGTCGTCCTGCAGCCGCTGAAGAGCGGCTACACGGAGCAGATCCAGGTTCCCGTGCAGCCGGCGCCGCTGCAGGTGATCAGCCGGACGAGCGGCGGGCGGTTCTCGCAGGGAGCAGCGAGCGTGGACGTGAAGAGCACCTACGCGGCGCTCGGCTCGCGCGTCGGGAAGCAGCACAAGACCTTCGAGGTGACCGCGATTGCCGCGGCCGGGGGAATCGTCTTCATGCTCGCGGGCGCGCTGCTCTCCGGCGCATGGTTCAGGAGGTTCCCATGAGGGCCCTGCTCGCCGCGGTCGTCGTCGCCCTCGCAGTGGCCGCCTCATTCGCGCCGGTCGGAGGCGCCACGAACGAATGCCACGGCATCCAGTCGTGCATCCGCGTCCCCGGGCCGTGGGTGGTCGTTCCCGCACACGGCACGACGCAATACCTCCTCAGCTGCCCGGGTGGGAAGAGCGTCGTCGCCGGGCTCGACGCACAGGTGACCTCGCGTGACGTGCGCATCGACTTCGTCGGCCGACTTGGCGCGCCCGTTCAGCCGGGAGCGACGACGACGCGGTACGCGCTGTTCCGTGCCGTGTCGACCTCGCCGCGGGCGCAGCTCTTCCAGCCGTTGCTCGGTTGCGTGCCGACGCAGGGCGGCGGCGGCCGCTCCACGGTCTCCGCGCGCACGGTGAGCCCGCCGGGCCAGTCGCTCGAGTTCCGTTCGCGGATCGTCGTGATCGGGCCGGGAACCGTGCGGTTCGGCCGGGTCGCGTGCAAACCGTCGGAGCGGCTCGTCGGTGCCTGGCACTCGGTCGCGTTCCGGACGAAGCAGCCCCCGCCGGTCTCGAACTCGGTCTTCGTGAAGGCATCCCATGTGATCGTCGGCAAGAAGGTGGTCGTCACCGCCTCCGCGGGTGATGCACTCTCGATCGACGTGCATGCGATCGTCCAGGTCGGCGCGGAGTGTGCGCCGTGAGCTTCGGATCGCCCTATTTCCTGGTCGCGTTGCTGCTGGTACCGGCCGTGCTCGGCCTTGCGCTCTGGTTCGATCGCCGGCGGGCGCGCTATGCGGTCGCGTTCACGAACCTCGACCTGCTCGCATCCGTGGTTGCCGAGCGCAAGCGTCCGTGGCGCCGTTGGATCCCGCTGGCGCTCTTTCTCCTCGCGCTCGCGGCGGCTGCGACCGCACTCGCTCGTCCGCGCGCGACCGTGTCGGTGACGTCGAGCCAGGCGACCGTCGTTCTGCTCGTCGATGTCTCGGGGTCGATGCGCGCTGCTGACGTGAAGCCCACGCGCCTCGGTGCCGCGCAGCATGCGATGGAAGTCTTCTCGGAGAAGGTGCCGAAGAAGGTGAAGATCGGGCTGGTCTCGTTCAGTACCGGCCCCGACGTGCTCGTGGTGCCGACGACGGACCGCGGCGTGCTGCAGGAGGGCGTCGATCTCCTCTCGCCCGAGGCGGGGACCGCGATCGGAGACGGGCTCAGTGTGGCCGTCCATGTCGTCAAGTCGTCGGTCGCCGATGCGCCCCGCGGCAAGGACGGGAAGCTGCCCGGTGCCATCGTCCTCCTCTCCGACGGCGCGCAGACGCGTGGCGTGCTCACGCCGATGCAGGGCGCGGCGCTCGCGCGGAACGCGGGCATCCGCGTGTTCACCGTCGTGCTCGGCACGGATCACGGCACACTCGGGTTCGGTCCGTTCGGCGGTTACGGCTTCGGCGGCGGCTTCGGAAACGGCGGCGGGGGGCGGTTCCCCGTGCGGCCGGACCCCGTGACGCTCGCCGCGATCGCGCACGCGACCGACGGGCAGACCTTCCGCGCGACCACCGCGAACCAGGTCGATTCGATCTACAAGGAGCTCGGGCACAGCATTGCCCACCACAGTGCGACCCGCGAGGTGTCGTCCTGGTTCACGGGCCTCGCGGCCCTGCTCCTGATCGGCTCGCTCGGCGTGGCGCGGCTCACGGGCGAGCGGCTTCCGTGACCGAGGGACAGCCCCGACACCTCCGGCCAACTCAGAGGTCGAGGTTCAGCTCGCGCAGCGCGAGGAAGACACCTTCGCTGAACGTGGGGTAGGGCTGGATCACGTCGAGCAGCACGTCGATCGGGGTCTCGGCACGGATCGCGAGCGTCAACTGCTGGAGCCATTCACCCGATTCCGGCCCGACGGCCACGGCGCCGGTCAGGACCTTCCGGTCCGGATCGGCCACGACCTTGACGAAGCCGGTGCGCTTCGGCCGCTCGTACGTCGACAGGCGCGGGACTGAGGTGAGCTGCCAGGTCGAGCTGACGCCGCCCTCTGTCGTGCCGACCGTTGCGACCTGCGGGTCGGTGAAGATCGTCGCGGGCACCGCGCGATGATCGGCGCGAGCGTCGCGGCCTGCCAGGTCGTAGGCCGCGATGCGGGCGTGGTACTTCCCGACGTGCGTGAACGGAGCAATCCCGGTCACGTCCCCCAGCGCCCAGACGTTCTCCGCCGCCCGCATCCGCTCGTCGACTTCGATCCCGCGTCGGGAGATCTCGAGCCCGAGTGGGTCGAGACCATCCACGTTCGGCCTGCGGCCGGTCGCGAGCAGCAGCCGGTCGAACGGCACCTGCGAGCCGTCGGCGAGCAACAGGTTGTTGCTCGTCACGCTCACGGCGCGCGCGTCGAGCCGGATGTCGACGCCGTCCTCACGCAGCGCCTCGTGGACGAGCGCCGCCGCGTCGGCGTCGACGCGCGCGAGGAGCCGCGAGTCGCCCTGCACGAGGGTCACCTGCGAGCCGACGCGCTGGAAGAACTGTGCGAGCTCGCAGCCAACGGGGCCGCCGCCGAGAACGAGGAGCCGCGCCGGGACCTCGAGCGTCTCGGTTGCTTCGACATTCGTCCAGTAGTCGACCTGGTCGAGCCCTTCGATCGGGGGGACCACCGGTGACGAACCCGTCGCGATCACGAGCCGGTCGTACCGCAGTTCTTCGTCGCCGACCCGGACGATGCCGGGCTCGGTGACGACCGCGTCGCCGCGCACGAGTGCGGCATCCTTGGATTCGAGCCACTCGACCTGTGACGAGTCGTCCCGCTCGGCGACGAGGTCACGCCACGCGAAGATCTTCTGCGGATCGAGCTTTCCCACCTCGAGCGCGCCCTGGGAATGGCGCGCCGCGGCCGCGAGCTCGGGCGCCCGCAGCATCGTCTTCGTCGGCATGCAGGCCCAGTAGGAGCACTCGCCGCCGACGAGGCGCCGCTCCACGACCGTCACCTTCGCCGTTCGGTCGAGCCGGCGGAGGGCGCCGACGAAGTGCTCGCCGGACGACCCTCCACCGAGAACGACAATCGACTCAGGCGAGATGGTTCGCCTTCAGGAAGGCCGCGGCGACCTTCGCTGCACTCTGCTTGTTGACCTCGACTGCCTTGTTCATGGCAACGATCGCGTTCTGTGTCAGCGTCGCCGACACGGCATTGACCGTGTTCGTGAACTTCGAGCCCAGCGCGGTCGCAAGTGTCGTCTTGACGATCGGTGCGACGTTCTGGAAGCCCGTCACGTGCTTCGGGTCGTTGAGGACCGTGTACTTCGAGCCCTTGCCGAGCGGCGGGTCGGTCGAGAACACGTCCGCCGCCAGCACGTTGCCGGCATCGAGCGCCGCGTACGCCGAGATTCCGGCAAGCGGCACGAACGACGCGTTCGTGAGCCCGTACTGCTTCGTGTAGCCGAGGAAGCAGGTGTTCCGCGTCTTGCACTCCGGGAACCCGCCGAGCTTGAAGCTGCCGGCCTTCTTCAGGTCGCCGATCGACTTCAGCCCGTACTTCTTGGCCGTCGCATTCGTCACGGCGAGGACGTCGGTGTCGAAGAACGGCGTCGGCTTGAGGACGCGTGTAGCCCTTCTTCGCCTCCAGCTGCTTCGCGAGCTGGTACGTGCCGTTCGCCGTCTTCGCCGAGAGGGTGTGATGGAAGACGTCCTGCACGATCACGCCCGTGTACTCGGGATACATGTTGATCTTCCCGCTCGTCAGGGAGGTCTGGATCAGCTCGGTCGATCCGATGTTCTCCTTGTAGGAGACGTGGAAGCCCTTCGCCTCGAGTGCCTGCTTGTAGAGCTGGCCGAGGATGAACTCCTCCGGGAAGTTCTTCGTCCCGATGATGATGGTCGGACTGGCCGTCGACTTCGCGTGCGCCGGCCGCGCGAAGACGGCCGCGAACAAGCCGATGACAATCGCGACCCCGAGGGAAATCGCGAACGCCGCCTTGGCGGCTCGCCTCGTATGCTTGCGGATCACTGCTGCTCCTTTCGAGAGTGGTCGGTGGTAACGCTAGTACTCCGAAGCCCCTTGGGCGTCACTCCGATCTGAATCCCAGCTAGCACCAGGAACACGAGGGCGGACAGCGCCATGACGCAGAGCGACGCTGCGATCACGCCCGAAAGCCTGTAGCTCGCCTGGTTGACGATCACGTCGCCGAGCCCGCCGCCGCCGGCGACTGCCGCGATCGTGGCAGTCGCGACGATCGTGACCGCGGCGATGCGGATCCCGGTGAAGAGCAGGGGAATCGCGAGCGGAAGCTCGATCCGCCGGAGGATCTGACCCCCGGTCAGGCCCATCCCCCGGGCCGACTCGACGATGTCCTTGTCGACGCGGTCGATTCCCTCGTAGCTGTTGGTCAGGATCGGCCCGCTGCCGAGCACGGCCAGGGCGACCATGTTGTTCACGAATCCGATCCCGAGCAACGTCAGGAAGGCTGCGATCAGGACGAGGCTCGGCAGCGCCCGGCCGATGATCGACGTCCCGATTGCGATGCTCGAGCCGCGATGAAAATGGCCCAGCACGAGGCCGAGCGGGAGGGCCACCACGATCGCGATCGCGAGCGCTGCGCCGGACAGCTCGAGTTGCTCGACCGCCTTCTGAAGGAGGAAGCCGGGATGGTCGCCGATGAACTGGATCGCGTCGACGAAAGTGTGCGCGTTGGCGGCGTCGGCGAAGATCATGCGACCCCTTTCGCCGCCCATGGTGCGAGGACCCGGCGCAGCGCGACGAGCAACAGGTCACAGCTGAGCGCAAATGCGACCGCGAGGGCGCCGGCCGAATAGATCTCGGTCTTGAACGGCGTCGGTTCCTTCAGTGCGAGGATGATCGGGTAGCCGAGCCCGTCGGGCAGCAGGAACGCAGCGATGGTCGCGATCGCGACGGTCGAGACCACGGCGACGCGCAGGCCGCCGATGATCGCAGGCACTGCGAGTGGCAACTCGACCTGCCGCAAGACCTGCGCCCGGGTGAGGCCCATCCCTCGCGCTGCTTCGAGCACCTCGTCGGGTGCACTCTTCAGTCCCGCGACGAAGTTCGGGAACAGGATCACGAGCGTGTAGGCGACGAGCGCGATCTCGACCGTCGTCCAGGTGAGCCCGCTGAACGGGATGAGCAGCTGGAAGAGAGCGAGGCTCGGGATCGTGTACAGCAGCGCCGAGAGCGCTCCGACCGGATGCTCGAGCTTGCCGTAACGGTGCGCAAGAAGGGCGAGCGGAAAGGCGATCGCGAAGCCGATCACGACAGCGATCAGCGTCAGCTCGATGTGCTGGATCAGTGCGGGCTGCAGCGTGTCGCCCCAGTGCTCCTTCACCCAGCCCCAGCAGAAGGTGTGATCGCCACGGACGCACGCGCTGCCCTGGCCGAAGTTCGGGATGACGACCGGGCCGCCTACAGCAGGGCTCCCGCGTCGTGGAGCTTGAACACGCCCAGCACCTTGTCGCCGTCGACCACGACGACCTGGTCGCTGTTCGTCTCGAGCATCTGGCTGACCGCGTTCCTGACTGTGGTGTCGGGTGAGACGCGAGAGCCAGGCTCGCTCGGCGCGCCGGGGCGCAGGCTCACGTCACCCAGCGTCCGCAGCGCGAGGCGCCGCAGCGCGCGGTCCTCTCCGATGAACTGTGCGACGAACTCGTCGGCGGGGTGCGCGAGGATGGCGTCCGGGGTGTCGTACTGCGCGAGCACACCGCCCTCGCGGAGGATCGCGATTCGGTCGCCCATGTGGATCGCCTCGTCGACGTCGTGTGTGACGAAGATCACGGTCTTGCCGACCTCGCGATGGAGCCTTTGCAGCTCCGACTGCAGTCGAAAACGGGTGATCGGGTCGACCGCGCCGAACGGCTCGTCCATGAGGAGCACCGGTGGGTCGGCCGCCAGCGCCCGCGCGAGCCCGACCCGCTGTCGCTGGCCACCGGAGAGTTGCGCGGGATAGCGCTTGGCGTCTGCCGCCTCGAGCCCGACGAGCTCGAGCAGCTCGGCCGTGCGTGCCGCGGTCCTCGCCTTCGGCCAGCCGAGCAGCCGCGGTACGGTCGCGATGTTCTCTCCGATCGTCTGGTGCGGGAAGAGCCCGACCTGCTGGATCACATAGCCGATGCCCCGCCGCAACTCGGTCGCCGGGAGCGCGTTGATGCTTCGTCCGTCGATCCGGATGTCGCCCGAGTCGAACGGGATCAGGCGGTTCACCATCTTCAATGCGGTCGTCTTGCCGCCGCCGGATGGGCCGACGAGGACGCAGAACGCGCCGGCGGGGATCTCGAGCGAGAGGTCGTCGATCGCGGCCGAGTCGCGCCCCGCGTAGCGCTTGGTCACATGGTCGAACACGATCTCTGCGGCGGCGCCGTTCATTGCTGTCGATTCCGAACTCCGGCGATGCCGATGATGCCGCCCGCGAGCACGAGCAGCGCGGTGATCCACATCGCCAGATGGAAGCCCGCTACGTCGAGCTGGTTCTGCGGTCCCGCGACGGCTGCGCCCACAACGGCGATCCCCAGCAGTCCGGCGACGCGCGCCACGGCGTTGTTCACGCCGCTCGCGATCCCGGCATCGTGCTCACCCGCATCCGCAAGCACCGTTGCCGTGAGCGGTGCGACGATCATCGACAGGCCGATCGAGAAGACCAGCAATGAAGGCAGGAGCTCCGACCAGTACGAGAACCCCGGCTGCAGTCGGATCACTCCGATCAACGCCAGTCCGGCGATGAAGGGGCCCAGGCCCATGAACCACCGCGGCCCGTAGCGCATCGACAGGCGGCCGACGCGCGGCGACAGCAAGAACATCACGACGGTGATGGGGAGGAGGGCCAGCCCGCTCCGTAGGGCGGTGTAGCCCGCAAGCTGCTGCAGGAAGAGGACCAGGAAGAACGTCAAGGTCGAGAGGCCGGCATACACAGACAGGGTCTCCAGGTTCGCGAACGAGAAGTTGCGCCGCTCGAACAGCCGCAGGGGAAGCATGGGCTGTGGGGCACGGCTCTCCCAGAGCACGAACAGCCCGAAGAGCACAACACCGCCGATCAATGAGAAGAGGATCAGCGGATCGCTCCAGCCGCGTTGGGGCTCCTCGATGAGCGCGAACACCGGGCCGCCGAGACCGAGGACGCAGAGCACGCCGCCGACAACGTCGACCCGCGCGCGATCGTTACCGGCGGCACGGGTCGGCACGGCGTACGCGACGAGCGCCGCAGTGACGATTGCGAACGGGACATTGACGAGGAACACCCACCGCCAGCTCGCGTTGGTGACGAGCCAGCCGCCGGCGAGGGGCCCGATGACGAAGGCGATGCCCGTCCACGCGGTCCATGAGCCGATCGCAGCTCCCCGAGCTTCACCACTGAACGTGGTCGCGATCACGGCGAGCCCTGCCGGGGTCAGGATCGCACCGAGTGCTCCCTGCACCCCACGGGCGATGATCAGGGTCGTTCCGTCGGGTGCGGCGGCGCAGAGGATGGATGTGATGCCGAAGCCGACGATCCCGATCAGGAACATGCGCCTTGCCCCGAAGAGGTCGCCGAGGGAGCCGCCGACGAGGAGGAGCGAGCCGAGCGTGAGCAGGTATGCGTCGACCACCCATTGCTGGAGCGCGAGCCCGCCGCCGAGATCCTCCTCGATCGCCGGGAGCGCCACGTTCACGACCGTCGAGTCGACGAAGACGATGACCGAGCCGAGGATGCAGGCGACGAGCACCAGCCGGTTGCCGCCCCGCCGCTCCCGGTGCTCGGTGCTCAACAGCTCCTGCTTGCATGGACACCGGAGGTCATGTGTGCGGCAGAACGTGCGCCAGTCGCCCGGAATTCCATCGCGGGGAGATTCTCATGCCAGCCGTCCGCCCGCGTGGCCAAACTGCTCCCGAGATGCAGGGCGCGACGGTGAGCCGGTGAGCTACTGCTGGCCGCTTGCGCCGTTCGACCGACAGCATCCCGTACGGGCATTCTTCTGCGACCCGCGGATCGGCGCCAAAGGCTCGAAGGCGTTCCACTTCGGCATCGACGTGTCCGGGGCGGATGGAACGCCCGTCTATGCGGTGGAGGGCGGGATCGTCGACGTCGAAGGCGCCCAGAACATCGCGGTCGTGGAGAGCGGCGGCGCGAGCGAGCACGGCTACTGGCACATCGTGCCCGCCGTGAAGCACGGTCAGCAGGTTGCGCAGCACGAACTGCTGGGCCATATCGCGAAGAGCTGGGGGCACGTGCATTTCGCCGAGCGCAGGGGTGGGCAGTACTGGAACCCATTGCGCAAAGGCGCCCTCACACCGTTCGCTGACTTCGGCGCCCCGTCGGTCGACCGGATCGTCGCGGAACGCGCCCGCAAACACCTGTCACCGGGGTTCCTCACAGGAGTCGTTGCGTTCGTTGCCGAAGCGCACGACATCACGCCGATCGCTGCGCCTCCGCCGTGGAAGGGTCTGCCGGTGACGCCGGCCTTCGTGCGCTGGCGGCTGATTCGCGGCGGGCGGGCGGTGGTGCCGTGGCAGGTGGTCGCCGACTTCCGCACCACGCTGCTGCCCGCTGCGAGGTATCCACAGGTCTACGCGGCCGGCACGACCCAGAATCACCCGAACGCAGCAGGTCTATTCCGCTTCCTGCTCGCCCGCGCCTTCGACACACGACGCCATCCCGACGGCGACTATCGACTCGATGTGGAAGCAGCCGACATCCGCGGCAATGCGTCGCGCAAGCACCTCGAGCTGACGTTCACGAACGCCGCGGTCTGAGCGAAGCGGCGCGATCGAGGGAAGATCTTTGGCCCGTCTGGCGTCTAGTGACTTGAACCCGTTGGTGATTCGCTACTGCGGATGACGACGTTGGTACAGGACAGACGAGGGCTCCGCGCAGGCGGGGCCTTCGTCGTGTCCGCGAGCACCCGACTTGCGTTTCTGGGTCTGACGAGTGTTCGATACTCGCAGACCGAAGGAGGCAGACGTGCAGGAGTACCAGATCGTGAAGCTCGTGGAGGTGGACGACTGGCTCGGCGACTATCCGGGTGAGATGCGCGGGATCACCTACGCGATCGGCGCGGAGCAGGCGGCGCTGACCTACAGGCGGATGCCGCAGCACACCGGCAGCAAGGGCTCGTACGGCCACCGCCACAAGGAGCAGGAGGAGCTCTACTTCGTGCTCAGCGGCAAGCTGCAGTTCAAGCTCGGCGACGAGATCGTCGAGCTCGGAAAGCACGAGGCGATTCGGGTGCCGCCCGGGACCTGGCGCGGGGTCTGGAACGACGAGCCGGAGGACGCCGAGATCGTCATCGTCTCGAAGCGGATCGACGATCCACAGGGCGACACCGAGACGATCGACAACTTCTGGCCGGAGTGAGGCTCGGAGCGGGGCCCGGCGTGCGGATCGCCGGGCCCAGCTCTCGCGCTACCGGGAACGGCCCTGTTAAGCGCTCCCGGAAACCGTCAGTTGCCGCGGGCCGAAGGGCGCCGCGGCGGCTTGCGGCGGCCGCGCAGCAGCTCGATGTGCGCGTCGGTGATGATCTTGGTGCTGATCGGGTCGGAAGGCCTCAACATGTGCCTCTCCCTTCTCTCTCGGCCGCTTCTTTTATCTTTCGGCCTCGAATATCTTGATGTCGAGATACTAACAACCAACTGTCTTGACGTCAAGACTTTTGCTGTCAAGATGTGTGCGCGGTGGCCCCAACCCCCGAAGACCACATCGACCGCTTCCTGAAACGGCTCGCAGTGCTGCCGCGTGAGGTGGAGATCGACATGGACGTCGAGGCGATCGTCGACCGGATCGGCGGGATCAACCGGCGCGTGAAGCGGGGGATGGAGGCGACGCTTGCCGAGCACGGCCTCTCGCATCCCGACTGGCAGGTGCTGACCTCGCTCCGGCTCGCCGCCGACCACCGGAGCTCGCCCGGCGAGCTCTCCGCCGACCTCGAGCTGTCGAGCGGCGCGATGACGAGCCGCCTCGACCGGCTGGAGGAGGCAGGGCTCGTTCGCCGCCTGCCGGCGCCCGGCGACCGGCGCGGCGTGATCGTCGAGCTGACGGACGCGGGCCGCGAGGCGTGGGACACGGCCGCGAGCGTGCAGGGCCGGCGCGAGGCGTTCTTCGCCTCGGCGCTCTCGAAGCCCGAGCAGAAGCAGCTGAACGACCTGCTGCGCAAGCTGATGCTCGCCTTCGAAGCGCGCGAGGACAAACCGCCGCCGAAGGACTAGGACGAGGTCGGCAGGTAGTCGGGTGGTTGGCGTGATGTGTGGACTTCGACGATCTCGCATTTGAGCGATGAGTCGCGGTTCCGTGCGTTGCTCGATCGCGACGGGACCACGCCCACGACCTCGGGCAGGCGTTCTGACTCAGCTCGCACGGATCGAGGGTCTGCGTGGCCGCTTCCCAGAGGGCGAGCTTCTCCTGGCGCAAGCAGCGGCGGCCGGAGCGGCAGATGGTTGGGTGTTGATCGAGCGTGGTCGGCTGTTTCGCTCGAGCGGCGATGAGGTCGCCGCCGCTCCTCTGTTCGACGCGGCATTCGAGTGTGCCCTTGAGGCACGCGATGGGTTCTTGGCCGGTGATGCGGCGCACATGGCGGCGCTGGTGGAGATGCGGAGAGCTGGACAGCGCGGGGCATTGAGCTCGCTCGTCGGTGCGATGATCCGGGGGCGCGATACTGGCTTGGTCCGCTGCTGAACAACATCGGTTGGAGTCGTTTCGAGTCTCCGATGACTTCGTTGGCCGGCTGCGTTCGACGGAGGCGCCCAGTTTCGATAGTATTTCGACGACGCCGAGGACCGCCGATGCGCGTGAGATCGCCCGCATGCCGTTCCACGTCTCGGCGCCGAGCGCCGACCACTGATGGGCGTGAGGCCGAGGTCGCCCGCCATGCTCACGGTCGGCGACGTCGAGCGCCGCCGGCGGCTCGGTCGTCCGGACCCGAGGCGACGAGCAGCTTTCGAGGTCGCGCGCCTGGTGCCGACGGGGCCACGGACGGGTCGACACGCCGTACTTCTACGACGGCTCGACAGCGCCGTATGCTACGAGCGAAATCGCTCCGGCCGAGTCCGCGGCGAGTGCACGGCGCCCGACGCAGCAGTGCCTAGACGCCCGGCGCGCGACGAGACCAACGATCTGCTGCCGTGTTCTAGGCGCAGGAGTGCGCGCGTTCGAGCTTCTCGCGAACGACACGCGGAGTCATCTGAATCGACGTCGTCAGCGACTGCGGTGACGCCTGCGCCGGCCTAGACCACGGACAAGCCCGCGCTACGCGCTGCCGGTGCGCAGCCCGCGTCGCCGGCGCGTGCGCCGAGCGCATGGAACGCTCTGCGCTCTCGCGTGCCCTCGATGCAGTCGGCGACGTACTCGGCCAGCGCCGGGCCGTGCTTGAAGCTGTGCCCCGAGCCGCCGCCGACGAGCCACCAGCGATCGCGCTCGGGGTGGCGGTCGACGATGAAGTGCGTGTCGGGCGAGAGGTCGTACTGGCAAACGCGACCGCCGAGCACCGGCGCGCCCGCGAGTGACGGGAAGCGCCGCGCCGCGTAGCTACGCGCCTCCGCTTCCCAGTACGGCGACGGCAAACGGTCGAGCGTGTCGGGGTCGATCGTGTCGCTCGCCGAGTCGGGGGCGATCTTGACGCCGAGCCCGCCGACGTCGCCGTGCCCGTAGAACGCCGCCGTCGTAGTCGACGAACCCGGGGGCGCCGTGCCAGGCGCGGTCGCCGCCGAGGAAGAAGACGTCGCGCCGGGAGACCTCGATCGCGACGAGCTCGGGGAAGAGCTGAGGCAGCCACGCGCCGCAGGCCCAGACGACGACGTCGCCGGGCGGATCGTCGGACGGTGCGAGTCGCGTCTCCCTGCAGCGTCACACCGTGCCGCTCACCGTCCGAGACGAGCAGCTGAGTCGCGCGCCGCGCGTGCAGCACCCCGGCGTCAGGCTCGAAGAGCACCGCCGTGCAGGTCGTCGACGGCGAGCGACGGGAAGAGCCCGCGCGCGTCGTCGGGGGCGAGCCACTCGTGCGCGATCCCGAGGCGTTCGAGAACGGGGACGCTCGCGGCCTCGAACCCGTCGGCGCGCCGCGCGAGCCACGCGAGGCCGACGCCTTCCCAGATCCGGGTGCGGGTCGCCTGCTTCGAGCTCGAGCCAGAGCGTGCGGGCGCGTGACGGCGCTTGCCGTGTACCACTCGACGTCGCCGTGCGCGGCGCGCAGCAGCCGCGTGTCGCCGCCCGACGCCGACCGGACGGTGCCCGGCGTGTGCTGCTCGACGAGCGTCACATCCCAGTCGCGCAGCACCAGCTCGCGCGCGAGCGACGCGCCGAAGACGCCCGCACCGACGACGCACGCCGAGCTCACCTCTGTCGGCGTGACCGTGAGCGACAGCACGTCCGGCCGATGGTAGTGGCCGGCCGGATCGAAGCGCTGCCGCGCCGCATACATGCGCGCAGGATCGAGATCTGCGAAGAGAATCCCCGCCTCGTCCCACAGTGGGCCGGCCAGGTAGCTGCCGTCGGGCGCGAGGATCGCCGAGCCGCCGCGGCCGAGCAGGTCGTCGCCCGCGGCGAGCGGGAACGTCGTCGGGGTAGCTCGCGGCGCTCTGGAAGACGCAGCACGAGAGCACGAACGCGCGTGACTCACGCGCGATGTGACGGAGCGAGTCCTGCCAGTCTTCGCTGTCGTCCGCCGTCGGCGCCAGGTACGTCTCGACGCCGCGCTCGTAGAGCGCAAACCGCGCGAGCGGCATCAGGTTCTCCCAGCAGATCAACCCGCCGGTGAGCCCTGCGTCCGTCTCCACGACCTCGAGGCCCCGACCGTCGCCCTGCCCCCAGACGAGCCGCTCGTGATTCGTCGGGACGAGCTTGCGGTGGTGCAACGCGAGCATGCCATCCGGCGCGTACAGCAGCAGCGAGTTGTAGATCGTCCCGCGCTCGAGCTCGTTCACGCCGATCGCGAGCCAGATGCCCGCGTCGCGCGCCGCCGCGGCAAGGCGCTCGCTCGGGAGCGTCACCGACTCCTGGGCGAGCCGCGCCCAGAGCTTCGCGCCCTCGCTCCCGTGCGCGAGCTCGCGCGCCCAGCGGTTGGACGGATACACCGGCACGAACGTCTCCGGGAAGAGGGCGAGCTTCGCGCCTCCCGCCGCCGCCTCGCGCGCGAGCGCTGCCAGCTTGTCGATCGTGGCCTCGCGGTCGAAGACGACCGACTCGGCCTGGACGCAAGCGACGCGGACGATCTCGTTCATGGCGAGAGCCTACGCGCGCCGAGGAGTACACTGACTCGCTCATCGGTCGCTCGCGGCGGCGATCGCCTCGCTCGGGTGGGTGGCGGCGCTCCGAACGAGCTTGTAACGACTGTTACGCCGCATCCAGCCCGGCGCGCAGCGAGGCGACGAGGGCGCGAGCTCGGCGAGCCCGACTCCGCCGCTTCGACCGCGCGCGAGCCGACGACGACCCCGTCGACGAGCTCGCCGGCCGCGCGCGCGTGCTCGCCCGTCGAGATGCCGAAGCCCGCGTAGAGCGGTTCGTCGGTGACCGCTCGGACCCGCTCGGCCAGCGGCGCGAGGGTCGGGGCGAGCTCGGTCGCGAGCGCCGGTCGTGCCGGTGACGGTGACGAGGTACAGCCAGCCGTCGGTCGACGAAGCGGCGAGCCGCAGCCGCTCGTCGGTCGAGGTCGGGGCGACGAGCTGGACCCGCCGGAGCTCGGGTCGCACGTCCGCGGGAAGGTCGACGACGATGAACGAGGTCGCGCCCGCCGCGCGGGCGTCGCGTTCGAGCCGCTCCCAGCCGTAGGCGTCGAAGATCGAGGAGTACGTCATCGACGACTATCGGCACCGTCGACGCGTGCGCGAATCTCGGCGAGCACCTCGAGGCACCGGGCGGTCCGCATGCCGGCCGCGAGGGCTCGCTCGCCCGCGCGCCGGATCACCGGCCCGTCGGCGAGCGGGTCGGAGAACGGGAACCCGATTTCGAGGACGTCCGCGCCCGCCTCGACGGCCGCCTGGGCGAGCGCCGGCGTGTCGGGCATCGCCATCAGGTAGACGACGAGCGTCTTCACCGCGCCAGCACTTCGGCGAGATCCTTGTCGCCGCGGCCCGAGAGGCAGACGGCGACGAGCTCTGCGCCGCAGTCGAGGGCACGCGCCAGGGCGTGCGACGACTCGAGTGCAGGGACGATGCCTTCCGTCTCACAGAGCCGGTGGAAGGCTGCCAGCGCCTCGTCGTCGGTGCACGTCAGGTACTCGGCCCGGCCCGTGTCGCGCAGATACGCGTGCTCCGGGCCGACGCCGGGATAGTCGAGGCCGGCGGAGATCGAGTGCGCGTCGATGATCTGGCCGTCCTCGTCGGCGAGCAGCGACGAGCGGGCGCCGTGCAGCACCCCCGGGCGCCCGGTGCCGAGTGACGCGGCACCCGCCGCTTCGACGCCGATCAGGCGCACGTCGTCGTCGGGGACGAAGTCGTAGAACATGCCGATCGCGTTCGAGCCGCCGCCGACGCAGGCGACGACGGCCTCGGGCAGCCGGCCCTCGGCGGCGAGGAACTGTTCGCGCGCCTCACGGCCGATCACCCGCTGCAGCTCCCGCACGATCTCCGGATACGGCGCCGGGCCGACGCACGAGCCGATCAGGTAGTAGGTCGTCTCGACGTTCGCGATCCAGTCCCGGATCGCCTCGCTCGTCGCCTCCTTCAACGTTCGCGTGCCGAACTCGACCGGGCGCACCTCGGCGCCGAGCAGCTTCATCCGCTCGACGTTGGGCGCCTGGCGGCGGATGTCCTCGCTGCCCATGTAGACGATGCACTCGAGCCCGAAGCGGGCGCACACCGTCGCCGTCGCGACGCCATGCTGGCCGGCGCCGGTCTCCGCGATGATCCGGTGCTTGCCGAGCCGTTGCGCGATCAGCGCCTGTCCGAGCGCGTTGTTCAGCTTGTGCGAGCCCGTGTGCATCAGATCCTCGCGCTTGAGGTAGATCCGCTGGTCCGGCGCGAACCGCTCGACTCGCGTGAGCGGCGTGGGGCGGCCCGCGTAGTTCGTGCGCAGCCCGTGCAGCTCCGCGTGGAACGCTTCGTCGTCTCGCAGTGCGGCCCAGGCCGACTCGAGCTCGTCGAGCGCCGGGATCAGCGTCTCGGGCACGTAACGCCCGCCGTAGACACCGAACGTGCTCACCGCGCTTCCGCTCCGGCGCCGGCAAGCCGCGCTCCTTGGCTCCGTCAGCCTCGCCGCGCGCCGCCTCCACCCAGCGCGCAGCAGGTCGTGGTCCTTGACGCCCGGGCGCCGACTCCGTCGAGCGCGCCGAGTCGACCGCCCACGGCCGGACGGCAGCAATCGCGTCGGCGACATTCCCGGGCCCGAGCCCGCCCGCGAGCATCACGCGGCCGTCGATCGACCGTGCACGGTCGAGATGCGACGGATCGTCCTCCTCCCACGGCAGATCGACGACCGTCCCGACCCGCTCGTCGCCGCGCAGCAGCTCTGCGTCGCGCGCGCGATGGCCGTTGTCGCGTCGCATAGAACTGCACGACATCGGCCTCGGTCTCGTCGCGCTCGCCGACGAAGACCGCGACGCGAAGCACCGTCTCGCGGCGCCTCGAGCAACACGTCCGTGCGGCGCGGGCTCTCGGCCGCCAGGATGAAGCCGACGAGATCGGCGCCGGCCTCGACGGCGGCGTCGACGTCCTCCTGGCGGGTCAGGCCGCACACCTTGACGAGCGGCCGGGAGAGCAGCTCGCGCAGCTTCGCTCCCGGGTCGGGCGCGCGCATCAGCGTCGAGCCGACGAGCACCGCATTCGCGCCCGGTCAGCTCGGCCGCGGCGGCCTGCGCGCGCGTCTGGATCGCGCTCTCGGCGATCAGCACCCGATCGCGCGGCGCACGGGCGACCAGCTCGAGCTGGCGGCGGCGGTCGAGATCGAACGTCGAGAGGTCGCGCGCGTTGACGCCGATCACCGGCGCGTCGAGTGCGACGGCACGCGCGAGCTCGTCGGCGTCGTGCGCCTCGACGAGCGTGTCCAGGCCGAGCGACTGCCGCAACGCCCATGAGCGTGCGCAGCTGTTCGTCGTCGAGGTCGCGCAGGAGCAGCGAGCACCGCGTCGGCGCCGGCCGCTCTCGCGCGTCTCCAGATCGCTCGGCGAGGGCGAAGAAGCCCTTGGCGAGCAGCGGCAGCGTCGTCGCCGCCCGCGCAGCCCGCAGATCGTCCCACGTGCCTGCCGAACCGCTCGTCGACGAGCACCGACATCGCACGCGCTCCCGCCTGCTCGTACGAACGCGCGATCTGCGAGACGTCGGCGAAGGGACGAATGTCACCGGCCGACGGTGAACGGCGCTTGAACTCCGCGATCGCGCCGAATCCGTCCGCCGCGAGCGCGGCCTGGAAGCTCATGCCGCGGCTCCCGCGAGCGAGAAGGCGACCAGTGCCTCCAGGCGCTCTGCGGCCGCGCCGTTGTCGATTGCCTCGCGTGCCAAGCCGATGCCCTCCTTCAGATCCGTCGCGTGACCGCCCGCCGCGATCGCACCGGCGGCGTTCAGCAGGATCGCAGACCGGCGCCCGCCGTTGCCGCCCTCGAAGACCTCGCGGATCTTCAGGGCGTTCTCGGCCGGCGTGCCGCCCGCGCAGCTCCGCCGGGTCGCAGCGCTCGACGCCGAGCTCGAGCGGGTCGATCTCGCGCTGCCGCACGTCGCCGTCCACGACCTCGCACACGAGGTTCGGGCCGGCGGGTGAGAGCTCGTCGATTCCGCCCGCGCCGTGGACGACGAAGGCGCGTCGCGCGCCGAGCTGCGCGAGCACGTCTGCGATCACCGGAACGAGCTCGGGCGAGTAGACGCCCATGACCTGCGCGCGGGCGCCCGCCGGGTTCGTCAACGGCCCGAGGACGTTGAAGACGGTCCGCGCTGCGAGCTCGCGTCGAACCGGGCCGGCGTGCTTCATCGCCGGGTGGTGCGTCGGCGCGAACATGAAGCCGAAGCCGAGCTCGTCGATCGACGCCGCGATCCGGTCGGGCTCGAGGTCGAGCCGGAATCCGAGCTGCTCGAGCACGTCGGCGGATCCGGAGGCCGACGACACCGAGCGGTTGCCGTGCTTCGCGACCCCTGCGCCGGCCGCGGCGGCGAGCAAGCGCCGCGGCGGTCGAGATGTTGAAGGTCCGTCCGCCGTCGCCGCCGGTCCCTGCCGTGTCGACGAGGTCCTCGCGCTTTGGATGCACCTCGATCGCGTGCGCGCGCATCGCCTCGGCCGAACCGGCGATCTCGTCCGCAGTCTCGCCCTTGAGGCGCAGCGCCACGAGGAAGCCGCCGATCTGTCCCGGTGTCGCCTCGCCGGACATGATCGTGTCCATCACCTGGCGAGCCTCGTCGCGACTGAGGTCCTGTCCGTCGAGCAGCCGTGCAAGCGCGTCCTGGATCATCCCCGCACACCCTGCAGGAAGTTCTGCGCAATGTCACGGCCGAGCGGGGTCAGCACGGATTCGGGATGGAACTGAACACCGTCGATCGGCAGTTCGCGGTGACGGACGGCCATCACTTCGCCGTCGATCGCGGTCGCCGAGATCTCGAAGCAATCGGGCACCGACGTGGCGGCGAGCGAGTGGTAGCGCCCCGCGAGGAAGTCGTTCGGCAGCCCGGCGAAGATCCCCCGGCCGTCGTGCTCGACGATCGTCGCCTTCCCGTGCACGAGCTCGCGCGCGCGCTCGACCTCGCCGCCGTAGACCTGGACGAGAGCCTGGTGGCCGAGGCACACCCCGAGTGTCGGCACGCGCTCGCAGAGCTGTCGCAGGATCTCGGGCGTCGCGCCCGCGTCTTCGGGGCGTCCCGGGCCCGGCGAGATGACGAGCTGAGACGGCTGGAGGGCGGCCGCCTCGTCGGCCGTGATCGCATCGTTGCGGCGCACGATCACCTCGGCGCCGAGCTCGCCGAACAGGTGGGCGAGGTTGTAGGTGAACGAGTCGTAGTTGTCGATGAGCAGGATCGGCATGCCGCTCAGCCACCTGCCTCCGCGAGCTCGATCGCGGTCTCGAGCGCGGCCAGCTTGCGCAGGCATTCCTCGTGCTCTGCGCGCGGGTCGCTGTCCGCGACGATCCCGGCACCGGCCTGCAGCAGCGCCGTGCCCGTCGTGCAGGACGACCGTTCGGATCGCGATGCACGCGTCCAGAGGCCCACCCGGGAACGAGTAGAGCACGGCGCCGGCATAGGGACCGCGCCGGTACTGCTCGAGCTCCGAGATGATCTGCATCGCGCGCACCTTCGGGGCTCCCGAGACGGTGCCGGCCGGAAAGCGTTGCGCGCAACAGGTCGAACGGCGAGACGCCGGGAGCGAGCTCACCGGCCACCTCCGAGACGAGATGCGTGATGTGCGAGAACCGCTCGGCCTCGAGGAACCGCTCGACCTTGACCGTCCCGGGCAGGCACACGCGCGAGAGATCGTTGCGGCCGAGGTCGACGAGCATCACGTGCTCTGCGCGGTCCTTCTGCGACGAGAGGAGCCGCTCCGCGTCGCCGTCGCCCGGGACTGGTCGATCCCGCGATCGGGTTCACCGATGCCCGCGTCCCGTCGAGCCGGACGAGCGTCTCCGGGGACGACCCGACGAGGGAAACACCGTCCAGCTCCAGCAGGAAGAGGTACGGCGACGGATTGACCCGGCGCAGCGAGCGGTAGATCGAGAGCGCCGAGGCGCCCGTGCGTCGCTCCGCGCGCTGCGAGAGGACGATCTGGAACGCGTCGCCCGCGCGGATGTGCTCCTTGCAGCGCTCGACGCCTCGTTCGTAGTCGGCCTGGCTCGGCGAGCGTCGGGTCGTGCTGCCCGTTCCGACCTGCTCCGCCGGCAGCGACGGCACCGCCCCCTCGAGGAGGGCGCCGACCTCGGCCGGATCGCCCGCCAGCACCTCGGCGACCGATCGGCCGTGATCGAACCGGACGAGCATGTCGGCGACGACGAAACGGCTCTCGGGCAGCCCTCGGCCGTCGTCCGGAAGCTGCACGGTCGGTTCGAGCTGCGCCACGTGGTCGTAGCCGAGATAGCCGACGACCGGCTCGTCGAGCGCCTCGGCCTCTGCGAACGTGACGAGGCGGTCGCCGCTCCCGACGAGCGAGTAGCGGCCGAGCCGCCCCTGTTCGACGGACTCGAGCAGAAATGCACCGCGGCCGGTCCCGCGCAGGTGGAGGTATGCCCCGAGCGGGGTGAGGAGATCGGTGTTGAGGACGGTTGTGTTGTTCACGGATACGAAAAACGACCCTGTCGGGTCGTCGGGTGGAGCGGTTCGGGCTGCTGGCGCGTCGTGCTCTATGCGCGCAGGCTCCCGTCCCGCTCGTTGCGCCACGCCCACCAGTTCGAAATCGAGGAGCTCATCTACGGCCAAGGTTAGCGCGCCTGCTTGAATGCGCAAGGTCGATGGCGACACCCGAGCTACTGACAGCGCTTCTGACCGCCTCAGGTCCCTCGGGCCACGAGGAAGAGCCGTCCAGGATCTGGCGGGAAGCAGCCGCGAGGTTCGCGGAGGTGTCCTCCGACACGCTCGGTTCGTCGTTTGCGCGGGTTCGCGCCGGGGACGGTGCGCCGACCCTGGCGGTTGTCGGCCACATCGACGAGATCGGTATCGCCGTCACGAACATCGAGGAGAACGGACTGCTCGCCTTTACGCCTCCTCGGGGGCATCGCCGCCGAGACGCTGCACGGCCAGCGCTTCGAGCTGCTTGACCCGCAACGGCCGCATTCCCGGCGCCGTTTCGCGAAGGCGGATCCAGCCGGATCAGGTGCGCGACCGTCCGCGGCTCGAGCTCGCCGACCTGCATCTGGACATCGGAGCGAAGAACCGCGAAGAGGCTGAGCGCCTCGTTCGCGTGGGCGACCCGGGCGTGTGGGCCGGGCCCCCGGTCGAGCTGCCGAACGACCGCCTGCTCTCGAAGGCGCTCGACAACCGTCTCGGTGCGTACATCGCGCTCGAGTCGGCCCGCCGGATCGCCGAGTCGGGCGACGCAGCGGTCGATGTCGTCGCTGTCGCTGCAGTGCAGGAAGAGATCGGCCTCTACGGCGCACGGGCTGCGGCGTTCGGGCTCGAGCCCCAGGTTGCGATCGTCGTCGACGTCACGCCTGCCACCGACTATCCGGGCGGTGACGCACGCAGGGCCGGACGGATCGAGCTCGGAATGGGCGCGATGATCGCCCGCGGGCCGATGTTGAACAAGCACGTCACCGATCTGCTCGGCGAGGCCGCGGAGGCCGAAGGCATCCCGCACGCATACGAGATCTACTCGCGCGTCACATCGACCGACGCCGACGAGATTCATCCCGCGCGTGCCGGCATTCCGACGGGCCTCTTGTCGATTCCGACGCGCTACCTGCACAGCCCGAACGAGATCTGCGACCTCGGCGACGTCGAATCGATCGTCCGGCTGATCGTCGCGTTCGCGAGGCGGTTGACGCCCGGCCAGTCATTCGTGCGCTGATGGCCGACCGCAGCGTCATCGTCAGCGCCCTTCGCACGCCGTTCGGCAAGCTGGGCGGCGGACTGGCCCGCTACGAGGCGACGCAGCTGGGCGGGCTCGCGATCAAGTCGGCACTCGAGCGGATCGGGCTCGAGCCGCACGAGCCGCAGTACGTGATCATGGGCCAGGTGCTCCAGGCCGGCGCGGGTCAGGCACCCGCCCGCCAGGCCGCGATCGCGGCGGGCCTGCCGAAGGAGACCCCGTCGGACACGATCAACAAGGTGTGCGCGTCGTCGATCCGCGCGATCGAGATCGCCGACGCAATGATCCGGGCCGGCGACGTCGACGTCGTCGTCACCGGCGGCATGGAGTCGATGTCGAACGCCCCGTATCTCCTGAAGAAGGCGCGCTTCGGGTACCGCCTCGGTGACGGGGAGCTGATCGACTCGATGGTCTACGACGGGCTCACGTCGACGTTCGACCAGCTGCACATGGTGGTGCAGAACTCGCAGGTCGCGCGCGAGCTCGGTATCTCGCGCGAGACGCAGGACGCCTGGGCGGCCCGCTCGCAGGAGCGCGCTGCAGCCGCGCAGGACGCGGGACGGTTCGACGACGAGATCATCGCAGTCGGCGACCTGACCGCGGACGAGGGTGTCCGACGCGACACGACGGTCGAGAAGCTCGCCGCACTCCCTCCGGTCTTCGACCCCGACGGGACGACGACCGCAGGCAACGCGCCGGGCGTCAACGACGGGGCGAGCTGCGTGATCGTCTGTTCCGAGGCATGGGCAGCGCAGCGCGGTCTCGAGCCGCTGGCGACGATCCTGTCACAGGGGTATGTCGCCGACGACTTCGCCTATCTCGCCCGGACGCCGGCGAACGCGGGCGCGATGGCGCTCGATCGCGCGGGCAAGACCATCGCACGACGTCCAGCGCGTCGAGATCAACGAGGCGTTCGCCTCGGTCGCGTCGAACTCGACGAAGCTCCTGGGCGCCGACGAGGCGATCGTCAACGTGAACGGCGGCGCGATCGCCCTCGGCCACCCGATCGGCGCCTCCGGCGGCCGGATCGTCTCGACGATGGTGCACGAACTGCGCCGCTCCGGCGGTGGCCTGGGGCTCGCCGCGATCTGCTCCGGCGGCGGCCAGGGCGACGCGCTGCTGATCGAGGTGTAGACGTCGTGCGGCTGGTCGTTCGTGCAGCGGGCGGCATTGTCGTTCGCGACGGGTCGGTCCTCCTCGTGCACCGGCCGAGGTACGACGACTGGTCCTTCCCGAAAGGGAAGCTCGAGGGCGACGAGTCGTGGGAGGAGGGCGCGGTCCGCGAGGTCGAGGAGGAGACGGGGCTCAGGTGCGAGGTCGGACCGCTCGCCGGCTCGACTCGCTACTTCGTTGCTCAGGGCCCGAAGGAGGTGCGGTACTACCGGATGACGAGCGACGGTGAGGCGTTCGCACAGAACGAGGTCGACGAGGTGCGCTGGGCGCTCTTCGAAGAGGCGCGCGCCCTGCTCACCCACGACCGCGACCGCCGACTGTTCGACCGCCTCCTCGACTCTGATTCGCGGAGCGAACCAGAGTCGTGAGTTTCGAATTGCCTGTGGCCTGAGTCGAAACTCGTGAATCTGGTTCGGCTGCGCCGAATCAGATTCAGGTGTTGTTCGACTGCCTGCGTCGAGACTCGTGCCGGTTCGGCTGCGCCGAATCAGATTCGAGCGTTGTTCGACTGCCTCGTCGACTCTGATTCGCGGAGCGAACCAGAGTCGTGAGTTTCGAATTGCCTGGTGCTTGAGTCGAGTAACTCGTGAATCAGATTCAGGTTGCCAGCGTCTTCCGGCGAGGGGGTCGCATCCTGCTCACTCACGACCGCGACCGCAAGCTCCTCGAAAAGGTGTCTGACACCGGAACGGTGTCAGACACCTCGTAAGGTCTTCCGGTAGCGCACCTCGGGCGCGTGCACGCCCCAGCGCTCCTCCGATTTGCGCCCGCCGTCCGGAGACCAGCCTGCGCGCTCGTAGAACGCCCGGGCGCGCGGGTTGTCCTCGAGCACCCACAGCGTCGCCTCGGCGAAGGACGCGCATAGCTGCGCCTCAGACTGCTCGATCAGCAGGCGGCCCGTGCCCGTCGACCATCGCTCGGGCTCGACGTAGATCGCGTAGAGCTCGCCGACTCCGCGCTCGTCACGGCTGGGACCGACCGCTGCGAATCCCGCGACAACGCCGTCGTGCGACCGCGACGAACGTCGTCCAGCCCGCCGGCGGTTTGGCGACGCGGCCGCGCCAGCGCTCGGGCCTGATGAAGCCTCCGCGGTCGAGCTCGCGCGCCGGAAAGACGTGCCGGTATGCCGCCTGCCACGTCCGCTCTTGCACGTCGGCGATCCCGTCGACGTCGGCGGTGGTTGCCACTCTGACCTCCACGGGGTGAAGGGTAGGGTCCCTCGCCGTGAAGTTCGAGCATGTCCTCGTCGTTGGGGCCGGTCAGATGGGTGCCGGGATCGCACAGGTCGTCGCAGCGTCGGGGCGCCGGGTCTCGCTGCACGATCCGTTCCCGGGTGCAGTCGAGCGGGGCCTGGCTGCGATCGAGAAGAGCCTCGGGAGGCTCGGCGCGGACGTCGAGGGAACACTCGCGCTGATCGAGCCTGCTGACGGGGTCGTTTCTTCCGAGTTGATGATCGAGGCGATCACCGAGGACGCGGCCGCCAAGGAAGAGCTCTTTCGCCTCGCCGACGGCGTGCTGCCGGACGGAGCGATCCTCGCCTCCAACACGAGCTCGATCCCGATCACCTCGCTGGCGGCGGTGACGTCGCGGCCCGACCGGGTGATCGGAATGCACTTCTTCAACCCGGTCCCGGTGCTGAAGCTCGTCGAGGTGATCCGGGCGGTGCAGACCTCGGACGACACCGCGGAGGCGATCGTGGGCCTGGCCCGCGAGCTCGGCAAGGAGCCGGCGGAAGCGAACGACTTCCCCGGCTTCGTCTCGAACCGCATCTTGATGCCGTTCATCAACGAGGCCGCCTACGCGCTGATGGAAGGGGTTGCCGAGCCGGAGGCAATCGACACGATCGCCAAGCTCGGATTCGCGCACCCGATGGGCCCGCTCGCGCTCGCAGATCTGATCGGTCTCGACACCTGTGTCGCGATCATGGACGTCCTGCAGCGCGGCCTCGGCAACCCGAAGTACGCGCCGTGTCCGCTGTTGCGCCAATACGTGCAGGCCGGGCGCCTCGGCCGCAAGTCGGGCCGGGGCTTCTACCGCTACTAGACAACCAGCGCGGCGCTCGACTCCTGTGGCGCAGCGATGAGCGCGGCCGACGCGGCCGCGAACACATCGTCGTTCAGCGAATAGGCACTCGTGAAGTCGACCGCGCCGTTTGCCTCGAGCACGACCCACGTTCCGTCCTCGGTCGGCAGGAGGTCGATCCCGACGAGCGCGCCGTCGATCGCGCGCGCGGCTGCCAGAGCGACGTCGCACGCATCCACGGTCGGCTGCACCGGCTCACGTTTTGCTCCGAGTGCGACATTCGTCCGCCATTCCCCGGCTGCGGCAACGCGCTTCACCGCCCCGACGACCTGGTCACCTGCGATCACCAGCCGCAGGTCGTAGCCACGTGGAGCGATGAGCTCCTGTGCAAGGGCCCCGGTTGCCGCGTACCACGGTCGCGTCTCGAGGTAGGCAAGGGTTCGTTCGATCGTGTCCTGGTCGTCGCAGCGGATGACGTCCTGTCCCCACGAGCCGAAGCGAGGCTTGAAGACGAGCGGCGGCTCGAGCCTGGGTTGCGGCAGCCACGGTGCGACGTGCGTCGTCGCGCGGGTGCGGGATGCCGGCGCCGAACAGCGCCTGAGCTGTGAGGAGCTTGTCGTGTGCGGCGACGAGCGTGCGCGGCCCGTTCAGCAGCGTCACGCCCATCGTCTGGAGGCGCTCGAGTGCCCAGAGCCCCGGCTCGACCCCGTCGAGCGTGGGCGAGGACGTCGAGCCGTCCGAGGGCAATATCGCCTGGGCCGAGTCGTCCCAGCGCCTGGGCGGGGGACAGCACAGTCCCGAGCCGGGTGTTGGTCGGGGTGAAGCGGTGCGCGACGACCACAAAGGTGCTCATAGCGGGCATCGTCGCGTTTCTGCCCTCGTTTGTGAAGGGCCGACCGCCGTTTCGACTCACGATCGACGCGGGTCCGTAACCCAAGGCACAAACCGCCTCGCCTATCGTCGGCTCGACGACACGAATCGCGCTCTGCAGCGGTGAGCCCGACGCGGGTTGCCTTGGGGAGACAGGACGGGCCCGGGGCCGGTGGGGAAACTGGAGCTCCGGGCCCGACTGTCACGCACAGGTGGAGCGCCGCCCATACGATCTGGCTGGATGGGCACCTTCGTCGAACGGGAGCTGAAGCTCGAGCTGGCCGAGGGATTCACGTTCCCCGACCTCCCGGGTGAGCCACTCGAATCGCGTCTGTTCACCTCGACCTACCACGACACTCCGGACCGCTCGCTCGCCGGAGCGGGAATCACGCTTCGGCGGCGGGTCGAGAACGGCCTCTCGCGCTGGCAGCTCAAGCTTCCGCGCGGCGGCAACGCCCGCGCGGAGGTCGAGGCTCCCGGAGGGCCGGTCGGACCTCCTGCGCCGCTCGCGACCCTGCTGGCCGCTCATGTGCGGCACGGGCAGTTGGGCCCGGTCGCGACGTTACGGACCCGCCGGACCGGGGTGCGGGTCGCCGACAACGGCCGGACGATCGCCGACGTGACTCTCGACTCGGTTGCTGTTCTCGACGCCGGGAGATCGGCCGGCGCGTTTGCCGAGATCGAGATCGAGCTCGTCGACGGTGAGGACGACGATCTCGAGCGCCTGGGTCGGACGCTGCGGAAGGCGGGAGCCAAGAAATCCGAGGGCACACCGAAGCTGCTGCGCGTCCTGCCGGCTCCGCCGCGTCCGCAGGCCGGTGAGCATGCCCCGGCGATCGAGCTGCTGCACGTGCTGCTGTTCGAGCAGCTGCGCGAGCTCCTCCGCCACGACCCCGGTGTTCGGCTGGGCGACGACGCCGAGGACATCCACCAGTTTCGGGTCGCCACGCGGCGTAGCCGGGCGTTGATCCGTGCGACCGAGCCGATGCTCGGCGACCGTCTGACCGCGCTCGCCGGTGAGCTGAAGTGGCTCGCGCGGCTGCTCGGGCCGGTTCGCGACCGGGATGTGCTGATCGAGCGGTTTCGCGCGGAGCTGCCGGCCCTCGACTGTGACCGTGAAGCCGGCGAGCTGCTCGTTGCGCGGCTCGAGGACGCGCGGGAGCGCTTCCACGACAAGCTGCTCGCCGCACTCGGGTCGTCGCGGTATTTCGAGCTGCTGGACGCGTTCGCGGTCGCTGTCGCCGCATTGCCCGAGGTGAGGTCGGACGAGCAGGCGCGCGACATCGCAGGCGCCGAGCTTCGGGAGCTCCGCCTGGCAGCGACCCAGCTTCCTCCGGAGCCGACCGACGATGAGCTGCACAACCTGAGAATCACCGCCAAGCGGGCGCGGTACGGCGCGGAACTGATGGCTACAGGTCGCAGCACCAAGCAGTTGCAGCGGTACCTCGAGGCGCTCAAGAATCTTCAGGACGTGGTCGGAGAGCATCAGGATGCGGTCGTGGCCGAGACGACGCTGCGCAAGCTCGCACGCAAGCAGACCGGGATTGCCGCCGGCCGGCTGATCGCGTGCGAGCGGGTCAGGCGAATCGAGCAGCGCCGTCTTTATCCCGACGCGCTGGCCGCGGTCCTGAAGCGAGGGACGAAGGCGCTCGGCTGATGCCGCTTCTGCTCGTCAGGCACGCTTCCGCCGGCGACCGGACGACGTGGGAGGGAGACGACCGTGAGCGGCCGCTCGACGCTCGTGGCTGCCGCGACGCGGACGAGCTCGTCGAGCAACTCGCCTCGTTCCACGTGCAGGCGATCCTGACGAGCCCCTACCTCCGCTGCGTGGAGACGGTGACGCCACTCGCTCGAGCTCGCGGCCTCGAGATCGACGCGCGCGAGGAGCTGGGCGAGCAGCTCCAGGGCGAGCACGGGACTGCGCTGGTTCGCTCGCTCGCCGGACAGGACGTGGTCGTGTGCGGTCACGGCGGACTCGACTGGGTCGTCTCCGGGGCGCCGAAATGGAAGAAAGGGGCCGTGTTCGTGCTCGGCCCGGACCTCGAGCTGCTCGAGGTCCTCAGGCCGCGGCGCGGCGCCGGCTGAGCTCGAGCAGGGCGCCCTCGCGCACTCCGCCACGCACCACTCGCAACGGCGTTGCGAGCCGTGACTGCAGCTCGGTCAGGATCACCGCACCGGCCGGCAGGGTGCCGACGCGGTCGGCGTCGATGCCGAAGCGCCGCACGAGCTCGGCGGCCGGCGTCTCGGCGAGCAGGGCGAGGGCGCGCTCGAGGTCGTCGCGGCCCAGCCTCCCGCCTGCGATCCGCTTGAGCGCGCGGGCGCTCCCTCCAACGGCGAGTGCGAGGCGAGGTTCGGGAGGTTCGAGCTCGTCGACGTAGCGCGCGGCCTCTGCGCGAGCGGCCGCGATCGCCGCGCGTCCCGGCGGGTCGCTGTCGAGCAGCCTGCTGGTCAGACGCTGAGAACCGAGGTCGATCGAACGCAGCCACTCGGGACCGCCGCGACGCGTCCCGACGACGACCTGTGCCGACCCGCCGCCGACGTCGACGACGGCGACCAGGCGGCGCGTGGGGGGAGCGGCGACGTCGAGTGCGCCGGCGAACCCGAGCCGAGCCTCTTCGGCCGCGCTGAGGATGCGAGTGGGGCAGCCGGCTGCCGCCCAGATCGCGTCGAGCAGCTCGTTCCCGTTCTCCGCTTGCCGGCCCGGGCTCGTGATCAGTACCGCGATCTCGACGGCGCCCGCGGCACGTGCCGCCTCCGCGTACGAGCCGACGAGCCGTGCTGCGGCGGCGAGCTTCTCCGCCGGGATCGACCCGTGAAGCTCCACGTCTGCGCCGAGGTGGAGCATCTCCCGCCGCGACAGGAGCTGCCGATCGCCGTCCGCGACGACGAGGCGGACCGTGTTCGACCCCACATCGATGACCCCGACCATCCGCCGGACATGGTGACGACCGCACCCGACGGCGCGAGCTCAGTGCGAGCGGGCGATGCGGCGCGCACGGTCACGCCTGCGCATGAACGCTGCCTGTGCCGAGCGGCGGCGTTCGCTTTTCTTCGGGGAGATCCGCTTCCAGGAACCGTCGGATTGCAGCTCCCAGGCCTGGGAGTTGTCCGCGAGGAGAGCCTTGAAGATCGATTCGAGCTCGTTTCGCACCTGGGTGTCCTCGACGGGCATGACGACCTCGATCCGGTGATCGAGGTTGCGCGGCATCAGGTCGGCGCTGCCCAGGAAGTAGTCCCGGTGGTCTCCGGCCTCGAAGCAGTACAGGCGGCTGTGCTCGAGGAAGCGCCCGAGCACCGACCGCACGTGGATGTTCTCGCTCAGCCCGGGCAGCCCTGGCACGAGACTGCAGTTGGCGCGCACGACGCACTCGATGGTCACACCCGCCTGGGACGCCTTGTAGAGCTCCTCGATCACCTCCGGGTGGGTGAGGCTGTTGCACTTGATCCGGATGCGAGCGTGCTTGCCGGCCGCTGCGGCGTCGGCAACCTCCTTGATCCGGTCGATGAGCTTCTTGCGCAGGTTGAACGGCGACACGAGCAGGTGGCGGAACCGCTGCGGCCGGCCGAAGCCGGTGACGAAGTTGAAGAGATCGGCGATGTCCTCGCCGATCTGTGCGTCGGCCGTGAACACGCCCACGTCTTCGTAGATCCGTGCCGTCGTGGCGTGGTAGTTGCCCGTACCGATGTGCACGTAGCGGCGGAGCTCATCACCTTCGCGGCGAACGACGAGCGTCGTCTTCGCGTGGATCTTCATGTCGGGGAACCCGTAGACCACGTGCACTCCGGCTTGTTCAAGAGCGCGCGCCCAGTCGATGTTGCGACGCTCGTCGAATCGCGCCTTCAGCTCGACGACGCAGACGACCTGCTTGCCGTTCTCCGACGCCTTCACGAGCGACGGCGCGATCGCAGAGTCGTCGCTCGTCCGGTAGACCGTCGTCTTCACAGCGACGACCTGTGGATCCTCCGCGGCGGCGAGCAGGAACGCCTCGACGCTCGTCCCGAACGAGTCGTACGGGTGCTGGACGACGATGTCGCGCCGCGCGATCTCCTCGAACAGCTCGTCGTGGTCGGACACGGCGAGGCGGCGCTGCGTGAACGGGACCCACGGCGCGTACTTCAGGTCCGGGCGGTCGAGCGAGTGGAGCTGCATCACGTCCGCCAGGTCGAGCAGTCCGCGGATCGCGTAGACCTGATCGGTTGCAATACCGAGCCGCTCGGTCAGGCGCATGAGCATGTCGCGCGAGATCGAGCCGGACACCTCCATGCGCACCACCGCACCGAAGCGGCGTCTCCGCAGATCCGACTCGACGGCCTCGAGCAGGTCGTCGGCGTCGTCCGAGATCTCCGTGTCGCCGTCTCGCGTCAGGCGGAAGAGGGCGCGCTGCACGACCTCCATCTCGGGGAAGAGGCGTGGCAGGAAGTGCGACAGCACCGATTCGAGCGGGACGAGGAGGCCTCGCGTGCCGATCGAGACGAAGCGGTCGAGACCTTCCGGCACCTTCACCCGGGCGAAGCGCTCCTCACCGGCTTCCGGATCGCGAACGAGGAGGCCGAGGCTCAGCGACAGCCCCGAGATGTAGGGGAACGGCTGGCCCGGCCCGACGGCGAGCGGGGTGAGCACCGGGAAGATCTGGCGCGTGAACACCTGCTCGAGCTCGGTCCGCTCTGCCTCGGTGGCGTCCTCGACACCGCCGACGAGGATTCCCTCGGCGGCGAGCGCGGGACAGAGCTTGTCGCGCCAGAGCGCCGACTGCTGCGACGTCAGCTCGAGCACGCTGCCTCGGATCTCGGCGAGCGCCTGCTGCGGCGTGCGGCCGTCGGGCGAGCGCACGGAGAGCCCGGACAGAACCTGGTCCTGCAGGCCGGCGACACGGACCATGAAGAATTCGTCGAGGATCGACGAGACGATCCCGCAGAACTTGACCCGTTCGAGGAGAGGCTCGTTCGCATCGGCCGCGAGCTCGAGCACGCGCCGCATGAGGTCGACCTGCGACAGCTCCCGGTTGAGCAGTGTGTCGTAGCCGCCTTCGGAGCGCGGTTGAATGATCGTCGCCAAAGCGTTGCAGTCCTTCCGGAACGGTCCTGGACGGGGGTGTCGAGCTGATGCCGACTCGGCCCGGCCGTGGGGTCCGTATTCTACGCGCGATGACGAATAACCGCCTGCTCGCGATCCTTGCCATCGTCCTCGGCGTCGTCCTGATGGTGGTCGCAGTGATCTACTGGGCGGAGCCGGCCGGCTCGCTTCCGAGCTTCTTCCCCGGCCACCAGGCCGGATCCAGCCACCATCACGTCAAGCACGGCATCGCGGCTTTCCTGGTCGGCCTCGCCTGTTTCGCCTTCGCCTGGTTCCAGACCGGCCCGAAGCGCTCGACCGCCGAGACGTGATCCTCGCTGACCTGATCACCTACCCGCAGGCGATCGTTCTGGGGCTGTTGCAGGGCGTCTCCGAGCTCTTTCCGATCTCGAGTCTCGGGCACAGTGTCATCCTCCCGAGCCTGCTCGGCTGGAACATCCACCAGAACGACAAGTACTTTCTGACCTTCCTCGTCGCGACGCATCTGGCGACGGCGATCGTGCTGTTCTTCTTCTTCTGGCGCGATTGGATGAGGATCTTCAGAGGCCTCGGGCGCTCGCTCCGTGACCGCGAGATCTCGGCCGACGACCCCGACGCCAAGCTCGGCTGGCTGCTCATCGTCGGCACGATCCCAGCCGGCATTCTCGGCCTGACGCTGCAGGACTCGTTGCGCAAGATCTTCGCGTCTCCCACCTCGGCCGCGATCTTCCTGACGCTCAACGGCGTGCTGCTCTACGGCGCCGAGCTGCTGCGGCGGCGAGCGCCCGTCACCGAGGCCGACGACGACGCCCGCATCGCTCGCACGGTGTCCTGGCGGGGCGGGTTCTTCGTCGGCGCGGCCCAGGCGATCGCGCTGATCCCCGGCTTCTCCCGCTCGGGCGCGACGATGGCCGGCGGCCTGCTGGTGGGGCTCTCGAACGAGGATGCAGCGCGTTTCGCCTTCCTGCTCGCGACCCCGATCATCGGCGCTGCGGCGGTGCTCAAACTGCCCGAGCTGTTCGGATCCACCGGCGACGGCGTGCGCGGCCAGGCCCTCGTCGCCGCACTGTGCTCCGCTGCCGCGGCGTACTTCGCCGTGAGGTTCCTGATGCGCTACTTCGAGACGAACACCTTGATGCCGTTCGCGATCTACTGCTTCGTTGCCGGGCTCGCCTGCACGATCTACTTCGTCAGCTGAACCGCGCTCCGAGATCGCGCAGCACGTGCGCGGGGCAGGAACTCGATCAACCTCCCACGGAACGCTCGTATACGCTCATTCGTCGCATGGACCTACGTGACGAGGCACCGCACGAATCGCCGCCGCCTCGTTCGGCTGGGCCTCTCGACGCGGCGAGCCTTCTGGCCCTCGACGATCTCGTCGGCCATGACTCTGAACTCGTCGCGAGCCTCGTCGATGCGTTTCTCGAAGAGGCGTCTGTACGGCTGGTCGAGCTGCGCGCCGGTGTCGAAGATGGTGATGCGATCCTCCTCGGTCGCGCGGCGCACACGCTCAAGTCGAACGCCTTGACGTTCGGAGCCCTGGCGCTTGCCGACCTCTGCCAGGAGCTCGAGCTCGTCGCTCGCGGCGGCGATCTCGCCTCGGCCCGGCCGCTGGTCGGGTCCGTCGAGGTCGAGTGGGCGGCGATCGTGCCGTTACTCGAGGAGTTGCGTCGGGAGAGCTTGAGCTGACGGGTCGTGCGATGACAGGGTCGATCCTCGTCGTCGACGACGACCGCGTCAATCGCATGCTGCTTGCAAAAGCGCTGGAGCTCGATGGTCACGACGTTCGGCTTGCCGAGGACGGAACCGTCGGTCTCGACCTGCTTGCCGCGCAGCGGGCCGACGTGGTGCTGCTCGACGTCGTGATGCCCGGACTGGACGGAATGACGGTCCTGCAACGGATGCGGGACGATGACGCCCTCCGCGACGTGCCGGTGATCATGGTCTCGGCGCTCGACGACTTTGACAGCGTCATCCGGTGCATCGAGCTGGGCGCGGAGGACTACCTGTCCAAGCCGTTCGACCCCGTGTTGCTACGAGCGCGCGTCAATGCCGCGCTCAACAAGACGCGGCTCCAAGACCTCGAGCGCGCACGTGTTCGCGACGTGTTCATGCGGTTCCTACCGGAGCCGATCGTCGATGAGGTGATGACCACGAACGGCGGCGCACTGAGCCTCGTGGGCGTACGCCGGGTCGGCTCTGTGCTGTTCAGCGACATTCGTGGGTTCACGACCTTCGCAGAAGCGAAGTCTCCAGGCGTTGTCGTGACAGTCCTCAACCGCTACCTCACCGAAATGAGCGACGCCGTCCTGGACAACGGCGGGACGCTCGTGGCGTTCAGAGGCGACGGCATCATCGCGGTGTTCGGAGCGCCGATCGAGTCCGCAGACCATGCCGACCGAGCTGTTGCGGTCGCCCGGGACATGGTCACGACGCGGCTGCAGCGATTCAACGACTGGCTCCGAGCGGAAGGGCACGGCGACGGCTTCCGCATCGGCGTCGGTGTGGCGAGTGGGCCCTTCATGTCCGGCAACATCGGCTCCGAGCGCAGGCTCGAGTACTCCGCGATCGGCGACACCGTCAACACCGCCTCCCGGATCGAGTCCCTGACCAAGGAGCTGTCGTGGTCCGTGCTGGTCGACGAGGCCACGTGGCGCCTGGTGGCGACGGCGGTCGACGACCTCGAGTTCGTCGACGAGGTCGAGATCCGGGGACGCCGTGCCCGGATCAAGCTCTGGGGTCTCTCACCCGGATCGCCATGAGCAAGAAAGCGAAGGGTTTGCCAAAGGGGAAGGGTTTGCCAAAGGGGAAGCCCGGCAGCTTTCGGCGGATGGTGGAGACCCTCCCTCTCACCGTCTACGCCGACCGTCCGGGCGATCTCGCATCGTTTTCGTATGTAAGCCCTCAGATCGAGGCGATGTTCGGCTACTCCCGAGAGCGGTCGCACGAGGACACGTTCTTCGCGGCCATCCTCCATCCGGACGATCGGGAGCGGGTACTGGGGGAACGCAAGGCCGCGCTTGCCAACGGCGGTCATCGAGCGTCGTTCGCGTACAGGATCGTGAATGCCGGCGGCAAGTCGGTATGGGTGCGGGACGAGGCCGTCGTCATCCGTGCGGAGGTCGGCCAACCGCACCTCCAGGGCTACATCGTCGACGTCACCGAGTCAATTCGGCGCCAACGCGAGCTCGAGGCGATGAGCCGGATCAGCGAGGCGCTGGCCGCACAATTGGAGGTGGACGCGCTGATCGATCTCGCGGGCGACCTGCTCGAGGACACGTTCGCCTCCGATATCACCTACGTCGCGTTGTTCGACCCGGAAGCGGAGTCGATCTCGTTCCCGTTCCTCAGCGAGAAAGGAACCCGGGTGTCGCGGCCGCCGCTGCCGCTCGGCGACGGGCCGACATCGGCGGTGCTGCGTCGCCGGGAGCCGGTGCTGCTCCACGGCGAGGCCGATTTCGGCTCGATCGGTGAGCGCCGCGTCGGCGCGCGCGTCGGGTCGTACCTCGGCGTGCCGATCCTCTCGGGTGATCAAGCGATCGGTGTGCTCGGCGTGCAGTCGTTGGGGGCCGACGATCGATTCGACGACACCGATGCTCGTCTCCTCGGAGCGATCTCGGTCAATGTGGGATCGGCGATCCGGAACGCCCAGCTCCAGCGGGAGCAGCGTGAGTCGGAGCGCAGGTACCGCCAGTTGGTCGAGGCGATCCCCGTCGCGATGTATCGATCGCCTGAGGGCAACCAGAACAGCTCGGAGTACATGAGCGAACGGGCGGTCGCCATCTTCGGGTATCCGCTCGAGTGCTGGTCCGATCCCGACTTCTACGGCACCATTCTCCACCCCGACGACCGCGAGTGGATCCTCGCGGAGAACGACCTGCCTCTGACCGAGGACGAGAGCATCTGGGTCAGCGAGTACCGGATGATCACCGCCGACGGTCGAACGATCTGGATTCACGACGAGTCGTGGACCGTGCGCGACGACGACGGGAAGGCCCAGTTCGTCCAGGGCTGCATGATCGACGTCACTGAGCAGAAACAGGCGCAGGCTGAGCTCGCCGCTGCCCTCGAGGCGCTCGGCGTCGCGGAGGAGGAGTATCGGCGTCTGGTCGAGGAGCTGCCGCTGGCCGTCTACACGGCGCGGGCGGAGGCGACGGGCGCTCCCACGTACATCAGCCCGCGGGTCGTCGACATCTTCGGGTATCCGCGTGAGTCGTGGCTCGAGGATTCGTTCCTCGCGGAGGTGCTGCACCCCGAGGATCGCGAGCGCGTGCTGCCCGCCCGCAGCGCCGCGCTCGAACGCGCAGACGGGCGCTTGACGATGGATTTCCGGATCGTCGCCTCCGACGGCAGGGTCGTCTGGGTTCGGAACGACGAATGGGTCGTCCGCGGAGAGCAGGGACAGCCGCTGCACGTCCAGGGCTTCATCCTCGACATCACGATGCAGCACGAGGCTGCGTCCGAGATCAGTCGCCAGAAGCAGTATTTCGAGACCCTCGTCGAGCTCAGCCCGGTGGCCATCGTCGTCACGGATCGAGACGAGCGCGTCACGGGTTGGAATCCGACCGCGACCGAGCTGTTCGGCTACCGACCCGACGAGGCGCTGGGCCGGACGGTCGCCGAACTGCTGCTCGCAGGCGCCGATCTGGCGGACGAAGGCGCTGCTGTGGCTCGTGAGGCCCTCTCGTCAGGACGGGCGCAGCGGATCACCCAACGTTCGCGGAAGGACGGGTCGCTCGTTGACGTCGAGATGTTGATGGCGGCACTCACGATCGACGGTGAGCACACCGGGCTACTACGTCATCTACCACGACATCACCGAGTTGCAGCGCACACGGCAGAAGGCCGAGGAAGCGACTCTGGCGAAGAGCGCCTTCCTCGCGACCATGAGCCACGAGATTCGAACGCCGATGAACGCGGTGATCGGGATGACCGGCCTTCTGCTCGACACCGACCTCGACCCGGAGCAGAGGGGCTTCGCGCAGGTCATCTCGTCCAGCGGCGACGCGCTCCTGCACATCATCGACGACATCCTCGATTACTCGAAGATCGAGGCGGGAAGACTCGAGCTCGAGTCGCACCCGTTCGATCTTCGGGACTGCGTCGAGGGTGCACTCGAGATCGTCGCACCGCGCGCGGTCGGCAAGGACGTCGAGCTCGCCTGCCTGATCGAGGACGAGGTTCCGGCATTCGTCATCGGCGACTCGACGAGGCTTCGACAGGTGCTGCTGAACCTGCTCTCGAACGCCGTCAAGTTCACAGAGACAGGCGAGATCGTCATCACCGTTCGGTTGGCCGAGCCCGGGTGGGCCTTCCTCTCGGTTCGCGACACCGGTATCGGGATCCCGAAGGATCGGATGCACCGGCTCTTCGAGTCGTTCAGCCAGGTCGACGCATCGACGACTCGCCGCTACGGCGGGACCGGGCTCGGCCTGGCGATCTCGCAGCGCCTCGTCGAGTTGATGGGTGGAACGATCGAGGTCGAGAGCGAGCCAGGTGTCGGATCGACGTTCCACCTGACGATCCGTGCCGAAGGGGTCGAGGTCGCCTCCCGACCCGCATATGCGCGCATCGGCCAGCCGGAACTAGAGGGCAAGCGCGTACTGATCGTCGACGACAACGCGACGAATCGCGAGATCCTTTCGCGGCAGACGGCATCGTGGGGGATGCATCCCGAGGCGCTCGAGACGCCGGCCGAGGCGCTGTTGCGTTTGCGTCGCGGTGAGGAGTACGACGTGGCTGTCCTCGACATGCAAATGCCCGAGATGGACGGCGTCACGCTCGCCGGCGAGATTCGGCGGCTTCGTGGTTCGCTCCCGCTGCTTGTTGGCGACGTCGCTCGCAGGTCTGCAGCAGGCTCGGGCCGCGTCCGAGTTCGCGGTGCAGCTGACGAAGCCGATCAAGGCGTCGCAGCTGTACGAGGCGCTGCTCGAGGCGTTCGGCGCGGCACGGATCGTTGACGACGTCGTCGATCATCACGCGTCGCCTACGGCCGCCTCGACTTCGCAGCTGAGGATCCTGGTCGCCGAGGACAATGCCGTGAACCAGAAGCTGGCAACGCTTCTCCTCGGGAAGCTCGGCTATACGGCAGATCTCGTCGAAAATGGCATCGAGGCGCTGGCAGCAATTGCGCGCGAGCGCTACGACGTCGTATTGATGGACGTGCAGATGCCCGAACTGGACGGGCTCGAGACGACTCGCCGCATCGTCGCCGAGTACGGCGTCGACCGGCCGAGGATTGTGGCGATGACGGCCAACGCCATGGAAAGCGATCGTGCCGAGTGCTTTGCCGCCGGCATGGACGACTACGTTTCGAAGCCGATCCGGCCCGAGGAGCTGGCCGGCGCGCTCGCACGCTCTAAGCCGCGCGAACGTCGCTAGTCAGAAGAGCACTTCGCTGGCGCCAAGTCGAGCTCCTCGCAGCGCCTGAGCGATCCGACTCCCGACTACGCCGGATGCGAGGCGTCGCTGAACTCGCGGAACTCGCCGGTCACGAGATAGACGACCTGCTCGCCGATGTCGACGGCGTGGTCGCCGATCCGCTCGACGCATCGTGAGACGACCAGCATCCGCAAGCCGTACTCGCGCTCCTCGGGTGAGTCGCCGAGTGACAGGACGTCTTCGGTCGCATTGCGATTCGCACGGTCGATCAACTCGTCGAGCTCGACCAGCGTGAGCGCCTTGTCAGGGTCGCGGGTGGCGAACGAATCGAGCGCGACGCGGATCATCTGCTCGGCGCGCTGGCCCATGTCTTCGATCGACTGCGCGATCCGCTCATCGGAGACGTTGAGGTTGCCCATCAGCTTCGTCAGCTTCGCGACCGTCACGCAGTAATCGGCCATGCGCTCGAGGTGGAGGTTCACGCGCAGGATCGCCAGCACGAGCCGGAGGTCGATGGCGACCGGCGTCTGCCGAGCGAGGAGCGACTGGACGCCTTCCTCGAGCGCGATGTAGCGGCGGTCGACCTCGTCGTCGAAGCTGATCACCTCGTCGGCGAGCTCCTCGTCGCCTCGTGCCAGCGCGTTCAGCGACGAACGGAGAGCGCGCAGGACGAGATCTCCCTCCTCCTGCAAAGAGGCTTCGAGCTGGGACAGCTCTTCGGTGAACGAGACGCGCATCGGCTAGCCGAACCGGCCGGTGACGTAACCCTCGGTCCGTTCGTCGGACGGCTGCGTGAAGATCTTCTCGGTCGCGTCGTACTCCACCAGAATGCCGTGCCGCGAGCCGTCGTCCTTCACGTCGAGGCTGAAGAACGCCGTCATCTCGGCGACGCGGGCCGCCTGCTGCATGTTGTGCGTGACGATGACGAGCGTGTACTCGTCCTTCAACTCGTGCATCAGATCCTCGATCGCCGACGTGGAGATCGGGTCGAGCGCCGAGGCGGGCTCGTCGAGGAGAATCACATCGGGTTGCACCGCGATCGCGCGCGCGATGCAAAGCCGTTGCTGCTGGCCACCCGAGAGGCCGAGCGCGGAGCGTTTGAGCCTGCTCTTCACCTCGTCCCACAACGCCGCTCCACGCAGCGCCTGCTCGACGCGGTCGTCGAGGTTGTCCTTCATGCCGAGGATGCGCAGGCCGTAGGCCACGTTGTCGTAGATCGATTTCGGGAACGGATTCGGTCGCTGGAACACCATGCCGATGCGGCGCCGCACCTCGATCGGGTCGACATCGGCGCCGTACAGGTCGACGCCGTGGTAGAGCAGGCGCCCGTCGACCTTCGCGCTCGATACGAGGTCGTTCATCCGGTTGAGGCAGCGCAGCACGGTCGACTTGCCGCAACCGGACGGCCCGATCAGTGCGGTGATCGCGTTCTTGTGGATCTTCAGTGAGACGTCCTTGACCGCGGGCGCCTTGCCGTAATGCACTGCGAGGTCCTGGATGTCGAACACGACGTCCCGGCTCACACCGACCGCCGACGGGGGAGCAGCGACGCCAATTGCCCGTGTCCGCTGTTGCTCCTGAGACGAATCCATGGTGGTCACTGCGGGAGTCTCCCGTGCGTTGTTCAGTCCGGGGGTACACACGATGTGAACGTCTTGTGACGGAGTGGTGAAGCAGCTCACAGGTCGCCGTTGACGCTGGAATGCTGCGCCTCGATGGAAGCCGCCGCGGTCCCGACGACCCCGCCCACGCTGCCGCGGACACGCCACTTCGGCGACCGGATCGGTGACCGCCTGCTGCACGGGCTCACGGCCGCCGCCGCATTCCTGGGAGTTCTCGTCGTCTTCGCGATCGTCTGGCGCGTCGCCGACGGCGCCTGGCCCGCGATCAAGGTCTTCCACCTCAACTTCCTCTGGGACAACGTCTGGAACGCGCCGCTCAACGAGTACGGCGCCCGCGACCTGATCATCGGCACCCTCGTGACCTCGTTCGGCGCGGTTCTCCTGGCAGCGCCGCTCTCGATCGCGATCGGTCTCTTCCTCAGTGAGCTCGCACCGCCGTGGATCAGGACACCGGTCGGAACGCTGGTCGACATGCTCGCCGCGGTGCCGAGCGTGGTGATCGGGCTGTGGGGCATCTACGTGCTCGCGCCGTTCAACGCACAGCACGTGCAACCCGCGATCAGCGCCGTCCTCGGCTGGCTCCCGATCTTCGCGAACGGTCAGGACAAGGTCGAGTCAACCGTTTTCAGCGCGATAATCGTCCTGACGATCATGATCATCCCGATCACCTCGTCGATCTGCCGCGAGCTCTTCATCGGCGTTCCCGAGGAGCTCGAGGAAGGCTCGATCGGTCTCGGTGCAACCCGTTGGGAGATGGTCAAGACCGTCGTCGTGCCTTCCGTACGCGGCGGCGTGGTGGCGGCGATCATGCTCGGGCTCGGCCGTGCGCTCGGTGAGGCGATCGCGGTCACGCAGGTGATCGGCAACTTCATCCCACTGCAGCGTTCGATCTTCGAGCCCGGTGACACGATCGCGAGCCGCCTCGCAAACCAGTACCAGGGCGCAATCACGAACATCCAGATCTCGGCTCTGATCTACCTCGGGCTGATCCTCCTCGTGATCACGTTCGTCACGAACTACGCCGCCCAGCGCATCGTCAAGCGCTTCGAGGTACAGCGCGCGGGAGGGAGCTGATGACGGAGCCGGCATTCAGCCTCAAGGCGACCGGCCGCGGCCGCCGCCGCTTGCTGGTGAACAAGATCGCCGAAGGATCGGCGATGTTGGCTGCGGCGCTGGCCGTCGGAGCCCTCGCACTCGTCGTCTGGGCTGTCTTCATCCGCGGCGTCGGCGCGCTGAACCTCGACTTCTTCATCAAGGGGCCGCCGCAATTCGGTGAGACCGGGGGAGGCATTGCGCCTGCGATCGCCGGCACCTTGCTGCTCGTTGCGATCGCGACGGCGATCGCGCTGCCGTTCGGTGTGCTGACCGCGCTCTACGTGAGCGAGTTCGCCCCGGAGCGGATCGGCCGGCAGATCCGGCTCTGGCTCGACGTGCTCAACGGGTTCCCGTCGATCGTGATCGGCATCTTCGTGTTCACGATCATCGTCAAGGCGCCGCTGCCGGTCCTCGGCTGGGGGCACCACCAGAGCGCGATCGCCGGCGGTTTTGCGCTCTCGATCATCATGCTGCCGCTCGTCGCGCGGTCGACGATGGAGGTCTTGCAGCTCGTCCCGAACCACCTCCGCGAAGCGAGCTATGCGCTGGGCGTCTCGAAGTGGCAGACCGTCATTCGCGTGATCCTGCCGACCTGCTTCGGAGGGATCCTCACCGGTACGACGCTCGCGATCGCCCGCGCAGCGGGAGAGACGGCGCCCCTGCTCTTCACGTGCGCGATCGCCGGCCAGATCGTCGACTGGAACCCGGCCCACTCGGTCCAGTCGATGCCGCTGACGATCTTCCAGTACTCCGAGTCGGCCGACCCGACCCAGCACCAGCAGGCCTGGGCGACGGCGTTCGTCCTGATCATGTTCGTGCTCGTCACGAGCCTGACCGCGCGCCTTCTGCTCGAGCGATCGCGGCGCAAGCTCGGGCTCACGCGCTAGCCGCGTTCACCACTCCGTCACCCGCACGACACACGGCGTCAGCCCACATTCCCGCTGGACCACGGCAGGCTGGCGCCGTCAACTCATATCGCACCCCCAGGGACTAAGGAGACAAAGTCTATGAAGAGAGGGCTCGCCCTCATCTGCGTCGCCGCCGTCGCGCTCATCACGGTCGCGGCCGCCGGCGCGAAGTCCAACGACACCACGATTACGGGCGCGGGCAGCACCTTCGTGCAGCCGCTGGTCTCGGCCTGGGTGCCGGCGCTCGGTACGGCGTTCGGCTACGCGGTGCAGTACAGCGGTGTCGGTTCCGGCGCCGGGATCGCTGCGATCACGAACAAGCAGGTCGATTTCGGCGCGTCGGATGCGCCGCTGACTCCGGACCAGGCGACGGCGTGCGGCGATTGTGTCCAGATCCCGTGGGCTCTCTCGGCGATGGCGATCGCCTACAACGTTCCGGGCGCGCCGGCGCACCTGAATCTCGACGGGGCGACGATCTCGAAGATCTTCCTGGGCCAGATCTCGAGCTGGAACGACCCGGCGATCGCCGCTCTGAACAAGGGCGCGAATCTGCCCAACCTGAAGATCACCCCGGTGTTCCGGTCCGACGGTTCGGGCTCTTCGTATGCGCTGACCGACTATCTCTCGTCGGTCAACGGCACCTGGAAGACGAAGATCGGTGTCTCCACTCAGCCCGCCTTCCCGGCGGGGCAGGGAGCCAAGGGCTCGGGCGGTGTCGCCGGCCTGATCTCGCGCACCAGCGGCGCGATCGGCTACGTCGACGTTGCGTACGCGATCAAGAACCACATCCGGTTCGCGGCCGTGCGCAACCGGGCCGGGAAGTTCCTCTACCCGAGCCTGCAGCGGATCGAGGCAGCAGCGCTCGCATTCCCGAAGGTCCCGGCCAACAACGAGATGCACATCGTCGATCCGCCCAAGTCGGCGAAGCTGGCCTACCCGATCAGCACCTACACGTACGTGATCGTGCACAAGACGACCCCGCACGCTGCAGAGCTGCGGAAGATGATCTTCTGGGCGTTGACCCAGGGACAGCAGGCGCAGTACGCAGCGAAACTGACCTTCGCCAAGATGTCGACGGTGAAGAGCGTGCTCGTTGCATCGGAGAAGACGCTGAAGCAGGTCCACACCTAGGCGCCTCAGGCACACATTTGCCCGCGAAGGCGCCCCTCGGGGCGCCTTCGCCGTTTCTAGGCGGGGAATGTGCAGCGAATGCGCAGGCCGCGGCCGGGGCCGCCGTCGGCCTCGATGTCGCCGCCCGCGGCCGCAACGACGTGCTTCACGATCGCGAGCCCGAGGCCGGTGCCGCGCGATGTCCGTGCCGCGTCAGCCCGGTAGAAGCGCTCGAAGAGCCGGTTCAGGTTTGCCGCCTCCACGCCGACACCGTCGTCGGCCGCGGTCACGACGGCGAACTCGCCCGCTCGCTGCACCGAGATCGTGAACTGCGAACCGGGGCCCGCGTACCGGATCGCATTCTCGGTGAGGTTCTCCGCAACCACACGAAGCATGCGGGGCCGCAGCGGCACGTCGACCTGCGGGTCGCCCTCGACGCTGAGATCGACCCCGGCACGCTCGGCCGCGCCGGCGAGCCCTTCCATCACGTCCTGCAGTACAGGCACGGCGGCAGTGTGTCCGAGCGACACGACTTCCTTTCCGCTCTCGAGCTCCGAGAGGAACAGGATCTCGTCGATGAGGACGCCCGCGTTCTCCACCTCGGCCTTCGCCTGCTCGATCAGCTCGGTCACGTCGGCTCCGGGCAGGTCGGCCGAATCGAGCAGCGCGAGGATCCGGGCCAGCGGCGTCCTCAGCTCGTGCGACACCGCAGCCGTGAAGCCGGTGCGGAGCTCATCGAAGCTGCGGTCATACACCAGATCGTCACCATTCCGAAACCCGGACAAAACCCACCCCCCAACTATCGTACGGGCCGTGGCCAAGATCCTGATCGTCGAAGACGACAACGTGATCGCGGACGGGATGGCCAAGCACCTGACGGCCGCCGGATTCGACCCGATCGTCGTCGGCCGCGGTGAGCTGGGGCTCGCTCGGCTCCGGTTCGAGAACCCCGACGTCTGCGTCCTCGATCTGATGCTGCCCGAGCTCGACGGGTGGAAACTGATCGAGACAGCCCGCGCGGAGGGGATCGGGACGCCGATCGTCGTCGTCTCAGCGCGCGGGACCGAGCATGATCGCGTGCACGCATTGGAGATCGGCGCGGACGACTACCTCGTGAAGCCGTTCTCGATGCGCGAGCTTGTCGCCCGCGTCGGCGCTGCCGCGCGGCGTGGTGTCCGGCCGCAGGAGGAGCGGCGCGGCGAGGCGATCGAGATCGAGGAACTGCGGATCGACCCCAGAGAGGTGCAGGCCTTCGTCGACGGCCGAAGTGCCGATCTGACGCCGACCGAGTTCAAGCTCCTCTACACGCTGGCCCTCGACCGAGGGCGCGTCGTCACACGCGACGAGCTGCTCCAGAAGGTGTGGGGGCGGCGCGAGACGCATCGCGACCGGACGGTCGACGTCTTCGTGCGCCGGCTGCGGCAGAAGATCGACCGCACCGCCTCCCAGCACTCGTTCATCCAGACGCGCTTCGGCGTCGGCTACAAGCTCGAGCCCGAGCTCAAGTCCGAGGTCACGATCTAGGCGAGCGTCCCCGCCGGCGGGAACGTCGGCACATCGACCTCGTGCCAGAGGACGATCTTCCCGTCCTTGACCTGGAACAACGCTGCGGCCTGGTCGCCCGGCCCGTCGCAGAGATGCTGCGGTCGGTTCGTCAGCGTGAACACCGCGAGCACTTCGCCGTTGCTTCGCGGCTCGAGCAGTGTGATCGTCCCGCCACACGGCAGGCTCGCGTTCCACTGCACGGCGTCGGAGTGCGTCGCGAGCGTCTCAACATCGCCCTGAATCACACGTGCGCCGTCGGCGAACAACCGTCCCGCAGCCTCGCTGTCGTTCCGGTCGAGCGCCGCGCTCCAGGCCCGTACCACCTCGCCGGGAGAGGTCGTCTTGTGGCCACCGCAGGCGGTCAGGGCGAGCACGACGAGCATGATCGCTGCGGGTCTCATGCGGATAGTCTGCCCGCCGTGGACTTCGAGCTGACTCCGGAGCAGAAGGAGATCCAATCGCTCGCGCGTGAGTTTGCGGACGCCGAGATCGAACCGCACGCGGCGAAGTGGGACCGGGACCACGGCTTTCCGCACGAGCTGCTCGGGAAGCTCGGCGACCTCGGGCTCATGGGCGTGTGTGTGCCGGAGGAGTACGGAGGCGGTGGGGCCGATTTCGTCTCGTACATCCTGGTGCTCGAGGAGCTGTCGCGGGCCGATGCCGGTGTCGGCGTCACCGTCGCGGTCCACACGTCGGCGTGCACCCTGCCGCTGCTCCAGTTCGGGACAGATGAGCAGCGCGCGCGTTTCGTCCCGTCGCTCGCGCGCGGCGAGCGCGTGGGGTGCTTTGCGCTCACCGAGTCTGGTTCCGGCTCCGACGCCGGGGCGCTCGTCACTCGCGCCGATGCAGACGGCGATGGCTGGCGCGTGAGCGGCGCGAAGCAATGGATCACGAACGCTGCATTCGGCGGCACCGTGCTGCTGTTCGCGCGCACGGATGCGGAGACGAGGAGCGCCCGCGGAGTGTCGGCGTTCATCGTCGATACGGACCAGATCACGATCACGCGCACCGAGGAGAAGCTCGGGTTGAACTCGTCGGTGACGAACGACATCGCCATCGATACGCATCTGGAAGCGGATCGGTTGATCGGTGAGCTCAATCACGGGTTTCGCATTGCGATGGCAACGCTCGACGGCGGTCGGATCGGGATCGCGGCGCAGGCCGTCGGGATCGCGCAAGCCGCGTATGACGTGGCCCGCCGGTACGCGAAGGAGCGCGAGGCGTTCGGGCATCCGATCGCGGAGTTTCAGGCGATCCAGCACAAGCTCGCGAACATGTCGATGGAAATCGACGCTGCGCGACTGCTCACGCTGCGCGCGGCCTGGCTCAAGGCACAGGGACGGCGGCACACGGGGGCCGGGGCGAAGGCGAAGCTCTTCGCCTCGGAGATGGCGCGGCGTCAGACCGCCGAGGCGATCCAGGTCCTCGGCGGGTACGGCTACACGAAGGAGTTTCCGGTCGAGCGGTACTACCGCGACGCGAAGATCACCGAGATCTACGAAGGCACGAGCGAGATCCAGCGGCTCGTGATCGCACGCGAGATCCTCGAACAGCGGACGAATGCCGCGGCGTCCTGACGAACCGGTCCGCCTGACGCGGATCTATACGCGCGCAGGCGACGCGGGCGAGACGTCACTCGGCGATCTCTCTCGCGTGTCGAAGCTCGACCCGCTCGTCCAGGCCTATGGCGCCGTCGACGAGCTCAACTCGGTCCTCGGTTGGGCCCAGGCGGAGGCTCGCGACGAGCGGCTGTCGCGCGTCCAGAACGAGCTCTTCGACGTCGGAGCCGACCTGTCCGTCCCCTTCGCCGAAGGCGACGGCAAGCTTCGGATCACTCAGGCTGCGATCGACCGGCTCGAGGCCGACTGCGACGATGCGAACGCCGGCCTGCCCGAATTGAAGAGCTTCGTGCTCCCGGGCGGATCGGAAAGCGGAGCGCGGCTGCACGTCGCGCGGTCGATCTGCCGTCGCGCAGAACGCGACACGCTGGAGGCGGCGCAGTCGCGTCCCGTGAACCCGCTCGCCCTCACGTATCTGAACCGGCTGAGTGACCTGCTGTTCATCCTCGCCCGGGCGGCGAACGCCGACGGGACAGAAGTGCTGTGGCTGCCCGGGGGCGAACGCTGAGCGCCCGGGACCCCAAGGAGACCGTAGCGCCCCTCCACTCGACGATCTCGGGTGTCGAGAACGAGCCCTTGTACACGGCGGATTCGGTGCCGGTCGATCCCGGCCGCGATCTGGGGTCGCCGGGTGAGTTTCCGTTCACGCGGGGTGTGTATCCGTCGATGTACCGGGGCCGGTTGTGGACGATGCGGCAGTTTGCGGGGTTCGGGACGGCGGCGGAGACGAACGAGCGGTTCCGGTATCTGCTCGAGCATGGGCAGACGGGGCTGTCGACGGCGTTCGATATGCCGACGTTGATGGGTTACGACTCGGACCATCCGCGTTCGGAGGGTGAGGTCGGTCGGGAGGGTGTGGCGATCGACTCGCTCGCCGACATGGAGACGTTGTTTGCAGGGATCCCGCTGGGTGAGGTGTCGACGTCGATGACGATCAATTCGCCGGCCGCGATGTTGCTGGCGTTCTATCTGTGTGTGGGGGAGGAGCAGGGCGTCGCCCGGGATCGTCTGCGCGGGACGATCCAGACGGACATCCTGAAGGAGTACATCGCGCAGAAGGAGTACATCTTCCCGCCGGAGCCGTCGATGCGGTTGGTGACGGACATGATCGAGTTCTGCAGTCGGGAGATGCCGTTGTGGCATCCGGTCTCGATCTCGGGCTATCACATTCGCGAGGCGGGATCGACGGCGGCGCAGGAGCTCGCGTTCACGCTGGCGGACGGGTTCACGTACGTGGAGTGGGCGTTGGAGCGGGGGTTGGGTGTCGACGAGTTCGCGCCGCGGTTGTCGTTCTTCTTCAACGCGCATCTGGACTTCTTCGAGGAGATCGCGAAGTACCGGGCGGCGAGGCGGATCTGGGCGACCGTGATGCGCGACAAATACGGCGCGAAGGATCCGAAGTCGTGGTTGATGCGCTTCCACACGCAGACCGCGGGCGTGTCGCTGACGGCGCAGCAGCCGGAGGTGAACATCGTCCGGACGGCGATCGAGGCGTTGGCAGCGGTGCTCGGAGGCACGCAGTCGCTGCACACCAACAGCTTCGACGAGGCGCTCGCGCTGCCGACCGAGGACGCGGTCCGGATCGCCCTGCGCACCCAGCAGGTGATCGCCCACGAGACCGGCGTCGTGAACACGATCGATCCGCTCGGCGGCTCCTACTACGTCGAGCACCTGACGAACGAGCTGGAACGTCAGGCCTACGACTACTTCGACCGGATCGAGCAGCTCGGCGGGGTCGTGGCTGCGATCAAGGAGAACTTCTTCCAGCGCGAGCTGGCCGAGGCCTCGTTCACCTACCAGGCGGAGGTCGAGGCGGAGCAGCGGGTCGTGGTCGGCGTCAACCGCTACAAGCTTGAAGGTGAACCTGAGCTTGAGATATTGAAGATCGACCCGGCCCTGGAACCACAGCAGGTCGAGCGGGTCCGAGCCCTCCGCGCCCGGCGCGACAGCGCTGCGGTCGAGGCCGCCCTCGCGCGGCTGAAGGAGGACGCGGCGCACGAGCGCCGGAACCTGATGGTCCCGATCGTCGAGGCCTCCCGGGCGTACGTCACCATGGGCGAGATGTGCGACGCGTTGCGCGAGGTCTGGGGGACCTGGCGCGAAACGCCCGTGTTCTGAGCGTTCCTATACTGCGGGCGTGGCAGGGAAGATCAGAGTCGTGATCGCGAAGCCCGGGCTCGACGGGCACGACCGCGGCGCCAAGATCATCGCCCGCGCGCTGCGCGATGCGGGGATGGAGGTCATCTACACCGGCCTGCACCAGACACCGGAGCAGATCGTCGAAACGGCAATCCAGGAAGACGCCGACGCCGTCGGGATCTCGATCCTCTCCGGTGCGCACATGACGCTCGTGCCGCGCATTCTCGAGCTGCTCCGCGGCCAGGGCGCCGAGGATCTCCTCGTCCTCGTCGGCGGCACGATCCCGCAGGACGACGTGACCGAGTTGAAGAAGCAGGGAGTCGCCGAGGTTTTCACGCCCGGCGCGCCGACGAGTGAGATCGTCGACTTCCTGCAAGGTCATGTTCCCGTTTCGTCCAGCTAGAGTCGGGCGCGCATGAAGATCGCTGTCTGCGTGAAAGCAGTTCCGGATGCCGCTGCCGGCCGGCGCATCGACCCGTCCACGAACCGCATCGACCGCTCGGTCGAGCTCGCGATCTCCGACTTCGACACGTATGCGGTCGAGGAGGCGCTGCGTCTGAAGGAAGCGGACGGCGACGGCGAGGTCGTCGTCGTTTCGATGGGCCCGGAGAAGGCGATGGATGCACTGCGCAAAGCACTTGCCATGGGCGCCGATCGTGCTGTGCTGATCACGGACACGGAGCTCGAAGGCGCCGATCTGCTGGGGACTGCTCGCGCGCTCGCAGGCGCGATCGAGCAGGAGAACGCAGACCTGATCCTCTTCGGGCAGCAGTCGGCCGACGGCGGCGGGGCGTGCCTCTGGTCTGCCGTGGCGGAGCGCTTGCGGAGACCGGTCATCTCGCAGGTGAGCGAATTGACGAAGGACGGCGCGTCGGTCACCGGCAAGCGCCAGACCGAGTTCGGGTACGACACGATCCGGGCGCCGCTGCCTGCGGTGATCGCCGTCTCGGATGCGATCAACACGCCGCGTTATCCATCACTCAAGGGGATCATGGGGGCGAAGAAGAAGCCGCAGACGACGCTGTCGGCCGCGGACGTCGGCGGTGCCGCCGCAGCCGCGACGACGGTGATCGCACTCGCGCCCCCGCCCGCGCGCGGTGAGGCGCGCAAGATCGAGGACGACGGCAGCGCGGCCGCGCAGATCGTCGAGTTCCTGGCGGAGAAGAGGCTGATCTGATGGCGGGGACGCTTGTCTTCCTCGAGCATCACGACGGCGCAATCCAGAAAGGCGCGCTCGGCGTGCTCGCGAAGGCGGTGCAGCTGGACGGCGCGGTCGCCGGTGTCCTGATCGGCTCCGGCGTGCGAGGCATTGCCGAGTCGGCGGGGCCCTTCGGCGCCGCCACGGTCTTCGTCGCCGACGACGAGCGCCTGAGTGCGCCGTTGCCGCAGGCGCGCGTGGACGTGCTCGCCAGGCTCGTGCGCGATGAAGGATTCGACAGGATCCTGTTCGCCCAGTCGGTGCTCGCCGCCGACGTGGCTGCCGGGCTTTCTGCTCGTCTCGATGCCGGGCTGAACTGGGACCTCGTCGACCTGACCGCCGACAACGTCGGCAAGCGGCCTGCGCTCGCGGACTCCGTCGTCGTCGATGTCGGCTGGTCGAGCGACGTGAAGCTCGCGATCTTCCGGTCGGGAACGTTCGATGCGAACGAGACCGGCGGGACGGCCGAGGTGAAGGACGCTGCGGTCGAGCTCGAGGACTTCTCGCTGCAAGCCGAGATGCTCGAGCAGGCGCACGCGGAGCAGCAAGGGCCGTCGATCGAGGAGGCGGACGTGATCGTGGCGGGCGGGCGCGGACTGGGCGAGCCCGAGAAGTTCGCACTTGCGGAGGAGCTCGCCCAGGTCCTCGGAGGCGCGGTGGCCGCGACGCGCGCGGTCGTCGACGCCGGTTGGTACCCGTACTCGGCCCAGGTCGGCCAGACGGGGAAGACCGTCTCGCCGAAGCTCTACGTCGCGCTCGGCATCTCCGGCGCGATCCAGCACAAGGTCGGGATGCAGGGCTCGAACGTGATCGTCGCCATCAACAAGGATGCGAACGCGCCGATCTTCGAGTTCTCGGACCTCGGCGTCGTCGGCGACCTGCACGAGATCGTGCCGAAGCTGGTCGAGCTCGTCCGCGCTCGCACATCGTGAGCGTCAGCCCAGCTGAGTTCCCGCCGCCGTGGTCTTCCTCGGAGGCAATCGTCTCGCCGACCGACCCGGTCGACGAGCGCATCGACGTTGGGTTTCTGATCGTCGGCGCCGGGCCGGCCGGCCTTGCGGCTGCGATCCGGCTGGGACAGCTGATCGAGGAGCAGCCCGAGTTGGCGGAGCGGCTGGGCGACGTCCCCGTTGCGGTGCTCGAGAAAGGGAAGGCCCCCGGTTCTCACCTGCTCTCGGGCGCGGTGATCAATCCGCGCGGACTGCAGCGGCTGTTCAAGGGGCGCAAGCGCATCGACGAGCTGCCCTTCTACGGCGAGGTGCACGGCGAGTCGGTGCTGTTCCTGACGAAGAAGCGAGCGGTGCGCATTCCCACGCCGCCGACGATGGTCAATCACCGCAACTACGTGGCGTCCCTGTCGCAGCTCGGCCGCTGGCTCGGCGACGAGGCCGAGGCACTCGGCGTGACGATCCTCCCCGAGACGGCGGCCGGGCGTCTGCTCGTCGACGGCGGACGCGTCGTCGGCGTGCGCACGGGTGATCGGGGACGCGGGCGGGCCGGAGAGGAGCTCGCGAACTTCGAGCCCGGCTCGGACATCGCCGCACGCGTGACGATCCTCGCCGAGGGCACTCAGGGGCATCTCACGACTGCGGCGCTCGATCACTTCAAGCTGCGCAGCGACAACCCGCAGGTGTGGGCGCTCGGGGTCAAGGAGGTCTGGAAGGTCGCGAAGCCGCTGCGCGAAGTCGTGCACACGATGGGTTGGCCGCTGCGAGGCGGGCGCAAGTTCCGCGAGTTCGGCGGCTCGTTCATCTACCCGATGGGCGACGACATGGTCACGATCGGCATGGTCGTCGGCCTCGACTATCGAGACGCGGAACTGTCGGTGCACGACCTGCTGCAGGAGCTGAAGACGCATCCGCGTGTGCAGAAGATCCTGGCGGGCGGCGAGCGGCTGCAATGGGGCGCGAAGACGATTCCCGAGGGCGGGTTCGTCGCACTGCCGAAGAAACTGCATGCGCCGGGGCTGCTGATGTGCGGCGACGGCGTCGGCCTCGTGAATGTGCCGGCGCTGAAGGGCATTCACTACGCGATCGAGTCGGGCAGGCTCGCCGCGGAGGCTGCGTGGCGGACGCTGGAGCGTGGCGCATCCGCCCGGGACGCGCTCGCGTCGTACGACGACTCCGTTCGCGAGTCGTTCATCTGGAGCGATCTCAAGGAGGTTCGGAACATGCGGCAGGCGTTCGGCCGCGGGTTCTACGTCGGTGGTGCGCTCGCGAGTGCGATGACCGCGACGAAGGGTCGGTTCCCTTCCGGTGACAAGCCGACGGAGCGAGACGCGGAGCAGTCGCTGATCGTCACCGATCGCGCCAAGTCGTATCCGGTTGCGGACGGTGTGTTGACGTTCGACAAGTTGTCGAGCGTCTTCGCGTCCGGCAACCGGACGCGTGATGACCAGCCGAATCACATTCGCGTGCAGACGCGGGTGCCGCGGGAGGTGGCCGAGCTGTGGGCGCGGATGTGCCCGGCCCACGTGTACGAGGTCGGCGAGACCGACGGCGACGGGACGGTCGAGGTGAAGATCGCCCCGTCCAACTGCGTCCAGTGCGGCGCCATCACGGCCAAAGGCGGCCGCCTCACACCCCCGGAAGGCGGCAGCGGCCCCGAGTACACGCTGACGTGACCCTCTTGCGCGCGTCTCGTCACGGTGGCTGCCACCGGACGTGGTCGCGCGGGACAGGTTCCTCGCACACTTCCGTGAAACGCCGGAGCGCGTGCTCGGGCGACTGGCCGAAGAACGCCAACAGCTCGTCTCGAGCGAGCCTGATCGACGCGAATGCGAGACCGACCGTCGCGGCGTAGCTCGTCCAGATGTGCTCTTCGAGAGGCCCGTGTTCGCCGGCGCGTCGCGGGTTCTGGATGACATAGCGAATGCCGTTGAGCAGCGAAGCCTCGGTGCGATAACGGCGGTTCCAAAATCGCTTGCCGAACAGGTGGTTGATGCGACCGTGTTCCTGGTTGAACCACACTGCGTACGCAGTGTTGAGCTCGCACATTCCTGCCGAGAGGCCGCGCTCGCCGACGCTGATGATGAGGTGGTAGTGATTGTCCATCAGGGCGTACGCGAGCACTGTCCAGCCGTACTTCAGCGCGACCCGGTCGACGGTCAGGCAGAAGAACTTGCGATCGCTGTCTCGCGTGAAGATCGTTCGTTTGTTGTTGCCGCGGGTGACCACGTGGTGATAGCCGGGACTCTCGTCGCGCAAGGGAGTCGACATGACGACCAGGCTAGAGAGCAGGTAGTCACACGTCTGTGTCCGTTTCACCTTCGGTACACCGTTGTGGCACTTCCAGGACGGTGGCAGCCGCCAGACGTGGCTAGATTCGGCAGGGAGTGATCACCTCCGCCGACAATCCTCGCGTCAAGGACGTCCTCCGCCTCCGGAAGTCGCGGGAGCGGCGGCGCGACCGGTTGTTCATCGCCGAAGGGATGCGCGAGGTCGAGCGTGCGCTTGCGGCCGGGCTCGCGCCGCGCGCGATCTACGTCGCGCCTGAGTTGCTGCCGGAGTGGACGCGGCCCGGGGCGGAGGAGGTGAGTGCCAACGTGCTCGCCAAGATGGCGTATCGCGCAGAGCCCGAGGGCCTGCTCGGCGTCTTCGAGGAGCCGAAGCGCTCGCTCTCGTCGGACGCCACACTCGTGCTCGTCGCCGTCAACATCGAGAAGCCCGGCAACCTCGGCGCGATGGCGCGCACCGCCGATGCGGCCGGCGTCGACGCGCTGCTCGTGGCCGGCCCGAACTTCGACCCGTGGAACCCCAATTCGATCCGCGCGTCGACGGGCGCCGTGTTCACCCTGCCCATCGTCGAGGCGACCCACGCCGAGGTGGAAGCGCTGCCGCTGAGGAAGGTGGCCGCCGTCGTCGGGGCGACGCGCGCGCACACGGCCGACGACTACACCGGCCCGACCGCCTTTCTCATCGGCGCCGAGGACGCGGGCCTGGACGGCGCCTGGCGCGCGCTCGCCGACTCGGAGGTCGCGATTCCGATGAGAGGAACGGCGGCGGACTCGCTGAACGCGAGCACAGCCGCCGCCGTTCTCCTCTTCGAGGCCGTGCGCCAGCGCAGCGCCCCAGCCTGACCTTTACTTCAGGCCCTTCTGTGCCGCGATCCCACCAGCGAGGGCGGAGCCCGTCATAAACATGTGCTGGTACGCACCGTGCACGAGCGAGAACGTCTGCGGGTATTTCCCGGCGTTGTACTCGTCCAGTGCGCCCTTGAGCTGGAGGACGTGCGCGGTCAGGTCGTTGACGAGCACCTGCTTCGGCAGCCCGATCGCCTTGGCGAAGAAAGCGGCCTGTGTCTGGATGTAGCTCATCAGGTCGTTGACGGCCTTCGTCTGGCCGGCCTTGTCGTGCTTCGCGGTTGCGACCGTGTAAGCGACGAAGTCGTTGATATGCGCGCGCCACAGGTTCTTGCCGTTCAGGAACGTCTGTGCCGCCGCCGATCCGTAGAGCGATCCGATCGCCTTCGAGATGGCGACGGAGTTGTTGTCGAGAGCTTTCGCCAGCGCAGGGAAGTTCTTCCCGCCGATCAAGCCGGTCTGGGTCGCCCACGTGGCGAGGAGCGCGTGCTCGCCGAGGAGCCGGTCGAGGGTGACTTCCAGATTCGCCTTCGGGCTGGAGATCGATCCGAGCCCCTTCTGCTTGGCAATCGCGCCGGCCAGCAGGTCGGCGGTCATGCCCATGTGCTCGTACGCCGCATTGGTGAGCGTGTAGGCCTGAGCGTAATTTCCGGCCGCATACGCGTCCAGCTGACCCTTGAGCTGCAGAACGTGCGCGGTCAGGTCGTTGACGAGCGCCCGCTTGGGCAGCCCGGTCGCCTTGGCGAAGAAGGTGGCCTGAGTCTGGATGTAGGTCATCAGGTCGTTGACGGCCTTCGTCTGGCCGGCCTTGTCGTGCTTGGCGGTTGCGACCGTGTAGGCGACGAAGTCATTGATATGGGCGCGCCACAGGTTTTTGCCGTTCAGGAACTGCTTGCCGGCTGCTGCCCCGTAGACCGACGCGATCGCCTTCGAGATGGCGACGGAGTTGTTGTCGAGTGCCTTCGCCAGGGCAGGAAAGTCCTTGCCTCCGACGAGACCGCGCTGCGTCGCCTGGACCGCGAGGATCGCATGCTCCCCAAGGAGCTCGTTCAGCGTGATGCGTAGCTGAACGGCCTTGGAGGATGCCGCGCCCGACGAGTGCGACATCGGCATCTTCATCCCGGCCATCGAGCCGTGGCCCATCTTGGCCGGGCGGGTCAGTGCGCCCGATGCGACGGCCGCCACGGCGAGCGCCAGGAGCGACAGCAGTGCGAGTGAGGTCTTCAGATTCTTCAACGGTGAACCCCCGATTAGCTGGTTGACGGCGCTGATTCGCCGCCTGTCCGATTACGGTTCGGTTCGTGATCCCGACCCGTGACGATGTCGAGCGTGCGCGCGCGACCATCGGCGACCGGCTGCCGCGCACCCCGCTGCTCTCCAGCCGCACACTGAATGCTCGGCTCAAGTGCGAGCTCTTCCAGCGCACCGGTTCGTTCAAGGCCCGCGGCGCGCTGAACAAGATCAGCAGCCTCACAGCCGAGGAGAAGAGTCGTGGGGTGATCGCGATCAGTGCCGGGCAATCACGCGCAGGCGACTGCCTACGCAGCGGCGGCCGAGGGGATCGACGCGCTGGTCGTCATGTGGCAGGGCGCGTCCGAGCAGAAGATCACCGCGACGCGCGGCTACGGCGCGTCGGTCGACCTCGAGGCGACCGGTCCGGGCGACGCGTTCGCTCGGCTCGACGAGCTGATCGAACGAACGGGGCGGACGCTCGTCCACCCGTTCGACGACCCGCTCGTGCTCGCAGGGCGCCGGGACGGTCGGCCTCGAGATCGAGGAGGACGCGCCGGACGTGGATGCGATCGTCGTCCCCGTCGGCGGCGGCGGGCTGATCTCGGGCATTCAGACCGCCGTGGGCGCGAACGTGCGAGTGATCGCCGTCGAGCCGGAGACGAGCATCGCGCTGCACGCCGGTCTCGAGCGCGGCGAGCCGACGCCAGGTCACGCCGACGTCGATCGCCGACGGCCTGAACGCGCCGTTTGCAGGACGGCTGCCGCTCGAGATCACGAAGGATCTGGAGCGTGTCCTCGTCACCGAGGCGGAGATCGAAGAGGCCTTTCGCTTCCTCTACGCCCGCGCCAAGCTCGCCTGTGAGCCTGCCGGCGCAGCGGCCTCCGCGGCGTGGCTCGCGGGCAAGATCGAGGCCGAGCGACCGGTGCTCCTGGTCTCGGGCGGCAACGTCGCCAGGGAAACGGCCGCTGCTATCCTGGCCCGGCAATGAAGACCGACATTCACCCCGAGTACGTCCTCGCCACTGTGCACTGCAGCTGCGGGAACACGTTCACGACGCGCTCGACGAAGTCCGAGCTGCACGTCGAGATCTGCTCGAACTGCCACCCGTTCTACACCGGCAAGCAGAAGCTCGTCGATACGGGCGGCCGGGTGGAGCGCTTCCAGCGGCGGCTCGAGAAGGCCGAGCGCGCCGCGCGCGCGTCGTCCTAACTCATGGCACAGGCCATCGGAGGACAAGCCGTCCTCGAGGGCGTGATGATGCGCGGTCCGCGCAACTGGGCGGTCGCCGTGCGCAAGCCGGACGGCGACATCGTGCACGTCTGGCGTCCGATCGACCCGCTCGCTGCGCGCCACTGGGCGCTGCGCCTGCCGGTCGTGCGCGGCGTCGTCGCCCTGGGTGAGAGCCTGTCGATCGGCTTCCGCGCCCTGAGCGTGTCCGCGTCCTACGCGGCGCAGGAGGAGGCCGAAGGCGACGGCGAGCCCGCGGAGATCGGACGCTGGGCGCTCGCGTTCGCGTTCCTCGTGGCGATCGGGTTCGCCGTCGCGGTCTTCAAGGTCGGCCCGGCGCTCCTCACCGACACACTCCCGATCTCCAACGGCCAGTACTTCGTGTTCGTCGAGGGCCTCGTGCGGGTGGCCGTGTTCGTCGTCTATCTGACGGTGCTCAGCATGATCCCGTCGCTTCGGCGCGTCTTCCAGTACCACGCCGCCGAGCACAAGGCGATCAATGCGTACGAGGCAGGCGAGGAGCTGACGCCGGAGATCGCTCAGCGGTACTCGCTGATCCACCCGCGTTGCGGCACCGCGTTCCTGCTCTGGGTGATGGTCGTCGGCGTGTTCGTCTACGCGACACTGGGTCGTCCCGTCTGGTACTGGCTGATCGTCAGCCGAATCGTGCTGCTGCCGGTGATCGCCGGCATCGCGTATGAATTGATCCGCTTCGCCGGTCGCCACTCAGAGAACCGCGTGCTGATGACAATGCTTGCACCCGGTCTGTGGCTGCAGCGGCTGACGACGCGGGAACCGACACTCGACCAGCTCGAAGTCTCCATTCGCGCGCTCCGGGAGGTTCTGGAACGCGAAGGGCGGGTCGAGCCAACCGATCGACGCGTGGAGGTGATGGCGTAATGGCAACCGACCGCAAAGCAGAGGTCGTCTGGCAGGGCGACCTGATGAGCGGCAGCGGCACCATCGAGAACGTCACGAGCGGTGCCATCCCGGCTCTCGAGGTCTCGTGGGCGTCGCGCTCCGAGGAGCCGAACGGCAAGACGAGTCCCGAGGAACTGATCGCAGCGGCGTGGGCGTCGTGCTTCTCGATGGCGTTGTCCGCAGGGCTCGCGAAGGGCGGCACCCCGCCCGAGCGGCTCGAGACGTCGGCCACGGTGACGTTCCAGCCCGGCGAAGGCATCACCAAGGGGGCGTTGACCGTCCGCGGCACCGTGCCCGGGATCGCCGGCGACGCATTCATCGAGGCGGCGGAGACCGCGAAGCAGAACTGCCCTGTCTCGAAGGCGCTGGCCGGCATTCCCGAGACGTCGCTCGTAGCGTCGCTCGCATAGGCAGACTGCGGCCATGGCCGCACTCGACGACCTGATCGCGGAGCTCGACCGCTCCTATGAGGAGGCGCAGGCGCGCCTGTCCGACCCTGCCGTCTACAACGACCACCGTGAGGCGGCCGACGTCGGGCGACGGCTGAAGGAGCTCGAGGGGCCGTACAAGCTGGCCCAGCAGTGGAAGCAGGCGCGGGAGGATCTCGATGCCGCCCGCGCGGATCCGGAGCTCGCCGAGATGGCCGACGGATACGAAGCCGACGTCCTGCGCCTCGAGGAGGAGCTGAAGCTCGCACTGGCAGAACGCGACCCGGCCGACGACAGGGACGTGATCGTCGAGATCCGTCAGGGCGTCGGCGGCGACGAGGCGGCCTTGTGGGCTGCCGAGCTGCAGCGAATGCTGCAGCGATATGCGGAGAAGCGCGGGTTCAAGTTCGAGCAGATCGAGCTGAACGCGAACGAAGGCGGCGGTTTGAAGGAAGGCGTGTTCGCGATCAAGGGTGACGGCGCGTACTCGATCTTCAAGTTCGAGGGCGGAACGCACCGCGTGCAGCGCGTTCCCGAGACCGAGTCCGCCGGCCGGATCCACACCTCGACCGCGACCGTCGCGGTGATGCCCGAGGCCGACGACGTCGACCTCGAGATCGACGAGAGCGACCTGAAGATCGACGTCTACCGCTCGTCCGGCCCCGGGGGACAATCGGTGAACACGACCGACTCCGCCGTTCGCATCACGCATGTGCCGACGGGGATCGTGGTCGCGATGCAGGACGAGCGCTCGCAGCTGCAGAATCGCGAGAAGGCCATGCGCGTGCTGCGCGCCCGGATCTACGAAGCCGAACGTGAACGGCAGGCGGCCGAGCAGGCTGCCGCGCGGAGCGCGCAGGTCGGAACGGGCGCCCGGGCCGAGAAGATCCGCACCTACAACTTTCCCGAGAATCGCGTCACGGACCATCGGATCAAGCTGACGACGCACCGGCTCGACCAGGTGCTGCAGGGCGACCTCGAGGACTACACCGATGCGCTCACGTCGGACCAGCAGCGCCGCGCGCTCGAAGGGTGACGCTCGGAGAGGTGCTGCGTGGCGCGACGGATTACCTGGCGTCGCGAGGAGTGGAGAATCCCGCGCCGCGACGCCGAGCTGCTGCTCGCCCGCGCGCTGGGACTTGCGCGGATCGAGCTCTACACCGCGCACGATCGCCCTCTGACCGACGCCGAGCGCTCGGCTGCGCGCGAGCTCGTCCAGCGGCGTGGACGGCGGGAGCCGCTCGCCTATGTCCTCGGCGACTGGGACTTCCGGCGGCTGACGCTCAAGACCGACCGCCGCGCCCTCGTCCCGCGTCCCGAGACCGAGCTCGCTCGTCGGAACGGTGCCTCGAGCTGCTCGACGGCGCCGAGTCGCCGCGCATCGTCGACGTCGGCACGGGCAGCGGTGCGATCGCACTCGCTATCGCGCAGGAACGCCCGGATGCTCGTGTGCATGCGACCGACATCTCGCCGGATGCGCTCGCCCTGGCCGCCGAGAACGCAGAGGCGAACGGCCTGTCCGTCTCGTTCCGGCAGGGAGATCTGCTCGCAGGGCTCGAAGGGCCGTTCGACCTCGTGGTCTCCAATCCGCCGTACGTCGAGGCAGACGAGCTCGAATCGCTCGAGCCGGAGGTGCGCGACTGGGAGCCGCGCGGCGCCCTGGTCGACGACGGCCAGACCGCGCGGCTCGTTCGCGAGGCCCAGCAGGTGCTTGCCGGCTGGCTCGTCCTCGAGGTGCACGAGGCGCGGGCAGCACGTGGTCTCGCAGCGAGCTGGAACGAGCAGGGTATTCGCGCATCGGCATCACCAATGACCTGGCCGGGAAAGAGCGAGTCGTGGAGGCGTGGTGGGGGACGACCCCGTCGACCGCGTGATCGAGGCAGTTCGGGCCGGCCTGCCGGTGCTGTTCCCGACCGACACGGTCTACGGGCTCGTCGGCGAGCGCTGATCGCGAGGAGTACGCGTCCGCGTCTGTATCGGTTGAAGCGCCGGCCGCAGGCTCAGCCGAGTGCGCTGCTCGCACCTGACGTCGAGACGCTGCTCGCGTGTGTGCCGGAGCTACGCGGCCGGTCCGAGGCGATCGTCCGCGCGCTTACTGCCCGGGCCGTACACGCTGGTGCTCTCGAATCCCGCGTGCCGGTATCCGTGGCTGAACGGGGAGCGTGCCGACGCGATCGGCGTTCGCGTCGCCGATCTGCCCGCCGCGGCGAAGCGCGTCCTGGCTGCCGTCGGCAGCGTGCTCGCGACGAGTGCGAACGAGCCGGGAGGCCCGAGCCCTTCGACGCTGGACGAGGTGCCGGACCGGATACGCGGAGCCGTCGCCGCGGAGCTCGATCTCGGCCCGCTGCCCGGCACTCCGTCGACGGTGATCGACTTCACCGGCCCGGAGCCGATCGTGCTCCGCGACGGCGCCGCCTCCGGCGACGAGGCGATCGAGCGGGTGCGCACCGGCCCTTCCGGCTGAGTCACTACGATCCGCTCGATGGCGGTCGTGCAGCAGACGTTCGAGGAGCTCCGCATGGCCGGGCTCGCCGACGTCGACCCGGAGATCGCCGCGCTGCTCGGGCGCGAGCTCGAGCGGCAACGCGGGCAGATCGAGCTGATCGCCTCAGAGAACTTCACCTGGCCGAGCGTGCTCGAAGCCGTCGGGTCGGTTGCGACGAACAAGTACGCCGAGGGCTACCCGGGCAAGCGGTACTACGGCGGCTGCGAGGTCGTCGACGAGATCGAAGAGCTCGCCCGCGGACGCGCAACCGAGCTGTTCGGCGCCGAGCACGCGAACGTGCAGCCCCATGCCGGTGCCCAGGCGAACATGGCCGTCTATTTCGCGGTGCTCAAGCCGGGCGACCGAGTGCTCGGGCTCTCGCTCGACCACGGCGGTCATCTCACCCACGGCCTGAAGGTCAACTTCTCCGGGAAGCTGTACGAGTTCCACCATTACGGCGTCTCGCGCGAGACGATGCAGGTCGACTACGACGACGTGCTCGCGAAGGCGAAGGAGGTCCGCCCGGCGTTGATCGTCTGCGGCGGCTCGGCGTATCCGCGGACGGTCGAAGCCGACAGGTTCCGCGAGATCGCCGACGAGGTGGGCGCTCTGCTGATGTGCGACATGGCGCACTTTTCCGGGCTCGTCGCCGCCGGCCTTCATCCCAATCCGGTCCCGCACTGCGACTTCGTCACCTCGACGAGCCACAAGACCCTCGCCGGGCCTCGGGCGGGCTTCGTCCTCTGCCGCGAGGAGCACGCGTCGAAGGTCGACCGGGCGAACTTCCCCGGGATGCAGGGCGGCCCGTTGATGCACGCGATCGCTGCGAAGGCCGCCTGCTTCCGCATTGCGATGACCGATGCGTTCAAGGACTACCAGGCGCGGATCCGCGCGAACGCCGACAAGCTCTCGTCGACGCTGATGGAAGGCGGATACGACGTTCTCACCGGAGGCACCGACACGCACCTCGTCCAGCTCGACCTCCGGCGCACCGACTGGACCGGGCTCGCCGCCCAGGACCGGCTCGAGGAGTGCAGGCTGACCGCGAACCGCAACACGGTTCCGTTCGACGAGCGGCCGCCGATGGTCGCGTCGGGCGTGCGCCTCGGCACCCCGGCCGCGACGATGCGCGGCTTCGACGTGGACGACTTTGCAGAGGTCGGCTCGATCATCGTCGACTCGCTGAACGAGAGCGCGAGCGTCGACGAGCTGCGCGCCCGCGCGCTCGCCCTCTGCGACTCACGGCCGCTGTACCCGGGCTTCCGCGGCTACACCACCTACGCAACAACATGAGCGTCACAGAGGTTCGGCACCCGCTCGTCCAGCACAAGCTGTCGTACCTGCGGGACAAGGACACGCCGACCGTTCATTTCCGCAAGCTCGTCGAGGAGATCACGCTGCTCCTGACGTACGAGGCGACGAAGGACCTGCCGACCGCCGACGTCGACATCGAGACGCCGCTCGAGGTTCACCCGTTCCCGCGCATCTCCGGCAAGAAGGTCGCCGTGTGCCCGATCCTGCGTGCGGGGCTCGGGATGCTCGACGGCGTGCTGACGCTGATCTCGGGCGCGCGCGTCGGCTTCATCGGCCTCTACCGCAACGAGGAGACACTGCGCCCGGTCGAGTACTACGTGAAGCTGCCGGCCGACGTTGCCGACCGCGACGTCATCCTGCTCGACCCGATGCTCGCGACCGGCAACTCGACCGTGCACGCGGTGCAGCTCGTGAAGGATGCCGGCGCGACGAGCGTCCGCCTGATCGCGATCATCGCGGCTCCCGAAGGGATCCAGAACGTCGTGGACAGCCATCCCGACGTCCAGATCGTCGTGGCGGCCATCGACCGCGGCCTGAACGAGCACGGCTACATCGTTCCCGGCCTGGGCGACGCGGGAGACCGGCTCTACGGCACGAAGTAATCTGCCGAGATGGTCTGGAGCGAATTGACAGACCACCTGCAGGTGCTCTACGGCGCGGCCGCGGCGTTCGCGATCGTCCTCGTCCTGACGCCCGCGGTCGGAGCGAGCGCGCGCTACCTGAGGCTGATCGAGCGGAGACCGGAGGGCGAGCGGGAACGCCCGACCATCCCGCGTCTCGGCGGGCTGGCGCTGTTCCTCGGCATCCTCGTCCCGTCGCTCGCCTTCCTGCCGCCGGGCGGCGAGCTCCGCGGCATCGTCCTCGGTGCCGCGGTCGCGACGACGGTTGGGGCGATCGACGACTTTCGCGGCCTCAGCTGGTGGCAGAAGCTGGGGGGCCAGGTTCTCGCCGCCAGCATTCCGGTCGGTTTCGGGATCTACCTGCACACGTTCACGTTCCCGATCATCGGCCGACAGGACGTGCCGATGTGGCTCGGTGCATCCGTGACCGTGATCGGCATCGTCGCCGTGATGAACATGGTCAACTTCCTCGACGGGCTCGACGGGCTCGCGGCCGGCGTCTGCGCGATCTCGGGCCTGACGTTCGCCGTGATCGAGCTGTCGCTCGGACGGATCGGCGCCGCTGTGCTCGCCGCCATCGTCTGCGGAGCCTGTCTCGGCTTCCTGCGCCACAACTTCTATCCCGCCCGGATCTTCATGGGCGACTCCGGCGCGATGCTGCTCGGGTTCACCCTCGCCACGATCGCGGTCCAGGGCCTCTTGAAGACCGCCGCGTTGGCGACCCTGGTGCTGCCGCTGCTCGTGCTCGCCGTGCCGGTGCTCGACACGTCGTTCGTCGTCGCGAAGCGACTCCGAAGTGGACAGCCGATCTACGTCGCGGACGCCCGTCACCTCCACCATCGCTTCATGCGGCTCGGCTACACGCAGCGGCGCGCCGTGCTGTACCTGTGGACGTGGTGCGCGATGCTCGCGCTGGCGGCGCTGGCCACCCGGTTCGCGCCGCCCCACCAGCACGGCCGCTGGCACCTCGCGAACGCTGCAATCGACGCGGGGGCCGGCCTCGCGGTGCTCGGTTTCTCGCTCTACGTCGTCTACCTGCTCGAGATCGTCAAGCTCGCAAACCGGCGGCCGCGCCGGCGGAACGCCTCGTCCAAGGCGGCCTGACCGGGCGTCACAAACGCCACCCTCCGCCGCTTGAAGATGGGCAAAACAGGTGTCACAAGCCCTGGTATGCTCCGGGGCGGTGCACCCCCCGCGATCGACGTTCTCCCTCGCCGGGGCCGGCAGCGTGCTCATAGGCTTCACCGCAGCGTGTGTCGTTGCGGGCACGCTGATCGGCTGGGCGGTGGGGAGCCTCGGTTACGGGCTCGCCTTCGGCGCTGTCGTCGGCATCCCCGTCGGCGTCGCCGTCACCGTGATCCGCTACCGCAACATCTGATGCCCAACTCCTGGACCGAGCCGCGCACGGCCCCGCCGAGCCTTCCTGCCCGCAGTCGCGGGTGGGCTCGTGATCCTGCTCGCGCTGCCGGTGTTCCTGATCGCCGGCTGGCCCGTCAAGGGCTGGGCGATCGGCGCGGTGCTGTGGTTCGGCTCGGAGGCGTTCGGCGCGATCCTGACGCGTCTGCGAACCCGAACGGGTAACCTCGCCGCCGCAGGCGTGGCAGCTTTCGGAATGCTCTTTCGCGCGATCGCGGTGATGGTGGTCATCTTCGTGATCGCTGTGTCCGACAAATGGGTCGGGCTGGCGGCTGCGTTGACCTACGCCGCCGGCTACTCCGCCGCGCTCGGGCTCCAGCTGGTCGCCTACTACAGCGGCCCGAAGGCGGGTGCTGCTGCATGAAGCGCGCACTCATCGCCCTCGGCACGATCGCGCTGCTGCTGCCCGCGAACGCCTTCGCACGCGGCACGTTCGACCCGACCAAGGAGTTCGAGCAGCACGAGTGGGTGCCGATCCATCTCGGTCCGCTCAACCTCTCGATCACCGAAAGCGGTCGCCTACCTGATGCTCGCGAGCCTCCTCACGATCGCCTTCGGCCTCTTCTTCATGCGCGCGAAGGCCGGCCGGAAGCCGGGACGCCGGGAGACGGTCGGCGAGATGGTCTACGAGATCGCGCAGACGCAGGTCGCCGAGCAGGGTCTGCCGACGAAGGCGATCGGCCGCTGGTTCCCCTTCGTCGCCACGCTGATGCTCTTCATCTTCATGGTCAACTTTCTCGGCTTCATACCGCTGCCGCTGACCGGCGAGACCTACCACGGCATCCCGACCTGGGGCATCTACGCCGCCACCAGCTCGATCTCGGTCACGCTCGCTCTCGCGCTGCTGACGTTCGTCTTCACGCACGTCGAGGGGATCCGCTGGAACGGCCCGGTGCGCTACTTCAAGAGCTGGATCCCCGAGGCGCCGAAGCCGCTGCTGCTTCTGATCGTCCCGCTCGAGATCCTCGGCCAGTTCATGCGGCTGATCTCGCTCTCCGTCCGTCTGTTCGCCAACATGCTCGCAGGCCACATCCTGATCCTCACGTTCATCGGCCTGATCTTCATCCTGCAAAGCTGGGTCCTGGCGATCGTCGTCGTGCCCGTCGGGATCCTGTTCTACCTCTTCGAGGTCCTGATCGTGATCGGCATCCAGGCCTTCATCTTCGCTGCACTGTCCGCCATCTACATCGGCTCGGCGATCGAGCCGGAGCACTAGGAGGAATCTCATGCTCGGCACCATCCTTGCCACCACCGGGGATGTGACCAAGGCCGGTAAGGCCATCGGTCTCGCCCTCGGCGTCGGCCTCGGCGCGCTCGGCGCCGGCGTCGGCATCGGCAACATCTTCGGTTCGATGATCCAGTCCGTTGCCCGCCAGCCCGAGTTGCGCGGCGAGCTGCAGGGCATCCAGTGGCTCGGGTTCGCCCTGACCGAGGCGGTCGTGTTCTACGGCCTGCTCGGTTCGATCCTCGCCTACGTCCTGGTCTAGAGAAGGGCGGAGGCAATGCTCGCGTCGAATCCACTGATCCAGGTCACGCCTGGGCTGATGATCTGGACGATCGTCTGCTTCCTCGTGGTCCTGTTCGTGCTGAAGCGCTACGCGTTCGGGCCGATCCAGCAGATGATCGACCAGCGGCGCGAGCGCATCGAGCAGGCGATCGCCGAGGCGGACAACGCTCGCGAGGAGGCGCGCAGCCTGCTCGAGGAGCACCGCAAGCTGATCGGCCAGGCGAAGACCGAGTCGGAGGAGATCCTCGCCGAGGCACGGCGCGTCGCCGAGTCGCAGCGCGAGCGCGTCCGGGCCGAGACCGAGGAGGATCGCCTGCGGCGTCTCGAGGAGACGCGGCGCCAGATCGAGCAGGCGACCCAGCAGGCGCTGGGCGAGATCCGCGAGGAGGTCGGCAGGCTCAGCCTGCTGGCGGCCGAGAAGATCACGCGCAAGTCGCTCACCGGCGCCGACCAGAGCAGGCTGATCGACGAGGCGCTCGCCGAGATCGACTTCGGCCAACTCGAAGGGAGCCGGTCGTAGCCGTCGCGCACCGCATCTATGCCCGCGCCGTCTTCGAGGCAGCGCAGGACGCCGGCGCGCTCGACGTGGTGCACGGAGAGCTCCAGCAGATCCGCGACGCAGTCGCCGGAGCACCCGACCTCGAGGCGATGCTCGAGAACCCCGAGATCGACTCGCGGGTGAAGGCCGACGTGCTCGTGCGCGTGGCCGCGGGCTCGAACGAGATCGTCGTCAACTTTCTGCGCCTGATCGCCGAGAAAGGGCGGGCCGCGGAGATCGCGGAGATCGTCGCCGAGCTCGACACGCTCGTCGCCGCGGAGAACCGCGTGCTCGACGTGGAGCTGACAACAGCACACGAGCTCTCCGACACCGAGTTCGACCGCATTCTCAAGCAGATCGAGACCGCGTCTGGACGAACAGTGCAGGCGGAACGCAAGGTAGACCCAGACCTGATCGGAGGCATCGTCCTCCAGGCCGGATCGATGAGGCTCGACGCGAGCGTGCGCGGCCGGCTCCAACGTCTTCGCAACGACCTGACGCACGCAAGGAGTTAGTGACCAGATGAAGCTTCGCCCCGAAGAAATCACGTCGATCCTGAAAGAACGGATCGAGAACTTCGACACCGAGTCGAACCTCGCCGAGGTCGGCGCCGTGCTGCAGGTCGGCGACGGCATCGCGCGCATCCACGGCCTCGAGAACTGTCTCGCGCTCGAGATGCTCGAGCTCGAGCACGGCGTCGTCGGCCTCGCGTTCAACCTCGAGGAAGACAATGTCGGCGCCGCCCTCTTCGGCGACTGGGACAAGATCACCGAGGGCGAGCCGGTGCGGCGCACCGGCAAGGTCGCGTCGGTGCCCGTCGGCGAGGGCCTCCTCGGCCGCGTCGTCGACCCGCTCGGAAACCCGATCGACGGGCTCGGCCCGGTCGAATCGACCGAGACGCGGCCCGTCGAGTGGAAGGCGCCGGGCGTCATCCAGCGCCAGCCCGTGAAAGAGCCGTTGCAGACCGGGATCAAGGCGATCGACTCGATGACCAACGTCGGCCGCGGCCAGCGCGAGCTGATCATCGGCGACCGCTCGACCGGGAAGACCGCGATCGCGATCGACACGATCCTGAACCAGCACGACCAGAACGTGAAGTGCTTCTACATCGCGATCGGCCAGAAGGCCTCGACGGTCGCACAGGTCGTCGAGCGGCTTCGCGAAGCCGGGGCGATGGAGTACACGACGGTTGTCGTCGCGGGCGCCGCCGAAGCAGCGCCGATCAAGTGGATGGCGCCGTTCGCCGGTTGCGCGATGGCCGAGTACTTCCTCTACAAGGGCGAGCACGCGCTCGTGATCTACGACGACCTCACGAAGCAGGCCGACGCGTACCGGCAGCTGTCGCTGCTCCTGCGCAGGCCGCCGGGCCGCGAGGCATTCCCGGGTGACGTCTTCTACCTGCACTCCCGGCTGCTCGAGCGCGCCTGCAAGCTGAGCGACGAGCTCGGCGGTGGCTCGCTGACCGCGCTGCCGATCATCGAGACGCAGGCCGGCGACATCTCCGCCTACATCCCGACCAACGTGATCTCGATCACCGACGGACAGATCTTCCTGCAGTCCGACCTCTTCTTCTCCGGTGTTCGTCCCGGCCGTCAACGTCGGCACCTCGGTGTCGCGCGTCGGCTCGTCGGCCCAGACCAAGGCGATGAAGAAGGTCGCGGGCCGTCTCCGCCTCGACCTGGCGCAGTACCGCGAGCTCGAGGCGTTCGCGCAGTTCGGCTCGGAGCTCGACCAGGCGACGCAGTCGTCGCTGAACCGCGGTGAGAAGATGGTCGCCACGCTCAACCAGCCGCAGTACCAGCCGTGGCCGATGGAAGAGCAGGCCGTCGCCCTGTACGCGGGCGTCAACGCCTACCTCGACGACATCCCGACCGCCGACGTCCCGCGTTTCCAGGACGAGCTGCGCGAGCATCTGCGCGCGGAGGGCACGGTCTACAAGACGATCCGCGAGAGCGGCGATCTGTCCGACGACGTCGCGGAGACGCTGAACGGTGAGATCGAGAAGCTGAAGACGCGCTTCAGCACGTCCGACGGCAGGCCTCGTAGTTGGCATCGACGCAGGACCTGAAGCGGCGCGTCCGCTCGATCACGAACACCCGCAAGGTGACGAAGGCGATGGAGCTCGTCGCCTCCGCCCGCCTGCGGCGCTCGCAGCAGCGCATCGAGGCCATGCGGCCCTACGCGGACCGGATGCTCGAGCTGATGGCCGGGGTCTCGCAGGCCGCAGGCGCGGTGCGGCTGCCGCTGCTCGAGCGGCGCGAGAACGTGCAGAAGGTCGCGATCGTGCCCGATCTCGGCCGACCGCGGCCTCGCCGGCGGGTTCAACGCGCAGGTGATCCGCCGCGCGCTCGCGCTCCAGCGCGAGGCGCAGGCCGCCGGCCAGGAGGTCGTGTGGTTCAGCACGGGCCGCAAGGCCGCGTCGACGCTTCGCTTTCGCCGGCTGAACGTCATCCAGTCGTGGACGGGGTTCAGCGAGCGGCCTGCGTACCGCGACGCGCAGGTGCTGGCCCATGCCGTCTCCGAGGCGTTCGTCAACGGCGAGGTCGACCGGGTCGTGGTCGTCTACAACGCATTCGTCTCGGCGCTCACGCAGCGGGTGACCGTTCGCGAGCTGCTCCCGATCTCCCAGGAGCTGATCGCGGAGGCGGCCGAGGCCGAAGAGGACGTTCCCGGCCACACTCCGGACTTCATCTACGAGCCCGAGCCCCAGGAGATCCTGGCCCGGCTCCTGCCGGTCTATGTCGAGACGGAGCTCTACCGCGCGCTGCTCGAGTCGGCCGCCTCGGAGCAGGGCGCCCGGATGACCGCGATGCGGAACGCCTCGAAGGCAGCCGGAGAGCTGATCGACAGCCTGACGCTCGCGATGAACCGCGCGCGGCAGGCCGAGATCACCCAGGAGATCCTCGAGGTCGTCGCAGGCGCCGACGCCCTGTCCGGCTAATCGCAATTCGCACTAACTTTCTCCGAAACTTGGCGTCACACGGGCAAATGGCGCCTATTCTGTCCTGCGGCCCTGTAATGTTCCGGGTCTCGTGAGCACCAGCGTCGACAAGATCGACCTCGGGCCCGGCGACGCCGTTCCGGTCGACATTGCGCCGGTCGGGCGCAGCCCAGGCCGTCAAGGCCCGCGGCTACTGGGAGCTCGTGTGGAGCCGGTTCAGGCGCGACCGGCTCGCGGTGCTCAGCGTCGGTTTCATCGTCTTCCTGCTCTTCAGCTCGTTCGTGCTCGCGCCGATCTTCGCGCACATCCTCGGGCACGGCCCGAACGACATCTTCGCGGACGGCGTCGACCCGCACTCGCTGGCGCCGGTCGGGCCGTGGACGCACATCAGCACGGCGCCGTATCCGGGTGCGAGCGGACACTTCACGACCACGCTGCTGCCGCTCGGCGCAGACGGCAGCCTCGGCCGCGATCTCTTCCTCCGCCTGCTCTACGGCGCGCAGACCTCCCTCGAGGTGGCACTGCTCGCGACGGCTTGGTCGGTCGGGCTCGGAGTGATCATGGGGCTGATGGCCGGCTACTTCCGCGGCTGGGTCGACACGGTCGTCTCGCGGCTGATCGAGATCGTGATGGTCTTCCCGTTCCTGCTCTTCATCATCGCGATCCGCGTCGTGGCCGGGAACACGCTGAACCAGATCACCTTTGGCTTCCTGGCCCCAGGCGTCTTCACGCTCGCCCTGATCTTCGCCGTCTTCGGCTGGTTCTACCCGGCCCGGATCATTCGCGGCGTCGTCCTGTCGCTGCGCGAGAAGGAATTCGTCGAGGCGGCCCGGATGACCGGTGCGAGTGACTTCCGCATCATGCGGTCGCACCTGCTGCCGCACCTCGTGGCGCCGATCATCGTCTACTCGACCCTGATCATCGCCTCGAACATCATCGCCGAGGCGGGGCTCTCGTTCCTCGGCCTCGGGATCGAGCAGCCGACGGCGAGCTGGGGCAACCTGCTCGCGGCGGCCCCCGACTACTACCTCACCCAGCCGTGGCTGATGGTCTGGCCGGGCCTCTTCATCCTCATGACGACCTTCGCCTTCAACCTCCTCGGCGACGGTTTGCGCGACGCTTTCGACCCGCGCGCCCGGATCTAGAGACCCCCGGCAGGAAGCAGGAGTAGCCCCCCGGACGAGCTAACTATTCGTGCGCGGCAGCGTCGTAGTCGCAAGCTGGTGTCTTGTAACAGCCCTGTTACCATGCGGCGCCGCTCGTCAGGGGCGAGCGGGTCCGTCAGAGGAAGAGGAAGGAGTCATATGCGCAAGAAGCAGATGCTCTCCCTGTTTATGCTCGTGATGGGAGTAGCGTTGCTCGTTGCCGCCACGACCGTGGGAGCCGCCAGTTCGGCGTCCCAGCGGACGGGCAAGGCGGGCGTCACCAAGGGCGGGACGTTGAGGGTGAATGAGGCGAATGCCGATTTCGACTTCGTCGATCCGCAGCTCGCCTACCGCACCGACGACTGGGACGATGCTCTTCTCGACTGCGATGCAGCTCGTGAGCTTCCCGGAGAAGTCGGGTGCCGCAGGCAGCCAGTTGTATCCGCAGGCCGCCACGGCCTTCCCGACCGTCTCGAAGGACGGGAAGACCTACACGTTCACGCATCCGTTCAGGCCTGAAGTTCAGTGACGGCACGCCGGTGACTGCTGCGGCGTACCAGCGGGCGTGGGAGCGGATCCTGAGCCCGAAGATGGGCTCGCCGCTCGGCGTCAACCTCGACCTGCAGAACACGGTCGTGGGCGGCGCTGATTTCCTCGCCGGCAAGACCCAGCACATCTCGGGCATCACCGCGAAGGGCCAGAAGCTGACGTTCCATCTCGTCAAGCCGAACGCGACCTTCGTCTCGATCCTCTCGATGCAGTGGTTCACGGCGGTCAAGCCGAACATGCCGTACTCGGCCGACGGCTTGAACACCTATCCGGCCGCCGGCCCGTACTACATCAAGAGCCGTGACCCGGGCCGCAGCACGGTGCTGGCGCGCAACCCGTACTACAAGGGTGACCGCCCGGCCAACCCGGACCAGATCGTCATCACCCCCAACGTGAACGTCGATCAGTCCCTGCTCCAGATCAAGGCCGGCCAGGCCGACTTCGACCTCGGCGGCATCCCGCCGACGGCGGCGTCGGACCTCGCCGCGTCCTACGGCATCAACAAGGGCCGCTTCTTCGTGGGCGCCACGTCGTGCGTGGACTACATGGGCATGAACACCGCCCGTGCTCCGTTCAACAACGTGAGCCTCCGGAAGGCCGTCAACTGGGCGATCGACCGTCCGGCCCAGGTTCGCCTGCTCGGCGCATATGCCGGCGCGCGGACTGACCAGATCCTGGTCCCCGGCATCCCCGGTTACAAGAAGTTCAGTGCGTACGCGATCAAGGGCGCTGACGTCGCGAAGGCCAAGCAGGTCGGTGGCTCCGCGATTGCTTCTGCTCCGACGCTGAACGTCGTGCACACCACGAGCTCCTACTCGACGAACCGTGCACAGGTCGCCGAGTACAACCTCAAGCAGGTCGGGTTCAAGATCAACGACGTCCCGACGCCGGCGACGAACTACTACCAGGTGATCCAGACCAAGGGCACCAACTACAACTTCGTCACCAACGGCGGCTGGTGCGCCGACTACTTCGACCCGTTCGACTATCTGAACGTGCTGTTCGACGGCCGCAAGATCCAGGCCGCGAACAACAACAACTACACGTACTTCAACGCTGCGGCCTTCAACAAGGGCCTCGACAAGGCTTCCGCGCTCTCCGGTGCTCCTCGCGCCGCGGCGTATGCCAAGCTCGACCAGCAGCTGATGGTCAAGTACGCACCGGTGGTGCCGTACCTGATCGCGACCAACCGGTACTTCGTCAGTGCACGGACGAAGAACTGGATCTACAGCTCGTACTTCGGCGCGCCGTACCTCAACGCCTTGGCGGTCGGCTAGCCCCAACGTAAGATGCAGCATCCGGTAGCAAGGCTGGAGAGGCGTCCTCGGGCGCCTCTCCAGCCCCAACCGGCCTCTCGTCCCCAGACAGCGAGAAGACGATCGACATGACACAGTTTCTCATCCGGCGGATCTTCTGGGCCATCTTCTTGTTCTTCGTGGCCACGATCATCACGTACGTGATCTTCTGGGTGATTCCCGCCGACCCAGCCGCACTCGCCGCAGGCAAGTCCGCCACCCCGGCCGACATCGCCCGCGTCCGCCACTTCCTGCACCTCGACCAGCCGATCTGGCGGCAGTACCTTCGCTTCGTCTGGCACCTGATCGGCCACGGCTCGCTCGGTCACTCGTTCGTGAACCGTCAGAGCGTGGACTCGACCATCGCCAAGGACGCGCCCGTCACGGCTTCGCTCGTGTTCGGCGGCGCAGTCTTCTGGCTCTCGCTTTCGATCCCGATCGGCATCCTCTCCGCGCTGCGGCCGCGGTCGCTGATGGACCGCTTCTCGATGACCTTCGTGCTCATCGGCATCTCCGCGCACCCGGTCTGGATCGGCCTGATCCTCTCCTACGTCTTCGGCTACCGGCTGCACCTCACCCCGATCGCCGGCTACTGCAACTTCTTCCCGGGCACGGTGGGCGCGCAATGCAGCGGCCCAGTCAACTGGGCCTACCACCTGATCTTGCCCTGGATCACCTTCATGATCCTGTTCGCGGCGCTCTACGTCCGCCTGGTCCGAGCCAACGTGATGGAGACGATGTCCGAGGACTACGTGCGGACCGCGCGCGCCAAGGGCGCCTCGCAGAGCCGCGTCATGGTGCAGCACGTGCTCCGGAACAGCATGCTTCCCGTCGTGACGATCCTCGGCATGGATCTCGGCCTCGCGCTCGGCGGCGCGATCTTCACCGAGAGCATCTTCAACCTGCCAGGGCTCGGTCACGAGGTGATCAACGCCTACAACTTCAACGACCTACCGATGATCACCGGCATCGTCGTCTTCTCGACGATCTGCGTGATCGTCTTCAACTTCATCGTCGACGTGAGCTACGGCTTCCTCGACCCGAGAGTCCGACCCCACTGATGGCGGTCGCCCTCGAGGTCAAGGACCTCACGACACGCTTCCGGACCGACGACGGAGTCGTCAAGGCCGTCTCGGGCGTCAGCTTCTCGGTCGACGAGGGCCAGACGCTCGGGCGTCGTCGGCGAGTCCGGCTCGGGGAAGAGCGTCACCTTCCTCACCGTCATGGGCCTCGTCGACCCGAAGCAGTCCGAGGTCACCGGCTCGGTCCTGCTGCACGGCGAGGAGATGCTCGGCGCCTCGCAGAACCGGATGCGTGAGATCCGCGGCGTCGAAGATCGGCATGATCTTCCAGGATCCGATGACCTCGCTGAACCCGGTCAAGACGATCGGCTGGCAGCTCGAGGAGGCGGTCCTGATCCACCAGGACGTCTCGAAGAAAGAGGCGCGGAAGCGCGCGATCGAGGTGCTGAAGCAGGTCGAGATCCCGCACGCCGAACGGCGTGTCGACGGCTATCCGCATCAGTTCTCCGGCGGTATGCGCCAGCGCGTGATGATCGCGATGGCGCTGATCAACAACCCTGAGATCCTGATCGCCGACGAGCCGACGACCGCGCTCGACGTGACCACCCAGGCGCAGATCCTGCGCCTGATGGAGCGCCTGCAGCAGGAGTTCCGGATGGCGATCGTGATGATCACCCACGACCTCGGTGTCGTCGCCGAGCTCGCGGACGACGTGATCGTCATGTACGGAGGCCGCGTCGTCGAGGAGTCGAAGGTCAACGATCTGTTCGCCAAGCCGGAGATGCCGTACACCTGGGGCCTGCTCGGCTCCCTGCCGCGTCTCAACTCGTCCGGCGGGCGCCTGGAGCAGATCCCCGGCCAGCCTCCGTCATTGCTCCATCCGCCGACCGGGTGCCCGTTCAACCCGCGCTGCGAGTACGTGATGAGCGTGTGCAGCGAGACGTTGCCGGACCTGAGGCCCTCGCCCGTCGGCGACGAGCATCGCTTCCGGTGCCACCTCGACGACGAGACTCGCGCACGCATCTGGTCCGCCAAGCACGCGTCGATGGTGGCAGAGGATGCTGCATGAGCTCGGCAGCCGGTCGGTGACTCGATATGAGTGAACTGCTCGTCGTCGAAGGGCTCGAGAAGCACTTCCCGGTCACACAGGGGCTTGTCTTCCAGCGCCAGGTGGGCGCGGTCAAGGCTGTCGACGGTGTCAGCTTCACCGTCAACACGGGCGAGACCCTGGGTGTCGTCGGCGAGTCCGGGTGCGGCAAGTCGACCATGGCCCGCTGCGTCGCGCGGCTGCTCGAGCCGACCGGCGGAAAGATCATCTTCGACGGGCAGGACATCACCAAGCTCGACCGGAGCGACATGCGGCCGATTCGCCGCGAGATGATGATGGTGTTCCAGGATCCGTACGCCTCGTTGAACCCGCGCAAGCGAGTCGGCTCGATCGTCGGCGAGCCGCTCGAGGTGCACGGTGTCGGCACCGACGCGGAGCGGAAGCGCCGCGTCCAGGAGCTGCTCGAGATCGTGGGCCTGAACTCCGAGCACTACAACCGCTTCCCGCACGAGTTCTCGGGCGGGCAGCGCCAGCGCATCGGCATCGCCCGCGCGCTCGCCATCAACCCGAAGCTGATCATCTGCGACGAGCCGGTGTCGGCACTCGACGTGTCGGTGCAGGCGCAGATCCTCAACCTCCTGAAGGACCTCCAGAAGGACTTCGGGCTCACCTACATCTTCATCGCGCACGACCTCAACGTGGTGCGTCATGTCTCCGAGCGTGTGATGGTCATGTACCTGGGCAAGGCCGTCGAGATCGGCTCGCGCGACCAGCTGTACCGCGAGCCCAAGCACCCGTACTCAGGGGCCTTGCTCTCCGCGGTGCCGATCGCCGACCCGGAGCTCGGCCGCTCGCGCAAGCCGATCGTCCTCCAGGGCGATGTTCCGAGCCCGCTCAACCCGCCGAAGGCCTGTCCGTTCCACCCGCGCTGCCCGCGGTTCGTGGAGGGGAAATGCGACGTGGACACGCCCTTGCTCGAGCCGATCGGCGCGGATCCCACGCATCTTTCCGCCTGTCACTTCCCGCTCGAGCACTGGCCGATGACCGAGGACGAGATGCGGCTGGCCCAGACCGCCCCGGTCGGCGCGGCCGACTAGCACGGAGCCGGCTGTGCTGCTTCGGGCCGCACGCCGGATGGCGATCATCCTCGGCACGATCACGGGCGTGACCGTCGCGGTATCGGTGCTCATCGGCCTCCTCGTCGGAAGCAGCCTCGCCCGTGCGGTGTCCGTCGGGCTCTACGGGGCCGGGGTGGCGCTGCTCGCCGGCTGCTTCGTGGTCGGCGCGCGGGGGCCGCTCCGAGGGGTGAACCGTACGGGGGAGACGGTGCCGGTCTTCGGCGCTCGCAGGGTTCGCCGGGCCACCGGCCAGGAACGCTCCGACTCGGTTCAGACCGCCCTCTTTCTCTTTGCCCTCGGTCTGGTGCTCCTCGTCGTGGCTGCGTTGATCGATCCCGCTCATCAGGCGTTCTAGGCAATTCACCTTGTTAACTAACTCCTAGGGCCTGGTGGCGTCGAACTCGGTGTGACACCTGCTCGCTGTGAACGTTCCCGCCAGGCAATCTCGCTTCGGCTGGACGGCATGCTCTCCACGTTCGAGTCGGCCCTTCTGGACCGGCACCTTCGCGGCTGCCCGGATTGCAACTCCTTCGCTCGCGATGCGCAGGAGCAGACCAGGCTTCTGCGGGGCGCCTTGCTGGAGCGGCCCACACGTCCGGTGGTCGTCTCCGAGTCGGAGCAGCGTGGCGGCCCCCGGCGGGCAGCCGGCGTGCTGAGTGCGTGCCTCGTCGCCGCTGCGGCGGCCGCGGTTCTCGTGTGGCCCGGCGCCCGCACCGGTAGCTCCGGTCAGGCGGAGGGCTTCTCCGGGCGGATCGGCGCCCCCGTGCTCGTCGACGTACTCGGCCGATCCGTCGAGCGCGAACTCGAGCATCGAAGTGCCGCGCCTGAAGCTGCAGCCGGCGTCGATCGCCGACGGCCCGGTGCACGGCTACTTCAGCACACCGGTCTAGCTCAACACCGGTCTAGCAACCCTCGGGACGGCGAGGTGGCAGCGCGGCCTGTCCGGGTCGCCGGCCTGTTCGTTCTCGTGCGGCTCCGGCCGCTCGCGCGCTCGGGCTGCTTAGCCGACGGCCTGCGGCACCGGAGGCTTCCAGTGCGGCTGCCAGTAGTTCACGAGCCAACGGCCGTTCGGCTTCCCGCCCTCGCGCTTGAGCCCGAGGTAGAACCGCAGCTCTGGCCGCTGGTCCTTGCCGGGCTTCGCGACGAGGTCGATCTCGAGCAGCGCGGACGTCTTGAAGCTGTAGTCGACGCTGAACGCTGCCGTGTCCGCGTTCTCGGCCAGGTAGGAGACCACCGGGATGTTGCCGGTGTCCCACTCCTTCCGGGTCAGCGTGCCCTTGAGGTCGGGGTGAACGATCGTGTAGGCGGCATTGAGGTCGCGGCGCTCGACGGCGGTCTTGATGAACCGCCGGGCCAGTGCGACCTCTTCCTTCGACAGCGGCACCTTCTTGTCGGGGTGGTAGAGCTGCGCCGGCTTGTTCGAGAGGGTGTCCGTGAAAGCGTTCGGCGTGCCGCGGAAGACGACGATCGCAAGGAACGCACCGACACCGAGCGCCAACACGGTCGCGCTCAGGATGAAGAACCGCCGCTGTCTGCGGGGTGAGTTGAAGAAGTTTGTGAGGATGCCGCTGGGGGACGCCATAGCCCTTAAGACCAACGTACCAGCCGAAAGTTAGCCTTCGGCCATGTTGCTTTCACGTTAACTTCGGCCCGGCCCATAGCCCGACGGCAGGGGCGGCAGCTCGGTTCGGGCGTTCGCACGCACCATGCGGCGCCAACGGCGCGCTCGAAGCAGCGCGATCACCCCGAACGAGAGCGGGATCAGCACGATCAGAGACAGGATCGAGATCACCGGGATGATCCCGATTCGGAGCGTCGACTTCCCGTTCGGGGTCTGCGAGCTGGGCGGCGGCGCCACGAAATCAGCAGGCCCGACCTCATGCGTCTTCTTCGTGACCGGATTCATGATCGCGATCGTGTACATGCGATTCACGAGCCACTGGTTGCCCCGCTTCACGACCTCGCCCGAGAAGACATACGAGCCAAGGTGCGCCTTGGGCTGGGCATGCACCAGCAGGTTGAAGACGACGTATCGCGGGCCGACGTCGATGATCCGCCACGTGTGAAAGGTCTTTTCGAGAACGGGGTAGTACGGGATCGGCGAGTTGCCGGCTTTCCAGGCCGCCAGGGTCGAACCGGTCTTGAGCTCCGGGCCTGCCAGAGCCCAGGCCCTCGCGGGCGACTTCCGCGCCACGCCGGCCGGGACGAAGCGATCGAGCGTGCGGTTGATCGCCCGCCGGTCGGCGGGGGAGACCTGTAAGGCAGCCGCCGAAGCAAGCTGGGCAGGCCCCTCGTTTCCGCTCGGTTTTGGGCTCGGAGGCTGGTGATTCGGGATCAGGATGACCACCAGGGCGACGATTGCGACCACGCCGCCGAGGAGGCCGCCGCGGAAAAGGCGCCTCCGTGCCCTCGCCGACTGTCCAAGCCGGGGCATGGCTCGAATCTAGCAGCCGCGGATTTCCGTATAGGAAACCGTGGGCCAGCTAATGTGTCGGTTGTGACGTTGTTCGTCCGGGTGCTCGGGGCGCTGGTCGTCGCAGGGGTGCTTGCGGTGTCGTCGTCCGCGGCCCCGAACAGCTTGCGAATGGTGGTGTTCGTCGCGAACCACGGACAGGGCACCGTGACGAGCACGCCGCGCGGCATCCATTGTCCGGGAGTCTGCCGGGCGATCTTCCCGGAGCACTCCCGCGTCGAGCTCCACTCGACACCGGCGGCGGGGTGGAAGTTCGGGCACTTCGAAGGGTCGTGCCACAGCCGGACCCGCACGTGCGGCATCCTGCTCGTCAGTACGCACGACTGCATCGGCGGGGCCTGCCCGATCGGCGCATTCGGAGTGCGGGCGTACTTCGTGCGCGGCCAACCGTCGAGTTGAGAGGAGGCCCGGAGTGCTCCCCAACCCTGTGAGCTCGTTCGTCTGAGCCCTCGATCACGCCGACCGTGTGTCGGCAGGATTGAGACGAGCCGAGCTCCGTTGGCACTTCGCTCCGGACGAGCGTTCCGCTAGGCTGCGCCTGCCCAGGCTGCTGGCGCGCGTACGCCGCGCCCGGCGCGGCCCGGAACTCACACCCTCACCCGTCCAGGAGCTCTAGACGTGTCGACGAATGGCAACTCGAATACCGGCAAGCTGCTCGAGATCAAGGGCGTCGTCGTCGACGCCGTCTTCCCCGGCAAGCTGCCCGAGATCTACTCGGCGCTGCGCATCCCGCGGCCCGACGGCACCGACCTGATCGCAGAGGTGCAGCAGCATCTCGGCGACGACCGGGTGCGCGCAGTCGCGATGGACGCGACCGACGGGATCGCGCGCGGCACTGACGTGTTCGACACGGGTGGGCCGATCTCCGTGCCGGTGGGCGACGTGACCCTCGGCCGCGTCTGGAACGTCCTCGGGGATCCCGTGGACGACAAGGAGGCGCCGAAGGACGCCGAACGCTGGTCGATCCACCGCGACCCACCGGCGTTCGCCGACCTGACGCCGAAGGTCGAGATCTTCGAGACCGGCATCAAGGTGATCGACCTGATCGCCCCGTACGTGCGCGGCGGGAAGATCGGCCTCTTCGGAGGCGCCGGAGTCGGCAAGACGGTGCTGATCCAGGAGCTGATCCACAACATCGCCCGCCAGCACTCCGGCGTGTCCGTGTTCTCGGGCGTCGGCGAGCGCACCCGCGAGGGCAACGACCTGCTGCTCGAGATGGAGGAGTCGGGCGTGCTCGACAAGGTCGCGCTCTGCTACGGGCAGATGAACGAGCCGCCGGGAGCGCGGCTGCGCGTCGGCCTCTCCGGGCTGACGATGGCGGAGTATTTCCGCGACCAGGGCCAGGACGTGCTGCTCTTCATCGACAACATCTTCCGCTTCGTCCAGGCAGGGTCCGAGGTCTCGGCGCTGCTCGGCCGCATGCCGAGCGCCGTCGGGTATCAGCCGACCCTCGCGACCGAGATGGGGCAGCTCCAGGAGCGCATCACCTCGACGACGAAGGGCGCCGTCACCTCCGTGCAGGCGATCTACGTCCCCGCGGACGACCTGACCGACCCGGCGCCCGCGCAGACCTTCGCGCACCTCGACGCGACGACCACCCTGTCCCGGGCGATCGTCGAGCAGGGCATCTATCCGGCCGTCGACCCGCTCGACTCGACCTCGCGCGCACTGCAGCCCGGGATCGTCTCCGACGAGCACTATGCGACGGCGACTCAGGTGCAGGAGGTGCTGCAGCGCTACAAGGACCTGCAGGACATCATCGCCATCCTCGGCATCGAGGAGCTCTCCGACGAAGACCGTCTGACGGTGCAGCGCGCACGCAAGATCCAGCGCTTCCTGTCGCAGCCGAACTTCGTCGCCGAGCAGTTCACGGGCACACCGGGCCAGTACGTCAAGCTCGAGGACACGATCCGCGGCTTCCAGGAGATCCTCGCCGGCCAGCACGACGACCTGCCTGAGCAGGCGTTCTACATGGTCGGCCCGATCGAGGGCGCGGTCGAACGGGCGAAGCAGATGGCCGGCGCGGCCGCCTGAGCGGATGGCCGATCGTCGCGAGTTCTCCGTCTCCGTCGTGACGCCCGACGGGCCGGCGTACGAAGGGGACGCCCAGATGCTGATCGTGCCCGGCGCGGCCGGCGAGATCGGAGTGCTGGCGCGGCATGCGCCCCTGATCGCGACGCTGAAGGCGGGCTCGACGCGCGTGCACGTCAGCGACAGCGAGGTGCTCGAGTTCGCGACCGGGCCCGGCTTCTTCCAGGTGCTGCAGGATCGCGCGATCGCGCTCGTCGACGATGCCGTCGAGGCGAGCGTGATCGACGACGCACGCGCGCGGCAGCAGCTCGAGGCGGCACAGGCCGAGCTCGAGGCGATCGACCGGGGCGACTCGACCGCGGACCGCTGGCAGATCGAGCAGCGCCTCCGTCACGCCGAGAACCAGCTCGCGGTCGCCGGCCGCTCGTGAGCCTCGGGCCCGACACTCTGGTGTCGGGCCCCGTTCGCTAGGATCCAAGTCCCGGAAAGCTTTGAAAAGCAGCTTGGCGACCGGGTCACCAAACGCCTAAAGAGCTCATGACCGACCGCAACGTCGCCCACGAGATCAGACGCCTCGCCGAGGAGCGCATCCTCGTGCTCGACGGCGCCTGGGGCGTCCTGCTGCAGAACCGCGGGCTCAAGGAGGCCGATTTCCGGGGCGAGCGCTTCGCGGATCATCCACGCGACCTGCTCAACGATCCCGACCTGCTGAACCTGACGCAGCCGGAGATCGTTCGGTCGGTGCACGACGCGTACTTCGCCGCCGGCGCCGACATCACCACGACCAACACCTTCACGGCGACCTCCATCGGCCAGGCCGACTACGGGCTCGAGGATTCGGTCTACGACCTGAACGTCGCCGGCGCGAGCATCGCCCGCGCTGCCGCCGGGCCCGACCGTTTCGTTGCCGGCTCGGTCGGCCCGTTGAACATCACGCTCTCGCTGAGCCCGCGCGTGGACGATCCCGGTTACCGCACACACACCTTCGACCAGGTCGTCGAGACCTACTCCGAGCAGATTCGCGGGCTGGCCGACGGCGGCGCCGACCTGCTGCTGATCGAGACGATCTTCGACACGCTGAACGCGAAGGCGGCGCTGGTAGCAGCGCGCGAGGTCGCTCCCCAACTTCCCCTCTGGATCAGCGTGACGATCGTCGATCTGTCCGGCCGAACACTCAGCGGGCAGACGATCGACGGTTTCTGGACGTCGATCGAGCACGCGGCCCCCCTGATCGTCGGCGTCAACTGCGCGCTCGGGGCCCGTGAGATGCGCCCGTACGTCGCCGAGCTCTCGCGAATCGCATCCTGTCTCACCTCCGCGCATCCGAACGCCGGCCTGCCGAACGCGTTCGGCGGCTACGACGAGACGCCGGACGTCACGTCTGCGCTTCTGCACGAGTTCGCGCGCGACGGCTTCCTCAACATCGCCGGATCCTGTTGCGGGTCGACGCCCGAGCACACGAAGGCGATTTCGGCGGCTATGGGGGGCCTCGAACCGCGTGCGGTCCCGTTGCCGCGGCGCTCGCCGCGGTTCAGCGGCCTCGAGCCGTTCGAGATCGGGGAGGACACCGGTTTCGTGCTGATCGGCGAGCGCACGAATGTCACCGGCTCCGCACGCTTCCGCCGTCTGATCGAAGCAGACGATTTCAACGCCGCGGTCGACGTCGCGCTCGAGCAGGTTCGCGGTGGCGCAAACCTGATCGACGTGAACATGGACGCGGACCTGCTCGAAGGCGAGCAGGCGATGCGGACCTTCCTCAACGTGATCGCCACCGAGCCCGAGGTCGCACGCCTGCCCGTGATGGTCGACAGCTCGAAGTGGACCGTGATCGAGGCCGGGCTCCAGTGCCTGCAGGGAAAGGGCATCGTCAACTCGATCTCGCTCAAGGAAGGCGAAGACGAGTTCCTGCACCACGCGCGGCGCATCCGCGACTACGGCGCGGGCGTCGTCGTGATGGCGTTCGACGAGGAAGGCCAGGCCACCGAGGTCGAGCGCCGTGTCGCGATCTGCGGCCGCGCCTACGACCTGCTCGTCGGCGAGGTCGGCTTCCGGCCCGAGGACATCGTGTTCGACCCGAACGTGCTCGCGGTCGCGACCGGGATCGAAGAGCACGACGACTATGCGCGCGCGTTCCTCGAGTGCCTGCCCAGGATCAAGGAGCGCTGTCCCGGCGTCCGCACCTCGGGCGGAATCTCGAACCTCAGCTTCTCCTTCCGCGGCAACGACGTCGTGCGCGAGGCGATGCATGCGGCGTTCCTCTACCACGCGATTCGCGCCGGTCTCGACATGGGAATCGTCAACGCCGGGCAGCTCGCGGTCTACGAGGACATCGAGCCGGAGCTGAAGGAGCGTGTCGAGGACGTGCTCTTCAACCGGCGGCCGGACGCGACGGAGCGCCTCGTCGAGATCGCCGACCGGTTCCGGGGCGAGGGGACGAGGCGCGAGCTCGACCTGCGCTGGCGCGAGGGGCCGGTCGGCAAGCGGCTCGAGCACGCGCTCGTGCACGGGATCGTCGACTTCATCGAGGACGACACCGAAGAGGCGCGCCAGACCGCCAAGCGGCCGCTCGACGTGATCGAAGGCCCGCTGATGGACGGCATGCGCGTCGTCGGCGACCTGTTCGGCTCCGGCCGGATGTTCCTGCCGCAGGTCGTGAAGTCCGCCCGGGTGATGAAGCGCGCGGTCGCGTACCTGCAGCCGTACATGGAGGACGAGAAGGACGGCACCCACGGCGCGCAGGGCAAGGTGCTGCTCGCGACCGTGAAAGGCGACGTGCACGACATCGGGAAGAACATCGTCGGTGTCGTGCTGGGTTGCAACGACTACGACGTCATCGACCTGGGCGTGATGGTGCCGCCGGAGAAGATCCTCGACACCGCCGAGGCGGAGCAGGTCGACATCGTCGGGCTCTCTGGATTGATCACGCCGTCGCTCGACCAGATGGTCGATGTCGCGCGCGAGATGGACCGACGCCGGCTCGAGCTGCCTCTGATGGTCGGCGGCGCGACCACGTCACGCCAGCACACGGCGGTCAAGATCGCGCCCGAGTACGAGAACGAGACCGTGCACGTGCTCGATGCGAGCCGGGTGGTCGACGTCGTGGCGGCGTTGATCGATCCAAAGCGGCGCACGGCGCTCGATACCGAGAACCGCGCGCTGCAGGAGCGCCTTCGCATCCAGCACGCCGAGAAGGTCCGGAAGCCACTGCTGCCGCTCGCCCGGGCACGATCGAACCGGGTCAAGGCCACCCATAGCGCTGCACCCGCGCCGCCGTTCGTGGGCGCCCGCCTCGTCCAGCCCCCGCTGGCCGATCTCGTCCCGTTCATCGACTGGCAGTTCTTCTTCCACGCCTGGGAGCTCAAGGGCAAGTTCCCGGCGATCCTCGCCAACCCGGCGGCCCAGGAGCTCTACGACGATGCCAGGTCGCTCCTGCGCGAGATCCTCCAGGGAGCGTCGCTGCGCGCCGTTGGCATCTACGGATTCTGGCCGGCTCACGCCGAGGGCGACGACGTCGTGATCGACGGTGTCCGCTTCTCGTTCCTGCGGCAGCAAGCGGATCACGGCGACGAGCGCCCGAACCGCTGCCTGGCCGACTACGTTGCGCCCGCGGACGACTACATGGGAGCGTTCGCCGTCGGGATCCACGGGGCCGAGGATCTCTCGGCCCGGTACGAGGCGGCGCACGACGACTACTCGTCGATCGCCGTGAAGGCGTTGGCCGACCGTCTTGCCGAGGCCTTCGCCGAGTTCCTGCACCAGCGTGTGCGGCGCGAGTGGTACGCGCCCGACGAGCATCTCTCGGAGGAGGATCTTCTCAAGGAGAACTTCCGCGGGATCCGACCGGCATTCGGGTATCCGGCCTGCCCGGATCACAGCGAGAAGGGCAAGCTCTTCGACCTGCTCGGTGCCGAGAAGGCAGATCTGGCGTTGACCGAGACCTACGCGATGCGCCCGGCAGCCGCGGTGAGCGGTGTCTACTTCCACCACCCGCAATCGCGGTATTTCGCCGTGGGCCGGATCGGACGCGACCAGGTGGAGGACTACGCCGCCCGACGCGGCATCGCTCTATCCGAGGCGGAACGCTGGCTCGGCGCGAGCCTCGGATAGGCCCTCCGGCCACTCGGCTATCCTGATCCCGCGGGCGCCCAAAGGGCGCCGCATACGTTTTTATGCGGACGACATTGAAGAGAGGGGTCGGTAGAGCCGCCAGTGCAAACGGCAACGGCGCTGCTGTCTTCCCACCGGGGACCGTCAGCGCGGTCACGCGCTACCGGCAGCCGCCACCGCCGGGACGTACCGGGCTCGGCCTGCTCCGCCGCATCCTGGTCGGAACGTTTCTCGCCCTCTTGTCGTTCGTGATCGCGGTCGCCGGCGGCTCGTACCTCTACTTCCATCAATCCGTCGCGAGCGTTCGTGCACACACGCCGGACGTGGTCCGCGCCGCCCGGAGCCTCGACATCCCGGTTGCGCATCACGCTGCCATCGCGCTCGTGATCGGCTACGACCATCGAGCGGGCATCGAGTCGAACCGGCCGTCGCTCTCCGACACGCTGATGCTGATTCGCGCCGATCCGGAGACGAAGACGATCTCGTTGCTGTCGTTCCCCCGCGATCTCGACGTACCGATCTATTGCGGCTCGTCTGCCTCCGATTCCGTCGGCCATGTCGTCACGACGGACCGCATCAACTCCGCCTACTCGCGCTGCGGCTCCAAGGGCACCGTGCTGACGATCAAGCATCTGACCTCGCTTCCGATCAACTATCTGATCACCGTCAACTTCCACGGCTTCAAGGAGGTCGTCGACAAGTTGCACGGCGTCTGGATGGACGTCGACCGCCGCTACTACAACAAGAACACCGGGTCGGCCTACGACAACTACGCGAACATCGACCTTCAGCCCGGCTACCAGCGGCTCGACGGTCAGCAAGCGCTGGACTTCGTTCGGTTCCGCCACACCGACTCCGACCTGTACCGCCTCGCCCGCCAGCAAGAGTTCGTGCGCGCGTTCAAGGATCAGGTCGCGCACAATTTCTCGTTCACCGAGCTGCCGAGCCTGGTCAACACGATCACGCACAACATCGAGGTCGGCGAAGGCGGCCATGCGCTGCAGGGCGAGCAGGTCATCTCCTATGCGCTCTTCGCGCAGTCACTTCCGCCGGGGCACCTCTTCCAGCAGAAGATCGAGAACGTGCAATGCAGCCTCGGCTGCACGGCATCGTCGAGCGACATTCAGGCCGCCGTGGATCAGTTCGCGAACCCCGACGTGAGTGCCCCGAAAGCGGCGAATGCGGCGGCGCTCGGTACGAAGCTGAAGCAGAAGGCACCGCCGCCGTCGTCGGTCTCCGTCACCGTGCTGAACGGCAGCGGCGTGCAGGGCGCCGCAGCGAACACGTCCTACCTGCTCGCCCAGCGGGGCTACGTCACGCAGACGCCGCCGAACGGCGTCTCCGCAAACGGTCCGGCGAGGTTCCACTCGGTGATCTACTACGACCCGGCGCAGAAGGGATCGAAGCTCGCCGCGACCTCCCTGCAGAACCTGATGCAGCCGGCCGACATCGCCAAGCTGCCGCGTCGCGCGGGCCTACTCGCCCTCGACCCGGGCTCGATGCTCCTGGTCGTGCTCGGGAGCGCCTTCCACGGTTCGATCGCGCCGGCTCCGCAGGCGAACATCCCGGTGCACCAGCCTGCGTTCGTGCGGTACGACGCGGCGCCGGCAACCGACCTGTTGAAGCCCCTGGCGCACAAGGTGAACTTCCCACTGATGGTGCCGACGGTGCTCGAGCGCAACTCGTACCCCGACACGCTGCCGGGCGACGTGCCGGTGCGCCAGTACTGGATGGACCGGCGAGGGGGTCATCGTGCTGTTCGGCTCGTCTTCCACGACGGCAACACGTACTGGGGCGTCGAGGAGACCGACTGGAGCGGCGCGCCCGCGCTCACCGACAAGAGCTTCCGGCACGATCTCGGTGGGCGTGAGTTCGATCTGTACTACTCGGGCTCGCACCTGCACATGGTGGTGCTGCACGCCCACGGCGCAACCTACTGGGTCGTCAACACGCTGCTGGACGATCTGTCCAACGAGACCATGCTCGCGATCGCGAAGGGTCTCAAACCTCTAACAAGCGGAAAGTAGACTGCGATCCCGTGAGCAAGGTTGGCATCTTCGGCGCCGGTTGGGTCGGCCTCGTCACGGGTGTCTGCTTGGCTCGAGCTCGGCCACGACATCGTCATTCGCGATGTCGTCCCCGAGAAGATCGCAGCTCTGAGGGAAGGTCACGTCCCGTTCCACGAAGAGGACGTGCCCGAGCTGCTCGAGCGCAACGCGGGCCGGTTGACCTACACGCTCGACGTGACCGAGCTCGCCGACTGTGAATTTCTCTTCGTCTGCGTCGACACGCCGCCGACCTACTCCGGCGATGCCGACCTGTCGCGCGTCTGGACGGTCGTCGACGAGCTGCCCGAGCTCCAGGGGCGACCTGTGCTCGTGATGAAGTCGACCGTGCCCGTCGGGACCGGCGAGAAGGTGCGCGCAGGCCTCGACCAGCGCGGCCTCAACCACGTCGGCTATGTCTCCAATCCCGAGTTCCTCGCCGAAGGGCGCGCAGTGCGCGACTTCATGGAGCCCGACCGGATCGTCATCGGCGCGTACGAGCCGGCCGACCGCGACGCCGTCGCCGCGCTGTACTCGGCGATCGAAGCACCGATCGTGCGGACCGACGTGAATTCCGCCGAGATGATCAAGCTCGCCGCGAACGCGTTCCTCATGACCCGCATCTCGTTCATCAACGAGATCGCGAACGTCTGCGAGGCCACCGGGGCGGACGTGGTGAAGGTCGCGGAGGGCATCGGGCTCGATCGCAGGCTCGGGCCGCACTTTCTGCGCGCGGGCATCGGCTACGGGGGCTCCTGCTTCCCCAAGGATTCGCTGGCGCTCAAGCAGCTCGCCTCGAACTCGGGCTACCACTTCCAGCTGCTCTCCGCAGTGATCGAGGTGAACGAGCTGCAGAAGCGCCGGGTGATCGGGAAGCTGAAGCGGCATCTCGGCTCGCTTCGTGGAAAGCAGATCGCGTTGCTCGGGCTCGCCTTCAAACCCGACACGGACGACATGCGTGAGGCGCCGTCGATCGTCCTGGCCTCGCGCCTGCTGGCCGAGGGTGCCGAGGTGCGTGCGTGGGACCCCGTCGCCGACGGGACGAAGCTGCCCAAGGGCGTCGAAGTCGCGAAGACCGTGGCGGACGCCGTTCGCGGTGCAGATGCCGCCGTGATCGTGACCGAGTGGGTCGAGCTGAAGGGCCTCGCTACGGCCAAGACGCGCGAGGCGATGGCGAACCCGCTGATCATCGACGGACGCAACCTGCTCGACCCCGAAGAGACTCGTCTTGCCGGTTTTGCCTACGAAGGCATCGGCCGCCCGACGTCCCTCACCGACGTTCTTCCCGAGACGCGCGAGCCGCAGGCCGCCCAGGAGGCTTGAGCTCCGGCGTGGAGGCGATCATCCTCGCCGGGGGCAAGGCGGAGCGGCTCGGCGACGCCGCCGGCGGGCGACCGAAGGCACTCGTCGAGGTCGCCGGGAAGCCGCTCGCGGCGTACCAGGTAGGTCGATTGGCGCGCGCCGGCGTCACTCGCGTGATCTTCGCGTGCGCTGCCGGCCAGGGCTCCCTGTTCGCCTCTGAGCTCGCGGGCCTCGGCCCGGAGATCGTGGTGGCGGAAGAGCAAGAGCGGCTCGGGCGCGGCGGTGGGATCAAGTTCGCCGCGACCTTGCGCACCGGCCGGGGGGAAGTCTTCGCCCTGAACGGTGACGAGCTCGTCGATCTCGACTACGCGGGCCTGCTGGCGGCGCACAGGGCCGGCGACGCGCTCGCCACCATTGCGGTGGCGCAGCCCAGGTCGCAGTTCGGCCTCGTCGATGTGGACGACGACGACCGCGTCCACGGTTTCCGGGAGGGCGGTCAGGTGTCGTTCTGGGTCAACTGCGGTGCCTATGTCCTCTCGGAGGAGGCGATCGAGCGGTTCCCGGAGAAGGGCGACCACGAGTCGTCGACGTTCCCGGAGCTCGCCGCCGAGGGCCGTCTGCGCGCGTTCCGCCACGGTGGCCTCTGGCTCACGGTGAACACGCCCAAGGAATTGCGGACCGCCTCGGAGCACGTCGAGTCGCATCCGGAGTGGCTTGAGTGACCGCTGGATGAGAGGATCGGAGCCGATGGGCGTCGACTCTCCGAACATCGACATGCTGGACCGGTGGGCCTTCGACGTGAGGAAGGTCGACAAGCCCTGGGGCTACGAGCTGATCTGGGCCCTGACGGACGTCTACTGCGGCAAGGTCCTCTTCGTGAAGGCCGGCCATGCACTCTCGCTCCAGTTCCATCGCGAGAAGGATGAATCGTGGCTCGTGCAGTCGGGCCGCGCGAAGCTCGAGCTCGGCGAGGTGGGGGAGACGATGCTGAAGCAGGAGGTGATCGGCCCCGGCGCCGCCTTCCACTATGTGCCCGGGACGGTGCACCGGGTGACCGCGATCGAGGACACGACGATCCTCGAGGTGTCCACGCCCCAGCTGGACGACGTCGTGCGGCTCGAGGATGCCTACGGGCGCGAGGGAACCTCCGGCGCCTAGGCCCAGCGCTACCTTCACACGCTTCTGGTAAGGTTCTGCCGTGCAGAAGCCCTTGACCGTCGGCGCCGCCGCCCGTGAGACCGGTTGGTCGGCGCGCATGCTCCGCTACCTGGAGGACAACGGGCTCGTCGCGCCACAGCGCACCCCCTCGGGCTATCGCCTCTACGGGCTCTCCGAGGTGAACCGCCTGCGGAACCTGCGTGACCTCCGCCGCCGGTTCGGGCTCGAGCTCGCCGAGCTCGCCTTCGCCCGCCGGCTGCGGCGCGACCCGGAGCTCCGGGTCGCGGTCGACGCGTTCCTCGCCGCGGGTGAGGACGCGAGCTCCTGGGTCGAATGGGAGCAGCGCAAGCACGAGCGGCTGCTAGCGGCCTGATCGAGAAAGCCCGGACTACACTCCCCCGCGACTCAACGAGGAAGGATTCATGGCTACGACCAAGAGACACGACGTGAAAGACCTGTCACTCGCCCCCGAGGGCGTGCGGCGCATCATGTGGGCGGACCGGCAGATGCCGGTGCTGCAAGCGATTCGCGAGCGGTTCGAGCGCGAGCAGCCGCTTGCCGGCTACCGCATCGCCGCCTGCCTCCACGTGACCTCCGAGACCGCAAATCTGATGCGGACGCTCAAGGCCGGGGGAGCAGATGTCGTGCTGTGCGCCTCGAACCCGCTCTCGACGCAGGACGACGTCGCCGCGGCGCTCGTCGACGAGTTCGACATCTCGGTTTTCGCCATCAAGGGCGAGGACAACGAGACCTACTACTCGCACATCGAGGCTGCCGTCGATCACAAGCCGCAGCTGACGATGGATGACGGAGCCGACGTGATCGGCGTCCTCCACAGCGCCCGGCGCGAGCAGCTCGGCGACATCATCGCCGGGATGGAGGAGACGACCACGGGCGTCATCCGCCTGAAGGCGATGGAAGCCGACGGCGCGCTCGCGTTCCCCGTGATCGCGGTCAACGATGCGCGGACGAAGCATTTCTTCGACAACCGCTACGGCACCGGCCAGTCGACGATCGACGGGATCATCCGGGCTACGAACGTCCTCCTCGCCGGTAAGCGGTTCGTCGTGGCCGGCTACGGCTGGGTCGGCCGGGGCGTGGCGATGCGTGCCAAGGGCCTGGGCTCGCACGTGATCGTCACCGAGGTCGATCCGATGCGCGCGCTCGAGGCGCTGATGGACGGCTTCGAGGTCATGCCGATGGCCGACGCCGCGCGGATCGGCGACGTGTTCTGCACGGCAACCGGCGACAAGCATGTGGTTGCCCGCGAGCACCTCGAGGTGATGAAGGACGGCGCGATCATCTGCAACACCGGCCATTTCAATGTCGAGATCGACATCCCGGCGCTCCGCGCGCTGGCAGTCGAGACGCGCGAGGCCCGCAACTTCGTCGAGGAGTTCCAGATGGCCGACGGCCGCCTGATCTTTCTGCTCGCCGAAGGCCGCCTGGTCAACATCTCGGCCGCGGAAGGCCACCCGGCAATTGTCATGGACATGAGCTTCGCGAACCAGGCGCTCGCCACGGAGTACGCCGTCCAGCATGCCGCCTCGCTCGAGCAGAAGGTCTATCCGGTGCCGACCGAGATCGACGAGGAGATCGCGCGCCTCAAGCTGGCGACGATGGGTGTGACCATCGACCAGCTGACCGCCGAGCAGGCCAAGTACCTCGCGTCCTGGGACGAGGGCACCTGATCCAGTTCGACCGCGCGCATGCTCGAGCCTGAACGAATCGTGCGCCTCGAGCAGGACGCCGTCGTCCTGCTCGACCAGCGCCTCCTGCCGCTCGAGGAAGTCGAGGTTCGCTGCGAGACCGTGGGTGCGCTCGCGGAGGCCATCGAGCAGATGGTCGTCCGCGGCGCTCCCGCGATCGGCGTCGCCGCCGCCTACGGCATCGCCTTGGCGGCGGCGAAGGGCGAGAGCCTGTCCGAGGCCGACCGTCTGCTGCGCTCGTCGCGACCGACAGCCGTCAATCTCGCCTGGGCGCTCGACGAGATGCGGGACGACCCGTCGTACGAGCATGCCCGCCGCATCCACGCCGATGAGGTCGACCGCTGCCGCCGCATGTCCGCACACGCCGCCGACCTGCTGGCGCCCGGCACGCGGGCGCTGACGCACTGCAACGCCGGCGGCCTGGCCACGGGCGGCGTCGGGAGCGCCGTGGGCGCGCTGCTGACGGGCTGGGAGCGCGGGCTGCTTGCGCACGTCTGGGTCGACGAGACACGGCCGCTCCTTCAAGGCGCCAGGCTCACCGCCTGGGAGCTCGAGGCGGCGTCGATCCCGCATGCGGTGATCGCCGATTCGGCCGCCGCCTCGCTGATGGCCGCGGGTGAGGTCGACTGTGTGATCACCGGCGCCGACCGCATCGCAGCGAATGGCGATACCGCGAACAAGATCGGGACGTATTCGCTCGCCGTGCTCGCGAGTCACCACTCGATCCCGTTCTATGTCGTCGCGCCCACCACCACCTTCGATCCGGCCACCCCGGACGGCGCGGCGATCCCGATCGAGGAACGCGACCCCGGTGAGATCACCACGCGCTTCAACGCCAGAAACCCCGCCTTCGACGTGACCCCGGCCGACCTGATCACGGCGATCGTCACCGAGGAAGGCGTCCACAGGGCGCCGTACGCGCGATCGTTGACCCGCGTCGAGGCGGCGCTGTGAAGGCGATCATCCTGGCCGCGGGGTACGCCACGCGGCTCCGGCCGCTGACCGACTCGCGGGCCAAGGAGCTCCTCCCTGTCGGCGGCCGGCCGATCATCGATCGGATCGTCGATGCGATCGAAGAGGTCGGCCTGGTCGACGAGGTTCACGTCGTCACGAACGCGCACAAGGTCGATGCGTTCGCGCATTGGGCCGAGGGGCGGGATGTGATCGTCCATGACGACGGAACGACCTCGAACGAGGATCGGCTCGGTGCGATCGGCGACATGCTCTTCGTGATCGAGCAGGCGGCCCTGGACGACGATCTGCTCGTGATCGCCGGCGACAATCTGTTCGAGTTCAGCCTGGCCGAGTTCACCGCGTTCTGGCAGTCGAAGGGGACGGCGAGCGCCGTCGCGGTGCGCGATGTCGGCTCACTCGAGCTCGCTTCGCACTACGGGATCGTCGCGCTCGACGCCGACGCCCGCATCGTCGACTTCGAGGAGAAGCCGGCTGACCCGCCTTCCACGCTCGCGGCCACGGCGACCTATCTCTTCCATCGCGAGCACGCGCGGTTGATCAGCACCTATCTCGAGGGCGAGCACGGTGCCGACCAGCCGGGCCGGTTTGTCGGCTGGCTGCAGCTGCACGAGCCGGTCTACGGCTGGGTGTTCGACGACACCTGGTACGACATCGGAAACCACGAACAGTTGCTGGAGGCGGACAACCGGCTGCGCGCCGACGCGGGCCTGCCGATGCGAGAGCGCTACTCACCCGACTAGCGCACGCAGCGAATTTCGACGTTTGTTGCGGTTTGTCGACGGACTTGTCACCGGGGCGGTTCTAACGTTCCCGGCGTGGCTCGTCGATCTTCTCCTCCCTCGTTCCTGCGTCGCCTGTCACCGCTCGGCCGATCTGCTCTGCACGGCCTGTCTGCTCGAGCTGCGGCCGCTCGACGCGCCGTTCTGTGCCCGCTGTGGCGCTCCCACCGTGTGGCCGGTGGACGAGTGCCGCGAATGTGCGCGACGCCGTCTCGCTTTTGGACAGGCGCGGGCGGCGGTCGCCTACAGCGGGCCTGCCCGTGCACTCGTCCGCGCATGGAAGGAGCACGGGCTCCGCCGAGCCTCGGTGCTCGCTGCCGAGCTCGTTGCCGCACACGTCGAGCGTCCGGCGGCCGACGTCATCACGCCAATACCGCCCGACCCGGTGCGCCAGCTCCGGCGCGGGCAGCATCCGGCCGAGGGCCTCGCCGCCGAGTTGGCACGGCGCTGGGAGCTCGCGCCGGCGGCGCTGCTGGCCCGCAGCGGCCGGACCGCGCGCCAGACGGGCCTCGGCTTCGACGAGCGGCGGCGGAACATCCGCGGGGCGTTCGTCGGATCGCCGGGCTGTCCCGAGCGCGTCGTGCTTGTCGACGACGTCTATACGACCGGGGCGACCGCGTCCGCCGCAGCAGCGGCGCTGCGGAAGGCAGGGGCCGGCGAGGTGCACGTCGTGACGTTTGCGCGGACGACGCGATGACGAGCGAGTCGGACGCAGGGGCGTGCGCTAGGGTGGAACTGGGTACCGACCACCACCGAAGGAGGCATGCGATGAGGCTTCAGGTGAAGGGAAAGAACGTGGAGGTCAGCCCGTCGATTCGCGAGTACGCAGAGCGAAAGCTCTCGAAGCTCTCGAAGCAGTTGGCAGAGCAGACGCAGGTCGAGCTCGAGCTCTCCGAGCAGCGCAACCCGTCGATCGCAGCGAGTCACGTCGCCGAGGCGACGATCTTCACGAAGGGGCCCACACTTCGCGCGCGCGAGGCGTCACCCGACATGAAGGCATCGATCGACCAGCTGGTCGACAAGCTCGAACGGCAGGTCAAGCGTTATCGCGAGATGCGCACGGTCGAGCCTCGCAGGCACGCGGAGCACAACGGCGTCACGCCGGGCGACGCCGCCTAGGCCGTGCGCCTGTTCCGGCGGCGCAAGCCGCTGCACGAGCAGCTCGCCGAGGCGGGCGAGCTCTCGTTCGGCTCCGCGGCGCCCGCCCCCGCCGGGCTGAGCAGCGAGCCGCCGGGGTGGGACGGCGAGCCGCGCGGGGAGCCGGGGATCCACGGCGTGCCACGGCCCCGCCGCTGGGACGCGGTCGCGACCGCTGACGCGCCGGGCCTGCGCGGCGAGATCGTGCACTTCGTCGCCCTTCCGGACGGCACGCTCCTGGTGGAGGAGGACGAGCCGGATGCATGCGCTGACGCCGCTCGCCGACGCGGTCGAGGCGAGCCTCGCCGCGCCCTACCGGGCGGAGGCCGTGCGACGCGGCCCGGACGCCTGGGCGGTCGCCGCCTCGCGCATCACGGTCGTCTCGGCGCCCGGCCTCGGTGGTGACCACGCCGAGCTCGTCGTGACACGTGAGGGCCGGACGCTGACGGTCGACGGGCGCACCCGGCTCGGACATGCGCCCGGGCTGGAGGAGATCGGCCGGCTGGAAGGAACGGAGTACGTCGTCCGGGCCGAGCGGCTCGACGGAGACCTCTGGCAGGTCGAGGCGTCGCCTCTGTAGGCGCCCCGAGGCCCCGGCGGAGGCCGGTACCCTGTTCCCGATGTCGTCGGCCCTGGGCACATTCGAGAAGGCACTGCGGTTCGGCGAGGGCCGCCGCATGAAGCGCCTCGTCGAGCAGGCCGGCTACATCGCGACCCTCGAGCCGGAGTTCACGAAGCTGTCGGACGACGAGCTGCGCGGAAAAACCGCCGAGTTCCGCCAGCGGCTGGAGAACGGAGAGCAGCTCGAAGATCTCTTGTTCGAGTCGTTCGCAGCGGTGCGCGAGGCGCGGTTGCGGGAGTCGGATCAGCGGATCTTCGACGTGCAGATGATGGGCGGCATCGTGCTCCACGAGGGCGACATCGCCGAGATGAAGACCGGTGAAGGCAAGACCTTCGTCGCGAGCCTGGCGCTCTATCTGAACGCGCTGCCGGCCACCGGCGTCCACCTCGTGACGGTGAACGACTACCTCGCCCAGCGCGACGCGGAGTGGAACCGCGGCGTCTTCGAGCGGCTCGGGGTGACCGTCGACTTCATCGAGAACAACATGCCGTTCGAGCGCCGCAAGGCTGCCTACGACGCCGATGTCACGTACGGAACGAACTCCGAGTTCGGCTTCGACTACCTGCGCGACAACATGTCGATCAACCTCGAAGGCGTCGTGCAGCGCGGGCACGCCTACGCGATCGTGGACGAGGTCGACTCGATCCTGATCGACGAGGCTCGTACGCCGCTGATCATCTCCGGCGAGCCGACGACCGCCGCACGCACCTACCACGACTTCGCGCGCATCGTGAAAGGCCTGGAAGGCGCGCAGACGAAGGGCACCAAGCTCGAGGATGAGGAGCTCGCGCAGCAGTACGACTTTCTCTACGACGAGAAGCACAAGACGATCTCCCCGACCGAGTCCGGGATCGAGAAGGTCGAGCGCGCCGCCGGGGTCGACAACCTCTACAGCCCGGGCAACGTGCAGCTCGTCAACCACCTGATCCAGGCGCTCAAGGCTCAGGCGCTCTACAAGCGCGACGTCGACTACGTGATCCAGGACAACGAAGTGATGATCGTCGACGAGTTCACGGGCCGCATCATGGAAGGCCGCCGGTGGAGCGAGGGGCTGCACCAGGCCGTCGAGGCGAAAGAAGGCGTCGCGATCCAGGAAGAGCATCAGACGCTCGCCACGATCACGCTCCAGAACTACTTCCGCCTGTACGACAAGCTCGGCGGCATGACCGGCACGGCGAAGACCGAGGAGAAGGAGTTCGTCGAGATCTACAACCTGAACGTCGTCGAGATCCCGACGAACGTGCAGGTGGCGCGCGACGACAAGAACGACCTCATCTTCAAGACCGTCGAGGCGAAGTTCAACGCCGTCGCGAACGACGTGAAGGAGCGCCACGAGAAGGGCCAGCCCGTGCTCGTCGGCACGATCGCCGTCGAGACGTCCGAGTATCTGAGCGAGCTGCTGAAGCGGCAGGGTGTCCCGCACACCGTGCTCAACGCGAAGGAGCATGCGCGCGAGGCGGAGATCATCAAGGACGCCGGCAAGGTCGGCGCGGTCACGATCGCCACGAACATGGCCGGCCGCGGCGTCGACATCAAGATCGACGACACGGTGCGGGAGCTCGGCGGCCTCTATGTGCTCGGCACCGAGCGCCACGAGGCCCGCCGGATCGACAACCAGCTGCGCGGCCGCTCCGGCCGTCAGGGCGACCCCGGCGAGACGCGGTTCTACCTGTCCGGGCACGACGATCTCGTGCGCCTCTTCGCAGGCGACCGAATTCACAACATCATGGAGCGCTTCAAGCTGCCCGACGACCAGCCGATGGAGTCCGGCATCCTCTCGCGCCAGATCGAGAACGCGCAGAAGAAGGTCGAGGAGCAGAACTTCGTTCAGCGCAAGAACGTCCTCAAGTACGACGACGTCATGAACGTGCAGCGGATGGTGATCTACGAGCAGCGCCATCGCGTGCTTCACGGTGAAGACCTCGGCGAGGACTTGCGCGACGAATGGCTGCCCGAGGTGATCTCGAACGTCGTCTCCGACTACACCGCCGACGAGGCGAACGAAGAGTGGGAGCTCGGTGACCTCGTCGGCGCGATGGACGCGCTCTACGGGACCGGCGTGGCGGAGGACGAGCTCAAGGGCCTCGACCGGCCGGCGATCGTGCAGGAGTTCCTCGACGACGCGCTCGACGCATACAGGGAGCGTGAGAAGGAGCTGGAGGAGGTCCAGGAAGGGCTGATGCGCGACCTCGAGCGGTTCATCGTCCTGCAGACGGTGGACACCCGCTGGCGCGAGCACCTCGAGAACATGGACTACATGCGCGAAGGGATCGGGCTGCGCGGTCTGGCGCAAAAAGACCCGCTCGTCGAGTACCGCAACGAGGGCCACCTCATGTTCCAGGACCTGAATCGCGCGATCCGCGAAGAGGTGGTGACGCTGCTCTACCACGCCGAGGTGACGCCCGACGACGGCAGCGCCCCCCTGCAGCAGCCGCAAGGGAACGACGGGAACGGCAGCCTCACCTATGAGCACGAGTCACTCGCCGGAGCGGATGCGATTCTCGCCGCCGGCGGCGCCTCGACGTACGTCACCGGCGGCGGTGGCGGCGGCGGTGGGGCTGTCTCGACGCCCGTGGCGCAGCGGCCGAAGGTGAACTCCGAGTTCGAGAACGTCGGCCGCAACGACCCGTGCCCGTGCGGCTCCGGCAAGAAATACAAGAAGTGCCACGGCGCCTGACGGCGCCCGATCCGCCGCTCGCCGACGACGTCCTCCGGCTCGAGCCGCTCGCCCAATCCGACCACGCAGACCTGCTCGCCCTCGTCAGCGACGATGCGGTTCGGGCCTACACGCTCGTTCCGACCGGTGCCGATGCGACGTTCATCTCGGGCTGGATCACGCGGTACGAGCAGGGCTGGGTCGACGGCAGCTGTGCGGGCTTCGCCGCCCGCGACGCGGCGGACGGGGGCTTTCTCGCGTTCGCCTCGATCGTCCAGCTCGACCTGGATGCCCGCCAGGGCGAGATCGGCTACGCCGTCGCCCCGACGGCCCGCGGACGCGGGGTTGCCCGCCGGTCGGTCGGGCTGCTCACGCGTTGGGCCTTCGACGACCTCGGGCTGATCCGGCTCGTGCTCGAGATCGACGTCGCCAATCCCGCGTCCGAGCGGGTTGCCGAGCGCTCCGGCTACCGGCTGGAGGGCGTCCGCCGCTCCGCCCACTTCAAAGAGGGCCGGCGAGCCGACGTCGGCGTCTGGTCCCGGCTGCGCGACGATCCCCCGGTGCCTTAGGCTGGCACCTGTGAGCACAGTCGAGCGGCGGCTCCTCGCCCGGGAGGCGGCGATCTCAGCGGCGGTCGCCGCGACCCTGACGGCCCTCATCGTTTGGCTCGGGCCTCCCGGCGTCGACCTCGCGGCGCACGCCTACCAGCGGACCTTCCTCCTGGAGCACGGCTTCGCGCTCTGGAACAACTTCTGGTACGGCGGCCGCTACTCGTTCGTCACGTACAGCTTCCTCTACTACCCGCTTGCCGCCGTGATCGGGATCAAGGTGCTGGCGGTCGCGACGATCAGCGCCGCGGCGCTGGCGTTCACGCTCGTCGTGTGGCAGGAGTGGGGGAAGGCGGCGCGTTTCTCCAGCCGCACCTTCGCCGTCCTCTGGACGGGCGTCGCGCTCTCGGCCGCGTTCCCGTTCGCACTCGGCGCGGCGCTCGCCCTGCTCGCGATGAGCGCGCTGCAACAGGGCCGGACACGCATCTTCGCCGGCCTCGTCTTCCTCACCCTGCTGGCAAGCCCGCTCGCGTTCCTGCTCCTGGCGCTGATCCTGGCGGGCAGTTCGCTCGAGCGCCGGCCGCGGCGTGCGACCGTCGTCGTCGTCGCCGCGGCGGGCGCGGTGGAGCTGCTGCTGCGCAGGATCTTCCCGAGCGAGGGCCAGTTCCCGTTCTCCGTGGCCGATTTCGTGCCCGGCGTCGCGTTCGCCGTGCTCGGGATCCTCGTCACGGCACGGATCCCGCGCGCGCGGCGGCTCCTCGGCCTGTTCGCCGTCTTCCTGGCTGCGATCCTCGTTGCCTTCGCCGTTCCGAGCGATCTCGGCTCGAACGTCGAGCGGCTGAAGTTCGCTGCGATCCCGATCGCGCTCCTCGCTGCCGCGATCGTGGCGCCCAAGCGCATCGTGCTTGCGGCGGCGCTGATCGCCGTGGCCGGGTTCTGGAACATCTCCGCGCTCGCCCACACGGCGAAGAGCGCCACGGCGGATCCTGCGCACACAGCGGCCTACTGGGCGCCCGCGATCGGCTACCTGCATGCACATCTCAGCCCCTCGTTCCGGGTGGAGGCGGTTGACACGAAGGAGCACTGGGCGGCGGCCTATCTCCCGGACGCCGGGATCCCGATCGTCCGTGGCTGGTACCGCCAGAGCGACTTTCCCCAGAACGAGCTGCTCTACGACAAGACGCTCGGCCCGCGAGCCTACGAGGCCTGGCTGCGGAGCCAGGGCGTCCGCTACGTGCTGCTCCCGGACGCGGAGCCCGACTACAGCGCGCTGAACGAGGCGAGGCTGATCCGCTCGGGCAAGACGTCGCTCGTGCCGGTCTTCCGCTCCGCGCACGTGATCGTCTACCAGCTGCCTGAGGCGACCCCGCTGATCACCGGGAGCGGGAGACGCCAGCGTGCTCTGGCTCTATCCGACCCACATCGTCGCGCTCGTCGACAGCCCGGGCCGCTATGAGGTGCGCGTCCGCTGGTCGCCCTACTGGCGTGCGTCCACCGGCTGCGTCTGGGGCGGTCCCGACGGGATGCTCCGCCTGCTCGCTCCGCACGCCGGGCTCGTCGATCTGCGGGTGTCGGTGAACGTCACCCGTGGCCTCGAGACGCTCACCGGGCTGACCCCCCGCCGGGTGTGCGCGCACTGAGCGCGGTACCATCCAGCATGATGGAAGACGGAAAACCGCTCGCGGATCAGCTCTCCGAGCTCGGCGCCCAGCTCGACTGGGTCCGGGAGTACCTTTGACCCGGTTTCACTCGAGAAGCGGGTCGTAGAGCTCGAGGAGCGCATGAACGCGCCGGGCTTCTGGGACGACCAGGCCACGGCCGCGAGGGTCTCCGCGGAGCACGCACGCGTCTCGCGGCGGCTCGAGGGCTATCGCAAGCTGACGCAGGACTACCAGGACGCCCGCGAGCTGGCGGAGATGGACGGCGGCGAGATGGAGGCGGAGATCGCCGCCGGGCTGGTGCCGCTCCGGACCGAGCTCGACCGGCTCCAGGAGGCGGCGCTCTTCAACGGCGAGTACGACACCGGCGACGCCGTCGTGACGCTCCAGTCGGGCACGGGCGGGACCGACGCGCAGGACTGGGCCGAGATGATGCTCCGCATGTACGAGCGGTGGGCCGCCAACCGCGACTTCAAGGTCGAGCTGCTCGAGGCCAGCCCCGGCGAGGAGGCCGGCCTCAAGTCGGCGACCTTCACGGTGGCCGGCGAGAACGCGTACGGGATCCTGAAGGCCGAGCGGGGCAAGCACCGGCTGGTGCGCCTCAGCCCGTTCGACCAGGCTCACCGCCGCCATACGGCCTTCTCGACCGTGATCGTGGCTCCGCTCCTGCCCGACGACGCCGCGGTCGAGATCGACGACGGGGACCTCAAGATCGACACCTATCGGGCCCAGGGCGCCGGAGGCCAGCACGTGAACAAGACCGACAGCGCCGTGCGGATCACGCACCTTCCGAGCGGGATCGTCGTCCAGTGCCAGAACGAGCGCTCGCAGTCGGCGAACAAGCAGACGGCGATGCGCGTTCTCCGGGCGCGGCTCGCCGAGAAGGCCGAAGAGGAGAGGGAAGCGGTGATGGCGAAAGAGCGGGGTGGATCCGCCGACACCGGCTTCGGCGGTGAGTCGGTTCGGTCCTACGTCCTCCAGCCGTACCAACTTGTGAAAGATACGCGTACCGGTTACGAGATGGGAAACGTCCAGGCAGTCCTGGATGGACAGCTGGACCCGTTCATCCGCGAGTACCTGCTGGCCCGCGCCGCCGGGAGGGCCGTCTAGCCCGTGGGCTACACTGAACTTCCCCTTCGCACCTGGGCGCCTCGTCCTCCGCGACGCCCCGTCAAATGACTGTGCAGGAACCCGAACTGACAGACACCCAAGCGGCCGCCGTCGTGGACGAGCCGGTCCGGACGCCGAGCCCCGGCGCCGGTTCGATGATCGTCTTCGACTCGGTGACGAAGGTCTACGAGCCGGACGTGGTCGCGCTCCGCGACGTCACGTTCCACATCGACAAGGGCGAGTTCGTGTTCATCGTCGGTGCGTCCGGTTCCGGCAAGTCGACGCTCGTCCGCCTGCTGCTGAAGGAGCTCGAGCCGTCCAGCGGCAAGATCGTGGTCGGCGGCCGTGAGCTCGGTCGTCTCAAGCGCTCGAACGTCCCGAGACTGCGCCGGAACATCGGCTGCGTCTTCCAGGACTTCAAGCTTCTGCCGCGCCGCACGGCCGCCGAGAACGTCGCGTATGCCCTCAAGGTGCAGGGCGAGTCGACGTCGGCGATCCGGAAGAAGGTGCCCGAGGTGCTCGCCATGGTCGGGCTCTCGCACAAGATGAACTCCTTGCCCGACGAGCTCTCGGGCGGCGAGCAGCAGCGCGTCTCGATCGCACGGGCCTTCGTGAACCATCCGCCGCTCCTCGTGTGCGACGAGCCCACCGGCAACCTCGACCCGGACACGTCGGTCGGGATCATGCAGCTGCTCTACCGGATCAACCGCAGCGGCACGACGATCCTGATGGTGACCCACGACCGCGAGATGGTCGACAAGATGCGCAAGCGCGTCATCCAGCTGGAGGAGGGCCGCCTCGCGCGCGACGAGCGCCGCGGCGGTTACGCGGTCGAAGAATGAGTGCTCGGTTCAAATTGCTCGTGAGCGAGGCGTGGCGCTCGCTGGGCGCGAACCTCTCGACGACCGTCGCGGCGACGATGACGGTGCTCATCAGCATGTTCATGCTCGGTCTCTTCATCGGCTTCGGCACCTGGATGGACTCCTGGTCGACGCATGTGAAGAGCGAGCTGCTCGTGAAGATCTACTTCCAGCCCGACGCCACGATCCAGCAGAAGAACACGCTCGCGGCACAGCTGCAGCAGAACCCGTACGTGCGGAAGAACGGCGTCAAGTACGTCTCCAAGGAGGCGGCACTCGCCTACGAGAAGAAGCACTACCCGCAACTCGTGGCCGGCCTCGCCTACAACCCGCTGCCCGATTCGCTGCAGGTGACGCCGACGCGCGGCGAGAACATCGACAAGCTCTACAAGTCGATCGTCTTACCGAAGCTCCCACCGGGGGTCGCGAACGTCCACGACGCAAAACAGCAATCGCATGCGATCCTGCGCGTCGCTCACTACATCGACGTGTTCTTCATACTCGCGGCCGGCGTTCTGTTGATCGCATCGGTGCTGCTGATCTCGAACACGATCCGACTCTCGATCTTCTCGCGGCGAAGAGAGATCGAGGTGATGAAGCTCGTGGGAGCGACCAACTGGTTCGTCCGCGGCCCGTTCATGCTCGAAGGAGTCTTCTGTGGGCTGGCCGGTGCGTTCCTCGCGATCTTCTTCCTCGTGATCGGCAAGGCGGCTCTCCTGCCCGCGATCGTGCCCCGGCTGACCAACGACCCCGACGTGCACTCGTGGGGCTTTCCGCTGATCTCGCTCGTCATTCTGCTGTTCGGTCTCGGCGTCGGCGCCTTCGGGTCGGGCATCACGATGCGCCGCTTCCTCAAGGTCTAGCTGCCCGAGCAGCGCATCGTCGTCGAGGTTGGACGCCGCGGAAAGCTGATCGTCGGCGAGCCGTACTTCACACCCGGCGTTCCGGTCGTGCTGGAGTCGAAAGGGATCGGCGACGTCGCGCCCGGCGACCTCGCCGTGGTGCAGACGGGCCGCGGCCGTGCGCGGGTCGAAGCGCTGCTCGGGCCGTCGGATCACGTCGAGAACGTCCTCGAGGCACTGCTCGTCGAGCGCGGGGCGCGGGCGCCGTTCGAGCCGCACAACCCACCCGAGCCGGACTTCTCCGGCCGGATCGACCTGCGCGAGCTGCCCACCTACACCGTCGATCCGGACACCGCGAAGGACTTCGACGACGCGCTCTCATTTCGCCGCGAGGACGGCGGGATCCGCGCCTGGGTGCACATCGCCGACGTCTCGTTCTTCGTCGGCTCCGGTACGCCTCTCGATCACGGCGCCTCGGAGCGGGCCTTCTCGACATACGTTCCCGGGGCCGTCGCGCCGATGCTGCCGCACGAGCTCGCAGACGACCTCTGCTCGCTGCGCCCGAACGTCGAGCGGCTGTGTGTCACGGTCGAGCTGCCGCCGAGCGGAGAGCCGCAGTTCTATCGCTCGGTGATCCGCTCCGACGCCCGCCTCACGTACGGCGAGGCCGAGCGCCGGGAAGCTGCGCCGCAGGTGCTCGACCAGCTGGCACTGAACGACGAGCTTGCGACGATGCTGCGCGACCTTCGATTCACCCGAGGCGCGCTGCAGGTGCAGACGCCCGAGGAGGTGTTTCGGTTCGATGGTGCGGGCGGGGTCGCCGATGCGTGGCTCGAAGGCGAGCCGCGCGCGCACATGCTCGTCGAGGAGCTGATGATCCTCGCGAACGAGCACGTTGGCGCATTCCTCGCCGGCAGGCGGCGTGAGGCGCTCTACCGCGTGCACGAGCGGCCGGATCCGCAGGCCGTCGAGCACCTGCTCGCGAAGCTCACCGATCTCGGGGTGCCCACGCCCCCGGTGCCTGAGCGGCTCTCGCCGCAACAGGCCGCGACACTTGCGGGCGAGACGTCGAAGCTCGTGGCGCAGTACGCCGAGCAGTCGGGGCGCGGGCGTGAGGCGTTCCCGGCGCTCGTCCTGCGCGCGCTCAAGCAGGCCCGCTACGACCCGAAGAACCTCGGCCACTCGGGCCTCGCGAGCAGCGCCTACTGCCACTTCACCTCACCGATCCGCCGCTATCCCGACCTGATCGTCCATCGGGCTCTCCTGCGTGAGCTCGGACTGTCCGACGATCCGCTCCCGGCCGACCTCCAGCACCTTGCCGAGCACACCTCGGCGCGGGAGCGCGAGGCGGGCCAGGTCGAGTATCTGGCAGACGACATCTGCCTCGCCTGGCTGCTCGAGCGGCGCCTCTACGAGCTGGGCTGGGACGAGCGCTTCGCGGGGGAGATCACCGGGATGATCGGTTCAGGGCTCTTCGTCAGGTTCGCCGAGGTGTTCGAGGGCTTCCTGCCGGCCCGGCGCCTCCACGGCGAGTTCTTCGAGCTGAACCAGCTCGGCACAGCGCTCGCCGGGCGGACGACGGGCCGCACGTACCGGCTCGGCGACCCGATCGAGGTGCGCGTCGAGTCGATCGCGCGCAACGAGGGCAAGGTCGAGCTGGCCCTGCCCTGAAATCTGATTCGGCGGACTCTGCCCTGAATCTGATTCGGCGAAGCCGAACCAGATTCACGAGTTTCGAGCGCTAGATCAACCGGCGCTCGTGCGCCCAGCGGGTGAGCTCGTGGCGTGACGAGAGCTGCAGCTTCCGCAACACGCTCGACACGTGCGCCTCGACCGTCTTGATCGAGAGATGCAAGCGAGCTGCGATCTCCTTGTACCGGTAGCCGCGCGCGATCAGCTGCAGCACCTCGCGCTCGCGGGGCGTCAGCGTCTCGAGCTCTGCATCGGCACCGACCGGATCTCCCGCGCGGAACGCGTCCAGCACGAATCCGGCCAGCCGTGGCGAGAAGACGGCGTCTCCTTCGGAGACGCGTGCGACAGCGTCGGTGAGCTCCGCGCTCGAGATCGTCTTCGTCACGTAGCCGCGCGCACCCGCGCGGATGACGCCGATCACGTCCTCGGCGGCGTCGGAGACCGAGAGCGCGAGGAACTTCACGCCGGGCCGCTCGGGCGCGACTCCGGCGATCACCGCCTCGCCGCCGCCGTCCGGGAGGTGGACGTCGAGCAGCACGACATCCGGGTCGAGCTCGAGGATCAACGGCACGGCGACGGAAACGCTCCCCGCTTCGCCGACGATCTCGACACCGCTGCCGAGCTCGCCTCGCACGCCTGCGCGAAAGAGCTCGTGGTCGTCGACCAGCACGACGCGGATCATGCGTCACCCCGGGGCAACGTCAGCTCGACCTCGGTGCCCTTGCCGGGCTCCGACCAGATCGTGGCGGCTCCTCCTGCGCGGGCCATCCGCGCTTCGATCGACTCGCTGATGCCGCGGCGGTCGCCCGCGACAGCGCGCGGGTCGAAGCCGACGCCGCGGTCGCGGACGAAGACCGCGATCGTCTCGGGGCCGGCCTCGGCGTAGACCGAGATCTCGTCCGCCGTCGAGTGCTTCGCGGCGTTGGCCATCGCCTCACGCGCAGCCAGCACGAGCTGGGTGAGCGGGTCGTCGAGCGGCGCGTCGCCGGCGCTGGCCAGCTCGATGCGCGCACCGTGCGCCTCCTCGGTGTCGGCGACCGCGTCGGCGAGTGCGTCGGCGAACGTGGCCGACGCGCCGTAGCCGCTGCCGTACAGCCAGCGTCGCAGTTCCCGCTCCTGCCGGCGCGCGAGGGCGGTCACGCGAGCGGGGTCGGAGGCGTGCCGCTGGACGAGTGCGAGAGTCTGCAGAACCGAGTCGTGGATGCGGGCGGCGACCTCGGCGCGCTCGGCGAGGCGGATGCGCTCCGTGCGCTCGGCCGAGAGCTGCCAGAGCCAGGGCCCGAGCACGAGGATCAGCGCGCCGCCGACTGCACCGGGGCCGATGAAGGTGCGGGAGGGGCCGATGTGGTCGAGCAGCGTCAGCGCGCCGATCATGACGAGCACGATCCCGGCCACCGGCAGGTGACCTCCCGGCCGGAGCGAGCCGCCCCGTCCGAGGGCAAGCGCGATGCCGCCGACGATCAGCCCCACCCCGAGCACGACGGCTCCCGAGAGCCCGAGGGCGAAGAGGAGTGCCAGCGCCGCGATCACGACCAGGACGGCGCCGGCACGCGGGCGCTTCGTGCCGGAGTAGGCCCAGAGGGCCAGGTAGAGGAGGATGCCGGCCCCGCCGGCGAGTGAGAGGAGGGCGAAGACGAGCCGGACGAGCGTCGCGTCGACGTTCAGGGTCGACGCGACGCCGCCACAGACTCCAGCGATGATCCGGTCGTCGTCGCTGCGTGCGAAGGGGAGGGCGGGGATCTGGGTCATCCCGCCCGGACGACATCGACGCGGCCGGCTCCAACCCGGGCGTCGAGATAGAGGGTGTTGCCGTTTCCGGCGCCTGCGTGCACGGACGCGTTGCGTCCGTCGTCGTGCTGGTTGAGCACGTACAGGTCACCGGCTTTGGCGTGGGCGTCGACGACGACCGAGGCGCCGGCCGGCACGATCACCTTCAGCTCGCCGATACCGAGCCGTGCCTTGACGTGGATGGGCGTGGTCAGTTGGACTTGCGAGAGGTCGACCCGCAGGTCGCCGATGCCGAGGGTGTATGAGGGCTGCACTGCAGCGGCGGTCGTCGGTGCGTACACCCGGTTCCCGGTCCCGTCGCTCAGGCTGACGTTGAACCACGAGAACGCGGTGATGACGGCGGCCACGCACAGCACCGCGAGGACGGCGAGGAACGCTGTGAAGGCGATCAGGATGCGATGGGCGCGGCGGCCGCTTCGGGAAGCCCAGAGCACCGCCAGCCCGGCGATCAGGATCACGATCCAGCCTGCGCCGATCGTCGGCCAGGTGCTTGCCCGGGCGAGCAGGACGGCGATTGCGACGCCTGCGAGCCCGAGGGCGACGAGCGCCCAGGGATGGTCGCGCCGGTCCGCCAGTACGTCGGCGGCGATCGACTGCTTGTTCTCGGCCGGCACGACCAGGACGGCCGCGAGGTAGACGAGGATCCCCGCGCCGCCGAGCAGCGTGAGGACGACGAGCCCGAGCCTGAAGACGGCCGGGTTGAGGTCGAAATAGCGTCCGAGGCCGCCGCAGACGCCGGCGATCCATTTGTCGTCCGAGCTGCGCTCGAGCCGCTTGACCTGGGGGGTGTGTGTGATGTGTTCGCTCATGTCTCGAGGTTGCCTGCGACCAGGCCCGGTGGCTATCCGGCATCACCCTGGTCCGACCCTCAACGCTACTCTCGGGCTGCGATGGCCGAGAAACTGATAGCCGAGAACCGCCGGGCGCGGCACGACTACCACCTGCTGGACCGCTTCGAGGCGGGCCTCGTCCTCACGGGAACCGAGGTGAAATCGCTGCGCGACGGCCGCGCCACGCTGGCACAGGCCTACGCGGACATTCGCGACGGCGAGGCGTGGCTGAATGGCCTCGAGATCTCGACCTACGATCAGGGCAATCGCGCGAACCACGAGCCGATGCGTGCGCGCAAGCTGCTTCTGCATCGCCGGGAGATCGATTCGCTCTACGGAAAGGTGCGCGAGAAGGGCCTGACGATCGTGCCCACGCGCCTCTACTTCAAGGATTCCCGCGTGAAGATCGAGCTGGCGGTGGCGCGCGGTAAGGAGCAGCGAGACAAGCGCCGGGACGTGGTCGAGCGCGATGCGAAGCGCCAGATGGAGCGGGCGCTCAAGAGCCGCCGCTAGTCGCAGCTACAATCCGTGAACACACACATACGGGGGCGCCATGGCTTCGACGTGGTCGGTTCTCCGGTTGAGCTGCAAGCCGAGGTTCCGGTCGGCCTCGTAAAACCACCGGAAACAACGCAAGTGCGGATCACAATCTCGCACTCGCTGCCTAAGTCCTAGCGACTTAGAACAGCGTGTCGCCCCGGGAGTGCCTGCGGCCCGGGATCGGCATCAACTAGCGGGCTCGGTGCCAAAGGAGAGTCACTCGCCGGCGGCGCGACATTTCAGGAGGACTAGCTCGACGGTAGGTCGGTCGCCAACCGGCCGGCGAGCGAATCTAAACGGCGGCCTAAGCTTGTAGACGCTCAGTCCGGTGCGTCCGCGGACGCGGGTTCGATTCCCGCCGCCTCCACTCCACTCAGCAGGACAGGCGGCCTGTGCGGTGGTCGCGCGGCCCGAAACGGGAGAGAATGGGCGGGTGAAACCCGAGCTCCCGACCGGGACGGTGACGTTTCTCTTCACGGACGTCGAGGGCTCGACGAAGTTGCTGCACGAACTCGGCGCCGAGGACTACTCCCGGGCACTTGCCGAGCATCGTCGCATCCTGCGTGAGGCGTTCGCGGCCAACGGAGGCGTCGAGGTCGACACGCAGGGCGATGCCTTCTTCGTCGCTTTCCCGACCGCGCCTGGCGCGTTGGCGGCCGCCGGCAAGGCACTCGACGGACTGGCCTCTGGGCCGATCCTTGTGCGGGTGGGAATCCACTCGGGAACGCCGCACATAGACGCCGAGGGCTACGTCGGGATCGACGTGCACCGGGCTGCCCGCATTGCTGCCTGTGGCCACGGCGGGCAGGTGCTCGTCTCGGCCTCGACCGCTGCGCTTGCGGGCGCGAACGGGTTGCGCGACCTGGGCGAGCATCGGCTCAAGGACCTGACGGCGCCGGAGCGCATCTACCAGCTCGGGGACGGCGACTTCCCGCCGCTCAAGAGCCTTCACCGGACGAATCTGCCCATTCCCGGTACGCCCTTCCTGGGTCGCGGGCGGGAGCTCGATGAAGTGCACGCACTGGTCTCCAGGGAAGATGTTCGCCTGCTCACGCTGACCGGCCCGGGAGGCGCCGGCAAGACGCGGCTCGCCCTGCAGGCAGCGGCGTCGGCGTCGGACCGTCACCCCGGCGGTGTCTTTTGGGTGCCGCTCGCTCCACTTCGCGACCCTGCGCTCGTCCTCGAGACGGCGGGGCAGGCGGTCGGGGCGAGGAACGGACTGGCAGAGCACATCGGCGAGACCGCGACGCTGCTGCTCTTCGACAACTTCGAACACGTGATGGGGGCGGCGGACGATCTCGCTGGGCTGCTGGCGGCATGCCCCGGGCTCAACCTGCTTGTTACCAGCCGTGAGCCTCTGCACGTCAGCGGAGAGCAGGAGTACCCGGTGCCGCCGCTGGCCCGTCAGGACAGCGTCGAGTTCTTCGCCGCGCGGGCGAGGGCGGTCAAGCCGGACTTCGGCGACGACGGGGCGGTGGCCGAGATCTGCGGCCGCCTGGACGACCTACCGCTTGCGCTCGAGCTGGCGGCTGCGCGGGTGAAAGCCCTCTCGCCGCGACAGATCCTCGAGCGGCTCGAGCAGCGGCTGCCGCTGTTGACAGGCGGCGCCCGCGACGCGCCCGAGCGCCAACGGACGCTTCGGGCGACGATCGAGTGGTCGCACGAGCTGCTGTCGGGACACGGAGAAGCTTCTCTTCGCGAGGCTCGCGGTCTTCCGCGGTGGCTGGACCCTCGAGGCGGGCGAGGAGGTCGTGGACGCGAATCTCGACGCCCTGCAGTCACTGGTCGACAAGAGCCTGCTCCGGTTTTCAGGGGAGCGCTTCTGGATGCTGGAGACGATCCGCGAGTACGCCACCGAGCGACTCGAGCAGTTCGAAGATGCCGAGGCCCTCCGCCGCCGGCACGCCGAGTATTTCCTGCGGCTGGCGGAGGAAGCTGAGCCCCATCTGACCGGACGACAGCAAGCAACCTGGCTGGAACGGCTCGAGGCAGACCACGACAACCTCCGCCTGTCTCAAGACTCACTGAGGCATGCCGGCCTCGGCGCCGAAGAGCTCGAGCTCGTGGGTGCGTTGATGCGCTTCTGGTACGTGCGGGGTTACCTGCGCGAGGGACGCAGCCGCTGCGAGGACGCGCTCGCTGCGCACGACGACCAGTCGCCGCCCCGCCTGAAGGCACTCTTCGGGGCCGGTCTCCTCGCCCACCGGCTCGGCGACTACCGGTCACGCCGAAGCGCTCATGCGAGAGAGACTCGCGCTCGCCCGCCACCTTGAAGACGCAGAAGGTGTCGCGAGCTCGATGGTCGGCATAGGTATGAACGCCCAAGCGCTCGGCGACCACGAGCGAGCAGCAGCGGCCTACACCGAGGGCGCCGAGCTTGCGCGCGCGGGAGGCTACATCTGGGTCCTCGCGGTGGCCATCGGCAACCTGGGCGATCTCGCACAGGAACAGGGCGACTACGCCCAGGCCGGGACTCTCCAAGAGGAAAGCCTCGGACTCTTCCGCCAGCTCGGCGACGAGCGAAAGATCGCGGAGGGCCTCGTCGGTCTCGGCCAACTCGCGTCTCGCCAGGGCCGGCGCGACGAGGCCGCATACCTTCTGCGTGAGAGTCTCGAGTATGCCGAGGCGCTGGTCGACAAAGAAATCGCGATCTGGTGCCTGGAAGAGCTGGCCGCGCTCGCCGTCTCGGGGGGCGAGGCGGACCGAGCGTCCAGGCTCTTGGGCGCCATCGAAACGCTGCGCGAGGAAACGGGGCTCGCGGGCACGCCCGAAGAACGCCGCTTAACCGAGCAGACGAGAAGCGCCCTCGCGACCGAGCTCGGAAAGGAGCAGCTCGCCGCTGCTGTCCTGATCGGCCGCGAGATGACGTTCGAGCAGACAATGGTGTTCGCGCTCCAGAACTAGAGACCCAGCAGCACCCGGCCAGAGCGCTCGGTAGGTCGGTCACCTTTGCGCCGCGGCTGAGCGTCGACCGGGCTGGAACGCGCCCGCAGTCGCCAGGAAGGCGTGCGTAAGCGGCGTTTGACGGCTGCGGCGGGAATGTCACGCGGGTTCGACTTTCGCCGCCTCACGTTCTGGACGGGACAGCCGCCGCTGGTCGCAGGCCTCTGGAAGGGAGAGAATCGGTGGGTGCAATCAGAGCTGCCGACCGGGACGGTGACGTTCCTCTTCACCGACATCGAGGGGTCGACGCGGCTGCTTCGCGAGTTGGGCGACGGGTACGCGGAAGTGCTCGCGGAGCACCATCGCGCGTTGCGAGAGTCCTGGCAGCGGCATGACGGGGTCGAGGTCGACACACAGGGCGACGCGTTCTTCGTCGCCTTCGCGCGAGCGTCCGATGCGGTAGCGGCTGCGGCCGACGCCCAGCTCGTGCTTGCCGACGGTCCGGTGCGAGTTCGGATGGGGTTGCACACGGGCGAACCGCTCCGGGCCGGGGAGGGCTACGTCGGATACGACGTGCACCGCGCAGCCCGGATCGCCGCCGCCGGTCACGGCGGCCAGGTGCTGCTTTCCCACGCGACGGCTGACCTCGCAGGCGTGGCCGTGCGCGATCTCGGTTTGCACAGGCTCAAGGACCTAAGCGCGCCCGAGCGGTTGTTCCAGCTCGGAACGCGCGACTTTCCGCCGCTGAAGACCTTGCACGAGTCGAATCTGCCGATTCCAGCGACGCCGTTTCTCGGGCGTCAGCACGAAGTCGAGCAGATCGCAACGTTGCTGCAGCGACGCGACGTTCGGTTGGTGACGCTGACGGGCGCGGGTGGCAGCGGCAAGACTCGCCTCGCCTTGCAGGCGGCAGCGGCGGCTTCGGACGATTACGACCACGGCGTCTGGTGGGTGCCGCTCTCATCCCTTGCCGATTCGTCGCTCGTCGCGAGCGCCGTGACCCAGGCGCTCGGTTCCGAGGATGCATTGGTGCCGACGGTGGCAGACAAGCGGCTGCTGCTGGTGCTCGACAACTTCGAGCACCTGATCGACGCCGCCGCCAACGTGGCAGAGACCATCGGGTCGTGTCCGAACCTCACCGTGCTCGTCACGAGCCGCGAGCCGCTCCATGTCGACGGCGAGTGGGAGGTCGAGGTAGACCCGTTGCGCGAGCGGGAAGCAGTAGCGCTCTTCCTGCAAAGGGCCGTTGCCGTCCGCTCGGACTTCGCTGCGAACGGCGAGGTCGCCGAGATCTGCCGGCGCCTCGACTGCCTGCCGCTGGCGATCGAGCTGGCCGCCGCGCGGGTGAAGGCGCTCACCTTGCCGGCGTTGCTACAGAGGCTCGAACAGCGCCTGCCGCTGCTGGCAGGCGGGTCGAGGGCAGCTCCCGAGCGTCAGAGGACACTCCGCGCGACAATCGCGTGGAGCTACGAACTGCTCACGCCGGCGGAACAAGAGACGTTCGCGCTACTCGCCGTCTTCGCCGGAGGCTGCACGCTCGATGCAGCAGAGCAGGTCTGCGGGGCCGACCTCGACGCGATCGCATCACTCGTCGACAAGAGCCTTCTCCGTCGTAGCGGCGAGCGCTACTGGATGTTGCAGACGATCCGGGAGTACGCGCGCGAACACCTCGAAGATGGTGGGGAGGCCGAGACCGTGCGCGGTCGGCACGCCGAGCACTACCTCGCGCTCGCAGAGGTCGGGTACGGCGAGTGGTTCGATCGGACTCTCCACACGTGGGGGCCGCAGTGGCTCGCGCCTGAGAATGACAACCTGCGTGCCGCGCTCGACCATCTCAAGGATCAAGCACCCTCCTACTATCTTCAGCTTGCCGGCGCACTCGGCTGGTTCTGGGACGCGACGTTGCAGTTTGTCGAAGGTACGCAACGGCTCGAAGACGCGCTCGCGTGGGCCCGCGACGACGGGCCGCACACGGCTCGCGCACTAGCGCACCTCGGTGTCCTCTACGGCATCCAGGGACAGTTCTCAGTCGGGCTGACTCGACTGGAAGAGTCGGTCCGGCTCTGGCGCGACATCGGGGACGAGACGCGACTTCTCCAGGCGCTGAACGGGCTAGCTCGGGTGCTGTACCAGGCCGGAGAGAAGCCGCGAGCGCTCGAGCTGTTCGAGCAGAACCTCGAACTCGCGCGCAGCCTCGGTCACGACAACCTCCTCGAGGAATCGCTCGACGGCGTTTGCAACTTGCTTCTGGCAACCGGAGAGTTCGAGCGCGCGGAACCGCTTGCAGAGGAGCTACGGAACGATCACTACCTCGCCGACTGCGCTCAACACCGGCAAGACTACGCCCTGGCCGAGCAGTACCGGCTGAGCGTTCTCAAATCTTCCCTCACGGCTGGAGGCGAAGTTCAGCAGGCCATCGAGGTGTTCGGCCTCGCCATGATCGCCGGGGGTCTCGGAAGAGACGAGGACGCAGTCCGTCTTGAAGGCGCCGTCGAAGCGAGGTGGGAGGACCTAGGCGTCGCCTTCCGCCCGCGAGTCCTCGAAACATGGCGGGAGCGCGACCTCGGTGCGGCGCGAGCGAGACTCGGGGAGCGGCGAACGAGAGCCGCCTTCGATGAAGGGCGGGCGATGGCCTGGGAGCAAGCACTCGAACTCGCCCTTGGCAACAAGGTGGACGACTGAACGGCGAAGCGGCGGGAACGTCACGCGGGTTCGATTCCCGCCGCCTCCACCTTCGGCTCAGTAGAGCCAATCTCGGGCTGGCCTGGTTTCAGATTCGCTGATTTGGAGCGGGAACCGACTCACCCCGTTTGAAATCTTGCGCGGGTTCGGCTCCCGGCCTAGCGCACCGTTCAGTCATGCTCATCGGGCTCGTCGTCGATGTGGTCGAGGTCGATCTGGGCATGGCGGGCCGTGTCCCATGCGTCCCAGGTGATCTTGAGGATGACGAGGGTGATCGCCAGGCCGATGATCGGGTCGGCGATCTGGAGGCCGAGCGCGACGACGATCGCGCTTTGAAACGCGGACGGTGACGCTCGCGTGATAGAGATGGAGGGGCAGGAGTCGCTGTTGGAAGTCTGGGGGTGGGAGCCGACCGCCGAAGGCTTGACCGCATCCGACCGTTCACGGGTCACGTTCCCGGCTGCGTCCTTTCCGGCGATCGTTACGACATCCCAGGTCCGCAATGGACGACCTTCCACCGCCCCCAGACGGAATCATGCTGGCGCACTTCATCGTCTCTGACGATGTCGAGCGCTCTCGACGCTTCTACACGGAGGTGCTGGGCGGCAGGGTCGCGTTCTCCGGCCCCGGAGGGCTGACCTACGTCGCTCTGTCCAACAGCTGGATCATCATCAACGGTGGCGGGGGCCCGACCGACGACAAGCCGGAAGTCACTCTGGCGACGCCGGACGATCCCAACCGGGTCAGCAGCTTCCTCAACATCCGCGTCAAGGACATCGCGGCCGTGTACGCCGAATGGAGTGCGCGGGGCGCGCACTTCCTGACGCCGCCGAAGCAGCACGAGTACGAGATCCGCTGCTACATCCGCGATCCCGACGGTCATCTGATCGAAGTCGGTCAGACCACGGATGTCGACGGCGACTGGGTGCCCGAGCAGTGGCCATGACCACGGCGATCATCGGCACCGGAGGGCTCGGATCGGCCGTCGCCCGCCTGCTCGCCTCGAGCGGCGAGTCGCTGCAGCTCTCGAGCGCCGACGCGCAGTCGGCGCGAACGCTGGCCGCGGCGGTCGGCGGAGCCGCGGTCGCCGCCGCCGACAACCGCAGCGCACTGGAGGGAGCCGACGCGGTCATCCTTGCGCTCCGGTTCACCTTGCTGAAGGACGTCATCGACGAGATCGCCGACGCGCTGGGCGACAAGCCGGTCATCGTCCCCAGCAACCCGGTTGCCCTCGACGCACACAGTGAGATCGTGCGGCTCCTGCCGGAAGGGCCGTCGTCCGGCGAGACAGTCGCCGGCTGGCTGCCGGCAGGGGCGCGCTTGACCATGGCGTTCGGCACCATGGCGGCCGATCTCCTCCGGTCCTCGAGCAACCGGTCACCCGAACCGGCGGTCCTGTTCTACGTGGCCGACGACGACCGTGGTAGCGGCGAAGTCGAGCGGTTGATCCGAGCGGCCGGGTTCGAACCGATGAAGGCCGGTGGCCTCGACCAGTCGAGCCGACTCGAGGTAGGAGGTGACCTTCACGATCTCGTGGTCGACTCCGCAGAGGCGCGCTCCCTGGTCCTCGATCGTCTTCCAACTGGGACAACGACGAAAGGAGTCGCATGAGCACGGCCGTCCACTCATCCACCCACATCCGCCCGTTCCACATCGACAACTACGACGAGAAGGTCGACGATCTGCGCCGGCGTATCGGTGCGACGCGTTGGCCGACCACGGAGCTCGTCGCCGATCGGTCGCAGGGCGTCCAGTTGGCGGCCCTGCAGGCGCTCGCCCGTTACTGGTCGAGGGATTACGACTTCGGGCGGGTCGAGGCGCGCCTGAACGCGCTCCCGCAGTTCGTGACCGAGATCGACGGCGTGGACATCCACTTCATCCACGTCGAGTCGTCGCACGCGGACGCGCTGCCGCTGCTCATGACCCACGGCTGGCCCGGCTCCGTGATCGAGCTGCTGGACACGGTCGGCCCGCTGACCGACCCGACCGCGCACGCCGGCAGCGCCGAGGACGCATTCCACCTCGTGCTGCCCTCCCTGCCCGGGTACGGCTTCTCGGCCGAGCCGGCGGAGATCGGCTGGGATCTCGGCCGGACCGCAAAGGCGTGGGCCGAGCTGATGCGCCGTCTCGGCTACACCCGCTACGTCGCCCAGGGCGGCGACGTCGGCGCCGGCGTCACCGACGCGATGGGCCGCCAGGAGCCGGACGGGCTGATCGGCATCCACACGAACCTGCTCGTGCCGGCGCTGGGCGGTCCCATGCCGACGAACACCGACGAGGAACGCGCGGCGGCCGAGCAGATCGCCACGTTCGGACGGACCGGAAACGGCTACTTCGTCGAGATGGCCACGCGGCCGCAGACGATCGGCTACGCCCTGCTCGACTCGCCCGTCGCACTGGCGGCCTGGATGATCGACCACGACACGGATGCGTACTACAAGATCGCAAGCGCGTTCGTCGACGCGAAGCCCTCGGGGAATCTCACGCGGGACAACATCCTCGACAACATCACGACGTACTGGCTGACCGGCACCGGCGCTTCCGCTGCCCGGTCGTACTGGGAGGCCTACGGGGCCGACGCGCCCGCCGCCGGCCTCGAGCCGCTGCCCGCACCGACGATTCCGTTCGCCTTCACGACGTTCCCCGGCGAGATCTGGAAGACCCCGCGCAGCTGGGTCGACGCGAGCTACCCGAACGTCACGTACTTCCACGAGGTCGACAAGGGCGGCCACTTCGCCGCCTGGGAGGAGCCGGAGCTCTTCTCGACCGAGGTGCGAGCGGCGTTCAAGTCGCTCCGCTGATTAGGCCAATATGAGCGGCGCGCATCGAACCGGTGCGCGCCGCTCAGCTGTCGCGGCGGGATGAAGCCGCACAGGCTCGTCACCCTGGGCGGGATCGTGTGCGTAGCCGTTCGCCTCGCCATTCAGCACCAGCAGCAGCAGAAGCCGCCGGTCGAGAAGTAGCCACGGTCGGGGCGCGACGCCTGCGTCCGTGAGCGCCGGTTGAAATCTTGCGCGGGTTCGATCCCCTTGCCTCCACTCAGCAGATCAAGCGCGCCCTGGTAGTCCGGCGCGCGACGGGAGAGAATCGACGGGTGCAGCCCGAGCTCCCGACCGGGACCGTGACGTTCCTGTTCACCGACATCGAGGGGTCGACGCGGCTGCTCGCGGAGCTGGGTGACGGGTATGCCGAGGTGCTTGCCGAGCACCGGCGTGTGTTGCGCGAGGCGTGGCAGCTGCGTGACGGGGTCGAGGTCGACACCCAGGGCGACGCTTTCTTCGTGGCATTTGGCCGCGCCTCCGATGCAGTGGCGGCTGCCGCGGATGCGCAAGCCGGCCTTGCAGGCGGTCCGGTCCGGGTGCGGATCGGGCTGCACACAGGGGAGCCGCTGCGGACCGACGAGGGCTACGTCGGTTATGACGTGCACCGTGCGGCGCGGATCGCGGCTGCCGGGCACGGCGGGCAGGTGCTCTTGTCCCAGGCGACGGCCGACCTCGCCGGTGTCGATGTGCGCGACCTCGGCCTGCATCGCCTGAAGGACCTGAGCGCGCCCGAGCGTCTCTTTCAGCTCGGGACGGAAACCTTCCCGCCCCTGAAGACGCTGCACGAGACGAACCTGCCCGTTCCGGCGACGCCGTTTCTCGGTCGAGAGCAGGAGATCGACCACCTCGCAGATCTCATGCGGCGACGTGACGTCCGGCTGGTGACACTGACCGGGCCCGGCGGAAGCGGCAAGACGCGGCTCGCGCTGCAGGCGGCGGCTGCTGCTGCAGACGACTACGACCACGGTGTCTGGTGGGTGCCGCTCGCCTCGCTCGCAGATCCGACGCTCGTCGAGAGTGCCGCTGCTCAGGCGCTCGGCTCGAAGGACACCTTGTCGGCGGCAGTGCGGGACAAGCGGCTGCTGCTCGTGCTCGACAACTTCGAGCATCTCCTCGACGCGGCTCCCGGTGTGGCCGAGACGATCGGCTCGTGTCCCCAGCTGACGTTGCTCGTCACGAGCCGCGAGCCGCTGCACGTCGACGGCGAATGGGAGGTCGCCGTCGACCCGCTGCGCGACCGGGAAGCAGTAGAGCTGTTCGTGCAGCGGGCAGCCGCTGTCCGCTCGGACTTCGCGGCGAACGGCGAGGTCGTCGAGATCTGCCGCCGGCTCGACTGCCTGCCGCTTGCGATCGAGCTCGCGGCCGCGCGGGTGAAGGTGCTCGCTCTGCCGGCGCTTCTCGAACGGCTCGAGCAGCGACTGCCTCTGCTCGCCGGCGGCTCCCGGTCAGCGCCGGAGCGTCAGCGGACGCTGCGGGCGACGATCGCGTGGAGCCATGACCTGCTCACGCCCGGCGAACAGGACCTGTTCGCCCGCCTGGCCGTGTTCGCCGGCGGCTGCACGCTCGAGGCCGCCGAGGCGATCTGCGGCGCCGACGTCGACGCAATCGCCTCGCTCGTCGACAAGAGCCTGCTTCGCCGCACCGGCGACCGCTACTGGATGCTCGAGACGATTCGCGAGTTCGCGGCCGAGTGGCTCGACGAGCTCGCCGATGCGCCCTCGCTCCGGGACCGGCACGCGGCCTGGTTCATCGAGCTCGGTGAGCGCGCGCGCCCTGAGTTGCGTGCGCGCGAGGCCCGGACGTGGCTCGAGCGGCTCGACGCAGAGCACGCAAACCTCCGGGCGGCGCTCGAGCACCTGCTCGAGAGCGGAAACGCGGACGGTGCGCTGCGGCTCTCCGGGGCGATCTGGCCGTACTGGCAGACACGCGGTCACTGGACCGAGGGGCGGCGCTACCTCGCCGCCGCCGTCGCCCTCGGGGCGGATCTTGACCCGGAACGGCTCGTCAACTCGTTGTGGGGCGGGTCGATTCTCGCCCAGTGGCAGGGCGACATCGACGAAGGCGAGCAGCTCGCGTCACGCATCCTCGAGATCTCGAAGACGGCCGTGGACCAGGAGCATGTCTACGAGGTGGCGATCCACCTGCTTGCGATCGTCGCGTCCAAACGGGGTGATCACGACCGGGCTCACGCGTTGCTCGAGGAGTCGATCGCGATCGGCCGTCGCGGGGGTGACCCGTGGCTGTTCGCGATCGCGCTGAACAACCTCGGCAACCAGCTCATGGGCGAGGGCGAGTACGAGCGGTCGGTCGAGCTCTTCGAGGAGAGCCTGGCGATCGGCGAGGCGCGCGGCGACCTCGATCGACGGGCACGGGCGTACAACAATCTCGGCTGGGCAACGCACTGCCTCGGCGACCTCGACCGCATGCGCGACTTCTACAAACGTGGGCTCGAGGCGGCGACCGAGATCGGGCTGGTCGAGGGTCAGCTCTGGGCGCTGTTCGGACTAGCCGTCGTGGAAACAGAGGTCGGCGAAGCCCGCGTCGGAGCTCGTCTGTTCGGTCGGATGACGGAACTGAAGTCGCACCTCGGTGCTGCGAACATCGAGCAAGATGACCTCGAACGGCAAACGCTCCTGAGGCTGGAGGCCAGGCTGGGGCCTGAGCTCCTCGCATCCGAGCTCGCCGCAGGGGCCGCGCTGTCCCTCGAGGACGCGATCGACCTCGCGCTCGGCCGGGGTTCGGTACCAGCCGGCTGAGAGCTGCCGGGGTTTCAACCGATTCGGATGATGACGGTTCTGGTCGTGGATCGAACAATCCTGGGGGACGAGAAGGCGATCGAGGGATGCTGGACGGCGTGCCAGTTCGGTGGCGCAGATCGTGTGGAATTGAACGACGACAAGGAGGAGAGATGGCGATCGGACCGGTTCAGCTACTGGTGCTGGGGTTCAACCAGCCGGAGTTCCACGGTGAGATCATCGCGGAGCTCGAGAGGCTCCGCGAGAGCGACACGGTGCGCGTGATCGACGCGCTGGCCGTGCACAAGGATGCCGAGGGTGAGATCGAAGTGGCGCACCTCAGCAACCTGAGCAAGGACGAGGCGATCGAGTTCGGCAGCAAGGTGGCCGCGCTGATCGGCCTCGGCATCGCGGGCGAGGAGGGCATGGAGGCGGGCGCCGAGATCGGCGCGGAGGCCGCGTCCGAGGGCGGGGTGCAGTTCTTCACCGACGAGGCAGCCTGGGACATCCTCGAGGACATCCCGAACGACTCCGCGGCGGCGTTGATCCTGCTCGAGCATCACTGGGCGGTGCCGCTTCGCGACGCGATCATCCGCGCCGGTGGCGTCGGCCTGGCCGACGGCTTCATCCATCCGGCCGATCTGGTCGCGATCGGCATCGTCACTGCTGCTGAGGCGGAGGAGCTCGGAGCGATGCATCCGAGCGCGGCCACGGTTTGACCCAAGCGTCGTAGAGGATTCTCGACCGGTCAGCGATGGAGGTGAAAACGATGATGGCTCGCAGAATTGCTCGTCGCACTTCCCGGCGCGTCGCGCGCCGGCGCTAGGACGACCTCACGGGTCTCTCCCGTCTCAGACGGGAGAGACCCGTCTTGACGTTCGAACTGCCACGACGACGCACCACCCCGCCGCACGACCTAGGATCGATCGAATGCGGACGCCGATCCGGAACCCGCCGGACCCGATGTACGCCGAGCTCGAGGTGCACCGGACGATGATCTGCGACCGCGTGCGCACCGAGGGCTTCCGGCGTGCGATCGAAGCCGTGGTTCGCCCGGGCGACGTCGTTCTCGACGTCGGAGCGGGAAGCGGCATCCTGAGCATGTTCGCGGCGCGGGCAGGAGCTGCGCGCGTCTACGCCGTCGAGCGGACGACGGTCGCCGTGCTCGCGCGGGACCTTGTCGCCGCGAACGGGCTGACAGAGATCATCGAAGTGATCCACGGCGACGTGCTGGACGTGGAGCTTCCGGAGCCCGTCGACGTGATCGTCTCGGAGTGGCTCGGAGGGTTCGGGATCGACGAAGGGATGCTGGCTCCGGTCATCGCCGCCCGTGACCGCTGGCTCAAGCCGGGCGGGACGATGATCCCGCAGTCGGTCACGGCGTGGGCCGCGCTGGTGCACGACCGCCAGCTCGACGACACGATGGCGTTCCTGCGCGACAACCCGTACGGCCTCACACTCGACAGGCTGGTCGAGCTGACGGTCAACGAGATCTCGTACTCCGGCACGTTCCGTCACCTGGCCGAGGGCGACAGGCGCTCGGAACCGGGCCGGCTGTGGACGACGGACGCAGACCGGGTCTCTCTCGAGGAGGCCGAGGCGCCCCACCAGGCCGAGACGCTCCTCCACGTCGTCGACCACGGGACCGCCAACGCACTCGCGCTCTGGTTCAGTACCGACCTCGCGCCCGGCATTCCGCTCTCCATCGGGCCCGGCGATCCGCCGACCCACTGGGGGATGACGACGGCCCCGCTGCGTTCGCCCATCGACCTGACGCCGGATCTGGACGTTCGAGCCAGAATCAGGACCGCTCCGGCTCAGCCGTTCGGCACCTGGACGAGTTGGGCGATCGCACTGCCGGGGAGCGGCTGGGAGGAGCACGACGAGCAAACCGTCTGGGAGGAGATCAACGACTGAGCGGCCTCAGGGCCTCGCGGCGCGGCGAATCATCCAGATCGAATGAGGCGCCCAGCGAGTGCTCGTGCCAGGTTGGGCGGACCCGAGAACGCCGGGGAAACCCGGTTGTTGCTCGAACGAGCGAATGGAAGGAGCTCACAGATGGGAATGAGGAGAAGGACACGGCGCCGGGGACTGATCGCGGGCGCGGCAATCGGCGCCGGCGTGGCGCATCACCACGCGAAGAAGCAGCAAGAGCAGGCTGACGACCAGGCGTATGCCGACGACGAGCAGGACGACACGCAATATGCGCCGGCTCCGGCTGATCCGACCGACCAGATCGAGCATCTCGCAAAGTTGCACGAATCCGGGGCGCTGACGGACGAAGAGTTCGCGGCGGCCAAGGCAAAGGCCCTCGGGATCTAAGGGCAGCTCGCGTTCAGAAATGTCGAAAACGACCATCACTGCTAGCACAGGGGGTTGCAGGTGAGTGAATCGCGCAAGGACGTGCTCCTCAAGGCGCTCGAGACCGAGGTCGGGGTGGCATCGGTCGATCCGGGCACCCTGTTCACCGACGACGTGGTCGGCTGGTCGCCCTACGCAAGCGTTTCGGGGCTGACGGCGCTCGTCGAGCTCATCGCCATCCGCGAGATCGCGTTCTCCAACGTCGTCCTCGTGCTGCGGGGGCTCGACGAAGTGGGCAACAAGGCGTTCGCGGAATGGCTGATCGAAGCCGATCACACGGGGCCCCTCTTCCTCGCCGAGGATGCGGTTCTCGAGGCGACCGGCAGTCGTGTCCATTTGGCCGGCGCGACAGTGGCCGACTTCCGCGACGGGAAGATCAAGTCGTTCCGGACGTACTTCGACGACCTCACGCTGATCGAGCAGATCGCCGGCGCCTGACGAACCCGGCGCGATGGAGCTCCACGTCGAGCACGATCCGGATCCGCTCGACGTCGAATTCCTGGAAACGCAGATCCGCCGCGAGGCGTCCGCCGCCACCGGCCTCGGTGACGAGGTCGAGCTGGCGATCTTCGTGCGCGATGCCGGCCGGGTCGTGGCAGGCATCAGTGGCTGGACCTGGGGGGATTGCTGTGAGCTACAGAGCCTCTGGGTCGAGCCGAGTCTCCGAGGTCACGGCCTCGCGACTCGGCTCATCGCCGCCGCGGAGGCCGAGGCGGCGGCTCGCGGATGCACACAGACCGTCCACTTCACGTACGACTTTCAGGCCCAGGCCCTCTACGAGCAGAACGGGTACGAGCTCGTCGGTCGAGTCGAGGACTTCCCATCGGGCACGGATGTCCTCTGGTACCACAAGCGGCTAGTCCGGCAGGTTCCCTGAGGTACTCGTTCACGGAGGCGATGGCCATGCCTCCCCGCGATCGCCGGCAGCGAGGGCCGAACCAATTCGGCTCACGCGCCGAATGTGCGCCGACGTATCCACGCACGAGTCGGCGCAGCGGAATCAGCGAGCGCCGGAGGGAGGTTCAGCATGTCGGAGGTAACCACGGGGAGCGTTGATCGCCGGGGCTTTCTGCGGAAGGGGCTGATCGCCGGAGTCGGCGTTGCAGCTGTGGCGGGCCTGCCGGGCTCGGCTCTTGCCCGCACCATGCGGCCTGCATCGGCGCTGACGGCCGGTGACGTGGCGATTCTCGGCGGCGCGGCGATCGCCGAGGCGCTGGCCGTGACCACGTACTCGAACATCATCGACAACGCACCGTTCTTCAAGAACCTCGAGAGCGACGACCAGGGCTACCTGCGCTCCGCCCGGGACGAGGAGATGTCGCACTACCTCCTCGAGATCGGCGCGACCAAGAAGCCCTCGCCGTTCACGGCGTTCTACTACCCGAAGGGCATGTTCGCGAATGCGCAGACGACCCTCAACACTCTGGTGACGCTGGAGGACGCATTCATCGCCGCCTACCTCGTCGGCGTCCGTGATTTCAGCACCGCCGATCTACGCGTGACCGCGGCCCGGATCATGGGCATCGAGAGCGACCACAGGACTCTGGCCCGCGTTGTCGCGCCCGGCGTCGCGAAGAAGGACGGCGGGCCGATCGAGAAGATCACGGGCGTGCTCGGCAAGGCCGAGAGCGTCGACCCGCCGAACAACAACGGATACGAGCGCACGTTGAAGTGGACCTCGATCAATCAGGCGATTGCGGCCCTGACGCCGTTCGCGGACAAGACCGCCGCTGCCAAGGCCGGCTTCGACACCACCAAGGTGTACGCGTTCAAGCCGTTCACCCCGAAACTCCCCAATCCGCTGGGCGCGTTCCACTCCTTCTCGGGCTGACCGATCGGCCCAAGGCTCCAGGTTTCCCGGTCGGAGCCTGGAGCCTGGGCCGCCCGGACGGCGTAGGACTGCGCCAAAACGTGTTGAAACAGGAAGCGGAGTCTGATTGGCTCGACCAGTAACAGAGTCAGTCAGTGACATCGAATAGAGAGGGTGGAGCATGAAACCACCGATGGCAGGCTGGATCGGGTTCGCCGGGGTGATGATGGTGGTCATCGGCACACTCGATTTCTTCGAGGGCCTGATCGCAGTCATCCGCAACAACTACTACGTGATCCATGGCAGCCAGTTGATCGTGTTCGACACGACCACCTGGGGCTGGATCATGATGATCTGGGGCGTCTTGTTGTTCCTCGTGGGTCTGGCGCTCTGGAGCGGTGCAGGTTGGGCGAGGTGGACGACGATCTTCCTCGTGATCGTCAACCTCATCGGCCAGCTGAGCTGGCTCGGTGCGAGCGCCTATCCGCTCTGGGCACTCGTGATCATCACGTTGAACATCATCGTGCTCTTCGCACTGTGTGCACGTTGGGAGGGCTACCCCGACGAGGTTCGTAGCTGAACGACCACGGTGGGGACGGTCGGCGCACCGCGCGGGCCGTCCCCACCAAGTTCGTGCACAGCCGCCCGACCATCCTCGCCCTGATCGCCTTGGGCGCGCTCTGCTTTTGTGGAGCTGCATCCGCAGGGCTCCAGGCCGAGCGTGACCTCGCCGAGCGGTACGCGCCCGTCGTCCGCCTCGTCACTCAGGCGAAGGAGTGCGGACCGGGCGAGCCCTACCGCCCGATCGACGTCAACGTCCTCTTCGGTGCCGACACGGTCTCGTTGCGTGGTCCGTGGAACCGCACCGATCTGATCGCGATCGGCCCCACCGCTGCTCAGGTGGGCAAGGGGCTCTACGGTTATCACCTCGATTTTCCCGGCGACGCGCTCAACCCCGGCTGCTCGTACGAGCAATGGGAGCGCGTCATCTCCGCCGGCACGAAGCCCACTGTCTACGCGCACGTCGCGACCGAGCAGGGGCAGCCGGGCAAGCTCGCACTGCAGTACTGGCTCTTCTACGTCTTCAACGACTGGAACAACCCTCACGAAGGCGACTGGGAGATGATCCAGCTGAACTTCGACGCGGCGACCGCTGCCGAGGCCCTGAACGAGAAACCTGTCGAGGTTGGCTACAGCCAGCACGAGGGCGCGGAACGGGCGAGCTGGGGGGAGGACAAGCTCGAGTTGGTCGACGGCACCCATCCCGTCGTCAACGTCGCCGCCGGCTCGCACGCGAACTTCTTCGGCCAGGCGCTCTACCTCGGGAGCTCGGCGTCACAGGGGGTCGGATGTGACGACACAAGGGGGCCCTCGGACGATCTCCGGCCGGTCGTGGAGACGATCCCGAGCGACAGGACCGCGGCGCAGGCGGCGTTCCCGTGGATCGGATTTCAGGGCCGCTGGGGCGAGCTGCAGCGAGCATTCTTCAACGGCCCGACCGGCCCGAACCTGAAGGAGCAGTGGACGGAGCCGATCACGTGGTCGGAAGGCTGGCGCAGCCGGAGTTACGCCGTTCCGGCCGGCGGGGTGCTCGGGACGAGGACGACCGACTTCTTCTGCGGGGCGGTCGCGGGAGGCTCGGACATCCTGCGGCGGTTGGTGCACGAGCCGGGCCCCGTCCTGCTCGCGCTCTCGATCATCATCCTCCTCGCGCTGCTCGGCTTGTCCCGCGCGACCTGGCGGCCGACCACGCCGCTCGATCCGGTCCGTCGGCGCGCCTGGGGCCAGATCATCGCGGCCTCCGGGCGCATGTATCGACAGCGGATCGGGCTCTTCGTGGGAATCGGCCTTCTGCTCGTCCCGATCTCGCTCTTCTTTGCCGTGCTGCAGACGCTCATGTTCAGAACGTCGAGCGCCATCGGAATCTCGACCGAGGGCCAGGGGGCCGGGCTGCTCGTGCTGCTGCTGGTCGGGTTCGGGGCAGCGCTGACACTGCTCGCGATCGGTCTCGTCCAGGTCGCGACGACGCGGGCGCTGGTCGAGATCGCGCACAACCGGTCGGTTGGGCCGGTGAGCGCGTACCGCTTGGCAGCCCCGGGGGCTTTGCCGCTGCTCGGTGCGCTCGTGATCGCGGCAGTCGCGGTCGTGCTGCTCGCCACGTCCGTCTTCCTGTTGCCGATCGCCATCTGGCTCGTGGTTCGATGGGCGCTCATTGCGCCCGCGATCGCGCTCGAGCGGCTCTCCGCAACGCAGGCATTGCGGCGAAGCAGCCGCCTTGTTCGTCACAGCTGGTGGAAGGTCGGCTCGCTCACGATTCTCGGCGCGGCGGTGGTGCTGGTTGCCGGTCCGCTGGTCGGATCGCTCCTTCTTGTCCTGACGAACGCCCCGCTCGTCCTGCTCGACGTGGTTGCGGGGATCATCTACGCCGTGACGATGCCGTTCGTGGCCTTGACGACCGCGTACGTCTACTTCGACATGCGTGTTCGCGACGAGCTGGCGGCCGAAGCAGGCCCGGACAGGTTGCCGCCCGAGATCGGCCTGGGAGGCGCATTCGCTACAGGCCGGTCTGCGCCGTGATCCGCCCCTTGTCGGCTGCGGCTGCGAACGCCTCGTAGTCGCGTTCGTTCTGGTCGGCGTACGCCGCCGAGAAGTCCGCGATCGAGCGATCGAACGCGTTCCCGGCGCCGAGGTAGGAGGCGATCGCGATCCGATCGCCCCACCGGGCATGTGCGCGGGCGAGCGTTGCTCCGCAAAGTCGCGCGTACGCCGTCGCGCCCGGCACGAGCAGGCTCTCGACGTCGGCGCTGCCTTTCCAGTCGTGGAACTGGCGGACGTAGTAGTCGCGCATCTGGCCGTCGAGCCCTTTCACGCGGATCCAGCCGAGGAACACGTCACTGGCCGCCTGCATCAGACGTTGCCCGACAACGACTCGCCGGCCATGGTGATTGTGCTCGCTCTTGCCGACGAAGCGCTCGAGCACCGACGCCTCGGCTTCCTTCGATTGGAGGAACAATGGGTCTTGCTCGTCGCGTCCGACGAAGAGGTGGATCCAGGCGCGCGTTCCCACGCTGCCGACGCCCACCACCTTGCGCGCGGTGTGGATGTACTCGAACTCCTCGATCGGGTGATGGTGGTCGGCGAGCGAGCGCCGGTACTTCTGGATCAGCGAGCGCATCAGACGTTCCGAGTCGTCGGTGGTGATGCTCAGGCCGTCCTGGACGAGTTCGTCGATCGGGACGATCAGCGGCGGGTCCGGGACGATTCGCAGCTTCCCGTCGATCTCGTCGGCGCGTTTTGCGAACACGTTCATGTGGTCGCGGGTCCTCGCCTTGGCGACATCCTTCGCTGCCTGCTTCCCTTCCTTCTTCCCGAGCCGTTTTGCAGCGACCTCGGTGCGCACCCATCCCATGACCTGCTCGGCGTCCATGTGGTCGTACCAGGCTTCGAGGGTGCCCAGGTTGGCTGCGTGCCGCATCACCAGCCGGTACTCGCGCACGCCCGCCATCACCATGATCCGCCGGTCCGAGGGGGAGAAGGCGCGTTCGCGGCCGAGGATCTCCACGCTCGCAGCAAGGCGCTTCACATCCCATTCCCAGGGGCCGGGAAGTGTCTCGTCGAAGTCGTTGATGTCGAACAGGATCTGTCGCTCGGGTGAACCGAAGAGCCCGAAGTTCGACAGGTGCGCGTCGCCGCAGAGCTGGACGTTGACGCCCGAGCGCGGCGTCGCGGCAAGGTCGGCGGCCATCGCGAGCGCCGAGCCTCGATAGAACGCGAACGGCGACTCCAGCATCCGCCCGTAGCGAATCGGCACGAGCTCCGACACCCGGGTTGCGGCCTGCTCCTCGAGGAGGGCGATCGGGTCGGGCCGGTCGGCGGCCGGCTTCCAGTCGCCGTGGGCAGACCGCGGTGCCGCCTGTCGCGCCTCCTTGCCGCGAGCGACGCGCTCTTCCACGCTGAGATGCACGTTCCGCCGTGCCCGTGCAAGCCTCGTGGCGCCGGCGCTCCGGGCGGCCGCGCTCTCGGAAGGACCCGCGCTCATCGCGTCAGTTTGCGTGCCGCTCGGCCGGAGGGCAAGCCCACGATCGGTGCTTCAGCAGATCGCCGACTCGCACCTGCTCCGTCAGGAGGCGACGGAAGCCGTCCGGCTCGGCCGCCACATACGCGTCGCAGAGCTCGCGCCCGGCTGCGTAGGTGATCGCGTACGTTCGCGAGGCCGGCTCGTTCAGGAAGCGGACCAGATGCGTTGCGAGCCCGGGTGTCAGCAGAGCCCACCGCTCGAGGTACGCGCGCGCCTCGGCGTCGCTCGCGCCGTCCTCGTGGAGCAGCAGCGCCGCGTTGACGACCGCCCACGAGAGCGGCTCACCCGCTCGTTCGACGCTCAGTGCGTGGGGCAGATCGAGGTCGATCCCGCTGCCACGCAGGATCGAAGCGAGGGTGTTCCCTCGGTCGCTCGCGAGCACGATCGACGGTGCGAGCTTCGCGATTCCCTCGGAGACGAGCGACTGCGGGGTCGGCACGAGCACCAGCGACTCCTCGAGGATGCCCTGGTCACGCACGAGCAGCGCATCCTTGGTGCAGCGCTCGGCGTGATGTCCCGGATACGTCTCGTGCATGGTGAGCCGGAGGAGCTCCGGCGCCGAGAGCGGGAGGTCGAGGTTGATGGAGATGCGGCTGCGAAACGCGCCGAGGTAGTGGCAGAACGCGAGCCACGGCTCGTCACGGACGATCTCCACCTCGACGCCCTCGCCGGTCGGCAGATCGAGCAGGTCGCTCGTCCACGCGCGCGCCTCCGCGACGACGGCGGCGACCGTGCTCTCGACGCGCCCGGCGGGGACGTCGGTCGATCGTTCCCAGCGCTCGAGACGTTCGGCCAGAGGCCCGTCACCGGGGAGGAGCTCCTCGAGCTGTGCGTGCGCCGCTGTGAAGACCCCCTCGGCCGTGTAGGCCGGGCGCACGCCGTAGCAGCCCTCCACCTCGTCGGCGTACGAGCGCGACTCGCCTGCCAGTACGCCGACGTAAGTACGCAGCGCGACGACCTGGTCGCGCAGCCAACCGTCCTCGAGCTCGTCGAGCAGTACCTCCGCTGTGGAGGCGAGGGTGCTCGGCTCGACGCGCGGCTCTGCCTCGACGGATGCCGCGAGTTCCGGAGGGCCGAAGTAGGCGTCGACCATCTCGTCGTCGAGCCGGCCGAGGTGCAAGCCGAGCCGGATGTAGCGCTCCGCCGCGGACACCACGTGAGCCTAGAGCCTCAGCCGCGATCTCGACTCGCGCAGGCTGTTGAGATAGGGTCTCGCACGCCGTGTTTCGCTCGTTACTGATCACGTGGGCAGTGCTCGCGTTGGCCTTCGCGCTGACGTCGTGGATCCTCGACGGCCTCACTGTGTCCGGCGGGGTCTGGGGCTACATCTGGGTCTCTGCGCTCTTCGGCATTGTCAACGCGATCATCGGGACGATCCTCCGTCTCCTGACTCTCCCGCTGATCATCCTGACGCTCGGGCTGTTCGGAATCATCGTCAACGCGCTGCTCCTGGAGCTCACCGACTGGCTCAGCCATGACTTGACGATCGACTCGTTCTTCTGGACGGCCATCTGGGCGGCGATCATCCTCTCGATCTGCACGGTGGTGCTCGACCTGACCGTCGGCAGAGCCGCCCGTCACGCGTAGCCGCGCCGCGGCGCAGCCCGACCCTGGCGAGCGGGCCCAGGGCTTTGACGAGCGGGGCGCGGCGTGGCATCGTGCCTGCATGAGCAGCGTGTCGGAGATCCTCGCCGGGAAGGGAAGCGGGGTCCTGTCCGTCGACGCGGACGCCTCCGTTCTCGAGGCCGCTCAGAAGATGATCGACGCGAACGTGGGGGCGATGCTCGTCTCGGTGCGCGGGCGCATCACCGGCATCGTCACCGAGCGTGACTATCTCCGCCGGGTGACACTCGAGGGCCGCAACGACCGTGAGACCGCCGTGCGCGAGATCATGTCGTCACCGTTGATCGTCGTTACGCCGGACACGACGATCGAGGAATGCATGTCGTTGATGACCGAGCAGAGGATCCGCCATCTGCCGGTGGCCGAGCACGGTCAGATCGTCGGCGTCGTCTCGATCGGAGATGTCGTCAAGCTCCAGTCGAAGCAGCAGAGCGTCCAGATCCAGTATCTGACCGAGTACATCAACGCCCGTTAGTGCGGTGTGACGCCGTAGGTCACCGGCGGCGTAGAGACCTCATGAAGACCGTCCTCATCCTCATTGCCCTGTCGGTCGTCCTCGCTGCCACGACCGCGGCGGGCGCGACGGGCATCGTGATGTGCAAGGGATCGCAGCTCTCGGGCACCTTCGCGGCCGTTCCCGGCAGCGCGGGCGCCGGCAACATCAGCTATCTGCTCCGCTTGAGGAACGTGTCGAAGACGTCGTGCAGCGTGACCGGCCTGCCGCAGGGGAGGCTGCTCGGCCGTCGTGGCGGGGCGCTCTCGACGAACATCCGCGCGGCGTTTCCCGGCGCGCTGAGCGCGACCCTCGTCACGCTACGTCCGGGTCAGTCGGCGCGTGCGACCGCGCGCTTCTCGCCGGACGTACCGGGCACGGGCGAGCAGACCATCGGGGCCTGCGAGCCGACCGCGTACCGTCTTCGCGTCGTGGCCCGCGGTGGTGGAACCAGCACGGTGCACATCCTGCCGCCGACCCCGGTCTGCGAGCACGGCCGGTTGCTCTTCTCTGCGTACGGGCGCTAAGAGCTAGCGCTTGCGCTTGCGCGAGCTGCCGCCGCCCGGGCGGCCGCCCCGCGCCTGCTGCTGCATTCGCTCGGCCTGCCGCCGCATCTGCCGATTGGCGCTCTCCGGCACGGCTCCCTGCTCCTGGGCCGCCTCCATGTAGGCGCGCCGCTCGGCCGGCGTCAGGCGGCTCATCGCCTTCTGCACGGCTTGCGGGTTGGGGTTCGCCGCGACCGGGTTGATCTTCTTGAGCGCGCTCGCGAGCTCGGGGTTCTGCCGTTCGATTGCCGCGGTGCTGACGCGCGTGAAGAACCGCCGCATGAAGCCGATCCGCGAGAGCTTCTCGATCACCGGCCGCAGGAGCGCGCCGTTCTTGTACCGCCCGAGCAGGACGAGCAGCAGGAACACGACGAGGACGGCGCCGATGATCAGGAGCGGGATGTAGAGCCACCACATGGCGGATCGATGGTACCTAGCGGCGCGACGTAAGTACGAGGCCGCCCGCGACGATCAGGGCGAGCACGACCATCAGCCAGATCCAGCCGGTGACCGACCCGTCGGGCACGGCGGCCTGGGGAAGTGGGTGAACGGTGACGAAGAGCACCCCGGCCAGGGTTCCCGACGAGCATGAAGGCGGCGGTGGCCCTACTGTAAGCGTTCGTTGAAGTCGCGCAGCGCGCCGGGCCGAACAGGGCTCAGCTCAGGAGCCGACGACCTTGCAGATCCACCGGCGCGGCCGCGAGCGGTCGAGCTCGATGAAGAGGACACGCTGCCACTGGCCCAGACAGAGCTCGCCCTCGCCGACGGGGATCGACTCGCCGGCGGAGCCCAGGATCATCGACATGCAGTGGGCGTGGCCGTTCGCCGCCTCCATGTCTTCCTCGCAGATGTTCTCGGTGCGGCGATCCCAGTCGTCGTGCGCGTAGTAGGTCTCCGACGGAACCAGCCGGCGCAGGAGCGTGCCGAAGTCCTCGAACATGCCACGCTCGTATTCGTTCACGCGCACGCAGCACGTCGTGTGCGGCGAGTAGACACAGCAGATCCCGTCGACGACACCCGACTCGCGAACGATCTCTCCGACCTCGGCCGTGATGTCCGTCACGTGGAGGCCCCCGGTGGTCTGGAAGTGCCGCTCCGCCTGGAAGACCTTCATCCCGGGCGATTCTAACGAGTAGCGTTGGCTCGTCGGGCCCGTAGCTCAGCGGTTAGAGCAGGGAACTCATAATTCCTTGGTCCCTGGTTCGAATCCAGGCGGGCCCTTCGCCAAAACCTCGCTCGCAGAGCCAGTTGCCGCTTGGGCGACCCGTGCCGGGCGCTTCCGCCGGCGTGCGCGGCGAAGACTCTACGCAGCATCGCGGCCGCGCGAAACAACTTGGCCTACGGCAAATCGACCATCCGGCAGGAGATCTCGATGTCTTCGTCGAGGTGATAGCTGGCGCAAATGCGGTGGTAGCCGTCTGCAACGATCAACGGCTCGTTGGCTCGGACGCGAACAAGTAGTACCGGCGAGAGCGGCTTGCCTCGCGCGACCTTCTTGATGTTCTTCTTCACGACCGGGTCAGTCTCTGGGAGCAGCTCGAGCCGGCTCGCGCGCAGCAGGTCGTTGGCTTCGCGGTTGATCGCCGGCGCGTTGCGGAGGTCCTCGGCCATCGACGCGGCGTCCGCGTCGGCGAAGAGGAGGCTCAGATAGTTGGTGGCTGCGAGGAAGTCCTTCTCTTCCGGCTCATTCAGCCAGTGTTCCGGCGGATCCTTCTGCTTCTTCGCCACCCGCGCAGTCTCCCATACTCGAAGGCGCGGGTGACCTAAACTCGGTCGCCGCTCATCGCGGCGAAGATGAAGCGAAACCAGGCGAAGCTACTCGCTCCCGTAGAGCCGCTCGAGCTCGTGGACCGCTTCGCCGAAAGCGCGGTAGACCGCTCCGAACTCGGACAGCGGGATCTCCACCGTGCCTGACGGGTCCGCGCCTTTGTACGTCTGTGTGAGCCACGACTTCCCGGCGAGCGCCTTCATCTCCTCGAGGCGTTCAGGGCTGATGTGCCGTTCCATGCCGGGAGATCATGTCGCAGCCGCCCGCGCGGTGCAGACCCGGTGCAGACCTCGCCGCACGAAAACGAATAGCGGGCGCGTTCGGGTTCGTCGCAGCGAACCTGTGTGGCTAGCGCAAGGCGATGTACAGCATCAGGCGACCCCGGTGGCCAGCCATGGCTTCTGTTCCATGCACGCTCTCTCGGCAGGAAGCTCGCCGGACATGAGTGGGGCCGGGGCGGACCGAGTGGCCTCGGAGTAGGTTTTCGGACGATGGCCGTGGCCGAGGACAAGCGGATCCTCATCCTGCGGGCCGCGGTTCGGGTGTTTGCGGCCGAGGGCTATGAGGCGACCCGCGTGGGGGACATCGCCAGCGAAGCGGGCGTCGCCTACGGGCTCGTCTACCACTACTTCGGCTCGAAGGAGGCCGTGCTCGAAGCGGTCTTTCGCGAGCAGTGGGGGAGGCTCCTCGCTGCCGTCGCGCTCGCCGCAGAGACGGGGGACGACGCGGGCGAACAGCTCGAGCTCGTGGTGAAGATCGTGCTCCGCTCCTGGCGCGACGATCCCGACCTCGTGCGCCTGCTCGTGCGGGAGATCACCCGTAGCCCGCACATCCAGGACGAGCTCGACGAGATCGGCCAGGCCTTCGCCACGCTGCAACGGGTGATCGAACGGGGGCAGCAGGACGGGACCTTCCGTCGCGATCTCGACCCGCAGCTGGCCGCCTGGATGCTCTACGGCGCGCTCGAAGAGGTGCTGACCGGTTGGGTGCTCGGGCAGCTGCCGGACGACGCGGATGCTGTCGCAGCCGCAGAGCGCGAAGTGATCGGCACGCTCGTCGGCGGACTGCGGGCTCGCTGACCGTGCTCGATCCGCAGAAGCGCTGGCGGCCGTTGCCGGACAAGCCCGACTACGCCGGCTTCCTGTCGTTCGGTGGGCTTCCGCTCGCCCAGGAGCCGACGGAGCTCGCCGGGTTCGACGTGGCCATCGTCGGAGCGCCGACCGACGACCTCGTCTCGGACCGCCCGGGCACGCGCTTCGCACCACGGGCAATTCGGAGCGCATCGTGCCCCGCCGGCCCGCACCTCGAAGCGGGCATCGACGCGTTTGCGGAGCTGCGCATCGTCGACTACGGAGACGCGCCTGTGGTGCCTGCAGATCCGGCAGCCTCGCACGTCGCGATCGAACGGATCATCGGCGAGGTCGTCGACGCCGGCGTCCTGCCGCTGACGCTCGGCGGCGACCATTCCATCACCGAGCCGTGCATCGCGGCGATCGCGGCGCGCCGTGGTCCTGTCGGACTGATCCACTTCGACACCCACACCGATACGGGCCGGGAGGTCTTCGGCCGCGAGCGCTCACACGGCACGCCGATGTTCAGGCTCGTCGAAGCGGAGCGCGTCGCCGGAGCACGGTACGCCCAGATCGGCCTACGCGGCTACTGGCCGGGGCCGGCCGAGTTCGAATGGCAGCGCGGTCACGGCATCGCGAGCTTCTTCATGCACGACATCACCGAGCTCGGGATCAAAGAGGTCGTCTCGCGCGCGCTCGCGCAGGTGGGGGCGGGGCCGGTGTACCTCACGGTCGACGTCGATGTTCTCGACCCGGCGTTCGCCCCGGGCACCGGCACGCCCGAGCCGGGCGGGATGACATCGGTCGACCTGCTCTGGGCCGTCCGCACGATCGCAGCGTCGGTCGAGTTGGCCGGGGCGGATGTGGTCGAGGTGCTTCCGACAGCGATCGGTTCTGCGGACATCACGGCGCTCGTTGCCGAGCGCGTCGTCCGCGAGGTGCTCACCGGGCTCGCCCTGCACGCGGGGATGGACACGAACACACGTTCGTACTAGCATCATGGCGTGCAGCTGCGCCTCGATGCCGCCGACCGGCTCGTCGAGCTCGTGGAGGATCATCGGGGCCCGATTGCCGTCGATGAGGCCGCACGGGCCGTCCTGAAGCTCGGGAGCGCCGTTCCCGTCGGGCTGGCACGGTCGCTGCTGGACGACGCGGTTTCGGGCGATGCCCGGCTGCGCTGGTCGGGCGACCTGATCGGACTCGCGGGCGCGCCGGGCGAGCTGCTGCTCCTCGAGGAGGCCACCTTCGTCGTGTTCGACCTGGAGACGACCGGCCTGCGTCCCGGGTCGTCCCGCCCCTGCGAATTCGGCGCCGTTCGCGTCGAGCGCCTCGAACTCACGGAGCGCTTCGAGCTGCTCGCGAACCCGGGGCAGCGACTCCAGCCCGCGGTCGCCACGCTGACCGGCCTCCGCGACGAACAGCTACGCCGGGCTCCGCCGGTCGCCGCAGTCGTCCGGCGGTTCCTCGCTTTCGCCGGTGACAGCGTGCTCGTCGCTCACAACGCCCGGTTCGACATGGCGTTCCTCGATCACGAGACGATGCGGCTCACCGGTAAGCGAACGGTTGCGACCGTCGTCGACACGGTCGGGCTCGCCCGGCGGTTGCTCGGCCGCCAGCCGGCGAATCTCGGCGCCCTCTCCTACCGTTTCGCGACCGACGTCCGGCCCTGCCATCGCGCGCTGCCCGACGCCGAGGCGACAGCCGAGATCCTCCTGCGGCTGATCGGCATGGCCCAGGAGCGCGGCGCACGCACCGTCGGCGACCTCGTCGAGCTGGCAGCCACGAAACCGCGGCGGGTGCAGCGCAAGCGCAGCCTCGCCTTCGGGGCGCCGCAGCGGCCGGGCGTCTACCTCTTCCGCGACAAGCACGACCAGGTGCTCTACGTCGGGCGCGCGCGCGACCTCCATGCGAGGCTGCGTTCGTACTTTCGCTCCGATCGCCAGCGGCCGGCAGTCGAAGCTGCACTCGCCGCGCTCGAACGCGTCGAGTGGCGTGTGACCGGTTCGGAGCTCGAGGCGGCACTCGAGGAGCTCCGCCTCATCCGCGAGCTGCGCCCGCCGGCGAACGCGCGGTCGGTGCGCCCCGACCGCTATCTCTATCTCCGCCGGCGCGGCGACAGCGTGGTCTGTACGTCGCAGCCGACCGAGCTGGGGCCCCTGACGAGCCGCAAACGCGCACAGCTGGCGTCGCGCGCACTGCAGGGTGTCGAGTGGGAGACCGTCGACGATGCACTCCCGAAGCTGCGGGCGAAGCTGAAACGTCTGGCGCGCGATCTGCGCTTCGAGGATGCCGCCCGGCTGCGGGACCGGATCGACGCGCTCGAGGACGCGGCGCGGGAGATCCGTCGCATGCAGCAGCTTCGCCTGATGGCCGTGTGCATCGTCGTGCCCGGCGAGCGCACAGGATCCCGTCGCGCGTTCTTCGTCGCCAAAGGCCAGGTCGTCGGCGTGCGGCCCTTTGTCGGGCCACACGGCGTGGAATGGCAGGCGGGGCTGGCAGCCGTCGCCCGGGCCGAGCCGACGCTCGCGCCCGAGGCGGCCGACGAGCTCCGTGTCGTCGCCTCGTTCATCCGTCGGCCGCCGCCGGAGCTCGAGGTGCTGAGGTTGGCACACTTGATGCATGGAGCAGCTGCATGAGCGGGCTCTCGGCGACGGGTGGCGGAAGCTCGTCGTGGACGGAGTCACCGCCACGCCGGTCGACGTTCGCCGCGGTGCAGCGGTCAAGGTGGTCGACGGGCCGCGCACCGAGACGGTGCCGCGCGCGGAATGGCCGGCAAGGCTCGACGCGCTGCTCGACCACGCGCGCAATGTGCACCTGCTCTCGCCGGACGGCGACGTGCACGCGCGGCGCACGAAGAAGGGAACCTGGCTCGTCTCCTCGGGCAGACCGTCGTCCGGTGCTGCGCCGTCGCGCGAGCACGACCGGGCGCCTCACCATCCGCTGCCCGCCGACCACCCGTTGTTCCGTGCAACGAAGATCTCGCGCGACAAGGCGCGGCAGGTGCAGCACTACGTCGAACTGCTCCGTGCGCTGCCGCTCTGGGGCCGCGATCGCATTCGGGTCGTCGACGCGGGCTGCGGCAAGGCGTACATGAGCCTCGCGCTCGTGGCATACGGGCGAGAGGTCGGCACGCGCGTCGAGTTGATCGGACTGGACAGCAACGCCGGGGTGATCGAGACCGTGCGCGGCGTCGCCGAGAGCCTGGAGTACGAGGAAGCGAGCTTCGAGGCGACCGCGATCGTCGACTACGCGAGCGATACGCCGGTCGACCTGCTCGTCTCCTTGCATGCGTGCGACACGGCGACGGATGAGGCGATCGCCGCAGGGGTGAGGCTCGGCGCCGAGGCGATAGTCGTGGCGCCGTGCTGCCACCATGAACTGGCTGCCCAGATCGCCACGAGCAGCAAAGATGCGCTGCTCCGGCACGGGCTGCTGCTCGGCCGCCAGGCCGACCTCGTCACCGACGCTTTACGCGCCTCGGCCCTGGAGATGCTCGGATATCGCGTCGACGTGATCGAGTTCGTCTCCGCCGAGCACACCGCGAAGAACGTGATGCTCCGCGCGGAGCGCGCCCCGTCGCGGTCACGTGCAGAGCGCGCCGAAGCCGAGTATCGCGAGTTGCGCGACCGCTGGGGCGTCCGGCCCGCGATCGAGCGTCTGGTCGCGCTGCCCGTATCCACTCCAGGGGTCGGTAACCCGCCCTGAGCTACGATCCTGGCGATGAACGAGATCGGGACGATGCGGGTGAAGAGCGGTCTCGCCGAGATGCTCAAGGGCGGCGTGATCATGGACGTCGTCGATGCGGAACAGGCGAAGATCGCGGAGGAGGCGGGCGCCTGCGCGGTCATGGCGCTCGAGCGTGTGCCCGCCGACATCCGTCGGGACGGCGGTGTGGCCCGGATGTCCGACCCGGACATGATCAAAGGGATTCAGGAGGCCGTCACCATCCCGGTGATGGCGAAGTGCCGCATCGGCCATTTCGCCGAAGCGCAGATCCTGCAGTCGCTCGAGATCGACTACATCGACGAATCCGAGGTGCTGACGCCGGCTGACCTCGAGCACCACGTCGACAAGTGGCAGTTCACCATTCCATTCGTATGCGGCTGCACGAATCTCGGTGAGGCGCTCAGGCGCATCGCCGAGGGCGCCGCGATGATCCGCACGAAGGGCGAGGCGGGCACCGGCGACATCGTCAATGCCGTCACCCACATGCGCTCCGTGTTCGGCGGGATCCGCCGGCTGCAGTCGCTGCGCGGCGAAGAGCTGTTCGCCGAGGCCAAGAACCTGCAGGCACCGTACGACCTCGTCAGCTGGGTCGCCGAGCACGGTCGACTACCGGTCGTCACCTTCACGGCCGGGGGCATCGCCACCCCTGCCGATGCATCGCTCTGCATGCAACTCGGCGCCGACGGCGTTTTCGTCGGGTCGGGGATCTTCAAGTCCGGGAACCCGTCGCAACGGGCACGGGCGATCGTCGAGGCGACGACGCACTACATGGACGCAGATGTGCTGGCGCGCGTCTCGGCCAACCTCGGTGAGGCGATGGTCGGCATCTCGACCCAGTCGCTCGATCCGAGTGACCTGCTCGAGCGCCGCGGCTGGTAGCTCGACGCGGCTGCTGGTCACCGGCGGCTGCGGGTATCTCGGGAGCGAGCTCGTCCGGCGCGCGCCCGCGCTGGGCTGGGACGTTCGAGCGACGTGGTGGCGGCGGGCGCCGCTCGGCGAAGCCGAATGGGTGCAGGCCGACGTTCGCGACCCGGTCTCTCTCCGTCGTGTCGTCGACGGCGTCGACGCGGTGATCCACACGGCGTATGTCCAGGGCGAGGGGGAGTGGCAGGTGAACGTCGACGGCTCCGCGGCCGTCGCGGCAGCGGCACGGGGCCGCCGCCTGATCCACCTCTCGACCGACCTGATCTTCGACGGCACCCGCGGCGGCTATCGCGAGCATGACGAGCCCGCGCCGGTCAGCTCGTACGGGAGGTCCAAGGCCGAGGCGGAGCGGCGAGTTGCCGCGGTGCACGCCGACGCGACGATCGTCAGGACGTCGCTGATCTACGGCGGCTCGGCCCCCGGCCCGCAGGAGCGGCTGGCCGAGGAGAACCGGCGTTTCTACGTCGACGAGATCCGGTCACCCGTCCAGGTCGGCGATCTCGCAGACGCGCTCCTCGAGCTGCTCCGGCAGTCGGCTCCCGGGCCGTTGCACGTCGCCGGTGCCGACCCCGTGTCCCGGTTCGATTTCGCCGTGCTGCTCGGCGCCGACCCGGCGCGGCTCGAAGCCGCCCACACGACGCCCGAGCGGGCGCCGGACGTATCGCTCGACAGCTCGCGTGCCGCGTCGCTCCTGGCGACCCGCTTGCGGGGAGCCTACGAGGTGCTCTCCGGCTCCTGAGCCCAGCGCTTCGCCGCCGCGCGGCCCTGCGAGGTGCGCAGGAAATGTTCGAGCGGGACGCGCAGCAGCGCGGCCTTGCACTCGGCGAATGCCTCTGCTCCGTCGCCGAGTGTGGCGTTGACGTGGAGCCGGCGGCCGCGCGCGTCGTCGAGCGAGGCGCGAAGCAGGAGCTCGGTGTTGATCGGCACCGGGTGGCGGTAGCGGACGAAGATCCGCATCGTCACGGCCGGGAACGCGTACCAGGTGGCGAGGAGGCCGACGGCTTCGTCCAGCGCGCCCGCGACGAGCCCGCCGTGCACGATGCCAGGGCCGCCCTGATGGTGCTCGTCGAACGAGAAGTACGCCTCGTACTCGGTCAGGCCCTCTGCGGCCGGAGTGGGCAAGTGCAGCCCCGTGGGGTTGTCCCCGCAACCCCAGCACGCAGGATCATGGTGCGGGGGAATCTGCACGCCAGATGTTCTCGAACGTCCCGAAGCGGAGCTCCTGGATGAAGTGGAACCGCGCCTCGTCGCTGCGGCGCAGGTACTCGGCCTGATGCTCGGCGAGGAACGCGTTGTATGCGTCCGCCGATTCCCACCGGTCGATCACGAGATACCGGTCGGGCTCGTCGACGTCGTGCAGCAGCTCCGTGCCGATGTATCCGTCGCCCGAACGGAAGAACTGCGCCCAATCGCCTTCGGGCCCGTAGGCCTGCTCGAAGGCAAGGGGCTCGCGCACCTCGTAGCGGAAGACGAGTGCGATCACCTCAGTCCGCCGCGCTCGTGGTGCGCCTTGAAGAAGTTCTCGCTGCCGGCGGTCGCCATGGCGGCCGACGCGCTGATCTCCAGTGAGAGTGCCGCAGCGGCGACGATCTGAGCGAAACGGTAAACCCGGCCCGGCCCCGCGCAGCCGATCGATGTGAGCCAGTCGCGCGCCGAGGGAAGAGTGGTGCCGCCTCCGACGGTGCCGACCTCGAGACCGCCGAAGCGGATCGTCGCCTGGAGCCCGCCCTCGACCCGGCGCGCCGTGCCGTGTGCCATCGAGCTCGTCCCGACCATCCCGAGATCCTGGCCCGTGGCCGCGAAGACCGCGGCAACCGCGGACGCCGGCGTGAAGGCGACGGACTGCATCCCGCTCGCCACCGAGCCGTGCGTGCCTGCCCACGACAGTGCCTCCAGATCCTCGGCGGTCGTCCGGAGCACGCGCCGGATCTGCTCGTCCGAGAGGAACGCCTCGGCCAGCACCGTCTTGCCGTGCCCGGATTGGAAGTACTCGGCGGACGGCTTCTTGTCGCCACCCATGTTGGCTTCGAGGATCGCGCGCTCCGGCTTGATCGGCGCCCGCTGCATCACGTACGCCATGTTCAGCGCGTAGGAGTTGCGCGTCATCATGTTCGGGCCGACGGCGTCGCCGGTCGTCCACTGCCAGAGCACGTGGCACATCGGGCCGACGACGTGCGTCTTCGCGCCGCGGAGGAGCGCCCGCTTCGAGAGCGAGGGGTCGTTGCCGGACTCGAGGAACGCCCGCATGCTCGGCAGCTCTGCTTCCACCCACTTCGCCAGCTCCACCGCCTCGCCCGCGTTCCGGCAGACGAAACAGGATGCACGTGTGATGCGGTCGTGCAGCACGTAGGTGCGGATGGCACCTGCCGCGAGCGCCCCGCGGGTCATCGACGCGGTCAGCCCTCCCTCGGTGTGAGCGAGCGGAACGTGGACCACCTCCGTCGTCCGGCCGCTCTCGACCACGTCGCCGGTGTCGCTCAACTCGTAGTCCCCGAGCTCGATCTCGACGGGAACGGCGGAGACCGGGATCACCGCCACACCGACGAGCGACTCCGCAGCGCCGGCGAACGGCTCCAGATCGACCGACGTGACGAGACCGCCGTCGAGGCTCATTGCCTCGCGGCGACTACGGATCGACTCTGCATCGTTCTTCCGGGGCCAACGCATGGGGAGACTCTAGAGTCGTACCCATGTCAGCGACACTCATCAAGGGGAAACCGATCGCGGAGCGCATCCGCGCTGAGGTGGCCGAGCAGGTGCAGGCGATCGGCCACATCGGGCTCGTGACCGTTCTCGTCGGCGACGACCCCGCCTCAGAGGTGTACATCAGGCTCAAGCACAAGGCCGCGCTCGAAGCCGGCTTCGACGCCCGTGACGTTCGGCTCCCTGCGGAGACGAGCGAGGAGGAGCTCCTCGCGACGGTCTCGCGCCCTGAATGCCGACGACGCGATCGACGCGATCCTCGTGCAGTTGCCGCTCCCCGCTCAGATCGACGAAGCGCGGATCTTGCGGGCGATCGCTCCGGCCAAGGACGTCGACGGGCTGCATCCGTTCAACGCAGGGCAGCTCTTCCTCGGCAAGCCGACGCTGGTCGGTGCCACGCCGGTCGGTGTGATGGAGATGCTGCGCGAGCACAGGATCGAGATCGACGGCGCGCGCGCCGTCGTCATCGGCCGCAGCGACATCGTCGGGAAGCCCATGGCGCATCTTCTGCTCCAGGCTCATGCGACGGTCACGATCTGCCACTCACACACGCGGGACCTCGAGCGCCACACGCTGGACGCGGACATTCTCGTCGCCGCGGTGGGTGTTCCGACGATGGTCTCGCCCGACATGGTGAGGGTCGGCGGTGTCGTGATCGACGTCGGCATCAACCGCACCGAGGCGGGCCTGGTCGGCGACGTCGATCCAGGCGCCGCCGAGGTCGCGGCGTTCATGACCCCCGTTCCGGGCGGCGTGGGGCCGATGACGATCGCATGCCTGCTCCAGAACGCGGTTCGCTGCGCCCGTTATCGACGAGGCGAGCTTGCATATCCAGGGTAATTCGGTGCTAATGTTGCGCGCGCTCCGTCGGTAGTGGCGGACTTGTAGTCATCCAGCAAGGAGTAGGTGCAAGTGGCTGAAGGCACGGTCAAGTGGTTCTCGAACGAGAAGGGCTACGGCTTCATCGAGCGCGGTAACGGCGAGGCGGACGTGTTCGTCCACTTCTCCGCCATCGCCGGTGAGGGCTACAAGTCGCTGACCGAGGGTCAGCGCGTTGCGTTCGAAGTCGTGCAGGGCGATAAGGGCCTGCAGGCGTCGAACGTCACGGCGCTCTAAACCCTTTCGGAACCAAGTTGGATGGGAGGCTCCGAAAGGAGCCTCTCGTCGTCTAGCTGAAGGAATCGAGATGGCACGGATCACGAAAGACGAGGTTCTGCATGTCGCGCGGCTCGCCCGCCTCGAGCTGAGCGACGACGAGGTCGGCCGGTTGCAGGAGCAGCTCTCGGACATCCTCGAAGCCGTGTCGAAGGTCTCCGAGCTCGATCTCTCGGATGTGCCGCCGACAGCGCATCCGCTGGAAATCGCGAACGCCTGGGCAGAGGACGTGCCGCGACCGTGCCTGGAGCTCGACGAGGTGTTTGCGAACGCGCCCGACCGTGAGGACGGCTTCTTCAAGGTGCCGCCGGCATGAGCGGCGTAGGCTTGACGAAGCCGGGAGCGTGAAATGATCGACACGCTGAGATTGACGGCTGAGGCGGCCTGGGAGCTCCTGCAGAGCAAAGAGGTCTCGAGCGACGAGCTCTTCGCCGCCTACCTCGACGCAATCGGGGAGCGGAACCCGGAGCTGCACGCCTACCTGCACGTGTGCGAGGACAGTTCGGGCGCCGGGATCCCGATCGCGATCAAGGACGTGATCGGGACGAAGGGCGTCCCGACGACCGCCGGCTCGAAGATTCTCGAGAACTACGTGCCGGTCTACGACGCGACCGTGGCCGCTCGCTGCAAGGAGCGTGGACTGCGTCTCCTCGGCAAGACGAACACCGACGAGTTCGCAATGGGCTCCTCGACCGAGAACTCGGCCTACGGCCCGACCCACAACCCGTGGGACCCGACGCGCGTCCCGGGCGGTTCGGGCGGCGGGAGCGCGGCTGCGGTGAGCGGCGGTCTCGCACCGTGGGCACTCGGCTCGGACACCGGCGGCTCGATCAAGCAGCCGAGCGCGCTGTGTGGGAACGTCGGGCTCCGGCCGACGTACGGGACGGTGTCGCGCTACGGCGTGGTCGCGTTCGCGTCGTCGCTCGACCAGGTCGGCCCGGTTGCCAAGAACGTCCGCGATTGCGCGTTCCTCTACTCGGTCATCTCCGGCCGCGACGAGAACGACCTGACGACGGTCGACGCACCGCCGGTCGAGCTTCCCGCAGAGGACAGTCTGAAGGGTGTTCGGATCGGCGTGCCGACGGAGATGAACGGAGCCGCCGGCATCGAGCCGGGCGTTACCGCGGCCGTGAACGCGGCGATCGAGCTTGCGGTGTCGCTCGGTGCCGAGGTGGGGGAGTGCTCGCTCCCGCGATCGGTCGAATACGGAGTCGCCTGCTACTACCTGATCGCACCCGCGGAGGCGTCGTCGAACCTCGCGCGCTACGACGGCGCGCGGTACGGGCTCCGTGTCGACGGCGACGACTTTCGCGAGATGGTCATGCGGACGCGCGATGCCGGCTTCGGTGACGAGCCGAAGCGGCGGATCATGATCGGCACCTACGCGCTTTCGTCCGGCTACTACGACGCGTATTACGGCACCGCCCAGAAGGTGCGGACCGTGATCAAGCGCGAGCACGAGGCGGTGTTCGAGAACTTCGATCTGATCGTGTCGCCGACGAGCCCGACGGTCGCGTTCGAGCTCGGCGCGAAGATCGACGATCCGCTCGCGATGTACCTCAACGATCTCTTGACGATCCCGTCGTGCATGGCGGGCCTGCCGGGCCTGAACATCCCCTGTGGGCTCAGCGAGGGCCTGCCGGTGGGGCTGCAGCTGATCGGACCGCAGTTCTCCGAGAACACGCTCTTCAAGGCCGGGCATGCGCTCGAGCAGGCGATTGGATTCGACATCGTCCCGGCGAGGCTCCGATGACGACGACGAGCACCTGGGAGCCGGTGATCGGCCTCGAGATTCACGTCCAGCTGAAGACCGAGACGAAGATGTTCTGCCGCTGCCGAAACGGCTTTGGCGGCGATCCGAACACGCAGACGTGCCCGGTGTGCCTCGCGTTTCCGGGCGCGCTCCCTGTGCCGAACCGGCGCGCGATCGAGGAGACGATCAAGCTCGGTCTTGCCCTCGACTGCACGATCGCGGAGCGAGCGGTCTTCCACCGCAAGAACTACTTCTATCCCGATCTGCCGAAGGCGTACCAGATCAGCCAGTACGACGAACCGTTGTGCTCGAACGGCAGGCTTGCGGTTCCCACGGCGGACGGTGACGTCGTCATCGGCATCACGCGGGCGCATCTCGAAGAGGATGCTGCGAAGAACGTGCACGTCGCAGCATCGGGGCGGTTGCACGGCGCAACCGCAACGCTCGTCGACTTCAACCGCGGCGGCACGCCGCTCGTCGAGATCGTGACGGAGCCCGACCTGCACGACGCAGAGACGGCGAAGCGGTTCCTGCAGTTGCTACGTCAGACGGTCGTCGAGCTCGACCTCTCGGAGGCCGAGCTCGAAAAGGGCTCGATGCGCTTCGACGTCAACGTCTCGGTCCGTCCCGCAGGCACCGACGAGCTGCGGACGCGCACCGAGTTGAAGAACATGAACTCGTTCAACTTCGCGGCCAAGGGGATCGAGCGGGAGATTGCGCGCCAGATCCAGATCTACGAAGCCGGGGGAGAGGTGCAGCAGGAGACGCTGCATTTCGTTCCAGGCGACGAGGAGTCGCCGCCGTCCCGCTCCAAGGAGGAAGCGCAGGACTACCGCTACTTCCCCGAGCCCGATCTCGTGCCGGTGCAGCCGCCCGCCGAGCTCGTCGTCCGGCTCGGCAGTCAGATCGGTGAGCTCCCCGGCGCGCGCATTCGCCGCATCGCCGACACGTTGTCGTTCTACGACGCCGACGTGCTGGTGACCGGCGGGCTGGACAGGCTCTGGTCGTCGCTCGTCGAGGCCGGCGCCGATCCGAAGGAAGCAGCCAACGTGCTCGCCAATCAGTTCGTCGCCACCGGCATCTCGGCAGGCGCCGTGAACGCTATGGAGCTTGCGCAGCTCGTCTCCGCACGGGCCGAGATCCCGCGCGCCACATTCGACGAGGCGCTCGCCCGCGTCGGTGATCCCGGCTTTGCAGCGGCGCCCTATCTCGAGCAGAAGGTCGTCGGCGACGCAGACGAGCTCGATCCGATCATCGACCGGATCATCGAGGCGAATCCCGGGCAGGCGGAGCAGTTCCGCGGCGGCAAGGAAGGGCTGCTCGGCTTCTTCGTCGGCCAGGTGATGAAGGAGACCGGCGGCAAGGCCGACCCGCGGGTCGTGAACGAGCGCGTGCGCGCGAAGCTCAGCGGCTGACGTTTGTCGGAGCAGCGGCCGGCGAATCGACGCGCGGCGAACCGACGGGCAGGTTCGCGCTCGCGTAGAGCAGCACCGCGGCGAGCGCGAAGCAGGCTGCGGCCGCGCCGACCGCCGTCTGCGTCAGAGCGGAGGCGGCCCCGGCGGCTGCGACGGCGCCGAGCAGCAGCCAGTTTCCGAGGCGACGTTGCTTCATCGTCGCCACGGCGACGACCACCACCGCGATCGTCCCGAGCGAGCTGCCGACGATCGCGACGATGCGGGGGAGCGCGTCGACGTGGTCCTGTGCGTGCGGCACGCTCGTCGAGGCGAATGTGCCGTGCACGGGCATCACGGCCGCGATGCCGACGGCCAGGCCGGTGTAGAGCAGGCCGACGGGCGCTGCCCAGCGGCGGCCCCAGAGCGAGAGGGAGCCGACGCCGAGCAGTGGCGCCGAGAGCAGGGCACCTGCGAGGTACCAGACGCGAAACGACCGGTCGTCCCAGCCGTGGGCGGTGCCCCAGGCCATCGTCGCGGTGGCCGCGGCGAGCGAGAGCACGCCGCCGGCCCAGGCGTAGTGACGGGAGCGCAGCAGGGGGCCTGCGAGGCGCAGCGAGATCAGCGCCGCCGCGAGCGACAGGAGGACATCCACGGCAATAGTCTGCTTCCCCGCCGCGGTCGACGCCGAGAGCTCGGGCCCGCGACCGTGAAGGTGCTCATGCCGCAAGCAGCCGCGAGACCCGTCGGAAGCGGCCATGCCTCGTCCAGACACGTCCGGGGTCTGACCCCGACCTTCGTCCGCCAGGACACGTCCGGGGTCTGACCCCGGAATTATCGTCGTGCAGAAGTGCTGCCTCCGAGCCAGAGTCACGTCGGTGCCGGACACGGCCGGGGTCTGACCCCACGGCTGTCTGGTCTGGACACGCCGTGGGCGGCGCTAGGCTGACGTTCGTGGAAAAGCGCTACCTCTTCACGCCCGGGCCGACGCCCGTGCCGCCCGCCGTGCTCGCCGCGGGCGCCGAGCCGATCGTCCACCACCGCGGGCCCGATTTCCGCGACGTGTACGCGAGCACGCTCGGGCGCTTGAAGGACGTCTGCCGCACGAGCGCAGACGTGCTGCTGTTCACCGCGTCCGGGACCGGGGCGATGGAGTCGGCGGTCGCGAACCTCTGCGCGCCCGGCGACCGCGTGGCGGTCGTCAGCCACGGATCCTTCGGCGAGCGCTGGATCGCGATCTGCGAGCAGCACGGTCTCGAGGTCCAGGCGCTCCGCTACGACTGGGGCGAGGTTCCCGACGCCGACGAGGTCGGCGCCGCTGTGCGCGAATCGGGCGTCGAGCTCGTGTTCTGCCAGCAGTCGGACACGTCGACCGGCGTGGTCTCCGACGTCCGCGCCGTCAAGGAGGCGGTCGGCGACGCTCTGCTCGTCGTCGACGCGATCTCGTCGCTCGGCGCCGTGCCGCTCGAGACGGATGCCTGGGGAATCGATGTCGTCGTCTCCGGCTCGCAGAAGGCGCTCATGTGCCCGCCGGGACTCGCCCTGGCTTCGGTCCCGCCGCACGTGCTCGAGCGCGTCAAGCCGGCCCGCAGCTTCTACTTCGACTGGCGCAGGAACAAGAAAGCGCAGGACGCGCTCGACGCAGCGTTCACGCCGGCCGTGTCGCTCATCCGCAGCCTGGATGTCGCGCTCGGCCTGATCCTCGCCGACACGCTGGAAGCCTGCTTCGAGCGGCACATCCGGCTCGGCCGGGCCGCGCGCGCAGGTGTGAAAGCCATGGGTCTCGAGCTCTTCTCGCCGGACGACGACACCGCGGCCGTCGTCACCGCTATCCGCGCGCCCGAAGGGATCGACAGCGACGAGCTGCTGCTCCATCTGCGCGACCGGCACGGTGTCACGCTCGCGCCCGGCCAGCAGCACCTCAAGGGCAAGATCTTCCGGATCGGGCACATCGGCTGGTTCGACGTCTTCGACATCGCGACCGCGCTCGCGGCCGTCGAGCTCTCGCTGATCGACCTGGGGGCCGACATCGAGCGCGGCGTCGCGGTGCCACGCGCGTTCGAGGCGTTCGAGAGCCCCGTCACCGCGTGAAGGTACTCGTCCGGGAGAAGATCGCGGACGCAGGAGTCGATCTCCTGCGGGAGCACTTCGAAGTCGACGTCGACACCGAGTCCCCGCTCGAAGAGATCATCGGTCGTTATGAGGGCCTGATCGTCCGTTCAGCGACGAAGGTCACCGGCGATCTGATCGCGCGCGCCACGAACTTGAAGGTGATCGGCCGCGCCGGCGTCGGGGTGGACAACGTTGACGTCGATGCGGCCACGAGGCGCGGCATCGTCGTGGCCAACGCACCCGAGTCGAACATCGTCTCGGCCGCCGAGCACACGATCGGGCTGCTCCTCGCGCTCGCGCGCAACATCCCGCAGGCCCATGCCGCGCTCACAGCGGGCCGATGGGAGCGCTCGAAGTGGGGCGGCGTCGAGCTCGCCGACAAGGTGCTCGGCGTGCTCGGCTTCGGGCGGATCGGCCGACAGGTCGCGCGGAGGGCGGTGGGGCTGCAGATGAAGGTCGTCGCCTATGACCCGTTCGTCTCCGCCGAACGCTTTCGCGAGCTCGGCGTCGACAGCGCGAGCTTCGAGGAAGTGCTGGCGCGTGCCGATTTTCTGACCCTCCACCTGCCGCTCACCGATGACACGCGCAACGCGATCGACGCGGCGGCGATCGCGCAGATGCGGGACGGCGTGCGCATCGTCAACGCGGCCCGGGGCGAGCTCGTGGACGAGGCGGCGCTGATCGCGGCGCTCGAGTCGGGCAAGGTCGCGGGCGCAGCGATCGACGTGTATGTCGAGGAGCCGTACAGCGGGCCGCTCCTGCAGGCACCGAACATCGTCGTCACACCTCACCTCGCTGCGTCCACCGACGAGGCGCAGGACCGCGCAGGCGTGATCGTCGCCGAGCAGGTGGTGGCGGCACTCGAAGGCGGCCTCGTCACGAACGCGGTCAACATCCCGACCGTCGGTGCCGACGACCTCGAGGTGCTCGGCCCGTACGTGCCACTGGCCGCGAAGCTGGGGCACCTGGCGCGTGAGCTCGCGGCGGGCGAGGTACGCCGGATCGCGATCGAGGTGTACGGGGAGCTCGCCGACTACGACACGCGGCTGCTGACGGTCGCCGCGTTGAACGGCGTCTTCCAGGGCCACACGGACCAGCCGGTGAACTACGTCAACGCGCCGGTGATCGCCGCCGACCGCGGCATCGAGGTCGCAGAGGGCAAGAACCGCTCGTCGCGCGACTACACGAACCTCGTCGCGGTCTCCGCCGACGGCATCCAGGTGGCCGGCACAACGATCGGCACCGATGCGCGTCACTTCCTCGTCGGCGCGCTCGGATTCGAGCTCGAGATGGAGCTCGCAGCGCGGATGGTGCTCCTGCTCTACGACGACATTCCCGGCGTGATCGGTCGCATCGGAACGCTCTTCGGTGCAGCCGAGGTGAACATCGCGAACATGACCGTCTCGCGGAACCGCGAAGGCGGCAAGGCTCTGATGGCGCTCTCGATCGACTCGACACCACCGCCCGAGCTCGTCGAGCAGCTGCGCGAGGGCATGGACGAGGCCTATGTGATCATCTAGGGCCATGACCTGGCCCGAGCCCGTCGAGCGCGTCTCGGCCTTCCTTCGCGCTGCTGCGGTCGAGGCTCGGATCGAGGAGTTCACGGACGGCACCCCGACGGCGCGCGATGCCGCCCGGGCGGTGGGCTGCGATCTGGCCCAGATCGTCAAGTCGCTCGTCTTCGTGTGCGACGGTGCCTTCGTGCTCGCGCTCGTCCCCGGCGACCGGCGCGCCGACGAGGCTGCGATCGGTGCCGCGGTCTCCGCCCGGCTCGTGCGCGTCGCCCGTGCGGAGGAGGTCGTCCATGCAACCGGCTTCGAGCCCGGAGCGGTCGCGCCGTTTCCGCGGCGCGCGGTCACGCAGAGCCTGATGGACAGGTCGTTCTTCGCCCACGATGTGCTCTGGATCGGAGCCGGATCGGAGCGCCACATGGCGTCGATCGCGCCGGCCGAACTGCTCCGGCTTTCCGGCGCGCGGGCGGTCGACATCGTCGGCCACGGGTAGAATCCGCGGCTCCGAGGCCCGAGAAAAGGAGCGGACGGTGCAGGAGACCGAGAAGATCTGGATGAACGGCGAGCTCGTCGACTGGGGGGACGCGAAGGTCCACGTCGGCGTCCACGGCCTGCACTACGGCTCGGGCGTCTTCGAGGGCATCCGCTGCTACGACACCCCGAAGGGGCCTGCGGTCTTCCGTCTGGGCGAGCACATGCAGCGCCTGCACAACTCGGCGCGCCTGCTCCACATGGAGATCCCGTATTCCGTCGACGAGCTCAAGACGGCGACGAACGAGCTCGTCGGGGCGAACGGCCTGCCCGAGTGTTACCTGCGCCCGATCGCGTTCTACGGGTACGGCGAGCTGGGCGTCGCGGCGCGCGGCAACCCTGTCGAGACGGTGATCATGAGCTGGCCCTGGGGCTCGTATCTCGGCGAGGACGGCCTGAAGAACGGCATCAGCGCCAAGATCTCGAGCTGGCAGCGTGTCTCGCCGAACATCGTCCCGCACGTCTCGAAGGCGACGGGCGTCTACATCAACTCGATGCTCGCAGTGACCGAAGCCAACAACGGCGGCTACGACGAAGCGATCCTGCTCACGCCGGAGGGAACGGTCGCCGACGGATCGGGCGAGAACATCTTCGTCGTCCGCGACGGCGTCATCTACACGCCCGACCTGTCGAGCGGGATCCTGCCCGGGATCACGCGCGACACGGTCAAGCAGATCGCCTCGGATCTCGGCTACACGGTGATCGAGAAGGCACTGATCCGCTCCGACCTCTACCTCGCCGACGAGGTGTTCATGTGCGGGACCGCCGCCGAGGTGACGCCGCTCCGCGCCGTCGACGACTACGAGATCGGCGTGGGAGACGTCACGCGCGCGATCCAGGAGGCGTATCTCGACACGGTGCGCGGCCAGACCGAGCGATGGGCGCACTGGCTCGACCCCGTGCCTCAACTCGCGCACAGTTGAGCACGACAACCGACCGGATCAACCTCAGCGCGCCCTGGATCGACGAGCGCGACGAGGAGCTCGTGCTCGAGGTGCTGCGCTCGGGCTGGCTTTCGCTGGGACCGACGGGGCCGCGGTTCGAGTCGCTGCTCGCGGACGCGGTCGGGCGCGCCGCACTGCGCTGCGGTCTCGTCGGGGACGGCCGGCCTCCATCTCTGCACCCGGCTCGCCGGCGTGGGCGCCGGAGACGAGGTGATCACCTCTCCGTATTCGTTCGTCGCTTCCGCGAACTGTGCGATCTACGAAGGGGCGACGCCCGTGTTCGCCGACATCGACCCGAACACGCTGAATCTCGATCCGGCCGCGGTCGAAGCGGCCATCACGCCGCGCACCAAGGCGCTCGTGACCGTCGACATCTTCGGCTACCCCGCCGAGTACGACGCGCTGCATCTCGCTCTGCGAGCAGCACGGCCTCGCGCTGATCGAGGACTCGTGCGAGGCCCTCGGTGCGTTGTACAAGGGGAAGCCGCTCGGTTCGCACGGGCACCTCGCAGTCTGGGCCTTCTACCCGAACAAGCAGATGACCACCGGCGAGGGCGGCGCGGTGACGACCGGAGACGCCGAGCAGCACGAGCTGCTTGTCTCTCTACGTAATCAGGGCCGCCTCGAGACATCGAGCTGGCTGCAGCACGGTCGTCTCGGGTTCAACTATCGGCTCGACGATCTCTCCGCAGCCCTCGGGATCGGACAGGTCGAGAAGCTCGGCCGCATGCTCGATGCCCGTCGGAATGTGGCCCTGCACTACAACGAGCTGCTGAGCGACGTCGACGTCGAAACGCCCCTGGCCGACGACGAAGATCATGTCCGCTCGTGGTTCGTCTACGTCGTGAAGCTCCCGTCGGGCGTCGATCGTGATGGTGTGATGGCACAACTCTCCGCTCAGGGGATCGCCACCGCGCCGTATCTGCCGTCGATCCACCTGCAGTCGTACATGCGTGAGCGGTACGGCTTCTCTGAGGGAATGTTCCCGGTCAGCGAGGACTGCAGCGAGCGGACGATGGCGCTGCCGTTCCACGGCCGCCTCGACCGCGGGGACCAGGAGCGCGTCGCGGATGCGCTTCGCGCCGCGATCGCTTGACGCGCAAAACAGGCGACGAACTCCTCTGAGCACGATGGTGATTCGGCCACTCGAACCGGACGATGCCGACGAGCTGACTGCGCTTCGGCTGCGCAACCGCGCGAAGCTCGAGCCGTGGGAGCTCGACGCCGACGATCCGGATCGCTGGTACACCGTCGACGGCGTCCGCGCCTGGATCACCGACGGTGAGATCCGTTTCGCGATCGTCGACGCCGGCGAGCTCGCCGGGATGCTCTCGCTGACCGGCATCGACCGCGGGCCGATTCAGACGGCGATGGTCAGCTACTTCGTCGACGAGGCGCGCAGCGGGCGCGGCCTCGCCACCCGCGCTGTGGCGGAAGCGGTGGAGCACGCGTTCGGAGAGCTCGGCCTCCATCGGGTCGAAGCCGGTACCGCGGTTGCGAACATCGCCTCGCAGCGCGTGCTCGAGCACAACCGCTTCACCCTCGTCGGGACTCTGCGCCGGCATCTCCTGATTCGCGGGGTGTGGACCGACCACTTGCTCTGGGAACGCCTCGCAGACGACTAGTGGCGGTCGATCCACAGGACACACCGCCGGGCGGCTTCTGGCGGCGGATGCGGGTCGACACCCGACCGCTTCGCCATCGCGACTTTCGCAACCTATGGATCGGGCAGGCGATCTCGACGATCGGCGGGGCGATCGGCGCTGGTCGCGGTCCCGTATCAGGTCTACAAGCTCACCGGATCCACGGCGCTCGTCGGGCTGCTCGGGCTCGCCTCGCTCGTGCCGCTGCTCGTCGTGCCTCTCGTCGGAGGAGCGATCGCCGACGCGCTCGATCGCCGTGTCGTGCTGCTCCGCACCGAGCTGGGCATGGCCCTCATCACCGCGCTCTTCTTCGTGAACTCCGCTGCTCCCGCACCCCAAGGTCTGGGCGCTCTTCGCCTTGCAGGCGCTGGCGGTCGCCGTGTTCAGCCTCGGGCGGCCGGCGATGAGCTCACTCGCCCCTCGACTCGTCCCCGACGACGAGATCGCGGCGGCCGGGGCGCTCGACAGCGTCTACAACTCGCTCGGAGCGGTTGCCGGCCCGGCCGTCGGCGGCGTGTTGATCTCGGTCGCGGGCGTTCCGTGGACCTACGGCATCGACACGGTCACCTACGTCGCGTCGCTCGTCGCCATTCACGCATTGCCGAAGCTGCCGCCGCTGGGCGAGGTCGAGCGCCCGAGCCTGAGATCGATCGGCGAGGGCTTCCGGTTCCTCAAGGGCAAGCAGGTGCTGATCGGGATCTTTTTCGTCGACTCGAATGCAATGGTCTTCGGCATGCCCAGCGCACTCTTTCCCGCGTTTGCGCTGCACCGCCTCGGCGGCAACGCGGCCACCGTCGGGTACCTCTATGCCGCCCCTTATGCGGGCGCGTTGCTCGGCTCGCTCATGTCCGGCTGGACCTCGCGCGTCCGACGTCAGGGGCGAGCCGTGACGTTCTGGGCCTGCGCCTGGGGCGCGGCGATCGCCGGCTTCGGTCTCACCACCGATCTCTGGCCCGCGCTCGTCCTGCTCGCGCTTGCCGGCGGCGCAGATTTCTTCAGCGCGGTCCTGCGGAACGTCATCCTGCTTCGCTCGACGCCCGATCACCTCCGCGGTCGTCTACGGGGAATCGAGTTCATGCAGGTTGCGAGCGCGCCGAGCCTCGGCGATCTCGAAGCGGGCGTGCTCGCGTCGCTCACCTCCCTGCGCTTCTCGATCGTCTCGGGCGGCGTGCTCTGCATCGGAGGCTGCGTCGCGACCGCGCTCGCCCTGCCGGCATTTCTTCACTACGACGCCCGTGAACCTCGCGCGTAGCCCACACGAGGTCGCGCCCGAGCTGATCGGCGCCGAGCTCTACGTCGACGGCGTCGGCGGGGTCATCGTCGAGGTCGAGGCCTACGACCACGAGGATCCCGCGTCCCACGGCTACGGCAACAGGCGGACGGAGCGCAACGCGTCGATGTTCCTGCCGGGTGGGGTCGCATACGTCTACCGGTCGTACGGCATCCACTGGTGCCTGAACGTCGTCTGTGGAGAGGAAGGCGTTGCAGATGCCGTGCTTCTGCGCGCACTGCAGCCGACCGAGGGGCTCGAGGAGATGCGGGTCAGGCGCGGGGTCGACGACCCGCGTCTCCTTTGCTCCGGGCCGGGACGGCTCTGCCAGGCTCTCGGCGTGACACGCGAGCTCGACGGCCGGTCGGTCGAGGTGCCGCCGTTCGAGCTCCGCGAGCGGCAACAGGCGGTCGAGGTGGTCACTGGGCCACGGATCGGGATCACGAAGGCCGCCGATCGACCGTGGCGCTACGGCCTCGCCGGCTCGCGGTTCGTCAGCCGGCCGTTTTCCGCGCGAGCGTGAGGACGATCGTCCTGCCCGGAGCCGAGGCGGTCTGGGCAGGAAGCGACTGGTGGACGACGCGTCCGCTCAGAGGTCCTTTCGTGTGCACCTCGAGGTGCAGCCGCGCGAGCTTTCGCTCTGCCGGGGCGAGCCGGAGCCCGACGACGCGGGGGACCACACCGTGCAGCGACTTCGCCAGGACGAGGGTGATCTTGTCGTAGGCCGACGCCGTGCCGCGGCGCGGGAACTGGCCGACGACATAGCCGATCCGGTCGCCGGTCCTCGCCGGCTTGTAGATGACCTCCGCTGTGAGGGGCTGCCCGTCCAGTCGCGTGCGGGCCGCCTCGATGCTCTCTCCGACCACGTTCGGGATCTCCACTTCGTTCGGCTTGCAGCCTGCGGTCCGCGCCGGCCCTTCACCGCCGTAGAACTCCATCGTGTAGGCGTTCTTGCACACGCCGTTGTCGCGCTCGAGCACGCCGTTTCGGTTGACCACCCGAACCGGCGACGCAGAGAGGAACGGCGGTGCTGCGAAGTTCTCGGGCTGGGCCTTCATGTACGCCAGCGCCTTGGTCATGAACGCTTTCCAGATCAGGGCCGGGAACGTGCCGCCGGCCACCGCGTGACCGTGGAACTGGTAGGTCATCGGGACGAGCTTGTCGGGGTAGCCCACCCAGACGGCGGTGACGAGCTGCGGGGTGTAGCCGACGAACCACGCATCGCCGTAGTTCTCGGTCGTGCCGGTCTTGCCGGCGACCTCACGCCCGGGTAGCGCTGCTGCGGTGCCGGTCCCACCCTGCACGACGCCCTGAAGCAACTGGTCGATCGTCGCCGCCTGGGTCGGGGTCAGCACCTGCCTCGGTACCGGCGCGTTCGTCTCGGTGTGCCCGCCGGACGTGATCGACTCGACCGCGCGAGGCTGGTTCTTGAAGATCGAACCGTCGATTCGCCGGCCGCCGTCTGCGAAGGCGGTGTAGGCGCGCGCCATGTCGAGCGGTGTCGCCGGCTCGGCACCGAGCCCGATCGCGAAGTAGCCCTGGAGCGGCGTCAGGATGCCGAGATCCTTCGCCATGTCGGCGACGCGCTGCGGGCCGACGAGGGCGGTCAGCTGTGAGAACACGGAGTTGTCGGAGACGGCGATTGCCTTGGTCAGGTCGATCGGGCCGAGCGCCTCGCCCTCGTAGTTGTTGACGACCCACAGCCGCCCGCCTGCGTTGATCGCGACCTGTTTCGAGGAGGTCAATGTGCTGGACGGCGAGATGTTCTCGCGCAGCGCGGTTGCGAGCACGAAGGGCTTGAACGCCGAACCGGGCTGGCGCTCCCCCTGCGTCGCAAGGTTGAACTGGTTCTTGTGGTAGTTCGCACCGCCGACCATCGCGAGCACCGCGCCGGGGTCGTGTTCGGTGTCGATTGCAACGAGTGCGACCGCAGGGTTGACGCCGTTCTGCGGCAGGACCCCGGCGATCGCATCGCGGGCGATCTTCTGCAGGTTCACATCGAGGGTCGTCCGTACCTTCAGTCCGCCGCCGAACGCCTTCTGCGGCCCGAGCTGGTTCACGAGCTGATCCTTCACGTAGTTCGCGAAGTAGGGCGCAGCGTTGCCCTCCGTCGAGGGCAGCCCGACCTTGCTCGGGTTGGGCATCGGGTAGACGAGCGAGTTCACGAACTGGCTCTGCGTGAGGTACCCCTGCGCATAGAGCTGCCGGAGGACCAGGTTGCGGCGCGCCAGTGCGAGCTTCGGGTGGGCGACCGGGTCCCACAGGCTCGGGTCCTCGGGGATCCCCGCGAGGAGCGCCGCCTCGGCGGGCTTCATCGTCGCGGCGCTGTGCTGGAAATAGATCTTCGCCGCCTGCTGGACGCCGTAGGCGCCGTTCCCGAAGTAGACCGTGTTCAGGTAGGCGGTGAGGATCTGGTCCTTCGTCCATTTCTGCTCGAGCTGCCAGGCGAGGGCGGCCTCGATCAGCTTGCGCCCGACGGTCTGCCGGCTCGTCAGATAGGCGTTCTTGACGAACTGCTGGGTGATCGTCGAGCCGCCCTGCACGGTGCCGCGGTGTGTGATGTCGGCCCAGAGTGCTCGCGCCATGCCGCGCAGGTCGACGCCGCGATGCTCGTAGAACCGCTTGTCCTCGATCGCGACGATCGCGTGCTTCAGCCACGGCGAGATCTGCTTCGACGGGACGATGATCCGCGCCTGCGAGCCGCGCAGGATCGTGAGCACGGTGTGGCCGTTGGCGGCGTAGACATAGGTGTTCGCCTGCGTCTGGTGCCGCGATGGGTCGAGCTGCGGGATCTTGGCAGCGACCGCGGTCAAAAGACCGACGGTGAACGACGCCGTGCCGACCGCGAAGAGCACCGCGAGGAGGGCAAGGAGTCTGAGCTTGCGGATCCGCCGCCGCTTGGGACGGCGTGACTTTCTCCGAAAGAGCGCCAGAACCGGGGTAGTCTAGCCCCCCGATGGACGTGTCCCGCCTGACTCGCAACGCTGTCGACGTCCTCCCGGCGGACGGCCTCGCCGAGAAGCTGAAGCTGGGGCGGCCGTTGCGGGTGAAGCTCGGGATCGACGTCACCTCGCCCGACATCCACATCGGCCGCGCGATCCCGCTCCAGCGCATGCGGGCATTTCAGGACGAGGGCCACACAGGCGTCCTGATCATCGGCGACTACACCACTCGCATCGGCGATCCCTCCGGGCGCTCCGCTGAGCGCCCGATCCTGAGCGACGAGGAGATCGACGCGAACGCCAAGACCTATCTCGACCAGGCGATGATCATCCTCGATCCCGACCGCACCGAGGTGCGGTACAACGGCGAATGGCTCGCCAAGCTCTCCTACGCCGACGTGGTGGGGCTGGCCCGGACGATCACCGTGGCCCGGATTCTCGAGCGCGACGATTTCGACAAGCGCATGAAGGCCCAGGAGCCGATCTCGATCTCGGAGCTCCTCTATCCACTGATGCAGGCCTACGACTCGGTCGCGATCGAGGCCGACGTCGAGCTGGGGGGCACGGATCAGCTGTACAACCTGCTCGCCGGCCGCGAGGTGATGCCCCACTACGGTCTCGAGCCGCAAATCGTCCTGACGACCCCGCTTCTGCTCTCGTGGGACGGGGCGAAGATGAGCTCCTCGGTCGGCAACAACATCCCGCTCACCGCCGCCCCGGAAGAGATGTTCGGCCGGACCATGCGGATCTCGGACGACCAGCTCGGCCAGTGGTACGAGCTGATCCTCGAGCAGCAGGTGCCCGGCGGCGGCCCGCTGGAGGCGAAGCTGGCCCTGGCGCGCTTCCTGGTCGCACGCTCGCACGGGGACGAGGCCGCCCAGGCAGCGGAGGAGCACTTCGCCCGTGTCGTTCGGCGCGGTGAGGCCCCCGAAGACGTGCCGGAGCTCGCGCTCGACGGCGAGGATCCCGTCCATCTGCCGAAGCTGATCGCCGACGGCGGCCTCGCCGCCTCGACGAGCGAGGCGCGGCGCCTGATCGGCCAGGGAGCCGTCAAGCTGAACGGCGAGCCGGTGTCGGAGCTCGACCTGCCGCGCGCCGCTCTCGCGGGCTCGCTGCTCCAGGTCGGCAAGCGCCGGT
>CAVPEK010000001.1:0-882500 GCA_963703445.1 uncultured Thermoleophilia bacterium | reverse complement strand
CTCGTATGCGACGCTTTCAAGGACGTCGTAGTAGCGAAAGGGTAATCCCGTGGGAAGTCGCTGATCGCCCGTAGCGAACGACCAGGCGAGAGGTTGACCCCGTAACGACTGATCTGTCACACATTTGTGACAGTGAGATCGCATCTCCATCCGGCCGTTGCCGGAAAATCTATGAGTGCGATCAGACGCCGGCCCTTGGCACAACAGTCGCGAGTTCCTCTCGGCATACATCTCCGGTTACGTCGACGGAGAAGGTTGCTTCACCGTTTCCATTGCCCCGCGAGCCACGCTGCTCGTGGGCTGGGAGGTGAGGCCAGGCTTCTCGGTCAGTCAGAACGGAGATCGTGCCGAGGTGCTTCATGCGATCAGGGCGTACTTCGGATGCGGAAGCATCCGGCCCGACCGAAGCGACAAGACCCTCAAGTGGGAGACGCGGCGACTCGAGGAGATCCTCGGGCGCATCGTTCCTCATTTTGAGCGGTACCCGCTTCTGTCGAGCAAGCGGTACGACTTCGATCGGTTCGCGTCGGTCTGTCGCCTCATGGCAGACGGAGCGCACCTGCGTCGCGACGGTCTCGCCGAGATCGTCGAGCTCGCTCGGGGAATGAATCCGAGCGGTCGCCGGCGCTATCCAGCTGAAGCAATACTCGCGAGCATTTCGTCAAGGTGAAGGGATAGTCTGCGCCTCCAGAAATGGAGGATGAACGCGAAGTTCCGACCTGCACGAATGGCGTAACGAGTTGGGCGCTGTCTCTTCGAGGGATCCGGTGAAACTGTAGTCTCGGTGAAGATGCCGAGTACCCGTGGTTGGACGGAAAGACCCCGTGAACCTTTACTACAGCTAGATGTTGGAGTTCGGTGTACGTTGTCCAGGATAGGTGGGAGGCTGTGAAGCCGGCACGCCAGTGTCGGTGGAGTCAATCTTGGGATACCACCCTTCGTAGTCTGGGCTTCTAACCCGCTGCCGTGATCCGGGGCGGGAACAGCATCTGGTGGGTAGTTTGACTGGGGCGGTCGCCTCCCAAAATGTAACGGAGGCGCGCAAAGGTTCCCTCAGCACGGTTGGAAATCGTGCGTAGAGCGTAATGGCATAAGGGAGCTTGACTGCGAGAGCGACAGCTCGAGCAGGTGCGAAAGCAGGCCATAGTGATCCGGCGGTAACAAGTGGAAGTGCCGTCGCTCAACGGATAAAAGGTACTCCGGGGATAACAGGCTTATCCTTCCCAAGAGTCCACATCGACGGAAGGGTTTGGCACCTCGATGTCGGCTCGTCGCATCCTGGGGCTGGAGTAGGTCCCAAGGGTTGGGCTGTTCGCCCATTAAAGCGGTACGCGAGCTGGGTTCAGAACGTCGTGAGACAGTTCGGTCCCTATCCACCATGGGCGTTGGAGCTTTGAGAGGAGTCGTCTCTAGTACGAGAGGACCGAGACGAACGGACCTCTGGTGTATCAGTCGTTCTGCCAAGAGCGCTGCTGATTAGCCACGTCTGGATGGGATAACCGCTGAAAGCATCTAAGCGGGAAGCCCACCTCAAGATGAGAGCTCCCATCTCCTAGAGAGAGTAAGAGCCGTGGGAGACCACCACGTTGATAGGCGGGACGTGCAAGCACAGCAATGTGTTCAGCGGACCCGTACTAATTGCTCGAGGTCTTGATTTTGAACTCATGTTCGCTGCTATGGAGTTTTGAGGGTGCGCTGCTTTTGCGCGCGCGACTCACAAGTTGGGCGGTCATAGCGACGGGGAAACACCTCTTCCCATTCCGAACAGAGAAGTTAAGCCCGTTAGCGCCGATGGTACTCGGGGAGCAATCCCCCGGGAGAGTAGGACGCCGCCCATTATCTTCAAGGTGTCTGGCACCCGAGGTGCCAGACACCTTTTGTGTTTCTACGACCCGTCGCGGAGCTCGCGCACCGGCTCGTCCGTCCACTCGATCTCGTCGAAGCGGCCGCGCAGGCCGTCACCGGTCGGTGACTGGACGAGGAAGCCGGCCGCCGCCTGGCCGGCGCCGTCGAAGGTGAAGTAGCGGACGAGCGACCACCACAGCCCGTCGAGGGAAGCGTGGAACGCGAAGGTCTCTTCGGCTCGCGAGATCCGCAGCCACGCGTGGGGCTCCGGCACGACGAATGCGTTGGCGTCGTCGGAGACGCCGCGCGTGACCACGGAGACGATCGACGGCTCGCGCTGCGGGGAGTACTCGAGTGCGAGCTTCCCCCACGACGTCGCGGAGGCATGGACGACGAGCGCGACGGCGTCGTACGTCGCCGCGAGCGCCGCCGAGACACGCGCCTTCAGCTGAAAATCACCGGTCGGGCGCCCGAGCAGCAGCGGTGCGCCGGCCTGCGCTTCGCCCCCGGCGGGATCGGTGAAGAGGTCGGTCCGCGCGTCCGGCCGCGAACGCGATCGAGGGTCCGCCGAGCTTCGGCTGCTCGAGCGGCGGAACGTGCCAGGCGAGCTCAGGCTGCACGGAGCTTCTCCCGCCAGTCAGGATCCAGTTCGCGCAGCCGGCGCACCCGCTCGCCGACCGGCGGGTGCGAGTTGAAGAGCGCTGCGAGCCCCTCCTCGGCGAAGGGATTCGTCGTATAGACCGGCTCGGTGGCGGGGCTCGCTTCGAAGCCGACCAGCTCCATCGCAGCCTCGAGCCGGACGAGCGCGTCGGCAAGACCGTGTGGCGAGTCGCAGATCTCGGCGGCAAAACGGTCGGCCTCGAACTCCCGCTTCTCCGACAAAAGCAGGTGCACGAACGCCGCCGCGATCGGCCCGAGGACGAACAGGAACGCCCGTTGGAGGAAACCGCCGATCCGCGATGACTCGACGATCACGGTGGCCACGATCACGGCGATCGTCTGGACGAGCACGTCGCGGTTTCGCAGGTGCGCAAGCTCGTGCGCGACGATCCCCTCGAGCTCGGCCGGGGAGGCGACTCCGAGAAGACCGACCGACAGGGCGAGACCGGTGCCGCCGCCTGCCCCGCGGCCGCCGGAGAGCGCCCGCGGATAGCTGTCAGCGAGCACGTAGAGCTTCGGCTTCACGACACCGGCCCTTGCGGCCAGGCGCTCGAGCGTCGAATGCAGCGCCGGTGCCTCACCCGGAAGCATCTCGCGGGCGCCGACCATTCCGAGCACGATCCGGTCGGCGTACCAGTAGACGCCCCCGGCGAGCAGGACGATCGACCCGAGGAAGAGCAGTGCAAGCTGATAGCCGCCGAGCTGCCAGCCCACGAAGCCGAAGAGCAGCGCCGTGACCGTTACGACGAGCCAGGCCTTGAGGACGTTCCGGAGGATCAGCAGGCGGCGCTGCACTGCGCCGAACGCTACGCCTCGTCGTCGGTCGAGTCCGGATCGTCCTCCGCCAGGCCGCGGGGCGGCCAGTCGGGCTCCGGTGCGTCGCAGCGGCTCGAGCAGTGGAGGGAGGCGACGTTCTGGAGCGGGATCAGGATGTGCCCGTTCAGCTCCACGTGCGCGACGTCTTCGAGGTAGCAATAAGCGGTCAGGACGCCGTCCTGGTACTCGCCGCCGAAGAGCGCGATCTCGACCTGCTCGCCCTTGTACTTGTTGGTGTAATCCTCCATCGCCATGCGAGATTATCCGATGGGGGCGGTCAGGAGATCGTCGCGGAATTCGAGCTCGATCACGCCGCAGTTGGCGATCGGGTGGTGTGCGCCGTCGCTCACCTGATCCCGTAGAGCCCGCATGGTGCCGCCGTGCGTGACGATCAGGATCCGCCGGGAGGGGTTCGCTCGCGCGATGCGCTCGACCGCGGCGTGGACGCGCGCCCGATGCTGCTCGCGGGTCTCGCCGTCCGGCCGGTTCCCGTCGGGAAACCGCTCCTGGAGCTCGACGCGGGTCAGGCCCGACCACGAGCCGACGTCGATCTCGCGCAGGCCGGCATCCGCGATCACGGGCACCTCGTGCGGCGCCGCGACGATCTCCGCCGTCTCGTGCGCACGCGACAGGTCGCTGGAGTAGACGGCATCGAACGGCGTCGAGCGAAGCTGCTCGGCCAGCTCGCGAGCCTGGGCGCGCCCGGTGTCGTTGAGCGGTGCATCGGCCCAACCCTGCCACCGGCCTTCCCGGTTCCAGTCGGTCTCACCGTGCCGTACGAGCAGGATCGTGGTCACGTCGCCTAACGTAGCTGCCGGCCCGGATCGGCATCTGGCTCGACCGCTAGCCTGGGCCCGGATGCCCGAACTTGCCGGGAGAGTCAGTGACGCCTTCGCCGCGCGCACGCGCGAGCTGGAGAGGCACGCCCTGTCACCACTCGCCGTGCGCTCGTACGAGACGCAAGGCCGCGAGCGGCCGGAGGAGGAATGCAGCGTTCGCACCCCGTTTCAGCGCGACCGCGACCGCATCCTCCACTCCAAGCCTTTTCGCCGCCTGAAAGGGAAGACGCAGGTCTTCATCGACCCGGCCGGCGACCATTACCGCACGCGTATGACGCACACGCTCGAAACGAGCGGGATCGCTCGCGTGGTCGCCCGAGCGCTGCAGTTGAACGAGGATCTCACCGAGGCGATCGGGCTCGGGCACGACCTCGGTCATCCGCCGTTCGGGCATGCCGGGGAAGCAGCCCTCGATTCGCTGCTCGAGGCGGGATTCCGGCACAACGAGCAGTCGGCGAAGATCGCGCGCCGGCTCAATCTCACGGCGGAGGTCGTCGACGGCATTCTCACGCACACCGGCGACTCCGATCCGGAGACGCTGGAGGGGAGGATCGTCCGCATCGTCGACCGGGTCGCCTACATCAACCACGACATCGACGACGCGATTCGCTACGGCATCCTCGACGAGGCCGATCTGCCCCGCGGCGAGATCGAGACGCTCGGCCCGACCGGTGCCAAACGGATCGACACGCTCGTGCACGACCTGGTCGAGACCTCGGCACGTGCCGGCGACATCGCGCAGAGCGACGAGATCGGGAGCGCGATGATGTCGTTGCGCGCGTTCATGTTCGACCACGTCTACCTCGCACCCGTGACGCGCCCGGAGCACGAGCGCGCGCACGCGACGATCCGGGCGATCTACGAGCACCTGGCCGAGCGAGGCGACGATCAGGAGGAGATCGTCGAGTTCATCGCCGGAATGACCGACCGGTTCGCTCTGTCGTACGCTGCCACCCTGTAGATGGCGCGCATCAAGGACACCTCCGTCGAGGCCGTCAAGGTCGCCGCCGATTTCGTCGACGTCGTCTCGGCGCGCACGCAGTTGCGCAAGTCCGGCGGTCGCTACTCGGGGAGATGTCCGTTCCACGACGAGCGCACGCCGTCGTTCTCGGTCAATGCCGTCGACAAGCTCTACTACTGCTTCGGCTGCGGCGCGAAAGGCGATCTGATCACCTTCGTGCGAGAGACGGAGGGGCTCGACTTCGCGGGAGCGATCGAGTGGTTGGGCGAGCGGTTTCGCGTGCCGATCGAATACGAGGAGAGCTCGCCGGCCCAGGACGCGGCGCGTAAGCGACGGGAACGGCTCATCGCGCTCCTCGAGCAGGCGGCGTCCTTCTACGAGCGGACGCTGTGGGACTCACAGGCCGGGGGCATGGCGCGCGATTACCTCAAAGGGCGCGGCCTCGACGAGGAGATCTGCCGTGAGTTCCGCCTCGGTCTCGCACTCGGCGGTACTTCGCTGGCGCGGAAAGCTCTCGAGAAGGGGTTCGTCCGCGAGGAGCTGCGCGCGGCGGGCCTGACACGACAGCGGGGGGACGACTACTTCCAGCGCCGGCTCCTGTTCCCGCTCACCGACCGCCAGGGGCGCGTGCTCGGCTTCCAGGCACGCAAGCTGCACGACGACGATCGCGCTCGCCGCCGAAATACGTCAACACGCCCGAGTCCGAGCTCTTCCACAAAGGGGCGATCGTGTACGGGCTCGACAAGGCGCGCTCGTCGATCGCCCGCGAGGACCGCGCCTGCGTTGTCGAAGGCAACACCGACGTGATCGCGCTTCGGCAGGTGGGTTTCGAGCCGGTTGTCGCCTCGATGGGCACGGCGCTCACCGAGCAGCAGCTCAAGGAGCTCGGGCGGCTGACGAAGCGGCTCTGGCTCGCGTTCGACGGCGATGCCGCGGGGGAGACAGCCACGTTGCGCGGGATGGAGCTTGCTGCAAAACAGGGCTTCGACGTGAAGGTGGTGGCGCTGCCCGTCGGGATCGACCCCGCCGACGATCCACAAGGGTTCGAAGCGGCGGCTCGTCGGCGCAGAGCCGTACCTGCTCTACCGCGTCCGCATCGAGCTCGAGCGCGGGGAGGACCGCGAGGTGTCGTTCCGCACGGTCAAAGCGCTGCTCGACGAAGCGCCCGACTCGCCCGAACGGCACGACGCGTGGCGGTTTGCGAACGACAAGCTCGGGATGACCGTGCAGCTGCGGGCGGGCGGCTCGGCGCGCGCTTCGGCGCCCCCCTCACAGCGCGTCCTGGACGCGAGCACGAAGCTCGAGCGAAACGCGCTTGCGGGTGTGCTCGCACATCCAGACTTGAAGCCGGTGCTCGCCGAGTTGACGCCGGAGCACTTCTATGACCCGGTGCATCGCACGCTGCGCGCGCACATCGTCGACGGCGGCGAGCTCGATCCGGATGCGGTCGGGCTGTTGGCCGAGCTCGATGCGCGTGCCGTCGCAGAGGGGATCGACGAGAGCACCGGGACCGAGCTCCTGCTCCGTCTGCGTGAGCGAGAGATGCGCCGTGAGCTGCAACACTCGGATCCCTTGCGCACCAAGGAGCTCCAGGAATCGCTGCAGCGACTGCTCGAGCGAGTAGCGGCGCTCTCTTAACACGATCCGAAGCTGGAGCGTCAGGGAACGCTCAGAGTTGCCTGCTTTGCTGTGGTGCATGATCGAGGCCCGCGACCTCACGAAGGACTACGGCGACAAGCGCGCCGTCGACGGCCTGTCATTCGACGTCAGCCCCGGCATCGTCACCGGCTTCCTCGGCCCGAACGGCTCGGGCAAGTCGACGACGATGCGGCTCATTCTCGGGCTCGACCGGCCGACGAAGGGGCGTGTCACGGTCAACGGCAAGCCCTATCGGGATCATCCGGCGCCGCTGCACGAGGTCGGCGCCTTGCTGGAGGCCAGTTCGGTGCACACGGGCCGCTCGGCGCGCAACCACCTGCTCGCACTTGCGCAGACGCACGGCATTCCCCGCAAGCGTGTCGACGAGCTGATCGACCAGGTCGGTCTGCACGAGGTCGCGCGCAAGCGCGCCGGAAAGTTCTCCCTCGGCATGGGTCAGCGGCTCGGCATCGCGACCGCGCTGCTCGGAGACCCGCACACCGTGATGCTCGACGAGCCCGTGAACGGGCTCGACCCGGAGGGGATCCAGTGGATCCGCACGCTCCTCAAGGGGCTTGCATCCGAGGGGCGCACGGTCTTCGTCTCGTCGCACTTGATGAGCGAGATGGCACTGACCGCCGACCACCTGATCGTGATCGGCCGGGGCCGCCTGATTGCCGACGCCAGCGTCGCCGACTTCGTCGCGGGCGCGTCGAAACCGCTCGTCCACGTGCGCTCGCCGCAAGGCGAGGAGTTGAAGAACGTCCTCGTTGGCCCCGATGTGTCGGTCTCGATCGTCGAGCCGGGGCTATTCGAAGTAAGCGGGCTGACGGCCGCGCAGGTCGGTGAGACCGCCGCCGTGCACGGGATCGTTCTCCACGAGCTGAGCCCCCATCAGGCGTCGCTCGAGGAAGCGTTCATGGACTTGACCCGCGGCGAGCTGGAGTTCGCGGCCTCGTGAGCGCAATCGCGGCACCACATGCTCCCACGCGCGAGCGCGTCACACAGCTCCGGGTGATCGTCTCGGAGTGGACGAAGCTTCGCAGCGTGCGCTCGACGCGCTGGTCGCTCTTCGCAGCGACCGTGCTGACGATCGGCTTCCCGATTCTCGCCTCGGCCGTCATCTCGTCCCACTGGGGGCAGCGCAGCCCCGCCGATCGCGCGCATTTCAATCCGCTCGACCCAGCGCTCGTCGGTTCTCAGATCGCCCAGCTTGCGATCGGCGTCCTCGGGGTGCTCGTGATCACGGCGGAGTATTCGACGGGGATGATTCGCGCCTCGTTCACGGCCGTGCCGAAGCGACTGCCGGTCCTGTGGGGCAAGGCGATCGTGTTCGCATCGGTCACGTTCGCGCTGATGATCCCGGCGGTGCTGATCGCGTTCTTCGCCAGCCAGTCAATCCTTTCACGGCACCACGCGAACATCGCCTTCTCCCATCCGCATGTTGCGCGGGCCGTGATCGGCGCGGCGCTCTACCTCACCGTGATCTCGCTCTTCAGCCTCGGGCTCGGCGCGATCGTCCGCAACACGGCCGGAGGGATCGCTGCGTTCGCGGCCATCCTGTTCGTGATCCCGCCGCTGATGAACGTGCTCCCGCAGAGCTGGAACAACGCCGCGTCGCGGTACCTGCCGAGCAACGCCGGCCGGGCGATCATCGCGCTCACGCCGGACTCGAACAGTCTCTCGCCGTGGGTCGGCTTCGGGGTTCTCTGCGCCTATACCGCCGGGATTGTCGCCGTCGCGGCGATCCTGCTCGTTCGCCGCGACACATAGAGAGAGCTCCCCGGGTTGGACTCGAACCAACAACCCTCCGGTTAACAGCCGGATGCTCTGCCAATTGAGCTACCGGGGATCGCTCAGCGGCGGGCATTGTAGCGACCGCCTTCGGGCAATCAAGGCTCGACTGTGACCGGGACCTCGACCATGTGCTGAGGTGTCCCATCCTCTGCAGACGGCGCAAACGCAGTGACGACGACCGGGCCCGGCGAGGTGGTGAAGGTCGCCGTGAAGGTGCCGCGGCCCGGCGCGCCCTCCGAAGCGGTCACCGTCTGCTTCGAGAGCACCTTGCCGTTGCGGACGAGCTGCACGACGAGTGTCGCTTCGAACACGCTCGCGGTGCCGGTGACCTGGAACGTGGTGTGGACGTGAGCGCCGGTCACGGGGGACTCGACGAAGATCGGCGGCAGGTAAGCGGCGAAGTCGTCGCGGGTCAGGCCCGACCGGCCTGCGACGTTCACCCGCTGCACGGTCGGAAATTGCGTGAGCGTGTAGACGATCGCGGCGACCTGGTCCTGCGTCGCCTTGGCGAGCTCGACCGTCGCGGTGCCGTCCGCGATCGACACCGGAGCGGTGACCCCCAGCACGCCGAGGGCCGCCCCGGCCACTGCCGGCGTCGACGGCACCCGTGCGAGCTTCGGGTGGAGCAGCCCCTGGTCGACCTGGAACACCGTGACCGTCATCGGCCCAGCCCCGGCGGAATGGGGATTCGTCGTGATCGTGACGGTGCTGACCGTCCCGTGGGAGCTCGAGCCACAGCCGGCAGCGAGCAGCGCGAGGGCCGCCAGCATGGGGATGCGGGGCTTCACCGGATCTCGATTCTCGAATAGCTCACGAAGCCCTCCCGGCCATCCGTATCCTTTCGGGGATGAGCATCATCGCCCTCGTCCTCCTGCTGGCCGCGGTCGTGCTCCTCGCCGTGGCCGAGTGGCCCCGCATTTCGAAGCGTGCGGGGCTCCAGGCGCGGGCGCGGGCGAGAAGGCGCTCGCACCTGCGTGTGGTCGACACCCCCGACGACGATTCCGATGAGTTTGCGAGGGCTGTCGAGCGCGACCTCGCCAATTTGCCGACGTTCGACCCACGCGCCAAACGCGACTGAGCAGCAGCGCGAAGCGGGACTAGCGAACGAGCACGGTCGCGCGGAGCCTGCGGGTGTTCGGCAGGATCGGCGGAACGTCCTCCATGTTCTTCGTCTCCTGGAAGTCGGCGACGCTCAGAACGAGGAGATGCCTGCCCTTGCGCGCGGGGATCCGGATCGTGTTGTGAGCGAACTTCGGCTTCACCGTTCGCCCATCCACTGTTGCGACGATCGACGCGGGGTCGACCCCCGATCCGGCGTCCGTCGCCGAGACCGTTATCGCCCCCTTCGTCCGAACGACGTGCAACGCGGGCGGCGTGGTGTCGTTCACCCAGTAGCGGAAGGAGAACGGGCCGGCGTCCGCGCTGCTACGCGTGTCGAAAACGATGTCGTAGAAGCCGGGGGCGGGCAGAACGGCACCGGCGACGGGAACCCCCGTGCCGTAGGTCTGGCGATAGGGGTTCAGATCGATCGGTAGTCCGGGGTATCCGACCAGGTGATCCTCGGCCCCGTCGAACGTGACGTGCGGCTTCGCGTGCCCTGACGTCACGACGACCCCGAAGTTCGCCGGGTGGCCTGTGATCGAGACGCGGTAGGCGCGCTCCGGGCCGGCGTACGGGACATCGCCACCCGTGGGATACCGGTAGGTCGTGATCAGCGAGGGGCCGCCTGCAGTCGTCCCGTGGTAGGTGCCGGCTCTCTTGAGCGCGATCTTTGCCTCACCGGCCAGCTTCGGCGCGGACACGGCGAACCAGAACGGGATCCTCCGGACATCGGTGCCGCGGGTGAGGACGACGAATCCGGTCTCGTCACCCGGCGCCGCGTTGGCTGGGACGGTGACCGCAACGCTGAAAGAACCGGGCACGACCACCTGCGCGGGGACGACGGGACTTGCGCTCCCCTGCTGTACGAGGGCCGTGACGTTCCAGGCGCCGGCGCCTCCGCCTGCGTCGGTGAGGGTGACGTCGCGGGTCGCCGACGCTCCCGGGGCGAGCCGGCCGAACGAGAGGCCGGTCGGCGACGCGAAGAACAGCGGCACATCCGCCTTGGCAAGGTCGATGAGACCACCGCCCTCGCGGCTGGCCGGCACCTCGGCGCCGCTCGCGCTCTTGACGGGGTCGCCGGACTGTTCGAGCGCCGACTTGATGTCGGCCACGGTCCAGTCGGGGTGGCGCTCCTTCAGGAGGGCAGCCGCGCCGGCGACGTGGGGGGTGGCCATGCTGGTGCCGCTCAGAAGGCCCCACGTCCCCTGGCTCACCGGCAGCGACGAGAGGACGTTCACTCCGGGGGCCGACACGTCGGGCTTCATCTGCAGCGACGTGGGCGTCGGGCCGGCCGACGAGAAGTCCGCGATGACGTCGTGCGAGGAGACGGCGGCGACCGTGATCGCGTCGGGAGCGTTGCCGGGCGATGAGACCGAGCCGTACCCGAAGTCACTGAAGTCGTTGCCTGCGGCCACCACGGGCACCACGCCGGCAGCTGCAGCACCTTCGATCGCCTTCACGACGATGTCGCGGGACGGTTCGACTTCCGGCTCCCCGAGAGACAGGTTGATCACGTTCATCCCGTCCGAGACGGCCGCTTCGATCGCCGCCGCGATCTCTGCGCTGTTCCCGTCGAGCCCGAAGCCGGGCGTCGGGATCGTCAGCGCCTTGTAGTTGCCGATGTATGCATTCGGTGCGACGCCGGAGATGATGTTGCCGGCCGCGACGATGCCGTGGTCGCCGGCGGCGATGCCGGCGACGTGCGTGGCGTGGAACGAGTTCACCGGATCGAAGGGCAGCGTCGAGTACTTCGAGGTCGGTGACGCCGGCGTAAACACGCGCTGGACGATCACCTTCGGTGTCGTGTACTTCGTCAGGCCCTTCGGAAAACCGGGCGGGTACTGGAAGCCGTTCGGATCGAAGTACGGATGCGTCGCGTCGAGGCCGTCGTCGATGATGCCGATCTTCATCCCGTTGCCCGCGGTGTCGAAGTTCGGGCCCCAGAGTGCGTCGGCGCCGATCTGTTCCGGGCCGCCGGTGTCGCGCAGCGCGTGGTAGCGCACATTCGGCCAGACCTCGGCGACGCCCTGAATCTGAGCCAGCTTCGCGACCTGGGAGCGGGGCAGGACGACTGCGAGCCCGTTCGCCACGAGCCGGTAGTGCCAGCGCACGTGCGCCGCCGGCAAGGTCGTCTGCACGCGCTGCGTGACGATGCTCTGCTCGGCGTCGATGCGAGCCAGATAGTCGCGGTGCGACGCGGAGAGCAACCGCCGTCCGAAGACCGACAGAGGCTGCCCGTTCAGCGTCACGACCACCTCGGTCATCGGGTCGGGCTGTGCGCCCTGAACGTCGCCCGACAGTGCGACGGCGGCAATTGCCGCCATCAAGAAGAGGAGCGCGACTCTCTTCAGAGCGCGGGTGGGCGGGCTCGGGCCGCCACGCCAGGCGTGGCTGCGCGGAGGGACGTCCGGGCGAATGGCGTGGGCCGACATGGACACATGGTCTGACTCCATTGTGCCGCACCTGTTAGCCGACTGCGCCTTGGCCCTCAGGTGAAGGGACCGTCGAGGAGACGGCGAACGCGGAACCGGCGTCGCTTCCGCGAGTCGCAGGATTGGGAGGGACGCAGGGCAGGCGGCGGAGAGCCCAACCTCTCCCCGGGCCTCCGCCGCCGCACCTTCGCTTCTACGCGGCCTCTGCCCCGGGCGGTTTGCCTCGATCGCCGAACGGAAGTCGGCGGGCGGCGCTCGGGTCTCAACGCTGCCCGCCGACCGAACGATCCCGAGCGAATCGGCGACCGTTATGCAGAGTGTGCGCGCCGCACGGCCGAACGCCAGGCCAGGAAGTGCGGCTTCGAAATCCTGTTCTTGCGTGGCGCTGCCCGACCGGTAGCGTGCCCCCACGAAGCGAAGGGCGGCGGCAGACTGGGGAGAGGCCTGCTGCCGCCGCCGCTTCATCTGCTGGTTCTTCGGGAGCCACGTCCTGCGCCGTTCGGTTACCTTGCGCTCCGATGAAGATCTCGCTTACCCCGCGGACGACCGAATTCTTCGTGCTGTTCACGTCCGCCGGTGAGAACGCGCTCGAAGTGGCGCAACTGGTCGAGCGGCGATTTCGCGAGCACCCCAGTTCGACCGTGACCCAGGAGCAGGTGAAGGCCGCGGAGACCGCGGGCGACTCGATCACCCGCGACCTGATCACGCTCCTCAACACGCAGTACCTCACGCCGTTCGACCGTGAGGACATCTACATGCTCGCCACGGAGATCGACGACGTCGTGGACTACCTCGAGGAGGCGTCCGACCTCCTCGGGCTGTATGGGGTGGAGGCGCCGACCCGGCACGCATTCGAGCAGTGCGCGATCATCGTCAAGGCCGTCGAGCAGCTTGCGAGCGCCTGCGCGAACCTGAAAGGGATGAAGGGCGTGCAGGAGGCGCTGATCGAGCTGAAGTCCCTCGAGGACCAGGGTGACCGGATCCTGCGCGAAGCGCTCGCGTCGCTGTTCCGCAGCGACAAGATCGACCCGCTGATCGTGATCCGGTGGAAGGACATCTACGAGGCCCTCGAGCGCGCGCTCGACGCCTGCGAGACCGCTGCGAACGTGATCGCGAACATCGTCGTCAAGAACGCGTAGCCGGCTGTGGAACAGATCACGCTCGTCGCGGTCGTGGCGGTTGCGCTGTTCTTCGACTTCACGAACGGCTTCCACGACACCGCGAACTCGATCGCGACGAGCGTCTCGACCCGTGCGCTCTCGCCGCGCAAGGCGGTGGCGATGGCGGCGATCCTCAACTTCCTCGGTGCTTTCATCTCGTTCAAGGTCGCCGCCACGGTCGCGAAAGGCATCGTCAACCCCGACGCCGTCACGCTGAAGATCCTGCTCGCCGGCCTTGTTGGAGCGATCACGTGGAACCTGGTCACGTGGTATCTGGGCCTCCCGTCCAGTTCGAGTCACGCGCTGATCGGCGGCGTCATGGGCTCGGCGATCGCGGCGCAGGGCTGGCATGTCGTGCAGTGGTCGGGTCTGTGGCACAACGTGCTCAAGCCGTCGCTGATCGCACCGTTCGCCGGCCTCGCGGTGGCTTTCGTCCTGATGACGGTGATCGTGTGGCTCGTGGCGAAGCGCTCACCGGCGAGGGTCGGTCGGGGGTTCCGATTCGGGCAGCTGTTCTCGGGCGGTTTCGTGGCACTGGCCCATGGCACGAACGACGCTCAGAAGACGATGGGCATCATCGCGCTCGCGCTCGTTTCATCCGGCCACCTGAACGCGGACTTCACGAGGCCGCCGACCTGGGTGATCGTTTGCGCCGCTTTGTCCATGTCGGCAGGCACGTACGCGGGCGGCTGGCGCATCATCCGCACCCTCGGGACGCGAATCGCGAAGATCGACGCTCCGCAAGGATTCGCCGCTCAGACCGCATGCGCATCGATCCTCTGGACGACCGCGCACTTCGGCTACCCGGTCTCGACGACCCACGTGATCTCCGGCTCGGTGATGGGGTCAGGCGCAACGCGCGGCCTGCACGCCGTTCGCTGGGGGGTAGCGGGCAATATCGTGCTCGCCTGGTTCTTCACGATCCCGATGGCCGGGCTCGTCGGTGCCTTGATGGAGGTCGTCACACGCCTGCCGGCAGGCGACCTGATCGTCTTCGTGCTCGCGGTGGTCATCTCGGTCGGAGCCTTCGCAGCGCGCCGCTGGGAGACCCGTCGGCTGCTGCCGGCCGAGGCGCTCGAGAGCGCCCCGATCTAGGAAGGGGGTACAGCCCGGCGTATCCGCCGCCGATAACCGCCGGGACAGGCACCCAACTTCGAGGAGACGTCGCCGAAATGACAGTCGTCGTGTCGTACCTGATCTTCTTCGTGATCCTGCTCTGCATAACCGGCGTTCCCGGCTACGTGATCGCCGAGCGGCGGGGGTTGAGCAGGCCGTGGGTGGCGTTCATCCCGATCGTGGGCTTCTGGATCGTGTTGTGCGAGTCAGTCGACCGAAGCGGCTGGCTCACCCTCTGGATCCTCGTGCCCTACCTGGGCGCGCTGGGCCTCGCCGTCTGGACGGCGTTCACGGTGCCTGTCCATCACGGCCGCAGCCGCTGGTGGACACTGGCATTCATCGTTCCCCTCGTGAACCTCGTCGCCTACTGGTGCTACGCGTTCTCGCTTCCTGAGCCCTCGTCGACTCCCCAATACGCGTCTGCCTGAGGTTGGGCAGCGAGTGGCGGCAGATCGGCCGTCGAAGATTCCCCCCGGAAAGGGGACTCGTCCATCCGACGGTCTGCGTACAAGTGTGCGGGCAGACCTTGAGTTGCGGCCGGTCCGAGATCCGAACCCCCGCGGCGCTGACGTCCGTTCGACCCGTTCTCAGATGGCCTTCCCCATGACAAAAGCCGCCCGCGTGGCGGCACGGACGTCTCTCGGAGCAGGAGAGACAAGCTGACCAGCGGGCGTCTGGCGGGCCTGATGATCGTTCTTGTCGCGGCAGCCGCCGCGTTGGTTGGCGGTCGTGCCGGAACGACAGGCGCGACGGCTCCCCCGGCTTGGCCGGACGAGTTGACCGTCGCAGCCGCTCGCCCTGCCGGGGCCGTTCCCGTCGCCGTGCGTCACTCTGCCGCCTGGTGCGGGACGACGTCGACGACCGACCGGCCGCCCGCGGTCACCGGCTATCCGGTGCGGGTGTTCTATGCCGTTCCCTCTGACGGGGAGGACCACAGCGACACGTATGCGCCGCAGATCTCCGATTGGATCGACCAGATCGACTCGTGGTGGCAGCGGGAAGATCCTTCACGCATGCCCAGGTTCGACCTCTACACGGCCCCGTGCGGTCCGCAGATCGACCTGCAAGTGATCCGGCTACCGTCCGTGAGCGTCGGTACGACGGACGGCCACCAGATCTTCCAGCTCCTCTGGTCCCAGTTGCAGTCGCAGCCTGACGCCGGCACCGCGAAGTACCTCGTGTTCATCGACGACGTTGACACGCAGAGCCTCTGCGGTGTCGGTGGGCCTGCGTCTGGCGCGACGCTCGGTTCTCCTGCGATGGGTCTTGCGACGGTGTTCCTGGAAGGGTGCAACGGCGCCGATCGCGCCAGCGTCGCCGCGCACGAGCTCCTACACGCGGTCTCGCCCGCGAGCGGCTTCCCGAACTCGCCGCACACCTGTCCCGGCGACGTCTTCCACTTCTGCGACTCGTCGGGCGACATCCTCTATCCGTACGCGGAGTCCGGGATCCAGCTGACTTCGCTGCAGCTCGACTACGGCCACGACGACTACTGGGCCGGGACGGCGCCGACGAATCTGCAGGTGCAGCCGTGGTTCAAGCACACACAGGACCAGGCGCATTTGAGCCTGACGATCGCGGGCAGCGGCGACGTGCAGAGTGTCGACCCCCCGGGCGTCGACTGCTCTGCCTCGTGCGGGACCGACTGGGACCGCGGTGACGTCGTCCAGCTCAGTGCCGCCTCCGCCGACGGGTACCGATTCGTCCGCTGGACGGGCGGTGGATGCACGGGCGACGCCGACTGCTCGCTGACCCTTGACGCATCAAAGGACGTGACGGCGCTCTTCGCGCCCGACACCTACCTGCTCGCCGTCAAGGTAGCCGGCAGCGGCACAGTCATGAGCACGCCAAGCGGCCTCGCCTGCAAGCGAGGGACTTGCACGAAGCCGTTCACGTCGTACCAAGCCGTGTCCCTTATCGCCAAGCCGATGAAGGGCTGGCACTTCACCGGCTGGAGCGGCTCATGCAAAGGCAAGAAGTCGAAGTGCTCGGTGTCGATGACCGGGGCGAGGGCGGTGCGCGCAGCATTCGCGAAGACGCGCTAGCCGTGGCGCATTCGGCTTTTGGCAGTGAGCAGGCAGTGAAACTGCCGAACTCCGCTATGCGGATGAGAGGACTTGAACCTCCACGCCCTTACGGGCACACGGACCTGAACCGTGCGCGTCTACCAATTCCGCCACATCCGCTGGTGGGCGGGCATTGTAACCACGCTGCCGACGTCGCTCTAGGCTCTCTCGTCCGATGAAGACGGCATCGCTGATCGCGCAGGACGGGACTGTCGTGTGCGCGCGCTGTCGCCTCGCGGTCTCCCCGATCCCGCGCATGAAGGGCCTGCTCGGACGCGCATCGCTGGATCCGGACGAGGGGATGCTCTTTCGTCCCGGAGGGTCCATCCACATGTTCTTCATGCGTTTCTCGATCGACGCGGTCTTCTGCACGCGCGACCTCGAGGTGATCGACGTCGTCCGGGGTCTGCGGCCTTGGCGGGTCGCGGCGCGGCGAGGCGCCAAGGTCGTGATCGAACTCGCCGAAGGCAGCGGGGACGGCCTTCGCCCGGGCGACCGGCTCTCGCTCGCTACGATCGACGCGTGAGCACTCAACCGTTACGCCAGTTGCTCGAGGGCGCCTTTCCCGACGCCACCGAGCTCGACGTGATCGACCGCACCGGTGGCGGCGACCATTTCCAGGTTGTCGTCACCTCGCCGTCCCTCGCCGGGTTGTCGCTCGTAGAGCAGCACAGGCGGGTGTACGAGGCGCTGTCGGGGCCGCTGGGTGATGGGACAATCCATGAACTTCGAATCAAGACGAGGGGGGCGGCGTGAGCTACACCGACAAGATCAAGGAAGTCATCGACGGCTCGGACGTCGCCATCTTCATGAAGGGCACGCCTGGCTTCGTGATGTGCGGGAACTCCGATCGCGCACTGCAGGCGCTTCGACGCGCGGGTGCTCCGGTCACCGCGGTGGACGTTCTCCCGGACCCACAGATCCGGCAGGAACTGTCGACCATCTCCGGCTGGCCGACGATCCCACAGGTTTTCGTCAAGGGAGAACTGGTCGGCGGTGCCGACATCGTCGAAGAGCTGGAACAGTCCGGCGACCTCGAACAGACACTGCGCGAGAAGCTGGGCGACGACTACGCGTCGTCACGCGACGAGACGACCGTCGCGCTCGCCTGAACCGCGGCTAGCTCCGCAACGTCTCCAGAACATCGTCGGCGTGCGAGTCCGGCTTCACGTCGTGGATCGCACGTTTGATCGTCCCGTCCTCGGCGATCACGAATGTCGAGCGCGCGACCCCCAGGTACTTCTTCCCGGCGTAGGACTTCTCGACCCACACGCCGTAGTCCTCGGCCACCGAGTGGTCGACGTCGGCGAGCAGCGCGAACGGGAGCTCGTACTTCTGCTTGAACTTGACATGCGAGCGCTCATCGTCGGGTGAGACACCGAGCACGACCGCTCCCTCCTGCTCGAACTCGCCGTAGGCGTCGCGGATGCCGCACGCCTGCGTCGTGCAACCGGGCGTGTCGTCCTTCGGATAGAAGTAGAGGACGACCTGCTTGCCGCGCAGATCCGACAGCTTCACCGTCTCGCCGCTGTCGCTCTTCAACTCGAAATCGGGGGCCGGCTTTCCTTCTTCCACCATCGTTCGGTCCTCTCGATAGGTTTCGGTCCCGATGCTAACGGCCCATCATGTGAATGCATTCCTGCTGATCGGCGTCTGTGTGCTGGCGTCGGCGGCGGCGTTCTGGGCGCGCTATCGCCGTGCCGGAACCGCTGTGGCGCAGCTGTTGGCGCTCGCACAGACGCTGATCGTGGCGCAGGTCGCGCTCGGCCTTCTGCTCCTCTCCGACCACAGGCGCGCGGCCGACCATCTGCACTACGCCTACGGCACCTTCGCGCTGCTCGCGGTTCTCTCACCCTGGCTGTACGCGCCAAGCGAGCCGCGGGCACGGCTGTTGTGGTTCGGCGTCGCGACGCTGATCGCCGCAGCGCTCGGCGTCCGCGCCTGGATGACCGCATGAGGAACGTGAACCCGTTCCTGCGCAATCTGGCGATTCTCGCCATCGTCGCGGTGGTCATCGTGCTCCTGAACTTCGAGGTCGCGTTGGCCACGGTCGGCGTTCTGATCCGGCTCGCGTTCTTCATCGTGATCGGCGTCGTCGCCTACTTCTTCTGGCGGGACATCGGCCGGCGCGAGATCGACACGTGGCCGACGCGCTCGAGCCGGGTGTTCTACGCGGCGATCGGCCTAGGTGTCGTCGATCTCGGCTGGTGGATGTTCGGCCACCCGAACGGCAGGAACGCACTGATCTTCTTCGTCGTGGCGGGGGTGTGCATCTACGTGGCGGTCCGCACCTGGCGCGACCAGCGCCAACTCGTCTAGGACGGACGGACCGTTCAGCGATGGTCGTCGACGACGAGTGAGCCGACGCCGTCGAGCCGGTCGAGCGCCTCGCGGATCGGCATGTGCTGCCCGACGAAGATCGGAGTGTCGCGCTCGGTGTAGGCGGATGCCTCCGAATCGCGAAGCCGCAGCATGAGATGCATGAAATCCGCCGGTTCCTCGCATTCGAACGCCGTCATGAACTCGGCATCGTCGATCCCGAACGAGTAGGTGGTGTGATTGAAGATGCCCGGGAACTCCTCGCGGCCGATGCGGATGTGCTCGTCCATCGCGCGCTGGCGCACATCTTCGGTCAGGGAGTACCACGGCCGAACCTTCACGAACGGGTAGACGACGAGGTAAGGCAGGTTCTTCGGCGAGATCTTCCGCGCCTTGCGTGCCGAGGTGTACTGCGATGCCTTCGTGGTGGCGAGGTACGAGTACGGCGTCTCGAGCCAGCCGGCGAGCGGCGTCCCGTTCAGCGCAGCACCGAGCTCGCCCAGATCCTCGTAGCGCTCGGTGATCTTCCAGAGGAAGAAATCCGTCTCCGGCCGGACGCCCGTCGTGGAGTAGGTGCGGAGGTGGTCGAACCGCGGCGCGAGCTCCTCGAGCACCTCCGCGAAGCCGTCCTTCGCTGCAGCCCGCTCCTCGATGGGCAGGCGGCGCCAGGCCGGGTCGATGCGGAAGAACGTGTAGGCGACGTACTGGCCGTTCACAGCCGGAACGTTAGCGCGGTCCGGCCGGGCGGCCCCGCGTTCAATGCCGCGGTTGCGGTACCGAGGAGAGAGTGCCGCCCTTTCACCGGAGCGACGGGGAACCGGAGCTTCTTGGCGATCCCGCCGACGGCCGTGCCTCGGAGCGTCTCCTTTCCGTCCAGGCGCACCGCGTAGGTGCAATCGAGCGAACACGTGAGTGTCACCGGCTGGGTGGTCTTCGTCGGCTTGCCCGCGGCGAGCTTCAGCTTCGGTGTGAGCTGGAGGCCTGGGCAGGCGGCGACGATCCCTCGCCGGACGCTGAAGGCGGCGCGGCGGACCGGCAGGAGCGACGTCTTCGGCGTGCCGTCGACGTAGTACTCGCCTGACTGCCAGGCGGAGAGATCAGGCTCGTCCTGAACGTGGAAGAGCATGAGCCCGAGCACCGTCGGCTGGCAAAAGGTCATCTGCATCGCCTGCAGGTAGTACTGGGCCTGCAGCGCCTCGCTGACAGGCTTCGTGGTGGCGGGCTCGGTGCCGATGTAGAGCGGTGCCTTGGCGGGCGGGATCTGCGTCTCGATTCCGAACTCGTCGTAGAGCAAAGGCAGCGTCGAGCCCCTCTGGGACGTCCCGTCGAACGCGGCCCCGAGCAAGCCGACGAGCCGCGAGTAGTCGGCGAGGCCGATCGAGGTGCCGTTCGGATGTGGGACGTTCGGTCCTGTCGTCGAGGTCTCCGGGTAGGGGTGGAACGCGAACGCATCCATGATCGGGAGCTCGCGTCCGCTCGCCCGGTAGGCGGTCCCGAGGTCGGTGATGAACGCCGTCGGCGAGTGCGTGTCGCGGCCGGTGTTCGGCTTGTCGACCCCGCGTGGCGCGAGCGCCCCGCCGTAGATCGTCGAGCGCGGACGGACTGCCTTCAGCGCGTCGTAGGCCGTCGCCAGAAACTGCTCGTACGCGGGGGCCGCCGCATCGGTTCCGTCGGGGTTGAACTGGGGGAGCCAGAACCGGTTGAGGTTCGGCTCGTTGCCGACGATGAAGTCGTGCACGAAGGGATACCGGTTCGCGACGTCTGCCGCGAACGACGCGAAATCTGCACGCTGTTCGTCCGTCAGCGGGGTCACGCTCGAGCCGAACGGGTAGAGCGACAGCACGACCCTCAACCCGGTGAACTGAGCAGCGTTGATCGCGTTGTCGAGGACGATCTCGTCGGACGCTCCGAGCTTCGTCTGATCCTTCGTCCACGTCTGCGTGATCCGGATCGAGTCGAAGCCGGCCAGCTTCGCCTTGTCCATCGACGACTTTGCGAACGCGTAGTCGGCAGCTTTCCCGACGTCCTCGGCCGCGCCGACCATCATGAAGGGACCGCCCGCGTACGCCGGTGCAGCGCACGCGAAGAACGCTACGAATCCGACCAGGAGACGCCGCACGCGTGTCAGAGTAGCCGGTGGCTACGCTGGCGTTCCCGTGCCCGAAGACCGCATCGAGAGCCAGCTCAAGGGAGTTCCGGCGAAGCCGGGCGTCTACCTCTTCCGCGACGCGGACGCGACCGTCCTCTACGTCGGCAAGGCGAAATCGCTGCGCCCTCGGGTTCGGTCGTACTTCCAGCCCGGGTCGAGCGACACGCGCCAGGGCATTCGTCAGATGGCGGACCGGGTGGAGACCGTCGAGACGATCGTGACCGGGACGGAGGTCGAAGCGCTCCATCTCGAGCAGAATCTCGTCAAGCGGCACCGTCCCCCGTTCAACGTTCGGCTGCGCGATGACAAGTCGTTCCCGTACATCGCTGTCACGGTCGAGGACGACTACCCCCGGGTCATGTTCACGCGCGAGCGCCATCGGCGCGGCGTCGAGTACTTCGGGCCGTACGCGAACGCAAAGAAGGTGCGCGAGACCCTGGACGTCCTGAATCGCGTTTTCCGCTACCGGCCGTGTGAGGGACCGCAGCCCGGAAGGCACAGCGGGATCCCATGCCTCGATTTCCACATCGAGCGTTGCCATGCGCCGTGCGTCGGCTACATCTCGAAGGAGGACTATCGCGAGCTGATCGACCAGGTGATCGAGTTCCTCTCGGGCGACGACAAGCCGATACGCCGCCGGCTCGAGGAGCAGATGAAACTGGCAGCTGCGGAGGAGCGCTTCGAGGATGCAGCCAGGTATCGCAACCGGCTCAAGGCGATCGAGCGGCTGTCGGAGCGCCAGGCGGTCGAGCGGCGCGACCTGGGCTCGGTGGACGTGGTCGGCGTCGCAGTGTCGTCCGAGCGGGCGGCGGTTCAGCTCTTCCCGCTACGCGAGGGGCGGATGGTCGATCGGTATGCCTTTCATCTCGAGAACGCGGCGGGCGAGGAGCTCGGGGAGGTGCTCGAGCAGTTCTGCCTCGAGTACTACGGGGCTGCGCCCTCGATCCCACCGCAGATTCTCGTCCCGCGCGGCTCCGGTGACACCGAGGCGCTCGAGGCGTTCCTCTCCGAGCGCCGCGGCGCGCACGTCGAGGTGCGCGCGCCCGAACGCGGCGAGAAGCGGCGCCTGCAGGAGCTGGCCCAGCAGAACGCGGAGCTGGCGCTGGAGTCGGAGACGTTCCAGGCGGAGACGAAGCGCGCACGGCGGGTCGAGGCGCTCGAAGAACTGCGCGAGGTGCTCAACCTTGAGTCGCTTCCGATTCGGATCGAGTGCTTCGACATCTCCAACATCCAGGGCCAGGAGATCGTCGGTTCGATGGTCGTGTTCGAGGACGGCGTGGCGAAGAAGGGCCACTACCGGAAGTTCGGCGTGCGCGACCTCGACGGCCAGGACGACTTCGCGGCGATGCGCGAGGTGATCGCCCGTCGCTTTGCCCGTCTGTCGGCCGACCCTGGCTCAGCGGAGTGGAACGAGTCGTTCGCCGCAACCCCGAACCTGGTCGTGATCGACGGCGGCAAGGGCCAGTTGTCCGCCGCACTGGCCGCCATGCAGGAGCTCGATCTGCCGCGGGTCGCGGTGATCTCACTCGCCAAGCGGATCGAGGAGGTGTTCGTGCCCGGCCGGCCCGACCCGATCCTGCTCTCGCCGCAGTCGCCGGGGCTGCAGCTTCTGCAGCGCATCCGCGACGAGGCGCACCGCTTTGCGATCACCTTCCACCGCCAGCGGCGGGATGCAAACGCGCGTGAGTCGATGTTCGACCAGCTCGAGGGCGTCGGACCGGCGCGACGGCGGAGCCTCCTTCAGCACTTCGGCTCCGCGGAACGGGTGGTCTCGGCCACGCGTGAGGAGCTCGAGGGTGTCCCCGGTGTGCCGGCGAAGACCGCGCGCTCGATCTACGCCCAGCTGCACCGCACCGGCGGTGCGTGAAGCAGTGTCTACCCTTGCGGCCGTGCGCTGGATCGCCCTGGCAGCTTTCGTCGCCGTCCTCGTCGGGTGCGGCAGCTCCTCGAAGACCGCCGTCACGACGACGACGACGGCCGCGCTGCCGCCGAAGCCCGGCCCTGGGAAGGTGCTCTACCAGGGCGGAGAGTGGGCGGTCGTCGTCTCCGGTGCGAACGCCCGAGCGCTGCGGCTGAGCGGCGGCAGGTGGCGGCCGGACACGAGCGGGCTCGTCAAGGTTGCGATTCTCGGCCCGCGCGGCGTGGCCGCGGCAACCCCGCAGGTTGCCGCCGAGCTGTCTGCACACACACCGCTCGTCCAGAGCGCGCTCTGGGTGGACGGCACGGAGCTGCTCGAAAAGGGCGGCGGCCTGACGCCGACCCGCGGCACGATCTACGGCGCGCCGAACGCCCCGCTCGCCAAGGGCAAGCACGTGGCGGTCGCGTACGCCCGCACCGCCGGCCACGGCACCGCAGTCGCCTGGTCGTTCCTCGTCCGCTGAGCCTCAGGTTCCCGCGTTGTCGTCGGCGTCGTCCATGAACGGGTAGCGGTAGCTGGTGGGCGGCGTGAACGTCTCCTTGATGGAACGCGGGCTCACCCAGCGGATCAGGTTCCACATCGAGCCGGCCTTGTCGTTGGTGCCGGAGGCTCTCGCGCCGCCGAAAGGCTGCTGGCCCACGACGGCGCCGGTCGGCTTGTCGTTGACGTAGAAGTTCCCGGCCGCATAACGGAGCTTCTGCTGTGCGTCTGCCGCGGCTGCCCGGTCCTCCGAGAAGACGGCGCCCGTCAGACCGTAGGGAGCCGTCGTGTCGACGAGCTCCAGTGTGTCGTCCCACCTGTTCTCGTCATAGACATACGTCGTGACCACGGGGCCGAAGAGCTCTTCTCTCATCGTCCGGAAGCCGGGGTCGCGCGTCTCGATCACGGTCGGCTCGACGAAATACCCCTTCGAGTCGTCGTAGCCGCCGCCGACGACGATGTCGGACTCGGCGTTCGCCTTCGCCTCCTCGATCGCGTCCGCCTGGGTGGCGAACGACGAGCCGTCGATGACGGCGCCCATGAAGTTGCCGAAGTCGGAGACATCGCCCATCGTGATCGTCGCGACCTGCTCCTGCAGCCGCTCGCGCAGCTGCGGCCAGAGGTTCGACGGCGCGTAGATTCGCGACGACGCCGAGCACTTCTGCCCCTGGTACTCGAAGGACCCGCGCACGATCGCCGTCGCGAGCGCGTCGACGTCCGCGGACGGGTGCGCGACGATGAAGTCCTTGCCGCCGGTCTCGCCGACGATGCGCGGATAGTTGCGAAAACGCTCCATGTTCGACGCCACCGTGCGCCACATGCCGTTGAAGACCTTGGTCGACCCGGTGAAATGGATGCCCGCGAGCTGCGGGCTCGCGAGGGCGGCGTCACCGATCGTCGGGTCCTGGCCCGTAGACCAGGTTGATCACGCCGTCCGGCAGCCCGGCCTCCTGGAAGAGGCGCATCAGGTAGTACGCGGAGAGCATTGCCGTGCCGGCCGGCTTCCACACGATCGCGTTCCCCATCAGCGCGGGTGAGCTCGTCAGGTTCGCCGCGATCGCAGTGAAGTTGAACGGCGACACGGCGAAGACGAAGCCCTCGAGCGGCCGGTACTCCATGCGGTTCCAGATGCCCGGCGACGAGATCGGCTGCTCCGCGTAGATCCGGGTCATGAACTCCACGTTGAAGCGGAGAAAGTCGATCGACTCGCAGGCGGCGTCGATCTCCGCCTGATGCGCAGTCTTCGACTGACCGAGCATCGTGGCCGCGTTCAGCGTGTCGCGCCACGGTCCGGCCAGCAGCTCTGCCGCACGCAGCATCACCGCGGCGCGCTCCTCCCACGGCCACCGCGACCAGTCGGCCCAGGCGGCCGCAGCCGCGTCGATCGCGAGCTGTACGTGCTCCGCGCCGCCCTGGTGCACGTCAGCGAGAACGTGATCCTTGTCGTGTGGCATGACGGCCTGTTTGAGGTCGCCGGTGGTGATGTCCTTCCCGCCGATCACGAGCGGGATCTCGATGCGCTCGCTCCCGATCTGCTCGACTCGGCGCTGGAGGCGCTCGCGTTCCGGACTGCCGGGCGCGTAGTCGTTGATGGGCTCGTTGCGGGGTGCGGGGGTGCGGAAGATCGCGTGGGTGCTCATGGCCCTAGATTACGGGGCGTGGACCCCTCGCACGTCTTGTGGATCGGCGGTGGCCAGGGGAGCGGCAAATCGTCGATCGCCAGGGCTCTCTCGCGTCGGTTCGATCTTCAGCTGTACAACATCGACCGTCGGACGTGGGTGCACGAGGCTCGCATGCCGACGACGGAGTTCGGCGTCATCTCGATGGACGAACGCTGGGTGCACGCCTCACCCGAGCGGATGCTCGAGTGGTTCGTCAGCACATCGCGTCATCGTTTCCGCCTGGTCCTGGAGGATCTACGCGAGCTGCCCGACTCGCCCTCGGTGATCGTGGAAGGGCCTCAGCTCTTTCCGACCTCGGTCGCCGCCGTGCTGTCGCGACCGCGATCAGGCGCTCTTTCTAATACCGGACGCGGGCGAACAGGAAGCCCGACTGCTCGGCCGCGGGCCGCTCCTCGGCACGTCGGACGGTGTGCGCGCCCGGGCGAACGCGACCGAGCGGGATCTGCTGATCACCGCCCGATTCGCGCGGGAGGCTCGCGAGCTGCGGCTCCCGGTCCTCGCGGTCGACCGGCCGCTCGACGAGATGATCGAGCTGGCGGCCGAGCAGCTTCGGCCGGCGATCGAGCGCGGGCCGCGCAGCGCCGATCTCACGGCGCTGCGCCGCTTCGAGAACGACGTGGTCGCGACCCAGGTGCGGCTCTACCGGGAGTCGCTCGTTCCTCTGGTGCTGCCCGACGAACCGCTCGAGTTCGCCTGCGAGTGCGGCTCCTCCGGCTGCTCTGACGAGATCGAGCTGACGCTGGCGGAGTACGAGGCGATCAGCGCCGCAGGAGATAGGTCGCCGTTACGACGACCCAGACCATGAAGCCGATCGACGAGGCGAACACCGTGTCGCCGGCGAACGTCCAGTTGGACGCCCCCTCGATCAGCCCGACGCCGAGGACGGCGATGCCGCCGGCGACTCCGGCGCGGCCGAACCATTTCGGGATCTTCCGTGCGCGCCACGCCGCCAGCGACGAGCTGACGATCAGCGCGGCCGCGGCAGCGGAGGACGGGGCCGCGAACCGTGGGTCGCCGAGCAGGACTGCCGCTCCCTGGAGCACGATGAACGCCGCACCGCCCATCACGACGACGCTGCCGTAGAAGCCGTGCGGGTCGAACTGGTCGACGAGGCTGCGGAGGCTTGCGAGGAACCAGAAGTACGAGAATGCCGCTGCCGTGAAGAACGCCGAGACCGCACCTTCGTGGCCCACACCGAGCAGTAGCGCCGGCAGGGCGAGAGCCACGTAGAGGTAGCCGAGTGCCGGCAACTGCGCCCGCGTCACGCGGCGAAGCTACAACATCGGCAATGAAGCCGACGCTGGTGCAGTACGACGCGCCCGGGTGGGGCGTGGGCGAGATCTGGCTCGACGAGGACGGACGTGTCTTCCACAGCGAGCTGCCGCGCCCACGGCGTCTGAGCCGGCTCAGAGCCGGCTCAGACGCGGCTCAGACGTTGATCGTCCGTTTGCAGGCGTTTTTCGCGGGAGACGCAGTTTCGTTCGCCGACGTGGCGCTGCGCCTGGACGAGGACGGGTTCTACGCCGATTGCGCACGCGCGCTGCTCGGGGTCCCGCGCGGGGAGGTCGTCACGTACGGCGAGCTGGCGGCGCTCGCCGGCTACCCCGGTGCGGCCAGGGCGGCAGGGACGTTCTGCGCGCGCTGCGAGCTTGCGCCGTTTCTCCCTGTGCACCGGGTCGTGGCGGCGAACGGCATCGGCAGCTGGGGCGAGCTGGGCGTGGCGTACAAGAAACGGCTGCTGGAGCTCGAGCACGTCACTCTCTGACGACCTCCGTGACGAGCTCGCGCAGATCGCACCGGCGCGGCGCTGCTGCTGCCTGTCCGAGCTGTCGGCGCTCTTCCACGCTTCAGGGGCCTGGCATCTTCGCGGCGGGACCGTCGGGGTCCACCTCGACCTGGTCGGCTCTGCGATCGCCAGGCGCGCCTTCGCGCTTCTGCGCGACCTCGGGGTGCGCTCGGAGATCCGTACCTACTCGCGCCGGTCGTTCGACCGCGCGACGAGGTACCAGCTGCACGTGGACGTCGACGAGCACGCGCTCGAAGTGCTGCGTGAAGCCGGCGTGCTCTCCGCGTCCGGGGCGCCGCTCGGAAAGCCGCCGAAGCGCGTCGTCGGGCGTTCATGCTGCCGCGGCGCCTACCTGCGCGGAGCCATCCTCGGAGCGGGGTCGCTGTCCGGCCCACGCAACCCCCATCTCGAACTGCGCGCCAGCGGGATCGAAGGCGCGCGATTCATCGCCGACGTCGCGGCAGGCGAGGACGTGCGGTTGACCGTTGCCGAACGGCGCACCCATGCGGTCGCCTACGCGAAGGGCCACGAGGCGATAGCCGACGTCCTTGCCCTCGCCGGAGCCGGCGATACCGCATTGCGGTTGGAGGAGCACTCCGTTCTCGCTGCGCTTCGTGCAGATGCCAACCGGCTTGCGAACGCCGATGAGGCGAACCTCGTCAGGAGCGCTCGAGCCGCGCATCAGCAGGTCGAGGCGATCAACGCCGTCGGGCTGGATGCGCTACCGGAGCACCTCGTCGAGATCGCCGAGCTCCGGCTGCGGCATCCGTCGGCCTCCCTGCGCGAGCTTGCGGCCAAGGCCCGCCCTCCGATCACGAAGGGGACGGCCCAGCGCCGTCTGCGGGAGATCACCGCTCTCGCCGCAAACTGATGTTGTCCGATTTGCAACTGCTCTAGCAAATCAAATGTCCGCGTACCCATACTCATGCCTTGGCGGGCCCGGGCTCGGCCGACGGTGGATACAGACCCCGTCCGCTGCCGGCGCGCGATTCCGGACAACCGGAGGGAGGGATCGTCCTCGGAACCTTCCCTCCGGCCCGCCAGATCGGCCGTCCGCCTTGTCCCGGCGCCGGCCCGCCCGACTCATATAGGTTTCTCTCTCGTGAGCCAGGCGAAGTTCGACGATCTGCGGGAGCGGCTCGCCGAGATCTCGGATCTGTCGAAGACGGGTGCGTTGCTCGGTTGGGACCAGCAGGTGATGATGCCCCCGGGGGGAGCGCCCTTGCGGGCCGAGCAGCTCGCGACGGTCGGCCGGATCGCCCACCAGAAATTCACCTCTCCGGAGGTCGGCAAGCTGATCGACGGCCTGCGGGACTGGGGCGAGCAGCACGAGTACGACTCCTTCGAGGCGAGCCTCATCCGGGTCGCAGCGGGCGACTGGGCGAAGGCGAGCCAGGTGCCGTCGGAGCTGCGCGCGGAGATGTCTCGCTCCGCCGCGCTTGCGAACCCCGTCTGGGTCGACGCGCGGAAGCGGAACGACTTCGCGGCATTTCTGCCGGTCCTGCGCAAGAATCTCGATCTCCGCAAGCGCTACATCGACTGCTTCGAGGTCGGCGACGAGCCGTACGACATCGTCCTCGACGACTACGAACGCGGCATGAAGACGAAAGAGGTGCGTGGGCTCTTCGACTACCTGAAGGAGCACCAGGCGCCGCTCGTGAAAGAGGTCGCCGCCCGGGGCGGGAACGAGCCGCACGACCACGACTTCGCGATCGAGCCCCAGAAGGTCTTCGAGCTCGAGGTTCTGCGCGCGTTCGGCTTCAGCTCGGATGCCTGGCGCCTCGACCCGACCGTGCATCCGTTCGCGTCCGGAACCGGGACCACGGACATCCGCATCACCACCCGCTACTTCAGCGAGCACCTCGGCGGTCTCTTCGGAACGATGCACGAGTTCGGGCACGGGCTGTACGAGCACCAGGTCGACCCGGCGCTCGAACGCTCACCCCTCGCGCGCGGCGTTTCGCTCGGCATGCACGAGTCGCAGAGCCGGATGTGGGAGAACCTCGTCGGCCGTTCGATGCCGTTCTGGCGCCACTTCTTCCCGCGGCTGCAGCAGCTCTTCCCCGACGAGCTCGGTGGCTACGACGACGATCGCTGGTATCGCGAGGTGAACGCTGTCGAGCCTTCGCTGATCCGCGTCGAGTCCGACGAGGCGACCTACAACCTGCACATCATCCTGCGCTTCGAGCTCGAGCAGGCCATGCTCGCCGACGAGTTCCCGCTCGAGCAGCTCCCCGAGGAGTGGAACCGGCGGATGTGGGAGTACCTCGGCATCGAGGTCCCGAATGACACGCTCGGCGTGCTGCAGGACGTCCACTGGTCGGGCGGCTCCGTCGGCTACTTCCCGACCTACGCTCTCGGCAACCTGATCTCCGCTCAGATCTGGGAGAAGGTCACGACCGACCTGCCCGATCTCTACGACGGCTTCGAACAGGGCGAGTTCGCGCCCCTCCGCGACTGGTTGCGCGAGCACCTACACCGGTACGGCCGCAAGTTCACACCGGGCGAGACGCTCGAGCGCGTCGTCGGCACGTCGCAGATCGATCCCGAGCCGTACGTGCGCTACCTGCGCGAGAAGCTCGCGGCGATCTACGGAATCACCGCCACCTCGGCTTAGTTAGAGTCGCCGTCATGGCGAAAACACGCGTAGGGATCAATGGATTCGGCCGGATCGGCCGCAACTTCTTTCGCGCCACGCTCGAGCGTGGCGGAGATTTCGAGATCGTTGCCTTCAACGACCTGGGCGACGTTCCGACGATGGCTCACCTTTTGCGCCACGACTCGGTGCTGGGACCGTTCCAGGGTGACGTGCAGGTCGAAGGTGGTTCCCTCACCGTTGACGGCAAGGAGCTGAAAGGCCTGGCCGAGCGGGATCCGGCAAATCTGCCGTGGGGCGACCTGGGTGTCGACGTGGTGATCGAGTCGACCGGGTTCTTCACCGACCGGCCCTCCGCACAGAAGCATCTCGATGCCGGCGCGAAGAAGGTGATCATCTCGGCCCCTGCAACCGAGCCGGACGTCACCCTCGTGCTCGGCGTCAACGACGACGCGTACGACTCCGAACGGCACTCGATCATCTCCAACGCGTCGTGCACGACGAACTGTGTCGCTCCCATGGCGAAGATCCTCGATGACAGCTTCGGGATCGAGCGCGGCTACATGACGACCATCCACGCTTACACCAACGACCAGCAGGTGCTCGACCTCCCGCACAAGGACCTTCGGCGCGCCCATGCCGCCGCGATCAACCTCATCCCGACCTCGACCGGCGCCGCCCGTGCGATCGGTCTCGTCCTTCCACATCTGAAAGGAAAGGTCGACGGCATCTCGGTGCGTGCTCCGGTTGCCACCGGCTCGATCACCGACTTCGTCGTCGAACTTCGTTCGGAGGTGACCGTCGACTCGGTCAACGCGGCATTCGCGGCGGCCGCGGCGAGCGGGCCGCTCTCCCCGTACCTCGACTACTCGAGCGAGCCGCTCGTCTCGACGGCGATCGTCCATTCGCCCGCGTCCTGCACGTTCGACAGCGAGCTGACGATGACGAACGGCACGTCGGCGAAGGTCTTCGGCTGGTATGACAACGAGTGGGGCTACTCCTGCCGGCTGGTCGATCTCGTAGCGAAGGTGCTGTGAGACTGCCGCGGTCGGTCGAGGCGGCCGACGTCGCTGGCAAGGTCGTGCTCGTCCGGGCGGATCTCAACGTTCCGCTCGACGAAGGACGTGTGGCCGACGACACGCGGATCCGCGCCTCGCTGCCCACACTGCGCCTTCTGCTCGACCGCGGCGCCCGCGAAGTGCGGGTGTGCTCGCATCTCGGGCGGCCGAAGACCGCCGAGGACCACGCGAGGTTCTCGCTCGAGCCTGTGCGCGCCCGGCTCGCCGAGCTGCTTGGCGACGACCGGATCCGGGTGCTCGAGAACACGCGATTCAACGCGGGGGAGACCACGAACGACGAGGGGTTCGCGCGGGAGCTCGCCGATGGCTGCGACCTCTATGTGAACGACGCCTTCGGCTCGGCGCATCGGGCCCATTCCTCGACCGTGGGCGTCGCCCGGTTGCTTCCCGCCTATGCGGGGCTCCTGCTGCTCGACGAGCTCAAGCATCTCGGAGCGCTCCTCGGAGACGTCGAGCGCCCGTTCGTGATCGTCTCGGGAGGCGCCAAGGTCGAGGACAAGATCGCGGTGCTCGAGAACCTCGGCGGCCGAGCAGACGAAGTCCTGATCGGCGGGAAGATGGCCGAAGACGTGCGCGCCGAGAATCCCTTCTCGTTCGACGTGATCCTTCCGCAGGACGTGCTCGCGGCGTCCGCGTTCTCCGAGGATGCCGAGATCCAGGTGAGCCCGTTCGCGGCCCCGCCCGAGGGCTGGCTCGGTCTCGACATCGGGCCGAAGACGCGCGAAGACTTCGCCCAGCGCATCTCCCCAGCCCGAACGGTGTTCTGGAACGGCCCGATGGGCGTCTTCGAATGGCCGAGCTTCGCCGCCGGCACGTTTGCGGTCGCGCAGGCCGTCGCGGACTGCAGTGGCTTCACGGTCGTCGGCGGGGGCGACTCGGTGCGCGCCGTGCACGACGCCGGCGTCGCCGAGCGGATCTCGTGGATCTCGACGGGCGGCGGTGCCGCGCTCGAGCTGCTCGAAGGCAAGGAGCTGCCCGGAGTGGCGGCGATCCCGGTCTGATGCTGATCGCCGGCAACTGGAAGATGTTCAAAGGGCCGCGCGAGGCGGGAGAGTTCTGCCGCGCCCTGCGCGATGCGGCGCTGCCAGAGGATGTCGACATCGTCGTGGCTCCGCCGTATGTCTCCCTCGCGGCAGCCGTGCAGGCTCTCGCCGGCACGGAGATCGGGGTCTTCGCCCAGAACTGCCACTGGGAGAGCGAAGGCGCGTTCACCGGCGAGGTCTCCGCGCCGATGCTCCGGGAGCTCGGCGCCTACGGCACGCTCGTCGGCCACTCGGAACGCCGCCAGTACTTCGGCGAGACCGACGAGACGGTAGCGCGGCGCTGCAGCGCCGCGCTCGAGGGCGGGCTGAACGTGATCGCCTGCGTGGGCGAGACCCTGGCCGAGCGGGAAGCGGGTCAGACCGACGAGGTCCTTCGCCGCCAGGTCGGCGTGCTCGAGGCCGACGACAACCTCGTGATCGCCTACGAGCCGATCTGGGCGATCGGCACCGGTAAGACCGCCACCCCCGAGATGGCGCAGCAGGCGCATGAGACGATCAAGTCCCTGCTCGACCTGCCCGTGCTCTATGGAGGCTCGGTCAAGCCGGAGAACGCCGCGGAGCTGCTCTCGCAGAGCGCGGTCGACGGCGCACTCGTCGGCGGCGCCTCGCTCGACCTCGACTCCTTCGCAGCCCTATGCCTGACCGCGTCCCACTCGTAACGCTCGTCATCCTCGACGGCTGGGGCTGCGCGCCGGCCGGTCCCGGGCAACGCCGTCGAGCTGGCCGAGACGCCCGTGTTCGACGGGCTGTGGCGCGAGTTTCCCCATACGACGATCGAAGCTTCCGGCGAGGCGGCGGGCCTGCCGCCCGGCCAGATGGGAAACAGCGAGGTGGGCCACCTGACGATCGGGTCCGGGCGGAGGCTCTACCAGGACCTGATGCGCGTCAACAAGTCGATCGAAGACGGGTCGTTCTTCGAGAACCCCGTGCTGCGAGCGGCGTTCGAGCGCGGCAAGCGGGTGCATCTGCTCGGCCTCGTCTCCCACGGCGGCGTTCACTCGCACATCGAGCACGTCCAGGCCCTGCTGCGGTTCGCGCCCGAGAAGACGTGGCTGCATGCCTTCACCGACGGACGTGACGTCTCGCCGCACGCTGCGCTCGCGGATCTCGCCGAGCTGCCGCAGGACCGGATCGCCACCGTCGTCGGTCGGTACTACGCGATGGACCGCGACCAGCGCTGGGAACGCACGCAGCTCGCCTATGACGCGATCACGCACGGCGTCGGCACCCACGCCGCCGACGTGCCCGCAGCGGTGCAGGCGAGCTACGACGCGGGGATCACTGATGAGTTCATCGAGCCGATCGTGCTCGCAGGCACGCCCCGTCTCGAGGCAGGCGACACCGCGATCTTCTTCAACTTCCGTCCCGGACCGCGGACGACAGCTGACCCGGATGCTCCTCGACAACGGCTTCGACGTGACGACGATGACCCGGTACTCCTCCGACCTGCCGACGCCGATCGCGTTCGAGGAGCAGACCGTGCCGAACACGGTCGCCGAGGTTCTCTCCGGTCACGGCCTCACGCAGCTCCACGTCGCAGAGACCGAGAAGTACGCCCACGTGACCTACTTCTTCAACGGCGGGCGTGAAGACGAGTGGCCGGGGGAAGCGCGCGTACTCGTCCCGAGCCCGCGTGACGTGCCGAGCTACGACTTCGCGCCCGAGATGTCCGCAGCAGGGGTGGCCGACGCGGTGGTGGCAGCAGATCGGGAACGGATTCTCGTTCTGCGTCGTCAACTTCGCGAATCCCGACATGGTCGGGCACACGGGGGTCATCCCGGCCGTCGTCCAGGCTGTCGAGACGGCGGACCTCTGCCTCGGCCGGGTCGTCCAGCGCGTCTCCGAGCTCGGCGGCGTCTGCCTGATCACGGCCGATCACGGGAACGCCGAGAAGATGCTCGAGGACGACGGGACGAGCCCCCATACCGCCCACACCACGAATCCGGTTCCCCTGATCGTCACAGCACCCGGAAGTCAGCCTGAGGAGCGGCGGCGAGATCGCCGACCTGATCCCCACGGCCCTGGAGTTCCTCGGCCTGGAGCGGCCTCCCGAGATGACGGGCCGCTCGCTCGTAAATCGTACGTAAGGGCGAAGAAAACAGCCGCAAAGCCGGATATACTGTGGCCACTTGTCGCTACCCCAGCCTGATCTTGCGATCCTGCGGAAGGCCCAGCGCGGCGATGAGCGTGCGTTCGCCATCATCGTGAACGCGTATGAGACTCCGGTCTACAACTACGTCCTGCGCCTGACGAACGGCGACAAGTCGCTCGCCGAAGACCTGACGCAGGAAGTGTTCCTGCGTGTCTTCCAGGGCCTGCCGCGCTTCTCTCTGCGCTGCAAGTTCACGACCTGGCTCTTCCAGGTGACCAAGAACCGCGTCCTCGATGAGCTACGGGCGAAGGAACGCCGGCCGCTCTCACCCATCAACCTCGACGATGCGCCGCAGCTCGAGGCGGTCGACCAGCCCGCCGAGCAGGCAGAGGTGATCGACGCTCTCTGGCGGTCGATCGACGACCTGCCGGTCGACCTGAAGATGGCCCTGCTGCTGCGCGACGTGGTCGGCCTCTCCTACAACGAGATCGCCGACTCGCTCGAGGTCACGCTCGCCACGGTCAAGTGGCGGATCTTCAAGGCCCGCGAGGACGTCCAGGTGGCGCTCGCCCGCGAGGGCTTCACCTTCGGCGTCGCCACCGACGCCGGCGTCGTCACCGGTTAGCCCACCGCTGGCGTGGCCTCGCTAGATCCCGTGCGCGAGCCGGGAGGCGAGCACTGCGGGCAGCCGCCGGTCCCGGATCGCGGCCTGCGTCTCCGCGACCGGGTACGTGACGCGCCGGAACGAGGCCCGACCCGCGGCCTCGTCGACCAGCAGCCAGGCGGCACGTGGGTCGCCGTCACGGGGCTGGCCGACCGAACCGGGATTCAGCAGCCACCGGCGGGCTCCCAGCTCGAGCTCGGTCCCCTCGGGCGCCAGGCCCCCCGTCAGCTCCGCGTCGTCCCAGCCGATCCCGAGCGCGACGTGACTGTGGCCGACGAGCACGAGCGGCGCGGTCGTCTCGAGGATGCTGATCAACGCCACCTGCTCGCTGAGCACGTAGTCCCAGACCGGATCGCGCGGGCTCCCGTGGTAGAGCTCGAAGCCCTTGCGTTCGGCAGACGGCCGCAGGCCCCGCAGCCACTCTGCCTGAGGCTGGCCGAGCTCTTCCGCAGTCCAACGGGCCGCGGCGCCGGCGTCGCCCGTGAAGTCGGTGCTGTCGATCGTGCCGATGACCGCGAGATCGTGGTTGCCGCACAGCGACAGCGCGGCCCGGCTGCGGACGAGGTCGACGCATTCGTTCGGGTGCGGCCCGTAGCCCACGATGTCGCCGAGGCACCAGAGCTCGTCGGGTGCCTCGCGGTCCACGTCCGCCAGCACGGCCTCGAGGGCAGGAAGATTGGAGTGGATGTCTGAAATGACGCCGATGCGCATTGGGAGGGCTGCCACGCTAGCCGTCGCGGCACTCGTGTGGTGCGGGGCAGCGTGGCTGCTCTGGCGGACGAGTGTGCCGTCGCTGCACCTGTCCGGCTTCGACCAGCGCAGCTTCTTCAGCCCGCATGCCCTCGCGCGGTCACGGAGCTACTCGAGGGGTGAGGACGTCCTGTGGCTTCTCTCGACGGCCGCGACACTCGTTGCGCTCGTTGTGCTCGTCTGGCGGCTGCCTCGTTCGATCCGGCAGATCGGGCTCGGCCCGATCGGCAGCGCCGTGATCGCGGGGATGGTGCTCCTCGTCACCCTGTGGTTCGTCTCGCTGCCCTTCAGCTTCGCCGACCTCTGGTGGCAGCATCACTGGGGGCTCGGGCCGTTCGACGTGGCGGCCTGGCTGGGCGCCCAGTGGTCGACGCTCGGCCCGGAGGCGGTCTCCGCGATGGCCGCGATCGTGTTGCTGGTGGGGCTGGCGCATCGCTTTCGCCTCTGGTGGCTCATCGCGTGGCCGGTGATCGTCGGGATTGCGCTGTTCTTCGCATTCGTGTCGGGCTGGCTGAGCGCCGCCGGGGCGAAGCCACTCGCGAGCCCGCTCCTGCGCTCGGACGTGGTGCGGCTCGAGCGGGTCGAGCGCGTGAGCGGGACACCCGTCCGTGTCCAGGACGTCTCGTCGTGGACGAGCCAGGCGAACGCCTTCACGGTCGGATTCGGGCCGGCCACGCATGTTGTGGTCTGGAACACGCTGCTCGACGGTCGCTTCTCGCGCGGCGAGATCGACGTCGTGGTTGCCCACGAGCTCGGTCACGTACGCAGCCGTCACGTCCTGAAGGCGCTCGGCTGGACGGCGTTGCTCGTGCTGCCGACGCTGTGGATCGTCGCGCTCGTCACCCGCCGGCGCGGTGGCGTCGGCGATCCGGCCAACCTCCCGCTGGTCATCCTGACGCTGACCGTGCTGGCGCTACTGACGGCTCCGATCCAGAACGTCGTCTCCCGCCGCTACGAGGCGGAGGCGGACTGGCGCGCGCTGAACGCGACCCGCGACCCTGCGTCGGCGCGAAAGCTCTTCGAGAGCTTCGAGAAGACGAGCCTCGAGGATCCGAGCCCGCCGCTCTGGGACTACCTGTGGCTCGAGAACCACCCGACGCTGATGCAGCGCATCGCGATGACCGAGCGCTGGAGGCGCTAGGGGTGGTCCTCGGTCTCGGGCAGGTCTTGAATGCCCTTGACCGTCGCGTACTTCGAGTAGGCATCCTGCATCGCCGCCAGCAGCTCGCGCATGAACTGCTGCGACATGTTCACGCGTGAGACGACGACGCCCGGGACGTCGCCCTCCTCGACCTCGTGGTCGATGCGGGCGAACGTGAGCGTGAATTCGTAGTCCGAGAACGTGATGTTCGCGAAGTTCGCGTAGACACCCGCGAGGTTCGCCGGATCCATGTGGATGTTGAGCTGCCGCTCCGGGCCGTCGTCCATCTGCCTCGACGATACTAGAGCGGCATGAGTGTTTCTCCCCGTGGCTATCGTTGGACGTGATGTTCGAGCCACGGGAAGTCCTTGTCTAGCGCCGTCGAGCGCCTCGCTGCTCGCATCGGAGAGGAGCTGGGCGAAGGAATCGAGCTCGAACGCCCCAAGGATGCGGCTCACGGCGATTTCGCGACGAACGTCGCGCTCCGGTCGGCCAAGACCGTCGGGCGGGCGCCGCGCGACCTCGCACAGGAGTACGCCGATCAGATCTCGGGCCTCGACGAGGTCGCGTCTGCAGAGGTGGCGGGGCCTGGGTTCATCAACGTGCGCGTGGCCGACGCCTTCTTCCTCGCGGCGCTGGCGGAGATCGGAGAGGGGTACGGAGGCGGCTGGGCCGACCCGGCCGAGCGGGTCCAGGTGGAGATGGTCTCTGCGAACCCGACCGGCCCGATCGTCGTGTCCGCGGCCCGAAACGGTGCGTACGGCGACTGTGTTGCACGCCTGCTGGCGTTCGGCGGCCACGCCGTGTCGCGCGAGTACTACTACAACGACGCCGGCGCGCAGATGGACCGCTTCCGCGAGTCGATCGCGGCGCTGCGGCGCGGTGAGCCGGTTGCCGAGGACGGATACCAGGGGGCGTACGTCGAGGAGCTCGCAGCGGCCGACGGCGATCCGGTCCCGAAGATGCTCGCGTCGATCGAGCACACCCTCGAGCGATTCCGCATCCACTTCGACAGCTGGGTCTTGCAGAGCGAGCTCGAAAAGCGTCTCGACGCACTGCTCCCGAAGCTCGACACCTACGAGAAGGACGGAGCCCTGTGGGCGCGCTCGTCGGCCTACGGCGACGAGCAGGACTGGGTGCTGATCCGGTCCGACGAGAGGGGCGGCGCTCCGACCTACCGCGCTGCCGACGTCGCGTATCTCGTCGACAAGCTCGACCGCGGCTACGACCGCGCGATCTACGTGCTCGGCTCCGACCATCACGCGACAGCGCGCTGGTACGCGGCGATCGCACGCATGCTCGGGCTCGATCCCGAGCGGGTCGAGGTGCTGCTCTACCAATTCGTGCACCTGACGCGAGGCGGCGCCTCAGCGAAGGCCTCGAAGCGCGCCGGCAACGTCGTCTTCCTCGACGACGTGATGGACGAGATCGGTGTCGATGCCGCCCGTTGGTATCTCGTCAACCGGGGCCCCGATCAGACGATCGAGATCGACCTGGACCTCGCCGCCGAGAAGTCGCAGAAGAACCCGGTGTATTACGTGCAGTACGCGCACGCGCGCAACGCAGCGATCCTGCGCAACGCGGAGGCCGCGGAGATCGGTGGTCCGCCGCCGGGCCCGCTCGTCGCGGAGGAGAAGGAGCTGATCAAGCGCCTGACCGATTTCCCGACCACGGTGCGCGAGGCTGCCGAGCGGCGCGGGCCGCAGCTTCTGCCGGCGTACGCGATCCGCCTCGCCGACGACTTCCACCGCTTCTACCACGAGTGTCGCGTGCTCGGCGACCCCGCCCAGTCGTTCCGGCTCGGTCTCTGCCGGGCGACCCAGCAGGTGATCGCGCGCAGTCTCGACCTCGTCGGGGTCGACGCCCCCGACCGGATGTAGCCGCAACCTGATTCCGCCGTAGGCGGGACCAGGTTGCAGAGTGAAACGCGCGAACCTGGTTCGGCTGCGCCGAGTCAGGTTCGAGAGTAGATGCGGCGGACGATCTCCTCGATGTCGGGCTCGGCGATCTGCAGGTCGACGAGCCGTGTCGTCGCCGCGACGCGGGCCGTCAGCTCGGCGGCAGAGCCGCGGAAGCGGAGCCACTGGCGTGGGCCGTCGACTCGCTCGACGCGTGCGCCTTCGAGCTCGAGTGGGGGGACGGGCTCCTCGAGGTCGACGATGAGCGTGCGCTCCGCTCCGTAGCGTTCCTTCAGGTCGGCGATACATCCGTCCCAGATCAGCCTGCCGTGGTCGATCACGAGCAGCCGGTTGCAGAGCCGTTCGATGTCGCCCAGGTCGTGGGTCGTCAGCAGCACGGTGACGCCCTCGTCCCGGTTGATCTCGACGAGGAAGTCCCTGACGCGCTGCTTGGCGACCACGTCGAGCCCGATCGTCGGCTCGTCGAGAAAGAGCAGCTCCGGACTGTGCAGCATCGCCGCCGTCAGCTCGCCGCGAATGCGCTGCCCGAGCGAGAGCTGGCGGACCGGCGTCTGCAGGAAGGGATCCAGGTCGAGCACCTCGCGGAACCGTGCGAGGCTCGTGCGATAGCGGTCGGCCGGGACCTTGTAGATGTGGCGCAGCAGGTCGAACGAATCCTGGAGGGGCAGATCCCACCAGAGCTGGACACGCTGGCCGAACATGGCGCCGATCTTCCGCGCCAGCTCGATGCGGCGGCGCGAAGGATCGAGGCCGGCGACCGTCACGCGGCCCGACGACGGAACGAGAATGCCGGTCAGCATCTTGATCGTGGTCGACTTGCCGGCGCCGTTCGGGCCGAGGTACCCGAGCAGCTCGCCGCGCTCGACCCGGAAGGAGATGTCGTTCACGGCCTCGACGACGTGCCGCTCGCGTCGGAGACGTCCGCGCCGCACGACGAACTGCTTGCTGAGGTGCTCGACCTCGATCATCCTCCGGCGCTCCGGTAATGGCGAACCGCGAACTGCCAGGTGAAGCCGGCGACGCCGGCCGCGACGAGCGCGACGAGGGGAGAGAGAAACTCGACGAACCGGGGGAGACCGAGCGGATCGGGCTTGTCGAGCACATAGAGCGCCGGGAAATAGCAGACGAATGCAAGTGGGACGATGTAGGCGAGAAACCGGCGCAGCCACACTCCGAGGATGTCGATGGGGTACTGCGTCATGAAGTTGCCGCCGTAGGTGAACGCGTTCGAGAACTCTCCACCGTCGGTCGTCCAGAACGCAAGGCAGCCGCCGACGACCCAGACCGAGCTGAAGATGACGATCGCGGCCGGGACCATCACGACGAGCATCGCGATCCGTCCCACGTCCCAGTGCACGTCGAGCGAGCCGACGACCCAGGCGAGCACGATCACCCCCTGGACGGCCTTGCCGAGCCGACGCAGTTGAAAGTCGGAGCCGATCACCTGGAAGAGCGTGCCGCGGGGCCGTACGAGCAGGATGTCGAAGTTCCCGTCGCGGATCTTCTGCGGAAACTGGTCCAGGTGGCCGATCAACAGGTCCGTGAGCGCGAAGGAGATCGACGAGAACGCGTAGAGGAACGCAACCTCGTGCACGCTCCAGCTGCCGAGTTGCGGCACGTTGTGGAAGATCACGAGCACGGCGAGGAAGTCGATGAACGAGATCAGGAAGTTGCCGCCGAGGTCGAGGATGAACGACACGCGGTACTGGAACTGCGAGCGCACCTGAGCCCCGACGAGGCGGCGCCACAGGAAGACCGCCTCAACCACCCTGGACCACCAGCTTCTGGCGTCCCGCGTTCAGAGCCACCCGGCCGAGGCCGAGGAAGAAGAGCGCCCAGAACGCCTGGAGCGCGAGAACGCCGAACAAGGCTGCGCCGTGGTGTTTCCCGAGCCAGACGTCGATCGGCGTCTGCATGATCGCGGCGAACGGAAGCGCGTGCGCCAGCGTGCGGAGCCAGTCCGGGAAGAACGCGAGCGGCATCACCATGCCGGAGAAGAACAACGACACCGTGAGCGAGACCATCATCACGCCCCGTACGTCGACGAACCAGAAGGCGGACGAGTTGTAGAGAAAGCGGAACCCGAGGCTGACGACGACCGCCAGCCCGACGCTGACCACGAACGCGAGCGCGTCCGGCACGGTCGGGTAGTGGAGTTGGAAGACGAGCGCGCCGAAAACAAACGGGAGAACGCCTCGGAAGATGAAGTGGTAGGGCGCTCGGCCGATGTCGTAGGCGAGCCAGTAGCGCTGCGGGTCGAGCGGTCGGGAGAGATCGGTTGCGATCGAGCCGTCCCGAATGCGAAGGGCGAGCTCCTGCCAGCCGAACATGTAGACGGTCATGATCAGCGCCTGGGCGAGCCAGACGTAGGTCAGCGTGTCGCGGGTGTCGTAGCCGCCCACGTCGCTGCGGTGCTCGTAGACCGCGAGCAGGATGTAGGCCTGGATGAAGCCGAAGACCGTGTTCGTGAAGATCCCGGCCGCCGTCGCCCACGGGTAGGCCGCGTACCGGCGCCAGCCGCGCTTTGCGATCTCCCAGTCGAGCCTCATCGCATCACTCTAGGATCCCGGGTCGATGGGCACCCCAAGGCCGGACCGCAATCTCGCGCTCGAACTCGTCCGCGTCACGGAGGCGGCGGCCATGGGCGCGGGCAGGTGGGTCGGCCGCGGCGACAAGCTGGCGGCGGACCAGGCTGCCGTCGACGCGATGCGGGCGATGCTCGACACCGTCTTCATGGACGGCGTGGTCGTGATCGGCGAGGGGGAGAAGGACGAGGCGCCGATGCTCTACAACGGCGAGAACGTGGGGCAGGGCGAAGGGCCCCAGGTCGACGTCGCCGTCGATCCGCTCGAGGGCACCCGCCTGACGGCGCTCGGGCAGCCCAACGCGATCGCGGTGATCGCGGTCGCCGAGCGCGGGTCGATGTTCTTCCCCGGCGCGGCGTTCTACATGGAGAAGATCGCGGCGGGAGCCGATGCCGTCGATGTGATCGACATCAACGCCACGCCGGCCGAGAACGTCCAGGCGGTGGCGAAGGCCAAGGGACGTCGCGTCACCGACATCCGCGTCGTCGTGCTCGAGCGTGAGCGGCACGAGTCGCTGATCGGCGAGCTGCGCGAGGCGGGCGCGCGCGTGAACCTGATTCGTGACGGGGACGTCGCCCCGGCGATCGCGGCCGCCCGTCCCGAGACGGGCGTCGACCTGTTGTACGGGATCGGCGGCACCCCGGAGGGCGTCATCTCGGCGGCCGCGCTGAAGTGCGTGGGCGGCGGCATCCAGGGCAAGCTCTGGCCGCGGACGGACGATGAGCGCCAGGCGCTCCTCGCGGCGGGCTACGACCTCGACCGTGTGCTCATGACCGACGACCTCGTCGCCAGCGACGACGTTTTCGTGGCTGCGACGGGCGTGACGACCGGTGCCCTGCTGCGCGGAGTGCGCTACGTCAACGACGGCGCAGTCACCGATTCGCTCGTGATGCGCTCCCGGTCTGGGACCGTGCGGCGGATCGAGGCCCGCCACAAGCTGAGCAAGCTCCGGCACTTCACCGGTAGGGAGTACTGACCGGAGGAGGTCCCACCGGGCCTACAATTCACGGCATCGATATTGCTGCAGACGGAGAGGATGACCATGGCTGTCGCCACACATGAGGGACTGGAACGCATCGAGGAGCTGCTTGGCGACGAGGCCGAGTCCTTGCTGGGCCACACCTGCCGGACGATCGACAAGGAGCAGCTGCATCTGCCGGGGCCGGACTTCATCGACCGCGTGGTCGCGATCAACGACCGGTCGAACCAGGTGCTGCGGAACCTGGAATCGATGTTCTCCCACGGCCGGCTCGGCGGCACGGGCTACCTGAGCATCCTCCCGGTCGACCAGGGGATCGAGCACAGCGCCGGCGCGAGCTTCGCGCCGAACCCGGCGTACTTCGACCCCGAGAAGATCGTGGAGCTCGCGCACGAGGGTGGCTGCAACGCGGTGGCGTCGACCATCGGCGTCCTCGGTGCGGTCTCGCGGCGCTGGGCGCACAAGATCCCGTTCATCGTCAAGCTGAACCACAACGAGCTTCTGACCTACCCGAACGAGTACGACCAGACGATGTTCGGGACCGCGCGCCAGGCGTGGGAGATGGGCGCCGCCGCCGTCGGGGCGACCATCTACTTCGGGAGCGAGCAGAGCCGGAGGCAGCTGGTCGAGGTGAGCGAGGCCTTCGAGGAGGCGCACCAGCTGGGAATGTTCACCGTCCTTTGGTGCTACCTGCGGAACTCCGCGTACAAGAAGGACGGTGTCGACTACAGCCTTGCAGCCGATCTCACCGGCCAGGCGAACCACCTCGGCGTCACGATCGACGCCGACATCATCAAGCAGAAGATGCCCGAGGTGAACAACGGCTACGGCGCGCTCTCCACCGACGGTGCCAAGTACGGGCAGACGAGCCCGAAGGTCTACTCGGAGCTGACGACCGATCACCCGATCGACCTGACGCGGTACCAGGTGGCGAATTGCTACATGGGCCGTGCGCCGCTGATCAACAGCGGCGGCGCGTCCTCGGGCGAGAGCGATCTCGCCGAGGCGGTGCGCACCGCGGTGATCAACAAGCGCGCCGGCGGCGTCGGGCTGATCAGCGGCCGCAAGGCGTTCCAGCGTCCGACGGCCGACGGCATCGAGCTCCTGAACGCGATCCAGGACGTCTATCTGGCGTCCGGGGTCACGATCGCCTGAACAGCACGCGGGTACAATCGCTGCGACCCTGCGGGCGTAGCTCAGTTGGTAGAGCATCAGCTTCCCAAGCTGAGGGTCGAGGGTTCGAGCCCCTTCGCCCGCTTGGCTCTGCAGCTAGAGAACCGGCCCCTTTCGAGGGGCCGGTTCTCGTTCGGAACGCCAACGCTTGCCGCGTCAACCCACGCCCTGGAACTCGGCGCGAGGCTGGCGCATGATCCGTTGATGCGGGAGCTTCCGGGCGGGACGGTCACCTTCGTGTTCACGGACATCGAGGGGTCGACCCGGCTGTTGCGTGAACTGGGCGCCGACTACGCGGACGCGCTGGTTCAGCACCGCCGGGTTGTGCGAGAGGCGTTCGGACGACGCGGCGGCATCGAGGTGGACACCCAGGGCGACGCCTTCTTCTTCGCGTTCGCCGGCGCCGAGGACGCGGTCGCTGCCGCCCTCGAGGCGCAGGAAGGTCTGAGCGACGGACCGGTGCGCGTGAGGATGGGTCTGCATACGGGTGAGCCGCTTCTTGCCGAGGGGGGCTACGTCGGCATGGACGTCCACCAGGGAGCGCGAATCGCCGCGGCGGCGCACGGAGCGCAAATCATCGCGTCGGCGAGGGCACGAGCGGCCGCGGGTGCCGAGTTCCGCGATCTCGGCATGCATCGTCTGAAGGACTTCGACGAGCCGGTTCGCCTGTACCAGGTGAACGACGGCGAGTTCCCGCCGGTTCGCTCGCTCAACGTCACGAACCTTCCCACGCCCGCATCGCCCCTGATCGGGCGCGAGCAGGAGGTCGGCGATGTCGCTGGACTCACATCAACATCGAGACTTGTGACGCTCACAGGAGCCGGTGGTTGCGGCAAGACTCGGCTTGCGCTGCAAGTAGCGACGGAGCTCGTCGGCCGCTTTCAGGACGGAGTCTTCTGGGTGTCGCTCGCCCCGCTCACCGACCCCAACCTGGTTCTGCCGACGATCAGCGAGACGATCGGCGCCAAGACAGAGCTGCACGTTCACATCGGCCACAGCTCGATGCTCCTGCTACTCGACAACTTCGAGCAAGTCGTCGAGGCGGCGGCAGCGCTGGTCGAACTGGTCGAGCAGTGTCCAAAACTCTTCGTGCTCGTCACGTCTCGTGCACCTCTGCGCGTTCCGGGAGAGAGCGAGTACGCGGTCGACCCGCTGAGTGAACTTGAGGCCGTCGAGCTCTTCCGCCAGCGAGCTGCGCTCGCAGAGCCCCGGACGGCTGTGGAGGCGATCTGCCGGCGCCTGGACTGTTTACCGCTGGCGATCGAACTGGCCGCCGCGCGCACGCGCGTGCTTCCGCCTGAGCAGCTCCTGGAGCGCTTGGACAAGGCGCTGCCGATCCTGACGAGTCGCCTCCGTGCAATCCCGGACCGGCAGCGGACGCTGCGTGCAGCGATCGAGTGGAGCTTCCAGCTGCTCTCGCCGGTCGAGCAGGAGCTGTTCGCGCGACTGTCCGTCTTCGTGGGGGGCTTCGAGCTCGAGGCTGCCGAGGCCGTGTGTGCGGCATCACTCGACGACGTCGAGTCGCTGACGGAGCAGAGCCTCGTTCGACGCTGGGGCGACCGGCTCGGAATGTTCGAAACGATCCGCGAGTTCGCGACCGAACAGCTCGAGTCGGGAGGGGACGCCCACGCCACACCCCGGCGGCATGCCCAGCACTACGCCCAGCGCTTGACGGCATTGCAAAGCTCCCTGTGGGATGCCTCGCACGATGCCGCGGCGAAATGGTTTGCCGACGAGCAGGACAACGTTCGCGCTGCGCTCGCCTGGAGCTTGGACACAGGCGAGCGAGAGCTGCTCGCGCATCTGGCGGCCTCGGCGGCCGAGTTCTGGATCATGCGCGGCGCCTTCGGCGAGGCGCGACGCTGGCTCGAGGCCGGATTCGAGATGGACACGGCGCTCCCGGCTGACCTCAGGGCAACGGCGTTCGCGTCGCTCTCGATGCTCGAGCACGCTCAGGCCGACTATGCACGCGCCCGCAGACATGCCGAGACTGCGGTCGTGCTCGAACGTTCACTGGACGACGACAAGCGGCTTTCGCACGCCCTCAACCGACTCGGCAATGCAACGAAGGCTCAGGGCGAGATCGAGGCGGCACGGCTGCTGTATGCCGAGGCGCTGGCCGTCTCTCGACAAGCGGACGACCGACGCGGGTGCGCCGTCTCGCTGGTCAACCTTGGGACGATCGAGCTCGGGCTCGGGCACCTCGGAGCTGCGGAAGCGGCATGCAGGGAGGCAGGCGGATTGTTCGAGAGCCTCGGTAACAAATCGGGTGCCGCTGCCTCGCTGCTCCTACTCGGTGAAGCGGCGCTCGGACAGGGTCGACTCGAGGACGCTCACGAGGCAGTCGCGTCGGCTCTCCGCCTCTATCGCACGCTCGACCGTTCCGCGCGGATCGCGGCCTGCCTATCGGTGTTCGCGCGTCTCGCCGAACGGGACGGCGACCCACGCCGGGCAAGCACATTGCTTGCCGCCACGCAAACACTCCGCGAGCAGACGGGAGCCGCCGCCATGCCGAGCGAGCGTCAAGCCGAGGAAGACCTCTCCAGATCCCTGCGTGGCGCCTTGGACGAACAGACCTTTGGGCAGGCATTCGACGACGGCCGTCAGCTCGAACCGGCTGAGGCCGTCGCCTTCGCCCTGGACGCCCACTGAACGAGCTTCCTACTGACGGTGGGCCTCCGTCCAACCACGCAGCGCCTCCTTACTCTGCCCCGGCGCTCCTTCCATGGAGAGACCACAAACCGATCCACCAGGAGGCGTTCGACCTGGTGTGTCAGAGTGTGGCCGGGCCGATCCTGTGTGCGACTTCCACGACGCCCTGCCGCCGCTCACCGAGGACGAATACGTCCTCGACACTGCTGTGGTGCGCGAGTTCATCGAGGCCGTGCGGGAGCGGATCCACCGCGCAGTCTCGCCGGAGCAGGCGTGTGGGCTGATCGAGCCGCTCTTCCTCGGGCTGCTGGCTGATCGGACCTGGCTTCCGGCGCGTTACCGGGAGCCGGCGGCCGAGAGTGGGATGGGTGGCGGGATCGGCCAGTGGCTGCTCTTTCGGGCCGCCGATCGCGGGCTCTCACTGTTCAGCCTGGTTGTGCCGCCGGGTGCCGTGACACCGGTGCACGACCACCTGGCCTGGGGGCTTGTTGGCCTCTACGAGGGGAACCAGGACGAGGAGCTCTACCGCCCCGGGGCCGGTCGGCTCGAGCTCGAACGGCAACGGCCGCTCTCGCCGGGCGACCTCTACGCTCTGTTGCCGCCGCGGAACGACGTGCATCGCGTCCGCACCACCTCGGCGGTCACATCGGTCTCGATCCACCTGCTCGCGAACGACACCGGCTGTGTGTTGCGCCACACCTACGACGAGGAGACCGGAGAGGCGCACCCGTTTCGATCCGGCTATGTGAACGCCGTCTGTGACCCTTGATTCGTCTGTCACAAAGTCGCATCATCTAGGGCGTTCTTCAAGGTGAGGGCAGGCCGATCGAGGGAGGCGTGACGATGGCAGAGATTACGGCTGAGGCGTCGATCACCGGGGCTGGCGTCGACCCGTTGCGCGAGCAGGTGCGCGGCCGTGTGATCACGGCGACCGACGATGATTATCGTGAGGCGCGCGCGGTGCACAACGGCATGTTCGACAAGCATCCGTTGGCGATCCTTCGTGCTGAGCAGGTGGCCGACGTGATAGCCGGTGTCAACTTCGCTCGAGAGCACGGACTGGATCTCTCCGTTCGCGCCGGTGGGCATAGCGCACCCGGGTTCGGCACCAACGATGGCGGCTTGGTGATCGACATGTCGCCGATGCGGACGGTACGTGTCGATCCGAGGAACAAAACGGCACGGGCCGACGCGGGAGCCACCTGGGGAGATTTCAACCACGCGACGCATGCCTTCGGTCTGGCGACGACCGGCGGGATCATCTCGACGACTGGCATCGCCGGCCTGACATTGGGTGGCGGTATCGGCTACCTCGCGCGTGGCTGTGGGCTGTCGATCGACAATCTGATCTCGGCCGACGTGGTCACTGCAGACGGGAGGTTCGTCACCGCGAGCGAGCGCAAGAACGAGGATCTGTTCTGGGGGCTTCGCGGCGGCGGCGGCAACTTTGGTGTCGTGACGTCGCTCGAGTATCGCTTGCACGAAGTCGATCAGGTGTTCGCGGGACCGATCTTCTACAACCTGGAAGACGCGAGCTCGCTGTTCCGGATGTTCGACGAGTTCATCCGGGCGGCACCGGAGCAGTTCGGTGGGTTCCCGGGGTTCCAGATCGCTCCGCCGCTGCCGTTCATCCCCGAGGATCGCCATGGTGACACGCTCGCCTTGGCGGTTGTGCATTGGGCCGGGCCGCTCGAGCAGGCGGAGAAAGTCCTCAAGCCTTTCCGGGATGTCGCTCCGATCGTCGCCGACGGGACCGGGCCGCTGCCGTACCCGGCGCTGAACGGCGCATTTGACGCTCTCTACCCAAAGGGCATTCGCGCGTACTGGAAGGGCGCGTTCGTCACCGATCTGCCGGATGCCGCGATCGCTGCGCATGTGGAGCACGGCTCGCGTGTCCCGGAGGTGAGCGCAACGATGCACATGTATCCGATCAACGGCGCATGTCATCGCGTCGGCGCTGACGACACGGCGTTTGCCTATCGTGATGCGACCTACGGGATGGTCTTCCTGGCGTCATGGGCCGACCCCTCCAACGACGCGGAGCGGATTCAGTGGGTACGTGACTACTACCAGGCGATGGCTCCGTATTCGGAACCGGGCGGATACATCAACTTCATGCAAGAGGACGACTACGGGAAGATCCGCGACAACTACCGCGAGAACTACGATCAGTTGGTCGAGGTCAAGCGGAAGTACGACCCCGACAATCTCTTCCACATCAACCAGAACATCAGGCCATAGTCATCTGAGCGGCGCGCTTCGCACGCCTGGGGCCAGCTCGGAGTTCAGGAATGCGCCGCGAGCGTCGATCGCTCGGAGGCGGCGCTCGCGACGAAGGCCGCGGCGTCTTCGAGCGAGACAAGGTCGGTGTTGATGACCACGTCGTATTGCGTCGGGAGCTCCTCCGACACGGCGTAGAAGCGTTTCAAATAGTCGCGACGCGCTGCGTCCGCCGCCTTGACCGTTCGTTCTGCCTTGGCGGCGTCCACACCATTCTGGTCGCTGACTCGAAGTGCCCGCGTCGCCGGCGACGCGGTAACGAGCACGCGGAGGATCGTTGCGCTCGGCTTGAGCGCGTGCGACGCGGCGTGGGCGGTGATGACGACGTCTCCGCGGGCGGCGGTCTGCTCGATCGCCTCGCGAATCAGTGCCTGGATCTCGCTGCTGTCGGGCTCCTCGCCGGTCGACACCGGCACGGCTACGCCGAGGGCCATCGCGCTGCTGCCACCGTCGAAGACCGAGCGCAGGATCCGTGCCGTCATGGACTTCCGCCGCTCCTCGTCAGCGACGTCGGCTGGTGAGATCCCTCCCTGGGCCGCGGCCCTCGCCACGATCTCCTCGTCGACGTGCAGAAAGCCGAGTCGCTCCGCGACGAGACGGCCGACCTCGTCCCCGCCCGAGCCGGACGAACGTGAGATGCAGATGACGTTGCACGGCACGAGGAGAAAGCTAGATCGTTGCCAGAGTGCCGTCAACGGCTCGTGATGGTGAGGTCTCGCGAAGCGTGCACCAATCAGGGCTTGGGCCGTCTCCTTCGAGATCGCTGTTTGATCCCGTATGGATCAAGGCCCAGGGCGACACGGGCGTCGGGCCGCCGGCACTCTGCCCAGGCGATGCACTTGAACGAGGGATACCCACTCCGAGGACCGGAACCTACATTCAGCGCGGTTGCCCGACGCGATAGTCGCTCGGGATTCCCGAAGGGGGAAGGATGCGCAAAACTCTGCTCGCCGCGACATTCGTCGCAGTCCTCGCAGCGTTCCTCATTGTCACCGGTAGCGGCCAGATCGCGAGGGCCGACAACAACGGAGCCTCGGTCTTCAAGGACTTCGGCTGCACGTTGTTCGACGGGAACGGAGGCAGCGTCTTCGTCACGACGGGGACGCATTCGGTCGAGATAACCAACGGCAACGCGGTGACGATCTGCAAGGCCTCGGGCGTCCCGAACTCAACCGGCAAGGCCGCCCATTGGAACAACGCGAACACGGGCGCGCTGTGTGGCATCGCAGGCGGCCCGACGGCCGATTGGAGCGAGACGGTCAGCGCGAGCGGTGAGGCGACGCTCCGTTGCCATCTCAACGGCTCCTCCTAGCACCACCGGCCTGAAAGCTGAGGGCGGGCCGAGCACGTCGACGCCCGCCCTCAGCGCGTGGAGAAGCACGCTCGAACTGCGGCTGTAAGGTTTACTTGACAACAGCTGTAAGGCAGCGTTTACACTGCGGTGATGTCCACCGCGCAGATTCTCCTGCTCGGCGCGATCGCAGGGGCCACGATCTTTCTCGGGCTCCCGATCGGCAGACTGCGCGGGCTCTCGCCGGCAGCGCGCGTTGGGCTCAGCGCACTCGCGACCGGCATCCTGATCTTTCTGCTCTGGGATGTGCTGACCGGCGCGGTCGACCCGATCGAGGGAGCGCTCAACGAGCGTCACTGGGGGCAGTTCGCCTGGCTCGCAGCACTCGGTCTGGTCGGGTTCGCGCTCGGGCTGATGTCGCTCGTCTACTACGCAGAATGGATGCGGCGGCGGGCGCAGGTTCGGGCGACGCCGCTCGTTGGCCCCGGGGCTGCCGCGATCGACGAATTCGCGCACCGCCACTGGATCGACCGGATGAGCCCCGGGTCGCAGCTTGCCCTGCTGATCGCGATCGGCATCGGGGTGCACAACTTCGGAGAGGGACTCGCGATCGGCCAGGCGGCGAGCGCGGGCGAGATCAGCCTTGCGGTGATCCTGATTGTCGGCTTTGGGTTGCACAACGCCACGGAGGGCTTCGGGATCTGCGGCCCGATGAGCGCCGAGGGGACGCGGCCCTCCTGGCGCTACCTGATCGTGCTCGGCCTGATCGGCGGCGCACCGACCTTCTTCGGAACGCTGATCGGACAGGCGTGGACGAGCGACGCCCTGTCCGTCGTGTTCTTTGCGGTTGCCGCCGGATCGATTCTCTATGTCGTGCAGGAGCTCTTTGCAGTCAACCGGCGCTACGGCCACCCGACACTCGTCATGTGGCTCGTCTTCGCGGGGATCGCACTCGGTTTCGCAACCGACTTCGTCGTCACCGCCGCCGGCGTCTAGACCGACGCGTCCGCAGGCCGCGGGGCCGTTCAGGGACTTCTGTCCGCCGCGTCGGTACGATCGCCGCTGCAAGCCGTGTCGTTCGATCTGACTTGGAGTGCAACGGTGGCTGACAGGTGAACGGCAGCGTCGATTCGGGTAGATCGGGCGCGATCGAGCGGCGACTCCTCTTCGGGCTGCTCATCGCCCTGCTGGTGCAGGCGGTGTTCGTCTTCTCGTACGTCGGCGCACTCCATTCACCGAAGCCTCACCGGGTTGCGCTCGGCGTGGTCGGCTCGCCGCTGATGCCGGCAGCCGTCGGGAAGAGCTTCTCGCTGAAGACGGTTCCGTACCCGAGCCAGGCGGCTGCGCTGCATGCGATCGACGAGAGAAAAGTTGTCGGCGCGCTCGTCGTGAGCCCGGCCGGAGCGAGGCTCTTCGTCGTTCCCGCCGCCGGGCCAAGTGCCGCGTCAGCTCTCGGTGCCGCATTCGGTGCAGCTGCCGTGGCCTTCCACCAGAAGATCGAGATCGTTCAGGTGCATCCCCTGCCGAAGGGAGACGCCGCCGGGATCGTCTCGTTCCTGCTCACGATGGCACTGGTCGTCGGCGGCTATCTGACCGCGACGATGGCGATGGTCTTCGGAGGGCCGTCGACACCGCGCGGGCGCGGTGCGGCGCTCTGCGTCGTGGCGGTGCTCGGAGCGCTGCTCACCGCCACGATCGCCGGGCCGGTCCTCGGCGCGATTCCCGAATCGAAGTTCCTTGTCCTCTGGGCGTTGTTCATCCTCGTGATGGCGGCGGTCGCGCTCGCGACGTCAGCCCTCCAGACCCTGCTCGGCCCGCCGGGAACGCTGATCGTCGTCGTCGTGTTCGTGATCTTCGGTGCACCGGCGGCAGGAGGCTCGGTGCCTTCGGCGTTCCTGCCCGGCTTCTGGCGCACGATCGGCCCGTACCTGCCCGCGGGCGCCGGAACGACCGCCATCCGGAACACGCTCTACTTCGACGGCAACGCCATCACTCACGCTCTCGTCGTCCTCACGGCCTATCTCCTCGTCGGTGCCGCTGTCATGGTCACCGTTCGCAAACGGCGCTCGGAGAGCCCGCAGGAGGCAGAGGCCGAGGCTGCAGGCGCAGCCGCGGCCTCGGCCGTCGTGATGTAGCGAAGATCTGATCGTGAGCGTGACCACGACCACGACGTCTGGCACCAGCAGCGGCCCGAACCGCGCCGCCGCCGACCCGGGGCCTGTGAGGGATCCCACGACGTCGTTGCTGCTTGTGTTCGTGCTCGTGTCGTTCGCGGCGAACTCGCTGATCACGCGTCATGTCGTCGCGGCGAACCTGCTCGACGCAGGGCTGCTCTCGGCCGTCAGGTTCGTGGCCGGAGCAATCGCTCTGGTGACGATCGCCGTCGTGCGACGAGAGCGAATCGTGGTCGGTCGGGCCAACCTCCGTCCGGCGCTATGGCTGGGCGTCTACGCCGTCTGTATCTCCTACGGCTACCGTCACATCGGCGCCGCTGCCGGCACGTTCGTCTTCTACGCGACGGTGCTGTTCACGCTCGTCATGTGGGACGTCCTTCATGGCGACTCGATCCCGCCTCGTCGCGCCGTCGGTGCCGCGATCTCCCTGGCGGGGATCGCTGTGCTGGCAAGCGGGTCGATCAAGAGCGTCACGGTGCTCGGTGTGCTGCTGCTCGCAGTGACCGGAGCGGCGTGGGGCCTCTACACCGCCGCCGGCCGCACGCGAACCGATCCGCGAGTGGCGACCACGGGCCACTTCGTCGTTCTCGCGGCGGTGCTGGCGATTCCGGCGCTGGTGGGCGTCGCCGGCGGGTTGCATGTGACCGCTGCCGGGATCGCCTGGGCGATCGCGATGGGGGCAGGCACAACTGCGCTCGCCTACGTCGCGTGGTACGCCTGCCAACGGTCGCTCTCCGGCACGACGGCCGGCGCCGTGCAACTGGTCATCCCGGTCCTCACGGCCGCGGGCGCAGCGCTGCTGCTCGGTGAACAGCTGACCGCGCGGCTGGGCGTCTGCGCGGCGCTCGTCGTCGTCGGGACGTGGCTCGGCCGGCCCTCGGCTCCAGCTGCCCGAGGAGTGGAGTCGAAGCCCGGAACCTCTGCGGCATCGGCGGACGTAGAGCCCCGGCAACGTTGCGAGATCATCCGATAGGGACGACGACCGCCCGGCGATCGACGCCTAGGGTCGAACGAGATGACCGGAAAGCGTCACTGGACGCTCATCAGCTCCCATGGGGCCGTGCTGATCGAAGTTGCACGCGACCCGGACCTGCCGGTGCGCGAGATCGCCGGACGGGTCGGACTGACGGACCGTCACGCGTACCGCATGTTGGCCGACCTCTGCGATGAGGGATATCTCGTGCGCGAACGAGTTGGCGCGAAGAATCACTATCGAGTAGACCCAAGACGGCCGATGCGCCACCCGGCGCTGGCCGACCGCCAGGTCGGCGAGTTGCTCCTTGCTCTCGCCGGCACAGAACCAGCCGCCGGCAGCGGTGACTGACACGTGGATTCGTCGTCGTTCGACGTCTACGCGATCCTCGACATCTTTCTGCTCCTGCTGATCGGCGTCGGACCGAAGATCGCGCTTGTGCCGTTTGTCGAGCTCACCGCCGGCATGGAGCCGGCGACGAAGGCCCTCGTGCTGCGGAAGATGCTCGTGACGGCAGCTGTCGTCTCGGTCGCGCTGCTGCTCCTGGGCGGGTTGCTGAGCAGGTTGCTCCACTTCTCGACGGGTGCCCTGTCGGTCGCCAGCGGGCTCATCCTCGTGATCATCGCGATCGGGATGGTTCGCGGGCCTTCGAGAGAAGAGTCCGAGCAGCGGCGGGCCGACGACCGAGATCCGCTCGAGACTGCGGTCTATCCGCTAGCGGTCCCGTATCTGGTCAACCCGGCCGGGATCGTCGTGCTCGTGACCGCGTCGGCCGACGCCGCGTCCGTCGGCCATATCGCTGTCGTCTTCGTGCTCGTCGCAGCGGTGTTCGCAGTCGACGTGGTCGTGTTTCGCTGGGCCAACCGGGTGAGTGACCACCTGGATCAGAGCCGCATGCTGATCACCGAGAAGGTGTTCGGGTTCCTGCTCGCGGCACTTGCGGTGCAGCTCATGCTGAACGGTCTCGACGCCGTCGGTGTGATCCACCTAACGGGACACTGAGGAGACGCCCCGGAGAAGCAGCAGTGACCGTCCCGTCAGGTTGACGGCGCCCGAGGAGCCGACGTCGCTCCCCGTCGTGCCGGCCTCCGCGGTGTCGAGCTCGATGCGCCAGTCGAGCTCGAGCAGCGAGTCCGGCACGTGGAAGTCGAGCGGCTCCCACCAGGCATTCAGCATCAGCAGGAACGGGTCGTCGGGGGAAGCACCCGCGCCCGTGTCGCCGCTCAGCGCCATCGTCACCGCCCGCGCGTAGGACGCAGACCAGTCCTCCGCGGTCATCGCGGCGCCGTCGGGGCGGTACCAGTCGAGGTCGTCGCGCTCCGAGGCATGGGCCGGCGTGCCGAGCAGGAACTGGCGGCGCCGGAAGACGGGATGCTCCGCCCGGAGGCGGCAGACGCGGGCCGTGAAGTCGACCAGGTCGGCGTTCTGCTCGGCAGCCGTCCAGTCGAACCAGGTGAGCTCGTCGTCATGGCAATAGGCGTTGTTGTTGCCACTCTGACTGCGCGCGAACTCGTCGCCGCCGAGAAGCAGCGGCACTCCCTCGGACAGAAGCAGCGTCGCGATGAAGTTCCGTCGCTGGCGCGCGCGCAGCTCGACTACGGCCGCGTCGTCGGTGGGACCTTCGACACCGCAGTTCCAGCTGCGGTTGTCGTCGGTGCCGTCGCGATTGTCCTCGCCGTTCGATTCGTTGTGCTTGCCGTCGTAGCTGACGAGGTCTGCAAGTGTGAACCCGTCGTGCACCGTCACGATGTTCACCGAGGCGGTCGGGCGCCGGCCGCCGTGCCCGTAGAGATCGCGCGAGCCGCTGATGCGCGTCGCGAAGTCGGGCAACGCGCCTGGCGTCGAGCGCCAGAAGTCACGAACCGTGTCGCGGTACCTGCCGTTCCACTCGCTCCAGCCGGCAGGGAACCCGCCGAGATCGTAGGCACCGATGTCCCACGGCTCAGCGATCAGCTTCACCTGAGAGAGGACCGGATCCTGGCCGACCGACTCGAGGAAGGCGGATGACGGATCGAAGTCGCTTGCCCCGCGCGCGAGGCTGGCGGCCAGGTCGAAGCGAAAACCGTCGACGTGCATCTCCTGCACCCAGTAGCGCAGCGAGTCCAGCACCAGGCGCAGCGCTTGCGGTTGGACGACGTTCACCGTGTTGCCGCAACCGGTGTCGTCGACGTACCGGGCGCGGGCTTCCTGGAGACGGTAGTAGGCGGCGTTGTCGATGCCGCGGAAGCACAGCGTGGGTCCCCACTCGTCGCCTTCGGCCGTGTGGTTGAAGACGACGTCGAGGATCACCTCGAGCCCGGCGCCGTGCAATGCGCGGACCATGCGGCGAAACTCGTCCACCTGGCCGCCGCCGTCTCCCGACGCATAGCCGTTGTGCGGGGCGAAGTAGCCGACCGACTGGTAACCCCAGTAGTTGCGCAGCCCCCGTTGCACGAGTTGTGCGTCGTGGACGAACTGGTGCACCGGCAGGAGCTCGACCGCGGTGACGCCGAGGCGCTGCAGGTGAGCGACCGCAGCGGGATGTGCGAGTCCGGCGTAGGTGCCGCGAAGCTCGTCCGGCACGCCCGGGTGCAGCTTGGTGAAGCCCTTGACGTGGACCTCGTAGAAGATCGAGTCGGACATCGGTCGTCCGGGCGGTGCGTCGCCGTCCCAGGCGAAGTCCGAGGCGATGAGCACGGAGCGCGGCACATAGGGCGCCGAGTCGCGAGGGTCCGCGAGATCGGGATCGTCGGGAGCGTGGCCGTAGACGGCCGGATGCCACTGCACCTCGCCCGAGATCGCGCGTGCGTAGGGGTCGAGCAGGAGCTTGGCGGGGTTGCACCGGGTGCCCGCTGACGGGCTCCACGGGCCGTGCACGCGATACCCGTAGCGCTGCCCCGGTCGCACGTCGGGGAGGTACCCCTGCCACACGTACCCCTCTCCCTGCTCGAGACCGAAGCGCGTCTCGGTGCCACTCTCGTCGAAGAGGCACAGTTCGACCTGCTCCGCGACGCTGGTGAAGAGCGCGAAGCTCGCTCCGCGGCCGTCGTAGTGGGCGCCGAGCGGCGCTGCGGTGGCAGGCTCGAGCACGCGGCGTGAGGGTAATCCTTGTCGAGCGGATGACCATCACCCGATGGGGATGAGCGGCCTTGCTCCTTCCGCAGCGCTTGACGGTAGCCTGACCGCTGTGGGGTCAGGAACGCGCAGGGTCGTCGTCACCGGCCTCGGCATGGTGAGCCCGATCGGCAACACGGTCGACGAGTCGTGGACCGCGTTGCTGGCAGGAGTCCGGGGGCGGGCCCGATCACCCGGTTCGATGCGAGCGGCTACTCGACACGGTTCGCCTGTGAGGTGAAGGATCTGGATGTCGACGCGTTCATCGACCGGAAGTCGGCACGGCGGATGGATCGGTGCACGCAGCTCGTTCTCGCGGCCGCTCGTCAGGCCGAGGCGGACTCGGGTCTCGCGGTCGGGCGCGTGGCGGAGCGAGCCGGCGCGGCAATCGCGACTGCGATCGGGGGCGTGAGCTCCTTCGAGGAGTGCGTTCTCCAGATCGAGCGGCGAGGTCCGGAGCGGGTGAGCCCGTTCTCGATCGTGCAGACCTTGCCGAACCTCGCTGCCGGATGGGTCTCGATCGAGCTCGGCACGCGTGGCCCGCTCGTGTCGGAGTGCACGGCATGCGCAGCCTCCAACATGGCGCTCGGTGACGGCCTGGATGCGATCCGGCTGGGCCGCGCCGACGTGATGTTCTGCGGCGGCACCGAGGCGCCGATCACACCGGTCGGGCTCGCGGGTTTCGGCGCGATGCGCGCGCTGTCGGTGCGAAACGGCGATCCGGAGGCTGCGTCGCGCCCCTTCGACGCGGGCCGCGACGGGTTCGTGATCGCCGAGGGTGCGGCGGTGCTGGTGCTCGAGGAGCTGTCACACGCGCAGGCCCGCGGCGCGACCATCCATGCCGAAGTGGCCGGGTACGGCATCTCGTCGGACGCGAACCATGTCTCGGATCCGGACCCGAGCGGAGAGAACCCGGCCCGCGCATTGCGGATGGCCTTCGCCGACGCAGGCATCACGGCGGAGGACGTCGGCTACGTGAACGCCCACGGCACGTCGACGCCGGCCGGCGACGCGGGGGAGTCCCGCGTGTTGAAGCTCGCGCTCGGCGAGGAGAAGGCCTCACCGAACGCCGGTCTCCTCGACCAAGGGAGCAACCGGCCACACCCTTGGTGCCGCGGGCGCGGTCGAAGCGGTGTTCACGATCCTCGCGCTTCGTCACGGGATTCTGCCGCCGACCCTCAACCAGACCGATCCCGATCCGGAGTGCGACCTCGACTACGTTGCGAACACCGCGCGACCGCAACAGGTCGAGGTCGCGTGTCGAACTCGTTCGGGTTCGGCGGGCACAACACCGCTGTCGTCTTCCGCCGCTGGGCCGCCTGACAATCCGCAGGAAGACAATCATCCAGATTGGGTGATCCCGTCCGGGACAGGCGGTGCGAGCCTGTCGCGATGCTTGGGGGAGCAGCGCCGACGGAGACGGAGAAAGCACGCCCTCGGGTCCTGGTCCTCGGTGGCGGCTTCGGCGGCCTCGGGGCTGCGCGCGAGCTCGAGAAAGCGGACGTCGACGTCGTCCTGGTGGACGCGAACGACTACCACAGCTTCCAACCGATGCTCTACCAGCTGGCAACCGGGCTGCTGGATACGACGGCGGTAGCCCACTCGCTGCGCGACCTCTTCCAGCACCAGAAGAACGCGACCGTCCACCAGGCGACGGTCTCGGCGATCGACCTCGACCGCCGCGAGGTGCAGTTCACGGACATGCCTGCTCTCCAGTACGACTATCTCGTGGTCGGGCTGGGTGCGGTCGTCCAGTTCTTCGGTTGCAACGGCGCGCCGCAGAACGCCTTTCCGCTCTACACCGTCGAGGATGCGCTGCGCCTCCGGTCGCACATCGTCGGGCGCTGGGAGGCGGCCGACCGCGATCCGTCGCTGATCGACGACGGCGCCCTGAACGTGGTCGTCGTCGGCGGCGGGCCGACGGGGATCGAGAGCGTCGGAGCTCTGAGCGAGCTCTACCGGAGCGACTTCGCGAAGGACTACCGGGGCGTGGCCGCCGACCAGGCGCGGCTGACGCTCGTCGAGGCAGGCCCGGAGCTGTTCCCGATGTTCAAGCCCGACATTCGGGAGTACGCGCAACACGAGCTCGAGGATCGAGGCGTCGAGATCATGCTCGGCGAACGAGTCGAGGCCGTCGAGCCGACGCGCGTCAAGCTCGCATCGGGCACCGTGCTGAACGCGCACACGCTCGTCTGGGGCGCCGGCCTGCAGGCGAGCCCGCTCACCGAGTCGCTGGGCGTGGAGCTGCAGAAAGGAAACCGAATCGCGGTCGATCCGGAGCTGCGCCTGCCCGGATCACCCCGAGGTCTTCGCGGTCGGCGACGCAGCGTGGATCACCGACGCGGAGACCGGCGACGTGCTGCCGCAGCTCGGCTCGGTCGCGCTCCAGGCCGGCGAGCACGCCGGCGAGAACATCGCGCGGATCGTCGCGGGCAAGAAGCCGAAGCCGTTCAAGTACACACGACAAGGGAACGATGGCGGCGATCGCGCGCGGCGCAGCCGTGGCGCAGCTGCACGGCGGGCGGACGATGAAGGGCGAAGATGGCATTCCTCGCCTGGGGCGCGGTCCACCTCACGCTGCTCTCGGCGTGGGAGGACCGCACGAAGGCGATGGTCGACTGGACCTGGGGCGGCTTCAGCCACGAGCGCCCGGGCAGGATCCTCGTAGGCGAGAAGGAGAAGTGATGGCAGAGGGCACGGCAGACGTGCTGGTGGTGTTCGGGATCACCGGCGACCTCGCGAAGGTGATGACGTTCCGGTCGCTGTACCGGCTCGAGCAGCGCGGGCTGCTCGACTGTCCGATCGTCGGCGTCGCCGTCGACGACTGGACGGTCGACCAGTTGCGGCAGCGCGCGCGCGAGTCGATCGTGGGCACCGGCGAGCAGCTCGACGACGCAGGTGTTCGACCGCCTGGCCGGCGCGGCTCTCCTACGTGCAGGGCGACTTCGGCGACGCTGCGACCTACGAGCGCGTCGGCGCGGCGATCAAGGGCGCGAAGCTGCCGGTCTTCTACCTCGAGATCCCGCCGTTCCTGTTCGGGACGGTCGTCAAGGGCCTGGCGACGCCGGCCTGACGACGAACGCGCGCGTCGTCGTCGAGAAGCCGTTCGGCCACGACCAGGAGTCGGCGCACGCGCTCGCCGCCGAGCTGCACCAGTAGATCGACGAGTCGCAGCTCTACCGGATCGACCACTACCTCGGGAAGATGGGCCTCGAGGAGATCCTCTACCTGCGGTTCGCGAACGCGATGCTCGAGCCGGTCTGGAACCGCAACTACCTCGTCGAGCGTGCAGATCACGATGGCGGAGGACTTCGGCGTCGAGGACCGCGGTCACTTCTACGACCCGGTCGGCGCGCTGCGCGACGTCGTCGTCAACCATCTGATGCAGGTCGTCGCGGCGGCCGCGATGGAGGCGCCCTCGCGCGGCGACCCGGGACGATCAAGGACTCCCAGGTCGCGCTGTTCCGCGCGGTCAGGCAGGCCGACCCGGCGCACTACGTGCGCGGGCAGTACGACGGCTACCGCTCGATCGACGGTGTCGCGGCGGACTCGACGACCGAGACCTACGCGGCGCTCCGGCTCGACATCGAGAACTGGCGCTGGGCGGGCGTGCCGTTCTTCATCCGCACCGGCAAGCGGCTGCCGGTGACGCAGACCGAGCTGCGGCTCGTGTTCCGGCATCCGCCGCGGCTCGGCTTCGCCGTTCGACCGCGACGCTCGAGCCGAACCAGCTCGTCGTCAAGCTCGACCCGTCGACCGGGATCCGGTTCGTCGTCGAGGCGCATCGCGCCGACGGCCGGAGCCGGGACGATCGAGCTCGACATGGAGTTCGCGCTGCGAGGGCGGCGAGGGACCGACGCCCTACGAGGTGCTGCTGCACGCAGCGCTCATCGGCGACAGCACTCGCTTCACGCGCCAGGACGGCGTCGAGGAGACGTGGCGGATCATGCAGCCGCTGCTCGACGCGCCGCCGCCGGTGCATCCCGTACGCACCGGGCTCGTGGGGGCCGGACGAAGCCGAGTCGCTCGTCGCCGGGCACGGCCGCTGGTACGGCCCGTGGATCGCGTCATGACCGCCACCGCCGACAGCCAAGCAGCCGCAGAGCGCAGCCGCGCCGTCGCCGTTCCCGCCGATCGCGGACTACGCGTTCCTCTCGAACTGCCACACCGGCGCGCTGATCGCGCCCGACGGTGCGATCGACTGGCTCTGCGTTCCGGGCTTCGACGTCGCCGAGTGTGTTCGGCAGCCTGCTCGACCGCGAGGCCGGCTTCTTCCGGTTCGGCCCGTTCGGGATCACCACCCGACCGCGCGGCACTACGAGCCCGGCACGAACGTGCTCGTGACGACGTGGAAGACGCCGTCCGGCTGGATCGTCGTTCGCGACGCGCTGACGATGGGGCCGACCGACCACGAGGACGCGATCACGCCGCACACCCGGCCGCCGGCCGACGACGACGCCGAGCACATGCTCGTGCGCACCGTCGAGTGCCTCGGCGGGCGCGTCGAGGTCGAGCTCGTCTGCGAGCCGGCGTTCGACTACGGCCGGACGCCGGCCGAGTGGTCGCTCGTCGACGGCGACCGGCACGCGGCCGACGCGAGCGGCGCGGGTCAGACGATGCGGCTCGTCGTCGGATCTGCCGCTCGGGATCGAAGGCGACCGCGTGCGCGCGCGGCACGTCCTCGAGGCGGGCGACAAGGCGTACTGCGCGCTGTCGTGGGCCGAGGAGCTCGCGGCCCCGCCGGACGTCGACGACGCGGAGCGGCGGATCGACGCGACCGTGCGCTTCTGGCGGAACTGGCTCGAACGAGGCGCGCATCCCCGACCACCGTTGGCGCGACCCGATCCAGCGCTCGGCGCTCGCGATCAAGGGCCTGACCTACATGCCGACCGGCGCGACGGTCGCCGCCGCGACGACGTCGCTGCCCGAGACGCCCGGCGGCGAGCGCAACTGGGACTACCGCTTCACGTGGATGCGCGACACCACCTTCACGCTGCAGGCGCTCCACTGGCTGAACCTCGACTGGGAAGCCGACGAGTTCATGCAGTTCGTCGCCGACCTCGAGCCGAACGAGGACGGCTCGCTGCAGATCATGTACGGCATCGACGGTCGCAAGGACCTGACCGAGTCGACGCGCGACGACCTCTCCGGCTACGCCGGCGCGCGTCCCGGTCCGGCTCGGCAACGGCGCGTTCGACCAGCGCCAGAACGACGTCTTCGGCGCGGTGCTCGACTCGATCCTGCTGCACACGAGGAAGAGCGAGCGGCTGCCGCGCCGCCTGTGGCCGATCGTGCAGTCGCAGGCCGAGTGCGCGACCAAGGTCTGGGCGCAGCCCGACCAGGGCATCTGGGAGGCGCGCGGCAAGCCGCAGCACTACGTCTCGTCGAAGCTGATGTGCTGGGTCGCGCTCGACCGGGCCGCGCAGCTCGCCGAGATCCGCGGCGACCCGGAGCTCGCAGGAGAAGTGGCGCGCGACCGCCGAGGAGATCCGCGACGACATCCTCGCGCACGGCGTCAGCGAAGCAGGGCGTCCTGCGCCAGCACTACGAGACCGACTCGCTCGACGCCTCGACGCTGCTCGCAGCGCTGTTCGGGTTCCTGCCCGGGCGACGACGAGCGGCTGCGCGCGACCGTGAAGGCGATCGCGGAGGACCTGACCGAGAACGGCTTCGTGCTCCGCTACCGCACCGACGAGACCGACGACGGCCTCTCGGGCAAGGAGGGCACCTTCCTGATCTGCTCGTTCTGGCTCGTCTCCGCGCTCGCGATCGTCGGCGAGCTGCAGGGCGCGCGCGATCTGATGGAGCGGCTGCTGCGCATCGCCTCGCCGCTCGGGCTCTACGCCGAGGAGTTCGACGCCGACACCGGCCGTCACCTCGGCAACTTCCCTCAGGCCTTCTCGCACCTCGCGCTCATCGAGGCGGCCGCCAGGATCGTCGTCATCGAGCGCCTGTCGGGAGCGTGATGCTGAATGGATTCGCTACGACGTGATCATCATCGGCACCGGTGCAGGCGGAGGGACGCTGGCGCGGCACCTGGCCCCGTCGGGGAAGCGCATCCTGCTGCTCGAGCGCGGCGACTGGCTGCCGCGAGAGCCCGAGAACTGGCTCGCGCAGAACGTCTTCGTCGAGAACCGCTACGTCTCCGAGGACACCTGGTACGACGCGCACGGCAAGCCGTTCCAGCCGCAGATCCACTACTTCGTCGGCGGCGCGACCAAGCTCTACGGCGCGGCGCTCTACCGCCTGCGGAAAGAGGACTTCGGCGAGCTGCGCCACCACGACGGGATCTCGCCGGCGTGGCCGATCTCCTACGACGAGCTCGAGCCGTACTACACGCAGGCCGAGCAGCTCTACGAGGTGCACGGCACCCACGGCGAGGATCCCACCGAGCCGCCGGCGAGCGCGCCGTACCCGTTCCCCGCGGTCTCGCACGAGCCGCGCATCCAGCAGCTCGCGGACGACCTCGAAGCGGCCGGCTACCACCCGTTCCACGCGCCGTGCGGCGTGCGGCTCAACGAGTCGAACCTGCCGTACAGCCACTGCGTCCGCTGCACGAACTGCGACGGCTTCCCCTGCGCCGTGCACGGGAAGTCGGATGCGGAGGTGCTCGGCGTCCGGCCCGCGCTCGAGCACGCGAACGTCACGCTGCTGACGAACGCGAAGGCGGTCAAGCTCGAGACGAACCCGCTCGGGATCGAGCGTGACCGAGGTCGTGGTCGAGCACGACGGCGAGACGAAGCGCTTCGCGGCCGACGTCGTTCGTGGTCGCCTGCGGTGCTGCGAACACCGCCAAGCTGCTGCTCAGCTCGGCGAACGACAAGCATCCGAACGGCCTCGCGAACGGCTCCGACCAGGTCGGCCGCAACTACATGTTCCACAACAGCCAGGCCGTGCTCGCGCTCTCGCGTGAGGAGAACCCGACGATCTTCCAGAAGACGCTCGGCCTCAACGACTTCTACTTCGCGAACGGCGAGTTCGAGTACCCGCTCGGGAACATCCAGATGGTCGGGAAGTCGCAGGCGGAGATGTACCGCGGCGAGAAGCCGGGCGAGACGAGGCTGGCGCCTGAATGGACGCTCGAGCGGGTCGCGAAGCACGCGATCGACTTCTGGCTCTCGACCGAGGATCTGCCGCTGCCGGACAACCGCGTCACGGTCGACAAGGACGGCAAGCTGACGCTCAGCTACACGGCCATCGAACGAGGTGCCGAAGCAGAAGCTGTACGAGAAGCTGCGGTCGATCCTCGGCAAGCTCGACCTGAACGAAGGCCACCTGCTGAAGCGGTTCGCGTACATGAAGAACGAGATCCCGGTCGCCGGCGTGGCGCACCAGGCCGGCACCTGCCGCTTCGGCAGCGATCCCGCGACGCTCGGTGCTCGACGTCGACTGCAAGGCGCACGAGGTCGACAACCTCTACGTCGTCGACACGAGCGTCTTCCCGAGCATCGGCGCGGTCAACCCGGCGCTGACCGCGATGGCCAACTCGCTTCGCGTCGGCGATCACCTGCTCGACCGGCTCGGGTAGCGCTGATTCGCGGCGGGCAGCGGGCGTTCCCGCTACGGGCGTCAGGCCAGGAGGCCTGCCACGCCCTTGACGACCAGCGCGACGCCGATCACCGTGGCCGCGATCACGCCCGCGCGGGCGCCGTTTGTGGCGAGCCAGCCCTTGAGCCGCTCGACCGCGGCGGGTGTCCAGTCCGGGGCGAAGGTGTAGGCGAGCAGCGGCACTTCGAGCAGCAGGAGCATGACGATGGCGACCGCGACGACGGTCAGCACGATCGCCGAGTCGCTGAGGTTCAGCTTGGCGATCGTCGTCAGGCAGGCGAGATAGGACGCTCCCGGGAAGCTGAGCAGGATGCCGACGACGAACGTGTCGCGCGCCGAGCCCTTGCTCAGGGTCTGCTGCCAGCGCGGCGTCTTCTTCGGTTCGTCGGCGTGCTCGCTGCGGCGGCGCTCCTTTCGGCGTGCCATGCGACCCGTCCCGACGACGAAGGCGACCAGCAGCGCGAGCGCTCCGAGGACGATGTCGATCCCCGGGCTGATCGTGTGCTTGGTCGTGCTGAGCGTGCCCGAGTCGCTCAGCCAGAACACGATCGCGAGCCCGACCGTGATGCTCGTCGTGTACGCACCGAGGAGGTAGCCGAGCAGAAGCCGCTTCGGCCGCGGCAGGAGCAGCATCACCGTCGTTGCCGTGAGCAGCACCGGGTTCACCGCCGCGACCAGCGCCAAGCCGAAGACCCTGCTCAAACGGATGCCTGCCGATGAGTCAAGGTTGTGAACATCTCATGTCGCGCTCGGATCGCGTCATCTCTTTGGGGTGATCCGGCCGCTCGTCCTGCCTTGTGACCCGCGACGTCGAGTCATCCGACGACGACGCAGCCCCGGCTAGCTTCGAGGGCATGGACGCCACCAATGATCTACACCCACACGCAGCAGGCGCGCCGGGCCGACGTGTGGCGGTGACGAGGCCGGCGGCGAACAGGACCGCGACGCCGAGGCCCTGGGCGATGACGAGGCCGGTCGCGACCGAGCAGGGCCCGATCGCTGCCGTCAGCATCACGAGGGCTCCGTGGAGCCCGGTCGCCAGGATCATCCATGAGCGCAGCAACTCGTGGACCTCGTGGGAGCGCTCCGGTTCTGGATCACGCCTGCTGCGGGCTCTGACCACGCGCCACATCGTGTGGGAGAGCCAGGCGGCGAACGACACGACGATCAGCACGGCCGCCGCGTGCTGGGCGTGCAGCGTCCGTGCTTCGATCGCCTGCCCGCCGACGGCGGCCAGCACCGCGATCGTCCCGTGACGACGAAGCTGAACGTACGCTCGCCAGCTGCCGGCGGGCCTGCTCTTCCATCAGCGAACCCTCGCTTGTCGACGACGTTTGCTCCTGGTCGTTCACCCGGTCGGGATGATGTCAGGCTGATCGACGAAGGTCATTCTGCCCGGGCGACGTCGGGAGGAGCCTGTGAGCACGGTCGCGGATAAGGCATCCAATTGAGCTTCCTTCTCGCAAATGCCCTGACGCTCTCGCGGTGGCAGTTCGCGACGACGACGCTGTACCACTTCACGTTCGTGCCGCTGACGCTCGGCCTGGCGCCGCTGCTCGCGATCATGCAGACGCTCTACTACCGGACGCAGCGACGAGAAGTGGAACCGGCTGGTGCGGTTCTTCGCGGTGCTGTTCCTGATCAACTTCGCGATCGGCGCGGCGACCGGGCTCGTGCAGGAGTTCGAGTTCGGGATGAACTGGTCGTCGTTCTCGAAGTACGTCGGTGACGTGTTCGGCGCTCCGCTCGCGATCGAGGGGCTCGGAGCGTTCATGCTCGAGTCGACGTTCATCGGCCTGTGGGTCTTCGGCCGCGAGCATCTGTCGCCGAGGGTGCACCTCGCGACGATCTACCTCGTCTGGCTCGGCACCTGGCTCTCGGCGTACTTCATCATCGTCGCGAACTCGTGGATGCAGCACCCGGTCGGCTACCAGATCAACAAGTCGACGGGCACGGCGCAGGCGAACGACATCGCGACGATCATGTTCCAGACGTTCGCGATCTTCGCGTACGTGCACGTGATCCTGGCCGGCTGCCTGACGGGCGGCTTCGTCGTCCTCGGCGTCTCGGCGTGGCATCTGCGCAGGGGCCGCAACGTCGAGGTCTTTCGCGCGGCAGCCAAGCTCGACGATCCTGCTCCTGATCCCGTTGACCGCCGTGCAGCTCTGGTGGGGCAACGCCTTCGGGATCCAGACGACGAACGCCCAGCCGATGAAGATCGCCGCGACCGAGGCGCTGTGGAACACCGCAGCAGCCGGCGTCGTTCTCGCTCTTCCAGATCGGCGGCTTCACGAAGAGCGACCAGACGCCGTCCTTCTCGATCGAGATCCCGGGCCTGCTCTCCTACCTCGCGACGGGGTCGTTCCAGGGCAAGGTCGTCGGTCTGAACCAGAACCAGGAGAAGCAGGTCGCGCAGCACGGGCCGGGCAACTACATGCCGCAGGTCGAGCTCGAGTACTGGTGCATGCGCGTGATGGCCTATCTCGGCGGTCTGATGCTGCTGATCGCGCTCTGGGGCGGCTGGCTGCTGTGGCGCAAGAAGCTCGAGCAGGCGAAGTGGTTCCAGCGGACGGCGATGGGCGCGATCGTCGTCCCGTTCCTCGCCTGCTTCGGCGGCTGGATCCTGACCGAGACCGGCCGCCAGCCCTGGATCGTCTACGGCCTGCAGAAGACCGCCGACGCGGTCTCGCCGAGCTCGACGACGACGAAGGTCGCGTTCAGCCTCGGGGTGTTCCTGGCGCTCTACACCGGCGCTTGCGATCGTCGACTTCTATCTGATGCGCCGCTACGCGCGGCTCGATCCGCCCGAGACCGGCGGCGACGCGGAAGGAGCGGCGCCCGTCGCCGGCGCCCAGCTACTGATGCAGACCGCCTGGTTCTGGATTCTCTTCGTGCTCTGGTCGCTGTACTTCGTGACCGAGGGCTTCGACTTCGGCGTCGGCATGCTCCTGCCGATCCTCGGCCGCAGCGAGGACGACCGGCGAACGATGATCGCAGTCGATCGGGCCGGTCTGGGACGGCAACGAGGTCTGGCTCGTGATCGCCGGCGCCGCCACCTTCGCGGCGTTCCCGGTCTGGTACGCGACGATGTTCTCCGGCTTCTACGTCGCGCTGCTGCTGCTGCTCGTGCTCCTGATCACGCGGATCGTCTCCTTCGAGTGGCGCGGCAAGGCCGAAAGCGCTGCCTGGCGTGGCGTCTGGACCTGGGTCAACGCGATCGCCTCGCTCGCCATCCCGCTTGATCTGGGGCATCGCGCTCTCGAGCCTCCTGCACGGTGTCCCGATCTCGTCGGCGCAGGAGTACACCGGCACCTTCTGGGACCTGTTCACGCCGTACACCGTGGTCGCGGGTCTCGCGTTCGTGCTGCTCTTCGCGCTGCACGGCGCGGTCTACCTCGGACTGCGCACCGACGGCGACCTGCGCGCCCGCGCCGGACGATGGGCGGCGCTGCTCGCGGTTCCGGCAGCGCTCGGCGGCGCAGCATTCGTCATCTGGACGCTGGTCGTCGGAATCGACAAGAACGACAAGAGCGTCTTTCCGGGCATCGTCGTCGTCGTCCTGGCCGCCGCTGCCGCACTCGCCGCCGTCGTGCTCGACGCGCCGGCGGCGCGAAGGTGCCGCGTTCGTCGCCACCGCCGCCACGATCGTCCTCGCGGTCGCGACCTTGTTCACCGCCTTGTATCCCCGCGTGATGGTGTCATCGACGAGCTTCGCCGACAGCCTCACCACGACGAACTCCTCGTCGGGCCACTACACACTCGTCGTGATCAGCATCTTCACGCTCGTCCTGCTGCCGGTCATCCTGCTCTACCAGAGCTGGGCCTACCACGTCTTCCGCGCGCGACTCGGCCAGGTGAAACCGGCGTCCAGCCCCGTCGAGTTGCTCGCGTCGAAGAGGCGCGAAGAGCCGACAACCTAGAACGCACTCCTCGGGAGGCCTGCGCAGCTCGAAACTCTTGAATCTGGTTCGGCTGCGCCGAATCAGATTCAGGTGTGAACCGGCTACCGCTCCGTCAGGCCGCGCAGCATCGTCTCGAGCCGGTCGAGCCGCTCGGTCAGATCGTCGAACCGACGGTCGATATCCGCCTCTCTCTGCTCATCCTCCCGCGCTGCGTTGACGTCTTGCAGGTGTGTCGCGCGGGCGACGAAGGTGGAGGTGATCGCGGCGGTCACGATCGCGACGAGCGCGATCGCCTCGAGCATGACGAACGCCGCGACGATGCGTCCTGCGACTGCCTTCGGCGTGACGTCGCCGTAGCCGACGGTCGTCACCGTCTGGATCGCCCACCACATGCCGATGAAGATGTTCGGGTACTCCTTGTGGTCGAGCACACGCATGAGGAACCCGCTTGCGACGACGATCAATCCCGTCGTCGTGACGATCACGCTGGCGGCGCCTCGCACCGACACCGGCTTGCGCAGGAAGCGCTGCATCTGCCGTTCGAGGAGGAGGACCCGGGCCATCAGGAGCGACGATCTACCGTGCGGAACCGCCTGAGGTCATCCGTTTCGGATGATCCGGCCCAGCGAGCTCAGCCGATTAAAGGAACGGGCCGCAGATGCCGAATCGAACACGCATGGATCCACTCTCGAACCTCGTTCTCGGGGCCTCCGTGGGCGTCCTCGTCGTCATGGCGTTCTGGATGCTCGTGAGCCTGCTCGACGCGCTTCGGCACCGGCCGGCGTTTCAGCGGAGGAGTGATCTCCACGGGGCGGCGGCCCTGGTGCGCCGTTCGCCTCGAGAGGCTGCTCCGCGCGGCGCCTCCGGTCCCTGAGCCTCCGTAGGCCGTAGACGGCTGCGAACGGCGCCCACCAGGGGGTCGACAGGATGCGCAGGATCAGCAACATCGGGCGTCCTCGGTCACCCGTTCAGGATGCGCCGCCTGCCGTGGCCGACTACTGGCCTTTCGGCGCATTTGTGCCCGCCGTCCGTCTGGCGCGCGACCGGTTCGCGACGGCTAAACCGTGATCGGGGTGGCGCAGACGGTTCGTTCCGTGCTCGCTGCCGCCCTCCGGGGGCAGTCGGTGGGGTCGCAGGGGAGGGCGGCCCCGCCGAGTGCCTCGCGGTTCGGCTACCCAGCAGGCTCAGAAGTGCAGACGGAGCTGCTCGGCCGTCCGCTCGAGCGCCTCGGGCAGCACCTTCACATCACCGAGAACGGGCATGAAGCTCGTGTCTCCGTTCCAGCGCGGCACCACGTGCATATGCACGTGCTCCTCGATCCCCGCTCCCGCCGCCCGGCCGAGGTTCCAGCCGACGTTGAACCCATGAGGCGCGTACACCGCCCGCAGCGCCTCGATCCCGCGCGCGCCGAGCTCGTGGATCGCCTGCACTTCGTCGCGGTCCAGCGCGCCGAACTCGGCGACGTGCCGCCTGGGGGCGACGAGCAGATGCCCGGACGAGTAGGGAAACTTGTTCAGCATGAGCAAGGCTGCCGTGCCGCTGTGGACGAGCAGCTCGGGCTCCGGTTCGCAGAAGATGCAGCGGTCGAGCTCGTCGGCCTGCTGGACGTACTCGAGGCGCCAGGGCGCCCACAACGGCTTCGGCATCGACCGGAGATTACTCGGCCAGGCCCGCGGCTACAGCCAGCGTTTGAGCCGGAAGAACGAGAGCATGCCGATCAGGGCGACGAGGATCCCGACGAAGACCACCCAGAAGGCCCACACGGTGTTGAAGCCGGGGAAGTTCAGATTCATCCCGAAGAAGCCGGTGATCACCGTCAGCGGGAGCAGGACGACGGAGAAGACGGTCAGGATGCGCAGGACGTCGTTCTGGCGGTGCGAGATCACGGACTCGTTCGTCGACTCGAGTGCCTCGACGACCTCCTTGTAGTTGTCGAGGATGTCCCAGATGCGCTCCGTTGCATCGACGATGTCGTCGAAGTAGAGGTCGAGCTCCTCGGGCAGGAAACGTTCGACGTGGCGTTCCAGGAGCCTCAGGGTCGAGCGCTCCGGCTTGACGATCTTCCGGTAGCTGATGATCTCCTGCTTGGCGTTCGAGATGTCACGGACGACCGCTTCGGAGCGTCCTTCGAACACGTCGTCCTCGAGCGAGTCGAGCTTGTGCCCGATCTTGTCGAGGATCGGGAAGCAGTAGTCGAACAGGTCGTCGAGCACCTCGTAGAGCAACCGGCCGGAGCCCTTCGTGAACAGCTGCTCGCGGAAGCTCTCATCCTCCTCGCAGCGGCGGAACAACCTCGTGACCGGCCGCAGCTCGACGGTCGGCAGGGTGACGAGATAGTCCGGCCCGATGAAGAAGTCGAGCTCGGCCGCGTTCAGTCTCTGGACAACGCGGTCGTAGACCGGGAAGTGCAGGACTCCGAAGAGATAGCCCTCCTCGGCGTAGTCGTCGATCTTGGGGCGCTGGCGCTTCGAAAGCACGTCCTCGACGTCGAGCGGATGCCACCCGAACCGGCTTGCAAGCAAGCCGACGTGGAGCGAGTCAGCCGCGTCGAGATGGATCCAGGTGAGGCCGGCGGCTTCGAGCTCAGCGGGCGGCGACGGCTGAGCCGTCGCGGCGACCACGGTGTCCCGCGTGCGAGTGCGCCGGATGCGAGGCAGGCTCGGCATCGGTACTGAGTGGATCCTCGATGACGGGAATCAGTGGCATATGGCAATTCTAGCGGTGGTTCCAGCCGAAATCGCGTATCTGCGAACGGAGGACTCCGTCGGCGCATCCCGTAGGCCGCAATGCGCCGACGGCGTTTCCTCAAGTACGACGGCTGCAGGGACGTCGTCGGCGCAAACCTCTCACACCTTGAGCGTCACAGGTGACTGTGCCAGCCCGTCCCGGTGAAGTTGTCGTACGGCAGTAGCCCGCCGGGAGCATGGACGAAGGCGGGTGACGCGCCGGAGAACGTCCAGTCGTACGACGGCTCGGTGACGCCGTCCACGCTGTAGTCCTCGGCTGCGGTCGAGAACGTCGTCGGAGCCTGGTCGAGCTGAACGGTGGCGGCGAACTTCCCGTCGATCGCGAGCGCCCAGCCGACGCCTGATCCGGACAGCAGGAACGTGTGCGTCGAAGGAACGGCGACGTTGGCGAGACGAATCAACCGGTAGCCGCTCGAGGTCTGCCACTCGGCGTAGAGAAACGCAGCTCCCGTATCCGGCCCGTCCGGTGAGGCTCCTCGCCAGATCCCGCCTTGCAGCCAACCGAGGGCAGCGCAACCGTCGGAGGTCTTCCCATACGCCACTGCCACGTAGGCGATCGCGTGGTCCCCGTCGGCGGGATAGGTCGGCAGCTGGTTGATCGTGACCGTCACGCTCACGCTCGACGCCGTGAGCGGCTCGTTGACGTAGCTGTACCGATAGCTCTTCGGTCCTTGGCCACACGGTGGCGGTGCCGGCGGGTTGGGCGTCGTCGTGGTCGTCGGCGATGTCGTCGTGGTCGGCGCCGTGGTGGTCGTCGGCGATGTTGTCGTCGTCGGTGGCGGCGTGGGCGTGGTCGTCGTCACCGTTGTGGTCGTCGGCGCAGGCGTGACCGTCACCGTCGGAGGTGGCGCCGGGTCGGCCGGTCGCCTGACGACCTCGCAGTCGCGGGCAACGCGGTCGAGCCGGTCGGCGAGCACCACGTCGTGGCCCGCCCCGCAGGTGATCGTGTCGCGGCCCGGGCCGCCGTCGATACGGTCGTTGCCGGGGCCGCCGGAGATGCGGTCGTTGCCCGCGCCGCCGTAGAGGGTGTCGTTACCGGCGCCGCCGTAGAGGATGTCGTTGCCTGCGCCGCCGTAGACGCGGTCGTTCCCGGCCCGCGCGAGGATGATGTCGGCGCCGCTCGTCCCGTACAGGACGTCGGCCCGTGCGGTGCCGGTGATTCGGGTTGTTCCTCCGCCGGAGGTGAAGCCGAGCCCGAGTGCAGCCGCAACCAGGGCGGCCAGACAGGCCGCAAGCAAGCTCCGAATCCCTGGCCCACGACGCGCGATCACGCCAACTCCCCCTTCCGGCGAAGCATAGACCGCGCTCCGGCGTTTTTTCGTTGCTCACCTCGATGGGATGAGGTTCAGTCGGTTGAAGCTCCATACCGTCGCCGGTGCGACCACGACAACAGAGGACCCGAACGGAGGCAGGCAATGCCCATCGTCGAGTACGAGCCAGGTACAGCGTTTCCCGGAGTGATCGGCCGCACGGCCGAGGAGTCGAGCCCGGCGTGGCCGGCGCTTCCCCGGGCCAAGGAGGGAGCGCCGAACGTCCTGTTCATCGTTCTCGACGACACGGGGTTCGGGCAGCTCGGCTGCTACGGGAGCCCGATCGAAACGCCGAGTCTCGATCGGATCGCTGCGAACGGGCTGCGGTACAACAACATGCATACAACGGCGTTGTGCTCGCCGAGCCGCTCCTGCATCGTGACGGGGCGGAACCATCATGCGAATGGGATGGCGGCGATCACCGAGCTCGCCACCGGGTATCCCGGCTACAACGGTGTGATGCCGTTCGAGAACGGCATGCTGTCCGAGATTCTGCTCGACCAGGGATACAGCACATTGATGGTCGGCAAGTGGCATCTGACGCCGAGCAACAATGAGACTGCCGCGGGGCCGTACGATCGCTGGCCGTTGGGCCGTGGCTTCCAGCGCTTCTACGGTTTCCTCGGCGGCGACACGAGCCAGTGGTACCCGGAGCTGGTGTACGACAACCACCAGGTGGAGCCTCCGAAGAAGCCCGAAGAGGGTTATCACCTGAGCGAGGATCTCGTCGACAAGGCTGTGTCGTTCATCGCCGACACCAAGCAGGCCGATCCGGAGAAGCCGTTCTACCTTCATCTTTGCTTCGGTGCGACTCACGCGCCGCACCATGTGGCGAAGGAGTGGGCGGACAAGTATCGTCGGTGTCTTCGACGACGGCTGGGATGCCTACCGCGACAAGACGTTCGCAAAGCAGAAGGAACTCGGCGTCGTTCCGGCTGACGCCGAGCTGTCGCGCCATGATCCGGACGTCCCCGAGTGGGATTCTCTCCCCGAGCCGGCGCGCAAGCTGTACGCGCGGTTCATGGAGGTGTTCGCCGGCTTCCTCTCGCACACTGACGCACAGATCGGCCGGCTGCTCGACTTCCTCGAAAAGCAGGGTCAGCTCGACAACACGCTGATCATGGTCATCTCGCGACAACGGTGCGAGCGCGGAGGGTGGGCCGACCGGCACCACGAACGAGGCGCAGTTCTTCAACAACGCCCAGGAGCCGATCGAGGAGAGTCTGAAGCTGATCGACGAGATCGGCGGCCCCAAGCAGTTCAACCACTACCCGTGGGGCTGGACGTGGGCCGGCAATACGCCGTTCCGCCGCTGGAAGCGCGAGACGTACCGGGGCGGCTCGACCGATCCGTTCATCGTCTCGTGGCCGAAGGGCATCAAGGCCAAGGGCGAGGTTCGTGACCAGTACGGCCACATCATCGACATGGTTCCGACCGTGCTCGACCTGCTCGACATCGAGCCGCCGAAGCAGATCAGAGGCGTGTCTCAATCTGCCATCCACGGCGCCAGCCTTGCCAACACCCTCGACGATCCGAAGTCGCCGGCGAAGCGCTCGACGCAGTACTTCGAGATGCTCGGTCATCGGGCGATCTACAAGGACGGCTGGCGTGCGGTCTGCCCGTGGCCGGGACCGTCCTTCGCCGAAGCGGGGATGGGGTTCGGGCAGCCGATCACGTCGGACACGCTGTCCGAGCTCGACGCGACGGGCTGGGAGCTGTACCACGTTGCAGAGGACTTCGCGGAGACGAAGAACGTCGCGGCCGAGAATCGCGACCGCCTGATCGCGATGATCGGTACCTGGTACGTCGAGGCGGGCAAGTACAACGTGATGCCCGTCGACGGCAGCGGTCTCGCTCGGATGGTCGGCGAGAAGCCGCAGATCTCGCTGCCTCGCGACACCTACACCTATCTGCCGAACACCCAATCAGTCCCGAACTTCGCGGCACCGAAGGTTCTCAACCGCCCGCACAGCATCACGGCGGATGTCGAGATCCCCGAAGAGGGGGCCGAGGGCGTCCTGCTCAGCCAGGGCACCGCGGCCGGCGGCTACACGTTCTTCGTCAAGGACGGCAAGCTCCGCTACGTGCACAACTACGTCGGTCGTCGCTTGCTCGGGGTCGAATCCGACACGCCGGTGCCGGCCGGAAAGCACGAGCTCCGGTTCGAGTTCGAGCCCACCGGGCCACCCGACCTGCCGAACGGCAAGGGGGCCCCCGGGAGGTTGCAGCTCTACGTCGACGGGAAACTCGTCGGCGACGCCGAGGCCGACGTCACGACGCCGTTCATGTTCAACCCCGGAGTGCTCACCTGTGGAGCGAACCCCGGCTCGCCCGTCACGCCCGACTACGTGGGGCCCTTCCCCTTCACCGGCACGCTCCACAGCGTCACCTTGGACGTGAGCGGCGAGCTCATCCACGATCCCGAGGCCGAGCTCCGCGCACATCTCGCGCGGCAGTGAGCACAGCGAGCGGACCCAACTGGTGTCTGACACCTAGGTGTCAGACACCTCTTTGGGCCAGCTCGCGATCCGCTCGGCGCAAGTCGGCATGACCGGGGCTCGCTCGCTCCACCGGCACGGTGGGTTCGTCCACATCCACCCGTACGCGGGTCCACACCGACACCTGCGGCGACCGTGGCGATCGAAGCCCGTGGGCGACCCGGGCAGTCACGATCATTTCCGCGATCATGTGCACGACCATTCCCACTCGCACGACGGCAGCCACGGTCATTCACACGGTCTCGTGGATCCCTCGATCGTCCGGTCGCGGGCGGGCGTCAAGACCGTGTCGATCAGCCTCGCCGTGCTGGCGTTGGCCGCACTCGGTCAAGTCGCGATTTTCGCGCTCTCGGGATCGGTCGCGCTCCTCGCCGATCTGATCCACAACGCGGGCGATGCGTTGACGGCGATCCCTTTGGGGATCGCGTTCTTCTTGCGCTCGTTCCGAGGTGAGAAGCTGGCTGGTCTCGCGGTCGTGGCCGTGATCTTCGGGTCGGCCTGTGTTGCGCTCTTCGAGACGATCATGCGGTTCATTCATCCGCAGACGCTCACGCACCTCTGGCTGCTGGTTGCGGCCGGGATGATCGGGTTCGCTGCCAACGAGATCGCGGCGCAGGTCCGGCTGCGGGGCGGTGAGCGGCTGGCGAGTCCGGCGTTGATCGCGGACGGCAAGCACGCCCGCATCGACGGGCTCGTCTCTCTCGGAGTTGTCGCCAGTGCAATCGTTGTCTCGCTCGGCGCGCAGATTGGCGATCCGATCATCGGCCTGGTGATCACGCTCGTCATCCTCCGGATCACCTGGGATGCGTGGCGAACGGTCTCGCGTACCGACCCCGGCCAGATGATCAACGAGTGAGAGCCCAGAGAACCCGACGAGCTTCAGGGCGCGGGAGTGCTTGTGGCTCCGCGAACGAACCACAGCCGGCGCCGGCGCGGACGGGGCCGGGGCGACGCAGCCTGGGCGTCACGCAGTTGGTTCCAGAGCTCCTGCTTGCTCAGCGCCACCGAGACACGCTCGGCGTGATCGATTGCTCAGCTGTGATAGGTGGCGATATTGAGGCTCGGCATGCGACAAGCGTACGCCTAACAACGCCATGACGCGCGTCCCGGTCTAGCGGTATGGTCAAGTCCGCCGTCCGGCCCCGGGAAGGTGGCTGTTGACGGCGCAGGGACATCCACGGACGATCTTCAACCGAGCGATCGAGCGCGGGAGCCTGGCGATGGCGGAAACGGTACTGCGGGAGCTCGGCCGGCCGACGCTGTGCGAACTGCTCGAGCTCACGCTCCTGATCGCCGAGAAGGACCCGCGTCGCTATCCGCGTGTGTCGGCCCGCTGGTTGCTCCGCTACCTGGAGCGACACGCGGAGGCGACGATCGATGATGCGGCGTTCGCTGTTGCCTGTCTCGAGGCCGTGGCGGGGCCGGCGAACGAGCACGCCGTCTCGGCGCTCAGAGACCTGGCCGTGAAGGCGACTTCCGGTCGACGGACCTGACACTTGGTGGCGCCCGAAGCTCGGCCGATTGTCGAGCGTTCCTGCCAGAAGAGCACTGCGGCCCAGCAGTCTCACGCGGCCCACCGGAAATAAAGCGTGGGGCTCTGCCGTTCTCGCCGGGGCGGGTCGCGCCACAGGCGGACCGGCTGAGGTTTCCGACGAGCATGACGCAAGAGGAGGCACGACCGATGGCCACACTGAGCGAGAAGCAGGCTGCACTTTTCACCGACCGCAACTGGGGCGTGATCGCGACCATCCGCGAGGATGGATCACCACAAGCCACACCCGTCTGGATCGACTACGACGGCGAGAACGTGCTGATCAACAGCGCCCACGGGAGGACCAAGGTCAAGAACATCGAGCGCGATCCGCGCGCGACCGTCACGGTGCTACCCGCCGCCGACCAGCAGAGCGGCTACGTGATGGTGAGCGGCACCGCCACGATCGTTGAGGAAGGCGCGTTCGAGCACATCAACATGCTCGCGAAGAAGTACTTGGGCGAGGACAAGTATCCGTACCTCGGTCCGGGCGAGAGGCGCGTGATCATCCAGATCCAGCCCGAGCGCGTCGACGGCTACGGCGCAGGCGGGTAGTCGCCGCCTGCGCCGCAATGTGCCGAATCGACTAACGCTGAACGACCTTGTGGACCTCCAGGTACTCGATCGAAGGTGGCCCGTCTCCGAAGCCCGCCGCGGTACGGACCGCCATGACCTTCTCGCCCCACGCCTCGGCCTGTTCACGCGAGTCCCAGACCTCAAAGACTCGAATCTTTCCGTCTTCGCCGACTGCCGCCACGTGAAACACGCCCCCAGCGGGTGGGGTGTCGCCGACACCGAGCGTCTCGCGCATCTGGTCGTACTCGTCGGGTGTGATCCCCGTCTTGACGAACCTTGCAGTCGCCACACCAACCTCCCTGCTAGATGCGTCGACACTACTCCGATCCGGAGCGTCGATCTCGGCTCGTCAGCCGGCATCCACGGTCACGCTCGGACCGTAGGTGTCCTCGAAGCGGTCCAGCACACCTGAAGAAACGAGACGCTCGCGGGCTTCGGTTGCGTCCTCGAGGCTGGCGAATTCGAGGTAGATGAAGACCTCGTTCGGATCGTCGACGCTCTGTAAGACACGCTGAACCTGCGCCTTCTCCCGCGCACGCGGCTTGTCCTGGTCGAACATCGGCCGCCACGTGTCGTAGTCGCCGGTCTGAATACGGGTGATGATGAACGCGGCCATTCGTTGTCTCCTCTCGCAACTGCTCAGTTCGGGGGGAGCCTAGTCCGGTCGAACTCATGGGGCACTCGACAAGCACGGTCCGGCCGCTTGCCGGGCTGGAGCCGACGGCGGAAACCGTCATACTTGATCGCCAGTGTCAGCTGACCAGCTTCTGACCGCGCTGTTCAATGCCGGGGTCGTGATCTCGGTCGGTGCGACAGTTCTTTCGCTGGGAATGACGTACACGGTGGGGCAGCTGGTCGCGCCGCTGCGCCGGGTCGGGCTGGTTGTGGCGATGGTCGTGCTGAATGCCGTGCTGATCCCGGCGATCGCCTGGGGTGTCGCAAAAGGCCTACCGATCAAGGCGGCGTCCGTTGATGGGCTTGTGCTCGCAACGCTCGGTGCCGGATCGGCCGCCGGGATCAAGGCGGCGCAACTGGCCAAGAAGGCGGATCTGACCCTGGCGGTTTCGGTCGTGGTCGTCCTCCAGCTCGTCAACATCGTGTCCGTCCCGATCTGGGCCGGACAGGTCGTCAGCGGCGCATCGCTGAGCGCTTGGGAGATTCTGAAGAGCCTGCTCTTACTCGTCCTGATTCCCCTGGCCGTCGGCTTGATCGTCAAGGCGCGCTACCCCGAGCACGCGACCGAGTGGACGGTCGGTTTGGTCAAGATCGCCAACCTCGCGCTCGTCATCGCCATCGCAGCCGGCGTGGCCGTGAACTGGCAGGCGATCGTTGACCTGTTCGGCTCCTGGGTGCTCGCCGCGAGCGTGCTGATCGTCGCGATCGCAACCGGGCTGGGAATGCTGGTCGGCCGGACGAGCGCCGAGACAAGGAATACGACCGGGCTCGTCTCGGGACTGCGGTTCGGCTCCCTCGGCCTGATCATCATCGGCACCCAACTGGGCGGCAACCCCGACTACCTCGGCCCTGCGATCGTCTTCGCGCTGCTCGACTTGCTCTTCCCGATGCTGCTCGCGATCGAGATCGGACGCAGACACCCAGCCGACACGCTCGCCGCCGGCGCAAAGTGACGCCGGCCTAAAACGTGTGCGTGATCTGGATAATCGTCGGCGCGGGGCCGAGCGAAATGCGCCCGGCAGGATTCGAACCTGCGACCTCTCGCTCCGGAGGCGAGCGCTCTATCCCCTGAGCTACGGGCGCGTTGCCTAACTGCGAGCCAATCTAGCAGCGCGCCGAGAACGAGCCTCACGCCGTGACCGCGGGTGCAGCCGGGCTCGGACAGTCGGCGCCCGCGTTCGCCTCGGGGCGGTGCGGCACTAATCTAGCCACGTGCAGCTCACGACTCGTATTGCAACGGTTCGGCTCGCCGAGACCTTCACCATCTCGCGTGGGTCGGAGGACGAAGCCGACGTCGTTCAGGTCGAGGTGGAGCACGAGGGCGTCTCGGGCTTCGGTGAAGCGGCGCCGATCGAGCGCTACGCCGAGTCTGCGTCGAGTGCCGTGGCGTGGTTGGACGGCATCGAGCTGGGCGACGACCCGTTCGCGCTCGACGAGCTCGAGGCGCGCTTGCCGCCGGGCGAGCAGGCGGCTCGCGCGGCCGTCGACCACGCGCTGCACGACCTCCAGGGCAAGCTCACGGGGCAGCCTGTCTACAAGCTGCTCGGCCTGCGCCGCACCGGGCCGCCGACGTCGTGGACGATCTGGCTCGGCGACCCGGACGACATGGCCCGCCGCACCGAGCGCATCGCCTCCAGCGGTTTCAAGCGGCTGAAGCTGAAGCTCGGCGGCCGCGACGGCCTTGACGTCGAGCGCGTCCGCGCCGTACAGAAGGTGACGAACCTGCCGCTGCAATGTGATGTGAACGAGGCCTGGAGCTTCGACGAAGCACTCGAGTACCTTCCGCAACTCGAGTTGCAGTACTGCGAGCAACCGCTGGCAGCCGGCGACCCGGACGGGCCGGAGCTGAAGCGGCGCTCACCGGTCCCGATCTACGTCGACGAGGATTGCCATGTGCTCGCCGATGTCGCTGCGTGCGCCGAACGGGCGCACGGCATCAACATCAAGCTCGCGAAGTCGGGCGGCATCAGAGAGGCCGTTCGGATGGTGCACGCGGCCCGCGCGCTCCAGCTCGGTGTGATGCTTGGCTGCATGGTCGAGTCCGGTCTCGGGATCGCTCCCGGGGCGCATATCTCGAGCCTGATGGACCACGTCGATCTGGACGGCAACCTGTTGCTGGTGGAAGACCCATGGCCCGGCGTGGCGTTCATCGACGGCGTGCAGCTTCCCTCCGACGCAGCGGGGCTGGGTGTTGCGCCCGCGTAGGCTGCTCATCCTCGCCGAGGGCAAGTCGGACGACCCGCACTACGGGAAGACCGCCCGCGGAGTGCTTCGCTACCGGCCCGAGGATGTCGTCGCCGTCCTTGATTCGCAGTCGAGCGCGAGCCAGCTGGAAGGGTTCCCGCTCGTGCGCACCGTCGGTGAGGCACGGCGTTACGAGCCGACGACTGCGCTCGTCGGTGTCGCGACACAGGGCGGACGGTTCCCGCCCGCGTGGCGGGAGCTTCTGAAGGACTGCATCCGGGAAGGGCTCGACGTCGAGAACGGCCTGCACGAATTCATCTCGACCGATGCGGAGCTCACCGAGCTTGCGCGTGAGCACGGAGTCGACCTGCGCGACCTCCGACTGCCTCCAGCGCGCCTCGATGTCCCGACCGGCGCGAACCTGACTCACGGCGCGACGACGATCCTGACCGTGGGGTCCGACTGCGCGATCGGGAAGATGACTGTGTCGCTGGAGCTCGACCGCGAGGCTCGTCGTCGCGGCTGGAAGAGCGAGTTCGTCCCGACCGGGCAGACCGGGATCGCGATCGCCGGCTGGGGCATCTCCGTCGACGCCGTCATCGCCGACTTCATCGCCGGCGCCGCGGAGCAACTCGTGCTCGAAGGAGTCGAGCGTGGGGGCGACGTGCTCTTCGTCGAAGGCCAGGGCTCGTTGTTGCACCCCGGGTACTCGGGGGTCACCCTCGGGTTGATCCACGGCTCGGCGCCACACGCCTACGTGCTCTGTCACAAAGCCGGGCAACTGTACGTCGACGAGAACGAGCGCTTCCCGATGCCACGGCTCGCTGATCTCGTCGACCTGCACGAGCGGATGAGCCTCCTGGCGCGACCCGCTCGTGTGCTCGCAGTGGCGTTGAACACGCGCGACCTCGACGAGGCATCGGCCCGGCGCGCGGTCGAGGAGGCGGAGGTCGACACCGGTCTGCCCGCGGACGACCCGGTGCGCTTCGGGGCGGCGAGGCTCGTCGACGCCGTCGCTCCTCAACCGAGTTAGGCCGATCGTGAAAGCAGGTTAGGCCGCCCGGCACTTCCGTGCCTTCGCGACCGCGAACACGCTGCACCCGTGAAGAGGTTCATGGGGGCAATGCTCGCGGTAGCCGCACTCGCCGCAGCTGGAAACGCCACTGCCGCGCCGCTCCGTTACGGGGTGGCCGACGACTGGCCGAAGTTCCACGCATGTGGAGACGTGTGGTGGCAGAGCGCCACGGACATCGGCTACCAGGAGTTCCGCATGACCGTGCAGTGGAACGAGGCGACACCGACGGTGATCCCGTTCCAGGCGAACATTCAGGCGGCGATCGACTGCGCCAAGCTGAACAACCTCGAGCCGATTCTCGCCGTCTACCCCCAGCATCCGGCTGCGATCGGATCGAACGCCGGCGCGCAGGCGCAGTTCGCCACCTTCGTCAGCCTGGTCGGCCAGGCGTTCCCCGGCGTCAAGGACATCATTGTGGGCAACGAGCCGAACGTGAACCGGTTCTGGCAGCCGCAGTACCGCGCCGGCAAGGATGCAGCCGCGACCGACGACGAGCACACGCTCGCCCAGTCGTACGACGCCCTGAAGACCGTTCGCCCCGACGCGATCGTCTGGGGGCCTGCGATCTCGTCGCGCGGCAACGACCATGCGAACGCGACGTCGAACCCGAGCCACTCGCCCGTCTGGTTCATCAAGTACCTCGGCGACGCGTACAGGGCGTCGGGCCGGACGAAGCCGATCTTCGACGAGTTCGACATGCACCCTTATCCGCCGGTCCAGGACTCGGCGCCGTTCTCGAGGCCGTTCCAGTGGCCGCAGGCGGGCGCGGCGAACCTCGACCGCATCAAGCAGGCGCTCTGGGATGCGTTCAACGGCACCGCGCAGCCGGTCCCGGCCGAGCAGGCGCCCGGGCAGAGCGCGAGGCCGGCCACGGACGGGCCTGGGCTGCCGATCAACCTCGACGAGGTTGGCGAGCAGACGATCGTGACCGGGCACGAGGCTGCCTACACCGACTCACCCGAGAACGTCGTCCCGATCACCGAGCAACAGCAGTCCGACAGTCATGTTCAACTTGCCGAGATCGCCGCCTGCGATCCGGACGTCAAGGCGCTGCTCTATTTCCCGCTCATCGACGACACGAGCCTGTCGGGCGGCTTCCAGTCGGGAAACCTGTTCGCCGATCTCACCCACAAGGTCTCCTACGCCGGGGTGAAGGCGAAGATCGCGGCCTCGAAGGGCCTCTGCCAGGGCGGTGTCGCCGGAGTACCCCGGGCGTGGAGCCACACGACCTCCGTGCTCGGCGCTCAGGGGATCTTCGGCGGCCCTGGGAGGCGGCCGGCGGCGTCCGGGCTCCGGACGAGTTTCACCGTCGGTGAGGACGCGAGCTACACCGCACGGATCGTCAAGGTCCCGGGCGGCCAGGTCGGGCCTGCGCTCACCGGGGTCGCGAAGGCCTACTACCGGCCCGCCCTGCGCTTCGGGAACCTGCAGCTGCCGAACGGCGCCTACCAGTTCCAGATCGTCCTCGCGGCGTTGACGAACCCCGCCCGCACGACCACGCTCACCTCCTCGACCTTCACGGTCGGAGGCGTGGGCCACGGGCGCCCGGCGGGTGGCTCGCCGCCGCGCCACTGCCACGGTCACGGCCGCCACGGCTGCGGGAGTTAGCGGCACTTGACAACACGAACGTCTGTTCGCTAGAGTGGCGAACATATGTTCGTTCGGATCGCTCTCATCGTGGGAATCGCCGTTCTGGCCTGGAGCGCGGTCGCGCGCTCCTCGAACGCGCACGGGCCCCGCCAGGTGGTGACGGTTCGTCCGTACGACACGCTGTGGTCGATCGCGGCCAGCCGTTACGGCGGTGACGTCCGCGACGGGATCTGGCGGATCGAGCGGGCGAATCACCTGAGCGGCGCCAACGTTCGCGTCGGTCAGAAGCTCGTTCTTCCCTGACCCAGGGGTACTCTCGGCCGCCGCGCTGCGAGACTAGCTGCGGCATGGACCTGGACATCGTCTTCCTGGGCACCTCGGCGAGCGCACCGACGGCCCGGCGCGCCCCCGCCGCGATCCTCGTCCGGCGCGGGGGCGAGCGGCTTCTCTTCGACTGCGCCGAAGGCACCCAGCGGCAGCTGATGCGCTCGTCGATCGGCCTGCCCGACCTGGAGGAGATCTTCCTCAGTCATTTCCACGCCGACCACTACCTCGGCCTGCCCGGGATGCTCAAGACGTTCTCGCTTCGCCAGCGCGAGCTGCCTCTGACGGTGTACGGCCCGCCCGGGCTCGGCGAGCTCTACGGCAGTCTCAAACGGGTGATCGGGAGGTTGAGCTATCCGGTCGAGATCGAGGAGCTTCGCGCCGGCGAGGCGCTCGAACGCGACGGTTACCGGATTCTGGCGTTCCCGGTCCACCATGGCGTCTCGGCGCTCGGGTACGCGATCGTCGAGGACCTGCGGCCCGGACGCTTCGACGTCGCGACGGCCGATGCACTGGGCGTGCCGTCAGGCCCCGAGCGTGGTGCTCTCCAGCGTGGCGACTCGGTGACGCTCCCGGACGGGCGGGTGCTCACGCCCGACACCGTCCTCGGAGAGCCGCGCCCGGGGCGACGCATCGTGATCCCCGGCGACACCGCGCCCGCCGAAACCGTGCGCGTGCTGGCCGAGGGCGCGGACGTTCTCATCCACGAGGCGACGTTCTCGGAAGAGGAGCGGGACCGGGCCGAGGACACACTGCATTCCACCGCCCGCCAGGCCGGGGAGATCGCGCTGGCCGCCGAGGTGCGGCTGCTCGCGCTCACCCATGTCTCGCCGCGCTACTTCGGCAGCGAGCTCGCCGAAGAGGCACGAGCGGTCTTCGCGGCGACGGTCGTTCCGCGCGACTTCGACGTGATCGAGGTGCCGTTCGCCGAGCGTGGCCAGCCGCAGCTCGTGAAGTCGGGCGCGCGTCCTGAACGTGTGACGCAGTTGGTGTCTGACACCGAAGGTGTCTGACACCTTCCGCTCAGACCTGCCAGTCGCCCCCGCGTAGCACCGGCACCTCGGTGCCGTCCGCCTGCACACCGGTGACCATGACCTCGTCGGAGCCGATCATGAAGTCGATGTGGATCGAGCTCCGGTTGATGCGGTCGCGATCCTCCTCACCGACCGAGATCGCATAGGCGTTGCCGAGTGCGAGGTGGCTCGCTGCGTTCTCGTCGAGGAGCGTGTTGTAGAAGACGGTCTCCGTCTTGCCGATGCGGCCCTCGCGATCGACGAGCGCCACCTCGCCGAGCCTCGAGGCGCCCTCGTCCTTGGCCACGCGTGCCCGCAGTGCTTCGGCGCCGTCGCCGTCGATCTGGACGGCCCGACCGGCTTCGAAGCGGACCCGGAGGTCGCGGATCACGGTGCCGCCGACGTCGAGCGGCTTGGTTGCTGTGACCACGCCGTCCGCGCGCGTCGGGTCGGGCGTCGTCGCGATCTCTTCGGTCGGGAGGTTCGGCGCGTGGACGATGCCGTCGACCGTCTGCATGCCGGGCGTCTCGGACGCGTAGCGCGAGGTCGGAAGCAGGCCGACCGTGAGATCGGTGCCGGGCCCTTGAAAGCGGAGCGAGTCGAACCGATACGAGTCGACGCGTTTTCCCGCCTCGTGGAGCTGCGAGAGGCGGGCATGCCAGGCCGCCGCCGGGTCGGGCTCGTCCAACCGCAGCACGAAGATCAGCTGCTCCCAAAGGCGGGCCATCGCAGTCTCCTCGTCCACGCCCGGATGGACGAGACACGCCCAGTCGGGCGTCGGCCACGGGACGACCGTCCAGTTGGTCGTCTTGGCATTGATCACCTCGAAGTTCTCGGCGAGCGCCGGTAGAGCGTCGCGGCCCGCACGCGCCGGGTCGATGCCGGCCAGGAGCCCGGGCGGCACCTGCGGGGTGATCGAGATGCGCACGCCGTGTCCCTCGCCGAGATCGAGCAGCCGTCTGCCGTACCAGTCCGGGACGAAATCAAGGGTGTCTTCGGCCGCCCGCTCGAGCCGTGTCCGCTTCACCTGAGGGTCGAAATACCAGGGGTCGACGAAGCGCGCCCCCCGTTCGTAGGCCGCTGCGGCGACGAGCCGGGCGAGCGGTGCCGCACGCGTTTCCGCGACGATCCAGACGGTCTGACCGGGCTGGACGTTCGCCCCGACCTCGACGATGAGGCCTGCGTAGCGGCGGAGGAGCGCGTCGTCCACGGCTGCGAGAGCCTATCCGTCCGGCCAGATCGTCTACAGTTCGACCCGCACCGCCCCTTTAACCCGGTCCAGCGAGGCCGGAAAGGAGTCGAATGTCGCACCCTGCCGTAGCCCGGTCACAGCGGGTCCTGCTCGACGAGGAGTCGATCCGGCGGACGCTTTCCCGGATTGCGCACGAGATCATCGAGCGCAACGACGACCTCGAGACGGTCGCGCTCGTCGGCATCCATACCCGCGGCGTGCCGATCGCCCAGCGCATTCGCACACTCGTCTCGGAGCGCTCCGGCGAGGAGCTCGCACTGGGACAACTCGACATCACCTTCCACCGCGACGACGTGCATGTGCGCGCCGGGCAGGCGCCGCGCCGCGCGCAGCCGCTCGTCCGCGATACGAAGCTCGACTTCGATCTCGAGGGCCGAACGGTGATCCTCGTCGACGACGTCCTCTACACCGGCCGCACGATTCGCGCGGCGATCGACGCGCTCTTCGAGTATGGGCGTCCCGACCGCGTCCAGCTCGCCGTGCTGGCAGACCGCGGCCACCGGGAGCTGCCGATCCGCCCCGACTACGTGGGCAAGAACCTGCCGACGACGCGCAGCCAGCGCGTGCAGGTCGAGCTGATGGAGGTCGACGAGATCGACCGGGTGATCCTGATCTCCGAGCGCGAGGAGGCCGACGTTGACTGATCTGCGTGTGGTCGGGGGCGATCTGCTTCCGCCCGCCGATGACCGGCGCCACCTCCTGTCGATCACGGATCTGACCCGCGACGACGTCGAGCGTCTGCTCGCGACGGCACGGTCGTTCGGCCACTCCCAGGAGCGTGACAACAAGAAGCTGCCGACGTTGCGCGGCCGGCTCATCCTGAACGTGTTCTACGAGTCGTCCACCCGGACCTCGTCGTCGTTCGAGCTTGCCGCCAAGCGGCTGTCCGCCGACACGATGACGCTGAAGGCCGTCGGCTCTTCCGTCGACAAGGGCGAATCGCTCAAGGACACCGCGCTGACGTTGTCCGCATACGACCCGGACGTGATCGTGCTGAGGCACCCCGAGGTCGGTGCGGCACAGTTCGTCGCTCGGGTCACGGACGCCCGCGTGGTGAACGCCGGAGACGGCAAGCATCAGCACCCCACGCAGGCACTCCTCGATCTGCACACGATGCGAGAGGCTTTTGGGCGGCTCGACGGTCTGCATGTGGCGATCGTCGGAGACATCACGCACTCGCGGGTGGCGCGGTCGCTCGTGCAGGCCCTGCACCTGGTCGGGGCAACCGCGGTCCTCGTCGGGCCGCCGGCTCTGCTGCCGGCCGGGCTGGCGCCCGCGACCAGTGACATCGGGGCGATCGCCGACGCCGACGTCGTCTACGTCCTGCGGATGCAACAGGAGCGAATGCTTGCCGGCGCCAACTTCGTCCCCTCGCTGCGCGAGTACACCGAGCGCTGGGGGATCACGCCGCAGCGCATCCACGACGGCCAACGCGTGATGCACCCGGGGCCGATGAACCGCGGCGTGGAGATCGACTCGCGAGTCGCCGACTCCGACGCGTCGCTCGTCGTCGACCAGGTGCGCTCGGGGCTCATCGTCCGGATGGCGGTGCTCTACGACCTGCTCACCACCGGGCCGGTCGTCGTCGAGTCCGCGGTCGGGGTCGCATGATGCTCGCCGGCCGCAGAGGCACCGACAACATCGTCATCCGCGGCGCGCGACTGCTCGATCCGGCGGAAGGGGTCGACGTGACGCTCGACCTGCGGGTCGACAACGGCGTGATTGCCCAGCTCGGCGAAGGGCTGGACACGAACGAGCACAGGGTGATCGAGGCGCACGGGTCGATCCTCGCGCCGGCGTTCGTCGACCCGCACGTGCATCTCCGGACTCCGGGGCGCGAGGACGAGGAGACGATCGCCTCGGGCACCGCGGCTGCGGCCGCCGGAGGGTACTGCGCGATCCTCGCGATCCCGAACACCGACCCCGTAATCGACGACGCGAGCAAGCTGCGCGGCTTGCTTGCGCGCGCCGAAGAGGAGGCTCAAGTCCCCGTCGGCTTCATGGCTGCGCTGACCAAGGGCCAGGATGGTGCCGAGCTCGCCGAGCTGGGAGCCCTCGCCGACGCCGGCGCGGTGGCGTTCACCGACGACGGCCGGCCGGTCGCCACCGCAGGCGTGATGCGCCGGGCGCTGCAGTACAACGCGATCACCGGCCGGATGATCGCCGTGCACTGCGAGGAGCAGTCGCTGACGCGAGGCGGGCACGCGCACGCCGGCGCGGTGGCTGAAGAGCTCGGTCTTGGCGGCTGGCCTTCGCTCGGAGAGAGTCTGATGGTCGCGCGCGACATCGACCTTGCAGGCGACACCGGCCAGCCCGTCCATCTGATGCATCTCTCGGCGCGCGAGTCGGTCGAGCATCTTCGGCGCGCCCACGCGGCCGGGATCCGCGCGAGCGGCGAGGCGACGCCACACCATCTCTGCCTCACCGACGAGGCGGTGCGAACGCTCGACCCGAACATGAAGATGAACCCGCCGCTTCGGAGCGCCGAGGACCGCACCGCGCTCGTGGACGCGGTGAGAGACGGCACCATCTCCGCGATCGCGACCGATCATGCGCCGCACTCGCCGGAGGAAAAAGATGTTCCGTTCGAAGCAGCGCCCTTCGGCGTTACAGGGCTCGAGACGTCGTTCGCCGTCCTGTACACCCAGCTCGTCGAGCCCGGACTGCTCTCGCTCGAGACGATCCTGCAACGGATGTCCGCAGGGCCGGCGGCGATCTTCGGGCTGGACCGACCGCGCATTGCGGTGGGCGCGCCCGCGAACCTCACGCTGATCGACCTGAACGCCACCTGGCGTGTGAAGCCGACGGCGTTCCGCTCGCGCTCGATCAACTCCTGGCTCCTCGGCCAGCGACTGCGCGGACGCGTCAAGCTGACCCTCGCAGCAGGACGGGTGGCGTTTCACCAGTGAATGCCGCAGCGCTGGTTCTCGAGGACGGCACGGTGTTCGAAGGGCAGTCGGTCGGCGCCGAAGGCTTCGCGTTCGGCGAGGCGGTGTTCACGACGTCGATGAGCGGCTACCAGGAGGTGGCGACCGACCCGAGCTTCGAGGGGCAGATTGTCTGCTTCACCGCTCCGATGGTCGGGAACTACGGGGTCGCCGAGACGCGCAACGAGTCGAGGCGGGCCCATGCAAAGGCGGTCGTGATGCGAGACGCGCGCGGCCCCGAATGGACTGACTGGCTGCACGAGCGCGGAGTGGTGGGGCTGACGGGGATCGACACCCGTTCCCTCGTTCTGCATCTGCGCGATCGAGGCGCGATGCGCGCGGCGGCCGTGACCGGCGAGACGTCGGTGGACGAGGTTCTCGCCGCTGTTCGTGCGCAGCCGGAGATGGCCGGCGCAGCGCTCGTCTCGGGTGTGTCGGCAAGCGAGCGCTACACCTTCGCGGCCGAGGGACGAGTGCGGGTGGCGGTCGTCGACTACGGCTGCAAGCGCTCGATCCTCCGTCGCCTCGCAGCGAACGACGCCGCCGTGGACGTGTTCCCGCACGACGTCGACGCCGACACGCTCGCGGGCTACGACGGCGTGCTCCTCTCGCCCGGGCCAGGCGACCCCGAGCCGCTGACGGACGAGACGACCATGCTCCGCGAGCTGCTCGGGCGCACGCCTGTGCTCGGGGTCTGCCTCGGCCATCAGCTGCTCGCGCTCGCAACCGACAAGGAGACGTTCAAGCTTCCCTTCGGGCACCGCGGTGCGAACCACCCGGTCCTCGACCATCGCACGCGGCGCGTGCTCGTCACCTCCCAGAACCACGGTTTCGCGGTTGCCAACGGTGACGAGTCGGGTGTGACGCACAGCTCGCTCTACGACGGGACGGTCGAGGGCCTGGACTACCCGGAGCTGCGTGCTCGCTCGGCGCAGTTCCATCCGGAGGCGGCGCCGGGCCCACACGACGCGGCGTCGATCATCAGCGGCTGGGTGGGGGAGCTGAAGTCCGCTGCCTAGACGCAACGACCTGCGCTCGATCTGCCTGATCGGCTCGGGCCCGATCGTGATCGGCCAGGCAGCGGAGTTCGACTACGCGGGCTGCCAGGCGCTGAAAGTCCTGCGCGAGGACGGGTTTCGCACGATCGTCGTCAACTCGAACCCGGCGACGATCATGACCGACCCCGGTTTCGCCGACCGCACATATCTCGAGCCGCTCGACCTCGAGGGGGTTGCTGCGGTGCTGCGCCGAGAGCGCCCCGATGCTGTGCTCGCCACGATGGGTGGCGGAACCGCGTTGAACCTTGCCCGCGAGCTGCAGCAGGCGGGGATCTTCGAGGAGCTTGGCATCGAGTTGATCGGCGCCAAGATCGATGCGATCCAGCGCGCAGAGGATCGCGAGCTGTTCAAGGCAACCGTCGAGGATTGTGGTCTTCGGGTGCCGACATCGCGCATCGTCACGTCGATCGATGATCTCGCCGGGATCGCGCTCCCCGCAGTTGTCCGGCCGGCGTTCACGCTCGGCGGACACGGTGGAGGCTTCGCCGACACGCCGGACCAGCTCCAGGCACAGGTCGAACGCGGGCTCTCCGAGTCACCGATCAGTCAGGTGCTGGTCGAGGAGTCGGTGCGCGGCTGGGACGAGTTCGAGCTCGAGGTCGTGCGCGACCGAGTCGACAACGTTGTGATCGTCTGCTCGATCGAGAACCTCGATCCGATGGGCGTGCACACCGGCGACTCCGTCACCGTCGCGCCGCAGATGACGCTCAGCGACGAGGCCTACCAGGAACTGCGTGACGCAGCGATCTCGGTCATTCGTGCGGTCGGCGTCGACACCGGCGGTTCGAACATCCAGTTCGCGCGCGACCGGGTCTCCGGCGACATCCGGGTGATCGAGATGAACCCACGCGTCTCGCGCTCGTCGGCGCTCGCGTCGAAAGCGACCGGCTACCCGATCGCAAAGGTCGCGGCGCAAGCTGGCCGTCGGTTACACCCTCGACGAGATCCCGAACGACCTCACCGGCACCACACCCGCGAGCTTCGAGCCGACGCTCGACTACGTCGTCGTGAAGATCCCACGCTTCGCGTTCGAGAAGTTCCCGAACGCAGACACGACGCTGGGGACGCAGATGAAGTCCGTCGGCGAGACGATGGGCATCGGCCGCTCCTTCATCGAGGCGTTCGTGAAGGCCAAGCGGGGGCTCGAAGGAGACTTCGAGTGGCAGCCGCAGGGGCTGCATCCGTGGTTCCGTCACGAGCTCGCCGGCCTTGCAGCCGAAGAGGAGCGCCAGCGCACCCTGACGCCGGTCTACCGGCGGATCGACTCCGTCGCGGGCGAGGTCGAGGCACCGTCGAACTACTACTACGCGACCTGGGGCGAGCAGGACGAACGCGCACCTCTGGGCGAGCGCGAGCGCGTGGTGATCCTCGGCTCGGGGCCGAACCGCATCGGGCAGGGCGTCGAGTTCGACTACTGCTGCGTGCACGCGGTGCAGACGTATCGCGAGCTCGGCTACGAGGCCGTGATGGTGAACTGCAACCCGGAGACGGTGTCGACCGACTACGACACCTCCAACCGCCTCTACTTCGAGCCGCTCGACACGGAGTCGGTCCTCGCGGTCTGCGAACGCGAGCAGCCGGTCGGGGTCGTGATTCAGTTCGGCGGTCAGACGCCGCTCAAGCTCGCACGGGCGATCGAGGCGGCTGGGTTCTCGATCCTCGGGACGCCGTTCGATGCCGTTGATCTCGCGGAGGACCGCCAGCGCTTCGGCAAGCTGCTCGCGGAGCTCGACATTCGCTGCCCCGACTGGGGGATCGCGCGCTCGGGAGTCGAGGCAGCCGAAGCGGCGCGCCGGATCGGCTACCCCGTGCTCGTGCGGCCGTCGTATGTGCTCGGCGGGCGTGCGATGCGCGTCTGTCACACCGAGGAACAAGTCGTCGAGGCGTTTCACGGCGTGCACGGGCCGACGCTCGTCGACCGCTTCCTCGAGTACGCGATCGAGATCGACGTCGACGCTCTGTGCGACGGCGAGACCACCTACGTCGGCGCGATCATGCAGCACGTCGAGGAAGCCGGCGTGCATTCGGGCGACTCCGCGTGCGTGCTGCCCGCTCAGTCGCTCGGAGTCGCAGCCTCCGCGGAGATCTCCTCGATCGTCAAGCGACTCGGGCCTGCGCTGGGAGTGGTGGGGCTCTTGAACGTTCAGCTCGCGGTCGTCGACGACGTCGTGTTCGTCCTCGAGGTCAACCCGCGCGCTTCCCGCACCGTGCCGTTCGCCTCGAAGGCGACCGGCGTCAATCTCGTCGCGGCAGCCTGTCGCCTCGCGGCCGGTGAGAAGCTCTCCGACCTCGATCTCCCCGCCGAACGGCCGCCGCGCCAGGTGAGCGTCAAGGCGGCGGTCCTGCCGTTCGCCCGCTTCCCTGGAGCCGACCCCGTGCTCGGGCCCGAGATGCGCGCCACCGGCGAGGTGATGGCGAGCGCCAGCGACCTGCCGACCGCCTTCGCGAAGGCCGAGCGCGCCGCCGGCCGGCCGCTGCCCCGCGACGGTGTCGTCTTCCTCTCGGTGCGCCAGGACGACAAGGCTGCCGCGGTTCCGGTCGCCGCGGCGCTCGTCGGGCTCGGTTTCCAGGTCGTCGCCACCCACGGCACGGCCCAGACGTTGCGCGGCGCCGGGCTGGAGGTCGACGAGGTGCGCAAGGTGAGCACGCCGGGCGAGGAGCCGAGCGTCGTCGACCTGATTCGCCGAGGCCGTTGCAACCTCGTCGTGAACACGCCCGAAGGCGGCTCGGGGCCGCGCTCGGACGGATATCTGATCCGGGAGGCGGCCCTGGCGGCGCGGATCCCGTGCATCACGACGATCGCCGGCGCTGCGGCCGCCGTGCACGCGATCGCCAACGCACGCGCCGAGACCGCGCTCTCCCTGCAGGAGCGGATCGATGTCGAGGCCTCGGCGAGAGCGTCGTAGCGTCGTCGGCGGTCGAGGCGGTCGGGCCTTACGTGCTCGTCCGGGTCGACCGCGGAGGGCTCGATGCAGGCACGCCCGGTCAGTTCTTCATGCTCGAGGCCCCCGGCCGGGTCCTGCCGCGGCCGATGTCGCTGTGCCTCGCGCCGCCCGGGGAACTTGCCTTCCTGCTTGATCCGATCGGTCCCGGCACGCGCGCGCTCGCGGAGCTCGAACCCGGCGAATCGATCCACGTGTTCGGTCCGCTCGGAAGAGGCTTCCGGCTCGACGTCGACCGGCCGGTGCTGGTAGGCGGCGGCATCGGGCTCGCACCGTTGCCGTATCTCTCCGAGGCGCTCGAGCGACCGCCCGCAGTGCTCGGCTTCAGATCCGAGTGGCACGCCGAAGCTGCTGCGCTCGTTCCGAATGCCGAGGTCGTGATCGACCCGGTGCTCGTCACCGACGCGCTGCCTCGCGACCGCGCCGTGCTCGCGTGCGGTCCGGAGCCGATGCTCGAGGCTGTTCGCGCAGCTCTGTCCAGACGCGCAGCTCGCGTGGGAGGCGCCGATGGCCTGCGGGTACGGCGCGTGTTACGGCTGCGTGGTCGAAATCGACGGAGAACTGAAAAGGTTGTGCGTGGAAGGACCGGTTTTGTGCTTCTCCTGAACGCGAGTGGATGTCTTGACGCGCTCACCGCGCCCGACGTCGCGGCGCTCTTCGACGCGTTCGTGACGAAGACCGTCACACCCGAACCACGCGAAGGAAATCCACCGGTTCGCATCGCGGAAACGGACCACGGGATGCTCAACTCGATCGGTCTCGCGAATCCCGGTCGTGTCGCGTTCCTCGGCCAAACGCTGCCGCGTTTGGCCAGCACGATCGACGTCCCGATCTGGGTTTCGGTAGGTGGTTTCTCAGTGCGCGATTACGTAGAGACGTGCGAGCAACTAGCGCGCGACGACGTCGCGTGCATCGAGTTGAACCTCAGCTGCCCGAACGTGGACGAGGCGCCGGAGTCGGCGGCGGAGATCGTCCGCGCCTGCCGTCGCGTGACCGCAAAGCCGCTCTACGCCAAGGTTTCGCCGCACTCCTGGGACATGGGCGAGACGGTACGCGCGGTCGAGGAAGCCGGTGCCGACGGGGTCACCATGATCAACACGCTGCGCGGCGTCGCGCTCGACGCGCGCCTGACGACGAAGCTCGAACGCGGTGTCGGCGGCTACTCCGGACCGGCGCTGAAACCGGTGGCGCTCGCCGCCGTCTTCGCGGCGCGACGTGTGACCGCACTGCCGATCGTCGCGATGGGCGGCGTTCAAGACGGACGCGACGCGCTCGAGTTGATCGCGTGCGGAGCGACGCACGTCGCGCTCGGGACGGTGCTGTTCGCGGATGTCGACGCGCCGTCGCGCGTGCGCGCCGAGTTGATCGACGAAGCACACCGCGCCGGCTTCGATCGTCCCGAGGATGCATTCGGCGCGGCGCACGAATCCGTTGCCAAGATGGCCAACTAGCCTGGAAAGGTCCTAGTTGCACGGCGCTGGCAGGTTGGTAGGATGCTGCGCTCATGGTGCCTCCTCAGACTCAGGTCCAAGCTCCGGTCCGCTCGCTCGACCAGCGGATGGAAGCCCTCAAGCGAGCCAACGACATTCGTGTCAAGCGAGCGCAACTGAAGAAGGACCTGAAGTCCGGCAGCGTCTCGATCGAGCAGATCCTCGGAGAGCCGCCTGAGTTCGTCTCGACCGCGAAGGTCTTCGACATGCTCATGGCGGTTCCGAAGTTCGGTCGCGTGAAAGCCGCCCGCCTGCTCAACCAGTGCCGCATCAGCCAGTCGAAGACGGTCGGCGGCCTCTCCGACCGACAGCGACACGAGCTGATTGACCTCTTCAACCACCGTTAAGGCCGGCAGGCCCGTCTTCGTGGTCACCGGCCCGTCCGGGGCCGGGAAGGGCACGCTGATCCAGCTGGTCCTGCCGCGATTCTCCGAGCTCGCGCTGGCCGTCTCTGCGACGACCCGGCCGCAGCGCCCCGGCGAGCGAAACGGCGAGCACTACTGGTTCCTGACGCCGGACGAGTTCGAGGCAAAAGAGCAGGCCGGCGAGTTCCTGGAGTGGGTCGACTACGTCGGCAACCGCTACGGGACGCTCAACTCCGAGATCGACCGTCTGCGCGCCCTGGGCAAGGCGCCGCTGCTCGAGCTGGAGACCGAAGGGGCGCTCAGGGTGAAACGACGGGTCGAGCCGGCCGTGACGATCTTCGTGACCGCCCCCGAGACCGAGCTCGAGCGACGCCTGCGCGAGCGCGCCACCGAGAGCTCCGGGGTGATCGAGGAGCGGATGGCGACGGCACGCCGGCAGCTGGCCGAGAGTGGGGAGTTCGATCACGTGGTCGAAAACGACGATCGTGCCGCCGCCGCAGACCGGCTGGCGGAGATCGTTGCCCGGGAGCTCGGCGTGACCGCTACCATGCCGCGACCATGATTCATCCCCGCATCGACGAATTGATGGAAAAGGTCGACTCTCGCTACTCGCTGGTGATCGTCGCGGCCAAGCGTGCCCGGCAGATCAACAACTACCACCACCAGCTGGGCGAGGGCACGTTCGACGAGTTCGCGCCGCCGCTGATCGAGTCGCGCTCGAAGAACTACCTGACGATGTCCCTCGAAGAAATCGCCGAGGGCAAGATCGTCTACGACTACCCAAAGAAGTAGTCGCCCGAATCTGATTCGGCTGCGCCGAACCAGATTCGCGAGGTGGGCAGTCTCGTGCTGGACCGGCATCATTCAGGCATGAGCCGGGTCCTTCTGGGTGTCACGGGCGGCATCGCTGCCTACAAGGCGTGCGAGTTGACGCGCCTCCTGGTCAAGGCCGGGCACGAGGTGATCCCGCTCGTCACGCCCGGCGCTCAGCGCTTCGTGAGCGAGGAGACCTTCCTCGCGCTCGCCCGGCGCGGCCGGCCGCAGGACGACGTCTACCCCCATCTGACCCGCGCCGACCTGCTCGTCGTCGCGCCCTGCACCGCGAATACCCTGGCGAAGCTCGCGCACGGGATCGCCGACAACGTGCTCACCGAGGCGGCTCTCGCCCATCGCGGGCCGGTGCTCGTTGCGCCGGCGATGAACCCGCGCATGTGGGCTCATCCGGCAACCCGCGCCAACGTCGAGGCGCTCCGCGCCCGCGGCGTCGAGCTGGTCGGGCCCGATGAGGGGGAGATGGCCGAGGGAGAGTGGGGAGTCGGCCGCCTCGCCGAGCCGGCCGAGATCGCCGCCCGCGCGACGCAACTGCTCGAGCCCGGCTCGCTCGCCGGCCGCCGGGTTCTGATCACGGCGGGCGGCACCCGCGAGCCGCTCGACAGCGTCCGGTTCGTCGGGAACCGCTCCTCCGGGAGAATGGGGGTTGCGCTCGCCGAGGAGGCCCGGCGGCGCGGTGCCGAGGTGATCCTGCTCGCGGCGAACCTGTCGGTCGCCACGCCGCACGGGATCGAAGCCATACCGACGCCGACCGCGGAGTCGATGCTCGGTGCGGCCCTGGCCTTGCCCGACGTGGACGTCGCCCTGCTCGCCGCCGCCGTCGCGGACTATCGGCCCGCCGAGGCGCTCGCGGCCAAACGCCCGAAGGACGAGCAAAGCTGGACGGTCGAGCTGCAGCCGACACCCGACGTCGCCCGCGCGCTCGGCGACCAGAAACGCGCCGGCCAGGTGCTCGTCGCGTTCGGGGCGGAGCACGGCGAGGAGGGCCTTGCCCGCAAACGAGCCATGCTCGAGACGAAGAACGCGGATCTGGTCGTCTTCAACGATGTCGGCCGGCCCGACATCGGGTTCGACGTGGGGGAGAACGAAGTGGTGCTGATCACCCGCGACGGCGACCGCGTTGTCCCCAAGACATCGAAGGCCGCGATCGCGAGCGAGATCCTCGACGAGGTCGAGAGGCTCCTGGGATAGAGGCGGCCGTCGGGCTCGATGAGCGACGCGTACACCCTCTTCCGCGAAGGCCAGAAGCGCCTCCGCACCGGCATGGCCGCCCAGGCGACCGTGCCGCTCGAACGGGCCAAGAAGCTCGAGCCGGAGCAGGCGTCGATCCGCGAGGCGCTCGGCATCGCCTACTTTCGCCTCGCCCGCTGGGAGGACGCAGAGCGTGAGTTCCGCACGATCGTCGAGGAGCTCTCACCGACCGACCACTACGCGCACTACGCACTCGGCCGGGCGCTCGAGCATCTCGGGCGGACCGCCGAGGCGAACGGCCACTACAAGCTCGCCAGCACGATGGATCCGGGCTCGGAGACCTATGCCGCACGGATCCTCGACCTCGACGGGCAGTGAGAGCCGTCATCCAACGCGTTTCGCGCGCAGCGGTGGTTCCCGGTGGCTCGATCGGGCCCGGGCTCTGCATTCTCCTGGGCGTCGCGGACCGGGACACCGACCGCGAGGCGGTGCGGTTGGCGGAAAAGGCCGCCAGGCTGCGGATCTTCGAGAACGACGAAGGCAGGCTGGACCGCTCCCTCCTCGACTCGGGCGGGGCGGCGCTCGTGGTCAGCCAGTTCACGCTGTTCGCCGACAGCACGCAGGGGAACCGCCCGAGCTTCTCGGCCGCTGCGCGCCCCGAGGTGGCCGAGCCGCTCTACGAGTTGTTCTGCGAGACCCTGCGCGGGCTCGGTGTGACGGTCGAGACGGGGACGTTCGGCGCCCGTATGGCCGTCGAGCTCGTGAACGACGGACCGGTCACGATCATCCTGGAATAACGGGATTCTGCTACCTTCCAGGCGACATTTCGAGCACGTTCGAGATGGGCGCGCGGCGCCCATTTTTCATTCCAGGGGGCTGGTCGCACATGGCCTCGGCAACACACATCAAGGAGAGACAACTGCAGCGCGACGTCGCAAGGACGGTCGAATCGACTCTGCCCGGGGTGGAGGTGCTCGCACTCGAGCTGACGGGCAAGGAGCGGTTCTGCGTCTATGTCGACCATCCGCAAGGCGTCGACCACGCACTCTGTGAGCGCGTCACGGATGTCCTGCGGCCGTATCTCGACGAATACGCGGTCGAAGTCTCGTCACCGGGCTTCGAACGTCCGCTTCGGACGAAGGCGCACTTCGAGCGCGCCGTCGGCCAGAACGTGCGCGTGAAGCTGGAGACCGGTCGCGCCCGCGGCACGGTGCTCTCCGCCGGTGAACGGTCCGCCCGGATCCAGAACGGTGCCGAACCGGCAGACATACCGTACGACCAGATCGTGCGGGCCAATCTGATCGATGAAGGGAAGTCGGCATGAGCGTAGGCTTGACGGAGCATCAAGAGCGCACAGCGGCCTTCGCCGCCGCTGGGAGCGGGAAGTGTGAGCGAGCGGAGCTCATCAAAGAGCGCACAGCGGCGGCTTCGCCGCCGCTGGGAGCGGGAAGTGTGAGCGTAGGCTTGACGGAGCTCATCAAAGAGCGGACGCGGCGGCTTCGCCGCCGTTGGGAGCTGGAACTATGAGCCAGGAGATCGTTGACGCCGTTCGCGAGATCGAGCGCGAGAAGGGAATCGAGAGCGGGACGCTGGTCGCGGCCCTCGAGGACGCGCTGCTGGCGGCGTACAAGAAGACGCCGGGCGCCTCCCGGCACGCGACCGTTGAGCTCGACGACAAGGGCGACTTCCGCGTCTTCGCGATCGAGCTTCCCGAGGACCTCGAGCTGCGCCTGCTCGACGAGGCGCGCGAGCACGCGATCGACGACCTGGAGCGCATCGAAGAGGAGACCGGCGAGAAGAACCACACGCTGCTCTCCGACGACGACCTGGAGATCGACTGGTCGCAGGTGCCGGAGAATCTCATCCAGCGTGAGGACGTCACGCCGGAGAACTTCGGCCGCATCGCCGCGCAGACCGCGAAGCAGGTGATCCTGCAGCGCATCCGTGAGGCGGAGCGCGAGATGATGTACGACGAGTACATCGACCGCGTCGGCGAGGTCGTCACCGGCATCGTCCAGCAGACCGGCGACCGCCGCAACATCCTGGTCGACCTCGGCAAGGTCGAGGCGCTGCTGCCCGGGCCCGAGCAGGTCGACGGCGAGCGCTACGAGCAGGGCTCGCGCATCAAGGCGGTGATCCGCGAGGTTCGCACCGGCACGAAGGGCCCGCAGGTCATCCTCTCGCGCCGCGATCCGGAGCTGATCAAGACGCTCTTCGAGCTCGAGGTGCCCGAGATCGCCGACGGTCTCGTCGAGATCCGCGGCGTCGCACGCGAGCCCGGGTACCGGTCGAAGATCGCGGTCGAGTCGCATGCGCAGGGGGTCGACCCGGTCGGCGCCTGCGTCGGCCCGCGCGGGTCCCGCGTTCGCATGGTCGTGTCCGAGCTCCGCGGCGAGAAGATCGACATCATCCCGTGGAACAACGAGCCGGCGCGCTTCGTCGCGAAGGCGCTGTCGCCGGCCCGCGTCCGCGAGGTCTACCTCGACGACGAGGGCAGGGAGGCGACCGTGGTCGTCCCCGACGACCAGCTCGCGCTCGCAATCGGCAAGGAAGGCATGAACGCCCGCCTCGCCGCACGCCTCACCGGCTGGAAGATCGACATCACCTCCGACACCGAGTTCGCACAGCAGGAAGCAGACGCGGCCTTCGGTGGCGGCGAGCCCGGTGACGAGAACGATGTCTCCGGCCGCTGCGCGGCGGTCCTGTCGAACGGCAAGCGCTGCCCGAACGCCGCACTGCCGGGCTCGAAGTACTGCGGCGTGCCCGCACACCAGGAGCTTGCGCTGCACGAGGTCGACGGCGAGGACAATCCGATCGTCGCCGAGTCGGAGCCCGAGCTGGAGGCGCTGTCGGACACCGCCGAGCCCGAGGCGGTCACCGAGGATGCAGCTGCATTCGGGAGCCCCGAGCCGGAGTCGTTCCCTGCCGGCCCGGGCGATGCGCCCGTCCTGGGCGAGGACCAGACGCTCGAGAGCGGCGCCGGGCATCCCGAGCACGTCGAGGACGATCCGAACGCCGGTATCCCGATCGAGGAGGCCAGGTAACGAGCGAAGAACCGGTCCGGACCTGCGCCGGCTGCGGTCGCAAGGCGCCTCAGAGCGAGCTGCAGCGCTTCCATGCGGAGCGCGGCACCCTCGTTGCCGGAGGCGGGAGCGGCCGCGGTGTCTACACCTGTCGGCGCCTGCAGTGTTTCGACCGCGCGGCGTCGCGCAGGGCATTCGCCCGCATCCTGCGCTCGACCGTCCACGTCGACCCGGACCTGTCCCGTCTCTACACTTGATCACCGATGGCTAACGGCAAACCGAACAGACCGATCAGACCGCGTGGCGGCGGCCCGAAGGGCCGGCGCCGCGTCGTGATCGACCAGGGAGGCGGCCGGCCCGGGCAGGGCCAGCGCCAGCGGCCCGGCGATCGCCCCGCAGACCGCGGTCCCAGGCAGCCCCGCGAGGTCGTCGCCCAGACCGGGCCCGTCACCGTCGAGTCGGGTGTCACGCTCCGCGACTTCTCGCAGGCGCTCGGTGTGGCCATGCCGCAGATCATCAAGCTGCTGATGAACCTCAACACGATGAAGACCGCGACGCAGTCGCTCACCGACGACGAGGTGCAGCTGATCGCCGCAGAGCTCGAGCGCGAGGTGACGATCAAGCACGCCGACGACGACGACGTCGAGCCGGAGGCGTTCGAGGATGCAGAAGAGACGCTCGAGGCGCGTCCGCCCGTCGTGACCATCATGGGGCACGTCGACCACGGCAAGACGACCCTGCTCGACGCGATCCGGAAGACGCGCGTCGTCTCGACGGAAGCCGGCGGGATCACCCAGCACATCGGCGCGTACCAGGCGGATCACAACGGACGCCGGATCACGTTCCTCGACACACCGGGCCACGAAGCCTTCACGGCGATGCGCGCACGAGGCGCCAAGGTGACCGACATTGCGGTGCTGGTCGTCGCGGCCGACGACGGTGTCATGCCGCAGACCAAGGAATCGATCTCCCACGCGCGCGCCGCCGACGTTCCGATCGTCGTCGCGGTCAACAAGATCGACCTGCCCGACGCGAATCCCGACCGCGTGCTGAGCGAGCTCGCAACCGAAGGCTTGCAGCCCGAGGAGTGGGGAGGGGACGTGCAGGTTGCACGTGTCTCGGCCAAGCAGGGCGAGAACCTCGACGACCTGCTCGAGCGCATCCTGCTCGTGGCAGATGCCGAGCTCGACCTGCGCGCGAACCCTTCCGCGGACGCTTCCGGCCCGATCATCGAGTCGCGCCTCGACGTCGGCCGCGGCCCGGTCGCGACGATGCTGATCCATCGCGGCACCCTCAGGGTCGGCGACGCGATCGTCGCGGGCGATGCATGGGGCCGCGTACGTGCCCTCTACGACTATCTCGGCGAGCGCATCCAGCAGGCGCGCCCGGGCGAGCCGGTCGAGATCCTCGGTTTCGACCGTCCACCGCCCGCCGGCGAGCTCGGCCGGGTCGTCGAGAACGAGCGGCGCGCCCGCGAGCTCGCGCAGCAGCGCGGTGAGCGCCTGCGGCGCGAGGCGATGGCGAAGCAGCGGAGCGGCGGTGTCTCGCTCGACAAGCTCTTCGAGCAGATGCAGGCCGGAGGCGTGCAGGACCTGAACATCGTCATCAAGGGCGACGTCCAGGGGTCGGTCGAGGCGATCGTCTCGGAGCTCGGCAAGATCCAGCACCCCGAGGTGCGCGTCAACGTGATCCACACCGGCGTCGGCGGCATCACCGAGAACGACGTGAACCTGGCGGCCGCATCGACCGCGATGATCGTCGGCTTCAACGTCCGTCCGTCGGCCGAGGTGCGCGCCGTGGCCGAGCGGGCCGGGGTCGAGATCCGCCTCTACCGCGTGATCTATCAGCTGACGGAAGAGATCGAGCAGGCCCTGGTCGGGATGCTCACACCCGTCGAGACCGAGGCGATCATCGGCGAGGTCGAGGTACGGGCGCTGTTCAAGGTCTCACGGCTCGGCACGATCGCAGGCTGCATGGTCACGAGCGGTCTCGTTCGCCGGAACTCGAGCGTCCGGCTCTTCCGCGACGGCACGCGCATCTACGAGACGACCGTGTCGCAGCTGCGCCGCTTCAAGGACGATGTCCGCGAGGTGACCGAGGGGTTCGAGTGCGGCATCCTCCTCGACGGTTTCAACGACCTCCGCGAAGGCGACGTCCTCGAGGTGTTCGAGACGCGCGAGGTCGAGCGGACCTCGCTCGACGAGCCGGCCGGCGGCTCGAGCTCGGCCGACGCCGCGTAGCGATCTCCCGGATGGCGTCGGGCTTCGTCGCGATCCTGACCGTCGAGCTGCACTTCCCCGAGGCGTCGTCGCTCAAAGGCAAGCGCCAGTACGTGCGCTCGGCGAAGGACAACCTTCGCAACCGCTTCGGTGCTGCGATCGCCGAGGTCGACCATCACGATCTCTGGCAGCGTGCGACTCTGACGCTGGCCTGCGTGGGGCGCTCGGCGCGGGACGCCGAGGAGTTGGCCGACGGAGCCGAACGCTGGCTCGCCTCCGGCGACTGGACGCTCGTTCGCTGCGAACGGCTGCTCGTCGCACCCGACGACGACTGAGGCCATCTAGGCTCCCGAGGTGTCCGAGCGCATGCGTCGAGTCAATGAATCCGTCCGCGCCGTGGTCGCGGAAGGCGTCGGCGAGCTGAAGGACCCGCGCATCGGCATGGTGACCGTCACCGGCGTGGTCGTGTCTCCGGATCTCGGCGAGGCGCGGATCTACGTGTCGGTCTTCGGCAACGAGAAGAAGCGCAACGCGACGCTTGCCGGACTCGATTCCGCGCGCGGAGTCCTGCAGGCCAAGATCAACCGGCAGCTCAGCCTGCGCCGGACGCCGACGCTCACCTTCGCTTACGATGACTCCGTCGAGCGAGGCGTCCGCATGACGAAGCTGATCGACGAGGTTGCCGCGGACCTGCCCGCGGAACCACCCGAGGAAGACACAGGGATGCCCGGAGATGAGCCAGACCACCACCCAGAATGACCTCCAGGCCGTCGCGGACGCGATCCGGTCGCATGACCGGTTCGTCGTCGTCGCGCACGAGAACCCGGACGGCGACGCGCTCGGGTCGATGCTGGCGACGACGCTCGGCCTGAGGACGCTCGGCAAGGACGTCGTGATGTACCTGTCGGGCGCCGGGCCGACTCCCGGGGAGTACAGCTTCCTGGACCTGTCGGAGCTGCAGCGGGAGCCGCCGTCCGACCTGGGAGAGCGGGCCCTGGTCGCCGTCGACTGCGCCAACGAGCGCAGGATCGGGCCGGAGCCCACCCTGCTCGAAGGCGCGAAGGTCGTCGTCAACGTCGACCACCATCACGACAACTCGTCCTTTGGCACCGTCAACCTCATCGTCGCTGACGCATCGTCGACCGCGGAGATCGTGCGCGACGTCCTGCGCGAGCTCGGAGTCCCGCTGACACCCGGGATCGCCGCGGCGCTCTACGTCGGGCTTGTCACCGACACAGGCCGGTTCCAGTACACGAACACCACGCCGAAATCGCTGCGGCTCGCCGCCGAGCTCGTCGAAGCCGGAGCCGACGTGCACGGCATCTTCCAACACGTCTACGAGACGGTCCAGTTCGCGAAGCTGAAGCTGCTCGCACGCGCGCTCGAGCGCGCACAGCTCTTCGAGGGCGGCCGGCTCGTCGTGTCCTACCTGCTGAAGGACGACTTCGAGGACGTCGGGGCCGAAGAGCCCTATTCCGAGGGGATCATCGACTACCTGCGCGCGGTCGAAGGCTCGGAAATGGTGGCGCTGATCCGTGAGCCGCCACGGAACGAAGGGCCGGCCCGCCGGATCTCGCTGCGCTCGTCCCACGACGAGGTCGACGTCTCGGCCATCGCCCGCGCCTCCGGCGGAGGCGGGCACCGGCAGGCCGCCGGGTTCTCATCGGAGCGCTCGATCGACGAGATCATCGACTTCATCCGCCGCGAGTTCGCGCTGGCGACGCAGGGCGACGGTGCCGCCGCCGAGAAGCCTTAGGCCGGTCGGGGTCGCGCTGGTCGACAAGCCGGCGGGGCCGTCGTCCTTTGCGATCGTGGCAGCCCTGCGGCGCCAGACGCGTGCGCGGACCGGTCACGCAGGGACACTCGACCCGTTTGCGACCGGCCTGCTGGTGCTGTTGTCGGGAGCTGCCACCAGGCTCGCTCCCTGCTTCGTCGGCCTGGACAAGCGCTACGTGACCGACGTCGATCTGACGTCGACGACGTCGACCGGCGATCCGGAAGGCGAGCAGCTCGAGCACCATCCGGCACCCGCGCAGCCTGCGCTCGAGGAAGCGCTCGAGGGCCTGCGCGGTGAGGTCGAGCTGCCGATCCCCGCCGCGTCGGCGGTCAAGATCGGCGGCGAGCGCGCCTACAAGCTCGCGCGCCGGGGCGTCGTCGTCGAGATGCCGGTGCGGCGATCGCTCGTGCACTCGCTCGAGGTCGTCGCGTACACCGGGGAGACGGTGCGCCTTGCGCTCCACGTCAGCTCGGGCACCTACGTCCGGTCGATCGCCCAGGCACTCGACGGCCACTGCACGACCCTGCGCCGGACTGCGGTCGGGCCGTTCGAGGTCGCAGAGTCGCGCGTCGTCGATCAGGCTGTGCTTCTGCCGGTGGCCGACGCACTGGCGCTGCTCCCTGCGGGCGCCCTCGACCGGGTACCCGAGAACGTCCGGGCCGGCGTCCTTGCCCTGGACGACGCGAACGGCGGGACAGCCGCGTGAACGTGGCGCGGTCGGCGGCAGAGCTCGAGATGTGCCCGCGCGCGGTCGCGATCGGCACCTTCGACGGCGTTCATCTCGGCCATCGCGCCGTCGTCCGGGCCGCGGTCGACGCCGGCCGGGGTGGCGCTCTCCGACCCACGGTCGTCACCTTCCACCCGCACCCGCGGACCGTGCTCGGCAAGCGGGTCGAGCTCCTGGCGACCCTCGAGCGGCGGCTCGAGCTGCTCGAGGCCGCCGGTGTCGAGGATGTGCTCGTCGTTCAGTTCCGCCCCGAGATCGCGGCGCTCGAGCCGGCCGACTTCGCCCGGCAGTACCTCCTCGGGATCGGGGCCGAGGTGGTGGTTGCCGGAACGGGATTCCACTTCGGGAAGGGCCGTGCCGGCGATCTCGCGCTCCTGCGCGACCTCGGCGTCGACGCCCGAGAGGTTCCCCTTGTCGAGGGTGTGTCGTCGACCAGGATCCGCCAGCTCGCTCAGGCCGGTGACGTCGAGGACGCAGCCCGGCTGCTCGGCCGGCCGCTCGAGGTCGAAGGGCAGGTCGTCGGCGGCGACCGGCGCGGCGGCACGCTCGGCTTCCCGACGGCGAACCTCGCGGTCGACCCGGAGGTGCTGGTCCCCGGCTTCGGAATCTACGCGGGCGCGGTCGACGAGCGACGCGCCGCGGTCTCCATCGGGGTCAACCCGCACTACGGCGGCACGGAGCGCCGAATCGAGGCGTACCTGCTCGACTGGGAGGGCGACCTCTACGGCGACCGGCTCGTGGTCGAGCTCTGGCAGCGGCTGCGTGACGAGCGCGCGTTCGGCAGCGAGGCGGAGCTCGTCGAGCAGATCGCCCGCGATGTCGAGCAGACCAGGGCAGCGCAGCCGCCGGTCTGAGCCGCCCGGCCGCTAGGGGAGGCAGACGGCGCCGCTTCGGCGCGGATCGGCGCCCGGCCCCCGGCGCCCGACCGCGCTGACGCCGCCGAAGTAGTGGTGCAGTCCGGGGAAGCGAAGCACCTCCCGGCCACGCGCTTCGAGGCCGGCGAGCCAGACCTCGTCGACGCCGGGCTCGGCGTTCACCACGTTTCCGGCCGGATGGAAGCGAGGCCGGTCGATCGCCGCCTGAGGTGTGGCGTCCTCGTGCAGAACGGCTGCGAGAACACCGACGAGCGCGGTGCGGAGGCGCGTGCCGCCTGCGGCTCCGATCCCGAGCTCGAGCGCCTCGCCGTCGAACACCAGCGTCGGCGCCATCATGCTCGCCATGCGCGTTCCGGGCCGAAGGGGCTCGCGGATGAGGTCGGTTTCGCCGAGCATGCTGTTCAGATGCAGGTCGAGGCCGGGGAGCCAGTCGCCGGACCCGAGACCGAGACTCGACGTCAGCACGCAGGCGCTGCCCTCGCTGTCCACGACCGTGACGTTCGTGGTGTCACCGTCGATCGTCGTGGCCTGTTCGAGCGCAGCGAGCAGCGCATCGGGGCCGCCCGCCGGGTCGAAACGGGCGAGCGTCTCCGGGATCCCCGAGAGGCCGGCCCGCGTCTGCACGCGGCGCCCCTCGAAGCTCGACGCCACGGGCTCGGACCAGGTCACCCGGTAGGAGGCGAGGTCGCCGGCCGTGATCGATCCCTCACGCTCGGCCATCAGCGCGAGCAAGGCCGACGCGATCGAGCCGCCGTAGACCGACGTGACGCCTTCGTCGCGAACGAGCTCCAGGGCCGAAACGAGACCCGGCTGACGGAGCAGGTCGCCCTCCGTGAGCAGCGCACCCCCCGGCGCATAGATCCCGGCGCCTTCGCGCATCGTCATCACGGGCTCGAGCATCGCGAGACACGAAGCGTGTGCTTTCGTCAGCGCAACGCCGGCGCGAGCGGCCCTGAGAGCAGGCTCGACGAGATCGGCCCAGGGGAGACGGCCGTGTGCTTGCCAGAGAGCGTCGAGCCCGGCAGGGAGCCCGGGCACTGCGCAGGAGGCGGCGCCGATCGCATAGTCCACGATCGCGTCGCCGAACCGGACGGGCATCGACTCCAGGGGCGCACCACGGCCCGAGGGCACCGAGACGAAGCAGTCGAGGTTGCGGACGGCCCCGCTGCCGGCGTCGTAGTAGATCGCATGTCCGCCCCCGAGCAGCCCGGTCATCAACGTCTCTGCCACGCAGGAGACGAGGGACGCCGCCACGGCTGCATCGGCGGCGCTACCTCCGGCGGCGAGGATCTCTGCGCCGGCCGCCGCCGTTGCCGGGTGGCCCGCGGCAACCGCCGCCCTCACGTCGCGACCCGCTCTGCGAGCCTGCTCGAGAAGCGGCCGAAGCCCTCGAGCGGAAAGTCGAACTGCTCGCCGACGGCCTCGCCTTCGGTCACCTCGAATGCGGCTGGGCCGACCGGCTGGGCCGGGTAGTCGATCCCCTCGAACGCGACGACAAGGCCGTTTTGGGTCGTGCTCACGTCGTAGCGGCCGCCCTCGTTCTCGTAGGTGCCCGTGTAGGAGGCGCGGACCGCTTCCGGGAGATCGATCGGCTCGGGGCGCAGCCGCCGCGCGCCGAGGATCTGCTCGAAGAAGGCGTCCTCGAGCATGCGGAGCGCGTGTCCGCCCGTGCTGCTGTTCGTGAGCCCAGCGAACACCGCGCGGCGCTCCGGAACGACGAGCAGCGACGACTGGAAGCCCCCGTACGAGCCGCCGTGGCCCCAGACCTCGGTGCCGGCGACGCGTTCGCCCGCGAGCCCGAGCCCGTAGACCCCGACGGTGGGTTGGCCGTAGGCGGCGCGCAGCCGCGCCGATCCGGGCTGGGCCAGATGCCAGTGCCCGAAGCGGAGCAGATCGGGCACGTTCGAGACGAGCCCACCCGAAGGGCGGCGGGCCCGTGGATACGGGCCTGATTCGGCCTCCGCGCCGGTGCCGGCGAGCTCCGGCTCGCCGAACGACGTCGACTCGAGCCCGGCCGGGCCGATCAGATGCGCCGCAACCGCATCCTCGTAGGTACCACCGGCCCGCGAGGCGGCCAGGTGGGCGGCCAGCCAGTAGCCGGTATTCGCATACGACCACGCCTGATCGACGTCCAGGAACCGGTGCACGCCGGGGAGCTCGTCGACGGCCCGCTCGAGTGCATCGTCGGCGACGCCGAACCTCGCCAGGTCGCCGCACTCGCAGTCGTAGCCGCTCGTGTGCGAGAGCAGGTGCCGGATCCGCACGTCGGCGGGCCAGACCCCGGTCGCGGCTTCGAGGTCGAGGAGCTCGAGCGCGAGCGTGGCTGTGAACGGCTTCGTGACCGACGCGATCCGGAAGATCGTCGCAAGGTCACAGCCGACCGCGGCCGTCACGGGCGGCTCGCCGGCGACCGAGTACCCGGCTGCGAGCGCAGGGACGCTCCACGCGGTCGCGGCGGCCTCTGCCTGGCTTGAAAACGGCGCATTCATGGGGAATCCGCTACCCTACTGGTGGGCCCGGCCTCGGCCGTCTCGCGTCTTCCTTCGCGGCGAGCTGAGACCTGGGTGACGTCATCATCGAGAGGAGAAGCATGCCCCTCACCAAGGAAGAGAAGCTGGAGCACGTTCAGAAGTTCGGCAAGCACGAGACGGACACCGGTTCGCCGGAGGTCCAGATCGCGATGCTGACGCAGCGCATCAACGAGCTGACCGAGCACCTTCGCACGCACAAGCACGATCACTACTCGCGTCGCGGACTGCTCAAGCTCGTGGGTCGCCGCCGCCGGTTTCTGAACTACCTGCAGCGTAAGAACCTCGAGGGCTATCGCGCCCTCATCAAGGAGTTGGGCCTCCGCCGCTAGCTGCGGCGCGGTCTCAACGCCAGTCACGGAGGGTGGAGTTTGGGCGAGTGCTCGCACCGGAGCGCTGACCCAAACTTCCACCCTTCACATTGCACAGTGGAGGAATAGGAGAAACATGACCATTGTTGAAGCTGAGCACCCCGCAGGGGTGCCGGTTTCCGTGTCCGTCGAAGTCGGCGGCAAGGAGATTTCGTTCGAGACCGGGAAGATCGCCAAGCAGGCGGACGGCGCAGTGCTCGTCCGCAGCGGCGAGACCGTCGTCCTCGGCACGGCGCAGGGGCGGACGGAGGCGCGCGAGGGCGCGGACTTCTTCCCGCTGACCGTCGACGTCGAAGAGCGGATGTACGCCGCCGGGAAGATCCCAGGCGGATTCTTCAAGCGGGAGGGGCGCCCCACGGAGCGCGCCATCCTCACTGCCCGCATGACCGACCGCCCCGTCCGGCCGCTCTGGCCGAAGGGCTACCGCAACGAGACGCAGTGCGTCGCCACGGTCTTCTCGGCCGACATGGTGACGGCGCACGACGTCCTTTGCATCAACGCGGTCTCGGCCGCGCTGACGGTGTCGCCGCTGCCGTTCCTCGGCCCGATCGGCGCCGTGCGGATGGGCATCATCGACGGCGAGCTCGTCGTCAATCCGACGCTGCAAGAGGTCGAGGAATCCGACCTCGACCTGATCGTCGTCGGAACGAAGGACGGCCTGACCATGGTCGAGGCTGGGGCGAATCAGGTGCACGAGGACAAGCTCCTCGAGGCGCTCGAGATCGCTCAGCGCGAGATCGTGAAGCTTTGCGACGCGCAGCTCGAGCTCCGCTCGAAGCTGGGCAAGACGAAGTGGCTCGACCCGGCCGTCACCGAGCGGCTCGAAGCCGCGTACGGCCATCAGATCTGGGAGCGCATCCAGCAGCAGGGACTCCGCGAAGGGGCTGCCATCGTCGAGGAGATCGTCGTGAAGGAGGTCGGCGCACCGTCGCTGGACGCCGACGAGGCGAAGGTCTTCGGCGAGCTGCAGGTGCGCATGTCCCTCGCTCAGATCCTCGAGAAGCAGCGTTCGGTTGCCGTCGAGACGGTCGTGCGTGAGAAGTTCGAGAACGACCTGCGGGGGCTCACCGACGCGGAGCAGGACTCGAAGGAGCTCAAGTCGGCGAAGCGCAGCCTGCTCTTCGAGCACATCCTCGAGAGCGTCGAGCTGCCGTTCCCGGTTGGGCCTGCCACGGTCGACGGCGAGCCGGCCGTCAAGGATTCGCTCACGAAGGGCTACGTCAAGAAGGCGTGCGAGTCGATCTACAAGACGCTCGTTCGCCAGAAGATCGCGGTCGACAAGCGTCGCCCGGACGGCCGGACTGCCACGCAGATCCGTCCGATCGAGATCGAGGTGTCGGTCATGCCGCGTACCCACGGCTCGGGGCTCTTCACCCGCGGCCAGACGCAGATCATGTCGCTGCTGACGCTGGGCACGGCGAAGGAGGGTCAGCGGATCGACGACCTCTCCCTCGAGCGTGACCGCCGGTACATGCACCACTACAACTTCCCGCCGTACTCGGTGGGGGAGACGGGCCGCATGGGCTCGCCCAAGCGGCGCGACATCGGCCACGGCGCACTCGCACAGCGTGCACTCGAAGCGGTGCTTCCCACGACCGAGGCATTCCCGTACACGATCCGCATCGTCTCGGAGACGCTCGAGTCGAACGGCTCGTCGTCGATGGGCTCGGTCTGCGGGTCGACCCTCGCGCTGATGGACGCGGGCGTGCCGATCACGGCCCCCGTCTCCGGCATCGCGATGGGCCTCGTGAAGGAAGGCGACGCCTACGAGATCCTGACCGACATCCAGGGCGCGGAGGACCACCTGGGCGACATGGACTTCAAGGTCGCCGGCACGCAGGAGGGCATCACCGCTCTGCAGATGGACATCAAGATCACGGGCGTCAGCCGCGAGATCATGCAGCAGGCCCTCGCCCAGGCGAAGGATGCCCGCATCGCGATCCTCGCCCGGATGCACGAGGCGATCTCGGCACCGCGTGAGGCGCTTGCCGAACATGCACCGCGCATCTCGACGATCCAGATCAACCCGGAGTTCATCGGGATGGTGATCGGCAAGGGCGGCGAGACGATCCGCTCGCTCGAGGCCGAGTACGAGGTGCAGATCGACATCGAGGAAGACGGGACGATCCTCGTGTACGCGACCGAAGGCACCAAGGGCGACGCTGCGATCGAAGCGATTCGCAACCTCACCAAGGAGCCGGAGGTCGGCGACACCTACACGGGTCGCGTCGTCAAGACGACCGACTTCGGCGCATTCGTCGAGCTGAAGAAGGGGACGGACGGCCTGCTCCACGTCTCGAACGTCGGGCCTGGCCGCGTCAACCACATCGAGGACGTGATCGCACGCGGCGACATCCTCGACGTGGTCGTCCAGGAAGTCGACAAGGCACGCGGCCGGATCGGCCTCAAGCTCGTGCAGAAGCACGAGGGCGAGACGATGGTCAGCCCCGAGGAGCTCATCGAGCGGGCGAAGGATGCCCCGCCGCGTGAGCCCCGCGAGGATCGCGGACCGCGCCGCGACGGTGCGCGTGGCGGCAGTCGCGGCGGCCCCCGCCGCGAGCGTGAAGGGTCGCGTAGCGAATAGAGCAGTCGAGTGGAGGGCGGCGCGAGCCGCCCTCTCTCGTCGAACTGGTGTCTGACACGATCGTGTCAGACACCATGGTTCCTCAGCCGCCTTTGACGCTCACAGACGGCGTGGTCGTTCTCCGCGAGTTGCGCGAGGACGACCGCGCCGTCGTTCTTTCCACGATGGGCGACGAGCTCGTGCACACGTGGCTGAACATGCCTGCCCGGCCGCGCGACGCCGATTTCGATGCGCTGCTTCGCGCGGTGCGCCAAGGGCGCTCGACCGGTGACCGTATCGACTATGCAGTCACGGAAGCGGGGCTCGACATCGCGCTCGGTGCAGTGATCGCCTCTCGCCGGGCGCGCGACAACTACGAGGTTGCGTACCTCGCAGGCGCAGCGGGTCGAGGGAGAGGACTGATGACGCGTGGTGTTCGGCTGCTCTGCGAGTGGTTGTTCCGCACGGGTATCGGCCGCCTGGAGGTGCGCACGCATCCGGGCAACGAACCGTCGCAACGGCTTGCCGAGCGCGCGGGCTTTCAGCGTGAGGGCGTCGAGCGCAAGTCGATCTGGCTCCATGGCCGGCGGCAGGACGCGATCGTCTGGTCGCTGCTCCCGGACGACCCGCGGTGACCGTCCACTCCCTGCGCAACCGGACACTCGGCGTGATCCCCATCAGGCTCGTGCTCGGGCTGCTTCTCCTCCTCGCGGCCCGGCTCGCGGGTGCGCCGAGCACGGGGTCCCTCCTGGCGTTCATCTCGGGAGTGGTCGCAATCACGTTCCTGCTGTTCAACGACCCTCGCGCTCGCTTCGTCCCTGCGCGTGCCGAGCCTGTGGCGCTTCCACCCAACGCCGAGCTTGCGCCGCTCTGGCGCCAGGCGCTCGCGGCGACGCTCCCGAGCACCGTCGGTCTGGCCGTGCTCGCATTGATCACGCTCGTGCCGCAGCCAACGCTCACTGCGCTCCTCGCAGGGGTGTGTGCGGGGCTCGGAGTGGCGGCGGCGCTCTCGCTGCCGCGAATCGATCCAGACCTCTTCGTCGACCCTCGGACCGAGATCCTCTACCGCCGCTAGCGGGCGGCACTACGCTACGGCCGTGCAGAACTGGGTCCTGACCGAGCTCGACTCCGGCGAACGCGTGATCACCGAGCGGCTCGACCACGTTCGGTCGGCGGCCGTGGGCTACTGGATCGGTGCGGGCTCGCGTGACGAGGAGGCGCCAGAGGCAGGTGTGTCGCACTTCATCGAGCACCTGCTCTTCAAAGGGACGAGCCGCTACAGCGCACTCGAGATCGCAGAGATCTTCGACGGCCTCGGCGGCGAGCTGAACGCGGCGACGTCGCGTGAGCACACGCTGGTCTACGCGCGCATCCCGGATCACCACCTCGTGACCGCGGTCGACGTGATGAGCGACATGGTCTTCGCGCCCGCCTTCGCCGAGCTCGAGACCGAGCGGGAGGTGGTGCTCGAGGAGATCGCGATGTACGAAGACGCACCGCAAGAGCTCGTCCACGACCTGATTGCCGACGCCGTCTTCGGCGACCATCCGCTCGGCCGGCCGGTGATCGGCACGGCCGAGGTGATCTCATCGATCCCGCAGGAAGCGATCGCCCGCTACCACGACGAGATGTACGTGCCGTCGAACATCGTCGTTGCGGCGGCAGGGAACATCCAGCACGAACGGATCGTCGAGCTCGTACAGCAAGGGCTCGAGCGTCGAAACGGCAATGCCTCCACACGCGCGAACCTGCGTCCGCCGCTCGTCCAGGCGCCGCCGCCGCAGCTGCGGTTCCAGCGCAAGGACACGGAGCAGTACCACGTCTGCCTCGCCGCGCCGGGCATCTCGCGGTCGGACCGCAGGCGCTTCGCGGCATCGCTGCTCGACGCGATCCTCGGCGGCTCCGCATCGTCGCGGCTCTTCCAGGAGATCCGGGAGAAGCGTGGGATGGCCTATGCGGTGTACTCGTTCATCTCGCAGTACACCGACACGGGGCAGATCGGTGTGTATCTCGGTACGCGCGAGGACAACCTCGGTGATGCACTCGCGATCACGGCCGAGCAGATCGGCGACATCGCCGCCGGGAACTTGACGGCGGGCGAGCTCGAGCGTGCGAAGGAGAACCTCAAGGGGCGGATCCTGCTCTCGATGGAATCGACCTCGACGCGGATGAACCGGCTCGGCAAGTCCCTGATCACGGACTCCGAGCTTCTCTCCCTCGACCGCATCGTCGCCGAGATCGACGCGGTGGAGGCGTCGTCGGTGTGCGAGCTCGCTGCAGCACTGCTTTCGTCCGACCGGCTCTCGGCGGCGTGCATCGGCCCGAGTGAAGAGCGGTTCCTGGCAGCGCTCGAGCGGATCACGCCCGACCTCGCGCACGCGGCGTGAACGTTCTCCTCAACGGGCGACGAGGGAAGGTCGGCTCGGTGCTCGCTCCCGGCCTCGAGGCGGCGGGGCATGTGCTCGTCGACGAGCTCGGGGAGGCGGAGGCGATGGTCGACTTCACCCGTCCCGACGTCGTTGCGGCAAACATTCGTGCCGCTGTTGCAGTCGGGGTGCCGAGCGTCGTCGGAACCACCGGGTGGGACACGGGCGAGTTCGCAGCTGCGGCGGTCACCGTGTTCTACGCCCCGAACTTCGCGCTCGGCGCAGTGCTGATGATCCGCTTTGCCGAAGAGGCAGCCCGGCACCTGGATGGGGCCGAGATCGTCGAGCTGCACCACGCGACGAAGCTCGACGTCCCGTCGGGAACAGCGAAGCTCACCGCGGAACGGCTTGGGGGCGACGTCCCGATCCACTCGGTGCGCCTGCCGGGGCTGAATGCGCACCAGGAGGTGATCCTCGGCGCGGCCGGCCAGGTGCTGACGATCCGCCACGACGTGACCTCTCGGGAGGCGTACACGCCCGGGGTCCTGCTTGCGCTCGAGAAGCTGCCGACGCTCCCGCCCGGGGTAACGGTCGGCCTTGACGCTCTTCTCTGAGACGCGCCGGGTCGCGGGGGTCGAGCTCACCCTCCTCAGACCCGAGTCGCCGGAGGCCCTGATCGACGAGGAAGCGTTCGCGAACGACGAGTTCCTGCCCTACTGGGCCGAGCTCTGGCCCGCTGCGACTGCCCTGGCAGAGGCGCTGCCGGACGTCGGCGGCTTGCGGGTCGTCGAGCTCGGCTGCGGGCTCGGCGTCCCGTCGCTGGTCGCGGCCGCGCGCGGCGCGGATGTGACTGCGACCGACTGGGCCGAGGACGCGATCGGGTTGCTGCGCGCGAACGCGGCCCGAAACGGCCTTGCTCTGGTCGCCGAGGTCCGCGACTGGCGCCTCCCGTGGCCGGACCGGTTCGACCTCGCGCTCGCCGCGGACGTGCTCTACGAGCAGCGCAACGTCGAGCCGGTGCTCGACCGGCTCCATGAGCTCGCGCCGCAGGCACTCGTCGGCCTGGCCGGGCGGCCGTACGAATCGGAGTTCGTGCGCGCCGCCGGGCATGTCGAGCAGGTTGCCGAGCGCGTCGTGCTGCTCAGGCGAGCGAGCTGAGCACGTCGGCGAGCTCGCCGGGCTGCGTGATGAAGGGGGAGTGACCCGCGTCGAGCTCGATCACCCGCGCGCCGTGTGCACGCCCGGTGCGGGTCTGCCAGCCGGAGTCGATTGCGCCGTCCCGAAGCGTCGCGATGACGACGTCTCCCGTCCCGAACGTCCCGGTCACCGCCTCGACCGGAGCCTGGCGCCGCAGCTGTGCGAACGCCCAGTCGGACTCGGCGCGTGAACAGTCGGGATACATCCCTCGGGCGGCGGTCTCCGCGTCCGGCCAGTACGAGCGGCCCTGCTCGTCGCGCACGAAGCCGCCGAATCCGTCCACGAACGCCTCGGCATAGACGTTCTCCACCGGCAGGAGAGCGCCGAGGTAGACACGGGTGCGGGCCTCCATCTGGCCGATCGTCAGCCCGCCGAGGGAGTGTCCGACGACGATCGCGTCCGGCACCGGCCCGAGCAGCTGCGCATAGTCGACCGGTGACAGACCCACCTGCTCGCACGGCAGGTCGGGCGTCGCGACGTCATGTCCCCGACGCTCCAGGTCCTCGGCGACCCGGCGGAAGCACCAGCCTCCATGCCACGCGCCGTGCACGAAGACGAACCGTGCCATGGCGCGAGTATCCTCCATCTGATGCTGGGGCACATCCTCACGGCGATCGTCACGCCGTTCCGCGAGGACGAATCGATCGACTTCGACGCGTTCCAGCGGCTCGCCGGCCATCTCGTCGAGCACGGTTCGGACGGGATCGTCGTCGCCGGCACCACCGGCGAGAGCCCGAACCTCACCGACGAGGAGCGGCTCGACCTGTTTCGCGCCGCGATCGAGGCGGTGGGAGACCGCGCGACCGTCGTCGCGGGCACCGGAACCTATTCGACGCTCCACTCGATGCATCTCTCGGAGCGTGCGCACGAGCTCGGCGCCGACGCGCTGCTCGTCGTCACGCCGTACTACAACAAGCCGCCGCAGCGGGGCATCGTCGCGCATTTCGAGGCGATCGCGCGCACGAGCGACAAGCCGATCATCGCCTACAACATTCCGGCGCGCGTGGTCGTGAACATCGAGCCGGAGACAGTTTCACGTCTCGCCGAGATCGAGACCGTCCGCGCCGTCAAGCAGGCCAACGGCGACCTTGGGCAGGCCAAGCACATTGTCGACACCGGGCTCGACCTGTATGCGGGTGACGATGCTCTCGTGCAGCCGTTCGTGGAGCTCGGCGGGACCGGTGGGATCTGCGTCCACACGCACATCGTCGGCCCGCAGGTCGCCGCGCAGGTGAGTGCGACGTTGGCCGGCGACGTCGAGCGCGGCCGCGAGCTCGACCGGGAGCTCGCACCGGCGTACGACCTCCTCGGCGTCCAGACGAATCCCCTCCCGATCAAGGCCGCGCTGAACCTGCTCGGCCACGGAGTGGGAGGGCACCGATTGCCGCTTCCGGCCCCGACCGAGGAAGAGGTCGCGGCCGTCCGCGCGTGCCTCGAACGGCTGGGCCTGCTGGTCGCAGCCTAGACTGCCTCCGAATGGCCAACGACGTCTTACGCGTGATCCCGCTCGGCGGGCTCGGCGAGGTGGGGAAGAACATGACCGTCTACGAGCTCGGCGACGAGGTGATCGTCGTCGACGCCGGGATGGCGTTCCCGCGCGACGAGCACCTCGGAGTCGACGTGATCCTCCCGGACTTCGGCTACCTGCGCGACAAGCATGTCCGCGCCGTCGTGCTGACACACGCGCACGAGGACCACGTCGGCGCACTACCGTTCCTGATGCGCGAGATCCGCGTGGACGAGATCTGGGCGACGAGGCTCACCCTCGGACTGGTGAAGTCGAAGCTGGACGAGCACGGCCTGCTGCGCGCGGCGGAGTTGCGCGAAGCCGACCCCGAGAAGGGGCCGATCGAGCTGGGGCCGTTCAAGCTGGAGTTCGTCCGGATGGCGCATTCGATCCCGGACGCCGTCGGCATTGCGATCGAGACCGGCGCGGGGCTCGTCTTCCACAGCGGCGACTGGAAGCTCGATCACACTCCGGTCGATGGTCTGCGCACCGACGTCGGCCGACTGGCCGCGCTCGGCAATCGCGGCGTCGACCTGCTCCTCGGGGACTCGACGAATGCGGAGCGGGCAGGGTTCACCCGCTCGGAGCGCGTCGTCGGCGAGGCGTTCCGGCAGATCATCCCGGTCCGCCGTGGCCGGATTCTCGTCTCCAGCTTTGCATCGAACATCCACCGCATGCAGCAGGCGATCGACGTCGGCGTCGACTCCGGACGCAAGGTCGTCGTCGTGGGCCGTTCGATGCGCCGGAACATGAACGTCGCGCGCAACCTGGGCTATGTCGAGGTTCCGGAGGACGTTCTCGTCAAGCCGGCCGATCTCGACGGAGTGCCGCCGGGCGAGCAGCTCATCATCTGCACCGGCTCTCAGGGCGAACCGCTTTCGGCACTGACCCGGATCGCGTACAACGATCATCCCGCCGTGAAGGTCGAGCGGGGCGACACGGTGATCATCTCGGCGCGTCCCGTGCCCGGCAACGAGCTGCGCGTCCACGATGCGATCAACCGGCTGACGAGAAACGGCGCGGAGGTCCTGCACGAGGAGAACGCCGACGTGCACGTCTCAGGCCACGCTCGCGCGGAGGAGCTGCGAACGTTGCTGAGCCTGCTGCGCCCGAAGGCGGTGATGCCGATCCACGGCGAATACCGGATGCAGGCGGCGCACGCCCGGCTTGCACAGGACGCCGGTGTTCCGGCGAGCTCGATCGTGATCGCCGAGAACGGCGACGTCGTGGAGCTCTCGGCGAGCGGCGTTCGGATCGCGGACCGCATCGAAGCGGGTGTGACCTACGTGGACGGCCTGGGCGTCGGCGACATCTCGGACGTCGCCCTGCGCGACCGGCGGCACATGTCGGAGGACGGTGTCCTCATCGTCGTCACCACGCTCTCCGACGGCGCTGCCGCAGCACCGGAGCTGATCAGCCGCGGTTTCGCGGAAAGCGACGAGCTGCTGTCGGAGATGCGCCAGGAGGCACACGAGATCGTGCGCGAGCTGCTTGCGGACGACATCCGCGAGGTCAAGCTGCTCCAGGAGCACATCCACGACGGGCTCGGCCAGCTGGTCTACGACCGCACCCACCGCCGGCCGATGATCCTCCCCGTGGTGATCGAGGTATGACGACGATCGGGACTCGCCCGGAATGGGCGGCGGTGATTGCGGAGCATGCCGTTGACGAATCGACCGGGCGCAAGCTGATCGGACAGCTCGTGTCGGTCGAGGTCTCCTCGCTCGCGTTCTGCCGCCTGCTCGAGCGTTGGCGGAGCGGCGAGGCTGACCCGAGCACCCCCGGCCGCCGTCAGGCAGCGCTGCGGCGCGCGGCCGACCGGGTCGAGACGGCCCTGGCCGGACTGGAGCGCCCCCTCGGCCGGTACCTGCTCGAGCTGGAGGCCGACCACGCAGAAGGACGATCGTGGTTCGGCGAGCCCGGCCCGGCCGAGCTCGTCGACTGGGAACCGGTGCTCGAACGCGCCGGGGTGCGGGTCGCGCCGCATCGCGTGGCGACCGCGTATCTGGAGCTGGCCGTCCTCGTCCGTGCGCTCGAGGGCCTGTCCGCTCAGGCGCGATGGCAGTCCTCGATCGACAAGAGCTCGCTCTGGGCCGGCCTGTTCGACCTGCGCGAGAACCTGCTCGGCCGCGCACACGACGATCTTCGCGCGATCGCGGCCTGAAGACGCCTTAGGCTCGGCTCGTGACCGTTGACCTCACCGTCGTCGGGTCGATCAACCTCGATCTCGTCGCCCGCGTGGAACGCTTGCCGCGGCCCGGAGAGACGATCGCCGGTTCCACGTTCGAGCGGTTCCCGGGTGGGAAGGGCGCGAACCAGGCCGTCGCCGCCGCACGGCTCGGCGCTCGGGTTCGCCTGGCCGGCGCGGTGGGGACAGATTCGCTCGCCGAGGAGGCGCTGGCCGGGTTACACGCGGCGGGGGTAGAGCTCCAGCTGGAACACGTCGGCGCGACGGGGATCGCGCTCATCCTCGTCGGCGACGACGGCGAGAATCAGATCGTCGTCATTCCGGGCGCGAACGCCGCCGTCACTCCTGTCTCACCACACGGGGCCGTGCTCTGTCAGCTCGAGGTGCCGAACGACGTCGTGCTCGCCGCGGCGCGCGACGCCGAGTTCTTCGCCCTGAACGCGGCTCCCGCGCGGCCAATCGAAATCGAGCCCGACCTACTGATCGTGAACCAGCTCGAGCACGAGGTCATCTCGCGCGGGAAGCTCGTCGCGGTCACCTACGGCGCGGCAGGAGCGGCGCTCTTCGAGGACGGAGTCGAGGTCGCGCGCGCGCTGCCGCCGGCGGTCGAACCCGTCGACGGAACTGCCGCGGGTGATGCCTTCGCCGCGTGTCTGGTCGTGTCGCTCCTCGAGCAACGTCCACGGGACGAGGCGCTCAGCCGCGCCTGTGCCGCCGGGGCGCTCGCTGCCTCCCGGTTGGGAGCGCAACCGTCGCTCCCGACGGCCCGCGAGCTCGAGGAGATTCTCGCCGGCTAGAGCCTATTTTCCGCGCATGCCATGAGTCATACTCGGGCGTCCAGTGTCATCGTCGGCCTCAGGTGGGCTCGAGTTTGCGGTTCTCGGAACGCTCGAGGTGCGCCGTGGAGGCCGGGTCGTCCCTCTCGTCGGCCTTCGTCAGCGCGCTCTGCTCGCGATCCTCCTGCTCAACGCGGGCGAGGTCGTCTCGACCGACCGGCTGATCGACGACCTGTTCGGTGCGGAGGCATCCAGCGGAGCCGCGAACGCGCTCCAGCAAGCCGTCTCGAGGTTGCGGCGCGCCCTGGACGACGGCGACGGCTCGAACGGGAATCCGCTCGTGACGCAGGCGCCGGGCTATCGGCTCGAGCGTCGAAGCCGACCAGCTCGACCTGCACCGGTTCGAGCGGCTGCGGCTCGACGCGCATCACGCTCTCGACGGCGGCGATGCAGCGAGCGCCGCGAAGCAGCTCGGAGACGCGCTTGCGCTCTGGCGCGGACCACCGCTGGCCGACCTTGCCGAGCTCGACTTCGCGCAGCCGGAGATCAGGAGGCTCGAGGAGCTGCGCCTGAACGCCGTCATGGACCGCATCGACGCCGAGCTCGCCCTCGGCAACGCGCCTGAGCTCATCGCCGAGCTGAAGACGCTGGTCGACGCGAACCCGTACCAGGAGCGCCTGCGTGGCCAGCTCATGCTCGCGCTCTACCGAGCGGGGCGCCAGGCCGATGCGCTGCAGGTGTTTCGGGACGGACGCGAGCGACTCAGCGACGAGCTGGGCCTCGAGCCGAGTCGATCGCTGCAGCAGCTCGAGCGCGCGATCCTGATCCAGGATCAGTCGCTCGACGCAGCTCCGAGGTCGGACAGCGACGGCCGCGAGATCGCAGTGTGTCCGTTCAAAGGACTCGCCTCCTTCGGCATCGGTGACGCCAGATTCTTCTGCGGCAGGGAGCAGCTGGTCGACGAGCTCGTCGCCCGCCTGGCCGAGAGAACGCTCGTCGGCATCATCGGGCCCTCGGGGATCGGCAAGTCATCTCTGCTCCGCGCGGGGCTCCTGCGGGCCCTCGGCTCGGGCGCGCTGCCCGGGAGCGAGCACTGGCCGATCGTGGTCGTGCGGCCGGGCGCGCATCCGGCACTGGAGCTCGAGACGGCCCGGGGCGACCTCCGCGACTCGCTCGACGATCGCTACGTGGTCGCGGTCGATCAGTTCGAAGAGCTGTTCACCGTCTGCGACGACGAAGGCGAGCGCGTCGAGTTCGTCGACGCGCTCACCGCGATCGTGGACGATCCACGCCGGCGCGGCGTCGTTGCGATCGCACTGCGGGCCGACTTCTACGGACGCTGTGCCACCTACCCGGCCCTTGCGCGTCTTCTCTCCGCCAGCCACGTCCTCGTCGGGCCGATGCAGGCCGACGAGCTGGAACGGGCGGTCGTTGTCCCCGCCGAGCGTGCAGGGCTCGCGGTCGAGCCGACCCTCGTCTCGGCGCTCGTGGGGGACGTCGCCGGGGAGCCCGGCGGTCTGCCGCTCCTCTCGACAACCTTGCTCGACCTCTGGCGCCGCCGCGACGGATCGACTCTGCGGCTCGCCGACTACCAGGCTGCCGGCGGCGTGCGGGGTGCCGTCGGACGGCTCGCCGAGACGACCTACACCGGTCTGAGCGACGACGGCAGGCGGATCGCCCGAGCCTTGATGCTGCGCTTGGCTGCCGGCGACGCGGACAATGCAGTTCGGCGGCGCTTGCCGGCCGCCGAACTGACGCAGGGCAGGGCGGAGGTCCAGGAGGTGCTCGACGCTCTCGTCGAGGCTCGCCTCCTGACGGCCGACGACGGCTCCGTCGAGGTGGCGCACGAGGCGCTGCTGCGGGAGTGGCCTCGCATGCGCGACTGGCTCGAGGAAGAGCGCGAGTCGCGCCGACTCGAGGCGCACCTCCAGCGTCTCGGCGCAGGAGTGGGCAGCGGGTGGGCGCGACCCTGGAGATCTCTACCGTGGCGCGAGGCTCTCGGCGCTGCTCGATTGGCAGACCGTTCACCCCGGCGAGCTCGGGCCGGCCGAGCACGAGTTCGTCGCCGCGAGCCGGGCGGAGAGCGAACGGGAGCTCCAGGCTCAACGGCTGCGGAACCGGCGTCTCCGCTCGCTCGCCGCCGGCATCTTCGTCCTGCTCCTCCTCGCCATGCTGGCCGGAGGCGCAGCGCTGCTGCAACGCGGAACGGCGCGGCGCGAGGCACGCGTCGGGCTCGCGCGCGAGCTCGGCGCCGAGGCGGTGAGCGAGCCGCGCATCGACCGGGCGATGCTGCTCGCGCGCGAAGCCGTCAATCTGAGCCCGTCTCCACAGACCGACGGAACGCTGCTCGCGACCTTGCTGCGAACGCCGACCGCTGTCGCGACCTTCTCGTCCCCGGAAGGCTCTCGTCCGCAACGCCTGGTCGTCAGCCCCGACGGCCGCACGCTGGCTGTCTCGGACAACGCGTCGACCGTGAGCTTCTACGACCTGGCGACGCGCACACTCCGCGCCACCACTCGGTTCGCCGGCTACGGCAGTCGTGTCGTCTACACGGCGAACGGTTCGCGTTTGGTCGAGCCTGCCGGGGACAAATCACCGTTCATGGAGATCGAAAATGCGCGAACGCTCAAGCCGATCGGCAAGCTCGCTTACGACCCGCTCTTTGCATCGAGCACAACCAGCACGGAGCCCGCGATCGACGGCAACGGACGCCTCGACCTCGCGGAAGCCTCGCAGCTCAAGGACGGCTCCGACGGGCCGGCGTTCGTCGACCAGTGGAATCTCACGACGCGAAAGCGCGTGGCGACCCGAGTCCGAATCGGCGGTCGTGGGGCGATTCTGCTCCAGCCCGTCGCCGGACGGCAGGTGGTCGTGGTCGGGGATACCGGGGCGACCGTCCTCAGTGCCCGGACGCTCAAGATCCTGAAGCGGGTGCAGATCCCTCCATCGATCGTCGTCGGAAATGGCGGGGACGCCGTGAGCAGTGACGGCCGCACACTCGCTCTCGACACACTGTCCGGCGCGGTGTGGTTCGTCGACCTGACGACCGGCAGGGCGCGGGCGGCCCAGGGCACGCTTCCTGCTGCCGGTGTCTCGGCGGAGTTCTCCCCGGACGGGCGGACACTTGCTACGGGCGCCGCTGACGGGACCGTGATCGTCTGGGACGTCGCGACGGGGGCTGTGGTCCAGCGCCTCACCGGACACAGCTCAATTGTGCTCGACGGCGTCTTCAGCCCGGACGGCAAGACGCTGTACACCTGCAGCCTCGACGGCGCGATCTTCGCCTGGGACATCGGCCGGAAGCGAAGCTTTGGTACGCCGTTCGTCGCAGCGTCCCCTGCGCACGCCGGGACCGGCCCCGACGAGTCATCAGCCCAAAGCGGTGCAATACCGCCGCTCGCCGTGTCACCTGACGGGCGGTTGTTCGCTGCGCGGGCCGGCCGAACCGCCGTCGGCATCTTCCGCACGGACGGTGGCGCGAAGCAGTCCACCTTCGACGTCTCCACGGGCGGCGACATCGGCGCGCTCGCGTGGTCGCGAACGGGCGGTCTGGTCGTGAGCGGCAACGAAGGGCACGTCCAGTTGTGGGACGTTTCGGGCCGACCGCACCTCACCCATGTCTTGCACGGCATGGGCTCGATCAACAAGCTGCGCGAGGCCGTCACAGCGCTCGCGTTCTCGCCCGACGGCTCGCTCGTCGTAGCCGGCGACGTCAACCACACACCCGGCGCGGTGCAGTGGCGCTACGGCACGGTCGCCGTGTGGAACGTCGCCACCGGGCGGCTGCTCTGGAAGGTGCGCAACAAGGACGGTTGGGTGAACAGCGTTTCGTTCTCGCCGGACGGCTCGATGCTCGCCGCGGCTCAGGAGACCAACCGGGTGACGCTCTACGACCCTCAGACAGGTCGGGTGATCCGAACCGTGCATCCGGAGGGGCTGACGGGGCACGTGTCGGCCGCGTTCAGCCCGCGCGGCTTGCTCGCGACTGGCGACTGGTCCGGGATCGTCCAGCTCTGGAATCCCTCCTCGGGACGCGAGGTGGGCAAGCCGACGCCGGTCGCTCCCGCTCCTGTCGTCAGCATCACGTTCAACCCGAGTGGCTCGACCTTCGCGACGACCGGCGGCTCGGACGGCCTCGCAAGGCTCTGGACGACTGCAACGCTCCAACCGGTGGGGAGCGCGCTGGTGGGAGCAAGAGGAACCTGGAGTCACGCGGCCTACACCCCCGACGGAGACCATCTGGTCGTCGTTTACGACGACGGGACGGGGAATGTGTGGCCGACCTCGGTGCGCGCCTGGGAGCGGCGAGCATGTGCCGTCGCCGGCCGGAACCTGACGCGGGCGGAGTGGCGCCAGTACGTCGGGGGCTCTGCCTACCACGTGACCTGCCCCGGTCAGCCCGGCGTCAGCGGCACATAAGAGCCCCGTCAGCGACGCGGACGACCCTCCTCGCAACGGCCGCACAGGCGGCCCCGAAGCGAAGGAGGCACGTCGATGTTCGCACCGAGAAGGATCCTCGCTCTTGCCGGTCTGGCCATCGTGATCGGCGTCCTCGCCGGTTCGGCGAACGCAGAGCCCAAGAACCAGTGGCCGTTCACGCGCACCGCCGACACGCGGTTCGCCCAATCGGTCGGCCGGCCGGTTGCCGTCCCGCCGCGGCCGGAAGCGAAGAACGAGCCGCCGTTCACCCGCGTGGTCGTTGCGACGACCAACAGTCGGCGTCACGGCTCCGCAGGACTCGCCGCGGCGAGTGGAAACCCGGGCGGCATCGACTGGCCGCTCGCGGCGTGGGTCGCTGTCGCAGCGGCCATGCTCACCGGCGGCGCAGTCGTGTTTCTTCGCAGTGCACGGATCACGACGCATCGGCCGGTGTGAGGACCTCCACTCTGGGGGGTGGAGGTGCGAGCGGGAGAGGCGGCGAGCCGCCGCCTCTCCCGCAATACTCGCTCCATGACGCCAACGCCGATCATCCTCGACTGCGACCCCGGTCACGACGACGCGATCGCCATCCTGCTCGCGCTCGCTTCGCCGGAGCTCGAGCTCGTCGGCGTCACGACCGTCTCGGGCAATCAGACACTCGACAAGACGACCGCGAACGCCCTGCGCGTGCTCGAGCTGGCAGGGCGCGGCGACATTCCCGTCTACGCAGGCGCCGACGCGCCGTTCATCCGCGGACGTGATGTCGCGGCGCACGTGCACGGAGAGTCCGGTCTCGACGGCCCCGACCTGCCGCCGGCGAGCGGCGCACCCGCAAGCGCGGCACGCGGTCGAGTACCTCGCCGACCAGTTCGGTGCCGCGCCGAAGGCCACGCTCATCGCGACCGGCCCGCTGACGAACGTCGGCCTCGCGTTTGCGACCCACGCCGGCGCCCGACCCGACCGGATCGTCCTGATGGGTGGCGCGGTCGGCGAGGGGAATCGCACGCCGGCGGCCGAGTTCAACATCTGGGCCGACCCCGAGGCCGCCCAGCGCGTCTTCGCGGAGAACCTCGACACGACGATGGTCGGTCTGGACGTGACCCATCGGGCGTTGATCACCGACGCGCACACGGAGCGCATGCGCGGAGCAGGCCGCGTGGGGAGGGTGGTCGCCGAGCTGATGGACTTCTACGCGCGCTTCCACAAGGCGCGTTACCCGGATCTCGCCGGCTCGCCGATGCACGATCCCGTGTGCATCGCCCACCTGATCGATCCGACGTTGCTCGAGGTCCGCGACGCGTTCATCGAGGTCGACTGCACAACCGGGCCGAGCTGGGGCCGCACGAACGTCGACTGGCGGGGCCGCGAGCACTTCGGGCCGCCGAACGCCAGGGTCGCGCTCGACATCGACGGCGAGCGATTCGCCGAGCTCGTCGTCGAACGCATCAGCAGCCTGCCGTGATCGTCTTCGCGGCGATCGCCCCGCACGGCGGGCCGGTGTTCGACGAACCAGACGGCGCGACGCGCAAAGGCATGGACGAGCTGGGCCGCCGCTTCGCGGTCGCACAGCCGGAAGCGGTGATCGTCGTGACGCCGCACGGCGTCCATGTCGACGGGCACTTCGCCGTCGTGCGGTCCGTGCAGCTCGAAGGCGACGCATCCCGGTGGACCGATGCAGACACGCACTACGAGGGGCCGGGCGATCCCGAGCTTGCCGACGCGTGCGTCCAGTCGCTTCAGGCGGCCGGGCTGCCCGCGCTCGGAATCACCTTCGGGGCGACCGCGGCGGGATCGTCGACGATGCCGCTCGACTGGGGCGCGCTGATCCCCTTGTGGTTCATGCGCGCGCCCGCTGTGGTGGTGAGCCCATGCCGTGCCCTCTCGAACGACGATCACGTCCGGGCCGGCGCGGCCCTCGCGGCCGCAACCGCGGATCGACGGGTGGCGCTGATCGCAAGCGCCGACCACGGTCACGGCCACACGGCCGACGGGCCGTACGGCTTTGCGCCCGAATCGGCCGAGTACGACGAGGAGATCCAGGCGATCGTGGGGGACAACCGGCTGGGCGCGCTGACCGGGCTGGGATCCCGGCTTCGCCGTCGCTGCGAAGGCGGACAGCTTCTGGCAGCTGCTGATGCTGCACGGAGCGCTCGGGGACGAGTTCGACGGCCGAGCTGCTCTCCTACGAGGCGCCGACCTACTTCGGGATGCTCACCGCCTTCTACGTCCGGAAGGACTGACCGGCCGCAGCGCGAAGTGCGCCCTCATGGCGCGCAGCAAGCGGCCCCACAAGGCCTCCCCGAAGACGCCCAGCCGCGTCAAGAAACGGACGGTGCGGAAGCGCCGTGGGAAAGGGTTTCGCCTTGCGCACGCTCACCAGCATCCCGAGCTGATCGGCCTCTGCCTCGCCGCCGTCGGGGTGTTCCTCGCCGCCGTGCTGTGGTTCGGCTTCAGCGGCGGGCCTGTCGCAGGTTTCGCAAAGAGCGCGATCGGCGCTGCGGCGTATCTCGCACCGGTCATTCTCATCCCGCTCGGAGCCTTGATGGTGGCAAAGAGCGCGCTCGTCGACGTGCGGCCGTTCCAGCTCGGCCTTGCGGTCGCGCTCACCGGTCTGCTGCTGACCCTCGGCACCGCGCACGGCGGTCTCGTCGGCGACGGGTTCGAGTCGCTCGTCGCACTGGGGCTCGGCACGACCGGCGCCACGATCCTCGGCGTCCTCCTGACCATCGCCGGAGTGTTGTTCCTGACCGGCGCGAGCCTCGGCGCGATCCTCCGCCGGACCGGCCACGAGTTGCACCGTGCGCACACTGCTGTCCGACGCGAGCGTGCACCGCGGGCCGAGAGCCTGCCCGAGCTGACCCCGGAGAACGCCCTCGAACCGCCGGTCGACGTCCGCAAGGACTACCCCGATCTCGTCTCCGACTCCGTCTCCGGGCCGGCCGCCGGTGCTCTTCATGCAAGAGCCCGAGGAGCCGGGCGTGTTCTCGGAGGAGAACACGCAGGAGACGCTGTTCGAGACGTCGGTTCCCGTGGCCGACTACAAGCTTCCCGACCGGGGGCTCTTGAAGCAGTCGAAACCGGGCAGCGGGCCGACGGGTGAGGCGAACGCGCGGGTCGCCGAGGCGCTGGTCACCTGTCTCGCGCACTTCGGTGTCGACGCGACGGTGATCGGCCAGATCTCGGTCCCCGCGTGACGCGCTACGAGCTGCAGCTCGCGCCCGGGACGAAGGTCGGCAAGGTGGCGAACCTGAAGGACGACCTGAGCTACGCGCTCGCAACGACGGAGATCCGCATTCTCGCGCCGATCCCTGGCAAACAGGCCGTCGGTGTCGAGGTCCCGAATCTCAGCCCGAACCTCGTCACCCTCGGCGACATCTACGGCGATCTGCCCGCGACGGCGAGCCCGCTGAGCGTCTGGCTCGGCAAGGACATCTCCGGCGCGGCGGTGTGGGCCGACCTCGCGCGGATGCCGCACATCCTGATCGCCGGCACGACCGGCTCGGGCAAGTCGGGCTGCATCAACGCGATCCTCACGTCGATCCTGCTGCGCGCGACCCCCGACGAAGCACGGCTGATCCTGATCGACCCGAAGAAGATCGAGCTCAACTACTACGAGTCCATCCCGCACCTGCTCACGCCCGTCGTCTCCAGCCCGAAGGAGGCGAGCGCGGTACTGCTGAACGTCGTCAGCGAGATGGAGAGGCGTTACGAGCGCCTCAGCCAGGTGCGCGCCCGCAATCTCGCCGAGGCGAACCGCGCCTTCCGCAAGCGCGGCGAGGAGGAGCTTCCGTACCTGCTGGTCGTGATCGACGAGCTCGCCGACCTGATGATGGTCAGTCCCCAGGAGGTCGAGGACTCGATCATCAGGCTGGCGCAGAAGTCGCGCGCCGTCGGCATCCACCTGGTGCTCGCGACGCAGAGGCCGTCGGTGGACGTGATCACCGGCATGATCAAGGCGAACGTCCCGTCGCGGATCGCGTTCGCCGTCTCGTCGCAGACCGACTCGCGCGTGATCCTCGACCAGAACGGGGCGGAGAGCCTGCTCGGTCAGGGCGACATGCTGTTCAAGCCGCTCGGAACCTCGCGCCTGCAACGCGTCCAGGGCGCGTTCGTGACCGAGGACGAGATCGCGCTGATCGTCGAGCAGACGAGGACCCAGCGGGAGCAGGAGGTCGACGAGAGCTTCCTCGAGCTGCCGCAGGTGTTCGCGGACGGATCCGACGGCGAGGACGGCGAGTTCGACCCGGACGAGGATCCGCTCCTCGACAAGGCGATCGAGATCGTCGTGACCGCGCAGACCGCCTCAGTAAGCCTGCTCCAGCGCCGGTTGCGCGTCGGGTACACAAGAGCGGGACGGCTTGATCGACATGTTGGAACGGCGGGGGATCATCTCCCCGTACGAGGGCTCGAAGCCCCGCCGGGTGCTCCTCACCGAGCTCGACCTCGAGCGCGTCGCGGCCGACTAGCAAGATCGGCCAAACCCGCTAGCAGTCCGACCCGTGGACGGGCTACGCTACGCCCGCAATTCCCCCCGGTCAGACCAATAGAGGAGGGTAAGTGAAGTTTTCTCGCGGGATCATGCTGGCGTGCGTCGTCGCACTCGCCGCAGTGGTCGTCACGGCCACCGCATTCGGCAGTGCGAAGGCTCCGTCCACGCAGAAGGCGTCATTCACGGCGGCACTCGTGAGTGACATCGGAAAGTTCACCGACAAGGGCTTCAACCAGAACCAGTTGAAGGGCCTGAACACGGCGAAGTCCAAGCTGGGCGTCTCGACGATCGCTCTGCAGTCGAACTCGACCAGTGACTATGCGCCGAACTTCAACACGGCGATCCGCAAGGGCGCGAAGCTCGTCGTCGCGGCAGGCTTCCTGCTCGCGCCGACCGAGGCGACCTATGCGAAGAAGTTCCCGAACGTGGACTTCGCCATCACCGACTACACGGTGCACACGGCCGCCGTTCGCGAACAAGGCGGGCAAGGTCCTGCCGGCGTTCAAGAACGTCGAGGGCCTGACGTACGCCGCGAACGAGTCCGGCTGCCTCGTCGGCGTGCTCGCGGCGAAGATGGCCAAGAAGATGGGCGGGAACACCGTCGGAGCGGTCGGCGGTCTCAAGATCCCGCCGGTCGACATCTGGATCGCCGGTTACAAGTACTGCGTCGACAAGGTCGCGCCGGGCATGAAGGTGCTCGTGCAGTACTCGAACGACTTCGTCGCGACGGACAAGTGCCAGACGGTTGCCCAGAACGAGATCGCACAGGGCGCCAAGGTGCTGTTCCAGGTCGCAGGCGGCTGCGGTCTCGGCACGCTCAAGGCGGCTGCTGACGCGAAGCTCTGGGGCATCGGTGTCGACGTCGACCAGTACAACGACGCACCGCGCGTCCTCGTGAGCGGTGTCAAGCGAGTCGACAACGGCGTCTACGACGCGATCCAGCAGGCGCAAGCCGGCAAGTTCAAGGGCGGCTCCGACCTGCGTGTTCAACCTGAAGAACGGTGGCATGGGCATCGGCCGGATCAACCCTTCGGTTCCGGGGGCCTGGGTCAAGCTGGTCGCCTCGTACAAGGCGAGGATCATCGCCGGCACGCTCAAGGTGCCGAGCGGCCTCTAAGCACTCGGACGCTGCGTGAATGCGGAAGGGCGGGCCTCGTGCCCGCCCTTTTGCGTTCCGTTTAGGATGCTCCGCGATGGCCGACGATCTCGTTCTCGAGATGCGCGGGGTCCGGAAGGAGTTCCCGGGCACCGTCGCCAACGACGACGTCGATCTCGATGTGCGCCGCGGTGAGGTGCACGCGCTGCTCGGTGAGAACGGCGCCGGGCAAGTCGACGCTGATGAACATCCTCTACGGCCTGTACCGGCCCGACGCCGGTGAGCTCCTCCTGAACGGCAAGCGGGTCGAGTTCTCGTCCGCACGGGACGCGATCGGTGCCGGGATCGGGATGGTCCACCAGCACTTCATGCTGATCCCGGTGATGACCGTCGCCGAGAACATCGTGCTCGGCGTCGAGCCGCGTCACAATCTCCTGCTGGACGAGCGCACGGCCGAGAGGCGCGTCCGCGAGCTCTCCGAGCGCTTCTCGCTCGCCGTCGATCCGAGCGCGCTCGTCAGCGACATCACCGTCGGCCAGGAGCAGCGGGTCGAGATCCTGAAGGCGCTCTATCGCGGTGCCGACATCCTGATCCTCGACGAGCCGACCGCGGTGCTGACGCCGCAAGAGGCGCACGAGCTGTTCGAGATCATTCGCAGCCTGCAGGCCGACGGCAAGTCGATCATCTTCATCAGCCACAAGCTGAACGAGGTGCTCGAGATCGCCGACCGGATCACGGTCCTGCGCCGTGGCAAGAAGATCGAGACGGTCCCACGCGAGGGAGCGACCGAAGCCTCGCTCGCGCGCGCGATGGTCGGCCGCGACGTCCTGCTGCGCGTCGAGAAGGCGCCACCGCAGACCGGCGACGTGCTGCTTTCCGTCGACGACCTCCATGTTCGCGACGACCGCGGCATCGAGAAGGTGCGCGGCGTCTCGTTCGACGTCCGGGCGGGCGAGATCGTCGGGCCTCGCGGGGGTCGACGGCAACGGCCAGACGGAGTTGATCGACGCGATCACGGGCCTGATGAAGACCGAGAGCGGCACGATCAAGGTCGCAGGGCGCGAGCTGCGCGACGCGAGCGCGCGTCAGATGCTCGACGCCGGCGTCGGGCACATCCCGGAGGACCGCCAACGGCGCGGCCTCGTGCTCGAGTTCTCGATCGCCGAGAACATCGCGCTCCACGACTACGCGAAGCCGCCGTCGGCCAAGTGGGGCTGGCTGTTCCCCAAGCGGCTCCTCGCACGCGCCGCGCGGTCTGATCCGCGAGTTCGACGTGCGGGGCGGCGGGCCGCTGGCACCCGCCGGTGCGCTCTCGGGCGGCAACCAGCAGAAGGTCGTCGCCGCCCGTGAGATCTCACGCGACCCCAAGGTCCTGATCGCCGCACAGCCGACCCGCGGTCTCGACGTCGGCGCGATCGAGTACCTGCACCGGCGGCTCGTCACCGAGCGCGACGAGGGTCGCGCCGTGCTGCTCGTCTCGCTCGAGCTGGAGGAGATCTTCTCGCTCTCGGACCGCATTCTCGTCATCTACGAGGGCAAGATCGTCGGCGAGCACACCGGCGACGTCTCGGAGCAGCAGATCGGGCTCGAGATGCTCGGCGGGCGGGAGCGTCCGGCCGCGTGAGCACGGACCCGACCGCGCCGCCCGAGACACCCGAGGAAGCGGCGGAGACCGGCACCCTCGCCGCGCGCTTCGCCGTGAAGCAGCGGGCCGGGGGAATCGTCGTGCCGGTGCTGACGGGGGTGATCGCGTTCCTGATCGGCGGGTTCGTGGTCCTCGCGACCGGCCACAACCCGCTGCTCGCGTATCGCGACATCTTCAACGGCGCGGGTCTCAACTGGATCTTTCATCCGACGACGAACATCGTGTCGACCTCGGCGTACAACCTCACCCAGACGCTGCTGCAGACGACCACGCTGATTCTCACCGGGCTGGCCGTGGCATTCGCGTTCCGCTGCGGCATGTTCAACATCGGCGGCCAGGGCCAGTACCTCGTCGGCCTGTACGTCGCGAACTGGCTCGGCTACTCCCTCGCCGGCATGCAGCCGCTGCCGCACATCCTGATCGCGGTCACGGGTGCGACGCTCGCAGGGGCCGCGTGGGCCGGGATCGCCGGTTTCCTGAAGGCGACCGTCGGCGCGCACGAGGTGATCTCGACGATCATGCTCAACTGGATCGCGATCTGGGTCGGGATCTGGCTCTTCGGCGACGGCGGCCCGCTCCAGAACGCCGCCAACAGCGCGGTGCCGATCTCGAACGACGTCGCGCCCAGCGCGCAACTGCCGGTCTTCTGGGGAGTCCAGGGCCTCCAGGGCCTCGACGTCGCCTTCTTCGTCGCGCTCGCCGCGCTCGTCGTGTTCTGCGCTGATTCTCAACCGGACGACGCTCGGTTACGAGGTGCGCGCGGTCGGGTTCAACCCGGAGGCGGCCGCGTACGGCGGCATCAGCGTGAAGAAGAACCTGATCCGCGCGATGGCGATCTCCGGCGCGTTCGCCGGACTGGCCGGCGCACTCGACATGCTCGGTTACCTCTACCACTTCGGGACCTCCGACATCCCCGTGAGCTCGGTCGGCTTCCTCGGCATCGCCGTGGCGTTGCTCGGACGGAACACGGCGGTCGGTGTCGGGTTCGGCGCTCTGCTCTTCGGTGCGCTGCTGTTCGGAACGACCCACGGCCTGTCGTCGAACGTCATCGATCCGTCGCTTGCCGGCAACCTCACCTACATGATCCAGGGTCTCGTGGTGCTCTTCGTGGGCGCCGACGTCCTGATCCTCTCCGTGTGGGGCGCCCGCCGGAAGCTCCGGCCGAAGCAGAAGCCGGGTGCCGTGGGAGCCTCGGCATGACCTGGGCGGCTCAGGGCAACAGCCGCAACCCGGTCGCCCGCTGGCTGCGCAACCCCGCCGTCACCGGCTACACCGGCATCGCTCTCGGGGTCCTCGCGGGTTTCATCGGCATCCCGCCGATCCAGGCGCGTGGCGTGATCTGGTCGCTCCTGATCGGGATCTTCGCCGTCATGTTCGGCATCGCCACCTTCAGCCGGGGCCGCGGCCGGCTCGGGCTCGGTGCCGTCGCTGCCGGTGTGCTCGGCCTCGGGCTCGGGATCCTCGCGACGCGCTCGAGCATCGGCAACCTGAACGTCGTCTTCAACGCCTCGCTGCTCGCCCAGACCTTTGCGTTCGCGACGCCGCTCGTCTTCGGCGCGATCGGCGGGATGTTCTCCGAGCGCAGCGGGGTCGTCAACATCGGCCTCGAGGGGATGATGCTGATGGGCGCGTTCTGGGGCGTCTGGGGCGCCGACAAGGGCGGCAGTTGGGTCGTGGGCCTGCTCGTGGGAATGGCCGCGGGTGGGGCCCTTGCGCTCGTCTACGCCTACTTCGCGATCCACCTACGGGCGGACCAGATCGTCGGCGGCACTGCGGTCAACTTCCTTGCACTCGGCATCACCGGCTATTTCTTCTTCCAGCTCTACCACGGCAACTACGTCTCACAGGGCGTCTCGACGATCCCGAACGTCAAGCTTCCGTGGATCTCCGGCCTGCACTTCCTCGGCCCTGCGTTCGGCGACCTCAGCCTGATGATCTGGCTCAGCTTCCTGCTCGTGATCGTCTCGTACTTCGTCGTCTTCAGGACGCCGATCGGCCTTCGCATCCGGGCGTGCGGCGAGCATCCGCGGGCCGCCGACACGGTCGGCATCAACGTCTATGCCGTTCGCTACGGCGCGGTCATTCTCTCGGGGATCCTCGCCGCCGCCGGAGGCGTGTATCTCTCCGACGGCTTCGGCGGCGGCACCTTCACCGACAACATGACCGAAGGACGAGGGTTCATCGCACTCGCCGCGATGATCTTCGGGAACTGGCGCCCGGCCGGCGCGTTCGCGGCGGCACTGCTCTTCGGCTTCTCGAGCGCAGTCGCGCTCCGGCTCCAGGTCTACTCTCCGTCTGCGTCGACGCTCTTCAACGTGCTCCCCTACGTGCTGACGCTGATCGCGGTCGCCGGGGTGATCGGGCGCACGATCCCGCCGGCAGCGGATGGCAAGCCGTATCGCAAGCAGTAGCCCCCGCGCACGGGTCGCGGCACTGGCCGCGCTCGCGGCCGCGAGCCTGATCGCCGTTCTTCCTGCCTCGTCGGCCGCGGTCCGCCCGCCGTTCCTCGCCTGCCTCGTGACCGGGGTCGGCGGCCCGGAGGACGAGTCGTTCGACCAGCTCGCCGTCGCCGGGCTGCATGCGGCCGAGACCCGTGGAGTGGTGGGCCGCGTCGTGAGCGGAACCTCGCAGGCGGACTACGTGCAGGAGCTCAGCTCCTGCGCCGCAGAACGGGGCCGGGATCACGATCGGCGTCGGCTACGCGCTCGCGACCGCCGTCGACCAGACCGCGACGATGTTTCCCCGCGCAGCCTTCGCGATCGTCGACGTCGATGTTCGAACGCTCACGCATCGCCCCGCGAACGTGGAGGGGCTGGTCTTCAAGCAGCAGGAGGCCGGCTACCTGGCGGGCTACACCGCCGGGCTGTGGGCGGCGAGGCGAGGCGGCAAGGCAGTCGGCTCGATCGGCGGCCTCGACATCCCGCCGGTCGATCGTGCGCTCGCCGGGTTCCGGTTCGGGGCCAAGCGGGCGCACCCGGGCCTCACCGTTCTCAGCGCCTACTCCGGCGATTTCGCGGTGCCGGCGAAATGCCAGCAGCAGGCGCTGGAGCAGATCGCAAAGGGCTCCGTCGTCGAGTTCCAGGTCGCCGGGCCCTGCGGTGCCGGGGCATTCTCCGCGGCGCGGTCGAAGGGCATCTCCGCGATCGGCTTCGGTGCCGACCAGTCCTCGTTCGGCACGTCCATCCTGACCAGCGTGCTCGAGCGGGCCGACGTGGCCGTCGCGGCCGCGGTGCGAAGCGCGCGGTCGGGGCAGTTGGACGGCGGCACCAACCTGGTCTTCGGGGCGCAGAACGGGGGCATCACGGTGGGCCCCTGGAGCTCCCGGGTGGGCGGCGCGGTCCGCAGGGCGGTGGCGGGCCAGTTCGCGCTCCTGAAGGCGGGCAAGATCCCCGGCATCCCGACCACGGTCCCGTAACCGCCCGCAGTACCGTATGGCCGATGCGGCTGGCAGCGGCACTGGGCCTCGCTCTCTCGCTGCTCGCAGCGGGGTGCGGCGGGTCGCACACGGCGAGCCCGCGCGCGACGACGACGACGCGCAGCGTGCCGGCGCCGACGAGTGAGCTCCGCGTCGGGATCGTCGGCCCGCTCGAGCTCCATCTGCCCGGCGTGACTGCCGTGCACGGAACGCTTGCACGCGTCGCAAACCTCCCGCTCGTCCTCGTCTCGAACGAGACGGCAGGCCTCGCCGCAGTTGCGAGGGCTGCGCGCGCCCATCCTTCGTCGCACTTCGCGCTCGTCGGCGCGAGCACCAAGGGCGACCGAGTCGGCAACCTCGTCGGGCTCGTTCTCCGCGACGAGCAGGCTGCGCAGCTCGCAGGCATCGTGGCTGGGTATGCGACGGCCGACGCCGGGCCGACCGCACCGCGTGTGGCGTGGGTGGGGCCGCAGGACCGCCGCCTTGCCGCTGCGTTCGCTCAGGGCGTCCACCGCGCACTTCCCGGTGCGACCGTGCTGGACGAGTGGTCGCGGTCGATCCCGGCGCGCTGCAAGGAAGCGGCCCTGGCCGGGATCGACCGGGGCGCCATGGTCGTCGCCGCGGATCGCGGGCTCTGTGCCGAGGCGGCGGTCGTGGCGGCGCGGCAGCAGAACGTGCCCGGGCTGCAGCTCTCGGACTTCGAGTCCCGCGATGTCGTGACGAGCCTGATCGCGCGGGACGCGGCGGCGGGCGTCTACCACGGCGGGGAGGACCTCGTCTTCGGGGCCGCCAGCGGAGCGATCGGGGTGGGTCCCCTCGATCCACGGATCTCCCTCGCCACGCTGGTGCGGGCCCGTGCGGCCGCGCAGGAGCTCGCGAGCGGGGCCCCGTGAGCGACCTCGACCACGAGGAGCTCGACGAGGAGCCGGTCGCCGGGATCTCGCCGACGCCTCAGCAGCACTTCGCGTGGCGGTTCCGCGGTGCCAAGGATGTGCTGGCACCCGTCATCACGACGCTCTTCGCCTTCTTCATGGGCGGTCTCGTCGTTGCGCTGACCGGGAAGAGCCCGGTGCGCGTCTACCACGCGATCTTCACCGGGACGGGCATCGGCTGGTTCTTCCAGGTCGGCAACTACTCCGCCCGGGTCCCGTTCGGGACGAGTCACATGTGGTTCCCGTGGGACACGAGTTCGGTCGCCGCCTCGAACCTGCAGCAGACGCTGCTCTTCACGACGCCGATCATCCTGACCGCGCTCGCCGTCGCCTTCGCGTTCCGCTGTGGGATGTTCAACATCGGCGGCCAGGGCCAGTACATCGTCGGCACGATCTTCGCCGTCTGGCTCGGCTCGTCGTTCGCCTCGCTCGACCCCTGGCTGCACGTGATCCTGTGCGTCGTCGCAGGAACGATCGCGGGCGCGGCGTGGGCGGGGATCGCCGGGATTCTCAAGGCGACGGTCGGCGCGCACGAGGTGATCACGACGATCATGCTCAACTGGATCGCGATCTGGGTCGGCTCCTACCTGTTCGGCGAGGGCGGACCTCTGCAGGGCTCGCAGGCATCGATCCCGGTCTCGAACACGATCGTCGACGGCGCCAAGTTGCCGGTCTTCTGGGGACTGAAGCTGCTCCAGGGGCTCTCGATCGGGATCTTCATCGCGATCGCGATGCTGGTCCTCTACTGGGTGCTCGTGAACCGATCGACGCTCGGCTTCGCCGTCCGTGCCGTCGGGTTCAACCCGGAGGCGGCGCGCTACAGCGGCATCTCCGTCGGCCGGAACTACCTCATCGCCATGGCGATCGCAGGCGCGTTCGCCGGTCTGGCAGGCGCGATCGACGTCACCGGCTGGGAGTACCAGGTGGGGCCGGCCGATCTGCAGGCGAGCCAGATCGGCTTCATCGGTCTTGCGGCGGCGCTGCTCGGGCGAAACACCGCGGTCGGCGTCGGGTTCGCCTCCCTGCTCTTCGGGGCGCTGATCACCGGCACGTCGAGCCGTCAGCTCGACCCGACGATCTTCCGTCCCGATCTCGCCGAGAACCTCACGATCATCATCCAGGGGCTCGTCGTCCTCTTCGTCGGGCTCAACCTGGGCGCCCTCTGGACCTGGCTGCGCCGGCGGAGGCGCGCGTGAGCCGCTGGACCAGCCCCCAGAAGGTCGGCCTCGCCGGGATCGCGCTGGGCGGGCTCGCGTTCTGGCTCGCCCTGCCGCCGCTTGCGGCCCGTACGGCTGCACTCCCGCTTCTGATCGGGCTGCTCGCGATCTTCGCCGGCATCTGGGCCGCATCGCGCGGGGCGGTCCGCAACGGCGGGACCGCGATTGCCGCCGGTGTTCTCGGGATCGTCCTGGGCGTGCTCGCGACTCGATCGTCGTCGGCGCACCTCGACAGCGTCGTTGTCTGGGGAGCGCTCGGCGCAGCCACGCTCCGCTACGCGACGCCGCTCACGTTTGCGGCGATCGGCGGGCTGTACTGCGAGCGCAGCGGCGTCATCAACGTCGCGCTCGAGGGGATGCTCCTGACCGGGGCGTTCTTCGGCATCTGGGGCGCGATCTGGGCGCACACCTGGGCGGGCGGTCTTGCGTGGGTCGTCGGCCTCGCCGCGGCCGCACTGGCGGGGATGGCGCTCGCGACGGTCCATGCGGTGTGGGCGATCTCGTTCAAGACCGATCAGATCATCTCCGGCACGGCACTCAACTTCCTCGCGCTCGGCATCACCGGGTACCTGTTCGTGGACAAGTACGGAGACACTGGGACTCCGGGTAACGTCCCGGACTACGGAATCCCGGACATCCATCTCCACTTCCTGCAGAACTGGACTCTCATCGGACCGATCTTCGGCCAGCTCAACCTCATGATCTGGCTGTCGTTCGCGCTGCTCGTGGCGACCTACGTGTTCGTCTTCCGGATGCCGTCGGGGCTGCGGCTCCGGTCGGTCGGCGAGCATCCCCGGGCAGCGGACACCGTCGGCATCTCGGTGTCCCGAGTCAGGTACATCGCGGTCATCGCCTCCGGTGGGATCGCGGCGATGGGCGGCGCGTACCTCTCGCTCGGCTTCGTCCATTCGTTCAACCAGGGAATGACGAACGGCATCGGCTTCATCGGGCTCGCAGCGCTCATCTTCGGCAAATGGCGGCCGTTCCCGGCCTGGGGGGCAGCGCTGCTCTTCGGCTTCTCCAGCGCGCTGGCCGACCGGCTGCCGGCCGCGTACGGCAACCAGTGGGGCACGCTCTTCCAGGCGCTGCCGTACCTGCTCACGCTGATTGCGGTCGGCGGCCTGGTCGGGCGTTCGATCGGGCCGGCGGCAGCCGGACGGCCGTATGCCAAACAGTAAGCGCGCCGCCCGCGCGGCGGCGTTGCTGGGGGTGCTGGCGGTGCTCGCGGTCCCGGCCGCAGTGCTCGCCTCACGGCTCGTCAGCGGGGTGACGCTCCTGCATTCCCTCTACGTCGCGGTCGCGACCTCCTGCGTGCTCGGCCTCCTGGCCGTGGCCGCGACGCGCCGCTCCCGGTTCCTGGCGGCGCGAAGCGTGCGGCCCGAGGACACCGGGCCGGGCCTCTTCACGCGGTCACTGGCCTGGGCGGGCCTGTACGTCGGGGTGACGGCGGGGCTCGCGCTCGCCGTGTACGGCGCGCTTCGCTGGGCGCAGTAGCCGGAGAGCACAGGTCGCGGCTACGCTTCGCAAGCCGTGTTCGAGATTGGCAACAGCCTTCGGGAAGCACGCATGCGCCGGGGCGTCGACTTCGCGCAGGCCGAGCTCGCGACCAAGGTCCGCGGGAAGTACCTGCGCGCGCTCGAGGAGGAGCAGTTCGACGTGCTGCCCGCCCAGACCTACGTCAAAGGGTTTCTGCGCACCTATGCCGAGTATCTCGGCCTCGACGGCCAGCTCTACGTCGACGAGTACAACTCGCGCTTCGTCGGCACGGGAGACGATCACGAGCCACGGACGCGCCGCTCGGCAGCGCGTCCGCAGCGCCGGCACCGGCGCGTCGAGACGAATGTCGTGCTCGTTGCCCTCGCGGCGATCGCGATCGTCATGGTGGTGGTCATCTCCGCCTGGAAGGCGAGCGACAACAACTCGACGCCGCCCCCGAAGGCCAAGCATCCGCCCGTGAAACATCATCGGGCCACACCGCTGCTGACGCTGACCGGCCTTCGCGGTTCGACGCACGTCGCCGCGCGCGTGGGAAGCGCCGCGGGAAACGTCGCCTACGACGGGACGATCGCCAAGGGCGATGCGCCACTCGCCCTGCACGGGCGACGCCTGTGGCTACAGATCGACTCGCCGGAGAACCTGCGCATCCAGGTCCACGGAAAGCTCGTGCACGTGCCGGGGCTCCAGCCCCGCGTGATCATCGTCACGCCCACGGGTTGGCACCCCGCCTGAGAGCGAGCATCGTCGCGTCGGGCTCGGAGCTCGTTCGCGGCGACCGGCAGGACCGGAACGGGCCGTATCTGGCTGCGTCGCTGCTCCGGCTTGGCATCGATCCCGTCCGTATCACGGTGGTCGGCGACGAACCGGCGGAGCTGGAGGCTGCGTTGCGCGGCGGGCTCGACGACGACCTGCTCGTCGTGTCGGGCGGTCTCGGCCCGACGCACGACGATCGCACGATCGAACTGCTCGCGCGGGCAGCCGACCGGCCGATCGTGGTCGACGAGCAGCTGGCACGCGAGATCGAGGCGCTCTCGCGCAGGGTCGCCGAGCGGCTGAACCGTCCCTACACCGACTTCGCGGACGGCGTGCGCAAGCAGGCCTCCCTGCCGGAGGGAGCCGAGTGGGTGGGGCTCGTCGGCACCGCGCCGGCCGTCGTCCTGGACACGGGCAGCTGCATCGCGGTCGCGCTCCCCGGGCCGCCACGTGAGCTGCAGGAGCTCTGGCCGCGCGTGCTCGAGACGCGGCCGCTCGTCGCGCTGCGCGAGCGCGCGGAGGCTCCCGGGCGTCGCGTGCTGCGGCTCTTCGGGGTCTCGGAGTCTGCGGTCGCACAGACCCTCGCGGCCGCCGGAGGCGACGGAGACGGGGTTGCAGTCACGATCTGCGCGCGCGACTTCGAGATTCACGTCGATCTGTTCGTCGAGGCAGGCGCCGAAGCACGCGGGGCCGCCCTCGAGGCAGCACTGGCCGAGGCCAACGAGCAGTATCTCTTCTCTCGCGACGAACGGACGACCGCGGCCCTGGTGCTCGACCTGCTGAAGGAGCGTGGCCTGACGCTCGCAACCGCCGAGTCGTGCACCGGCGGTCTCGTCGCCGCGCGTCTCACCGCCGTGCCCGGTGCCAGCGACGTCTTCCTCGGCGCCGTGGTCGCCTACTCGAATGAGGTCAAGGCTGCACAGCTCGGCGTCCCGGAGGACGTGCTCGCAGCACACGGCGCCGTGTCCGAGCAGGCAGCCGCCGCTATGGCGCACGGCGCCCGAACGCAGCTCGGGGCGGATGTCGCGGTCGCGGTGACCGGCGTCGCCGGGCCGGGCGGTGGAACGGAGGAGAAGCCCGTCGGCCTCGTCTTCCTGCATGCCGCCGGGCCGGCGGGGGAGCTCGCGCGCCGCCTCGACTTTCCGGGAGACCGCGAGACGATCCGCCAGCGAGCGGCGGTGGCGGCGCTGCACCTCGCGCGGCGACTTGTCACACAGCCGTGACGGACACGGCACGACTCTTCGCCTAACGTGGCCGGCGATGAATCGATCCGGCTCTTCTGTGCACTCCAGCTGCCGCCTGCGGCCGTCGACGAGCTTGCGGCCTGGCAGTCGGAGAATCTGGCTGACCAGCAGCTGTCCGGCCGGCTCGTCCCGCGGGAGAACCTGCACGTCACCCTCGCCTTCCTCGGCTCCCGCCTCATGCACGAAGTGCCGGCGATCGCAGCGGCGCTCGCCGATGCCGCCCGGGATGCGAGCCCGGCAGAGCTGCGGCCCAGGAGCTACCGCGAGACGCGGAGCGTGGGGATGATCGTCTACGAGGATCCCTCGGGGGCCGCGACGGCGCTGGCGGCCGCCGTCGGTGAGCGGCTCGAGCGGCTCGCTCTCTTTCGCCGTGAGCGCCGGCCATGGCTCCCGCACGTGACGGTTCTCCGCTTCAAGGAGCGGGCAGGACTCGCTCCGGAGGTGGCGAACATACGTTCGTTCCGTGCCGTCCGCACTGCGCTCTACTCTTCGACGTTGCGACCCGGTGGGGCGCAGTACGAGGCACTTGAAACGGCAGCCCTAGGAGGTCGGTAGACAGATGGATCGCGAGCAAGCACTCGACACGGTGCTGGGACAGATCGAGCGTCAGTTCGGCAAGGGCGCCGTCATGAAGATGAACGACCAGGCTCAGGTCGTGATCGGCGCCGTCTCCACGGGGTCGCTCTCTCTGGACGTGGCGCTCGGGGTCGGTGGGCTACCGCGCGGCCGCATTGTCGAGGTCTTCGGGCCGGAGTCGTCCGGCAAGACGACGCTCGTCTACCACGTGATCGCCGAGGCCCAGCGGCGTGGCGGCATCTGCGCCTTCATCGACGCGGAGCATTCGATGGATCCCGCCTATGCGAAGCGCATCGGCGTCAACATCGACGACCTGCTCGTCTCGCAGCCCGACACCGGCGAACAGGCGCTCGAGATCTGCGAGCTGCTCGTTCGCTCGGGCGCGCTCGCGGTCGTCGCGATCGACTCGGTGGCTGCGCTCACACCGAAGGCCGAGATCGAAGGCGAGATGGGGGATTCGCACGTCGGGCTCCAGGCGCGGTTGATGAGCCAGGCTCTGCGCAAGCTCGCCGGCACGCTCAACCGCACCGACACGATCTGCCTCTTCACGAACCAGCTGCGCGAGAAGATCGGCGTCATGTTCGGCAACCCCGAGACGACCCCGGGTGGCCGCGCGCTTCGGTTCTACGCCTCCGTGCGGCTCGACATCCGCCGCATCGAGACGCTGAAGGACGGGGTCGAGGCCTACGGCAACCGCGTGCGGGTCAAGGTCGTGAAGAACAAGGTCGCACCGCCGTTCAAACAAGCCGAGTTCGACATCATCTACGGCGACGGCATCTCCTGGGAAGGGACGGTGCTGGAGACCGGGCTGGAGAAGAAGGTCGTCCAGAAGTCCGGTTCGTACTTCTCGTTCGGAGACGACCGTCTCGGCCAGGGACGCCAGAACGCAACCGCGTTCCTCAAGGAGCATCCGGACATCGTCCAGGGGATCCTGGTGGCCGTCCAGGCGCAGGCACCGGAAGGACAGGTGATCTCCGCGCGGCTCCTGCCGGAGGGCGACCAGCCCGTCGAGGCCAGGCCTGTGCTCGAGGAGGTCGAAGAGCAGGTCGAAGAGGAAGCGACCGCGGCGGCGTAGTGTCGCGGAAGCCGGAGCCGCGCGAGCGCGAACCGGTCGAGCTCGCGGCGCGTGCGCTGCAGCACCGCGACCGTTCGCGGCGCGAGCTCGACGATCGCCTCGCCCGGGCCGGTGTGGGCGATAGCGAGCGCGCCGAGGCGCTCGACACGCTCGAGCGGGTCGGCTACGTCGACGACGCCCGGTTCGCCGCAACGCGGGCAGGCTCCCTCGCCGGGAGGGGATACGGAGACGAGGCGATCCGGCACGATCTCGCGGGCCATGGGGTCGATGGCGAGGCCGCAGACGCTGCGATCGGCGGCCTCGAGCTGGAGGCCGACCGGGCCCGCGCGCTCGTGGCGCGGCTCGGACGATCGGCAAAAACGGCGCGGCAGCTGGCAGCAAAGGGCTTCTGCGAAGAGTCGCTCGAGGCGGCCCTGGGAGCGGACGTTGCGGAGGGTGCGGTCTGAGTTGTAGAGTTCATGGTTCGAACTCAACGCTTTTTGCCTGCACAACGCAATTTCCTCAGATCACTCACGTTTCTTGAAGCTCATCCTCAGTCATCGATCCGCCTGGCAGCGCCAGCGCCCACCCAGACAGACACCCTGAACTGAGACAGAGAAGGGCGCGCGCGAGCGTGCCGGGAAGCGCCGATCGGCGGGAAATGCGGCGTGCGGGTGACCGAACCCGTAGGAGCGCCCATGCCCGTCCCTGTGGCTGTCGTGATCGGAATCGCGGTTGGACTCGTCGGAACGCTGCTCGCGGTCCGACTGCTCGGCAGGTCGGGGGTCGAGAACGCGCGGCGCGTCCGTTCCCGGCTCCTCGACGAGGCGCAGCGAGAGGCCGATGCCACGCGGCGGGAGGCCGGGATCGAGGCGCGTGAGCAGACGGTGAAGCTGCGGGCCGAGCTCGAGGCCGAGCTGCGCGAGCGCCGCGACACGGTGATGAAGATCGAGGAGCGCGTCATCTCGAAAGAGGACGACATCGACCGTAAGCTCACGGAGCTGACCCGGCGCGAGCAGGGTGTCGCCGACCGCGAGATCCACCTGCGCCAGCTGCAGGACGAGATGAAGGAGCTCCGGGACGGCGAGCGGCTGGAGCTCGAACGGATCGCGGGGATGACGATGGGGCAGGCGCGGCAGCGGATCCTGGCCGATTCCGAGGAACAGGTGCGGCACGAGCTCGCGGGCCGCGTGCGGCAGATGGAGGAGGAAGCTCAGACCGAGGCGAAGCGCCGGGCGCGGAACCTCGTCGCCGACGCCTTGCAACGGGTCGCGGCGAGTGCAGCCGCGGAGACGACCGTCACGCTCGTCGAGCTCCAGTCGGACGACATGAAGGGGCGCATCATCGGGCGGGAGGGCCGCAACATCCGAGCGCTCGAACATCTCACGGGCGTCGACTTCATCATCGACGACACTCCCAATGCAGTCGTGCTCTCCTCGTTCGACGGCATTCGCCGTGAGATCGCGCGAATGACGTTGTTGAAGCTGATCGAGGACGGGCGCATCCATCCGACGCGCATCGAGGAGATGTACTACCTCTCCAAGGCCGAGCTCGACGAGCACATCAGGCAGGCCGGTGAGCAGGCGGTGTTCGAGGCGAACTGTGGAGAGATCAGCGACGAGCTCGTGAAGATCCTCGGCCGACTGCGCTTTCGGACGAGCTACGGGCAGAACGTGCTCAAGCACACCCTCGAGGTGGTGCAGCTCGCGGGCATCATGGCCGCCGAGGTCGAGGCCTCGGTCAAGACCGCGAAACGCGCCGCGCTCCTGCACGACCTCGGCAAGGCGATGACGCATGAGGTCGAGGGCTCACACGCGCAGATCTCGACGCAGCTCGCGCGCCGGCACGGCGAGAGCCCTGCCGTCTGTCACGCGATCGAGGCGCACCACTACGAGGTGCAGCCGCAGACGGTCGAGGCGGTCCTCCTGATCGCGGCCGACGCGATCTCGGCCTCCCGCCCCGGGGCGCGGGGCGAAGGGCTCGAGCACTACGTCAAGCGGCTCGAAGCGCTCGAGGAACTGGCCGGCCGTCATCCTGGGGTCGAAAAGGTCTATGCCCTGCAGGCGGGGCGGGAGATCCGCGTGCTCGTGAAACCGCAGGAGATCGACGACGACGGCGCCGTGCTGCTCTCGCACGAGATCGCCCGCGAGATCGAGGACCACCTCGAGTATCCGGGTCAGATCAAGGTGACGGTGATCCGGGAGAGCAGGGCGATCGATGTGGCCTCGAACAAGCAGACAGAGCGCCGCACGGTCGAGCGGCTCGACGCCGCCTAGGCCAGATCGGGCAGCCAGAAGTGGCCCGGGTGGACGAGCGAGATCCACTCGGCCAGGAGATGCCTGCGCTCGCTGCTCAGATGCGGCAGCACGGCGGCGAGATCCGACTCGTCCTTCGGTCGCGCAGCCTTCGCCTTGAAGAGCAGCACCACCTCGGGTCGCGCATAGGGAATCCCGTCGGCGGTGTGCTCGATCAGCTCGGCGTAGGGGAGATGAATCGATGCGTCTCGCCGGGACACCCACTCGCCGCCCGTCGAGGGCTCCCGAAACAGATCCACGCGCCAGACATTCGCGGAACGGTCGAGTCCCCACGTCTGGTGTGCGGTCTCCATCAGCTCGTCCGCTTCTGCGAGCGGCTCGACCCGCCCCTGCCCGACGACGTGGAAGTCGAGTTGCCCGAGTGCCGCCGCCACGCGGTCGAACTGAGTGGCCGGTACTCCAAGCTCGAGATCCTCGTGTTCACGACGCTGCTTCCCGAGAAAGAGATCGATCGCCCAACCGGCCGCCACGTACCATGGCACGGCGAGGCCTGCGAGTCGTGCAGCCGCCTCTTCGGGCCGCCAGGCATCCCATTCCGCGTCGTCCCAACGCACGCCGGGACTAGCCCGCGTACTCGAAGGTTGCGCCGTAACCGCAGTTGCCGCGGAAGCTCACGTCGAGCGGGCCGTCCTCGATCACGAGCTCGCTCGCGACGAGCTCCTCGCCGGCCCGCTCATGACCGGGGATCACACAGCTGACCGTCTCGTCGCTTGCGTAGCGGTCGTGGATCCGGACGCTGACGAGATCGCGAATCCGAAGCCACTGGCGACGGGAGGTGTGGTCGACCTCGATGTCGAGCGAGCGCACCGCGATGCGCTTGCTCTCCTTCCAGGCCCAGGGAAAGTGATGGATCGCGTCACCGCCGGCGTGTCCCGTGAAGATCGCCTCGAGCATCGCGCGTTGATCGTCGTCGGCCCGCGCGTCGAGATACAGGATCCAGCTCCACGGCGATCCCGGCTCGTCGTCGCTGTAGCGCACCGCCATCGCGACGGGGAGGCCTGACACGTCGACTCCGTCTGCCGTGCCTTCCTCGATCAGCCAGGACAGAACCCCGATGCACGTGCCGTACGTCGAGCGTCCGCCAGGCACACCATTGGTACGCCGGCATGGACAGATCGGGTCGCAGTTGCATGACTCGAAGTAACTGCCGCTGATCCGCCAGCTCACCGCGGCATTCCCATCTGCATGGGCATGCGATCCGGTTGGTGGAGTCCCGGCATGCTCTGGGGGGAGACGGCGATCCAACCCCCGAGCGCGATCAGGGCAACGGCGAGCGCGCGGGCGAACGTCTCGCCCCGGGGCAAGAGCTTCTCGACGAGGATCACAACTGCGGCGACGGCCATCCAGAAGACGCTCATGATCCCGAGCGCGAACAACGCGAGCATCAGCCCCGCACAGCAGCCGACGCAGTAGCCACCGTGTCCGAGACCCGCCTGCAGCGCGCCGAGGCTGCCGCCCCGACGGTGCAGCAGGAAGTGGAGTGGCGAGCGGCAGTGGCGCAGACACGCCGTCTTGAGCGGCGTCAGCTGATACACGCCCGCCGCGGTCAAGGCGGCTCCGGCGACCCATGGGCCTTGTCGGTCCCAGGCAATGAAGGCCGGGGCTGCCTCGCGGGCCAGGCGACTGACGATGTACGCGAACACGCCGAACGCCACCCACGTGAGCAGGTAGCCCGCCACGAACAGTGTGGTCTGTGAGGCGCGGCCGAGGTGCGAGAACATCAGCGTCGTCGGCACCGCCGACGGCAGCATCATTGCCATCGTCATCGTCAGCCAGATGCCGACGAACCACGCAAACGATCCCAGGTCGGTGCCGGGGCCGGCGTCCATGCCGCGCATCTGCTGGACTGCAACCGCCCAGGCGACGAGCGAGGTGGTGAGGACCGCGGTGAGGACAACCGTGCTGCTGAGGGCGGTGGGCCGGGCGTCCCGGTGCGGCAGATCGCTCACCTCGCAAGTATCTCGCGCGGGGGCCGCGTCGACACGGCACGGCTACCCTACGGCGGTGCGCCGGTACTTCGTGACCACGTTCGGCTGCCAGATGAACGCTCACGATTCCGAGCGGATCAAGGGCATGCTCGAGGAGATCGGGCTCGGCGAAGCGCCGAGCGCCGACGAGGCGGATGTCGTGGTCTTCAACACCTGCACCATCCGGGAGAAGCCCGACACGAAGCTCGCCGCGTACCTGGGTGAGGCCGCGGCTCGCAAGCGAGAGCATCCGGATCGGGTGATCGCCGTCGGCGGCTGCTATGCAGAGGCGCAGCGCGAGCGGATCTTCGAGCTCTACCCGTCGGTCGATGTTGCCTTCGGGCCGGGTTCGATCGCGCATCTCGGCGAATGGCTCGGGGCCGGCGGCATGGGCGTCCCCCGAGGGCGCTTCGGTCTGGACGACCGCAACTTCGCCGCGGAGCTGCCGCTGCACAACGAACGCTCGTTCCAGGCGTGGGTGCAGGTCTCGATGGGCTGCAACTCGAAGTGCTCGTACTGCATCGTCCCGGCGGTGCGCGGACGCGAGCAGAGCCGTCGCCCGGGAGAGATCATCGCCGAGGTCCAGGGCCTTGCCGCTCACGGCGTCAAGGAGGTCACGCTCCTCGGGCAGAACGTCAACTCGTGGGGACGTGATCTGCGCCCGGAGATCGAGACCGAGTTCGGCGAACTGCTTCGAGCCTGCGATGCGGTCGAGGGGATCGAGCGCGTGCGCTTCACGAGCCCGCACCCGAAGGACTTCCGCGAGCCCGTGATCGCAGCCATGGCGGAGTGCCCCTCGGTGTGCGAGCACGTGCATCTGCCGCTTCAGTCCGGTTCGTCGCGGCTCCTGAAAGCGATGCGCAGGACCTACACGCGCGAACGGTATCTCGCCCTCGCCGAAAGAATGCGCTCGGCCATCCCCGACCTGGCGTTCGGGACGGACATCATCGTCGGCTTCCCGGGGGAGACCGAGGACGACTTCCGCCAGACGCTGGAGGTGGTCGAGCACGTCGGCTACGACAGCGCCTACACCTTTGTCTATTCGCCGCGTGCGGGGACCGAAGCTGCATCGATGCCGGATCAGATCCCGCACGAGGTGAAGATCGAGCGAATGGAGCGGCTGGTCGACCTGACCCAGCGAATCGCCCGCGACCGCAACGAGGCGCGGATCGGCATGGTCGAGGAGGTGCTCGTCGAAGGCCCTTCACGCACCGACCCGGCGATACTTCGCGGCCGCACGCGCAGGAACACGACGGTCAACTTCACCGGCAGCGCCGCGCCCGGCGACCTGGTCGGCGTGCTCGTCGAGGGCGCGACCTCGACCACGCTTCGAGGCGCCCAGCAGCAGGCCCTCGTCGCTGCCTGACCGGTCCATCACATCCATCCGTCACACTTGGGTGCCATGAGGATCCTTGTCACCGGCTCGTCCGGCCAGATCGGCACGAATCTCGCCCTGCGGTTGCTTGCGGACGGGCACGAGGTATTCGGCGTCGACAAGCGGCCGAACCCCTGGGTCAACGACGCCTTCCCGACGTTGCTCCAGGATCTCGCCGGCCATTACTCGGCGTTCCGCGGCGGCATCAACGGCGTCGAGTATCCGACGGTCGACCTCGTGGTACATCTCGCCGCGCACGCGAAGGTGCATCAGCTTGTGCGCCAGCCCCACCGCGCGCTCGAGAACACGATCATGACCTTCAACGTCCTCGAGTTCGCCCGAGGCATGAATCTGCCGATCGTTCACTCGTCGACCCGCGAGGTGTACGGCGACGTCCACCGGTTCGAGGAGTACGCCGAGGAGGCCGCTGACTTCGCCTTCACCGAGAGCCCGTACTCGGCGTCGAAGATCGCGAGCGAGGCATTCATCTACTCCTACGCCCGCTGCTACGGCCTCCGTTATCTCGTCTTCCGCTTCTCGAACGTCTACGGTCGCTACGACTCCGACCTCTGGCGCATGGATCGTGTGCTGCCGCTGTGGATGCACCAGCTGTCGCGTGGTGAGACGATCACGATCTTCGGCGGCGATCAGAAGGTGCTCGACTTCACGTACGTCGACGACTGCGTGGACGGCATCGCCCGCGGCGTGTATGCCCTCGCGGCCGGAACAGCAGGCAACGAGACGATCAACCTCGCCTACGGCCAGGGGAACACGCTCGTCCGCGCCGCGGAGCTGATCGCCCAGTCGCTCCACGTCGAACCGAACATCAACCTCGCGCCGTCACTCGTCGGTGAGGTGACGCATTACATCGCGGATGTTCGCAAGGCGCATGACGTGCTCGACTGGACGCCGAAGACACCGCTCGACGACGGCATCCCGCGAGCGGTCGCCTGGTTCAACGAGTGGCGGGCGGCGCACCCCGAGGAAGACCGGCCGTTCGAGCGCCCGCAGGCGGCCGACGAGCTCGAACATGGCTTCAAGCAGCCGGCGTCTGCCGGCGCGTAGCCTGCTCGCGCTCTTCGGGCCGACAGCGTCCGGCAAGACCGCGGTCGCCGGCATTCTGCGCGACCGGATCGGCGCCACCGTCATCTCGGCCGACTCGGCCGCCCTCTACGAGGCGCTCCCGTTGATCACGGCCGCGCCGTCGTACCCTGCCGAGCTCGTCGGGATCCTTCCGCTCGACGCCGACGTCTCGGTCGGCGCGTACCAACAACTCGCGCAGGCCGCCGTCGACGCGGCGGCCGTCCCGCTCGTCGTCGGGGGAACGGGCCTGTACTTCCGCGCGGCGCTCTCCGCGATCGAGCTGCCGCCGCCGCCCGCGCCGGGCCGTCGCGAGTACTGGCAGCAAGAAGTCGAGCGGCTCGGTCCGGACGCAGCACATGCCCTGCTCGCCGAGCGCGATCCCGCCGCAGCGGTGCGCGTCCATGCGAACGACCGCAAGCGGCTCGTCCGTGCACTCGAGCTCGCAGAGGCAGGTTCTTCGCTGGCCCCCGGAACGGACCGGCTCTGGACGGAGGACACGCGCCTGCCCACGCTGATCGTCGCGCTCGACGTCCCGCTGGACGAGCTCGACCGCCGGATCGACGCGCGGACAGAGGAGATGGCGGCGGCCGGCGCCGCAGCCGAGGCCCGGGCGGCCTGGGCCCGACCCCTGTCGGCCACCGCTCGGAAGGTGCTCGGCCTCGAACAGTTCGCCACCCTCCCCGAGGACGAGGCGGTGGCCGCGGTCGCAGTCGCCACCCGTAGACTCGCGCGCTATCAGAGAAAATGGCTGCGCCGGATGCCGGGCGTCACCATCCTCGACGGCAGACGGCCTGCCGGGGAGCTTGCAGATGAGATCGTCTCGCTGGGACGCGCAGGGAAACATCTACCTGGTCACTGAGGAGCCTCAGACGCCGGAGTCGGTGCGCACCGGCGTGGGCGATGCCGACGGCGTGCTCGAGGTGCTCGGGCACTGGGACGACACGGTGGAGATCGTGATCTGGAACCCCGACGGATCGCAGGCGGAGATGTCCGGCAACGGCACGCGCATCGCCGCGCGGTGGCTCGCGGAACTGACGGGCGCGACGACAGATCACGGTGCGCGTCGGCCCGCGGGAGGTGGCTGCACGGCTCCTTCCCGACGGCCGGATCGAACAGGATCTCGGCGACGTCGCCGTCTCCGCACCCGAGGAGGTCGAGGGCATCCGCTTCACGCCCGTTGACGTCGGCAATCCTCATGCGGTCGTCGACGGCGACCCGGGCGAGCTGCTGCAGATCGGGCCGCTGCTCGAGACGCACGAGCGCTTCCCGCAGCGAACGAACGTTCAGGTCGCGCGCCTGCGCGGCGGCGGAGTCATCGAAGCGCGAGTGTGGGAACGTGGCGCGGGGGAGACGGCGTCGTCGGGGACGAGCGCCGTCGCGGTCGCAGCGGCGTTCGGTGTCTCGCCGGCCGTCATTCGCTTCCCCGGTGGTGAGCTGCAAGTGCGGTTCGAAGGAGCCCGCGCGTTCCTGACCGGGCCGGCTGTGCGCGTCTAGCTCCCGATCTCGTAGTCCCGCAGGGCGTCGTTCAGCGACGTCTTCAGATCGGTGGCTTCGCTCCGCCAGCCGATGATCAGCGCACAGGAGAGGTTGTACGTCCCGGCCGGGAATGCCTTCGGCCTCGTCCCCGGCACGACGATTGCCCGGGGCGGGACGAAGCCTCGGTGCTCGACGGGCTCACTGCCGGTGACATCGATGATCGGGACGCTCGCAGTGAGAGTCACGTTCGGCGCCAGCACCGCTTCTCGACCGATTCGCACCCCCTCGACCACGATGGCGCGCGAACCGAGAAAGGCGCCGTCCTCGACGATCACCGGAACCGCGCCCGGCGGCTCGAGCACACCGCCGATCCCGACGCCGCCGGCCAGGTGCACGTTCGCACCGATCTGCGCGCCGGAGCCGACCGTTGCCCACGTGTCGACCATCGTGTTCGGGCCGACCCACGCGCCGATGTTCACGTACGACGGCATCAGGACGACTCCGCGCGACAGAAACGCGCCGTAGCGGGCAGCCGCAGGCGGCACGACGCGCACGCCGAGCTCCGCATAGCCGGTTTTGAGCGGGATCTTGTCGTGGTAGGAGAACGGCCCGGCATCGCTCTGCTCCAGGTGCCGTTCCCGGAAGTAATCGAGGATCGCCGCCTGGACGTCCGCGTTGACGCGCCAGCCGTCGCCGTCGGGCTCGGCCACCCGCACCTCGCCGCGGTCGAGGGCCGCGATCGTCTGGTCGGTCGTCATCGAAGAGCCCGCACGATCTCCGCCGCCCGCTCGCATTCCTCCTGCGTCGGCACGAGCGCGAATCGGACGTAGCCCTCGCCCGCCGGTCCGAAGAACGATCCGGGAGCACAGACGACGCCATGCTCGAGGAGCCGGCGGGCGAACGGCTCCGAAGGTCCTCCGACGTCGAGCCAGAGATAGAACGTCGCGGTCGATCCGGCGAGGCGAAGGCCCGCCGCCTCGAGCGCGGGCAACATCGTCTCGCGCTTGCGCCGGTAGATCGCACGGACGTCTTCGACGTGTGCGTCGTCCGACCATGCGGCGACCGATGCGCGCTGGACGAACTCCTGGGGCGCGGTGCCGACCGTCGGTCGAAACGTGCGCAGCGCGTCGGCGAGCTCGGCCGGAGCACAGATGAAGCCCGACCGGTAACCCGTCATCGACGACCGCTTCGAGAGTGTGTTGAAGACGACGATGTTGGTCCGGTCGGAGACCTGCAGGGCCGAAACCGGCGGCTCGTCGAACCAGAGCTCCGAGTAGGCCTCGTCGGAGCAGACCAGGAACCCGTGCTCTCGTGCGCGGGCGGCAAGCTCCTCGTAGAACGAGAGCGGTGCTTCCGCGCCCGTCGGATTGTTCGGGTAACAGACCCAGAAGACGGCGATGTCGTCCCAAGCATCGAAAGCGTCGAGATCGGGCAGCCAGCCGTGATCCTCTCGCAACGGAACGGGTGCGATTGCCCCGCCCGCGAAAAGGGTGCCGCGTTCATACACCGGATACGCAGGCTCGGGGATCGCAACGAGGCGCTTCTCTCCGAGGGCGATCTGAGCGAACGAGTAGATCGCCTCCTTCGAGCCGAGCGTCGGCACGATCTCCCGGTCCGGATCGACGCTGACGTCGAAGCGGCGATCGATCCAGCCGGCGATCGCATCGCGGAGCTCGGGCAAACCCGTCGCACGAGGGTACGACGAGACCTCTTCGACCGAGGAGAGCATGGCCTCGCGGATGAATGCCGGCGTGCGCTCGCGTGGGTCGCCCATCCCGAAGTCGATCAGCCGAATGCCCCGGGCCGACGCCTCGGCTTTCCAGTCGTCGAGCCGGGCAAACGGATACTGCGCGAGGCCGGCGAGGACGGGGGAGAGCTGCACGCTCAGACGCTACCGGCGAGGAAGCGCTGCAGTGCGGCGAACGTCCGCTCCAGCTCGCCGATCTCCACGCGTTCGTCGACCGCATGGGCGAAGCGTGTCGCACCCGGCCCGAAGTTCACTGCATCGAGACCGCGCGCCGCGAAGTCGGCGACGTTCGTCCAGGCCTGCTTTGGTTCGACGGCGAGGCCGCCGGCTGCGCGGAGCCGTTCGACGATTGGCGAGCGCAACGCCACGTGCGCGGGCGGGGAGTTCGCCGTGATGGTGGCACCCGGCCAGAGCTCGTGGATCCGAGCGGCCGCGGACTCGGGTGTGCGGTCGGGGGCATAACGGAAGTTGATCGTTGCTTCGGCTCGAGCCGGGATCACGTTCGTGGCGATGCCGGCGTGGAGCTGTGTGACCGACATCACCTCCCGGAACGTGAGGCCCTCGATGTCGACGTCTCTCGGCTCGGCCGTCAGGACCGGGCGGAGCCCCTCGAGCGCGACGCCGATTGCATTCACGCCCAGCCACGGCCGCGCCGAGTGGGCCGACCGCCCCTCAAAGACGATGCTCGCGTTGAGGTTGCCGAGACAGCCGAGCTGCAGGGTGTTGTCCGTCGGTTCGAGGCAGATGACGAGCTGAGCCTCGTCCACGAGGCCCGTGCGGTCGAAGACGGCAGGGAGGGGGTTCTGGGCCGGCCCGAGCTCCTCGCGCGGGAAGAAGAGGATCCCGAAGTCGTATGCCAGCTCGGTCTCGGCGGCCCAGTGGGCGAGCTCGATCATCACCGCGAGCCCGCCTTTCATGTCACTGGCTCCAAGGCCGACGACTGAACCGTCCTCGATCCGTCCAGGCAGGTTCCCCTGGGCCGGCACGGTGTCTGTGTGGCCGGCGAGCAGCACGAGCGGCTTGCCGCTTCGCTTGGCGAAAATCACTGTCTCGCCGTCCGCGAAGGCCTGTTCCAATGGGACGACGGAAGTGATGTAGCTGTACATCTCCATCTCCCTGCCCGATTCGGACGGGATGTTCACGAGATCCAGGGTGCGCTCGGCGAGTGCCATAATCGAGACCGATGATTCCACGTTCTCCGGAGCCCGAGCGCGGGTTCGTCCTCGCGGTGCTCGGACAGGGTGCGGACGTGGACGACGAGCTGGCCGAAGTCAAGGAGCTCGCCCGGACCGCGGGTGTCGAGCCCGTGGGCGCGATCGTTCAGCACCGTGCGCGCCCTGCCCAGCGAACGTACGTCGGCAAGGGCAAGCTCGAGGAGGTCAAGCAGCGCTACCGGGAGTCGGGCGCCGAGAGCCTGCTGGTCGACGACGAGCTCGATCCTGCGCAGCAGAGGTTCCTGGAGAACGCGCTCGACACGCGTGTGATCGATCGCACACAGCTGATTCTCGACATCTTCGCGCAGCACGCGACGAGCGCCGAGGGAAAGCTGCAGGTCGAGCTCGCGCAGCTCGAGTACAACCTGCCGCGCATGCGCGGCATGTGGCAGCACCTCGAGCGCCTCGGAGGCGGGGTCGGTACGCGAGGCCCCGGCGAATCGCAGCTCGAGACCGACCGCCGGCTGGCGCGGCACCGCATCACCGTCCTCAAGCGGAAGCTCAAGGATCTCGAGAAGCAGCGCGCGACCAGGCGCAAGGAGCGGCGTCGTTCGGAGACGCCGACGATCGCGCTCGCGGGCTACACGAACGTCGGCAAGTCGACGCTCCTGAACCGCCTGACGGGCTCGGAGGTGTCAGTCGAGAACCAGCTCTTCCACACGCTCGATCCGACCACGCGCGGATTCGAACACGACGGCCGCCGCTACCTCGTCACCGACACCGTCGGTTTCATCCGGCGTCTGCCGCATCAGCTGGTCGAGGGCTTCGCCTCGACGCTCGAGGAGACGCTCGTCGCCGACATGGTTTTGCACGTCGTCGACGCATCTGCGCCCGACGAGGAACAGGACCGCCAACGCGAGGCCGTCGAGGACGTGCTGCACGAGATCGGAGCGGGGGAGCTGCCGGTCGAGGTCGTGTTGAACAAGATCGATCACGTCGATCCGCTCGGGCGACGACGCCTGTCGAACCGCTTTCCGTCCGCGCCCCAGGTCTCCGCGCTCACGGGCGAGGGGATGGCCGACCTCCAGGCCGAGCTCGCCCGGCGCTTCGACGATCGCTGGGAACGTGTGCGTCTGCTCGTGCCATACGAGAGCGGCGGCCGGTTGTCGGAGCTGTACGCACTCGGCACACCCATCGAGGAGCGGGAGGACACTCCCGAAGGCGTGTTGATCATCGCCCGGCTGCCGCGCCGCGACCTGCCCCGCTTCGCCCCGTTCCTCGTGGCCGAGGCAGCCGACACGAGCCGGGAGTCTGCTTGACCGGCGCCAGAATGGACGCAGTCGAGCTTCTCATTCGAAAGGTACGTCCAAATGCGGTCGTTCCGGTGCGAGCCTACTCGGGGGACGCGGGCCTCGACCTCACGTCGTGCGATCGCGTCGAGCTCGCGCCGGGGGAACGGGCTCTGGTCCCGACCGGGCTCGCCGTCGCGATCCCGGAGGGGTACGCGGGCTATGTCCAGCCCCGTTCCGGTCTGGCAGCGAAGCACGGCATCTCGATCGTCAACACACCCGGGCTCGTCGACTCGGGTTACCGCGGCGAGCTGCTCGTCAGCCTGATCAACACCGATCGGGACGAGACCTTCGTGGTCGAGGAAGGCATGCGGATCGCGCAGCTCGTGATCCTCGAGGTGCCCGAGGTCGAGCTCGTCGAGGTCAGCGAGCTGCCGGAGAGCGAACGGGGCGTGCGCGGCTTCGGCTCGTCTCGGCATTGATGGAACCGCGCATCCGGGTCTCGGCGATCCTCCGCTGGCAAGGGCGCGTCCTGCTCTGCCGCCAGGAGAAGCCGGGCAAGGAGTACTGGCTGCTTCCCGGAGGCGGCGTCGACGGTGGGGAGTCGCTGATCGAGGCTCTACGTCGCGAGCTGCGCGAGGAGCTCGGGGTCGAGGCGGACGTTCAGTTCGAGGGGCCGGTGGCAATCGTCGACTCGATCGCCCCCAAGTCGGCGTCGCTGCTCACACGCAAGCACGTCGTTCACATCATCTTCTCGGCCGATCTGTCGCATCGGTCACTCGAGGACGTCGAGACGAAGGACGCAGCGGTGAAAGGCGCGCGGCTCTTCTCGAACGACGAGCTGCAGGACGTGGTGGTGCACCCTCCGATCAAGCGGTTCCTCGAGCGGTGGCAGCCGGGTGACCCGGCGGTGTATCTCGGCGCGCTCTGGGCGCGCTAGAACCGGCCGCCGCGCGCTCGCGCGCGCTCGGCAGAAACGCGATGCGCTTCGGCCTCCAGTTCGTCCGGGAGCGGCGCAAGCTCGGTCGGTCCGCCGGCGTGGGCGAGGGCCTCGGCCAGGATGTGATCGGCGAACCACGGGTTTCGCGGCAGGAGTGGGCCGTGCAGGTACGTCCCGTAGACGCGCTGCCAGCGGCACCCCTCGAAACCGCTCACTCCGTCGTTCCCGAATCCGGAGACGACGCGGCCAAGCGGCTCGGCGCCGTCGTCCAGGATCGTCCGCCCGGCGTGGTTCTCGAACCCGGCCATCGTCTCGCCCGCCCAGGCGCAGTCGAGGAGCACGTCGCCGATCATCCGTCGCTTCCCCGCGATCGTGTGCAGCGGTAGCAGGCCGATCCCGGGGAGCTCGGTCCCCGCCACGTCGCGATAGAAGCGGCCAAGCAGCTGGTAGCCGCCGCAGACGGCGAGGAAGGCGGCTCCCGCCTCGGCAGCCTCGCGCAGCGGCCCGGTCTTGCCGGCGAGATCCTGGGCAACGAGCGACTGCTCCCGGTCCTGGCCGCCGCCGACGTAGAAGAGGTCGATCTCCGCCGCCGGAACGAGGTCTCCCATGCCGATCGAGCGCACGTCGAGCTCGTGTCCGCGGAGTCGCGCGCGCTCGTCGAGCACCGCGATGTTCCCGCGGTCGGCGTAGATGTTCAGGTAGTCGGGATAGAGGTGGCCGACCCGGATCCTCACGCCGCGGTCTCCCAGTAGTTCGCCACATGACCACGGCCGGCAACGATCCTGCGCAGCGCGAGCATCGCGGTGTAGGTGGGAAGCACCACCAGCTCATCGCCCGCCGGGGTCAGCTCGAGGCCGCGGTCGAGCGCCGCCTCGAGCGACGGGATGACTTCGATCCGCTCGCGGGCGAGTCCGCCGTAGGCGAACCGCAATGCGAGCTCTGCGGCCCGGCTGCCCGTCGCAACCAGGCGGTCGAGGCCGGCTATGAGCGGCTCGAAGTCGACGTCCCAGATCCACGAGACGTCGCGGCCGTCGGCGATCTCGTCGTTGAGCGCGATGACCGCCACCGTGTGCTCGCGCCCTTCCACGAGCGTCCGCACCGCCTCATTTGCGCCGGCGGGGTTCTTCACGAGCAGCATCAGCAGACCGCGGTCACCGACCGCAATGCGTTCGAACCGCCCGAACGCCGCGGAGAACCCTTCCAGTCCTGCGACGACCTCGTCGAGCGTCGCGCCGAGCGTCAGCGCGAGCGACGCCGGCCCCGAGAGCGTTGTAGACGTTGTAGAGCCCAGGCAGAACGAGGTTCACGCGAGCCGAGCCTTCCGGCGCCGAGAGCGTGAACGCGGACCCGTCGAGCCCGTGCAGCTCGATGTCGCGCGCGGCCACATCGAGCGTCGGCCGCGCGTGCCCGCAGTTCGGACAGCGGTAGTCACCGAGGTGGCCGACGTACGCGGCGGCGTAGTCGTACGGGGTGCCGCAGCGCAGGCAGTACTTGGAGTCGGCCGCGTGCTGCAGGGCCGGACGTGCGAGTCTCGGGTCGTCGAGACCGAAGACCCGTGCGCGCCGACCGCGGGCCAGATCACCGACCTGTGGGTCGTCCCCGTTCACGACGAGCTCGGCGTCCGGCAGCGACGCCACGGCGTCGCGCCAGGCTGCGGCGACGAGCTCGAGCTCGCCGTACCGGTCGAGCTGGTCACGGAAGAGGTTCCCCAGGAGCAGCGCACGCGGCCGGAGGCGGCGCACGACCTCGGGGAGCGCCCCTTCGTCGACCTCGAAGACCCCCAGCTCGGCGCCGTCGGCGTGGAGGAGGGTAGAGGCGATGCCAGAGACCAGGTTCGCGCCCGAGCTGTTGTGCGCGATCCGGATCCGCGGCTGCAGGATCTCCGCCACCATCGCGGTCGAGGTCGTCTTCCCATTGGTCGCCGAGATGAGCACCGAGCCCTGCTCGAGCCGGGCGGCGAGCCGGTCGATCGCGCCCGGATCGAGCTTCCAGAGAAGCTTTCCGGGCAGTGTCGTCCCGCCGCCACGGCCGGCGACCCGTGACAGCGAGCCCGCAGCGCGGAGAACGGCCGACTCGAGGGACAGAGGGATCGGAGAGCGCACCGGAAGCGAACGGTAGCCGTGTGGCCGGTCACGCCAGGGCTCGCCGTCACCTGCACGGACGACTAGTTCGCACTTGCGCTTTCTCCAATTCGCTCTACCATTCTTGGTGGTGGCGCGGAAGCCGTATCGGGCGGTGACGAAGATCGACCCGCAGGCTCTCGCGGAGTTCCAGGCGGGGATCAGGCGCCGCTACAGCGACGACCAGATCCTCGAGGCGCTCCGGGCCTCGGCGGAGCGGCTCGGGCGCTCGCCGACGATGAAGGAGTTCGCGGCCGACCCCCAGGCGGGTATGCATCCGCAGACGGTGATCGAGCACTTCGGGACCTGGAACGCGGCCAAGCGTGCGGCCGGGTTGATGCCGCGCCGGTTCGCGACCCGCGAGGAGCTCGTCGGGCAGTTGCGGCGCCTGGGCGAAGAGCTCGGACGCACGCCGAATGCCCACGACATCCGCTCCCGACGCGGGACGATGCCGTCGACATCGCTCTACTGGCATACCTTCGGCTCGCTGGCGACCGCGCTTCGCGAAGCCGGCTTCGACGTGGCGGTGGGCGAGGAGCGGCTCGAGCGGGCGGTCGACCAGGGCAGCGGGCTCGCCCGCGAGCTGGGCCGCCTCCCGAAGTTCGGCGACTGGCAGGTGGCGAGGCGCTCCGACCCGACCCTGCTCACCGAGTGGCAGGTCTACCGCCTCTTCGAGGCCCGCCGCGGCGCCTGGGCGACGTTCCAGTACCTCGTACGTGAGCGGCTGCTCGAGGAAGGAGCGGTCGTCTCGACCGACGGAACGCTCGGCTAAGTCCGCGGACGCCGGACTCCATCGGCTGGCTGCCGCTGCCTAGGCTGCGGCGAGCGCGGCGAGGCGCGTGAGGCAGAACTCCCGCTCCTGCGGTGCGCGCACCGAGGGAAGCGGATGGTCTTCGTGGTACGAGACGTCCGGCCGGAAACGGGCTCGACGGGCGACCCGTCCGTCCTCAAGCGCCAGCCACGTGCCCTCGCGCAACTCGCGCTTGCGCAACTTGAGCGCGCAGTAGCGCTCGACGACCTCGAGCGCAACCCTCGTCGAGGCGAAGAAGACAGCGTCACGGCCCTCGCCGACCCACAGCGGGCGGCCGCTGCCGCGGGCGAGGAAGACAACGCCCCGCTCGCGCTCGTCCAGCCACGAGGTCGCCATCGCGCCGCGCAGGTGCTCGAGCGCGTGTGCGTCGTTCCGCGAGTGCGCTGCAAGCGCAAAGATCGCCTCCGAGTCGACGGTCATGCGCGGTTCGGCTCGGGAGCAGGAGTGGGGGGCAAGCAGCTCGTCGTCGTTGAGGATGATCCCGTTGTGAATGCCGACCACCGGCCCATGTCGAACCGGATGGTTGTTGGCGGCGATCGAAGGGTGGCCCTTCGTGTAGTCGCGCACGTGGACGAGAAGCTGGTTCGCGCCGTCGGGCACAGACACTCGTTCGAGGAGTTGCGAGGCCGGTGTGCGCTGCTTGACCACCGTGGCATAGGTGTCGCCCGGGCCGCGGTAGGCATAGCCGACCGCGTCAGCTCCGCGCTCGGCGATCGCCGCCAGAAGTGCCTGCGCAGCCAGTGTCCGCCCAATTGATGAGCGTGAACGAAGGCTGTATCCCGCAATACCGCACATAAGTTGATCCTAGGTGGATAGACGGACGAGGCGCCGCGAAGTTGCTATCGGCACGGACTCTTTACATCTCAAGTACGGCGCTCCTCCCGCCGATAGGGGATCTGATGAAGCCGCTTCCCGAGGCGTCGCTGGAAGCCGAGCCGGACGAGCCTGTGCTCGGCCTGCTGCCGGCGCTCGACGAAATCGAAGACGAGGTCGAAGAGGAACCCGACAACGCGTTCCTCTCCGAGGCCGATCGGCTGCAAACGTCCGATCCGCTGAAGCTCTACGTCCGTCAGATCGGCGACGGACGGCTGCTCACGCCACCCGAGGAGCGGGAGCTCGCGCGCTTGAAGGATCTCGGCGACGAGCGGGCGAAACGCCGCTTGATCGAGTGCAATTTGCGGCTTGTCATGTCGATCACGCGCAACTACACGAAGGCGGGGGTGCCGCTTCTGGATCTGATCCAGGAGGGGAACCTGGGCCTGATCCGGGCCGTCGAGAAGTTCGACTACAAGATGGGCTACAAGCTTTCGACGTACGCGACGTGGTGGATCCGCCAGGCGGTCACCCGCGCGCTCGCCGACCAGGGACGCACGATCCGTCTGCCCGTGCACGTCGCCGAGCAGGTTCGGCGCGCTCAGCGCTCACGCCGCCAGCTCGCCCAGAAGCTGAATCGCGATCCCTCGGTCGAGGAGATCGCGACGGACTCGGGGTTCACCGAGCAGCGAGTACGAGAGCTCTTCGACCTCGTGGAAGACCCTGTCTCGCTCGAGACCCCGGTGGGTGACGGTGAGAGCATGGTTGCCGACCTGATCGAGGACGAGAAGGCCGAGTCACCGGACGGGGCCAGCTCCGACAACGCCCGCTCGGCCGAACTCGCCGCCGCGGTCGAGCACCTCAATCCACGCATGAAACTCGTCGTCGTCCGCCGCTTCGGGCTCGACGGGAAGCCGCCGCAGACGCTTGAAGAGGTCGGCGCCGAGCTCGGCATCACGCGCGAGCGGGTTCGCCAGCTGGAGACGCGCGCACTCCGCGAGCTGCGTATGGTCGCACCGGGCCTGCAGCTCTACCTCCAGAGCTGAACCTAGCTCGTGTAGGCGACGGCCTCCATCTCGTGGAGCTTCCCGAGCCGCTTCAGCGCGTCGACCTCGATCTGGCGTACCCGTTCGCGGGTCAACCCGAGCCGGCGTCCGATCTCCTCGAGCGTCTTCGCGTCGCCGTCGTCGAGCCCAAAGCGCAGGACGAGGATCGTTCGCTGACGGTCCGGCAGCGAGCCGAGCGCCAGCGCGAGCGTCTCCGAGCGAAGGGCTTCCTCGACCTGCTCGTCCGGGAGCGGGCCCTCGCCGGCGACGAAGTCCCCGAGCACGGCGTCGTCCGACTCGCCGACCGGCGCGTCGAGGGAGGTGGAGGCGCGCGCTGCGGCCCAGACCTCCTTGGCCTGGGCGAGCGACAGGTTTGCCTCCTCGGCGATCTCGGCTCCGGTCGGCTCCCGGCCGAGAGCTGTCCAGAGGTTCCGCTCGGCCCGGTTCAGCTGCTGCAGGCGCTCCACGATGTGCACGGGCATCCGGATCACCCGTGCCTTGTCCGCGAGTGCGCGCGCGACGGCCTGGCGGATCCACCAGGTGGCGTAGGTGGAGAACTTGTAGCCCCGGCGCCAGTCGAACTTCTCGACGGCGCGGATGAGCCCCAGGGTCCCTTCCTGGATCAGGTCGAGGAACGGCAGGCCCTGGTTGCGGTAGTTCTTGGCGATCGAGACGACGAGGCGGAGGTTCGAGTGGATCATTCGCTGCTTGGCGAGCCGGTCGCCGGCCTCGATTCGCTTGGCGAGCTCGACCTCTTGCTGGGCGGTCAGGAGCGGATGCCGGCCGGCCTCACGTAAGAAGAGCTGCAGCGCGTCCGTGGTCGTCTCCCACGAGATGGCGAGCGGCTGGGTGACGGGCTCGGGCTCGGGTTCCATCCGTGCGGCGCCGTCGTCGCGGATGTCGTCGACGACCTCGATCTGGCGCGTCTCGAGCTCGCGGTAGACGAGATCGGTCTCGAGCGCGTCGAGGCCGAGCGGCTCGAGCACGTCGTTCAGTTCGGACTGCAGGAGCGAGCCGCGCTCTTCGCTCGCGTCGATGAGGCGCCGGAGATCGTCGCTGAGGAGCAGGATGTCGGTCCCCGGGGCCACGCATAGACCATCTAGCCGCTCAGTGCCACGGCCAAACCAGCGATTCGGCCTCGTTGCCGCTCTGCACGCAAATGAGAGTTATGTCAAGTAAGAACAAACGACCCTCCAGACCTGACCGGGCCCTGCTCCCCCGCGGCCCGCGCAGGTCGCCGCACACCATTGCCAACACACCGGGGTCAGACCCCGGCCGTGCCCGAAACGGACGAGGCGCCCGGCTGAACTGTCCGGATCGCGAGCCGGAACCGTCGGCGAGGTCGCGAACTTGTCACGCTCGACACGTCCGTCCGGGCCACGGCTGGGGTCAGACCCCGGACACGTCTGATGGGGACGCGGCCTTGCCTCGATCGCGCTCCGAGTCTTCCACAGGATTTCCCCAGGCCTGGGCCGCAACGAGCGGGTTTTTTCGCACCTCTCCCCTCTTGATCGGACCGGGCCGGCGCGTTAGCTTCCCCCTTGCACCGAGCACGGAGCGCGAGTAGGTCGAAGCCGCTCCCGAGGGCCGTAGGCGGAAGCCGAAGGTTCACGGGGAAGGTGGACGAAAGCGCAACCGGCTCGGTGAATTACGGTCCGGCCCCTTTTGAGCACAGAGCACGAAATGCTAATTCGGCCTGCGCTCAGAGAAGTTTTCGCAAATTGCGGCAAAGACCGTTTCGACGCACTTGCGCTCCCGCTTCGCACCCCATAGGTTGGCTCTTGCACCGAGCACGGAGCGCGAGTAGGTCGAAGCCGCTCCCGAGGGCCGTAGGCGGAAGCCGAAGGTTCACGGGGAAGGTGGACAAAAGCGCAACCGGCTCGGTGAATTTTTTTTGGTCCGATACGTCCGGCTGTGCCCGAGTTCGGGTCGCGCTAGGATCTCGCCGCGATGCACCTGCGCCCTCCCGCCACCGACCACGGCGTCACGTCGTTTCTGTGGGCCGTCTTCTTCTGGCTCTTCATCTGGATCGGCGGGAGCGCCGTCGGCTACAGCTCATCGATGACGTTCATCATCGGCGCCGTCGTCGGTTTTCTGGCGTTCCTCTTGATCAGGGTCTACGGAGAAGACGAACCGCGCAGGCCCTGAGGGCCGATAAGGGCGCCGACGAGCAGCCGCGTCATCGGACTGCCGATCTTCTCCTCGAGACGCGTGTACGCGCTCGGCTGACTCTCCCCGAAGTCGGAGCAGTGGATGAGCAGCAGCGCTGCTCCACGAACGGGATGCGGGTCGATGACACTCAATTCACTCACTGGTGAAAGTATCGGCGGCCGGTCGGACGGCGCGATCCCTGGCGGGAGGGAAGAACCTCACTCAAGTCCGAGCCGGCGCGCGTCGAACGACTCCGACTCGAGCTCGGCGCGGAATTCCGCCACGGTTGCATCAGCGTCGCGCTCGAAGACGTGCTCGACGACACCGATCTCGCGGTCGTTGAGGAACGGCACGTCGACATGCCCGCGCGTCACGAGATTGACCGAGATCTTCCCGCACACCGGGCAGCGCACCGCGACGCCGACGCGATCGCCCGACACGGCCGGTGCAAGGAGCGTGAACGCCGACGGGAAGACCGGACGTGGGCGCTCCTCGGGCCAGCAGAAGAAGCTCCAGGGCCACTCCCCCGCCTTGATGCGCGCAGCTGCGACGTCGCTCAATTCGCCCGCAACGGCTTCCAGCTTCGACGTCATCAGGTTGACGAACCTGGTCTCGTCCGCCAGGCCGAGCGGCGCCCAGTCGAGGTCGTCGTGCGAGACGAGCCCGGGATGTTCTGAGCCGCACCCGCATGCGAACTCGACCCGGTAGACGGCCGGGTGCCGCGCTCCAGGCAGCTGCTCCAAGCGGCGGAAGCGCGACAGGCAAACGCGAGTCTCACCGTGAATCGGGCAGGAGAAGGTGTATGTGCTCGTCAGCGCGTCGTACATGGGCAGTTGTCCTATCCCATGTATCGGCTGTTACGCGTGATTTCAGTACTCGATCAGCGCGTAGAGATCGGTGCCGGCGAGGCGCTCACGGCCGCCGAGGAACGAAAGCTCGATGATGAAGCATGCGCCGACGACCACCCCGCCGAGCTGTTCGACCAGGCTCATGATCGCTTCGACGGTGCCGCCGGTTGCGAGCACGTCGTCGTGGATCACCACCCGCGAGCCGGCCGGGATGAGATCGGGATGCAGCTCGAGCGAGTTCTCGCCGTACTCGAGCACGTAGCTTGCGCTGACGGTCTCGGGAGGCAGCTTCCCGGGCCGGCGCGCCGGGATGAAGCCCACCCCGGCCTCGACCGCGATCGCCGAGCCCAGCCAGAAGCCGCGCGCCTCGGCGCCGAGCACGAGGTCGGCATTCCGCTCCTTCACCCAGGTCGCCAGCTCGCCGACCGTCCGCCGGAGCATCGCCGGGTCTGCGAGGAGCGGCGTCACATCCTTGAACCCCACGCCGGGAGTCGGGAAGTCCTGAACCTCCCGGACCATGGAGCGAAGATCTGTCACTGCGCCAAGTCTCGCAGGTCGCGCCAGTACAGGAGCGACGACAGCTCCCCGGCGAGCTCTGCGAGCTGCTGCAGGTCACGCACGGCCTGGGCGCGGCGCTCTGTGTTGCGGCCGCTGAGCGACGGCGCGAACATCTGCTCGAGCAGGGCTGCCTGGCGGGCGGTGGCAGTGCGGATCGTGCGGAGGTGCCTCGGGCCGACGCCGAAGCGCGCGAGCTGAGCGCACAAGAGCGCCACGTCGATGTCGGACTCCGGGTAGCGCTTGTCCGCCCCGCTTCCATGCGGTGCCAGCAGACCGAAGTCCTCGAGCTCCTTCGCGAGCGCCGGCTCGATGACCGCGCGTTCGCACAGCTCGTCGAGCGTGATCGATTCCTCGGCCGCACCGAGAGCCGCCGGACGCCGCCGTTTGCGCTCCTTGGCGCCGGGCGCGTCCAGCTCGTCCTTGATCACACGGAGCGGCAGGAACTCGTCGCGTTGTAGGCGCAGGATCGTCTGCAGGCGCTCGAGGTCGGCTTCGCTGAACAGCCGGTAGCCGCCCTGCGTGCGCCGTGGCATCAGCAGCCCCTCGTCCTCGAGATAGCGGATCTTCGAGATCGAGATGTCCGGGAACTCGTCCTGCAGGCGGCGGACGACCTCACCGATCCGCAGGAACCGTTCGCGTGGCGGCTTCTGGGGCAGCTGCCCCGGCTGCTTCGCCGTGCTCGTCATGCGATGAACGTCATCCGGTACTTGCCGATCTGGAGCTCGTCGCCTTCGGTGAGCGGTGCGCTGTCGATGCGCCTGCGGTTGACGAACGTGCCGTTGAGCGAGCCCTGGTCCTCGACGACGAACTTGCCGTCCTGCTCGATCAGCAGTGCGTGGTTCCGAGAGACCGTGACGTCGTCGAGAAAGATCTCGCAGTCGGGAGATCGGCCGATGCGGGTCCGCTGCCCCGCGGGCATGAAGCTCTCCCCCGCCCTACCGCCGCCCGCGCGAACGACGAGAGCCGGGCCCTCGATCCCGAGGTCCTCGTGCTCGATGTCACCGACCTCTTCGGGCGAAAAGGTCTGCGTCGTTTCCGCAGCCGGTTCGCCCCGCGAGAGGAGCGCGCCGCAGCGCGAGCAGTAGTTGGCCGACTCCGGATTCTGGAAGCCGCACTCCTGGCAGTAGACGACGCTCATCTCTACGCCGGCGGGCTCGACTTCCCGGTCAAGATCTCGGTGAGGCGGTCGACGTCGACCTGGTCGAGCACGCTTCGCCCGCCGGAGGTCTGGAGGCGCGCGACGAGCTCCGCGCGGAGGATGTCGATCTTCCCGTGCAGCAGTCGGCGCTGATAACTGAGTTCACGTTCCTGCACTTCGAGCTCGTCGATCAGTCCTTTGAGGTCGCTGTCGGGCAGCGAGCCCAGATCAGGGAGCGGTTCCACTGTGCCGCCTTTCGGTCGTCGGTCGAGTCATCTGATTCCAGCAGAGGCTGTCGGAACCGTCAACCTCAGCTTAAGGGTTCAGCTGTCGGACGTGCATTCCTTCCCGTTCTTTTCAGCGGCACTAGAGCACAGGGGGTGTACGCTGGCTGTGCCGAGGCGGTCCTTTTGCGGCCCCTCATCTGCTCGACACCGCTTGTGCGGAGTCTCGGAGCCCACGTTCTCGGTGCATCTGACCGGTTGTCCGAGGAGAGGCATGGAGGGGAGCGGCATGGGCGAAACACACAGGGAGAACCTCGAGTACCACCAGCTCGCTTCGCGGGAAGCCAACGAGCGGGTGGCCGCGCTCAATCGACGCTGGGGCACGGACAATTTCCCGTCGTCGTTTGTCTGCGAATGCCTCGACCCCCACTGCGCCGAGCGATTTCTGCTCAGTCATGAGGAGTACGACCGTGTGCGAGAGAGCGGCTCGCCCTTCGTGACCGTGCCCGGCCACTGACCGAGCGGCGGGGCTAGCGAAGAAGCCGGTGGTCGAGCGCCCAGCGGACGACATCGGCGCGAGACCGAGCCGAGAGCTTCGCCATCAGGTTCCTTCGGTGCGACTCGGCGGTGCGAACGGAGATGACGAGCCGGTCCGCCACTTCCTGGTTCGTGTGGCCGTGCGCCATCAGGATGGCCACCTCGAACTCTCGCGGCGTCAACTGCTGCTGGTCGACGCCGACCGCTTGCCCGCCGGGATCCATGACGAGAATCTAGCCGCAGAAGACATTTCGATGGTGTTTCGATCCGGTTGCAGGCGGCGTCGTTAACCCTGGCTTATTACGGCACCCGGGCAGCAGCTACTAAGTTGCGGATATCGGCGTGGCCGTGGGGGGTTTGCGTCGTCAGCGTCGAGGCCGGGGACGCGAGGCTCTTCCTCCGTGTCCCCGGCCTCCGCGACTCCTACGCCGGCCGGCAAATCCTCACGCTCTGCTCCCGATCTCCTCGCGCTCGATCACCTCGGTGACGAGTGTCCGGAGCTCGGTTTCGAGGTCCTCGGAGTCTTCGGCCGACTCCCCCTCGGCGTAGAGATGCACGAGCGGTTCGTCTGCATCGGGAAGAACCTGGACCCACCCACGCTCGTCGAAGATCTTGATCCCGTCCCGCAGATCGACGTTGGCGTCGGCGAAGCGCTCGTTCAGGACCCGCATGACCGTTCCCTTGAGCGCCCACGGGCACTGCAGCTGGCGATGGATCAGGGTCGGCCTCGGGAGCGCCGCGACGAGCTTCGACAGCGGCTGGTCGACGGGCGCGAGCAGCTCGAGCAGCTTGCAGAGCGAGGCACTGGCGTCGTAGGCGGGCAGGAACCCGGGGAACACGTACCCCCCACCCGGAGCGCCTGCGAAGACGATGCCGTCTTCCGCCGCCGCCTGCGTCAGACCCGCGAGCGTCGCCGTCGTCCGCACCACCTCGAGCCGGTCGCCGACCACCTCCTCGACCTGGCTGGTCGCGGTGATCGGCACGGCGATCTTGCCGGTGGTGCTGATCGCCAGGAGATGCAGGTAGAGGAGGAGCGCCTGGTCCGGCCGGACCTCGCGTCCGGTCTCGTCGATCAGGAAGAGCCGCTCTGCGGAACGGTCGAAGACGGCGCCGAAGTCGGCATTCACGGCCTCGACCAGCCGCTGCGCATAGTCGAGGGTCGCCCCGAACCGCGCCGGGGCGGAGCCGACGTCGGATTCGAACGCGTGAGCAGTGACGGCCTCGACTCCCAGCTGGCCGAAGACGAGCGGCAGGACGAAGCTGCCCCCGGAATAGCCGTAGTCCACGACGATCCTGAAGCCGCGCTCGCGGATCGCCGCAACGTCGAGGTCGTCGAGCAGGTCGCTCGCATAGCTCTCGCGGGCGCGCGCCGGATAGGCGATCGATCCGACCGCGCCGAACGGCACCCGCCGCAGCTCCTGACGGGTGAAATGCTTCTCGATCTCTTTCTGCATCGCCTCGGAGAGCGCAACGCCCGGCCGCTCGAAAAGACGGATCTGCACCGCCTCCGGGTCGGTGGTCGACGCGCCGACGTGGAAGGCAGCGTCGTAGTTCTGGGTCTTCAGGAGATGCTTGCCGACCGGAGCGGGAAGCGTCCGGAGGTCGGCCACCTGGACGCCGGTCGAATTGAGACCGGAGATGAGCGCGCGCTTGATCATGCGGTAGGCCGGGGCGCTCTCGCGGCTCGCAACGACCCGCGCGCCCCGCTTGAGCGCGGTGCCGAGCGCCGCCCCGACCCGCAGAGCGACCTCCGGGGTCAGGTCGACGTTGACCAGCCCGACGACACCGTCCTGTGCGAACACCTTGGTCGTGCCGCGCGACTCCCAGATGAGGCTCTCGTGGATCTGAGCGCCGTATTCGACCTCTTTGTAGGGATAGATCCGCACACCCGGGAAGATCACGGACTGGTCGCCGAGCGTCACCTGGTCTCCGACCGCCACGCCCTCGTGAACCCGTGCGTGCGGGCGCACGTCGCAGTTGCGACCGAGGATCGCTCCCTCGATCGTGGCGCTGCGCCCGATGTAGCAGGACGCGTCGATCACCGAGCGCGACACACGGGCTCGCTCGCGGAGCGTCGTTCCCGGCCCCAGCACCGTGTAGGGACCGACGGACGACTCGGGCGAGACGGTGCAGTAGTTGCCGATGAACGCGGGTCCCTCGACGCCTTCGACGTCGTCGATCTCGACCCCCTCCCCGATCCAAACGTCGCCTCGGATCTTCAGCCCGGGAATGTTGAGCCGGACCTTCTCGTCGAGGGCGTCCGCGTTCGCTTCCCGGTACTGGTCGAGGTTCCCGATGTCCTGCCAGTAGCCCTCGCAGACGTACCCGTAGATCGGGCGGCCCATCTCGAGGAGAAGCGGGAAGAGCTCCTTCGAGAAGTCGAACGGCCGGTCGGTCGGAATGTGACGCAGGACCTCGGGCTCGAGGACGTAGATGCCGGTGTTGATCGTGTCGGAGAACACCTGCCCCCACGACGGCTTCTCGAGGAACCGCTCGACCTTGCCGTCCTCGTCGGTGACGACGATCCCGAACTCGAGCGGGTTCTCGACCGACTTGAGGCCGATCGTCACCGCTGCGCCCTTCTCCTTGTGGAAGTCGACGATCTTGTTCAGATCGATGTCGCACAGCGCGTCGCCCGAGATCACGAGGAACGTCTCGTCCAGGCGGTCCGACGCGAGGCGCACCGAGCCGGCCGTGCCGAGCGGGCTCTCCTCGACCGAGTACTCGATGTTCAGTCCGAGGTTGCCGCCGTCTCCGAAGTACGTCCGGATCGCCTGTGGCAGGAAGGCAACGGTGACCACGACGTCGGTGAAGCCGTGCTCGCGTAACAGCTCGAGAATGTGCTCCATGCACGGCTTGCCGACGATCGGCACCATCGGCTTCGGCTGGTTCGACGTCAGCGGACGCAACCTCGTCCCCTCGCCCCCGGCCATGACAACCGCCCTCACGCCAGCACCTCGCGCCGCGCCTTCAGCGCGTACTCGCCGAGGGCGATCAACCCGAGCACGAGCCCGGTCCAGAAGATCCAGAGCGGCCAGTTGGTCCCCTCATGGGTGACCATGATGAACCCGAGAGACGCGTAGAGCAGCCACGTCGCCGCTTTGCCGACGAAGTTGACCTGGAACTCATAACCACGCCCGAGCATGATGGGTGTGCCGACGAGTGTCACCAGGTCGCGCGCCGGGATGATCAACGCGAGCCACGGCAGTCGTCCGTCGACGAGCAGCAGAATCACCGCGGCATCGATCATCAGCCGGTCGGCGAGCGGATCGGCGAACTTCCCGAAGGCCGACTCGACATGCCAGCGGCGTGCCAGATACCCGTCCACCTGGTCGGTGACACCCGCGATCGCGAAGATGATCGCGGCCGGCCACGAGTAGCCGCCGTCGCTCGTCAAGAGCAGCACGACGAACACAGGGATCAGGCAGAACCGCATGATCGTCAACGCGTTCGGTACCTGGGAGCGAGTCACGCTGACAGGATATGTCCGTGCTGGCCATCCCGGGATTCGTCGACGCCCACTGCCATGCGTTTCAACGCGTATTGCGGGGGCGCGCGAGTGGCGGCGACTTCTGGAGCTGGCGCGACGACATGATGGCCGTGGCGGGCACGCTGAGCGTGGCCGAGATCCGCACTGAATACCGCCAGGTCTACGGTGAGCTGCGCCAGAACGGCTACACGGCGGTCGGCGAGTTCCACTATCTCGGCTACGAGGAGGCCAAGGCGGCGGCAGAAGCAGCCGGCGAAGCGGGGATCTCCTTCGTCTGCCTCTACGCGTGCTACCTGCGAGGCGGCATCCCGCGTTTCCGGCAGGAGTCGGTGACGGCGTATCTGCGTCAGCTGGAGTCGTTGCGCGACGCGGGCATCCACGTGGGGGTCGCCCCCCACTCCGTCCGGGCCTGCCCGGCCGAGGCGCTACGCGAGCTCGGCCGCTACGCGGCGGAGCACCAGCTGCCGCTCCACGTGCACGCCGACGAACAGCCGCGGGAGATCGAAGAGTGCCTCGCCGAGCATGGGCTCCGGCCGATCGAGCTGCTCTCACGCGAAGGCTGTCTCGGGCCGCGGTCGACGATCGTGCACGCAACGCATGCAGACGGCGGCGAGCTCGACCTGCTCCGCGACTCGGGCACGCGCATCTGCGTCTGCCCGACGACGGAGGCGAACCTCGGGGACGGCTTCCTGCCGGTCGCACGAGTCGCTCATCGGCGGATCCGCATGTGCATCGGCTCCGACTCGAACGTGCGCATCGACCCGCTCGAAGAGCTGCGCGAGCTCGAAGGCATCGCCCGTCGCCAGACCGGCGAGCGCGGCGTCATCCCGGTCGATGCGCTGCTCTCGTTCGGATCGGCCGATGGTGCCGCCGCGCTCGGTCTCGAGACATGGCCCGACGCGATCGTCGACTCGAGCCATCCGCAGCTCCGCGGGGTCGGCGGAGACGAGGTCTACGACGCCTTGGTCTTCAGCTGCACGGGCGACGTGTTGCGAAAGACGTCCGACCAGTAGCGCGTCCGCGTGAGGTACGCGTCTTCGGCGCCCACCCCGTGCAGGCCCCACGCGCCGCCGTACGACAGATAGCGGTACGCGCCGTGGCGGTGAGCCGGCGCGGCCGGCTCGATCTGCGTCCCCTCGTGCCACTCGTTGAACGACGTGATGGTCACCTGGTCGGCCCCGCTCGCGATCGCCGCACGCCACATGGCGTCATAGGTCGCGCCGTTCCGGCGTGGCTTGACGCGTGGGTCGTTGCTGCCGCGCTGGGCGTCGTAACCAGGGCCGACCGACGGCGCGCAGATGAGGTGCTGCGCGTGCGCCTGAGCACAGAGGCGATGGAACATGTTCCCGCCGTACGTGACGATGTCGTAGGTGTAGACGCCGTCGAAGCCGGCATTCGCCGCATCACCGACCATCGCCGTTTGCGCGAAGAGTCGCACGCCTCCCGCGTGCAGCGCCGTCTTCGCCGCCGCCCAGTCGCCGACCGGCAGATCGAACGGGCGGTAGACGTAGAACGACGTGATGCCGTAGTTCCGCAGATACGCGATGTCGGCCACCGTGCTCGAAACAGTCCGGTTGCCGTACGGCTCGAGATGAACTGCGACCGAGATCCCGTCGGCGCGCGCGGCCACGATCACTGCCGGCAGCGCCTGATCCTCGGGTGAGCCCTGTCCCCACCAGGAGACGACGATCTGGTCGATCCCTGCCGAGCGGATCTCGTCCATCTGCTGTGCGATCACCAGCTGGTCCGTGGACGAGTAAAGGCCCCGCGCCGGGTAGTACGACGACGCGATGTCGTTGGGCGGGTCGTGCCCGTTCTGCGACCAGTGCCGGTATGCCCCGTCGTGCGCGATGGTGCCGTACCACGGATAGAAGAATGCGGAAACACGAACACCCGCCTGCGCTGACGCAGGCAGGCAGAGCGCCAGCACGATGCCGAGAATGAGTCGCCGCATGATTGGGGTCGCGCCGGATCATCTCCCACCACCGCGCCGCGCACAATGGGCCGGGCGGCTCATTCGCTTCAGCTGCCGAGACCCATCTGAACGGCGCAGCACGTAGCCTTCACGGGATGAGCGCTCCGGAGGATCCCCACCGCGACGACGGGGTGGTCGCAGCCGCGAGCCGCGTCGCGCTCTATCCCGCGCGCGCCGCGATGCGTGCCTCACGCACGCGGATCGAATCATCCGTCGAGAGCGTCCTCACCGGCCCGGAGCTGGCCCGCATCCTCGACGCCGTGCTCGCCGGGCCGTTGCCGGAGGAGCTGGCTCATATTCTCGTCGAACGCAAGGTGCTCGAGCGGGTCGCCACGACGATGGCGGCCGAGATCGAGATCGATCAGATCGTCGACCAGTTGCTGGCACGCCCCGAGGTCCAGGCGGCTCTGATGACGGCCGTCGGCTCCGAGGCGACCCACGATCTGATCAAGCAGGCGCTGGAACAGCAGTCGTCGAGCGCTGCGAGTGATCTCGCCCAGGCTCTGCGAGGGCAGGCAGTCGCGCTCGACGCGCGCATCGAGGTGCGCCGCCCTCCCGCCCCGCCGCAGTTCGGCGGCGTCGCCACCCGAGCGATCGCGCTCGTGACCGATGCGGCGCTGATCGGCCTCATCGGCGTGTCCATCTCGGCAATGGCCACACTCATCGCATCGCTCGTCGGGTCGCTGCGGCCCGCCTGGCTCGTCGGGCTCATCCTCGCCTCCGGCTGGAGTGTCCTCAGCGTCGTCTACTTCGCCGGCTTCTGGAGCCTCGTGGGACAGACGCCCGGCATGAAGTTGATGCGCGTCCGGGTCCGGGGGCCGCGCGGCGAGCCGGTCTCGTTCGCGCGGTCGGTCGTCCGCGTGGTCGGCCTCGCCCTGGCGATCATTCCGTGCTTTGCCGGGTTCATCCCAGCGCTGTTCGACGGACGCCGCCGCGCGTTGCCCGATCTGATCGCCGGAACGACGGTCGAGGTTGTCGACTACGAAGGGTCGACGACGATCAGCGTCACCGGAATCTCGTAGCGTTCTCGCGCGGCATCGACGGAGTCCTGCTCGAGCCATTTCTGATCGGCGGCCGGGCGAACGGCCATCACGAGCTGGTGGGCCGGGAACTCCCGTAGGCCGTCGTCGGCCGCCTGAACAGGGTCCTTCGAGCCGATTCGGCCCTTGGCCGTGACACCGATCTCCTCGAGGGCCCGGAGCGTCCCGTCCAGATGATCTGTCGCGTCGTCGTAGCCCTCCTGGTCGCCGGTCCAGCGGTCGAGCCGGGAACCGAGGGCGGGCGCGACGACGAACGCCTCGACTGTGTCTCCCTTCGCCTCCTCGGCGATCGCGGTTCGCAGGGCGTCGGCCGTACAGGCGCCGTCGGCGATCACGAGCACGCGGTGGACGGAGCCGTCGACCGGCGGGCGAACGGCCGGCGGGGCGTCGCGGTCGATCGGGTGGCGGTGGCTCTTCGCGACGCGCAGAACGAGCACGGCACAGATGACGAGGCCGATCGCACCGACCAGAAGCCAGGCCCAGACGCCCACACTGGCCGCCGCGAAGAGGATGAAGAGCACACCGAGGATGACGAGCACGAGCGGGATCGCCATAAACTCCCTCTGCTTCAAGATCTTCAACTACTCACCACCCTTCGGTCGACGCTCAGAAGAGAAGGTAGGTCCGGGCGGGCCGCAGGTCGTCGTCCTGTTTGGATGACGTGTCGCAGTTCCGGACGTCCCGAAGGAGAAACGATATGTCGGCAGGTGGAAACAACGCAGCACGCAGGCCCGGCCGTCTGACGGCCTGCGTTGCGCTGGTCGCGGCGGCGGCGGTGCTGGTCACCCTCGTCCTCCTGATCATCAGGAACGTGACCGCTCTCTTCCTCGTTCTGGTCGCCCTGGCGGTGTTCGGCGCTGCAGGGTGGATCGCCCTCACGCGGCGCGGCGCCTTGAAAGTCATCGCCATCGTGGTCCTCCTCGCAGCCCTGGCGGGCGGCGCGGTCGCACTGATCACGATGGGCGCAATCGACGAACTGGTCGCCTTCTGTCTTGCGATTGCCGTGTTCTCCCTCGCCGCACGGCACGCGCTCCAGTCCGATGCGGAAGCCGTGGCCGACGCCGGGCGGCAAGAGGCGCCCGCAACCCGGCCACAGCGAGGCTCGGGCAAGGCAGTGCTGCTGATGAATCCCAAGTCGGGCGGCGGCAAGGTCGAGAAGTTCAATCTCGTCGAGGAGGCAAGGAGCCGAGGCATCGAGCCGCTGCTGCTCGGGCCCAGTGACGATTTGCGGGCACTGGCCCACCAGGCCGCAGCCTCAGCGGACGTGATCGGGATGGCCGGCGGGGACGGCTCGCAGGCACTCGTGGCACAGGTCGCGATGGAGCACGGGCTGCCATATGTCTGCGTGCCCGCCGGGACCCGCAACCACCTGGCGCTCGATCTGGGACTCGACCGGGACGACGTCGTCGGCTCACTCGACGCGTTCGCGAACCCGGTCGAGCGCCGCATCGATCTCGCGTTCGTGAACGACCGGATCTTCGTCAACAACGTCTCGCTCGGGATCTACGCCGAGATCGTTCAGTCGGACGCCTACCGCGACGCCAAGCTCGAGACCGTGCAGAACATGCTGCCCGAGCTCCTCGGGCCCCGTGCAACGCCCTTCGACCTCCGGTTTCAGGGGCCCGACGGCGGCGAGCAGCGGTCGGCCCAGCTGTTGCTCGTCTCCAACAATCGATACGTCCTCGACAGGCTGGGCGCGATCGGCTCCCGACCGCGCATGGACGAGGGAATGCTCGGGATCGTGGCGGTCCAGATCGACGATGCAGCTGCAGCGGCGAGGCTCCTCTCGCTCCAGGCGCTCGGCCAGCTCCATCGTTTCGAAGGCTGGCTCGAGTGGGAGGCGACCGAGTTCGAGGTTGGCTCCGGCTCGCCCGTGGCGACGGGCATCGACGGAGAGGGAATCATGCTCGAGCCGCCGCTTCGCTTCAGGATCGTTCCGGCCGCGCTCGGGGTCCGCCTCCCGCCGGATCTCCCCGGCCTCTCCCCTGCTGCCGTCCGCCCTGGGCTGACGTCGTCGTCGCTCCGTCAGCTCTGGAGAATCGCCGCAGGCCGGACAGAGCCACAGTCTGGAGAGCTCCGAAGCTGAGGAGGACGACCGAAAGCCCGAGCACGGCCCCGGCGAGTGCATCGGAGAGCCAGTGCACCTGGAGATAGGTTCGGCTCCAGGCCATCGCGGCGCTCACCAGCGTGGCCGCGCCGAACCACGGCAGGCGCCTGGGGCCGGGCCTGGTGAAGAGCAGCACGAGCGCGATCGCCGTCGCACATGCGTATGCAGCGTGCCCGGAGGGGTACGAAGAGCCGTGCGCGTCGATCATCGGCACCGGCGGGCGCGGCCGGTCGACGAGGAGCTTGATCACGTTCGCGACGAGCGGCGTCAACGCCTCCGCGACCGCGAACGCGACCAGCGCTCGCCATCGTCTGGCGAATAGCAGCACCAACCCGATCGCGAACAGCGTCAGCGCCCGCAGGAGCCCGTGGCCCACCGCGTTGAAGATGAGAGCGATGTGCGTGAGGAACGGTGTTTCGATGTCGCCCATCGCCTCCGCCCAGCGGCTGTCGAGCGCGAGCGGGCCGGTCGGGACGAACAGCGCGCCGACGATCACCAGAGCGAGCAGCAGGCTCCCCCCGCCGATCGCCCGGCGAGGATGGACGAGGAACTCCTCCCTGCCGCTCGTCAGAGCCCCGTCTCGGCTTTGAGCCGTCCGTCGTTCACGGCGTCCTGCAGCGCCTGGTAGTCGCGTTCGTTCTGGTCGGCGTAGGTCTCGGCGAAGTCGGCGATCGCCTGGTCGAAGGCGTCCGACCCGCCGAGGTATGCGGAGATCGCGACCCGGTCGCCTGAGCGGGCGTGGGCGCGCGCAAGGGTCCAGCCGCAGGTTCGGCCGTAGGCGGCCGCTCCGGGCGGGAGCGCTGCCTCGATCGCGAAGGAGCCCTTCCAGTCCTTCAGCTGGCGGACATAGAAGTCCCGGGCCTGCCCGTCGAGACCCGCACCCACGTGCTGCCAGCCGAGGAAGATGTCGCTCGTCGCCTGCATCAACCGCTGGCCGGCGACAACTCTCTGGCCGCAGTTGGAGTACTGGCTCTTCCCGACGAACCGCTCGAGCACGGACGGTTGCGCCTCCTTGAGTTGCAGGAACAGGGGATCGTCGTCGTCGATCCCCAGGAAGAGCGCGATCCAGGCCCGGGTGCCGACGCTGCCGACCCCGACGACCTTGCGGGCCAGGTCGACGAACCGGAACTGCTCGAGTAGATGGCGTCGATCCGTCTCGAGTGTTCGTCGATAGGACCGGATGATGTCGTGAAGCTCGCTCTGGACCGCGGTCCGATCCAACTCGCCCGGGGCGAGCTCGTCGATCGGCACGATCAGCGGCGGGTCGCTGATGATGCGAGGCTCGCCGTCGACAATCCTGGTCAGCTTCGAGAACGCGTGCATGCTGTCCTTCGTGCGCGACTTCGCGATGTCCGCCTCGATCTTCTTCAGTCGCTTGGGATCGACACCGCTCGTGAACTCGCGAAAGGCCTGGTCGACCGACAGATGCGAGTACCACACCTCCAGATCCCGCATCGCCGAGAACGCACGCATCGCTTCACGGTAGGAGCGCACCGTGTCGAGGGCGATCGTGCGGCGCTCCTTCTTCGCGAAGCCGCGATCCCGCCCTGCGATCGCAAAGCTGGCCACGAGCCGCTTCACGTCCCACTCCCAGGGGCCAGGCGCCGACTCGTCGAAGTCGTTCATGTCGAACACGAGATTGCGTTCAGGAGAGCCGAACACGCCGAAGTTCGACAGGTGGGCGTCGCCGCACAACTGCGCCCGCAGGCCCGAGACCGGCGTCCGCGACAGGTCCTCCGCCATGATCAGAGCGCCACCGCGGTAGAACGCAAACGGCGAGACGAGCATCCGTCCATACCGGATGGGCACGAGCTCCTGGACGCGAGAGACAGCCTGCTCCTCCAGCAGCGCCACCGGGTCCCGCTCGCTCGGGAACTCGATCTGTGCATGCATCGCCCGCGGTACCTCGGCGCGCGACGCCCTACCTCTCGCCGCCCGCTCGGCCCTCGTGAAGTGCGGCGCCACTTTCGCGCCGGCCGCAGAAGCCTCGGCCGTCTTCTGGGTTCCGTCTTCAGGATGCGACGTCATCACATGCCCTCCCCGGTTCGTTTTGAGCTCCGTGAGCTCGAGGCTCGGGTCGGCGAGGGCGCGCGCCCCCGCCGACCCGTCGAAATTCATCAGGCCGGCGCAGCGTCGAGCTCGACCTCGAGAGGAATGCCTGCCTCCTGCGCCCGCACCGAACCCGCGAACGCGTAACCGATGAGTCCGATCGTGACGATCAATGCGAGGGTCCCGAGCGTCAACGCCTCGAACGTCCCCTCCGTCACACCCCAGGTGTCCTTGAAGTTGTAGCCCACCCCGAACACGCGCTCGATCGTGTCGGGGAACACGGCAACCCACGAGCCGAGTGCGATCCAGAACGTGACGAGGACCGTCGAGGCCCAGATCCCGGCCGTCCCGAACGGATGCCGGAACGGCCTGTGCACGTGTGGGTGTGTGTAGCGGAGACGTAGCGCCGCCGGGAAGATCCAGAGGTACGAGATCAAGGTGGTCGAGATCGCGATATCGAGGACGACCGTGAACGCTGCGGCCGTGCTTGCATTCTTGAGCAGATAGATCGCCATGATCGAGAAGGCCGACGCGGTGATCCCCGAGAGCACGTTCACGCGGACCGGTGTTCCGAGCCTGCGGTTGAAGACACCGAAGTACGGGAAGAACGCGCCGTCGTACGCGGCGACGGCCTGGATCCGATCCGACCCGATCATCCAAACCGAGCCCGACGTGATGAGCGCGCCGATGAAGCAGAGCGTCATGATGATCAGCAGCGCGTGAGCCGCTCCGCCATAAACGCCGTGGAACGTAAGTGTCACTGCGTCGATGAAGCCGCCGATCCCCGTCACCTTGCTCGCCGGCAGGACGACGAGAATGCAGAAGATCGGGATCACATACATGAGGACGCCGGTGATCCCGCTCCGCAGAACGGAGAGTGGAACGTCCTTCTGCGGGATTCTCCATCTCCTCGGCGGCCCCGTTCTGGAGCTCGAAGCCGACGTAGTTGAAGAGCAGAATCGGCACGAGCCCGAAGAAGACCGCACGGGTCGGGCTCAGGCTCGACACGGGGAAGCCCGCGACGCCGTGCTTGAACCCGTAGATGATCACCGTCAGTGAGAAGAAGCCGAGGACGACCACGCGCAGCAGGGCACCGAAGTTCGGGATCCACTTGCCGTGCCGGAGCGATGCGATCGCAACGCCGATCGAGATCCAGATGAAGACGAGCTTGAACACGTAGTCGCCGGCGTCGCAGTCCCGATGCTGGAGATGTTCGAGCGCCAGGCGTCGGTCGCGATGAACGCGAGCGAGCCGCCGACCCACAGCGGGTTGGTGACCCAGTAGAGGATCGCGGCGACACCGGCATGCATCCGGCCGAACGCCATCTTCGTCCACTCGTAGGGCCCGCCCTCCTGTGTGAAGGCGGCACCGACCTCCGACATGAGCAGCATGTACGGCGCGACGAACACAACCGCGAGCACGACGAGCCAGAAGAATCCCTGCGGGCCGTTGTGCGCGACCTGGCCGAGGGTGTCGAGACCGACGAACGCGCAGATCGTGAAGAAGACCATGTCGAACCGGCGAAGCGACTTGATCAGCTTCGCCTTCTCCTCGACGGCCAGCACCGTCGTTTGCTCTATCGATTCATCAGCCGGCACGTTGAGCTCAGCACCCCCTCGACCTTAGAAGAAACCGTGTCGAGCAGACCGTAAACCCGCAGGACCTGCTCCGGCAACCCGCTCGTCCGCGTCAATCGGGCCAGTTCGCCCGGCCGGAGTGCTGCACCGGCTCACTAGGATCGGACTCGTGGATCGGCTCCGGCCTCTCTGGGACTTCGACGACCTCGACCTCAGCGAGCGGCGGTTCACCGAGCAGCTCGATCGTGAGGCCGACGACGAAGGGCGCGCAGAGGTACTGACGCAACTCGCACGCGTCGAGGGTTTGCGCGGCGAGTTCGATCGCTGCGGCGACCTGCTCGATGAAGCGGACCGAGTCGGCGCTGGACGGGCGGTGGTCGACGTGCGCCTTCTGCTCGAGCGTGGCCGGATGCTGAGGTCGAGCGGCGACCTGGCCGCCGCGTACCCCCTCTTCGTGACTGCGTTCGAGCAGGCTGCCGCCGCCGGCGAGTACTGGTTTGCGGGTGACGCGGCGCACATGGCTGCGCTCGCAGCAGCCGACGACGACGGCCTTCGCGCGTGGACGGCGCGCGGGATCGAGCTCGGCGAGCAGGAGCCTGCGGCGGCGTACTGGCGCGGCCCCCTCCTGAACAACCTCGGCTGGGCGCTCCACGAACAAGGAGCGCACGAGGAGGCGCTCGCGGTGTTCGAGCAGGCCCTCGCGGTTCGGGAAGAAGATCGATCCGACGAGTACGCGATCGAGATCGCGCGGTACGCGGTCGCCGTCGCCCTCCGCGCACTGGGGCGGTCGGCCGAGGCGGCCGTCCAGGCCGAGCGCGCGGTCGCGTGGTCACTCCGATCGGGCCGCGATGCTCCGTACTTCCATGAAGAGCTCGCCGAGGACTTCGCCGCCCTCGGCCGCGGAGAAGATGCTGGGAAGCACGCCCGTCAGGCGCTCGAGCTCTTCGGCTCGGATGCGACGCCGGCGCAGCGCACGCGGCTCGAGGAACTGAGCCGAGATAGCTGAGCCGCAATCGAGCGTCCCTCGACACTCGCTGACGACGACCGGTTGAAGATGCCGGCGGATTCGAGGGCCTGGGCGCAACTTCCCAGGCCCTCGGTGTGGTCGTCAGGCGGAGAGGAGCCGCTCGAAGAAGGAGCGGTAGCGTGTCATCGCGATGCGCAGATCCTCGGTCGAGACGTCGTCATTGTCGTTCCACTGGCTCTCGAGGCCGGTCCGCGTGTCGGAAAACTGTGCCGCGAGTGACTGCATGAGATCTGCGACGAGACGATCTGCCTGCTCGACTGCCTCGCGGGGTTGATCAACGAACTCGCTCTGCACGTTCGTCCACTGATCGCGATACCGGTCGGCGTCGCTCGACGAGAACAGCGGCTCGGTCACCTCGCCGTCGCGCGTCGTCGGCTCCTTGCCGTCGTCGACCGCCGCTGAGCCTCCGCGACCTGCAATGTCGGCTGTCGTGAGCTTCTGCTCCTCAGTCATCTACTGCACCTCCCGTCCAGTCGCTGCAACCCGCTCGTTGTCGGTCGGTGCAGCTTGTTGTTCCGTATAGGCATCGCTCTCGGGATCCCGCGCGAGCGGTGCATCGGCTGCACTGTCGGAGAGCAGTTCCTCGAAGAGCGAGCGGTAGTTCTGCATCGCCTGCCGGAGGTCTTCCGTCGTTGCCTCGCCGCGTGTCGACCGCAGCGAGATCGCGTGCGCCCGCCGGTAATTCTCGACCACGGCGGGATGGTCGACAGAAACGTCCCCCGCTCGCTGCTCGAAATCATGGATCGGATACCCGCGATCGGCCATGACCGCATTCACGAGACCGTCGGCGGCCGCGATCGCAGCGGGCGGCGAGTCCACGAACTGCGTCTGCACCGCATCCCATTGCCGCGCATAGCGCTTCCGCGCTTCGGCAGGAAGGGGACGAATGTCGAGGTGCTCACGCCGCTCGCGCCGCGCCGCAAGCTCTGCTTCAGCCTTGCGCTTGTCGCCAACAGCGGTCCTCGTGCGGTCGTACTCCGGCCCAAATCCCTCCCTCAACGAACGCGTCCGTCTCGCGGCCAACGCGCGCCACATCACGACCGCGACGATCACCACCGCCGCAACGATGACTATTCCCCAACCCCATGCTGGCATCGCTCCTCCTTTGCTCAACTACCAACTGCTCATTGCCCAAGATGCGGCTGCACTCCTCACTCCCCCAGCCTCCTCTCGCGAAACATGGCGAGCGCGACGCCTTCGATCGCGAGGTTTTGCTGAGCCCGGTCGGGGTACCGGTTCGTGCGTATGCCGCCATCAGCTGCATGACGAAGACCTCGGTCGATGCCGCGACGGGAGCTTTGCTCGTCAACGGCAAAAGGGTCTTTCCGATCGGTCTCTCCGATCCTCCGCCTTTGTCCGGATCCACACCGAATGGCGGGGCTGCCTGGGCGGAGATCGCCCGCGCCGGGGTCACCTTCGTGCGCAACTACACGGTTTGGACCGCGTCTGGCGCAGCCGAGCAGATGATCTCGCTCGAGCAAGAGCTCGACTCGGCCACGGAGCATGGATTACAGGTGTGGGTCGCGCTCGCCGGGGTCGACAACGATCTCTCGCGGCAGAGGTTGCTGAATCAGATCGTGACCACGCTGAAGAGCCATCCCGGACTCGGCGTCTGGAAAGGGGCCGACGAGCCGGCACACGGACATGTGCCGGCATCGGGGTGCATCGAGGTCTACCGGCACCTGCGGTCGATCGACGCCGACCACCCCGTTGTGCTGATCCAGGCGCCACGAGGGCCATCGCCGACTGCCGGCAGCCGCGACACACCGTTGACCGTCAGCGCAGTCAAGCCGTACGCGGCGGCCTGCGACATTCACGGCATCGACATCTATCCCGTCTCCAGGCCACCCGGGGCGCACGCGGGCGGCCCGCCGGTCAACACCGACATCAGCGTCGTCGGCGACATGACCAGATTGATCGTCCAGGCAACCGGGAGAAAAGGCATCTGGACGACCCTGCAGATCGCCTGGAGTGGAGTCTTCCCCCCGCATCCGGTCGTCTTCCCCACTCTCCCCCAGGCCAGATTCATGGCCTATGACGCGATCATCGCCGGGGCTCGCGGCCTGTTCTTTTTCGGCGGCCAGTTCAAGCAGGTCATGGCCGAGGCCGACCGCAAGCTCGGCTGGAACTGGACCTACTGGAACCACGTCCAGCGACCCCTCCTCCAGGAGTTGACCGACCCCGAGCACATGCAGGCGCTCACCGCGCCGATCTCCGGTCACACGATCAAGGCCAGCGCGCCCGACATCGCGCTCAGCGCCCGCGAGACACCGGGCGTGCTGCACCTCATCGCAGCCAGGCGAAGCCCGAGCGCGAACGGCACGGTCCGCTTCACCGGGCTCCCGACCCCGATCACGCACGGAACCGTCCTCGGGCACCCCGGCGGCAACCCAGCACGCAACGTGACCGTCGCCAACGGCAGCTTCACCGATTCCAGCCCGTTCGCGCCCCATAACGCCCGCGTCTATCGTTTTCTGCTCAGCAGCTAGGGCGGTCTCCTGTGGTCAGGCAGAGCGGCAGCGAGGGCTCGACGCGGCCGTCTCGACGCGGGGCTCGCTCGACTTCGGTGTGCCGTCGGCGTAGCGAACTCCGCTCTGAAGACCTTCGAGACGTGGCTCGTCCTCGAGGTGGAAGAGCAGCAACAGCTCGACCGTCGGCTGGCACGCCGCGAGGGAGATCGCGGTTGTGTACTCGAACGCCTGCGTCGATTCATCGACGGTCGGCACGACTTCGCGGCCCGAATAGAGCGCGGCCTTTCCGGCCGGGATAGCGGTCTCGACGCCGTACTCCCCGTAGACGATCGGCAGGCTGCGTCCTGGCTGAGCAGTGCCGCCGAATGCGCGGCCGAGGAGGTCGACGAGCTTCCCGTAGTCGGCGATTCCGATCGATTGCGTGTGAGGATGCTGGAGCGTCGGCGGTACGCGGGCAGTTTCGCCGTATGGGTGGATCGAGAGGGCGTCCATGATCGGTCGGTTACGGTGAGACGCGCGATAGGCCGCACCGATGTCGAGCAGGAACCGGGTCGGCGAATGGGTCGGCCGTGAGCTCGATGGATCGTCGGATCCCCGTGGCGCCAGCCCGGCGCCGATCACCTGCACGTTCGACCGCACGTTCTTCACGGCGTCGTACGTCAGTGCGAGGAGTCGCTCGAAGGCGATCGCCGCCGCGTCCCCACCCGAGGTGTCGAACTGGGGCAGCCAGAACAGGTTGATGTTCGGTTCGTTGCCAACGATCAGGTCGTGGACCTCCGGAAGCCCGCGCGCGAGCGCCGCAGCGTATGCGGCGAAGTCGGCCGCGTCGGACGATGACGCGGGCGTTTGTGAGCTGAACTGATAGACGGCGACGATCGGCCTGACCTTGTCGGCCGCAGCCGCCGAGCTCGCTGCGCGCAACGCGTCGAGTTCCGCTGGGGCGGGTGCCCGCGCGCCGCGCGTCCAGATCGAGCTGAACGCAACGGCGCGGAACCCCGACTCGCGTGTCCGCGCCATCTCGGCGCGCGGATCTTCCGACTTCGCAGCGTCTTCGACCACGCCGACGACGAGCTTCGAACGGTGCGCACCGCAGCCGGCCGCGAGCAGCCCGACTGCAAGTGCAACGGCGACCGCCGCCGCCTGGTTACGCGTTCCGAGGATCTCGCGGTCTGGAGTCGATCGTCTTGGCTTTGCCGTCCTTGATCGTGCCGCGCCAGGCACCCGTTTCGGATTGGCGTTCTTCGATCAGCTCGCGAAACCGCTCGAGGTCGCCTCGGACGCGATATTCGTCGAGCCCGATCGCGGAGCCGACCACATCGGCGGCGCCGCCGGGCGTGTACGTCATCCTGAGGCGGATTCGCGTTCGCTCGGGCGAATCGGCTTGCTCGAAGCTGACGGTGCCGCGGGTGTTCATGCCGTCGATCGACTCCCACGTGATCCGCTTGTCGGGTTCCTGCTGGATGATCTTGGCGTCCCACTCGGCCTTCTTTCCGGCAATCGATGCGGCCCAGTGGATGAGAGTGTCGTCGAGCTGTTTCACCTCGTCGATGCCCTCCATAAACGTCGGGAACTCCTCGAACTGCGTCCACTGGTTGTAGACGACGGAGACCGGCGCTCCGACCTCGATGTCCTCGACGATCGTCGCCGTGGTTCCGGCACGTGACCCGTCCCGGGCCCGACGCTTGAGCCGGTCTAGCTTGTCGACCACTGAAACGCGGAGCTCGGGGACGGCGGCGACCACCAGGGCCGACCCGCCGATGATCAGTGTCGCGTTGCGCATCGTGTGCTTCCGGCGCGACTTCCGGTTCTTTGCCTTCTGCAATTGGACGACCGCCTGCGCAACCTGCGCTCTCAAGACCGGGTCGGAGCTGAGTCCGGCGGCGAGGCCGAGCCAACCGGCCTGGCGTTTGGCACGTCTCCGTGCAGCCGCGGCTGCGCCGATCGCGGCGATCAGCCTTCGACGGAACTTCTCGTCGTGGGCGAATTGGTCCACGTACGGCGAGATGTTCTCAACCGCCTCACTCGCGACCTCGGCGACTCGACGCCTGTTTGTAAGCATGTTCTTCCTCCTCGGAGACTGGAAACGCCGTCAACCGCGTTCAACGCCACTCCAACGACCCAGTGTGCTGACCGCGACGACTCCAACGTTTTCTCACTCCTCCAGAGGGAACTTAAACGCAGCCGCTCGATGGCGGTCGGTCGCGGTCATGGCGGGCTGCACCTAAGGTTGAGTTCTCTGATGTGCATGGTGACGCTCTGCTCGTGAACACGTTCCGAAGCTGGTTCGGGCGCCTCCGCGCCGGTTACCTATGGCTCGAGGACAAACCGCTCGTGGTCGTGCTCGTCGCAGCCGGCGCCACCGTTGCCGTTGCGGTTGTGCTCGCCTCTTACTCGGGCCTCCCGCACGTTTGGCGGGTCGTGCAGGCGCGTCACAACTGGCCGTGGCTGCTCGGATGCTTGCTAGGCGAGCTCATCGCCTACGGCGGCTACGTTCTCACCCTCAGAGACATGGCACGGGTCGATGACGGCAACGAAGTCGAGCTCGCAGTGTCGGCAAAGACGGTTGTCGCAGGCTTCGGCGTCTTTGCGGCCACGCGTTCATCGGGCGGATTTGCGGTCGATTACTGGGCTTTCCGCGAGGCAGGGTCATCTCGGCGCGATGCCGTACGGCGTGTGGTCGGGCTCGGCCTGCTCGAGTACGTGGTGCTGTCGATGGCCGCGCTCGGCGCGTCGGCGCTCCTCTTCTTCGGTCTCGACGGGCACGCGGGCAACGGCGTGACCCTGCCCTCCCTCGTGATCGTTCCAGCCCTCGCTCTCGGCTTCTGGCTGACCTCCCCGAAGCGGTCTGAGCGGCTCAGTCGTCGTCGCCCCGGGTTCGGGCGGCGCTTGTTTGCCGACACCGTCGCCGGAGCGGCCACTGTCCGTCGATTGCTCCTGAGCCCACGCGACCACGGACTTGGTGTCCTTGGCAACGTTCTCTACTGGTTCGGTGACATCTTCTGCTTGTGGGCGGCGCTGCAGTTCGTCGGAGTGCAGATCTCGGCGTCACTACTCATCCTTGCCTATTCGGGTGCCTACGTCCTCACCCGGCGAGCGCTGCCGGCGGGAGGCGCGGGCGTCGTCGAGTTGGCGCTCACCGTGGCGCTTGTCGGGATGGGCGTTCGGTTCACGCCGGCACTCATCGGCGTCCTGGTTTACCGCCTGTTCAACTTCTGGCTCCCGATCGTTCCCGCACTCGCGCTGATGCCTGCCATCCGCGATCTTCGCGAACGCTTCCACAAGGCAGAACAGACCGCCTGAGGAATCCGGCTCCTGGCGATGCTCGCGAAGCGGCAAGCGTTTAACCGCCTGCCCGCCGCGGAATGCCCCGATCCCAATCAATCGAAAGGAACAGATGGGTTACGGACTCGTTGGAATCCTCGTGATCATCTTGCTCATCGTCATGATCTTCTACTTCGTCCGGCGCGCCTAGGCGGGGGCAACTGGGTGGCCTTCAGATGACGTTGCCTCGCAAACCGTTGCTACGCAGAGCACTTTGGACGGGCCTGTATGCCGGATTGGGCGCACTTGCGACGCTTGCGTCGCGTCGGCTCGCGGCGCGGATCTGGCGGGCCGTCACCGGCGAAGAGCCGCCAACGAAGAAGTGATCACTGACAGAAGCGTTCGACTCAATCGAATGGAGGTGGGATCCAAGTGAGCAACACCGACGATGCCAAAGGACGGATCAAGGAAGCCGCAGGCGACCTCACGGACAATGACGACCTGAAGCGCGAGGGGAAGGTCGATCGCGCCGCCGGAGCCGCGAAGGAGAAGGTCAACGATGCGGCCGACAAAGTAAAAGACGTCGTGTCATCCGACGACTAGTCGGGCCGACTCTTGGCAGCGACCTTACGAACTCTTCACCGAGCTCCTAGGTTCGCCTTATGTTCGACGCCTAGCTTTGGCTTCATCGACGTTCATTCGTCGACCTGCGACGGAGCCGGAGAGGGTTGCCTGCCACTCTCCGGCACGTCGCCCCCCTCTCTGGGACGGTAAGCGCCCCGTGTCTGATTCCTCCCAGGTTGACCGGCGGCGGGAACGTGCCGCGAAGAACGAATCCGTGTTCCGTGAGGTGAATGAGCACGTCGAGGCGTCGGCGGCCGGAACCTTTCACCTGTTCGTCTGCGAGTGCCAGGACCGAAACTGCTCCGAGCGTGTCCCCATGACGCTGCAGGAGTACGAGGCTGTCCGGGCGGACTCGAACAGCTTCTTGATCGTCCCTGGCCACGAGGTGGAACTGGTTGATGAAGTGACCGACAGGGCGGAGCGGTATTTCGTGGTTCGGAAGATCGGCGCAGGCGCTGTGATCGCCGAGCATCTCGATCCACGTGCTCGTTGGGCGGACGACTGCTGATGAGGCCGGCTGTCGAGCCGATTTGCCACACGAGCCGATTGCCGCACCGCTTCGACAGAGCGTTTACCGCCAAGCACTACGAGGGTATTCACGGTGGATGTTTCTCTTCAGGCTGCTCCTCTACTCGCGCGTCGCACTGCGGCGTTTTGGACCGTTTGCCGTTGTGCTGACCGCATACGACCTGTGGCGGCGGCTTCCGCGCAAGCAGCGGCAGAAGCTGGTTGCCCACGGCAGAAGGCAAAGCTCCCGGCTGGCTACCTCGGCCTATACATACGTGACCGGAGTGTTCGACCGCTGATCGATCGATCGTGAAGAGCGAGGCTCCACACACGCGTTGGCCACCGGTTTCACGACTTGCTGAAGGGGTAACCAACACGCACGCGGGTTGGTGTGTCGGGGGACATGGCGCCTGCGGAAATGACGGCCACAGACACTGGGGAGCACCGAATGGGTGCTCCCCTCGTGTTTCTTGGGCTCTGGACGACCGGTCGGACCTAGGCGACCGGGGCGACCAAGATGATCCCGTGGCTCGGGCGGCTGCCGACGATCTCGTCGATGCGCTCGACCGGGATGACGCCCAGGATCCGCATTCGCTGGCCCTCGGGGATACGGATGTATCCGCCGGGGCTCGGGGGTTGGTCGAGCTCGATCTCGCCGGCGATGGTGCCGGTGGATGTGAGGAGTGTGTAGAGAAAAGCCACAGTGAGGGAACGCCACTCAGACGGGCTCTTCGATGCAAAAGTTGGTTCAGGCTGGCTCGCCGAGCGATCGCTGCGACGCTATTCGTGGAGCGGTTCCACGACGACGAATCCAACGAGGAACTCCTCGCTGGGTGGCGTCGGCACGACTGTTCGGATCAGCATCCGGACGTGCCCGCCGACCCGGATTTCTGTGCCGGTGGTGGCGGGTTGATCGAGCACGATTTCGCCGGGGTCGTCGCCGTCCGGCGTTCTCAGTGTGTACCTGTAAGGCATCTGACTCGATTCAGACGGGCCGAGCCTGTCCGAAGTTGGTCGACGCCCGCAGCGAGGCTAATCAAGCGGTTCGACAACGAGCGCTTACAGCTGGGCTGAGGTCTGTCGTCGTCGTCGCATGATTAGGGCCGGAGCTTCTCGGGGAGGTACCTCATTGTCCTCGTACGGACTGAAGGGGGTTACGCCATGCCAATCAGGGCTCTACTTCCAGACGAAGACATGAGAGGCAGGTTTGCAATCACCATGGGCAGGAAGGCCGCATCCCTGGCAAACAGGGAGCTTGGCGACAAACGTTCCTCGAAAAGCGGAAAGAGCGCTGCCGCTTCAAACTTGGCGCGCAAAGGAAACTAGCTCCACAAGTCGCTTTCGACGACCTGACCAATGTCCGCGACCCGGACGGTTCTGTGTTTCGGGCTGTGACGGCGCGGCGAGGAGTTAACCGATCGGCCTGTGGTGTTGCCCAGCGTGATTGACGGCAGCCGCGGGCCGATCTATCTCTAGAGCTTGAGTCGTTCAGTGACGGACGTTTGCCGGGTTCGCGCGTTTCGAGATGCTTCGTGAGGCGAACGCCTGAGTAGTGAAGGCGGACAGAGGCTTCGGCAACCTCTGTCCGCCTTTCAGGCTGCGCTAGCTCAGCCAGCCGCCGACACTGCCGGAGATCGTGAATACGTCCCCGGCCGGATCTGTCTGCGAGCCGCTGAGATCGCAAGTCGTCGCCACCTGGCCGTTCTTCCGCGTCGCGACCTGCGAGTCAGTGAACGTCATCCCGCTCGCCGCGTCGAAGAAGCTGAACTCCAGATTGAACGACGCCGGATGGAAAACCAAATTGCTGCCGATCACGTGCGCAGGCGCCCACTCGGCCTGGATCGCGCGATTCCCGGTGCCCGAGCCTTTCCCGTTGGCGCTGTTGACCACGACCGGTACCGACAAGCCGTTGTCGCACGACGCCTGGAAAGTAAACGCATTCTTTGACCCGGTTGGATCTGCTGACGCGCTCGCCGCGGCCACAAGAACAACAATGAGCACCGCAGCTACCGCAGTTGCCTTCCGCATATTCCCCTCCCATTCGGCTGACACAAACAGAAAACGCCTGCCTTGAACGTGAGCTCCCTAAACCAAGTGCACGAACGAGCCGGAGTTGTGCCGGGCGCTGGGCGTTGACATCATTCCGTTATGGACGCAAGGGAATTGCAGGGAATCGAGTTGTTCTCCAGGTTGTCCAAGGGAGAGCTCAAGCGGCTGGCGCAGTGGACGGACGAGGTCACGGTGGACGAGGGCCACGTGCTCGCCAAGGAAGGAGAATTCGCCTACGAGTTCTTCGTGATCGAGGAGGGCACGGCCGAGGTGACCCAGGGCGGCAACCGTCTCCGCGAGCTTGCTCCAGGCGCGTTCTTCGGCGAGATCGGGCTGCTCGAGACCGAACGTCGCACCGCGAGCGTGATCGCGACGTCGCCGATGCGGCTGATCGTCATGTTCCAGAGCCAGTTCAAACAGATGGAGCAAGAGATGCCGACCGTTGCAAACCGCATCCGCCTGGCGATCGACGCGCGCCTCGAGGACTCACCTTCGTCCTAGGTCTCGACCGAGAACTGAACTGTTCGAGGCCCACGCGTAGCCGGACAAGCGGCGAGCTAAGCGCCCTGGGCAAGTGCACACTCCAGCGAACTCAATCCGACGTTCTAATCGGGAAGGTGACGCGAGGCCGGCAACACGCTGAGGGGGCCATGTCACCGACCTCGCAGACGTTGACCGCGCCAGCCCCAGACAGTCGGTCAAGGTCGAGCCACCGATCTTACTTCATTTAGTGAAGCGAAGCCATGGTCGCAGTTTGCGATACCTAGGCAAATCCTGTCCTTGCCTAGGCAGACCCGATCTGTTTGCCTATGGCGGCCACTGGATTCGACCCCCCACTGGCACCGGATCGAGCTCGCGGCGAAGCGTGACAGAAGACACCCGTCGCGGGTCGATCCGGCAAAGCCTGAGGCCCTGGAACGGTTCGGCCCCGCGGCCGCATTTGCGCCCCTGTGGTTTCCGGAGGTCGCGGACGGCCCTTCCGCGACGCGTTGAGCAAAGCGTGCATCGTAGGCTGCGCGAAGGTTCCGGAATGACGCATGCCTCAGAATTCCAGCGTCCCTGGCGCGGCCGCCGGACTACTGCGAGACGTTCAGCCCGGCGCGACCACCAGGCCTCCGCGGCGGTCATTGCGCTCTCGGCCTCGTGGATGCCGTTGCCCACGAGCCCTGCGTACCGGGCCTCTCCCATTAGGACCTCGGTTCGTGCCCAGACACGCGACGTGGCCAAACGTTTTCTTGCCATGCGCGCAGGGTAAGACGACTCCATGCCTGACGTTTCCCAGCTTGACCTAAGGCGCGAACGTGCGGCTAAGAACGAATCCGTCTTTCGGGAAGTCAACGAACGGGTCAACGAGTTGGCCGAACCTGCGAGTTTTCACTTGTTTGCGTGCGAGTGCGAGGACCGAACCTGTGCCGAGGCAGTCGTGATGACGGCGCAGGAGTATGAAGAAGTCCGCGCGAACTCGAACAGCTTCTTCCTGCTCCCGGGTCACGAGGAGCCTTCGGTCGATGAACTGACCCAGACGAACGACCGCTATTTCGTGGTTCGCAAAATCGGCGTCGGTGCCACCGTCGCTAAGAAACTCGACCCTCGTAGACGCTGAGAGTCCCCTAGCTACCGAGACGCCCGACCTGAGCGAGGAACGACTGTCTAGCGGGGTGGGTCAAAGGCACGGCGCTCCAGGTCCTGAACCGGGCCGAGATCGCCGAGTCTCACGACCACCAATGTCCCGGCCGGGGCTCGTCTCGCCGGATTAGCTGAATGCGGCCAACTTCACGGGCGAATCGTTCACGTACTCTCTAGGTCGGGAGGACTCAAGACGGCCTCGCCGCGCCAGTGTTCCGCGCTTAGCCTCCGACTCCGTGTTGCATCGCTGTGACCCAGGGGCCTGCGCTCTGCAGGGCGGCGACTGCGAGCGCACCGCCGGTGATGACGGCGAACGTGACGGCCGAGCGTCGGACGAGCTGGCCATCCATCGGTCGGCCAGTGATCAGTCGGCAAGAGCGAAGCGGCGGATCTTCGGCAGATGCGCGACCGCGTGCACGCCGACAAGGATGAGGAAGAGAGCGAAGCTCGCGGCGTGCACGGAGCGGAAGAACTGGCCGCGTTTGCGTCCGCGATCGCGACAGTCCGACCGCTAGGCCCCAGCACCTTGGAAGCATCCGCACTCCGGGGCCTCGGCCTCGCCCTACTCTTTCTCGATCGACCCGTCGAAGCGCGCCGCCTTCTCGAGCCTGCTTGACCTCGAGCAACGGCTCGGAACATCGCCGGTGACGATCATCGACGCGATCGCCGGCATCGCTCTGACCACAGACGCCGCGAGCGCCCATGAAGGCGCACGTCTCCGTGGCGCCGCGATCACCTTTCGACAGAAAACGCGGCGCGACTGGCAACTCGGCTCCGACGACGTCGAGCGAAAACTCGAGCAGCCGATCATTGAGACCCTCGGCCCGGAAACGTGGGCACGGGGGCACACGCGGATGGCGCAACGATGACACTCGACGAAGCGATCGCACTCGCGCGGACACTGGCCCATGCGGGGTCCCGACTGCTGAACATCCCGGGCGGCTGTATCAGCCGCCCACCCTTTCACATCAGACCTCTGGTCTTGGTCTGTGCGAGTTGCCTATCCTTTGGGCAGTGCGGGGCTACGTGAAATCGTGGCGTGTTAACTGGCCCTTGCTGCTCGCGCTCGTGATCATCCGTGTTGTCTTCGTGGTGATCGTCGTTTCGAGCGCGCACACGGGTCCGAACACCCCTCCGCCGCTGCCCTGACCTTTTGTCCCGAATCGGGCGTCCGCGATCCACCGAGCGAGTGACAAGTGAGAAGGTTCGCCGAAGCGGGAGCGATCGAAGAGCTGGGACAGGTCGTTGCTCCGACCCTCCTCCCCGGCGTGTCTCGTCCAGCGCTCTTCACCCTGCCCGAGAGGGCCTGTGAGCTTGACGTAGTCGGCTTCGGCTGTGTCCTTCGGCTCAGAGCGACCGCGTCTTCAGCCTTCCGCTCACTCCGTCGAGTACGCAACGCACGGATCGCGTCAGTACGACGGCTTTCCGTCCGGAGTCGCCTGCCGGGAGTATGCGGAACTCGTGCCACGGGCTGCGACGTGCCGCCGCCTGTCTCTCCGTTGCAAGTCGCTGTCCGACAACCAGGTCGCGCGCCCAGACAACATTAGGGTGTTTGATGACAGTCGATTAGGGCCGACGGCGATCCGACCGTCGCGGCGCTGACACGACCCGGCCCGCTACGACGCTACGGCCGGCCGGGCGCCGCTCGCTAGTGACCCTTTCGGCAGGCCGAGAGCGTCACGTGCGAGATTCGCGGGCGGGCTCGACGTCGACGCTCCACGCATCGAGATCGATCGGCACCACCGCCTCGAGACCGCGCGGACGTAGATCCCAGAACATCCGCGTTTTTGCCTCCTCTGGAGAAGTGACCAGCCGTCGTGCACAGGCAGCGGGATCCTCACGGGTGACCACCGGGTGGCCACGGGGGCGGCGCCGTCGTCAGAGGAGAGAACGGAGCGCTGCGCGAGGCCGCATCAAAACCGGCCTCGCGAAGATCGGGGCGCCGAGATTCGAACTCGGGACCTCTAGTCCCCCAGACTAGCGCGCTAACCAGGCTGCGCCACGCCCCGCGACACGGAGACCGTAGCAGTGGTGCGGGCTCGGACGACAGAGGCCTAAACACCCATCCCCATCAAATCGACGTTAGGTCAGACCCCGGGCAGACTTCGCGCGAACTACGGCCGTTCAACCACCCCACTCGTGTCATACGAGCTGCGCATCGTCGGTGGTTCCATTGGTGTCGAAGCGGGGTTGACCTGGGGGCCTCGCTTCGCCGGCCCGTAGTGAAGCGTGACCTCTGACACCCGCTACGGGCCGTTAAAAGGTTCTGCGACTCGACTAACGCGGCCGTCTGCAGGCCGCCCTCGAGCGCTACCGTGCCCGACAGGGCACAAGCGGCGGTGACGGGCCGCGACCCCTCTCCCCCGGCCCTCACCGCCGTCAGCCCTTTCGAGATCGCGACCTAGTTACTCCGCGAGTTGTAACGGGATCCGGATGAACGCTCTGCGAACTGTCCGCTCCTAGGTCGGTGGCGATGTCAAGGATGCGAAACTCGCAGTTATCGGCATTGAAGAGAGTTCGGCGTTCTCGGCTGGTTTAGTGAGCCCAAGCGTTCAGGCGTCTAATCGATTGGTTCGACGATCAGCAGCCCGTAGCGCGGCTTGTCCAAGAACTCGCTGATCCGTTTTCTCAGCACAACCGCCTGAACACGCATCGGGCGGTTGCGGGAACCGCGGATCTCATCCCCAACGGCCACGATCTCAGCGAGGTCGACTTGGCCAACGTCGTCGCCGTCTGGTGTTCGCAGTGCGTAGATATGAGACATCGAGAAGGGCCGAGCAGTTCGCCGCGATGTGCGCAAGCGTCGGCTTTTGATCTAGCGACGTTCCTCCTGGCGGGTGAAGAATCAGACGCGCGAACGGTTAGCCGATCGATCGGATTGACTTCTCGACCCAGCCAGAGGATGGTTGCCCTTTTAAGCAACGGAGAGGAGAGAGGGTATGCGCGTAATACTGGCGCTGGTAAGTGTTCTGGCAGCTGCGTTGGTGGTGGCAGTCACGGCTGGGGCGGCAGGCAAGCCAATCCACACCCAGGTCAACGAGACGTTCACTGAGAACTTCTGTGGTCTCGATCTGACGCGCACGGACGTCGGCGTGGACAACTTCTCGCCCGTTTTCGACTCGGCGGGCAATGTGACCTCGTTCTCGGACAACAGCTCGATCAAGACGACCCTTACAAACCCGCTGAATGGCAAGTCGTTGATCATCTCGGCTGCCGGACGGCACACAGGTACCGCGACCGGTGACTTCTCCGGCCTCGTGACGTTCACCGACAACTACAAGGGGCTCCCCGAGAAGATCTCCCTTCCGAACGGACCGACCCTCTCGCGTGACGCTGGGGTGCTCACGGAGGTTCAGGTCGTTGACTTCTCGACGGACCCAACGGTGTCCTTGTCTCGGATACGTTCACCCTTGAGCACGGACCGCATCCGGACGCGGACTCGAACTTCGACCTCTTCTGCAACGTGCTCCTACCCGCACTCAGCTAGCAGACCAATGCGGGTGACCCCTACGGGGTCACCCGCTCTGTTCTGAGCTTCAGCCGCTGATCGAGTCGTGGAGCTCGTACCAGGTTTCGCGGCTCGGCGGGTCGAAGTTGGCATCGGGATTCGCGGCGGCCGCGGCGGCCATAGGTTCGATGATGGGGTTGAGGCGTTCGGCAATGAACTTCTCGCCGTGTTCGCGCGACTCCCAGACGTCGAAGATGCGGAAGAGGCCGGCGTCGAGGTCGAAGCCGGCCGTGTGAATCAGCAGACCTTCGGGTGCGTCTTGAAGGTCGAGCGCAGCGGCGACCGCGTCGTAGTTGGTGGTGCTGGTGTCGCCGTCTTTGATCTGGAACTCCTGCACGTATGCGATCGCCATTGTTCAAACTCCATTCTCGTCGGGTCGCTAGCGACTGTACGCGATCCCTCTAAGAACGACAAAGACCGCGTCTTTGCGCGGCCACGACGGGTGTCTCCCGTTTGGTGAGATATAACCGCCTCGCTGTCGCTGCCGCTCCGCCGTTTTGATCAGGAGCTTAGGTGCGAAGCCCCGGGACAGCCGGAAGGACGCTCACTGCCATCCCGGGCTCCGCGAACGACGCCAACCCCCCAAGGTCACCGTCGATCAACCGAACCTAGTCACCCCGTTTTGGTCGACGCGGTGAAGACTTGGTTACGGGATGGATGGGAGCGATCTCTCAAACGACGACACCGGGGAAACAACTCGTGCCGAACTGCCCGGAAGGTGATCCGAGGCAGCCCGGCCGCAGCAGTACCGCCATCAGCCCCTAGCGGCGGGGCGAAGCAGACCAGGCCGCTCACGGAGTTTGCGGCAGCTCCGAAGAAACGCAAGACATGCATTACCTAGCTTTTACGTGCCCCTGCGGATCCCCGACTAACGTCGGGTGTGGGCCGGAGCGACTTGGTGGGGAGAGCTTCCGACCACGACGATCGATCGGAGAAACGTTGGTCGTCTTGTGGGTCGGGGACATGTCCCCGGCCCACACCTTTTCAATGAATCCTCATCAACCTCGAAGCGATCGCGTCGACCGTCCGCGTCGCACGCCACCGGGGGTTGGGAGCGAAGTCGAACCAGCGTTCGCAGGGCGGGTTGACGACCGGAGCTGGATCACGGCGTAGAGTCGGAGGTCAAACCATCTCACGAGAGGGGCTCGTCGATGACCGTTGGCATCCGCATCAAACTTCCCGGCGTCACCCAGGCCGAGTACGACACCGCCCACGACCACATCAACCCGGATCGCACGTCGCCGGCGGGGCTCGTCTTCCACGCCTCCGGGCCGATCGACGGCGGCTGGGGGATCATCGACTTCTGGGAGTCGCGAGCCGACTTCGACGCTTTCTCGGTGCGGATCCAGGAGGGCGTCGCCGCCGCAGGGATCGAGATGCAGGGACCGCCCGACATCAAGGAGTTCCCGGTCCACGAGACCGTTCAGGGGTAGCGAGCGACGGCCGGGCAGGGCCTCGGGCCTGCGGGGCCCTGCCTAACCGGCGCCGCGACGCCGCCGTTCGAGCTCGACCACCCCTGCCGATCCGCTCCGCACGGGAGCGCGGTCGACCGTTCAGCCGACGCAGAAGAGCGTGATCGCCGAAAAGAGAGCCAGCGAGTGTCTCAGCCGGCGGGCGACGCGAAAGATCATGAGGCACAGATTCGTGAGCGGCTCATGCGTTACACCTCTACCATGCCGAGCGTGAGCTCGCTCCCCGAGATCGAACCGCATTTCGGCGCCGACGGGCACCCGTTCGAGGAGTGCGAGCACATCGTCCACGACCACGATCCCGATACGGCCCTCTGCGGTGTCGATCAGACGAACGTGCCGTGGAACCAGGGTTTCCCTCCCTGCCAGGCCTGCGTGGCCGTCGCGCAGGGACGTATGTCCTAGGCGCTCCGAGGCTTCGACTGCAGGCAAGAGAGGCTCGGTGGGGCCCCTAACCCCCCAGTGGTCGCTTGCCGGGACCCCACCGCACCTACGCCATAAGACGCGTTCGCGGCTGGCGGGTTAGCCGCTCAGTCGTTTGTAAAGACGGTCGACCAGATCCGGCATCGCCTCGAGCTTCTCGGTGATCACCCGAACGCGGTACTCCCGGAAGTACTCGGCCTCGACATCCAGTGCCTTCGCCAGCACCTCGACCACGTCGTTCGACGGCACGGGACGGTTGCCGTGCACGAGGTGGTTCAGGTACCCCGCCGAGAGGCCCGTCTTCGCGGCCAGTGCCCGGTACGTGACACCTGTCTCGTTCATCAGGCGTTCCACGGCCGGCCCGAACTGCTCCGATGCGTAGCGGCGGCGCTTCGCCATCTAGCTCATCGTGCCCAGGTCGGCCACATTCACACGCCGCTCTGCGCCCGTCGAGCGCTCGCGGACATCCACGGCACCGTCGTCGAGGCTCTTCTTGCCGGCAGTGATGCGGATCGGGATGCCGATCAGATCTGCGTCGGCGAACTTCTCGCCCGGCCGCCGGTCGCGATCATCCAACAGAACGTCCTTGCCGGCTGCCGACAGAACCTCCGCCGCCTGCAGGCCGATCTCCTCCGCGCCCGTCAGCACCACCACGTGGACATCGTACGGAGCGACGCTGGCGGGCCAGCTGATGCCATTCTCGTCGTGACGCTGCTCGACGAGCGCTGCCAGCACCCGTGCGAGGCCGATGCCATAGCTGCCCATGATCACCGGCCGCTCTTGCCCTTCCTCGTCGAGGAAGTTCGCGCCGAGCGGCTCGGAGTAGCGGGTGCCAAGTTTGAAGATGTGGCCCACCTCGATCGCCGTCTCGTAGAGGAGGCGGCCCCCGCACTTCGGACAGGTGTCACCGTCCGCGGACTCGCGCAGGTCGGCGAAGCGGGCCTCGAAGTCGCGGCCTGCCTCCACTCCTCGCAGGTGCCAGCCATCGCGGTTGGCGCCCGCGACGAACTGGCCGTCGCGCAGCGTCTCGTCTGCGACGACTTCGCCCTTGAAGCCGACCGGGCCGAGTGAGCCGCCACTCGCGCCGAACGCCGCGCGGATCTCCTCGTCGGTTGCCGGCCGCGACTGGCGGCCGAGCGCCGTGTCGAGCTTCGCCGGCTCGATTCGATCGTCGCCACGGATCAGCGCGAGCACGACCGTCCCTCCGTCGACGGTCACCGGCATCGCCTTCGAGGTCGCTGCGACATCGATCGAAAGAAAGTCGGCGAGTGCCTCGCACGTCTTGACGCCTGGCGTCTCGACCTCCGCTGGCGCAGGCATCGCATCCGGGAATATCGGTGCGCGTGGCACGCCGCGTGCGACCTCGATGTCGGCGGCAAAGTCGCCGTTCTCGCAGGTGACGAGTGTGTTCTCTCCGGCGCCCGCGGGTGCGAGGAAGTCGACCGACTCGCTGCCGCCCATCATTCCGGACTCCGCCTCGACGTCGTACACCTTCAATCCGCACCGCTCGAAGATGCGCTTGTAGGCGCCTCGGTGCAGCTCGAAGTTCCGAGCGAGACCTGCGTCGTCACGGTCGAAGGAGTACGCGTCCTTCATGATGAATTCGCGTAGGCGGATCAGGCCCGCGCGCGGGCGCAACTCGTCCCGTTCCTTGGTCGAGATGTGGTAGAGCATCTGCGGCAGCTGGCGATAGCTCTGGAGCTCGCGTGCGTGAAACGTCACCGTCTCCTCGTGCGTCATCGGCAGGACGTAGTCGGCGCCCTTGCGGTCCTTGAGGCGGAAGATCTCCTGGATGAAGTCGCGGCCGGTCTGCTGCCAGAGCTCGAACGGGGTCAGCACCGGCATCAACATCTCCTGGCAGCCGATCGCGTCCATCTCCTCGCGAATGATCTGCTCGATCTTGCGATGCACCCTCCAGCCGAGCGGCAAGAACGTCCAGACGCCTCCGGTCACCTGCCGGGCGAACGCTCCGCGCACGAGCAGCTTGTGGTTGACAGCCTCCGCGTCGGCGGGAGCGTCACGAAGCGTCGGCAGAAAAAGTTGGGAGGCGCGGGCGATCATCTGTTGCCGACCCAGGCTACCGACTCGGGTTTCGAACCGTGTCTCCTTCGGACCGTCGACGGGGTCAGACCCCGGACGTGCCGGCCCGGGACATGTCTGGACGGAACGCGTGCGCTACTCGAGCGGGATTGCCGAGGCCTCCGCCATCGCGAGCGCCGCCGGCTTGGCCATCTTCAGCCGCTTCGGGCGGAACATGCCCTCGCCGATCCACCTGTCGATCTCGTGGAAGAGCTCCTCGACCAGGATGTCGCTGGACACCTTCTTGAGCACACGGCCGTGTGCGTACACGAAGCCCACGTCGCGACCGCCGGCGATCCCGAAGTCGGCGTCGCCCGCCTCCCCCGGACCGTTCACGGCGCAGCCGAGCACGGCGACCTCGAACGCCTGCGGATAGGTGCGCAGCCGCTCTTCGACCCGCTCTGCCAGCTGCTGCACTCCGACGTTGTCGCGTCCGCAACTCGGACAGGCGATCATCACCGGGCCGCGCTCGCGCAGGTTGAGCGCCTTCAGGATCTCGTACGCCGTCTTCACCTCTTCGACCGGGTCGGCCGTCAGCGACACGCGAATCGTGTCTCCGATCCCGTCCGCGAGCAGCGCGCCCATGCCCACGGCGCTCTTGATGGCACCGGAGAACGGCGTGCCCGCCTCGGTGACCCCGAGATGCAAGGGGTACGGCACCTTGTCCGCGAGCAGTCGGTACGCCCGGATCATCGTGGGAACGTGGCTCGACTTGACCGAGATCTTGAAGTCCCGGTAGTCGAGGCTCTCGAGGAGACGTACCTCTTCGAGAGCGGCCTCGACGAGCGCCTCGGCCTGGTCCTGCTGTGCAAGACCTTCGAGATGCTTCGGCAGCGAGCCGGAGTTCGCGCCGATGCGCATCGGTGTCCCCTTGGCCTTCGCAGCCCGGACGACCTGCTCGACCTTGTCCGCGCCTCCGATGTTCCCCGGATTGATGCGAACCGCGGCGACTCCCGCGTCGATCGCCCGCAACGCGAGGCTCGCGTTGAAGTGGATGTCGGCGATCACCGGGATCGGCGAGAAGCGGACGATCTTCGGCAGCGCGTCGGCGTCCTCGCTCTTCGGCACTGCCACGCGCACGATCTCGCAGCCCGCGCTCGCGAGGGCGGCGATCTGCGCCGTCGTCGCCTCGACGTCGTGCGTCTTGGTCAGCGTCATCGACTGCACGACCGGAGGCGCGCCGCCCCCGATCTTGACGCCGCCGACCGTTACCGAGCGTTCGCTGGCCACAGAGCCAGGTTACCCGCCGCCGCCGAACAGGTCGTTTCGCAGCCCGAAGTACATGAGCACTGCGAACAGAGAGAGGCCGATCACGCTGTAGCGCATGTAGACCGCCTGGGCGAACGTGCGCCCGCGCACCTTCTCGACGAGTGCCATGACGATGTGCCCGCCGTCCAGCGGCAGAACGGGTAGCAGGTTCAGCAGGCCGAGCGCGAGGCTGACGAGCCCGAGCACGAACAGGAAATCGCGGAGGCCCTGGCGCCACGCCTGCGCGGAGACGCGGACGATCCCGACCGAGCTCGACACCTGGTTCGTGTCGCGGCCGGTTGCGAGATGGCCGAGGCCGCGCACGGTCTGAGAGGTGATCGACCACGTCAGCCGGACGGAGTCGGCAGCCGCTGCAGGCACCGACTCCCCGGGCCCGGTCCGCGACTCGATCGCGATCCCGATCCGATAGGCCCCCTGCGACAGCTTCGCCCGCACCGGTCCGATCGTCACGCGCCTGCCGTTGCGAAGGACGAGGATCCTGAACGGACGGCCGCCGGTCGCGCGGATGTGCGCCGGGATCTCCTTCGGGGTCACGCGCGAGCCGGCGACGCGGAGCACTTGATCGCCGGCGCGCAGCCCAGAAGCCGCCGCAGGCGTGCCCGAGACGACGCGGCCGATCACGTTCGTGTCGCGCGTCGAGGCGACCATGAACAGCACGGCGAACAGCACGAAAGCGAACACGAGGTTGACGGCCGGGCCGGCCGCGATCGCGACGAGCCGCCGCCACGTCGCCTGGCGCCAGTACGCATCGGGTGCGAGGGACCACTCGAGCTCCTGCAACATCCTCGAGCTTCCGAGCTCCGGGCGAAGCTCCGCCAGCGCCGAGCGGGCCGCGTCGTCGTCCCCGTTCTCGATCGCCACGTCGAGCCGCGCCAGCTCCGCACGCAGGCGCTCACGTGCCTGGGGCTGCAGGCTGGCCGCCAGGTCGCCCGGCGACGGCCGGTTCATCCCGGGGATCTTCACGTAGCCACCCAGCGGGATCGAGCCGATCCCGTACTCGACGCCGTTGCGCACCTTCTTGACGAGTGGCGGCCCGAAGCCGAGGTAGAACTTCCGCGGCGTCATGCCCACGGCGCGCGCCGCGAAGAAGTGCCCCGCCTCGTGGATCATCACCAGGATGGCGAGCCCGAAGATGGCCGCGACTAGGCCCATACATGCTCCATCAGCTCGCGCGCACGCGCATCGGCTTCACGCAGCTCGTCCAGATCACGCGCCGCAGCGCCGTCCACGCGTTCGAGCGCGCTCTCGACCAGCGCGGCGATGTCGAGGAAACCGATCCGCCCCTCCAGGAACGCTGCGACGGCGACCTCATTGGCGGCGTTGTAGGCGCACGGATAGGTTCCGCCGCGGTCACCTGCCTCGCGGGCGAGCGCGAGCATTCGGAACGTCTCGAGGTCGGGCTCGAAGAACTCGAGCGGGCCTGCAGTGAGGTCGAGTGACGGCATCGGCGTTGCGGCGCGCTCCGGGTAGGTCAGGGCGTAGGAGATCGGTACCCGCATGTCGGGGTAGCCGAGGTGTGCGATCGACGCCCCGTCGCGAAAACGGACGACGCCATGCACGATCGAGGTCGGATGCACGACGACCTCGATCCGGTCGTAGGGAACTCCGAACAGATAATGCGCCTCGATCACCTCGAGGCCCTTGTTCGCCAGGGTCGCCGAGTCGATCGTGATCTTTGCGCCCATCGTCCAGGTCGGATGAGCAAGCGCCTGTTCGGCCGTGACATCGGTGAGCTCGTCTCGCGTACGGCCCCGGAACGGCCCCCCGCTCGCGGTCAGGACGACGCTCTCGGGCGTGCCCAGCTGGGCGCACTGGAAGAGCGCCGAATGTTCGCTGTCGACCGGGATCAGACGCCCTCCGCCTCGCTCGCGAGCGCTCAGCGCGAGCTCACCGGCCGCAACGAGGCTCTCCTTGTTCGCGAGCGCGAGCAGCACGCCGTGCTCGAGCGCCCACATGGTGGCGGGCAGCCCGGCGAACCCGAGCGTGGCGTTGAGAACGACGTCCGGCTCTGCGCGCTCGAGCAACGCCGTCGGATCACCGCCGACCTGGGTCAGCGGCGCGAGACCGTCGATCGGCTGGCGTACCGGAGGTCGCCGCCACGAGGTCCAGGTCGGGATTCGCAGCGATGACCTCGAGCGCCTGGCGGCCGATCGAGCCGGTGGCGCCGAGCAGGGCGACGCGCGTCATGCGCCACAGTGTGCCCGCTGCCCCGCCAGGGCCGCCGGGACATGCCCGGCGGGACTAGCTCATGAAGGCCAGGATCGTGAAGTACGCGGCCGGGGCGGCGAAGAGGATGGCGTCGATGCGGTCGAGCATGCCCCCGTGGCCGCCGAGGAGCGTCCCGGTGTCCTTCACGTCCATGTCCCGCTTCAGCAGCGACTCGAAGAGATCCCCGAGCGGCGCGGCGACCGCGAGGACGACACCCAGCACGATCGACTGCCCGATCGTCAGGAAATCCTGTTTGTACAGAGCGACGAACGCGACGAAGATCGTCGCGGCCGTCCCGAAGACGAACCCCTCCCAGGTCTTGCCGGGTGAGGTGCGCGGCGCCATCTTGTGCCGGCCGACCAGGCGGCCGCCGAAGTAGGCGAGCGAATCGCCCGCCCAGACGGCGACGCAGCACCGTGACGACCGCGAGACGGCCGTGGCCCGGGATCTCGCGCAGGAGCACGATGAAGCCGAGGCCGCCGCCGATCCACATCGCCCCCATCACGGTGCCGCTGATCGCGATCGTCGCTGCCTGACGCGCCTCGGAGACAGCCTTCAGAACGAATGCGAGGACGAAGGTCGTGAGCACCCCGCCGATCATCCAGTCGAGCCCCGAGACCTCGGCACCGACGAGTGCGAGCGCTGCGCCGATGTAACCCGCGGGCGAGAGCGGTGCGAGCGGCCGGGCGAGCAGCCAGAACTCGTGCAGCGCGACCGCCGCGCCGAACGCAACGAGCGCGAACAGCCACCAGCCGCCGAGATACACCGCGCCGAGCACCACCGGCACCAGCGCGAGCGCGATGACGATGCGGGACCAGAAGGGGCTCATCTGCCGCCGAATCTTCGACGGCGCGACGCATAGTCCGCCAGGGCCGAGCGCAGATCGCTCTCGTCGAAGTCCGGCCAGAGCTTGTCGACGAACACCAGCTCCGAGTAGGCGACCTGCCAGAGCAGGAAGTTCGAGATGCGCAGCTCCCCGCTCGTGCGGATCAAGAGATCGGGATCCGGGAGCTCTGGCGCGTAGAGGTTCGCCGCGAAGACGTTCTCGTCGATCTCGTCGGCTTCGACACCGCTCTCGACGATGCGCCGCGTCGCTTCGACCAGCTCCGCGCGGCCGCCGTAGTCGAACGCGACCCACAGGTTGATGCGCGTGTTCAGCTCCGTGCGGTCCTCCATCGCCGCCATGCGCAGCCGCAGCGTCTCGGGAGCCCGGTCGCGGCGGCCGATGAACCGCACCCGCACGCCCTGCTCGGCGAGATCGGGCAACTCACGTTCGATCGTCTCGGCGAAGATCTCCATCAGTGCGTCGACCTCGTCGGGGGGCCGCGACCAGTTCTCCGTCGAGAACGCAAAGACCGAGAGGTCGTGGACACCGACGTCGATCGCGGCCTCGACGATCCGCCGCACCGTGCGCGCCCCGGCGCGATGGCCGGCCGCCGTCGGCAGGCCGCGGCGCTTCGCCCAGCGGCCGTTGCCGTCCAGGATGATCGCGACCGAGCCGGCGACTTCCGGCAGGTCCTCGACCGGCAGCGGCCGGATCCGGGCAAGTGTCCTGATGCGAGAAAGAAGCCGCACGGAGGTCCTCAGACCTCCATGATCTCGGCCTCTTTGCGCTTCAGCAACTCGTCGATCCTCGCCGTGTGCTCGTCGGTGAGCTTCTGCACGCGGCTCTCCGCCGCCCGCTCCTCGTCGTCGCCGACGTCGCCGTTCTTGACGAGGTCCTCCAGATGCTTGATCGCGTCCCGGCGCACGTTGCGGACGGCGACGCGCCCTTCTTCCGCCATCTGCTTCACGAGCTTGACCAGCTCCTTGCGCCGCTCCTCGGTCAGCTGCGGGATCGGCAGACGGATCAGCTTGCCGTCGCTGGACGGCGTCAGCCCCAGATCCGACTCGAGGATCGTCTTCTCGATCTGCTTGATCGAGCTCGGGTCGAACGGCTGGATCGTGAGCATCCGCGGTTCCGGCGAGTTGATCGTGGCCAGGTTCTTGAGCGGAGTCGGCGTGCCGTAATAGTCGATCGTGATGCGGTCGAGCAACGCGGGGGCCGCGCGACCGGTGCGCACGGAATTGAAGTGCTCGTGCGTCGCATCGACCGACTTGTCCATTCGTCCTTGCGCGTCGCCGATGAAGTTCTCGATCACCGTGCGTCTCCTTCGGGTGTAGAGATGATCGTGCCTACACGCTCCCCCTCCACCACCCGGCCGATGGTGCCCGGCGCGAGCTCGAAGACGTGGATCGGAAGTCGATTGTCCATGCAGAGGGAAAGGGCCGTCGTATCCATCACTTTCAATCCTCGCTCGATCGCCTGCAAGTGGGTCAACTCGGGAATGAGCTTGGCCTCCGGGTTTTCGCGCGGATCGCCGTCGAGGACGCCCTCCACCCCGTGCTTCGCCATCAGAATGGCCTGCGCTCCGATCTCGAGCGCCCTGAGGGCGGCGGCGGTATCCGTCGTGAAGTACGGGTTGCCCGTTCCCGCGGCGAAGATGACGATGCGTCCCTTTTCGAGATGACGCTCGGCGCGGCGCCGAATGTACGGCTCGGCGACCTCCCGCACGTCGATGGCAGAGAGGACACGCGTGTCCGCGCCGTTTCGCTCGAGCGCCTCCTGCACGGCGAGCGCGTTCAGCACCGTGGCGAGCATCCCCATGTAGTCGCCGGTGGCCCGGTCGATGCCCTGCGCCGCCGCCGACATGCCGCGGTAGATGTTGCCGCCTCCGATCACGAGTGCGATCTCGAGCCCGCCCGACCGAACGCGAATGAGCTCGCAGGCGAGGTCGTCGACGGTACGTGCATCGAGCCCGAACTCGCCGGGGCCCATCAGGGCCTCACCGGACAGCTTCAGCAGGACGCGCTTGAAGGGCACGCTAGGAGACGGCGTACCAGGCGTAGTCGAGGAGCTCGATCCCGTGCTGGGAGAGATACTGCGCGACCGTGCCGGTTGCCTCATCGGCCCGGTACCACGTCTGTTCCCTCAGCACGGACTCTCCGAAGAACCGCTTGTTCAGCTGGCCCTCGACGATCTTCTCGCGAACGTTCTCCGGCTTCGAGAGCACCTCTTCCGACTTGGAGAGGATCTCGCGCTCGGCGTCCACGAGCTCTTGCGGGACCTCGTCGCGGCTCCCATACGTCGGGCGGGCGAACGTCAGGTGCAGCGCGAGACTACGGGCGGCTGCGGGGTCGCCGCCCTTCGTGCGCACGAGCGCGCCCACCTTGTTCGCCGGTGAATGGACGTAGAAGGTCAGGTGCTCGTCGGCGCCTGCCTCCATGCGCTTGGCGCCGGCGACCTGGATGTTCTCGCCGAGCTTCGCCGCGAGCGCGACGCGCTCGTCCTCGAGCGAGGCTGGATCGCCAGCTTCGAAGACCGTGCGCAGGACCTTCTCCGCGTACGCCAGAAAATCGTCGTTGTTCGACACGGGCTCGGTCTCACAGCCGAGCGCAGCGATCGCACCGACGCTGTCACGCACCATCACGCCGACCTTGCCTTCGCTCGTCGCGCGATCGGCGCGCTTGGCGGCTGACGCCATGCCCTTCTCGCGCAGGAGCTTGACCGCATCGTCGAAGTCGCCGCCGGTCTCCTGGAGCGCGCGCTTGCACTCCATCATCCCGGCGCTCGTTGCATCACGCAGCTCCTTGACCATGGCAGCGGTGATCTCGGTCATTCGGCGGTCTCCTCGGTCGGCGTCGCAGCCTCGGCCACCGGCTCCTCGGCCGCAGGAACTTCGGGTGCAGAGGCTTCGGGTGCAGAGGGCGCAGGGGCTTCGGTTGCAGGAGCCGGGACCTCGGCGGCAGGGGCGTCCGGCGCCGGTGGCGCCTCCGCCGCTGCGGGCTCCGCTTCGGCGGCAGCCGCCGCTTCGGCCTCGGCGCGCTCGTTCTTCGCGTTCTGCAGCTCGGCGGAGGTGACCTTCCGCTTGCCGGCCTCGATACCGTCGGCCAGAGCCTTGATCACGAGGTGGCAGGAGCGGATCGCGTCGTCGTTGCCGGGGATCACGTAGTCGGCCTCGTCGGGATCGCAGTTCGTATCGACGAGCGCGATCACCGGCAGGTTCAAGCGCTTTGCCTCCCGTACGGCGAGCTGCTCCTTGCGCAGGTCGACGATGAAGATCGCGTCGGGCTGCCGGCGCATGTCTGCCACGCCGCCCAGGTTCGCCTCGAGCTTCTCGAGCTCAGCCTCCATCGAGATGCGCTCCTTCGCAGGCAGCAGGTCGAGCTGCGCCTCGGTCTTCAGCGCGCGCAGCTCGTGCAGCCGCTGGATCCGGTCGGAGATCGTGCGCCAGTTCGTCAGCAGCCCGCCGAGCCAGCGGTTGTTGACGTACGGCATGCCCACGCGCCGGGCCTCGTCGCGCACCGAGTCCTGCGCCTGCTTCTTCGTGCCGACGAAGAGCACGGAGCCGTTCCGCTCGGCGATCGCCTTCGCGAAGTTGTAGGCCTCGTCCAGGAGCTCCTGCGTCTGGGTGAGGTCGATGATGTAGATGCCACCGCGCTCGGTGAAGATGAAGCGCTTCATCTTCGGGTTCCAGCGGCGGGTCTGGTGCCCGAAATGGACGCCGGACTCCAGCAATTCCTTCATGGAAACGACGGGCATGGGAGCCCCTTTCTACGGTTTGTGGGTTGCGCTGCTCCGGCGGGGCCGCGGTGGAAGCCGGATGAGCTCCGGCCACCGTCCACCGAGGTGTTCCCACCGGTCGAGGGAACTTGGACGACGGCATAGTAGCCGCCGTCAGTGAGCTCAGCCGAGCCGGGCGAGGAAGGCAGCGAGATCCGGCGGCAGCTCCGAGCGGGTCTCGATGCGCTCCCCGGAGACGGGGTGAGGGAACGCGAGCTCGGACGCATGCAGGAACTGGCGCCCGAGCAGGGGCTCGGCGACACCGTAGGTCGGGTCACCGACGACCGGCAGGTCGACCGCCTGCAGGTGCACGCGAATCTGATGCATGCGACCGGTCTCGAGCGTCACCCGCAGCAACGCGTGCTCCGGCCACAGCTCGACCACCTCGAAGTGCGTGACCGCCTCCCGTGCGGATTCGCTGTCGAGCGAGATGCGCGTGGCGTCCGCGCGGTCGCGTCCGATCGGCGCCTCGATCCGGCCGGTGCGCGAACGTGGCCGCCCCTTGACCAGGGCGGTGTACGTCCGCTCGAGAGCGTGCTCGCGCACCAGCGCCGGTCAGAAGGTCGTATGCCTCCTGGGACCGGGCGACGACCATGAGCCCCGACGTGTCCCGGTCGAGACGGTGGACGATCCCCGGCCTGCCCGGCTCCCCGCCCGCGATCTTGCCGGCGAGGGCGTCGACCAGCGTGCCGCTCGCATGTCCGGCCCCGGGATGCACCACGAGCCCGGCCGGCTTGTCGATCACGAGCAGGTGCTCGTCCTCCCAGACGATTGCGGGCTCGGCCGGCGGGGCAACGACCGGGACCGGCAGGACCGCGGCCAGCTCGACCTCCTCCCCGCCTTCGAGCCGGAAGCTCTTCGCCCGCGCGACACCGTCCACGAGCGCCCCCGCCTCCACCGCACGCTCGGCGGCTGCACGCGACCCGAGCTGGGTGGCCAGAAAACGGTCGAGCCGCTCACCGGCGGCGCCGGCTGGAACCTTGATCCCGCTCCCGGCACCGGCGGAGCCGGTACCTCCGCTCCTGGGCGGCTCCGTCGAGCCTACGCCGCCCTTGATCCCGCTCCCGGCACCGGCGGAGCCGGTACCTCCGCTCCTGGGCGGCTCCGTCGAGCCTACGCCGCTCACCGTGCCGCGACGTCGAGCGTGCGCCGCGGCGGCTTGGGCTTGCGGTCGGCGGCGATCAACGCGGCGAGCAGGATCACGACGCCGACGACGATGAAACTGTCGGCGAGATTGAACGCGGGCCAGTACCTGACGTCGATGAAGTCGGTGACGTGCCCGAGCCGGATCCGGTCCAGGAGGTTCGACACGCTTCCGCCGATCAGCAGCCCGAGCGCCGCCGGAAGGACGGGATGACGCGCTCCCGAGCGCGCGAAGAACACGAGCATCCAGATGACGGCGCCCGCGGTCACCGCCGTCACGAAGACCGTTGCGCTCGAGAAGAGCCCGAATGCGATGCCGGAGTTCTGCACGTGGTGAATCGACAGCGGCCCGATCACGTGCTCGGATTCATCGAGCGAGAGCGAGCTTGTGACGACGTGCTTGGTGACCTGGTCGGCGACCAGCGCGGCGACCGCGACCGCCGCGAGACCGGCCCATTGCCACGCGCCGGCGCCCAGGGAGCGCTCGGCGACGGACACGGGCTCGAGGCCGTTCGTCGACGATCCGACCCGGACTTCACGGTGCTCGACGCCGCTCAACCGAGGCGTCGCGCGTCGTCGATGCACAGCCGCGTCCACGGGATCGCGGAGAGGCGCTCGCCGCCGATCGGCTCGCCGCAGACCTCACAGGTGCCGTAGCTCCCCGCCTCGATGCGCTGCAGCGCGGCGTCGATCTCGTCGACGGTGTGCTGCGCGCTCTCCTCGAGGCCCTCGTCGAGCTCACGGTCGTACGTCGCGGTCGCCATGTCGGCCAGGTGGTTGTCGTCGCCGCGACCACTGATCTCTCCGAGCTCCTCCTCGATCGAGCCCGCGTTCTCCTTCTCCAGAAAGACGACCGCTCCGTGCAGCCGGGCCCGCTCGGCCTCCAGAAGCCTCTTGTACTCGCCCGTCCCGATGCGGGTCATCCGGAATCCTTTCCCGCGGCGCTCGCCTGCGCGAGCCGCCGCTCGATCTCATCATGGCCGATGCCGGCCAGCGCGACCGTCTTGTCACGCGAGGTGTGGCCCGAGACGATCTCGACGTCGTTCGCCCGCAGCGCGAGTGTCTCCGCGAGCAACCGCACAACTGCTGCGTTCGCCTTCCCGTCCTCGGGAGCCTGGGTCACGCGCACCTTCCAGGCAGCGCCATACCGGCCGACGATCCCGGGCGAGGAAGCGCCGGGGGAAACCCGCAACTGCAGGCGAGAGCTCACAGGGAGAGCGTAGCTCGAACCCGAACGGCCTTATCCCCAGGAGAAATTGCGGCCCGGGCTCGAGCTGTCGTCGTCCTCCGGCCCTCCCGTGACGGACTGAACGGGCGGGAGCTTCGGCACGTCTTCCGCCGACGGCTCGTCGACCTCGAGCGGCTGCGGAGCGACGTCCGGGTGGATCGCCGCCTGGAACTCCCGCGTGTCCTCGCGCTTCGGCCACTCCTCCTCGTCCTCGCCGGCTTCCGCCGCGGCCGGCAGCTCCTGCCTCGTCTCCTCGACCATCCCGAGGGCGGCCCGGAGCAGCGTCTCGACCCGGCGCACCTCACCGAACAGGCGGTCGCGCTCTCCCTGTGCGCCGCGCGTCACCGAGCGCGCCTCGATGTGCGCCTCCGCCACGATCAGCTCTGCTTCCCGCTTCGCCTGGTCTCTTGCGTCGGCCGCAGCGCGCTCCGCCGAGACGAGCGTTGCCGCGAGCAGCGACTCCCGCTCCTTGACGTCGGCGAGGATCTTCCCGAGGTCCTCGACCTTGTCGGCCAGTTCGCCGCGTTCGCTCCAGACCTCCTCGAAGCTGTCGGCGATGTCCTCCAGCAGCTTGTCGATGTCGTGCCGCTTGTACCCGAACAGGCTACGGCCGACGCGTATGTGTCTCAGTTCAACCGGTGTGTACCGCATTCAGTGCTCCTCTCAGTGCAGACGGCCGAGGACAGTAAGAAGGATCTGCTCGACTGCGATCAGGGCAAACACGGCGACCATCGGCGAGAGATCGAACGCCCCGACCCGGAACGGCAGGATTCGCCGCCAGAGCCTCAGATAGGGCTCGCACGCGTCGTAGAGGAAGCGCTGGACCGGACGTAACGAGTACGGCAGCTGCACCCAGGACGTGAGGATGTACGCGAGGATCGCCAGGATGTAAACGTCGAAAAAGACGTTCACGAACAACTCGACTTCGCTGACTGCGTCGAGCAGCATGGCCCACCCTTCGGGGCCGAACACGTGTTTCCTACGCTGTGGCGCGTTCGAACGCGGCGCGCTCTTCGTCGAGGAGCGGGCGTGACCGGCCCGTCTCCTCGTCGCGGGCGACAAGCACCGCTTGCGCCTCCGCGACGACCTCCCCGGCTCGGGTCGCCAGGACCTCGCGCGTGCCGACGCTCGACGTCCCGATCCGGCCGAGGGTGCAGCGGGCCAGCACGACGTCGTCCTCGAGCCGGAGCTCGCGCCTGTAGTCGATCTCGATGCGGGCAACGACGTAGCTCCAGACGCGGCTCGGGTCGCCGAGTGCAAGCCCGAGCCATTCGTCGCGGGCTTCTTCGAGGTAGGTCAGGAAGACGACGTGATTGACATGCCCGTAGACGTCGAGGTCGCGCCAGCGAATCTCGATCTCCTTCTCGTGCTCCACGTCAGCTCCGGGTGAAGTCGTCGGCGGCGCTCCGCGCGGCCGGGGTCTGCGCGAGCAGGCCGTAGGCGAGCCGCTCGATCAGAAGCGCCGCCTCACGCGACGACTCCGGCGCGGCATCGATCGCCTGCTTCGCAATGCTGACGGCGAGCCGAGGCAGCGCGGCAAGCCCGTTTGCGAGCTCGAGCGCCCGGTCGAGCGAGCCGCCGGTCGGGACGAGCTCGGTCAGGAGCCCCACGGCGACCGCCTCGTCGGCACGTCAGTCGCCCGCCGAGCAGAATCAGCTGTTTGGCTCGCGCCGGGCCGAGCAGGCGCGCAGCGCGAACCGTGCCGCCGGAGCTGGGCAGGATCCCGATCGCAACCTCGGGGAACCCGAACACCGCCGTCTCGTCGGCAACCCGGAAATCGGTCGCCAGCGCGAGCTCGAGCCCGCCGCCGAGGCAGTAGCCGTGGATCGCGCTGACCGTCGGCTGCGGCAATGCGGCGATCCGCTCGTAGATGCCCCCGCTCTCGCGGTAGTAGCGGGCGATCGCCTCCGGGTCGCGGTCGGCGAACTCCGAGATGTCGGCGCCGGCGGAGAAGGCGCGACCGCTGCCGGTCAGCACGAGGCACGCGCTGTCGCGAACGGCGGGCTGATCGAGCGCGGCGCCGAGCGCCTGCTCGAGCGCCGTCGACAGTGCGTTCAGCTTCTCTCCCCGGCAGAGGCGGAGGACGCACACGTCGCCCTCGAGGCGCACCTCGACGAGCGGCTCACTCACTGCAGGAGGCCCTTGATTTCCTTCGCGGCTTCGAGCGTCCGCCGTCCGATCTCCGGGAGACGCTCGCGCGGCAGCCGGTGCTCGGTGCCCCACACGCTCACAACCGCGACGGGCCTGCCCTGCTCCGACAACACGGGCGCCGAGGCGCCGAAGAGCGACTCTTCGAGCTCGCCCACGCAGACCGCCCACCCGTCGCGCCGCACCTCCTCGAGCTCTGCGCCGAGGCGGCGACGGTCGGTGATCGTGGAGACCGTGTAGCGCTCGAGCCGCTCGGGCAGCGCCGCGCGACGCTCCTCCGGCGGCAGGAACGCGAGGTAGGCCTTCCCGGTCGAGGTGGCGTGGAGGGGCACCGGGCGGCCGAACCAGTTGGGAGCCATGATCTGCGGCGGGTCGACCTGGTCGACGTAGACGAGGTTGAATCGCTTGGCGACCGCCAGGTTGGTCGCTTCGGCCGTGTCACGCGCGAGCTGCTCCAGCACCGGCCGCGCGCGGCGAACGAGCGGGTCGACGTCGGCACCCGCTGCGATCCGCAGGAACGCATAGCCGAGGCTGTAGCGCTGGCTCACCGGATCGCGCTCGATCAAGCCGTGCGCGTCGAGCGTGGCCAGCAGGCGCCAGGCAGTGCTGCGGTTGAGCATGCACGCCTCGGCCAGCTCGACGACGGTCGGAGGCCGGCTGGAGTCGGCGATCGCCTTGAGGAGCGCCGCGGCACGGTCGACCGATTGGATCGTGCGCGAGCGCCCGGCCGGGACGCCGAGCTCGGAGACTGGAGGGTTCATGATCCGCGTCATCGTCGCATAGTGTGAACCGTCAGCGATGCGCGCTGCCGCCGAGGTGGATGACGACGACACCCGCGACGACGAGTGCGATGCCGGCGATCGTCGTGGCCGAGAGCCGCTCCTGGTAGGCGAGCCACCCGATCAGCGCGATCGCGAGTGTCCCCACACCCGACCAGATCGCGTACGTCGTGCCGAGTGTGAGGTGCTTCAGCGTCACGGCGAGAAGCACGAACGAGATCACATAGGCGACGACGACCACCACTCCGGGGAGGACGCGGGTCATGCCGTCGGATGCGCGCAAGGCTGTCGTCCCGACGACCTCGGCGACGATCGCAAGCGCGAGCACGATCCAGGTGATCACGGTGCCACCACCCCGAGCGAGACGACCTCTCGACGGAACGGCACCGCGTCGCCGCTTCCCAGCCGTCGAGCTCCTCGGCGTAGCGCCTGCCGTCCCACACGGCGGTCGCGATCGTTCCGGGCGCCCAGGCGTCGCCGACCGCGCGCACCGACCGGACGCCGGCAGCCGCCCAGTCCGACCGGCGCAGCTGCAGCTCCTCTGCAAGTTCGTCGTCGGGGAGACGGGCCGTCACGAGCACGACTGCATCGCACGGAAGCTCGCGCTCGCGACCCGTGTAGACGCACACGATCCGCGCACCGCCGCCGGCAACGCTCTGCAGCGCATGCCCGGTCTCGAGCACGACGCCTCGCTCGATCGAGCCGGCGGTGGATGCGCGGATGCTCCATCGTGTTCACCGTCCACTCGGAGACACGCGGCGCAGGCGTCACGAGCGTGACCGTCAGTCCTTCGCCGGCGAGCTGCTCGGCGAGCACGCCGCCCAGGTAGTAGTGGTCGTCGTCGAAGAGGACGACGCGCTCGCCGGCCGGCCGCGCTCCGCCGAGCAGGTCGTCCGGCGTGAGCGTCTCGGTCGCTGGATCGAGCGGGACCCCGTGCGTGTGCCAGCGGCCGACCCCGTCACGGCGCCAGCGGGCGCCTGTCGCCACCGCGACGTGCGCAAAGCCGAGCTCGAGGACATCACCGGGATCGACCCGGCTCTCGAGCGCCTGCGTCACGTTCGGGAGCTTCGCCAGCTGGAGACGCCGGTAGTCGACCACGCGGATCCAGGCCGCGAGACCCGGCAGCCGCGCCTCGGCGATCACCCGCCCGCCGAGCTCGCGCGTCGCTTCTGCGAGCACAACCTCGTAGCCGCGTCTTCCCGAGCATCGTCGACGCTTCAAGTCCCGCAGGGCCGCCGCCGACCACGAGCACCTTGTCGTTCGACCCCTGGGGCCGGATGCGCTCGGGGTGCCAGCCGCGGCGCCACTCCTCCCCCATCGACGGGTTCTGCGTGCAGCGGATCGGCGTCGCGGTCCAGTCGCCGGTCACGCAGACGTTGCACCCGATGCACTCGCGGATGTCGTCCAGCCGCCCTTCCTCGACCTTCTTGGGCAGGAAGGGGTCGGCGATCGAGGGACGCGCCGCACCGATCAGGTCGAGCACCTCCTCGCGGACGAGCCGGACCATCGTGTCGGGCGAGGTCAGCCAGCCGACGCCGACGACCGGCTTCGACGTCAGCCGCTTGAGCCCGCGAAAGTGCTCCTCGGTCCAGGCCTCCCGGCCGAAGCGGGACGTGATCGAGTCGTCCTCCCAGAAGCCGGCCATGAAGTCCCACAGATCCGGAAGCTCGCCGACGAGCCCGAGCAGTTCCTCGATCTCCGCGCGGCCGATGCCGTCCGGCGCCCAGCAGCTCGTCGACGACGATCCGGCAAGCCACTGCGGCGCGGCCCTCGCACTCCTCACGCGTTTCCTCGAGCACCTCGCGCAACAGGCGCGCCCGATTCACGAGGCTCCCGCCGTACTCGTCCGACCGGTCGTTGTAGCGGCGCGAGAGGAAATGCTGGAGCGTGGTCAACCCGTGAGCTGCGTAGACGTAGACGACGTCGTAGCCCGCCGCGAGCGACCTGCGCACGGCCAGCCGGTGCCGGCGGCGCAGGTCGCGGATGTCCTCGATGCTCATCCGCCGCGCCTGGATCGGCTCGTGCCCGGCAACGGGCAGATGCGAGGGCCCGAGCGGTGGGATTCGCCCGTACAGGTTCCCGGACGCCATCCCGCTGTGAACGAGCTCGATCCCCGCGAGCGAGCCGTGCGCCTGGACCTGCTCGACCAGTCGCGTGTGCGCGGGAATGTCGGCGTCGTCCCAGAGCCTGCCTTCGATGAAGCCGCCGACGTCCGAGCTCGGGTGGATCTCCACCTCCTCGGTGCAGACGACGGCCCAGCCGCCTTCCGCCTTGATCCCTCGCATGACCGCGTGCGCCGTCGGGTCGCGATGGCCCATGCCGTTGCAGTGCGGCACCTGGAAGAAGCGGTTGCGCGCTGTCACCGGACCGAGAGCGACCGGCTCGAAGAGAACGTCGTGACGCGGGTCGCGCACGGGCTAGGCGAAGAGGCTCCGGGCGACGATCAGGCGCATGATGTCGCTCGTCCCGTCCCAGATCTCGTCGAGCTTCGCATCGCGATACCACTTCTGAACCGGTGAGTCGCGGATGTAGCCGGCGCCGCCGAGCGTCTGAACCGCTGCGCCCGTTGCGAACACCGACGCCTCCGACGCCGCGAGCTTCGCCATCGCCGCCTCCGTCGAGAACGGGCTGCCCTCGTCGGCGAGACGAGCGGCGTGCAGCGTCAAGAGCCGCGCCTGGTCGAGCTTCAGCTTCGCATCGGCGAGCCGAAAGGAGACCGCCTGGAACTCGTGGATCCGCCGTCCGAAGGCCTCGCGGCGCTTGGCGTAGTCGACCGCGTGCTCGAGCGCGGCCCGCCCGACGCCGAGGGTGCTGGCGGCAAGCTGCACGCGCGCCACGTCGAAGACGTGCATCAGGCCGCTGAAGCCCTCCCCCTCCCCGCCGAGCCTGCGCTCGTCCGGGACGAAGCACTCCTCGAAGAGGAGCTCGCCGGCGGGGAAGCAACGGCTGCCCATCTTCGGCAGCCGCGGGCCGATCACGAAGCCGGCATCGCCGCGCTCGACGACGAACGCGGTGATCCCCCTTGACCGCGATCCCGGCTCGACCGTCGCGAAGACGACGCAGAGCTCCGCGATCGGCGCGTTCCCGATGAACTTCTTGTGCCCGTCGATCACGTAGCCGCCGTCGACACGCCGGGCACGCGTCTCGATGGCGGCCGAGTCGGAGCCATGCTCCGGTTCGGTGATCGCAACGGAACAGGCCGGTGGGTCGGTGCCGCAGAGCCGCGGCAGATAGCGCAGCTTCTGCTCGTCCGATCCGAGCGCGAGCACCGGCCCGGCGAAAAAGCCGCCCTGGGCGATCACCCAGGCGATCGGCGAGTCGCCGAACGAGAGCTCCTCGATCACCGCGCAGCGGTCGGTCAGCCGCTCGACCCCGCCGCCCCCGAACGCGACCGGGAGGTCGAAGCACGTGAGCCCGAGCTCGGCGGCGCGGCGCAGTTCGGCGAGCGGATACTCCTCCGTCTCGTCGTACCGCAGTGCGACGGGACGCAGCTCGTCTCGCGCGAACTTGGCCGCGCGGGCCAGGAGTCCGGTGACGTCCGGCGCCGCGGTCACGTTCATATTACGAACCTCCTACGAGCATGGCGCACCCTAGATCGGCCCCGGCGCTGACGGTCAAGCCGCCTTGACGGCGCTCGCAGACGCCACCTAAGCTCGCTGCGTCGCGCCATGTGCACCGCCTGTTCACATCTCGCACCACTCGTCGCATGAACTGGGACGTCTTCATCACGTGTGCGGTCACCGGGGCCGGCGACACCGCCGCCCGGAGCGAGCATGTGCCGGTCACGCCGGCGCAGATCGCGGACTCGGCGATCGAGGCGGCGCGCGCGGGCGCGGCGATCGTCCACATCCACGTCCGCGACCCCGAGACCGGCCGGGGCGGTCGTGACCCGGCGCACTATCGCGAGGTCGTGGAGCGGATCCGCGCGGCGGACGCTCGACGTCGTCATCAACCTGACCGCCGGCATGGGCGGCGATCTCGTGCTCGGCGGCGAGGACAGCCCTCTGCCTCCGGACCCGGACGGCACCGACATGGTCGGGCGCGGCCGAGCGGCTCGAGCACGTCGCGGAGCTGCGGCCCGAGATCTGCACGCTCGACTGCGGGACGATGAACTTCGCCGCCGGCGGCGACTACGTGATGGTGAACACGCCCTCGATGCTCCGCGCGATGGCGGCGCGCATCCGCGACCTCGGCGTTCGCCCGGAGCTCGAGGTCTTCGACACCGGCCACCTCGTCTTCGTCGACGAGCTGATCCGCGACGGGCCTGATCGACGGGCCGCCGCATGATCCAGCTCTGCACCGGCATCCCCTACGGCGCACCCGACGATCCCGCGACGCTGCTCGCGATGGTCAACCGCCTGCCCGCCGGACGCGGTCTTCTCGGCGTTCTCGATCGGCCGCATGCAACTGCCGTTCGTGGCCCTGGCGCCGCTGCTCGGCGGCAACGTGCGGGTCGGCCTCGAGGACAACCTCTATCTCTCGCGCGGTCGGCTGGCGACGAACGCCGAGCTCGTCGCCCGCGCCGTCTCCATCCTGGAGGCGATGAACGTCGACGTGCTCGGGCCGGCGGAGGTGCGGGAGCAGCTCGCGCTCGGGCCGCGTGGCTGACCGCCCGCGCACCGTCGGACTGCTGGGCGGAGGCGTGATCGGGGGCGGCTGGGCCGCCCGCTTCCTGCTGAACGGCATCGATGTGCAGCTGCACGACCCCGCGCCCGGCGTCCGAGCGGCGGTCGGCCGAGGCGCTCGAGAACGCCCGCCGGGCCTACGGCCGGCTGACGCTCGCGCCGCTGCCGGCGGAGGGCTCGCTCGTCTTCGCCGGCTCCGTCGAGGAGGCCGTCGCCGGAGCCGACTTCGTGCAGGAGTCCGCGCCCGAGCGGCTCGAGCTGAAACAGGAACTGCTCGCGGCCGCCGACCGCGCCGCCCCGGCCGACGCGATCATCTGCTCGTCGACGTCCGGGCTCCGGCCCACCGACCTGCAGGCCGGCCTCGCCCGGCCGGAACGTCTTGTCGTCGGCCACCCGTTCAACCCGGTCTACCTGCTCCCCCTGGTCGAGGTCTGCGGCGGCGAGCAGACCGACCCGGCGACGGTGGAGCGCGCCGCCGCCGTCTACCGGTCGGTGGGCATGCATCCGCTGCACGTCCGGACCGAGATCGACGGGTTCGTCGCCGACCGGCTCCTCGAGGCGCTCTGGCGCGAGGCGCTCTGGCTGGTCCACGACGACGTCGCCACCGTCGCCGAGATCGACGACGCGATCCGCTACGGCGCGGGGCTGCGCTGGGCGCTACATGGGCACGTTCCTGACCTACCGGATCGCGGGCGGCGACGCGGGGATGCGTCATTTCCTGAGCCAGTTCGGCCCGGCGCTCGCCTGGCCCTGGACGAAGCTGACGGACGTGCCGGAGCTCTCGGACGACCTGATCGACAAGCTGGCGGCGCAGTCCGACGAGCAGGCCGAGCGGACGGTCGGTGCGCGAGCTCGAACGCGACCGTGACGACGCGCTCGTGGCGCTGCTCCAGGCGCTGCGCGCCCGGCGGACGGGCGCCGGCGAGACACTGGCCGTCTGGGAGCACGGCCTGCTCGACCAGGCGACCGCCGGGCGTCCCGGCCGGCGACGTAGATGTACAGCTACATCAGCCGGTGCGCTCCGGCTGCACGCGACGCACGTCCCGGCGGACTGGATCGACTACAACGGCCACGTCCACGAGAGCCGGTATCTGCAGGTCTTCGGCGACGCGACGGACGCGCTCCTCGCGTCGGTCGGGATCGACTGCGGACTATCTCGCCTCCGGCGGGAGCTACTTCACCGTGGAGACGCACCTCTCCCACCTCCGCCAGCTCCGGGCGGGCGACACGGTCACCGTGACGACCCAGGTGCTCGCCGCCGACGAGAAGCGGCTGCACCTCTTCCACGTCCTGCTGCGCGACGGCGAGCCGGAACCTGTCGCGACCGCAGAGCAGATGCTCCTGCACGTCGACACGGTGAGCGGCCGCGCCGCCCCGGCCGGCGGCGACGTGCTCGAACGCGTGACGCGGCTCCGCGACGAGCATGCCGCGCTCGCGCGGCCGGATCGAGCAGGGCGCTCGGTCGGCGCTCGATGACGCGCGACCTGACGCCGCTCTTCGAGCCACGGTCGCTCGCGATCGTCGGAGTTTCGGCCGATCCCGGCAAATGGGGCTACTGGTTCGCACGCGATGCGGCCAAGGGCATTCACCGCCGCCGGGTCCACCTCGTCGGGCGCAGCGGCGGCGAGCTGCACGGGCTGACCGTGCACCGGTCGATCGCCGACCTCCCGGAGCCGCCTGACCTCGTCGTTCTCAGCGTCCCGGCGCACGCGCTCGAGCAGGCGGTGGACGAGTCGCTCGCCGCGGGGGCCCGGGCGCTGGTCGCGATCGCAGCCGGTCTCGGCGAGCTCGGGCCTGAAGGCGTCGAGCGCGAGCGGGCGATCGTGGCGCGGGTCCGCGCCGCAGGCGCCGTGCTGGTCGGGCCGAACTGCCTGGGCGTCTTCGACGCAGCGGCCGAGCTCGACCTGGCGTCGAACCCGCTGCCGGCTGGCCCGCTCGGCTTCGTCTCGCAGAGCGGGAACATCGCGCTCGAGACCGGGCTCCTGCTCGGCGACCTCGGCCTCGGCTTCTCACGCCTGGTGTCCGTCGGGAACCAGGCCGACCTCGACGTCACCGAGGTCGTCGCGAACCTGGCCGCCCACGACGGCACACGCGTGATCGGCGTCTACTGCGAGGACTTCCGCGACGGGCGCGCGTTCGCCGAGACGGCGCGCACCGCGGGCAAGCCCGTGGTGCTGCTCACCGTCGGCCGCACCGCTGCCGCCGTCCGGGCGGCCCATTCGCACACCGGCTCGCTGACGAGCGACCTCGACGCCGTCGACGCCGCCTGCCGCGCTGCCGGCGTCCATCGCGTCGACACCCCACGGCAGCTCGTCGATGCCGTGCAGGCGCTGCTCGCGGCGCAGCGGCCAAGCGGCCGGCGGGTCGGAGTCGTGGGCGACGGAGGAGGTTACGGCGCGGTCGCGAGCGACCTGCTCGGCCTGCACGATCTCGACCTGCCCGTGCTCTCCGACCTGACCCAGTCGGTCCTGCGCTCCTCGCTGCCACCGACCGCGGCGACCGCGAACCCGGTCGACCTTGCCGGTGCGGGCGAGCAGGACACCTTCAGCTTCGTCCGCGCGACCCGCACCCTGCTGGAGGCCGACGGGCTCGATGCGGTGCTCTTCACGGCGTACTTTGGCGGCTACAGCGCGCTCTCCGACGAGCTGCGCGAACGCGAGCTTGGCGGTCGCGCGTCGAGCTCGCGCGTGCAGCACACGAGACCGGACGCCCACTCGTCGTGCACACGATGTACTGGGACTCTCCCCCGGCCCGCGCGCTCCGCGCCGCGGGCATCCCCGTCTACCGGGCGGTCGAATCCGCGGTCGCGGGCCTCGCGGTGCTCGCGGCCGACGCCGTCGGGCACCCTGCGCCGATCCCCTCACTGGCCCCGGCCGCGCCGACCCGTCGAGGAGACCGGCTACTGCAGATTCCCGTGCGGCACTCGCGGCGGCGGGGGTGCCGTTCGGTCGAGGCGCGAACGGTGCACGACCGAAACGCGGCCCTCGCTGCCGCCACCGAGCTCGGGTATCCGGTGGTTCTGAAGGCCCTCGGAGCGCTCCACAAGTCCGATGCAGGGGGCGTCGTGCTCGGTCTCCAGGACGCCGACGAGCTGAGCGCTGCCGTCGAGCAGCTGGCGGCCGGCGCGTACTCGGTCGAGGTGGCCGAAAACATCGCGACCGGTCTCGAGCTGCTCGTGGGTGCGCGCCGCGACCCTCGCTTCGGGCCGGTCGTCGTCGTCGGCGCGGGCGGCGACCTACGCGGAGCTCTTCCGCGACACCGTGGTCGCGCTCGCACCGGTGGATGAGCACGATGCCGAGGTGCTGCTCCGCTCGCTTGCGTGCGCACCACTCCTGGCAGGCGCCCGGGGACGGCCGCCGCTCGACGTCGCCGCGGCTGCCTCCGCGGTGGCAGCGCTCTCACAGTTCGCGGCGTCGCACCCGGAGATCGACGAGGTCGAGGTGAATCCGCTGCTCGTTCGCGAAGCCGGAGCCGTCGGCCTCGACGCGCGGATCGTGCTCGCGGCTCAGTCGGCGTAGCCGAGCTCGCCGATCACAGACTCGTCGACAGAAGCGTCGCGGTCGGCCGGGTCTGCCGGTGCCGGCAGCACCCGCAGCGCCGCTGCGGGCAGGTGCGCCTGGACCGCGGTTCCCTGGGAGAGCTCGCGCAGGGTGCCGTCGTTCACGACGAGCGCGTTCACGATGTCCCCGGTTGCGAGGCGGATCACGAGCTGCTCGGACGACCCGAGATAGACGACGCGCTCGATCATGCCCGGCACGCGGTTCTCGCCCGTTGCGTCGTAGGGCTCGACCCGGACACGCTCGGGACGGATGACGACACTCGTCTCGCCGCGTATCTGCGTCTCCCCTCCGAGCGCTCGGAGCGAGAACTGGCCAAGTCGCACACGGCAGTCTCCGTGCTCGCCATCCTCGACGGTCACCGTCATCAGGTTCGAGACGCCGAGAAAGTCGGCGACGAACACGGTCTGCGGCTCCTCGTACATCGCGGACGGCGTCGCCACCTGTTCGACGTGCCCGTTCGACATCACGGCGATCCGGTCCGACATCGTCAACGCCTCCTCCTGATCGTGCGTGACGTAGACGAACGTGATCCCGAACTGCTCCTGGATCGACTTCAACTCGATCTGCAGAGCCTTGCGCAGCTTTGCGTCCAGCGCGCCGAGTGGCTCGTCGAGCAGCAGGACCGACGGGTTGAGGACGAGTGCCCGCGCAAGCGCAACGCGCTGCTGTTGACCACCCGAGAGCTGCGCCGGACGCCGCTCCCCGAGCCCCCCGAGCCGGACCGCTTCGAGCACCGACTGCACGCGCTCGCGGGTCTCCTGCCGCTTCACGTGACGCCGGCGCAACCCGAAGGCGACGTTGTCGAAGACGTCGAGGTGTGGGAAGAGCGCGTAGCTCTGGAAGACGGTGTTGACCTTCCGCTTGTGCGGCGGTGTCGCCGCCATGTCGATCCCGTCGAGCAGGATCTTGCCGCTGTCGGGCCGTTCGAAGCCGGCGATCAGACGTAGCGTCGTTGTCTTGCCGCAGCCCGACGGGCCGAGTAGCGAGAAGAACTCACCCGGCTCGATCTGCAGGTCGATGCCGTCGACCGCGGCCACGTCGCCGAACCCCTTCCGCAGGTCGACAAGATCGACCGCGCCGTCGCGGGCCGTCAAACCTCGAGGGCCGCGATGTCATGCACCGCGGATCCTTTCTCGCCATGCTGTGCCACGTTGAACTGCCGGTAGACGAGAGCCGCCAGTCCGACCGCGATCAGCGTCGTGAACACCATCACGGTCGCGAGTGCGTTCAGCGCAGGCGTCGTGGTTCCGCGCACCCCGGAGTAGATCTTGATCGGGACGGTCTGCGTCGAAGCGTTGGACGAGAGGTAGTCGGTGACGACGAAATCGTCGATCGAGAGCGCGAAGACGACCATGAGACTCGCAAAGATCGCCGGCGCGAGCAGCGGCAGCAGCACGAGCCGCAGCGCCCCGAGCGCAGAGGCGCCGAGGTCGCGCGCCGCCTCCTCGTATTCCTTGCCGACGGAGAGCAGCCGACTGCGCACCACCAGCACGACGTACGAGATCGAGAACGTCACCTGTCCCAGCACCTGCGCGGTCGTGCCGAGCTGGATCTTGTAGAGCGTGACGAAGACGAGCAGCAGCGAGACGGCCATCACGATCTCGGGCGTTACGAGCGGGAACAGCATCAGGAAGTTGACCGGACGAGCGCCGTAACCGCGCCAGCGAGTCAGTCCGATCGCCAGTCCGACGCCGAGCGGCACGGCGATCAGCATGTCGAGGCCCGCAAGCTTCAGGCTCTGCTCGAGTGCGCCGCGCATCGACGGATCGTGGAGGATCGACTGGTTCGGATCGCCCCAGTACCAGCGCGTCGAGAACCCCTGCCAGACACTGCGCGACCGGCCGTCGTTGAACGAGAACAGGATCGCGATCACGACCGGGACGATCGCCCACACCATGTACGCCCAGGTGACCACGCCCAGGAACCGCGGCTGCCCCCAGGGGTTGGCCCACCAGTTCCGAGCGCGCCTCATACGTCGGCCGCCGTGCGGGTCGCCCGCACCATGATCCAGAGGTAGTACGACATCAGGACGGCCAGGACCGCCGACAGGACGATCACGAGACATGCACCGACCGTTCGCTGCGGCCCACCCTGGAAGAACAGGTTGATCTGGTTGCCGATCATGGTCGTGCGCGGCGAGCCCGAGATGACGTCGTTGGTGTAGTAGTCGCCGAACATCGGCAACGCGATCAAGACGCTCGCCGCGAGCAGGCCGTAGCGGCTGAGCGGCAGCGTGACGTGGATGAACGTGCGGATCGGACTGGCACCGAGGTCGCGCCCGGCCTCGAGGACATGCGGCTCGATCCGATCCAGCGTCGCGTAGAGCGGCAGGATCAGATACGGCACGTAGCCGTAGACCAGCGCGAAGATCACCGACGAGGCCTGCCCGTCGAGCCAGCCGTAGGGCTGCGAGATGATCCCGAGGTGGATGAGCGTGCGGTTGACGAGGCCGTCCGGAAGCAGCAGCCCCACCCACGCGAGCATGCGCATCAGGTAGCTGACCCAGAACGGCACGATCAGCAGGACGAGCAGCAGCGTCTTCGTGCGGCGCGCGTACCGCGCCAGGTAGTAGGCGACGGGGTAACCGATCAGGAGGCAACCGGCGAGCGCAATGCCGACGTACACGAACGTGCGCACGAAGACAGTCCAGAAGGGCTGGCCCGGGCGGAGGTCGTGCAGGACGCCGCGCATCGTGTCGAACTGCCAGTGCAGCGGGTTCCACACCGGCACCGGGTTCGAGAAGATCGGATCGACGGTGCCGAACGCCACCGCCAGGACGGCGTAGGTCGGCACCAGGAAGAGGAGCACGAGCCACGCCGCTCCCGGCAGCGCGAAGCTCGGCCAGAAGATTCGCCGGGTCATCCTCCCTCTCGGGCCCCGGTCAGCCGGCCTTGAAGGTCGACCACGCGTCCTGCCAGGTGGATTGGCCCTGTGTCGTGAGCGGGAGGATGGTGACGCCGTTCGCGAAGTCGGACTCGCGGACGATCGTCGACCCGAGGTTCTTCGGGATGTACCCCTGGGCGATCACCTTGCTCGGGTTGATCACCTTGAGCGGCGGCATGTAGCCCATCCAGGAGAAGTTCTCGACGCCGTGCTTGTTGTCCAGCAGGAAGTTCATGAAGTGGTGGGCGAGCACCGGGTTCTTCGCGCCTTTCAGCACGGTGATCATGTCACTGCCGACCACGGCGCCCTTCGACGGCCGCCAGTAGCCGATCGTGCTGACGGGAACGCCTTTCGGCATGTAGCTCAGGGCCCCGGCCATGTCGCCCGACCACACCTGACCAAGCCACGTGGCTCCGGTCGGGATGTCGGTGTACTGGGTTGTGTTGGTCTTGACGTTGACGGTCTTCGTGAGCCGGGCGAGGTCCGAGGAAGCCGCCTTGACGAGAGCCGCGTTCTCCGTGTTCACATTGGCGACACCGCGGTGGAGCAGAGCCATGGAGATCGCTTCGCGCTGGTCGTCGAGGATCGCAACCCTCCCCGAATAGGCTTGCGCGTGCCAGAACGCGTCATAGCCGTTCTTGAACGACGTCGGCGGGGTCTTGACCTTGTCCTTCCGCCAGGCGATTCCGGTCGTGTAGACCATGTAAGGGACCGAGTACCGCGAGTGGACGTCATAGAACGGGCTCTGCAGCGAGTCCCACACGTTCTTCAGGTTCGGGAGATAGGAGTGGTTGACCGGCTGGATCAGCTTGCCGGCGACGGCGCGCGAGAGGTACTCCACCGTCGCGAACCACACGTCGAAGCTCGCCTGGCCCGAGGTCAGCTTCGCGAGCGCCTCTTCCTCGTTCTCGAACGTCGTGATGTTGACCGAGACCTTGAACTGCTTCTCGAATTCCTTGACGACGGCCGGGTTGACGTAGGCAGACCAGTTGAAGACGTTCAGCGGGCCCTTCTCGTTGTTCTTGCCCGCCGCGATCGACGAGTTGTCCGAGTAGAGAGGGAGCGTCACCGGATGGTTTCGGCGCGCGAGCGGAATGCCGCCGGGGCCGATCGGCACGCCCACGGAGGAGCCGAGCGCATCTGCCGCGCGGAGCAGCGCGTCGGCGCCCGACAGAGCGACGGCGGCTCCCGCCGAAGTGAAAAGGAATTGCCGCCTGGACGATCTATGCTCGCGCGGGTGCACCTGGATCTCCTTCGGTGGATCGCACAATGCAAACTGAGATAGCACGATGTGTCAAGAAGTTTGTAAACTCGGGCACGAGCATGAGCACGAGCGGCGTCCGCCCCACCCTGCCAGGTCGCGATTACCACGCTCAGGAGGTGTTCCAGCTCGAGCGCGAGCGGATCTTCTTCCGTGAGTGGATGTACGTCGCTCGCAGCAGCGAGGCGCCCCAGCCGGGGGACTTCGTCACCATCGACGTCGGGGGCGAGAGCCTGCTCCTCGTCCGCGGCGCGGACGGCGAGCTGCGCGGGTTCTACAACGTCTGCAGGCATCGCGGCTCTCGGCTCTGCGACCCGGAAACCCACGGCCACGCGAAGGGCGCGATCAAGTGCCCCTACCACGCGTGGAGCTACGCCTACGACGGCCGCCTGATCGGGACGCCGCTCGTCGGCAAGGACGAGCTCGACCGGGCATCGTTCGGGCTCTGGCCGGTGACGGTGGAGGTGTGGCAGGGCTTCGTGTTCGCGAACCTCGGCGAGCCACGCTCGCACCTGCGCGAGTCCCTCGAAGAGCAGACCGACAAACCGCTGCAATACGAGCGCTGGGGGATGGACGAGCTGCGGACGGGCCATCGAACCGTCACCGAGCTCGCGGCGAACTGGAAGATCCTCGTCGAGAACTACAACGAGTGCCTGCATTGCCCGACCGTGCATCCCGAGCTCATCAAGGTCGCCCCCACCTTCGGCAAGGGGCTCGTCTACGAGGACGGGCGCGACGACTGGGGCGTCTCGATCGCCGGCGGAGGCGCCGGCTACACCGCCACCGGGACGACGAAGATCCCGGTCATGCCCGGCCTCGACGAGCAGACCGCGAGCTCGATGTACGGCGCGACGATCTTCCCGAACATGTTCATCGACCTCACCGGCACGGTCGTGATCGCGACCCGCCTACAGCCGCGCAGCGCTCGGCACACCACCGTCGTGACCGACTATCTCTTCCGCCCCGAGGTCGTCGAGGACCCCGGTTTCGACCCGACGGAGGTGGTCGAGTTCTCGGAGCTGGTCGCACACCAGGACTACGTCGTCTGCGAGCGTGTTCAACTCGGCGTCCAGTCGCGTGCGTTCGACCACGGCGTGTTCGCCGAGAAGGACGCGCTGCCGTACGCGTTCAACCAGACGTATCTCGCAGCGCGCGACCGCGAGTCGTAGCCGTCAGGCCTGGTTGAAGAAGCCGCCGCGTTCCAGGAGCGCGGCGCGCTGCTCGGCCGAGACCTCGACGTTGCGCGGCGTGAGCAGGAACACCTTGTCGGCGACGCGCTGCATGCCGCCGTTCAACGCGTAGGTCAGGCCGCTCGTGAAGTCGATCAGCCGCTTGGAGAGCTCCGTGTCGGCGTTCTGGAGATTCAGGATCACGGGGATTCCCTGCTTGAACTTGTCGGCGATCTGCTGGGCGTCGTTGAAGCTCCGCGGCAGGACGAGATGCACCTTGACGCTCGCGGGACTTGGCACGGCTTCGATCTGAGGGCGCATCTCGCGAACGCGCGACGGGCGGGCGGCGGGGGCGCGCTGCGTCGGCTGATCGGCTTCGGAGTCAGTCCAGTCGTCGAACTCCTGGGAGCGGCGCCGCGGTGTCAATCGTCGTACGTTGGGCCGTTCGCGATAGCTCTGCTCCAGGCTCTCCTCGGCCGCATAGCCGTCCTCGTCCTCCCAGTCGTCGTCCTCCTCGGCGATGCCGAAGTACACGAGCGTCCGACTCCACAGGTCTCCGAGCGCCATTCCTCTGCGAATCCTAATCCCGAAAGAGGATCGATCCGACGCGAACGTGCGTCGCGCCTTCCTCCGCGGCCACGGAGTAGTCCTGGGTAGTGCCCATCGAGAGCTCCTCGAGACCGTGCTCCTGCGCGAGCCCGCGCAGCCTTGCGAACCACGCCCGCGAGTCGGTAGGGCTCGCTGCGGCGGGAGGCATCGTGGAAAGACCACGCACGTCGTGGGCCAGGAAAGCTGCGATCTCGTCGGGCTCGACGCCGGACTTCGATGCCTCGCCGGAGAGGTTCACCTGGACGAGCGCAGGCACCTCGAGCCGGCGTGCCGCCGACTCCGAGTCGAGTGAATGGACGAGAGCGCAGATCCGGTTCACGACCTTGACCTTGTTCGACTGGAGATGACCGATGAAGTGCCACGTGAACGCATCGCCGTACTCGGCATGCTTCGCCTCGAGGTCCTGAGCGCGGTTCTCACCCACGACCGTGATGCCCGCTTCGACGAGCCGTCCCATGTCGGCGAGCGCAACGTACTTCGTTGCCGCGACAACCGTCACCGCCGGCCCGACGACATCCTGCACGGCCGCGAAGCGGGCGCGAATCTGCTCAGGCGACAGCACCGACCACCCCCTGGACGCCCCGCGCGCGCCCGTCTCGCCGGTGTGAGAAGAAGAGCTCCGGATGGCAACGGGTGCACAGGTCGGTGCGCTCGACGGTGTCGACGCCGGCCGCACGAAGCGCACGCTCGGCCGCGCCCCACAGATCGAGCTTCCGACCGGCAACGAGGTCTGCGTCGAAGAGAGCTGCGACCTCGGCCCCGACCTCGTAGCAGCACGGCCCGATCGCGGGTCCGACGATTGCCGCTTTCGAGCCCGGGCCAAGCGCAGCGACCCCCGCGGCGACTACACCTTCCGCAAGGCCGCGCCAGCCTGCGTGCAACAGGGTGAGCGCGCGAGGGCGATCGCGTCGCACGACGGCGATCGGCAGGCAGTCCGCGGACATGGCGAGCAGCGGCAGTCCCGGCTCGTCACTCCACAGTCCGTCACCTGGTTCCCCACGCGCTCCGTCACGCGCCCGGTGCACGGTCGGCGAATGCACCTGCCGGTTGAACGCGAGCCGATCCGCATCGAGCCCGAGGGCCGCGCACGCAATGCGCCGGTTCTCCTCGACGAGCTCTGCCTCGTCACCCGTCCCGGTCGTGAGGTTGAGCGATTCGTAGACGCCGCTGCTCACGCCTCCCGCTCGCGTCGTGAATGCCACGACATATCCCGGCGCGTCCCAGCGGATCACGCAGCGAGCTCCTCTGCGCGCGCGAGCAAAGCATCGCGCGTGTTCAGCTCGGGCCGGTCGACGACCTCGCGCAGCAGGGTCTGCAGCGTCTGGCCGATGAGCGGCCCCGGGCGATAGCCGATCCCGATCAGATCGTCGCCGCCGACGGCGAGATCGCGGAGCCGGTGTGGGCTTCCCTGTTGTTCGCGCACGACGGCCCGGAAGCGCTCGAGCCTCTCGAGATCGACGTCCGGTGGCTGACCCTTCCCTCGCAGGTCGGCCTCCTTGTGATCGAGCAGGTCGAAGAGGAGCCCTGAGCCGTAGCGGGCGAGCAGCCTCCGGGCGCGCAGCGGATCCGCCTTGCCGGGATCGATCATGTGGCTGCGCACGATGCGTGCCACTCGCTTGCGCAGCTCTGTCGGATACCGAAGCCGGTCGAGCGCCTGCTCGGCCAACCGCGCGCTGATCTGCTCGTGGCTGCGGTCGGAGTAGCCGCGCTTTGCGTAGTAGTGGAGCCGGCCGTCGGTGCCGCGCCAGGCCACGTGCGGCTTGCCGAGGTCGTGGAAGAGCGCGGCCAGTCGCACGCGCAGGGGGAAACCCAGGTCGGCTGCAGCCTGAACGACCTCGAACGTGTGCTCGTCGACCGTCAGTGCGTGCCAGCGGCTCTCCTGCTCGAACCCGATCGCAGCCTCGAACTCCGGCAAGAGGTGAACGAGCACGCCCGTGTCGCGGGCCAGCCGCAGTGCTTTGGCCGGCTCCCCCCGAGCAGCAGCTTCGACAGCTCCCCCATCCCGTCGGCTGCAAGCCCACCTCCGATTCGCTCGCCGGAGACGAGCTCGACGCTCGCCGCCTCCTCACGCATCTGCCGAAGCGTTTCCTCGTCAGGGTTCAGGCCGAGCTGCGAGACGAAGCGGAGACCGCGAATCAGCCGCAGTGGATCCTCGGAGAAGCTGGACGGCGAGACGGTGCGCAGCTTCCGCGCGTCGAGATCTTCGCGGCCGTGGTACGGATCGACGAGCGTCCCGTCGGCGAGCCTGCGCGCCATGGCGTTCACGGTGAAGTCGCGGCGGGCCAGATCGTCCTCGACGGTCGCATTGGGATCGACGACGATCTCGAAGTCGTGCCGACCCGGCCCGGTCGACACCTCGCGCCGAGGCGGCGCCAGCTCGATGCCTGCGCGCACGAGCTTTCGCACCTCCGGATCGCGGGGGTGAAAGCGGACACCGACGGGGCGGCCGGCCACGACGAGCTCCTCCGTACCGCCGTGCGGAGCGAGCGCCGTGCGCAGACCCTCGATGTCCACGCCCGGAACGAGAAAGTCGGCGTCCCTGGCGTCGTGCCCGAGCAGGTCGTCGCGCACCGCGCCGCCGACGACGTATGCATCCAGCCCGAGCGAGCCGACATACTCCTCAACCTGCTTAGACGAGTGCGATCGCCTCGATCTCGACGAGCGCACCCGACGGAAGCTTCGCGACCTCGACCGTCGAACGCGCGGGTGGAGTCGAACCGACCTCAGCGGCATAGATCTCGTTCATGCCGCCGAAGTCGTCCAGGCTCTGCAGAAACACCGTCGTCTTGACCAGATGGTCGAGCGACGAGCCCGCCTCCTCCAGGATCGCCCGCAGGTTCGCGAAGACCTGCTGCGTCTGGGCTTTGATGTCGCCCGGTAAGAGGTCCTTCTCACCGGGGCGCAACGAAAGCTGGCCGGAGACGAATACGAAGCCGTTCGCCTTGATCGCCTGTGAGTACGGGGCGCCCTGGAAGGGCGCGGGTGCTGCTTCGGTGCGAACGACTTCCTTCGTCACGAATCCTCCTTGGTCTCCGGTATCGGGCGACAGGCCTGGCCGAGCGCCGCACCGACCGCCTTGAAGATGGCCGCGAGCACGTGCTGCGGGTCGGTGCCCTCGACGAGCCGTACGTGCAGGTTCAGCCCGGCGGCAAGCGCAAGCTCGTTGAGGAACCTTGACGCGACGTCGGTTCCCAGCCCCCCCACGCGCTGGTCGGAGAAGTCGACGTTCGTGACCAGCCTCGGCTCGTCCACTCGTTCGAGCGATGCGAGTGCCAGTGCCTCGTCGGCCGGGACGAGCGACCACCCTCGACCGGCAGCGCCCGGCGCAGAGACACGCTCGCCGAATGCAGCCCCGAGCGTGCCGCCCGCGGCGACGACTCCCTCGTCCGCTCCACCGGGTGCCACCTCGAGCGACAGCTTGAAGCGCCCGGCGCGGGCGAGCTCCGTCACCAGGTGATCGAGCACCGGCAGCCCGGTGCTGACGTTCGCCAGGCCCTCCGCCGCGAGCGCGACACGTCCTCCCGTGGGGTTCTCCGCCATCGCAGCTGAGCGTACCCGGTAGCTGAGCCGACGTTTCAGGTGACTCCCCGGCCACCGCCGAGGTTCTCGAGAGGCAACGGGGCAGGCAATAGGATCGCTTGATGCGCGCCACCGCGACGGTCCGGATCGCCTGCCCGCGTGAACAGGTCTTCGACACGCTCGCCGACCTGCGCAACGAGCAGCAATGGAACAGTCGAGTCACCACCGCGGAGCTTCGAAGCGCCGAGCCCATCGCTCTCGGGTCGCGTTTCGCGATCGTCAACGGCGGCACGGCCTACGACGTGACGATCACGACCTACGATCGACCGGCACGGCTCGTGTTCGAGGCGAGCGGCAATCCTGACCTCACGATCGCCTACACGTTCTCGCCGACCAGCGACGGTACGGAGCTCGAAAGCGACCTCGACTTCCGCCCACGAGGAGCTCTCAAGATTCTGTTCTCGCTGCTCGCGCCGGTGATCCGACGCGACGTGCCCAAGCAGTACGCCTCGCTCAAGGAGCTCTGCGAGCGCTGAACGCGATCTACCGGGGGTGGACGGAGTCGTGGATGAGCATCAGCCGCATCGACCACAGCCTGGGTCGGGGCTCAGGTAGCGCGTGCCGCGCCGAGAGGAAGCCGGTCAACGTCACGGGGACGGTGGCGAGCCAGATGATCACCCCGCCGGCGAGGACCCCCGGCGTAGATCCGAACGCGAGCGCAACGAGACCCAACAAGGCGACAGCCAGCCCGACGTACCCCACTCGGAGCGCCCAGACGGCCATCCTCCAGAGCCCGTTGTGCCGTAGTTCCGGCCGCTCCTCCACGCCGGGAATTGTACGAGCTCCTTGGGTACGCCTAGCCGTGCGGCGGGTACTCGACGACGGCGAATGGCCAGTCCGCTTCGAGCCACGCACTCACCGCGCGCCAAAGCGGGATGTCCAGATGCGCATGGCTCGCCCGCACCCAGGAAAGCACGCGCGCGCCGTCGTCGCTGTCGGGCAGCGGATAGATGTAGACGCATCCGATCACGTCGCGGCCGCCCGGATCGAGGACCGTGTACGTGAAGCCCTTGCGGTTGCGGAAGTCGTCCGCGTGGCGCTGTAGGTCTGCCAGGTTCTCGTCTACCGTCATCTCGCGCGGCCAGGAGCCGCCGGGGTATCCAGGCGTCGCCGCGATGTGCTCCATCGACGACGTCCACGCGTTGTAGTCCTGCTCGTTGTGCTCGGGCCCGAGCGGCTCGAGGACGAACTCGGAGGTCTCGAGGCCATGCGGGACGTCAAAGCCGGGCGGGACGAAGTCGACCACGCGACTGATCGTAGACGGGGCTCACGTGCAATTCGTCGTCGGAGCGGGCGTCATCCGTTGGTTGAGGCCGCCTCCGCCTTGCGACCGATGCGGGCCTGAACTGCCCGAGGAATACTGAACAGGTGACGAGTCGCCAGCAGGCTGTTGATCTTGCGATCGTGGCGGTCGTTGGAATCGGCTGCGCGGTCGAGGTGTGGTCGGCCAAGCATCACCTTTCGACCCATCTGACCGGTCCGCCGGTCGCGCTGTTCGCGGCGTATATGACCGCGCTGGCCGCGCTGGCGTTCCGGCGTCGCTTCCCGCTTCCAGCGGTCGCGGTCGCCGCGGCGGCACTCACCATCGAGTGGCTGGTCTTCGGAGCCTCCGAAGGGTTCGGCGTGTTCATGATCCTCGTGATCGCGGGTTACGCGGCCGGCGCCTACGAGGACCGCGGTCGAGCTCTGGTCGGTCTGGCCATCCTGACCGCGACGGCTGTGGTCTGGAGCTTCAGCGACCCGGCCCAGACGAAGTTGAGCGACCACGTTGGGAGCGCAGGATGGATGTCGACGGTGCTGATTGCGTGGCTCGTCGGTTCATATGTGCGTCACCTTCGCCGGCGGGCGAGTCGCGCCGAACTCGAGCGCGAGGAACGTGCCGAGGCCGCGGTCGCCTCCGAGCGCGCGCGGATCGCACGCGAGCTCCACGACATCATTGCCCACAACGTCAGCGTCATGGTGGTGCAAGCCGAGGCGGCCGACGAGATGCTTGATCGCAACAGCCCGGAACGCGCACGGGCGCCTGTTCGGATGATCGAGGAAACCGGCCGTGCGGCGCTCGGCGACATGCGGCGAATGCTCGGCGTTTTACGCGAGGCCGACGCTCGACCGGCCCTTGCGCCGCAACCGGGCATCGCCAATCTCGAACTGCTGCTCGCCAAGGTGCGTGAGTCGGGGCTTCCGGTCGAGCTCGTCGTCGAAGGCGACCCTCGGCCGCTGCCGCCCGGAGTCGATCTTTCGGCGTTTCGAATCGTGCAAGAGGCGCTCACGAACGCGCTGAAGCACGCAGGCCCTGCGCACGCTCAGGTGCTCGTGCGCTTCGCGCCCGATGCACTAGAGCTCCAGGTCGACGACGACGGAGCAGGCTCTGGCGGCGAGACGGCCGGCGGGAACGGTCTGGTCGGCATGCGCGAGCGTGCCGCGCTGTTCGGCGGCGAGCTCGAGGCAGGCCGCCGGAACGACGGCGGCTTTCGCGTGCGCGCACTGCTGCCGTTGCGGGCAAGCACGTGATCACCGTGTTGATCGCAGACGACCAGACTCTGGTCCGCGATGGCTTCAGGATGATCCTGGACGAGCAGGAGGACATGGTCGTCGTCGGCGAAGCCGGGGATGGGATCGAGGCGGTGGCGAAAACGCGGGAGCTGCGACCGGACGTCGTCTTGATGGACGTTCGAATGCCAGGCCGCGACGGGCTCGAGGCGACACGAGACCTCTTGCGCGAGCTCCCGGAGACGCATGTTCTGATCCTTACGACCTTCGACCTCAACGAGTACGTGTACGAGGCGATGAAAGCGGGCGCGAGCGGTTTCTTGCTCAAGGACGTGCCGCGTGCACAACTCGTCGACGGCGTGCGCACCGTCGCGGCGGGAGACGCGCTGCTTGCACCCGCAATCACCCGCCGCCTGATCGAGCAGTTCGTCAAACGGCCGCCCAGCTCCGTTCGCCCGCTGCCGCCGGAGATCGAGGCACTGACCGCCCGCGAGCTCGAGGTGCTCAAACTTGTGGCCCGCGGCCGCACGAACAGCGAGATCGCGGCCGAACTGTTCATCAGTGAGGCGACGGTCAAGACGCACGTTGCTCACGCGCTCGCAAAGCTCGATCTTCGCGACCGCGTCCAGGCCGTCGTCTTCGCCTACGAGTCCGGTCTCGTCGACCCAGGCGCTGAGTAGCACTCCTCCCGAAGCAGGAGACGGCTCAACCACCGGGGGAGCCGCCGGCGTCAGAGATCCACCCGCGCACCCGCCCGGTTCACCGCAGGGACCGAAGACGCGGCGCGGCGAGCGCCCTAGCGTCCCGACCGACAGCATCGTCGCAAGGAGGAAACCAATGCTTCGGACAGACGAACAAGCCGTGACCCGGAGGGCGACCGGCGCCGGGCTCGGAGGCATCGCATTCAGCGTCCTGACGGTTGCCGCGATTCAGGTCTCGAACGCCCCAGGAGGCAACTACAGCGCCTCTGGCATCGCCACTTACCTGTCGCACGGACACCGAATCCCCGAGCTCATCGTCTTCCACCTCGCACTGCTTGGCCTACTCGGCCTAATTGTGCTCCTGGCTCAACTCCGCGAAGCGATCGGCGCCGCCGGCAACCCTCGCGCCGCCCAGGTCGTCTGGGGAGCCGGCGTGGCCTCGGTCGCGTCGTTCGCAATCGGCTGGGGAATCATCGGCGGCCAGGTGGTCGCACACCTCGAAGGAGGCGGGGCGATCAGCGTCACCCCAGCAGTCACCTACCTGCTTTCGGAGATCGGCGTCGTCTTCATCTTCGGCTGCGGGGCGATCCTGCTCGGATTCGCGCTGATCGTGCTGATGCTCAACTCGGGCGCTGTCCTGCCCACCTGGCTGCGCACTCTGACACTCGTCTGCGGCATCGCCGGTGTCGCCGGCCTCGCGTTTTTCACCTTCTTCGTCCTGATGCTCTGGAGCATCGCAATCGGTGTCTGGCTCGTCGTCGCCGGTCGCCGCGAGCCGGTCGGTGAACTGGTCGCCCAGCCCAGTGCATGAGGCAGCGCAGCTCTGCTCAGCAACCGGGGGGCCTGCTCCGCAGGCTCCCCGAGTCGCCTATCCTTCGACGCGTTCGATCTGTGCGCCGAGCGCGCGCAGCCGCTCGTCGATCCGCTCGTAGCCCTTGTCGATCTGGTACGCGTCGCCGATCGTGGACGTTCCCTCGGCGCAGAGCGCCGCGATCACCATCGCCATGCCGGCGCGGATGTCCGGGCTCGACATCCGCTGGCCGTAGAGCGGTGAGGCGCCGGTGACGACCACCCGGTGGGGGTCGCAGAGGATGATTCGGGCACCCATCGACACCAGCTTGTCGACGAAGAAGAGGCGGCTCTCGAACATCTTCTCGAAGACCAGGATCGTTCCCTTCGCCTGGGTCGCGACCACGACGGCGATCGAGGTGAGGTCGGCCGGGAACGCCGGCCACGGCCCGTCCTCGACCTTCGGGATCGCACCGCCGAGGTCGTCCTTGATCTCGAGTGACTGGTAGGGCGGCACCCTCACCCAGTCGTCACCGAGCTCGACCTCGACGCCGAGCCGGCTCAGGACCGGCAGCACCGGCCACAGGTCGTCGGGGACGATGCCTTCGATCGTGATGTCACCGCCGGTGACGGCCGCCATGCCGATGAAGCTGCCGACCTCGACGTGCTCCGGGCCGATCGCATGCGAACCGCCCGAGAGACGGTTGACGCCCGCGATGTGCAACACGTTCGAGCCGATCCCCTCGATCTGCGCTCCGAGCGACACGAGGAATCGGCAGAGATCCTGCACGTGCGGCTCACAGGCCGCGTTCGAGATCATCGTTTCGCCCGGCGCGATCGACGCCGCCATCACGGCGTTCTCGGTCGCCATCACGGACGCCTCGTCCATGTGAATGTGCGCGCCGCGGAGCGCGCCGCTGAGCTCGTAGCGGCCGGGGTAGTGGAACTCCGCGCCGAGCTCCGCGAAGGCATGGATGTGTGGGTCGAGTCGCCGCCGGCCGATCACATCTCCGCCCGGGGGCGGCACACTCGCGCTCCCCAGCCTCGCGAGCAACGGGCCGGCAAGCAGGAACGATGCGCGGATCCGGCTCGCGAGCCGTGCGTCGACTTCGTGGGTGACGTTCTGGGCGTGCACGCGAACCTCGTTCTGACCCGTCCACTCGGCCTCCGCGCCGAGACTCGCGAGCAGCTCGAGCATGGTGTTGACATCACGGATGCGCGGCACGTTCGACAGGCAAACAGGCTCGTCGGTCAGAAGGCACGACGCAAGGATCGGCAGCGCTCCGTTCTTGTTCCCGGAGGCACGGACCCGACCCGAGATCGGGCGGCCGCCTTCGATGACGAACGATTCGGCCACAGGCCTGACAATGGTCGAGGACAACGCGCGCACTATGCTAGCCCCACCGTGAATCCAACTCGCGAACAAGCCTGGGGCACACTCACTCGTTACACGAAGAGCGAGGCACTCCTGCGCCACGGTCTCGCGGTCGAGGCGTCGACCGCGTCGTATGCGGTCCGGTTCGGCGAGGACGAGGAGCTCTGGCGCGTTGCGGCGCTCCTGCACGATTTCGACTACGAGATCCACCCGACGCTCGACAAGCATCCGCAGGACGGTGCGCCGATCCTGCGTGAGGAGGGCTACCCCGAGGTCGTGATCGAAACCGTGCTTTCGCACGCCAATCACCTCAGCCTTCCGCGCGATACGTTGCTGAAGAAGACGCTGTTCGCGTGCGACGAGCTCTCGGGGTTCATCCATGCCTGTGGTCTCGTGAGGCCGACCGGCCTCGAGGGGCTCGAGCCGAAGTCGGTCAAGAAGAAGCTGAAACAGCCGTCGTTCGCCGCGGGTGTGTCCCGCGACGACGTCTACGAGGGCGCCGAGCTCCTCGAGCTCGAGCTCGACGAGCACATCACGAACGTCGTCGCGGCGCTGCAGCCGATCGCCGGCGAGCTCGGCCTGCCGGTCAGCTCAGACGGCGGCGAGCGCTTCGACCAGGCGGTGGAGGTCGCTCTCGTCGTTCCACCACCCCACGGACGCGCGCAGCAGACCGGTGCCTGGGAGCTCGCGCACGATCACACCGCGCTCGTAGAGCGCCGCGACCGCCTCGGCCGTCTCACCGGCGAAGCGGAAGGAGACAAGCGGGCCTTGACCCGCGTGCGAAACGACCTCGTGACCGCGCTCGACAAGGAGAGCGCGACACCGCTCCGCGAGCTCGCGCGAACGAGCGAACCGTCCCTCCGGGAGGTCGGCGAGCGCGGCCTCGAGACCCGCGAGCGACGTCGCCGGGGCGAAGGCGGTGTCGAAGCGGCGTGCGCCGGCTTTCGGCTCCCAGGTGCCCTGGGCGATGTCGTAGGTCTCGGCGCTCGGATACGCGACCAAGCGCGGGCGCAAGCCATCAGGGTCGCGCACGAAGAGCGCGCCGGTCGAGTCGGGACCGCAAAGCCACTTCTGTCCGCTGACGGTGTAGAAGTCCGCGGCAGTCGCGTCGACCGCGAGCGCGCCGACCGACTGTGCGCCGTCGACGAGCACCGGGACGTTCGTCGCCTCACGCAGCTCGCGCCACGGAAGGATCGTCCCGTCGAGCCACGAGACCGCCGAGAGCGCGATCAGCCGCGTGTGCGGCGTGACCTGCGCGCGGATCAGCTCGAAGACGTCCGCGGCCGGCGCTCCCCGCACCTTGGCGATTCTGAGCCGGGCGCCGGCGCCGAGCAGTGGGCCGGTGAGCCCGAAATGTTCCGCGTCGGTCGTCGCGACCTCGTCGCTCTCACCGAGCCCGAGCCCGGCGACGACCACCTGCACCCCCTCTGTCGTCGAGTCGGTCAGGGCGACGTGCTCTGCGGATGCGCCGACCTGCGCTGCGAACAGCTCGCGAACCCGCTCGCGGCGCTCGATCATCGTGTCGAAGTACCGCCTGCCGCCGCGTCCATGCTCGCCCTCCCAGGCGCGTAGCTCGGCCATCGCATTGAGCGTCGAGCGCGCGAGCGGGCCGAACGTGCCTGCGTTCAGATAGGCGTGCCGGTCGAGCACCGGGAACCTGGCTCGCTGCTCGGGCCAGGTCATGTGATCTCGAGCTCCACCGGGGCATGATCGGAGAGCAGGCGGCCGTTGTGCAGGCGCCGCTCGTCGGGCCAACGTTCGCACCGGGGTGGTCGAAGCGCCGCGAACGAGGATGTGATCGATCCCGGGGCCTGGAGCGGAGAAGCCCCACTCCCCGTCGGCGAGATCGCGCAAGACCGTCGACCGGGCGGCCGTCACGTTGAAGTCGCCCGCGAGCACCACGACGTCGTCCGGCTGGGCTTCGGAGACCGCGAACCATGCCGCCCGGAGCAACTCGGCCTCGGCGAGCCGCTCGTCCGCGGCGTAGCTCGTGCAGTGCAGGTTCGTGATCGCGAATGTGCGGCCGGTCTGATCCGCCAGGCGAACCGCTTGCACGATCCGCCGCTCCCGCGCCCAGGCGCGGCGTGCGCGAGCGCCGAGCTGCAGGACGCGAGCCTGAGCCTCCCTGAAGCGCCGTGGGTTCAGGGTCATGGCGGCCGACGACAGGACACGCAGCTCGGAGGCGACGAGGATCGCATTCCCCTGGCCGGAGAACGCCGACCGTAGAAGCCCCTGATTCTGGCGCGTCAGGCGGTGCCCGAGCCCGGCGCTGATCGGGACCGGGCCGATCCGCGGCCGGGCCGCGACGTCGCCGGAGGTGAAGAGGCCGAGCGCCCACGCCGGCACCTCCTGCACGCACAGAACGGCCGGGTCGTCGGCAGTCGCAAGCCGGATCATCTCGCGGAGGAAACCCGCGCGCTGCGGCGGGACCGTGTTCCCGTGGAAGAGGTTCCAGCTCCGGACCAGCACGCGCCTAAGCTACTTCGATGCGCGTCCTGCTTGCCGACCCGCCTGCGTTCACGCCGTGGTACGACCACGAGCTGGCCGCGGCTCTCGGCCGTGCAGGAGTGGACGTCGAGCTACAGACATCCAGGTTCCGTTTCGGCGAGACCCCGGCCGCCGACGGCTATCGCAGGAGCGAGCACTGGTATCCATTCTCGTCGCGCCTCTTCAAGCGCTCTCGGGCACGGCTTCCCTTGAAGGCGGTCGAGCATCTCGATGTGATGCGCTCCCTCTCGCTCGCACGCGCCGATGTCCTGCACGTGCAGTGGCTCGCTCTGCCCCAGGCGGACGTGCACCTACGCTTTCGCTCCCCGTCCGTCTTCACCGCTCACGACCTGCTACCGCGGAGGACGGCCTCCCGGGTCGACCTCTGGCGCAGGGTTCTGGCGCGGTTCGACCGGGTCGTCGTGCACACCGATCACGGACGGGCGACTCTGGCCGAGCTCGGCGTCGACGCGCACGTGATCCCGCATCCGGTCTATCCCAGCGCGGCCAACCGCCTGGACGACGGCTCGACGATCCTCGCGCTCGGCGTGATCAGGCCGTACAAGGGGCTCGCCGACGCGATCGAGGTGACCCGCCGTCTCGCCGGAGACCCGCCTGATCGTCGCGGGCGACCCGGCCATGCCCCTCGACGATCTACGCCGGGCGGAACGAGTCGAGTGGCGCCTCGGCTTTCTCCCCGCGAGCGAGCTCGACCGTGCACTGTCCGACACGACGGTCGCCGTGTTCCCCTACCGCGCCGAGCTCGACCAGTCCGGGGCGCTTCTGCAGGCGCTCGGCGCCGGGGTCCCGGCCGTCGTCTACGACGTGGGCGGCCTCGGAGAACCGGTGCGAGCCTACGGAGCGGGACGCGTCGTGCCGGCCGGCGACATCGACGCCCTCACCGCAGCGGTGAGCGAGCTGCTCTCCGACGGAGAGGCGCTCGTGCGCGCGCGAGCCGGCGCGGAGCGTGCGCGCGCCGAGCTGACGTGGGACGCGTCCGCTGCGCAGCACCTCGCCCTCTACCGGGAGCTGGCGTGATGTTCCGCCGTGCGCGCTACACCCAGGTGATCGAGTCTCAGCTCGATCTGTTCGAGCAAGATCACCGAGACGTGATCGAGGAAGCGAACGCTCGCCTCGACGCCTACAACGCAGCCGGACGCGACCAGGCCGAAGAGCTGTACGGCGATTACGTCGACTCGGTCGAGACCGGGACGGAACTGCTCGCAGACATGCGCGATCACTACGCGCAATCGCTCGACGAGCCCGACGGGTATCTTCGCGAGTTCAACAAGGCCGTCGAACGACGCTTGCCGCCCTTCGCCCTGGAGATCGAGAACCGGTAAATGGCCGAACGGATCGAGGACTACGCACTGGTCGGGGATCTCCAGACGGCGGCATTGATCGGCCGCGAGGGCTCGATCGACTGGCTCTGCTTCCCCCGGTTCGACTCGGGCTCCTGCTTCAGCTCGCTCCTCGGCACCCACGACCACGGGCACTGGGGCATCACGCCGGTCGACGGCGGCCCGGCAACCACGCGCCGCTACCGGCCGGACACTCTGATCCTCGAAAGCGAATGGCAGACGTCGACCGGCCGGGTACGTGTGATCGATTTCATGCCGCAGCGCGGCAACGCACCAGACATCGTGCGGATCGTCGAGGGCCTCGAGGGCACTGTCGAGATGATGACCGAGCTGATCATCCGGTTCGACTACGGCTCGGTCGTCCCGTGGCTCCGCCGGCTCGACGACGACACCCTGGTTGCGGTCGGCGGGCCAGACGGCCTTGCGCTTCGAACGCCTGTCGACCTCCAGCCGGACGGCATGAAGCACACCGCCATCTTCCAGGTGGACAAGGGCGAGCGGGTCCCGTTCGTCCTCACATGGTTCCCGTCCAATCACCGGCCGCCCCAGCCGGTCGACGCGGAACGCGCGTTGGCCGAGACGGAAAAGCAATGGTTGAAGTGGTTCGAGCACTGCGCCTACACCGGTGAGTACCGGGAGGCAGTCCACGTCTCGCTCGCTGTGCTGAAAGCGCTCACCTACGAGCCGACCGGGGGGATCGTCGCGGCGCCGACGACGTCGTTGCCGGAGCTGATCGGCGGCGTCCGCAACTGGGACTACCGCTTCACGTGGCTGCGGGACGCGACGTTCACGCTGCTCGCGATGATGAATGCCGGATTCATCAACGAGGCCCGCGCGTGGCGCAACTGGCTGCTGCGGGCGGTCGCGGGCGATCCGGCGAACGCACAGATCCTCTACGGCGTCGCCGGCGAGCGTCGCGTGGTGGAGCTCGAGCTCGACTGGCTTCCGGGCTATGCCGGCTCGATCCCCGTCCGAGTCGGGAACGCCGCGCACGAGCAGTTCCAGCTCGACGTGTACGGCGAGGTGATGGACGCGCTGCACCAGGCTCGCATCGACGGCCTGCCGGCCGACGATCACGCCTGGTCCCTGCAACGCGCCATCATGGAGTTCCTCGAGGGCGCGTGGGAGCGGGCCGACGACGGGATCTGGGAGGTACGCGGATCTCGTCGCCACTTCACGCATTCGAAGGTGCTCGCGTGGGTGGCGTTCGATCGAGCCGTCCAGACCGTCGAGCGTTTCGACCTGCCCGGCCCCATCGAACGCTGGCGCAGGCTGCGGGACGAGGTACATCGCGAAGTCTGTCAGGAGGCATTCGACGTCGAGCTCAACTCGTTCGTCCAGTCCTACGGCTCCAACGAGCTGGACGCATCGACCCTCCTGATCCCGCTCGTCGGGTTCCTGCCCGGCAACGATCCGCGGGTGCTCGGCACGATCGACGCGATCCAGCGCGACCTCACCCGCCACGGCTTCGTCGAGCGTTATCGAGCGAAGGAAACCGACGTCGACGGGCTCCCAGGAGGCGAAGGGGTCTTTCTGCCGTGCTCGTTCTGGCTCGTCGACGCGCTGCTGATGGCGGATCGCGGCGACGAGGCTCGCGCATTGTTCGAGCAACTGCTCGCGATCCGCAATGACCTCGGCCTCCTCTCCGAGGAGTACGACCCGGCTGCGAAACGCCTCCTCGGGAACTTCCCGCAGGCGTTCACCCACGTCGGCCTCGTCAACTCGGCCTTCAACCTCTCGCACCACGTGGGGCCCGCCGCACCAGCGCACGGGGCGTAGCTAGAGGCTCCGAATCTGATTCGGCGCAGCCGAACCAGATTCACGAGTTTCGCACCGAGACCAGCAACTCGGGAACCTGGTTCGCTTCGCGAATCAGATTCCAGCCAGGTTCAGCGATGCCCGAAATGGTGCGCGCGCGGCAGGGCGCGCGTCACCTCCGCCTCGCTCGCCGCTTTGCGCGCCAGCGGGCCGAGCGAGCTCACATCCGAGACGAGCAGGTTGACGTTGCGGTCGTGACGCTCGAGCTTGCCGCGCGCGAGGATCAGCGGCTCGCCGCGGATGATCGCGCGGTGCTCCTCGTAGACCCTCGACGGGATGATCAGGTTCGCCTGTCCGTGCTCGTCCTCGAGCAACATGAAGACGATCCCGTTCGCAGTTGCCGGACGCTGGCGGGCGATCGCCATGCCCGCCACCTGGATCCGCGTGCCGTTCGGAGTGTCAGGCAGATCGGCGCTCGTCGCGACTCCAGCCGGCAGATGCGGACGGAGGAGCTGCAGCGGATGGACGCCGACCGAGAGCGACGTGTGCTTGTAGTCGGCGAGCATCTGCTCCCACGGCGTCTGCTCCGGCAGCTCCGGGATCTCTGCAGTCGGCTCGAGCGGCAGCGCGAGCTGTCGGTTGCCTCCGCGCGACCGTCTCGCCACGCGGCGTGACGCCGAGACGCCAGAGGAGCTCGCGTCGCGGCCCCCACTCGTCACATGTGCCGGCCGCGACGAGCGCTTCGAGCGCATCGTGTTTCACCGAGGCACGACGCGCGAGGTCGCCGAGATCGCGGTAGGGCTGCTGTGCGACCACCGACCTGGCTTCCTCCTCGCCGACCGACTGGACGTAACCAAGACCGACCCGGACCACCTCGTCCGTCTTCGATGTCGCACTCCGCCTCCGAGCGGTTGATGTGCGGCGGGCGCACCTCCACCCCGCGCCGCTGCGCGTCGCGCACGAGTGACGACGGCGGGTAGAAGCCCATCGGCTGCGCGTTCATCAGCGCGCACAGAAACTCCGACGGGTAGTACCGCCGCAGCCACGCCGACTGGTACGCGAGCAGCCCGAAGGCGGCCGCGTGCGACTTCGGGAAGCCGAAGCCGGCGAAGCCGACGAGCCTGGTCGTAGATCGCGTGCGCGGTCTCGTCGTCGATTCCCTTTCCCTGCGCCCCCGCGACGAAGCGCGGCCGCCAGGCCTCGATCGCCTCCTCGCTGCGCTTTCTGCTCATCGCGCGGCGCAGTCCCTCGGCCTCACCGATCGAGAAGCCGGCGGCCGCCATCGCGACGTCGAGCACCTGGTCCTGGAACACGACGACGCCGAGCGTGTCGTGCAGAGCCTCACGCAGCGACTCGTGCAGTACCGGCGGCTCGAAGGTGGGGTCCGCCCGCTTCGCATGGCGGTGCTGCACGTAGGGATGAACTGCCTTGCCCTGGATCGGCCCGGGACGCACGAGTGCGACCTGCACGGTCAGGTCTTCGAGGTTCTCCGGCCGCGTCTGCAGCAGGCTCTGCATCTGTGCGCGGCTCTCGATCTGGAAGACGCCGACGGTGTCCGCCCTCTGGATCTCCTCGTAGACCCCGGGATCGTCGAGCGGCACGCGCGAGAGGTCGATCGTCTCGCCTCGCAAACGCGCAATGCGGTCGATCGTGTCCTCGACGGCCGAGAGCATGCCGAGACCGAGCAGATCGATCTTCAGGAAGCCGGCGTCGCCGCAGCTGTCCTTGTCCCACTGGCAGATCTGGCGTCCGGCCATCGCGGCGGGCTGCACCGGCACGAGATCGATCAGCGGCCGGGTCGAGATGACCATTCCGCCCGGATGCTGGCTGATGTGACGCGGCAAGCCCGCGATCTCCTTCGTCAGCTCGCGGAACGCGGCCCAGCGTGGACCCGCATGCGTGCCGGGCACACCGTCCAGCTCATCGCCGACTCGGGTCGCGTCCCAGCCGTCGGTGACTCGTGCCAGCCGCTCCAGCTCGGCGAACGGCAGTCCGAGGGCCTTGCCGACGTCGCGGATCGCACCGCGGCTGCGATAGCTCGCGAACGTCGCCACGAGCGCCGCGTGCTCGCGGCCGTAGCGCTCTGTGACGCGCACGATCAGCTTCTCGCGGATGTCGCGCGGAAAGTCGAGGTCGATGTCGGGCACGGCGACCATCTCGTCGTTGATGAAGCGGCCGAGCGACAGGCCCGCTGCGACGGGATCGACGTGCGAGAGGCCGGTCAGGTAGCAGACGATCGAGCCGACGCTGGAGCCGCGGCCGCGCCCGGGCGGCAGCGCGTGCCGGGGGCTGCCGGGCCCGCGTACCTCGAGCGCGCACTCGCGGGCGAGCTCGAGCACCTCCCAGTGGAGCAGGAAGAACCCCGAGAGGCCCAGCCGCGCGATCAATGCAAGCTCGTCGTCGAGCCGCTGCCGCGCCTGTTTCTTGTGGCCGTTCGCATTCGCATATCGCTCGGCAAATGCCCGATCGCAGATCACCTGCGAGCTGCAGGTCCGCAGGGTCGGCTCCGTCCGAGAAGTCGGGGTAGCGATAGCCGAGCTCCTGCGTCAGGTCGAACGTGCAGCGGTCGGCGAGCTCACGGGTCCGACGTGCCGCATCCGCGGGCAGGCGTTCGAGCATCGTCTGCGGCGCAAGCAGCACCGCTTCGTGGTTTCCGCGCCGCTCGCGTTCGCAGCCGTCGAGCGACGTGCGGTGCTTGATCGCAACGAGTGCGTCCTGCAACCGTGCCCGCGCCGGACTGTGCGCGTGCACGTTGCCGGTCGCGACGGTGGGCACGCCGAGATGCTCGGCGAGCTCGATGAGCCGCGCGTTCCGTCGTCGCGTCGCCTCGCTCGTACGGCCGCTGCAGCTCGATCGAGAACGCGCCGGGAAAGGCGCGCGCGAGCCGCTCGGCCGCTTTCGCGTCGACCACGGCAAGGCCGTTCCGGGCACAGCCGGAGAGTGCGACGAGCCCTTCCGCGTGGCGTTCGACGATCTCGATCGTCGTCTCGGCCGGCAGGAGGTCGCGCTCCTTGCCCGGCACGCGCGTGCCCGCGTGCGCGTCCGTGAGGATGCGACAGAGGTTCGCGTAGCCCTGCCGCGTCTCGCACAGGAGCGTCACATGTCGATCGCCGGCAAGCGTCACCTCCGCGCCGGTGATCGGGCGGACGCCGAGGTGCTTCGCAGCGTGGGCGAACTCGAGCGAGCCGTAGACGCCGTCGTGGTCGGTGAGCGCGAGCGCGTCGTAGCCGAGCTCGGCGGCGCGCGCGGCGAGCTCCTCCGGCAGCGACGCGCCGTCGAGGAACGAGTAGGCGGAGTGCGCGTGCAGCTCGACGTAGGACGAGGCACTGAGGCTGGTGCCAGGTGCCCGTCGGGTACCTGGCACCGCTCTTTCGTCGCCAACGCCGCCGCGGGCGGGGAATGCGTCGTTCGAGATGCTGAAGCTCATAGAATCGCCGCATGCCGGAAGGGATCCTCAACGGCCCCGGTGAAGGCGAGCTCCTGCGCAATGCGTCGGGGAGCCGTGTCACGATCGTGAAGGGGGCGCTGCCGCACCTGGCCGTCTTCGAGTTCACGATCGAAGGACCGTTCGACGGCCCGGAGCCGCACACCCACGCGGACGAGACGGATTCCTTCTACATCCTGGAAGGGGAGCTTGACGTGTACATCGACGGCGAGTGGGCACGCGCGACGCCCGGCACGTTCATGGCGGCTGCCCCCGGAGTCGAGCACGGGTTCACGAAGCGTGACGCCGGCGTTTGCCGGTTCTTGAACATCCACGCGCCTGGCGGGTTCGAGCGCGAACTGCGCGCTATGAGCGCCAAACCCTCCTAGGCCCGCTGGGTGAACCACGTTCCGGCGTCGTCGTCGTGGTAGACGACGGCGTTCTCCCCTGTCTCGAGCACGAGGTCGAAGTAGCGGCGGTGCACCGGATCCTCCGTCCACCAGCGGTCGACGACCCGCCACTCCTCGCGCACGACTGCGACGTCCTGCCGGTTGACGCGGCTCGGCGCACCGTCGGCATGGCTCTCGACGAGCGCCGGCCTCGGATTGTTGAGACGACGTGCGTTCAGTCGTCGCGCGGCACGAGAAATGCCCGCGCTTCGGGTATGCGTGACCACGGAGCGACCTCCACGACCGTTGAGACTCCACCCGCCCCGACTGCCGCGCGCACCTGGCGCAGGCCTTCACGGAGCCGGCCTTGCATGACTTCGCCCTCTGCAGCCACGAGCTCGAGCTGCTCACCGGTGTGCTCGGCGAGCTCCATCACCTCGAGCCGGAGCTTGAGCGCCGGCGCCGGCAGTTCTGCGAGCTTCGGCGAGAGCGCGGCGCGCAGCCGGGCCGGGTCGGCCGTCGGCTCGCGCAGCGTCACCGTCCGGCGCCACGAGGCGCCGCCGACCAGCCGCGCCCAGACCGCGACCTTCCTCGGCGGCCGCCCCGCGCGTTCCGGGCGTGCGAGCAGGCGATCGAGCAGCACCCCGAGCCCTCGCCGGAGCGTCAGCTCGTTGCCGACCGCTTCCGGGAACTCGAGCGTCTCGTGGATGGCCGTTGCCGGCCGTCTCGGCTTGACCCTCCCGTCCTGCTCACCTCTCGCCAGGCTCCAGGCGCGCCGTCCGTCCGGCCCCAACCGTTCGGAGACGGCGCTGCCCGGCAGCCCGGCAAGCTGTCCGATCGTTCGAACACCCAGTTCTTCGAGCTCCTCGTAGCGGCGCCGCTCGAGCGGCAGCAGCTGCAGCGGCAGCGGCGCGATGAACGAGCGTGCGCGGTCGTCGGAGACGATCAGCGCCTGCCCCGGCCGCGCCACGTTCGCCGCGGCGAGCGCCGCGAACCGCCGCTCGGCCGCGCCCGCGCGGGGATCCCAGGTCGTCCCGACGGCCGCGAGCGCCCGCTTGAGCGCCGGCTCGAGCCCGCCGTAGAGCCGCTCGACGCCCTTCGAGTCGAAGAAGACCGTGCCCGGATCGACCGGCTCGACCGCGAACCCGGCATCCTCGAGCCGGCGCAGGATCTCCTCCCACGCCTGTTCGGCGGTCGCCGGGTCCTGCTCGACGAGCTCGAGCTCCGGACAGGTCGCAAGCGCCTCGCCGAGGCGCATCCCCGGCCGGACGCCCCTCGCCTCGGCCGGGCCCGTGACCGAGCCGATCAGCGGCTCCGTCCCGGGCAGCGGCGCGAGCGCGGCCGGCATTGCCTGCAGCCGTGGACGAAGGCGCAGCGCCGCCCGTAGATCGAAGGCCGGGATGACGATTGCAGCGATCACGGGAACGTATGTTCTACACGAACACACGTTCTCCTGTCAACTTCGGCTGCTGCAGCTGCTCCGCGAGCTCGGGATGGCCGCCGAACTCGGCCCAGCCGGCCGGAGTGCCACCGTGCAGCGCATCCGTCGATCGAGCGGTCGGCGCCGGCCTCGAGCAGCACCTCGACCGTCTCGCTTCGGCCCGCCTGAGCCGCCAGGTGGAGCGCGGTCACGCCCTCGCCGTGGTCGGGCCCGCCGAAGCTGCCGCGGGCGTCCGGATCGGCGCCGAGCTCGAGGAGCCGCCGCACCGCCTCGACCCGGCCGTTCACCGCCGCCCACGTGAGTGCCGTCCCGCGGTAGGGATCCGCGTCGAGGCGAGCGCCGAGCTCGGCCAGCCGCGAGATCGCCTCGACCCGATCGCTCTTCGCAGCCCAGACGAGCGCCTCGTCCAGGATCTCCTGCGGATCGTCGCCCGGCTCCCAGACCGGAAAGCCGCCGTGCGGCCGGTAGAACGCGCGGTGCAGCGCCGGCCGCCGGCGTCCCGGCCAGCTCGTCGATCAGGTCGACGCGGCCGAGCCCCGCCGCGACGCGCAGGTTCCGCGGCTCGTTCGCCGAGCAGCCCGACGACCTCACGATGCCCCCAGAAGAGCGCGACGACGAGCGGCGTGCCCCCGTCGCCTCGTGCGCTCAGACCCGGATCCGCGCCTGCCTCGAGTGCCAGCCCGGCGAGTGGGCGGTCATTGCCGTAGCCGGCCTGGTGCAGGATCGTCCAGCCGTAGTCGTTGCCGCGGTTCACGTCCGCCCCGCGCTCGAGCAGCAGCCGGACGAGCGACGGCGCACCTCCGGCGAGGCCGAGCAGGTCGTTGCCGTTCGTGCCGCGCTGCCGGACGAGCTCCGGATGCGCGTCGAGCAGCTCGCGCAGCGCCTCCTCGTCGCGCGCTTCGAGCGCCCGGTAGGCGAGCACGAACGGTGAGGGCGGCTCGCGGCCGTCGCGCAACGCCCCCACGTGCTCGACGAGCTCGTCCCAGTCGAGGAAGCCGTGGCGCGCCGCGAGATCGCGGCGGGCCTCGTCGGCTGTCACGCCCGCGACACCGGCAAAGCCCGCGGCGCGGTCTTCGTAGTACCCGAGGTCGGTGCTGAACGCCTGTTCGGCCTCCATCTCCGTATCCTGTACCACCACCGAGGCGATGGAGCTCGCCCTCAACCGCCGACGACGGCTGATGGCTCCTACGACGAAAGGAGCCACGCAATGCCCGTGATCGTCGGCGTCGCGCTCGGTGGAGCGCTCGGAGCCTCGGCCCGCTACCTCATCGACCAGCGCGATCGAGCAGCGAAGCTTCTCGATCTTCCCGTGGGCGACGTTCACGATCAACCTCACGGGCTGCTTCCTGATCGGCGTGATCACCGAGACGCTCGTCGACCGCCACCACCTCCCGGCCTGGCTGCGCATCGGGCTCGTCGTCGGGGTGATCGGCGGCTACACCACGTTCTCGACCTTCGCCCAGGAGAGCCTGACGCTGCTCGAGGCACGCGACGTCGCGGTCACGCTCCTCTACGCCGTCGGAAGCGTGACGGCCGGGATCGCGTTCGTCTACCTGGGAGCGCTAGCCGGACGTGCGCTCTAGGACGACGACCGGGATCTGGCGGTCGGTCTTCTTCGCGTACTCGGCGTAGTGCGGCCAGACCTCGTTCATCTTGGCCCACAGCCGCTCGCGTTCCTCGCCCTCGGCGGTGCGCGCGCGGGCCGGGAAGACCTCGTCGAGCACCTGCAGCTCGACGTCGGGGTCCTGGGAGAGGTTCTTGTACCAGCCGGGATCGTCGGGCGCTCCGCCCTTGGAGGCGACGATCACGTAGCGATCGCCGTCCTCCGCGTAGATCAGCGGCGTCGTCCGCGGCTCGCCGCTCTTTCGCCCGGTCGTCGTCAGCAGCAGGATCGTCGAGCCTTCCTTCCAGATGTGGCCGACCTCGCCGCCCGTCTCGCGGTAGCGCCGGACGTGCTCTGCGCCGAACAGGGTCTTCGGTTCGCTCATTCGAATGCTCCTTCCACGAGCAACAGGATCGACGGTTCATGAGAACGCGTCTCATGCCATTCACCTTCCTGCCACTCGACGGCATCTCCCACACCCAGGCCGATGCTCTCGTCCTTCGTCGAGCACGTCACCTGCCCTGACAGCACGACGAGCCGCTGCCGGGATGCCGCTTCGTGCCCCCCGATCACGCCGTCGAGCCGCACGAGCGAGACCTGGACCTCGCCACGCGCGACGCGCGAGTGCACGAACCCCTGCAGAGCCGAAGTGCTCGATCTCGCGGAGCGGGAGCTCGACCTGCTTCACGCGACGATCTCCGCCGCCGGTGCCGACCATGCGCGCGAAGCGGGGCACGGCGTCGAGCAGGTCGACCTGCGCGCAGAACTCGATGTCGGCCTCGAGGCCGGGCGGGCCGTAGGTGCGCGCGTTCAGACCGGCGAGCGGGTCCGGCCACGCGCGTGCGAGCACGCGCGGCGCCGATCGCAGCGTCGCTTCGCTCACCGTCCAGCGCCTCGACGATCCGGCCCGCGCAGTACGCGTCGTCGAGCGCGAACGCGCCCTTGAATCCGGAGCAGAGGATCGCGACGTCACCGCCCGGCTCGCGCGCCGCGCGCGGCGACCGCCGACAGGTTGAGCAGCGAGCCGAGCAGCACGATCTCGCAGCGCGCGGCCGCAGTGAGGATCGCGCCGGTGCCGTTCGTCGTCGTCAGGATCAGCGTTCGCGCCTTCGGCTGCCCCGCGAACTCGCGCGGCGATGCGCCGACGTCGAACCCTTCCACCACGACCGCGTTGCGCTCGCCGCCGACGACCGCCTCGTCGCCGAGCTCGGCACGGAGCGCCTGCGCCTCCTCGATCTCGGCGCAGCAGAGCACTCGCTCGTAGCCCGCTGCGAGCGCCTGGGCGATCGACGAGGTCGCGCGAATCACGTCGACGACGATCCCGATGCGGGCCGCTGCCGTCTCCTCCGGAGTGAACGCGACATGAACATGCACGCCGATACGCTAGCCGCGTGGACGAGCCACGCTACTGCTACCGGCACCCGGACCGCGAGACGGGCCTCTCGTGCTCCGAGTGCGGTCGGCCGATCTGTTACGAGTGCATGACGCCGGCGCCGGTCGGCCTGCGCTGCCCGGAGCACTCCGGCAAGCCGCAGGGGATCCGCAAGGTGACCGCGCCCGCCCAGCGCGCCGTCACCGGGGTCGGCAGCCGGCGGACGAACGTCGTCACGCTGACGCTGATCGGGATCAACGTCGCCGTCTACCTCGCCGAGCTCGCCGCTCGGCGGGCAACGCACGGCACCGGCAACTGGATCTACGACCACGGCGCTGCTCGCATCGAGCCTACCGGGAGCGCGTGCTGCCACGGCGCGCGGCTCCGGTCGGCGTCGCGCACGGCGACTGGTGGCGCATGTCACGCGCGGCGTTCCTCCACTACGGCCCGTTCCACCTCGCGTTGAACATGTACTCGCCTCTACTTCGCCGGCACGCTGCTCGAGCAGGTGATCGGGCGCTGGCGCTTCGCGCTGCTCTACTTCGCCTCGGGCATCGCCGGCTCGGCCGGAGCGCTGCTCGTTGACGTCCGAACTCACGTCACGGTCGGCGCATCCGGCGCGATCTTCGGGGTGCTCGGTGCGCTGCTTCGTGCTCGAGCGGCGCGGCACATCTCGACCGGCGGTCAGATCGCTGGGCTGATCGTGATCCTGAACCTCGTCTTCACCTTCGCGGTCCCGGGCATCTCGATCGGCGGCCACGTCGGCGGCCTCATCGCCGGCGTCGTCCTGATGCTGCTGATGCTCCAGTACCGGAGCTCGGCGCTCATGAGCATCGTGTCCACCGTCGGGGTGGTCATCGTCGCAGCCGTGGTCGCGTACGCGAAGGTGCGCGGCTACCAGTAGCGGCCTAGCCGCCGGCCGAGACGTAGGCGCCCGAGCCCGCCTCGTTCAGTGCGGCCTGGGCCGCCGCGAGCCGGGCGAGCGGCACGCGGAACGGCGAGCAGCTGACGTAGTCGAGGCCGAGCTCGTGGCAGAACGCGATCGAGCGCGGCTCGCCGCCGTGCTCGCCGCAGATGCCGAGCTTGAGCTCCGGCTTCGTGCCGCGGCCGCGCTCGACGGCGATCCGCATCAGGTCGCCGACACCGTCGATGTCGAGCACCTCGAACGGATTGCGCTCGAGCACCCCGTCCTCGAGATAGCGTCGTGAGGAACTTCCCTTCCGCGTCGTCGCGGGAGAACGCGAGCGTCGTCTGCGTCAGGTCGTTCGTGCCGAAGGAGAAGAAGTCGGCGACCTCGGCGATCTCGTCGGCGCGCAGCGCTGCGCGCGGCACCTCGATCATCGTCCCGACGAGATGCTCGACCTCGGGCGCCTCCTCCGCCCACACCGACTCGGTCAGCTCGCGCAGCCGGCGCGAGCTCCTCGCGGAAGCCGACGAGCGGATGCATCACCTCGACGAGCGGCACCTCGCCGGTGCGCTCGAGCACCGCACGCGCAGCCCGGGCGATCGCGCGAATCTGCATCTCGTAGATCTCCGGGTACTGCAGGCCGAGCCGGCAGCCGCGCGTGCCGAGCATCGGATTCGACTCGTGCAGCGCGCGGATCCGGCGCGCAGCTTCTCGTCCGTCGCCTCGGCCTCGTCCGGCAGGAACTCGTGCAGCGGCGGGTCGAGCAGGCGGATCGTCACCGGCAGCCCGGCCATCGCCTCGAAGATCCCCTCGAAGTCCGACTGCTGGAACGGCAGCAGCCGGTCGAGCGCCGCGCGACGGCCGGCCTCGCTGTCGGCGAGGATCATCTCCTGCACCACCGGCAGCCGCTCCGCGCCGAAGAACATGTGCTCGGTGCGGCAGAGGCCGATCCCCTGCGCGCCGAACTCGCGCGCACGCTTCGCGTCCTCGGGGTTGTCGGCGTTCGCGCGCACCTTCAGCCGGCGCAGCGCGTCCGCCCAGCCGAGAATCGTCTCGAAGTCGTCGTTGATCTGCGGCGGCACGAGCGGCACCTCGCCGATGAACACCCGGCCGGTGCCGCCGTCGATCGTGATCACGTCGCCCTCCTCCAGCACGTGGCCGCCGATCGTCGCCCGCCGCCCTTCCAGCGAGAGGTCGTCGCAGCCGGCGACGCACGGCTTGCCCATTCCGCGCGCGACGACCGCCGCGTGCGAGGTCATGCCGCCGTGCACCGTGAGGATGCCCTCGCGCGGCGATCATGCCGTGGATGTCGTCCGGGGTCGTCTCCCAGCGGACGAGGATCACCGGCCCCGCCTTCGCACGCTCGACCGCGGTGTCGGCGTCGAAGACGATGCGCGCCGCTCGCCGCGCCGGGCGAGGCGTTCAGGCCCTTCGCCGCCACGTCGAGCGCCGCCGTCGGGTCGATCATCGGATGCAGGAGCTGGTCGAGCTGCGCCGGGTCGATGCGGCCGACCGCCTCCTCGCGCGTGATCAGCCCCTCGTCGACCATCGCCGCCGCCGCCTTCAGCGCGGCGGCCGCGGTGCGCTTCGCCGAGCGCGTCTGCAGCAGAAACAGCTGCTCGTCCTCGACCGTGAACTCGATGTCCTGCATGTCGCGGTAGTGCTCCTCGAGGCGGCGCATCGTCTCGACCAACTGGTCGAACGCCGCCGGCAGCACGTCGCGCATCGCCTCGATCGGCTGCGGCGTGCGGATCCCCGCCACGACGTCCTCGCCCTGCGCGTTCGCGAGAAACTCGCCGTACAGCCCCGACTCGCCGGTCGACGGATCGCGGGTGAACGCGACGCCGGTGCCCGACCGGTCGCCCTTGTTGCCGAACACCATCTGCACGACGTTGACCGCCGTGCCGAGATCGTCGGGGATGTCGTGCGCGCGCCGGTAGACCTGCGCACGCGGCGTGTCCCAGGACTCGAAGACCGCACGCACCGCCCGCAGCAGCTGGTCGCGGGCGTCCGTCGCGAACTCGGTCCCGGTCTCCTCACGGTAGATCTCCTTGAACGTCTCGACGAGCTCGCGCAGGTCGTCGGCCGACAGATCCGTGTCGTGCTGTGCGCCGCGGTTCTGCTTCAGCGACGCGAGCGCGCTCTCGAAGCGGTGGCCGTCGATCCCCTCCACCACCTCACCGAACATCTGGATCAGCCGCCGGTACGAGTCGAAGGCGAACCGCGCGTTGCCCGTCCGCGCCGCGAGGCCCTCCGCCGCCTCGTCGTTCAGACCGAGATTCAGGATCGTGTCCATCATCCCCGGCATCGACACCGCCGCCCCCGACCGGACCGACACGAGCAGCGGATCGTCACTCGACCCGAACCGCTTCCCGGCCCGCGCCTCGAGCCGGCGAACATGCTCGTCGACCTCGGCCTCCAGGCCCTCCGGCAGCTCGCCGTCGGCCAGATAGGCGCGACACGCATCCGTCGTGATCGTGAAGCCCGAGCCGGAACCGGCACGCCCGAGCTGCGTCATCTCGGCCAGCCCGATCCCCTTGCCGCCGAGCAGCTCGCGCCCGCCCTGCGTGGGCTCCTCGAAGTCGTAGACGTAGCGGTCGGCCATCGACGGGCAATCTATCCGGCTCGGCGCCGCCTCAATCCGTCCGGCCGCTCCGGCGGCGCGAACGGAACTCCGCCAGCCAGGCGAGCGAGCGCAGGCCGAACCAGAACGGCGTGAACAGGCCGTAGAAGAGCACGAGCGCGGCTCCGAGCACCGAGTACCAGACGCCCCAGCGCCACACGCGGGACCGGCGGTTTCGGCTTCACGAGGCCTGCACCTCTTCGCGGCGGCGCTCGACCACGCGGATGATGCGGTGCGAGATCTCCTCGATCGACAGCTCGCTGACCTCGATCACCGGGCAGCCGAGCCGGCGATGCACCTGCTCGGCATAGTCGAGCTCCTCGTAGATCTCCACGAGGCTCGCGTACTTGCGGTCGCCGCGCATCCAACGGATCCGCTCGCCGCGGATCTCCGAGAGGCGCTGGGCGTCGATCGTCAGCCCGACCACCTTCGTCTGGTCGATCGTGAAGAGCTCCGCGGGCGGGTCGATCCCCTTGACGAGCGGCACGTTCGCCGTCTTGTAGCCGAGGTAGCCGAGATAGATCGAGAGCGGCGTCTTCGACGTCCGCGAGACGCCGACGAGCACGATGTCGGCCTCGTCGAGCCCGGCCGGACGCCGTCGTCGTACTTGACCGCGAACTCGATCGCCGACATCCGCCGGAAGTACGCGTCGTTGAGCGGCGGCCGCGCACCGGGCTTCATCCGCGCCGACTGGCCCGAGACTCTTGCCACGGCGTCGATCGGGTGGCCGAGCAGGTCGCAGTAGTGCAGCTTCGCCCTGCGGCAGAGCGTTCGCATCGACTCGCGCAGCTCCGGCTCGACGAGCGTGTAGACGACCACTGCCTGTCGGCCCTTCATCCGCTCGACGGCGAGCTGCAGGTCGGCGACCGACTCGACCCGCGGATGGCGGATCTCGCTGAACTCCTGGTCCGGGAACTGCGCCTCGAGCGCCTGGACGAGTCGCGCCGCCGTCTCGCCGGTCGAGTCGGAGATCATGTGCAGCTCGACGGGATTCACCGGGCCACCTTAACCGGCGGTTCACGCACTCCTGACGATTTCCAGGCAGTCTGTGCGCCGTGAAGCGCGTGCTCATCGTCGGCCTCGTGGCGCTCGTGCTTCCCGGAGCCGCCCTCGCGTGGGACGGGACGTACCCGACCGGCGATGCATCCGGCACGTCGATCCACATCGTCGTCGACGACAGCTACCCGGTCGACCAGACACTGCCGCAGAGCTGGGCGACGTATCTCGGCTCGCTCCCGCACGGCGCCGAGCTCTCGTTGCTGACGCTGGACCTGATGCCGCTCTCGACCGTCGAGTCGAACAAGTACTGCGGCGACCAGTCGCTCGCCTGCTACGACCCGAACACCGACACGATCTACGCGGCTCCCGAGGACCAGCTCGACGAGCCGCCGGCGAAGGAGATCGTGACGCACGAGTACGGCCACCACATCGCGAACAACCAGAAGGACGCACCGTGGTCGGCCGAGGACTACGGGACGAAGCGCTGGTCGTCTGCCGAGAACATCTGCGCGCGTGCGGCTGCGGGGTCGGCCTACCCGGGCGACGAAGGTGGCGCCTACAGCCTGAACCCCGGCGAGGCGTTCGCGGAGTCCTACCGCGTGCTCGCCCTGCAGGCGCTCGGTCTGACGCCGAGCGGCTGGGACATCGTCAGCCAGACGCTTCTACCCGAACGCGAAGGACCTGCAGGCGCTGCAGGAGGACATCACCTCGCCGTGGACGGGGCCGACCGTGCGCCACGTGCACGGGTCGTTCGGCAACGGCACGACCCGGACGATCGGCGTCCAGACGACCCTCGACGGGAGCTTCGTCGCGCAGCTGCACGCTCCGTCGAAGGCACGGTTCGAGCTGGAGCTCTACAACCGTGGGACGCTCGTCGCCCGGAGCAGGACGAACGTGCGGTTCGAGATCTGCGGTCAGCGGCAGCTGACCCTGAAGGTGCAGCGCCTGTCCGGCCGCGGCTCCTTCACCGTGGACGTCTCGAAGCCGTAATCTCCCCACGTGGGAGTCGCCCACTGGGACGAGATCGAACGGCAGCACCGCGCCAAGGGCGAGATGGACGCGACCTGGCAGCGGCTCGGCAGCCGCTGCGGGCGCGCGCACCGTCGGCCTCAACCGTGTCCGGGTCGCCGCCGGGAAAGCTCCCGACCCCGCCGCACTCGCACGGCGCATCCGAGGAGATCTTCTACGTGCTCGACGGGTCGGGGCTCGCCTGGCAGGACGGCGAGGTGCACGAGGTCCGGCCCGGCGACTGCGTGATCCACCGGGCCGACCACCACGAGCACACGTTCGTCGCCGGGCCGGACGGGCTCGACTACCTCGTCTTCGGCACCCGCCACCCGACCGAGATCGGCTGGCTGCCCCGCTCGCGCGCGATCCGGATCGGCTGGCCGTGGGTCGGCGGGCCGGGACGACGACCCCTGGGACATCGAGGCCGAGGTCGAGCCGCTCGCCGTCGGCGAGCCCGCGCCGCGGCCCGAGAACATCCTCAACATCGACGAGGTCGAGCTGGAGCACTGGGGCGACAAAGGCGTCACCGCGCCGCTCGCGACACGGGAGCGCTCCGATCTCGCCGGCTTCCACTGGGAGCGCCTCAACCCGGGCAAGACCGGCGCCGTGCCGCATTGCCACTCCGCCGAGGAGGAGATCTTCGTCATCCTCGAGGGGTCCGCGACGCTTGCACCTCTGGCCCTCCCCGCTCCGCGCCGAGCGGGGCGCGAGCGCGAGCAGCACGAGCTTCGCGCCGGGCCACGTCGTCGTGCGGCCGCCGGGCAGCGGCGTCTCCCACTGGTTCCAGGCCGGCGACGACGGCGTGACGATGCTGATCTACGGCACCAGGGACACGAACGACATGTGCTGGTATCCACGTTCGAACAAGATCTCGTGGCGCGGGCTCGGCGTGATCGGGCGCATCGAAGCCCTCGAATACGGCGACGGCGAGCCCGACGACTAGGAGGACCGATGGTCGGTGTGATCGTGAGTTTCGACTACGACGGCGACTTCGACCGCGAGCGGGTGCTCGCTGTCGCGGAGAAGGCCCGTTCGTCGTTCGAGGGGATGCCGCAGCTCCGGCTGAAGGTCTTTACGGCCGACGAGGACAGAGCGGCGAGCGGTGAACGTCTATGTCTGGGACTCGGAGGCAGCCGCGAGGTCGTTCTTCACCGACGAGCTCACCGAGCACGTCACCGGTCTGTACGGCGTTCGTCCGCGGATCGAGTTCGTGGAGATCGCCGCACTCGTCGACAACGCGCCCTAACGTCGGCCCCCGCGTCCAGCTAGTTTCAGGCGATGCTCGAGAGAATTCGAAGGAGCCGCCACGATCGAGAAGGTCGCGTCGCTGTGCCGTCGGCGCGCGTTCGTCTTCCCGACCTCCGACATCTACGGCGGTCTCGGCTCGTCCTTCGACTTCGGCCACTACGGCGTCCTGCTGAACCAGAACATCAAGGGCGAGTGGCAGCGCTCGATGATCCAGGAGCGCGACGACATGGTCGCGCTCGACTCCGCCGTGATCCTGAACCCGCAGGTCTGGGTCGCATCGGGCCACGTCGCCGGCTTCTCCGACCCGATGGTCGACTGCCGCACCTGCAAGCTGCGCTTCCGTGCCGACCACCTCGCCACGAGCGACTGCGGCAAGCGTCCGTCGAAGCGTCCGGGCGAGGACGCGCAGTGCGACCTGACCGAGCCGCGCGCACTTCAACCTGATGTTCGAGACGCATGTCGGTGCAGTGCGCGACGACGCCAGCATTGCCTACCTGCGGCCGGAGACGGCACAGGGGATCTTCGTCAACTTCAAGAACGTCACGTCGTCGCTGCGCGTCAAGCCGCCGTTCGGCATCGCCCAGATCGGCAAGAGCTTCCGCAACGAGATCACGCCCGGCAACTTCCTCTTCCGCGTGCGCGAGTTCGAGCAGATGGAGATGGAGTTCTTCGTCCCGCCGGCCGACGCCGACGAGTGGCATCGCTACTGGATCGAGCAGCGGCGTCAGCTGGCACCTCGGCCTCGGGGTGCGGCCCTCGCACCTGCGCGTCCGCGCCCACGACGCGGACGAGCTGTCGCACTACTCGAGCGCCACGTCGCGACATCGAGTACCTCTTCCCGATCGGCTGGCAGGAGCTCGAGGGCGTCGCGAACCGCGGCGACTACGACCTGCGCCAGCACAGCGAGGCGTCGGGGACGACGCTCGAGTGGATCGGCCACGACGAGCGCTACGTCCCGTACGTGATCGAGCCGGCGCTCGGTGTCGGCCGGGCGTTTCTCACCTTCCTGTGCGACGCCTACGACGAGGAGGTCGTCGCCGAGCGCCCGCGCACGCTGCTGCGGCTGCATCCGCGCCTCGCGCCGGTGAAGGCGGCGGTGCTGCCCCTGATCGGCAAGGACACGGCGATGGTCGAGCAGGCGCGCGGCCTCTACGAGGATCTCCGCAAGTCGATGTCCGCCGAGTACGACGACGCAGCCGCGATCGGCAAGCGCTACCGCCGCCAGGACGAGATCGGAACACCGTGGGCGCTGACGATCGACGAGCAGACGCTCGCCGACGGAACCGTCACGCTGCGCGACCGCGACACGCTCGAGCAGGAGCGCATCCCGCTCGACGGTGCGAAGCGGCTGCTGCTCGACAAGCTCGAGCAGCCCTGGCACCCGCGCGCCTGAGCTGAGCGATTTTGAGCTGGACGCGCCACACGCTCGCCTCGGACGCGCTGCGCGGCAACCCGCTCGGCGACCCGCACGAACGCGACGCTGTGGGTCTGGTCGCCGCAGGACCGTTCACGCGCGCTACCCGACGGTGTACGTCCTCCACGCCCACCTGCGCTCGGCGGCGTCCTGGTTCAACGTCGAGCCGTTCGAACGGTCGTATCCGGAGGAGATCGACACGCTCGCCCCGGAAGCCGTCGTCGTCCTCGTCGACGGTTGGACGTCGGTCGGCGGCTCCCAGTGGATCGACTCGGACGGCGATCGGGCAGTACGGCACCTACCTCCGCGACGAGGTCGTGCCGTTCGTCGACGCGGGCTACCCGACGAACGGAGCACGGGGCCTGCAGGGAAAATCGTCGGGCGGCTACGGAGCGATCGTCAACACGCTCGCACGGCCCGACCTGTTTCACGCCTTCGCAGCGCATGCGCCAGACGCGCTGTTCGAGGTCACACTGGCTCACGGCTTTCCGGCCGCGGCGCGCGTCCTCAGCGCAGCGCGGCATCTCCTCGATGATCCAGTTCTGGGAGTCGTTCACCGGCCTGGACGAACCGGGGAACGCGCTGCTCACCGAGCTCGGAGCGTGCGCGCTCGCGTTCGGAGACGGCGAGCTTCCGTTCGACCCTGAGACGGCCACAGTCGACCCCGAGCGCTGGGAACGGTGGCTCGACCACGACTCGGTTCGCCTCGTCGACGAGCACCGGGCAGCCGTCGCCGGACTGCGCGGCGCCTGGGTCGATGCCGGCGACAGCGACGAGTACAACCTCGACCGCGGTGCGCTCGCGCTTCGCCGCGCGATCCAGCACGCCGGCCTGTCCGAGGAGCGCCTGCACTTCGAGCTCTTCCCGGGCGGCCACCGCGGCATCAGCCACCGGTACCCGCTCTCGCTCGCCTATCTCGTCGGCTCTCTCTCCATCACTTTCTGACTCGGCTCGGCGAAGCCGAACTTGCGGTAGAGCGAATGCATGTTCGTCGTGTGCAGCACCCAGCGCACACCGGCGTACGGGCCGTTCTCGACCATCTCGCGCACGAGCTCCTCGCCGAGCCCGCGGCCGCGATAGTCCTCGAGGACGTAGACATCCGCCAGGTAGACGAACGACACGCCGTCGGTCTGCGCGCGGCAGAAGCCGATCTGGCGTCGTGCCGTCGTACAGACCGACGACGCGTGACGCCTGGTCGATCAGGCCGTCCTGCGTCTCACGCGGCCGACCCGCGGCCCAGTAGCTCTCCTCGCTGAGAAAGCGATGCACCTCGGCGCGATCGATCCGCGCCTTGTCGTCGTCGACCTCGATGCCGTCGCCGAGCTCGCGCGTCATCCGCCAGCCCGCCGGCTCACGCCGACAACGTCCTCAGACGGAAGCCTCCGTGTTCCTCGTACGACGAGGTGATGACCGCGAGTGCGTCGCGCCGCGCCCGCTCGGACAGCTCGGCGGCGGCCGCGTCCGCGAGCGGTGTGGAGAGAAGCCGCTCGATGCCGGCGATGCCCTCCGGCGAGAGCCGCAGGGCGTTCGACGCGTGAGCCGCGCAGACGCCGCCTCCCGCACGGGCGGAGAACGCCACGAGCTGGGCGTCCGAACCGCACTCGACACAGCTCGTCAGATGCGGCAGGTATCCGGCGAGCCAGAGCAGCTTCAGCTGGAAGGAGAGCACCAGTGGATCCAACGCGGGCCGTCCCTCGAGCGGCGGCGTCTCGTCGAGCACGTCGAGGAACCGCGCCAGTGCGCCGAACGCCCGCTCGTTCGCCTCGGGCTCCCCGAAGAGCCGAGCATCGCTTCGGCGCCGATCAGGCCGACGTTCAGGCGGTAGTTGTCCTCGCGCACCGCGTGATGAGAGCGCAGCAGCTCGACGCCCGTGATCGTCTGGAGCTCCCCCGCTCCCTCGTGCAGCATCAGCTCGACGTGCGAGAGCGGCTCCAGCCGGGCGCCGAAGCGCGACTTGGTCTTGCGGACACCCTTCGCGATCGCACCGATCCGACCGCGTTCGGCGGTGTAGAGGTGCAGGATCCGGTCTGCCTCCGAGTAGCGCATCGAGCGCAGGACGATCGCCTCGCTCTTGTAGGTGCGGCTGCCCATTCGGGCCAGTCTAGAGCTGCCTCCGGGCCTCGCCCGCGACAGGCGCGAGTCGCTGACAGCTCGGGCAGTACCAGGTTCCACGGCCGGCCACCCGAATCTTGTCGATCGGGGTGCCGCAGCGTTCACACGGCTCGCCGCCTCGGCCGTAGACCTTGAACTCGTGCTGTGCGCCGCCGGTGCCGCCGTCGGGCAGGCGATAGTCACGCAGCGTCGAGCCCTGCCGCCTCAGCCCGGCCTGCAACGCCCGGCGAATGCCGCGATGGAGTGCCTGGACCTCGTCCGGGCCGAGTGCGGCGGCGGGTGTGAGCGGATGGATCTGCGCCCGCCAGAGCGCCTCGTCGGCATAGATGTTCCCGACGCCCGCCACCGTCCGCTGGTCAAGGATCGCCGCCTTCACCGGCGCGCGCCTGCCCTTCAGCTCCTCGGCCAGGTGCCTCGCCCGGTACCCGGCTGCGAGCGGCTCACGTCCGACGCGCGCCTCGACGTAGGGGTCCACCTCGGCCGGTTCGAGCAGCAGCCACGTGCCGAAGCGGCGCACATCGCGATAGGCGATGTCCGATCCGTCGTCTAGCCTGACAACGGCACGACGGTGAGGATCGTCCGGCAGCTGTCCGAGAGCGTCGTGCAGAAACGATCCCGTCATGCGGAGGTGAACCAGGAGCGCCCGACCCGATTCGAACCGAACAATCAGATACTTGCCACGGCGGTCCACGACAGCGACCCGCTCGCCTTCGAGCTCCCGCGCGACCTCGACCGGGTCGAGCGGACGCGTCAGGCGCGCGTCGGTGATCTCCACCTCGGCGAAGTCGCGGCCCTCGAGCACGGGCGCGAGCCGGCGGCGAACGGTCTCGACCTCGGGCAACTCGGGCACGGCGTCCACCGTACCGGCGTGTGTCTAGGTCACGACGTCGAGCAGCACGGGGCGCTCACCCGGCGGCTCGTCAGCGAACTGATAGGCGGCGAGCACGTTGCCCGCTGCCTCGTCCGCCTCGGCCTCCGTGCGTGCGTGCACGACGGCGAGTTGGTCGCCGGCGTCGATCCGCGTGCCCCGCTTTGCGATGCAGACGATGCCGACTGCGTGATCGACGACGTCGTCCTTCGTGCTGCGCCCGGCACCGAGATGCATGGCCGCGTTGCCGATGCCGATCGCACCGAGCTCCCGCACGTAGCCCGTCTCGGGCGAGACGACCGTGTGGACCACCGGCGCAACCGGAAGCGCCGATTCGTCGGAGGTCCCGCCCTGCGCCTCGATCCAGCGGCGCCAGACGGTCTCGGCGCTTCCGTCGGCCACGGCCGCCTCGGCGCGGCGGCGGCCCTCGGTCTCATCGATGCCGAGGTCGGAGAGCGAGAGCAGCTTGGCGCAGGCATCGAGCACCAGCTCGGTGAAGTCGACCGGGCCGTGCCCGCGCACCGTGTCGAGCGCCTCCTGGACCTCCAGGGCGTTGCCGACGGCGGCCCCGAGCGGCTGATCCATGTCGGTCAGCAGGCAGACCACCTCCCGGCCGGCCTGGCGGCCGAGCGAGATCATCGTCTCGGCCAGCTCGCGTGCAGCCTCGAGCGTCTTCATGAACGCGCCGTCCCCGACCTTCACGTCGAGCACGATCGCCTGCGCGCCACCCGCGATCTTCTTCGACATGATCGAGGCCGCGATCAGCGAGCGCTGGTCGACGGTCGCAGTGACGTCGCGCAGCGCGTACAGGAGCTTGTCGGCCGGTACGAGGTCGCCTGTCTGACCGATGATCGCGACACCGACGTCCCGCACCTGCGCGACGTACTCGTCGAGGGTCAGCTCGGTGCGGTAGCCGGGGATCGATTCGAGCTTGTCGAGCGTGCCGCCGGTGTGCCCCAGCCCGCGGCCGCTCATCTTCCCGAGCGGCACGCCGCACGCGGCGACGATCGGCGCCACCGACAGCGACGTCTTGTCGCCGACGCCGCCCGTCGAGTGCTTGTCGACCACCTTGCGGCCGAGGCGGGCGCCGAGATCGATCGTGTCCCCGCTGCGGATCATCGCGTCCGTCAGGACGTACGTCTCGCGTTCGGACAGTCCGCGGAAGTACACGGCCATGCAGAACGCAGCCATCTGGTAGTCGGGGACCTCCCCGCTCGCGTAGCCGAGGATCAGCCCGGCCAGCTCGTCGTCGGCGAGCTCCTCCCCGTTGCGCTTGCGCTGGATGAGCTCGGCCGGCCGGATCATGTCGTGGCGACGAAGATCGTGCTTCGTCCGTGCACGACGAACGGCAGCTCCACGTCCTCCGGCACCTCGCCGGCCGGGACCGAGACCGAGTCCCGGTACGCGACGAGCTTCTCCCGCTCGCGCACCGTCGCCGTGACAACCGTGTCGAAGCGCTCGATTCCGGAGAAATGCCTGCGGAGGTGCTGCTCCCCGTTCTCGCTGTTGAACGACAGCTCGAACGCGCCTGGCGGGTAGGCCAGGAGCTCGCGGAGCTCCGCAATGTGGTCGACCGAGTTCGTGACGGCGATGAGCGCACCTCCCGGCACGAGGACGCGGGCGATCTCGCCGAGACCTGCGTCGAGATCGGGCACGTGGTAGAGCATCCACGCCGACACGACCGTGTCGAATGAGCCGTCGGCGAACGGCAGCCGCTGAACGTCTCCCTCCTGCGCATCGACGCCTCGGGCTCGCGCCAGCTCGACCATGCGTGGCGAGAGGTCGACGAACGTCACCTCGGCACCGAGGTCGCGCTGCATCCTCTCGGCGAGCTCGCCCTCGCCTCCACCGACCTCGAGCACACGCCGAGGCTCCCACGTCGCGATCGTGCGCCAGAGGATCTCCTTCGCGTCGGAGCCCTCGGCGTCCTCCCACAGCGCCTTGCGAGCCTGGAGATTGACCTCGGTCGCGTACTGCTCGCGCACGACGGCCTGGTCGTCGAACGTCATCAGGCGTTCTCGGCGACGAAGATCGAGCTTGCACGCCGGGCGAAGAACGGCTCGGCGACGACTTCGGGCAGATTGGCGGCGAACGGCGACATCGAGATCGACGCACGTACGTACTCCTCGACCTGGTCGCGGTCTGCGAACTCGAGGCGGCCGTCGATGTCCTCCCGCCGCACGCGCTCGAACCGACGCGCAAGGATCTCTTCACCGTCCTCGCGCGAGAACTTCAAGGTCGAAGGACCGCTGCCGACCAGTTCTCGCAGCTCGAGCAAGTGAAAGCGGGAGTTCGTCACGGCGACGAGACAGCCACCTCGCCGCAGCACCCGCTGCGAGCTCGGCAACACCTCGGTCCAGATCCGGCACGTGGTACAGCATCCACGCGGCCACCACGACATCGAACTCACCGTCGCCGAACGGAAGGTGCTCGACATCGGCGATGCGCGCGTCAACCCCTCGCTCGCGCGCAAGCTCGACCATGTGCGACGACAGGTCGATCGCGATCACCTCGGCGCCGGTGTCGCGGGCGATCCACTCGGCAAGCTCACCCCAGCCGCATCCGACCTCGAGCACCCGCCGGGGCTGCAGAGCAGCGACCGCAGCGACGAGCCGAACACGCGCGTCGTCTGCGGTACCGGCTCCGTGAACGCGGCGGCGCGGCGGCGAAGGCGCGCATCGTCGGCGTACTCCTCCGCGACCAGCGCAGGGTCGTCGAGTCGCGTCAAGAGCGGTCGACGATCGGCGAGCCCGGGATCCCCTTGCCCGGAGCGCGCCCTCCGAGCCAGGCGTTCACGGTCGCCCCCACGTCGGCGAACTCACCCGCCTCGTGGATGGCCCCCGCGGCATTGCGCCCTTCGACGTAGACGAGCAGCAATGCGTACTCGCGTGAGTGGTCGGTCGACGGAGTCGTCGGGTCGCAACCGTGGTCGGAGGTCAGGATGAAGAGGTCGTTGGGCCGTAGCGCGTCGAGGAGATCGGGGAGCCTTCGGTCGAAGTCCTGCAGGCAACGGTGGAAGTTGACGGGATCGTTGCGGTGGCCCCAGAGCGAGTCGGTCTCGACGAGGTTCACGAAGATCAGGCCGTCGTCGATCGTCCGTAACAGCTCTTCGGTCTTCTGAATCCCGTCGACGTTCGACTTCGTCGTGAACTCCTCGTCGACGTCCTGGTGGGCGAAGATGTCGCCGATCTTCCCGACGCCGTACACCTTGTGCCCCGCGTCGCGCACGAGGGAGAGGTAGTTCGGGCGCCTCGGCTCCAACGAGAAGTCGTGCCTGTTCGGCGTGCGCTCGTACGAGCCGGGCACCCCGATGAACGGACGGGCGATCACACGCCCGACCGCATGCTTGCCGGTCAGGAGCTCGCGCGCGGTGCGACAGGCCGCGTAGAGCTCCTCGAGCGGCACGGTCTCCTCGTGAGCGGCGATCTGGAAGACCGAGTCGGCGCTCGTGTAGACGATCCATTTGCCGGTCCGCTGATGCTCCTCGCCGAGCTCCTGGATGATCTCCGTTCCGCTCGCGGGCTTGTTCCCGAGCACACCTCGGCCCGTGCGGTTCATGAACGGATCGATCACCTCGTCCGGGAAGCCGTACGGGTAGGTGGGCATCGCCTGGGGCGTGACAACCCCCATCAGCTCCCAGTGGCCCGTGGTCGTGTCCTTCCCTTTCGACCGCTCGAGGAGCCGTCCGGCGACCGCGGGCGCTCCCGGCTGCGGCGCGCACCCCTCGAGAGGCTCGATGTTGCCGAACCCGAGCGCCTCCAACGTCGGCAGGTCGAGACCACCGACGGCGCGGGCGACGTTGGCGAGGGTGTTCGACCCCGCGTCACCGAACTCGGAAGCGTCCGGCAGCTCACCCGCTCCGACGGCGTCCAGCACGATGACGCACGCCCGAGCCACGCCGCTATCCTACTTCCGTGCTGCAGAACATCCTCGGCCTGCTCGGAATCGCCGTCTTCATCGTCTTCGTGATCTCGCTCGCGGCAGGTGTCACGTGGCTCGTCGTGCAGATCAGCCCGTCACCGACGAAGAAGAAAGCCAAAGCAGCCAAGGCCGACGCCGCAGCGCGCTAGACGGCGCTGAGCGGCAGCACGTCGTCGAGCGGCGTGTACTCGAGCCCGTGTGCCTCGGCAACGGCCTCGTAGGTGAGCTTGCCCTCGATCACGTTCACGCCCTTTGCGAGGGCGGAGTCGTTCGCGACCGCAGCGCGCAGGCCGTTGTTCGCGATCGCCTCGACGTACGGGAAGGGTCGCATTCGTCAACGCCTTGGTCGAGGTGATCGGGACCGCGCCGGGCATGTTCGCGACGCAGTAGTGCGTCACCCCGTCGACGACGTACACCGGCTCGGCGTGGGTGGTGGCGCGCGACGTCTCGAAGCACCCTCCCTGGTCGATTGCCACGTCGACCACTACGGCTCCGTCCTTCATGCTCGTGATCATCTCGCGGGTCACGAGCTTCGGTGCCACGGCCCCCGGGATCAGCACGGCACCGATCACGAGGTCGGCCTCCTCGACGGACGCGGCGACCTGCAGGCTCGAGCTCATCAGCAGCGAGACCCGTCCGGAGAGCACCTCCTCGAGATGGCGCATCCGGTCGATCGAACGTTCGAGGATCGTCACCTGGGCGCCGAGACCCAGCGCGATCACCGCGGCGTTGTACCCGACGACGCCGCCTCCGACAACGACCACGCGTCCCGGCGCGACCCCAGGCACACCGCCGAGCAGGAGCCCCCGCCCGCCGACCGGCTTCTCGAGGTGGTAAGCGCCCGCCTGCGGAGCGAGCCGGCCCGCCACCTCCGACATCGGTGCGAGCAGCGGCAGCGACCGCCCCACCTCGACCGTCTCGTACGCGACGGCGCTGATCCCCGAGTCGATCAGCGCGCGCGTCAACGGCTCGTCGGCGGCGATGTGCAGATACGTGAAGAGGATGAGGCCCTCGCGGAGGCGGGGATATTCGACCGCGATCGGCTCCTTCACCTTCAGCACCAGGTCGCTGCGCTGCCAGACGTCGTCGACCGAGACGATCTCCGCGCCGACCCGGCTGAACGCCTCGTCGGGGAAGGAGCTCCCGATGCCTGCGCCCTGCTCGATCGCGACCTCGTGCCCGTGATTGATCAGCTCGAGCGCACCGGCGGGCGTCAGCGCAATCCGGTACTCGTCGGGCTTGATCTCCTTGGCGACGCCGATCCTCATGGCGGCGGAAGCCTACCGGCGACGCACGGTCTCCGAGACGGATAGAAACACGCCATGGAATCCGTGCCTGTCGTGGTCGCGACGCCGGTCGAGGCGGAGCTCGTCGACCGCCTTCGCCGCATCGACGAGCGTCTCGACGTCCGGTTCGAGGCCGACCTGCTCCCGCCCCCACGCTTCCCGTCCGACCATCGAGGCGCTCTCGACTTCGAGCGATCCCCCGCTGACCAGGACCGCTTCACCCGCCTCGTCCAGGGAGCCGAGGTGCTCTACGGCATTCCCGGTGACACGCCTGAAGGCATCGCCTGGGCGGTCCGCACCGCGCCCGCCCTTCGTTTCCTGCAGGCGACGGCCGCCGGCGCCGGCGAGCAGGTTCGGGCAGCCGGCCTCTCCGGCGAGGAACTCGATCGGGTGGCAATCGCGAGCGCGAGCGGTGTTCATGCGGTGCCGCTCGCGGAATGGAGCCTGCTCGGCCTGCTCGCCTTCACGAAGGGGCTGCCCCGGCTGCGCCGCGATGCAGCTGAACGGCGTTGGGGCCATTATCCGGTCGACGAGCTCCACGGACGAACGCTCCTCGTGATCGGCGTGGGCGAGATCGGCGCCGAGGTCGCCCGCCTGGCGAGCGCGTTCGGGATGCGTGTGCTCGGCGTGAAGCGCGACGTCGACGAGCCCGTCGCGCACGTCGAGGCTCTCTATCCACCGTCGGCGATCGACGAGCTGGTGGAGGAGGTCGAGGCGGTGGTGATCACGCTGCCGCTCACCGAGGAGACGCGCGGCCTGATCAGCCGGCGGACGATCGCCCGCATGTGCGACGGGACGATCGTCGTCAACGTCGGCCGTGGTGGCGTGATCGACGAGGAGGCGCTCGTCGAGGCGCTCGTCTCGGGCAAGCTGGCCGGTGCGGCGCTCGACGTCTTCGCCGAGGAGCCGCTGCCGAGGACGAGCCCGCTGTGGGAGCTCGAGAATGTGATCGTCAGTCCACACACCTCGGCACTCTCGTGGCATGAGAACGAACGGATCATCGAGCTGTTCGCCGACAACCTGCGCCGCTATCTCGACGGCGCCGAGCTGCGCAGCCGCGTGCGGACGTCGGTCTACTACTGAGCGAGCTGCTCGACCAGTGCGCGCTGCTCGGCCGTGAACCGCGCACCGGTGCCGGCCCGTGCATTTGCGATCGCGCGGGACGGATTCGAGGTGGCGGGGATGACCGAGTCGATCCGCGCATCGGCGAGTGCCCAGCGCAGGAGCGCCTCGGCCCACGTCTCGACAGCGAGCTCCTCACGCTGAGCTTCGGTCAGCTCGACGCGCCGGCGCCGGTCCTCGCCTGAGCCGCCCAGGGGCCTCATCGCGATCACGGCAACCCCGAGCTCGGACGCGAGCGGGAGGAGCTCGTGCTCGCACTCGCGTTCCCAGGGGTTGTACGGCACCTGCAGAACGTCGAATCGCTTCGTGCGCAGCGCGTCGGCGAGGGCGCCGGCCGCGGATGCCTGGTAGTGCGTGACGCCCAGGCGGACGATGCGGCCCGCGTCGCGCTCGGCGTCGAGCCACTCGAGCTGTTCACGCCAGAGGACGAGGTTGTGCACCTGCTCCACGTCGACGCGGCCGCCGTACCACTCCAGCTGCCGCGCGAACTGTTCGCGTCCCTCTGCGACCGTCGTGGCCCAGATCTTCGTGGCGACGATCGCCTTCTCACGACGGTCCCGGAGTGCCGCGGCGAGGGCCGCCTCGGCGCCTCGGTACATCGGAGAGGTGTCGAAGAAACTCACGCCTGCTGCAAGGGCCGAGTCCACGACGGAACGTGCGAGGCGTGCATCGGCGTCGAACGTGTTCCAGGTGCCGAGGCCGACCACAGGTCCGAGGCGGCGCTCTTCCATCACACAGCGAGCGCGGTCTCGACCAACGCGAAGGTCACGTCGACCATCGCCTCGAGATCGGCGACCGAGATGTGCTCGGCCGGCGTGTGGATGTCGGCCATCCCGTTCGCGAGGTTCACGACCTCGAGTCCGCGCTCGTTGAAGACGTTCGCATCCGCGGCGCCGCCGGAAAGCTCGTACGTGACAGCGTGCCCGCGCCCCGCCAGCGCCGTCACGGCGAGCGCGACGGCCCGGTCGGACTTCGCGAACCGATAGCCGCGGTAGCTCTTGCGGGCCTTGGTCTCGACGTCGCAGTCGAAGACACCGGCCGCGAACGTGATCGCGTCCTGCATCTCCTGGATCAGATCGGCGAGCTTTCGCTCGTCCTGGGAGCGCGCCTCGGCGACGAAGGTGCACCACTCGGGGACGATGTTCGTCGCGGTGCCGCCCGAGATCGTGCCGACATTGGCGGTCGAGTCGTCGTCGACACGCCCGAGGCGGAACTCCGAGATCGCACGCGCCGCAGCGGCGATCGCCGAGCGGCCGTCCTCGGGATGCATCCCCGAGTGCGCGGCGCGCCCGTGGAACGTGACCTCGAGCGACTGCGAGTACGGCGCACCAAGGATGACGACGCCGATCGAAGCCGCCTGGTCGTAGACATAGCCGGTGCGCGCACGGAGCCGAGTGTGGTCGAATGCGTACGCGCCGACGAGCCCGACCTCTTCCTTGGGGGTGAACAGCAGCTCGATGCCGGCGTGCGGCCGGCGCTCCGCGAGGATCAGCCGGGTGGCCTCGAGCATGGCGGCGACGGCAGCCTTGTTGTCGGCGCCGAGGATCGTCCCGGCGGCGTTCCGAACGACCCCGTCCTCGACGACGGGCTCGATCACGGCCGTCGGCGGCACGGTGTCGAGGTGGGCGCAGAGCAGGAGAGGTTCACCCGGCGCGGTCGGCTCGATCCGCGTGTACAGGTTGCCGGTCGTCGAGCCGATTGCCGGGCCGCAGCCGTCCTCGTCGACGTCGAGGCCGCAGTCGCGCAGGTACCGGATCACGAGATCCGCAACCGCGCGCTCCTCACCGGGAGGGCTCGCGACCGCGGCGAGCTCCGCGAACAGGTCGAGGACGTCCGGCGGCACCGAGGGGAGACTAGGCGACTTCGACGCCGCTGCGGGCACGCGCCCGATGGAGTGCGGCATCGACGAACTCGCGGAACAGCGGCGCCGGCCGCGTCGGCCGCGACTTGAACTCGGGATGGAACTGAGAGGCGACGAACCAGGGGTGATCGGGCAGCTCGACGATCTCGACCAGTCGTCCCTCCTGGAACGTTCCGCTGATCACGAGCCCCGCGTCGATGAGCTGCTGGCGATAGGCGTTGTTCACCTCGTACCGGTGTCGATGGCGCTCCGCGATGACGGTCTCGTCGCTGTACACCGCGCGCGTCCGGGTTCCCTCGGCGAGCTCGACGGCCTGCGCCCCGAGCCGCATGGTGCCGCCGAGATCTTCGATCTCCTTCTGCTCGGGCAGCAGGTCGATGACGGGGAACGGCGTCTCCGGATCCATCTCGGTCGAGTTCGCGCCGTCGAGATCGCAGACGTGACGCGCGAACTCGGAGACGGCGACGTGCATGCCGAGGCAGATGCCGAGGTACGGAATGCGGTCCTCGCGCGCGACGCGGCAGGCGAGGATCTTCCCCTCCCAGCCCCGCGAGCCGAAGCCTCCGGGAACGAGGACGCCGTCGACGCCCGCCAGCTCGGCCCGGGTCTCCTCGACCGTCATGTCCTCGGCGTCGACCCAGCGCACGTGCACGCGACACCCGTTGTGGATGCCCGCATGCTTGAGCGCCTCGTGCACCGAGAGGTAGGCGTCGTGCAGCTTGACGTATTTGCCGACGAGTGCAATCTCGACGGATTCCTTGCGTGCCTTGATCCGCTCCGTCAGCTCCAACCACTCGCCGAGGTCCGCCGGCGGAGCATCGATGCCGAGCTTGCGGCAGACGAGCTCGTCGAGCCCCTGTTCCTGCAGCGCGAGCGGGACGAGGTAGACGTCGGAGACGTCCGGGTTCGTGATCACCGCGTCGACGTCGACGTCCGCGAACAGGGCGATCTTCTCGCGGATCTCACGGGGCAGTGACTCCGTCGAGCGGCAGACGAGCACGTCGGGATGGACACCGATGCGGCGGAGCTCGTTGACGGAGTGCTGGGTCGGCTTCGTCTTCAACTCGCCCGCCGTGTCGATGAACGGGACGAGAGTGACGTGCAGATAGATGACGTTCTCGGGGCCGACCTCGCGCCGGAACTGACGGATCGCCTCGAGGAAGGGCTGGGATTCGATGTCGCCGACGGTGCCGCCGATCTCGGTGATCACGACATCCGTGTCGGTGGCCTCGGCGACGGAGCGGATCCGCGACTTGATCTCGTTCGTGATGTGCGGGATCACCTGCACCGTCGACCCGAGGTACTCGCCCTTGCGCTCCTTGCGAAGGACACGGTCCCACACGCCGCCGGCGGTGTGGTTCGCGGCGCGCGAGAGGTTCTCGTCGATGAAGCGCTCGTAGTGGCCGATGTCGAGATCGGTCTCGGCGCCGTCTTCCGTGACGAACACCTCGCCGTGCTGGAACGGGCTCATCGTCCCCGGATCGACGTTGATGTACGGGTCGAACTTCTGCACCTGCACCTTCAGCCCGCGCGCCTTGAGCAGCCGGCCGAGAGATGCCGCGGTGATGCCTTTCCCGAGAGACGAGACGACGCCGCCGGTGACGAAAACGAACTTGGCCACCTACGCGCACCTCTCCGTGATCAGCTTCACGGAACTCCATCCTACCAGTGCGCCTGCCTCGATCACGTGCAGGATCCTAGGCGCACCGTCGGCTGACGGTCGATCGTCTAGAGCCGGGCGGCTGTCTGTACGAGGTCGTAGAGGCGCCGCACTGCCGTGCCGGCGAGGCGGCCCGACGTCGTCACCGTGACCAGCGTGCGGTCGGGGGCGGTGGCCCGAAGCCGGATCTCGGTATCGGTCGCCGGCTCGAGGAGGTGCCAGGTCCAGCGCTCGTAGAGGTCGATCTCGCGGACGAGCAGCAGCGTCTCGACCCTCCTGCGCCCGATGAAGACGTTTTGCTTCGACGCCTGCACCGTCCAGCGGGCTCCGGGCGCGAACCCACGGCGGTCCGGGTCGACGCCGGTGATGCCCGGCCACCAGTCCGGGAGGTGGTACGGCTCTGCGAGAAACTTCCACACGTCCTCCCGCGGCGCGAGCAGCTCCCGGCTCGCGGTGCTCACCGTACGTCAGGCACCGCGGTCGATCGTGGCAAGGAAGTCAGCACCGCCGAGCATCCGCTCGAGCTCGTCGCGGCGCTGGGCGTCGTCGAGCGGCTCGATCCGGGTATGGGTCGGGTCGCCGGGGATCTTCTCGACCGCGAAGTGACGGTCGGCAACCGTTGCAATCTGGGGCAGGTGGGTGATCGTGAGTACCTGGGCGCGGCCCGCGAGCCGGCGCAAGGTCTCGGCGACCGCGTGCGCGGTGGTCCCGCCGATGCCGGCATCGATCTCGTCGAACACCATCGTCTCGCCACCCGCGACCGCCGCGATCGCGAGTGCGACGCGGGAGAGCTCACCGCCCGAGGCGGTCTCGGCCACCGGCCCGAACGGCAACCCTGCGTTCGGCCGGATCAGGAACATGACGTCGTCGGCACCGGACGCACCCGGATCGCGTTCGCTCAGCACCACGCGGAATTCACCGTCGCCGAGGCCGATTGCCTGCAGCTCGGCCGCCACGGCCGCCGCGAAGGGATCCGCCGCGCGGCCGCGCGCGAGCCGCAGCTCGGCGTGGAGGCGGTCGACCTCCGCCTGGGCCGCGGCCAGTGCCTCGGCCGCCGCCTGGACCGGGTCGTGCCCGTCGGCGACCAGCTCGAGCTCGTGCCGCGCGGCCTCCCCACGCTCCAGCAGCTCGGTGAACGTCTGCGCCCGGTGGCGCCGCTTCAGATCGGAGAAGGTCTCGAGCTCGCCCTCGAGCTCCTCGAGCCGGCCGGGCTCCGCCTCGAGCGAGGCAAGGAATGCGTGCAGATCCGAAGCGGTCTCGCGCAGCTGCAGCCCGGCCTGGCGCAGTGCCTCCCCGGCGGCCCGCAGCTCCGGCGCAAGCCGCTCGACGGGTGCGACGGAGCGCTCGGCCAGCGCGACGAGGTCGGTCGCGCCCTCTCCCTCCTCCGGGGAAAGGGCGGTCGCAGCGTTTGCGACCCCCTCTGCGAGCTCCGAGAGGTGCAAGAGCCGCTCGCGCTCTGCTCGCAGCTCGTCCTCCCGGCCTGCTGAGAGGCCCGCCGTGTCGTTCGCAAGGAGCCGTAGCTCGTCGAGTCGCGCCTGTGCCCCGGCCGCATCACGGGTCAGCTCGTCGTAGCTGCGGCGAGCAGCTCCCAGCTCACGCCATGCGCGCGCGGCTGCCCTCGTGTCCACCTCTGCGAAGGCGTCGAGCACGCTCCGTTGGTACGCCGGCCGCGCCAGGCGCCGCTGCTCGAACTGGCCGCTCATCGCAATGAGCCCTTCGGCCGCCGCAGCGACGTCTTCGCGAGCAGCGCTGCGCCCCCACGCGTAGGCCCGCGTGCGCCCGTCCGCGAAGATCCGGCGCGCCAGCACGAGGCCGTCCTCGCCGTCGGGCCGCAGCTCCGCGAGGGGGCCAAGCGTCTCGTCGTCGACATCGTCGAACTCGGCCTCCACGTACGCCTCCTCGCCCGCCGCGCCGATCAGCGCTGCGTCACCGCGCGAGCCGAGCAGGAGGCCGATCGCATTGGTGAGGATCGTCTTGCCGGCACCGGTCTCACCGGTGATCGCGTTCAGCCCGGCGTCGAGCCGAAGCTCGGCCTCCCGGATGAGCACGAGGTTCGAGATGGACAGGCGAAGCAGCACCCCGCCATCGTACGGAGCGCGCCTGTCGCCCTCCTATCGCCCGAAGGTGGAGGCGTACCGGCGGAAGAAGGTCACCTCGGGCAGGGTCGCAAGGAGGCTCGGCTGACTGCCCACCCGCACGACCGCCTGCGCACCGGTGGCGAGCTTTCCCACCTCCTGCCCGTCGACGAGCACGGTCGTGTCGAGCTCGGCTGTCAGGTTCGTGATCGTCACCTCCGGACCGCGTGGCACGACGAGCGGCCGGATGACCAGGGCATGCGGGGCGACGAACGTGAGCACCATCGCGTCGATCCCCCAGACGAGCACCGGGCCGCCGTTCGACAGGTTGTAGGCGGTCGAGCCCGCCGGCGTGGCGCAGATCAGGCCGTCACACGGCTGTGAGCCGAGCTCCTCGCCGCCGATCGAGTAGCCCACCTCGATCATGCGCCCGAGCGTTCCGCCCGCGACCACCACATCGTTGATCGCCACGCTCGTCACGCCGTCGACCGTCACCTCCAGCGTCGCGAGCTCGACGGTGCGGTAGTCGCCCGCGAACACCCGAGTCATCGCCGCGTCCAGCTCGGCCCCTGCGATCGCGGTCAGGAAGCCGACGCGGCCGTAGTTGACGCCGATCACCGGCACATTCGAGCCGAGGAAGCGCGCGAGCGCGCGCAGCATCGTCCCGTCGCCCCCGAGGACGATCGCGATGTCTGCGTCGTCGGATTCGACCAGCTCCACTCCGCACCGTTTCGCGACCGCCTGCAGCCGCGCGAGCGCGTCACCGACGCCGTCACGGTCGATCGTGACGACCGTGGCGCGCCTAACCGACGGCATCGTCGATCCACCGGTCGAGCCCGGCTGGGCGCTCTGGACGTTCGCGCTGGACGAGGTGGAGGACGAACTCATGGTTTCCCTTCGGGCCGGGCAGACCCGAGTCTATGACTCCGCGCGGCTCGCCTCCGGCCGCGAGCAGCGTTTCGGCAACCTCGCGTACGACGCGCCGTCGAACCTCGAGGTCGCGGACGACGCCCTTCGGCGTCTCGGCGCGGCCCGCCTCGAACTGCGGCTTGACGAGCACGAGCGCCTGCCACCCGGGCGCCGCAAGGCGCAGCGCCGGAGGAAGAGCGATCTTCACGGAGATGAACGACACGTCGCAGGTGACGATCTGCGGTGCGAACGGCAGCTCGGTCAGCGAGCGGGCGTTGACACGCTCGAGCACGGTCACCCGCTCGTCGTGCCGGATCTTGTCGTGCAGCTGGCCGTAGCCGACGTCGAGCGCGATCACGCGCGCCGCGCCGCGCTGCAGCAGGACGTCGGTGAATCCACCCGTGGAGGCGCCGACGTCGAGCGCATCGAGGCCTGCAACATCGATTCCGAACGCGTCGAGGGCGTTCGCGAGCTTGTGCCCCGCCCGAGAGACATACGGCGGTGGTTCGAGCACCTCGAGGGCCGCGTCGTCGTCAACCTGCTCCCCGGCCTTGGCATGACCGGGAACGCGGCCCGCCATCACGAGGGCCTGGGCCTGCGCCCGCGACTCCGCGAGGCCGCGTTCGACCAGCAGCAGGTCAAGCCGTTTCTTGGGCAAGGGTGAACCTCGGTGCGACGACGATGAAGTTGAGGCTCGCGAGCGTCGCGAGGACCGCGATCAGCGCGTACGTGGCGTGCAGACCGATTGCGACGAAGAGCGTCCCGGCGATCAGGTAGCCGAGCGGCCCTGCGAGCTGGTTGATCGTGATCAGCGACTGCAGCACCTTGCCGCGCAGAGCGCGCGGCACCCGCACCGAGAGCATCCCGAGGTACGGCGCGTTGATCAAGGGGATCGACGCGCCGCAGATCCCCAGCGCGACGGCGGCGACGCCGAGGGACGCGTGCGGGACGAGCAGCCAGAGAGGGGCGGCGGTGAAGAACGCTGCGATCGCGGCCAGGCGCATGCCGGGAATCCTCGTCACGAGCCGGAAGGCGAGCAGCGAGCCGACGACCTGACCGCCGCCGATCACCGCGAAGAGGAGGCCGGCAACACGCGGGTTGTGGTCGTACTGCTGGTAGGCGAGCACCGGCAGCGAAGCACCGAGCATCGGGAACAGGAACCCGAACGTCAGGCTCGAGAGCGAGACGCGTGCGAGCAGCACGTCGTGGCGCAGATACGAGAGCCCGGCCCAGATCCCGCCCGAGTCGGCGTCCTCTTCGTGCGTGGTGCTCCCGACGCGGACGAAGAGCCCGATGATGACGAACGCGATCAGGAACGACGCCGCGTCGAGCCACATCACGTTTGCCGCACCGAGCAGCGCGATGAGGATCCCGGCGAGCGCCGGACCGAGCAGATTGGTGATGTTCCCGGCGCCCTCGACGAGGCTGTTCGCCTGGGCGAGCTGCTGCTCGCCTTCACCGACGACGGCCGGGAGGATCAGCCGCTGGCAGGTGAAGTAGGCGCACGAGAACGTTCCGAGCAGCGCCGCGACCACGAGGATGACGGCGAACGAGAGACCGCCGACGATGTTCAGGAACGGCACGATCGCGACGATCGGCGCCCGGGCGCCGTCCGCCACGAGCATCGACACCTTCGGGCCGAGACGTTGGACGACGGACCCGGCGGGGATGCCGAGCAGCGCCATCGGCGCCAGCTCGACGGCGAACACAAGCCCCATCTTGGACGGGGAGCCCGTGGTGACGAGCACGAACCACGGCAGCGCCAGGTACGTCAGCTGCGACCCGAAACGGGAGATCAGCTCGGCGCTGAGGAGGGCGACGATGGAACGGTCGCGGATCATCGCCGCCGAGACTAACGCGGCCTGTCTCGTCGCCGGTTTCAGGCAGCCGCGGGAACAGTCCGGTTCCCGATCGCCCAGACGCTCGGCTGGGCGATCACGATCGCGCTGCACGCGAGGCTGATCGTCCCGGCGGCGATCAGCGTCGTGGATGTGCCGATCTGCGTGGCGACCGGGCCGGCCAGGGCGGCGCCGACCGGGATGAGCACGATCGAACCGAGGGCGTCGTACGAGGAGACACGCGAACGCGCGGCCTCGGGAACCTCGCGCTGGAAGACGGTGAACCAGAGGGTGATGTGGAGCGCGAGGCAGAGACCGGCGAACGCGCTGTTCACGAGGAGGGCCCACAACGGGAGCCGCAGACCAATCGCAAGGGTCTGGAAGCCGTAGGGAATCGCGGCAACGCACGACGCAAGCAGCGGCCGTCTCGGCCTGAAGCGCAGAGCGAAGATGCCCCCGAGCACCGCGCCAAGGCCCGACGCGCTCACGATCGCAGCCCACGCGCCCGCACCGCCGTAGTGCTCCTTCGCTGTCAACGGGCCGAGCACGCCGTAGGCCGCCCCGGCGAAGTTGCCGATCCCGAAGAAGACGATCGTCGTCCAGATCCACGTCTGCCGGCGGAACTCGCCCCAACCCTGGCGGAGCTCGTCGAGAAACCGCTCGGGCTCGACCGCGCCGCCGCGCTGCGGGACGGAGAGCCGGAAGAGGAGCGCTGCGGCAATCGCGAAGCTGGCCGCGTCGACGAGGATGGCCGATCCCGGGCTGCCGAGCGTGACGAGCAGCCCGCCGATCGCGGGCGCCAGGAACCCGAGCAGCGAGCGGCTGAGGCCGAGCAGCGCATTCGCCTGCTGGAGCCGGCTCCTGCTGACCACGAGCGGGATCAGCCCCTGCGACGCCGGGAGGACGAAGCCGTCCGCGAGGCCGTAGACGATCGCCAACCCAGCCAGCAGGGGAACCGTCGCGTGCCCGGTCACGATCGAGACCCCTGAGATTGTCTGGACGACCGCCTGGACCGCCGCGACCGTGAAGAGCACGAGGTGGCGTGGGAGGCGATCCGCCCAGACCCCGGCAGCGAGCGTGATCGCCGCCGCCGCGACCTGACGCGACGCGATCACGATCCCGACGGCGGTCGGAGAGTTGTTCGAGATCTGGAGGACCGCGAAGACGAGTGCGATCGAAGCGACCCCGTCCCCGACAGCGGAGATCGTCGTGCTGGTGAAAACGAGCCGGAAGTTGCGTTCGGCGAGCGCGCCGAGCCGGCTCTCTCGATTCATGCCGTGCGAACGGCGAGCTCACCGACGATCGCCTCGAGCACGCTCGTGTCGGCGTCGAGGTCGCCGAGCCGCGAGCGCGCACGCTCCGCGGCCTCGTCGGCGAGCCGTCGGGCGTTCCCTTCACCCACCTCCAGCACATAACCGTCGCCGTCGAGCACATCGTCGACGATCTGGAAGAGGAGGCCAAGCTCTCCCGCAAAGGCCCGCCAGGGCCCGTGCTCGGACACCGGGACCTCTGCCGCCCAGAGACCGCACATCACGGAGGCCGAGAAGAGCGCCCCGGTCTTGAGCGCATGCAGGCGGTCGAGCGGCGCGCTGCCATCGAGGTCGATCTGCTGTCCCGCGATCATCGCGAGCGTCGCATCGATCAGCTCGCGTGCGACCGCCGGCCTCGGATACGAGAGCGCGAGCCGGACCGCTTCGGCGAGCAGCGCATCGCCGGCGAGGATCGCTGTCGCCTCTCCGTAGCGCGCCCACACCGACGGCGCGCCACGACGCTCGCGGTCGTCGTCGAGCGCGGGAAGATCGTCGTGGACGAGCGAGAAGGAGTGCACGAGCTCGACGGCCGCCGCCGCCGGCAAGAGGTTCTCCACACGCGCACCGACGGCATCCCCCGTGGCAAGGCACAGCACCGGGCGAATCCGCTTGCCCCCGAGCGCGTGCCGGATCGCCGGTTCGAGCGTCCCGAGCTCGGGGGTCAGCGCAAGCTCGGCGAGATACGCCTCGACGAGCCCCCGCAGCTGCTCAATCCGCTGCTGCATCCGGCGGCGCCTCCACTGGAGGCGGCGCGGCAGCCTCGGTCTCGGCGGCCCGCTTGGCGCGCTGCAGCTCGCCCTCGACCTCCTTGGCGAGCTCGGCCAGCTCCTGCAGGATCTCGATCGCCTGATCGGGGTCCTCTGTCTCCTCCAGCCGCACCCGCGCCGCCTCCAGCCTCGCCAGCAGATGCTCCGCGTTGTTCAACGACTCCTCCGACGTCATGCGGCCTCCTCCCGTTGGATCCGACCCAGAATGCCGTTCACGAGCCTCGCACCGTCGTCGGACGCATAGCGCTTGGTGAACGCCACGGCCTCGTTGATCGCCACCTCGGCCGGGATCTCGTGCGACGTCAATTCGTGCACGGCGACGCGCAGGGCGCTCCGCTCGACCACGCCCAACCGGTCGGCCGTCCAGCCCTCCGACGCCGACGTGATGCGCAGGTCGAGCTCGGGGGCGTGCTCGGCAACGGCCTCCGCGACTCCGCGCGCCCACGGATCGATCTCGCCGGCGTACTGCGAGCCGATCTGCTGGCCCGAGAGATCCCACTGGTAGAGCAGGAACAGCGCCTGCCGGCGCGCCTGGCGACGCGACATGCTCATGCGACCGGCGCCCGCAGCGCCTCGAGCGTCGACGTGGAGTACTCGCCGCTTCGGAACGGCTCGCTCCCGAGCACCTCGAGCGCGAGGTCGCGCGTCGTCGGAACGCCCTCGATGACCGTCTCGCGCAGCGCGCGCTCGGCCCGGGCGATGGCGGCCGGGCGGTCGCTGTCCCAGACGATCAGCTTGGCGACCATCGAGTCGTAGAACGGCGAGATCATCGACCCTGACTCGACGAACGTGTCGACCCGCACACCCGGGCCGAGCGGCAGGTTCGAAGAGGTCAATGCGTCCCGGCGACGGCCGGAAATCGTGCTCGGGGTCCTCCGCGTTCAGCCGGATCTCGATCGCGTGCCCACGGCGGGGCGCTCGGCCGGTCACACTCAGCTCCTCGCCCGCCGCGACGAGCAGCTGCTCGCGCACGAGGTCGATGCCGGTACAGAGCTCGGTCACCGGATGCTCGACCTGCAGCCGGGCGTTGAGCTCGATGAAGTAGAAGCTGCCGTCCGGGCCGAGCAGAAACTCGAAGGTGCCTGCGTTGCGATAGCCGACGGCGCGGCAGGCGCGCTCGGCTGCGAGCTCCATCGCCTCCCGTGCTTCCGGGGAGAGCGCTGCTGACGGCGACTCCTCGATCAGCTTCTGATGGCGGCGCTGAATCGAGCACTCACGCTCGCCGAGCGTGAGCACGTTGCCGTGCTGGTCGCAAAGAACCTGGATCTCGACGTGTCGTGCCGGAACGAGCGCCTTCTCCACGTACATGGTCGCGTCGCCGAACGCAGCCTCCGCCTCGGCTGCGGCCATCCCGAAGGCGTCCTCCAGCTCGTCGGGCTGCTTCACGAGCCGCATGCCCTTGCCACCGCCGCCGGCCGTTGCCTTGAGCAGGATCGGGAAGCCGATCTCCTCCGCCGCTGCCCGGGCGGCAGAGACGTTCGTGGCCCCCTCGGTACCGGGAACCGTCGGCACGTCGGCGGCGCGCATGGCCTGCTTCGCGGAGATCTTGTCCCCCATCGTCGCCATGACGTCCGCGGGCGGCCCGATGAACACCAGGTCGTTGTCGACGCACGCCTCGACGAACGCAGGGTTCTCGGCGAGGAAGCCGTAGCCGGGATGCACAGCCTGACAGCCGGTGGTCGTTGCAGCTGCGATCACGTTCGGGATCCGGAGATAGCTGTCGGAGGCGGAGGGCGGCCCCACCTGCACCGCCTGGTCGGCGAGACGCACGTGCAACGCGTCCTTGTCGGCCGTCGAGTAGATGGCGACCGCTTCGATGTCGAGCTCATGGAGTGCGCGGATCACCCGGACGGCGATCTCGCCACGGTTTGCCACGAGGACCCTGGTGAACATCACTACACCGCGTCGAGCGGTCGGCCGTTGACCGGCTCGAGCTCGAAGAGCAGCTGGCCGTACTCGACCGGCTCGGCGTCGCCCACATGGATCGCGCGGACGACGGCTTCGACGTCCGATTTGACCTCGTTCATGAGCTTCATCGCTTCGAGGATGCAGAGTGTCTGCCCGGCGGCGACGGGGTCGCCTTCTTCGACGAAGGCGGCGGCTCCGGGGGCGGGCGCGCGGTAGAAGGTCCCGACCATCGGGCTCTCGACCCGAACGAGCGAGTCGTCGCGCGGCGCGACCGGCGGCAGCGCCGCGTCGCCCTCCGGTGCCGCCGGCGCGGTGGGAGCAGCCTGAGCGGCCGGAGAATGATCGGCCGTGCGGCGCACACTGACGCGCATGCCGTCCTCTTCGATCGTGATCTCGCCGACCCCGGTCTCCTGCACGATGCGCACGATCTCTCGAATCTTCTCGGCGCGCGCCTGGTCGACACCCCGTGCGCCAAGCGACTCGTCGCCGCCCGAGCGCTCGCGGATCGAGCGAAGCAGAGGCTCCGCCTCCTCGCCGAAGAGCGCCAGCAGAAGCAGCTCCTCCTCGCTCGACGCGAGGCCCTCTGCGTCCGTCCGTAGCTGATCGAGGTCGACCACCGGGTCCTCGTCACGACCGTTGCCGATCAAGGCGACGGCCCGGATGAGGGCCGGGTCCACGGCTGCAGGCGTGCGCCCGAAGCGACCCTCCACGAGGTCGCGGAGCTCGTCGACCATCGTCGAGTAGCGATTGGCGGTGAGCACGTTCAGGAGCGCCTGCGAGGCGACGATGTTGCCGATCGGCGCGGCGAGCGGCGGTGAGCCGACCTCGATCCGGACCTTGTCGACCTCCTCGAGCACCTCGTCGAGGCGGTCCCCGGCGGCTTGGCTGCGAAGCTGGGCGTCGAGCGCGCCCACCAGCCCGACGGGAAGCTTCCGCTGCGCTGCACGCACTGCAATTCGCGGGGCGACTGGTGAGACCGGCTCGTCGCCGATGTGCTCGTCGACCAGATCGGCGGCGGCCCAGAGAGCGTCCATGTCGACCCCCGTCGAGAGCCCCAGCCCTGCGAGCGCCTGCGCGGCGGCCTCGGAGGAGACCCGGTGCATCGTGAGTGCAACGGGGTAGACAGAGGTCGCGATCACGTCGGCGCCGGCCCTTGCGGCCTCGATCGCAGCGGCCAGCGCGTTTCCGCCCGCACCCTGCGCGTAGAGGCCGACGGGCAGGCCCGACACGTCACGAAGCTCGTCGACGAGCTCACTGGCCCGGTGCGGCTGCAGGACGGCTGCGGGATCGTTCAGGAGGATGCGTGCTGCGCCCAGTTGCGGCAGGCGCTTGGCTGCCTCGACGAGCGCTTCGTGCTTCCCGCTGCCGTAGAGCAGGCCGGCCTCGAACTCGGCGCCCGAGTCGACGATCGCCTCGGCCGCCTCGCGCAGATTGTCGACGTCGTTCAGCGGATCGTGCAGGCGGAAGACCTCGATGCCGCTCTGCGCGGCGCTGGCCACGAACCGCCGCGCGAAGTCGCCGCCGACCGGGCGCGATCCGACCAGGAACCGTCCACGGAGGGCCAGTGCGAGCGGCGTCGTCGTGCGCGCCTTCAGCGCCCGGATGCGCTCCCACGGGCTCTCGACTCCGCGCCGGACGGCGTTGTCGAAGACTCCGCCTCCCGAGACCTCCAGGTACGCGAAGCCCGCCCCGTCGAGGAGCTCGGCGAGGCGCAGCAGATCCGCCGTCGGCATCAGGCCGGCAAGCGGCTCCTGACTGAGGACGCGGATCGTCGTGTCGACGAGGCGCGGCATGGCCTGGGACCCTACCGGGCCTAGGCTCTTTGGATGTAGCGACGTTCGCGGGGATCGAGCTTGATCTTGTCCCCGACGTTCACGAAGAGCGGCACCTGGATGACCGCGCCCGTCTCGAGGGTGGCCGGCTTCGTGACGTTCGAGACGGTGTCGCCCTTCACACCGGGCTCGGTGTCGGTCACCTCGAGGATCACCGACGCGGGCAGGTCGATCCCGGAGGGCGTCCCGCCGACGAACATCACCTGGACCGACGACGAGGGCTGCATGAACGGAAGCTCGTCCTCGATCAGCGCATGCGGCAACGACAGCTGCTCGTAGTTCGACTCGTCCATGAACACGACCTCGTCGCCCGAGTCGTAGAGGAACTGCATGTTCTTCTGCTCGGTGCGCACCCGCGGGAACTTCTCGCCGGCCCTGAAGGTCTTGTCGACCACGGAGCCGGACGCAAGCGACTTCAGCTTGGTGCGGACGAAGGCGCCGCCCTTTCCCGGCTTGACGTGCTGGAACTCCACGATGCGCCAGGTCTGGCCCTCGAGCTCGATGTGCATCCCGTTTCGGAACTGGTTGGTTGCGACGACCTCTGCCATCGGCGCCGGAGGGTAGCGAAAGGTGTCTGACACCGGAGGTGTCAGACACCTCCACGACATCGGCGCAGCCGGATCAGGACCAGCAACTCGGGAATCTGGTTCGCTTCGCGAATCAGATTCCAAGGCCGAGAGCTCGCTCACCTCGATCAGGTCGACTTCCCTTTGAACCTGATTCGGCGCAGCCGAACCAGGTTCACGAGTCCCGGACCAGGACCGGCAACTCGGGAATCTGGTTCGCTTCGCGAATCAGATTCCAGGGCCCGAGAGCTCAGCTGACCTCGATCAGCTCCTTCGGGAAACCCGTCAGCAGGTCGACGCCGTCGGCGCGGACGATCGCGAGGTCCTCGATCCGCACGCCGCCGAGACCTGAGAGGTAGATGCCCGGCTCGATCGTCACGCAATGCCCGGCCGCCAGGGTGTCGGTCGATTCGGTCGAGAGGCGGGGCGCTTCGTGGATCGCAAGGCCCACCCCGTGCCCGAGGCCGTGGCCGAAGGCCTCTCCGAACCCGGCTGCCTCGATCCGATCGCGCGCAAGGGCATCCGCCTCCACCCCGGTCAGCCCCGCCTTGATGTTCGCGCACGCGTGCTGCTGCGCCTCGAGACAGACGTCGTACGCCTCACGCAGGCGATCCGGCAGCCGGCCGGTCGAGAAGGTGCGCGTGCAGTCGCTGCAGTACCCGTCGACACGAACGCCCCAGTCGACGGTGACGAGCGTGCCGCGGTCGACGATCTTGTCGGTGGGATGGCCGTGCGGCCTGGCGCCGTTCTCGCCCGACGCGACGATCGAGTCGAACGACAGCTCGTCGGCGCCGTGCGCATGCAGCAGCTCTCGGAGCCGCCAGGCGAGCTCGCGCTCCGAGCGGCCGATCCACGTCTCGGCGGTCAGCGCCTCCAGGCCGCGGTCGGCGATCTTCGCCGAGCGGCTGATCTTCGCCACCTCCTCGGCGTCCTTCACCGCACGGACCTCGTCGACGAGGCCGCGCGTCGGGACAAGCTTGGCGGCGCCCGACTGCAGGCGCTCCCATTCCACGTACGGGAGCACGTCGGCCTCGAACTGGACCTTCCCCTTCAGGAGCTCGCCGATGTCCTGCATCAAGCCTCGCTTCGCGAGCTGCACCTCGACCCCGGCCACCTCCTGCGCCGACTCGATGTACCGGAAGTCGGTGTACAGCGTCGCCTTGCCGCCCGGCTCGACCAGGAGCGCGGCGTTGGAGCTGTCGAAGCCCGTCAGATAGAAGACGTTGGTCAGGTTCGTGACGAGGAGCGGTGTGTCGAGGCGCTCGCTCGAGTGCGTCGATCCGTGTGCTCATGCTGTGGGCTCCTTCCCCGCGAGGAACTCGAACGCCTCGCGATAGCCGTCCGGTCCCTTGCCGATCACGCGGTGCGCGGCAAGCTCCGCGATGACGCTCGTCCGCCGCCATTCCTCACGGTGATCGATGTCGGAGAGATGCACCTCGACGATCGGGACGGTCATCAGCTCGAGGGCGTCCCGGATCGCGTAGCTGTAGTGGCTCCAGGCTCCCGGATTGACGATCAAGCCGTCGACATTGTCGTATGAGTCGTGAATCCAGCCGATGTACTCGCCTTCGCTGTTCGTCTGGCGGCAGCGCGCGCTGATGTCGAGCTCGTGCGCCCAGCCGTAGATGCGGCTCTCGAGCTCGTTCAGGCTGAGCCCGCCGTAGATCGTCCGGTCGCGGCGACCGAGCACGTTCAGGTTGACGCCGTTCAGGACGAGGACCTGCATCAGGAAATCAGCGTATCCAGGGCGGCTCGAACCTCGTCCGGTGAGCGGGCGTCGAGATACGGCCCGTCCTCACTGAGAAGCACGAGGTTGATCGTCTCGCCGCTCCGTTTCTTGTCCCGTAGCAGCGCCGCCCAGGCGCGCTCGCGATCGACCTCGACCCGCTGCGGGTCGAGCGCCGCGACGACCGGAGCCGGGTCACGGCCGCTCAGCCGCAGCGCCGCGAGCAGACCCAGCGCGACGGCCTCACCGTGCGGCAGGTCGAAGTCGGCGGCCGCCTCGAGCGCGTGCGCGAACGTGTGACCGAGGTTGAGCCATTGCCTCGGGCCGCGGTCGTGCGGGTCGCGCAGACACAGCGCTGCCTTGTACGCGGCTGCCCCACGCACGTCGAGCGTGCGGCCGGCAAGCAGCTCGGTCTTGATCCGCTCGGCCTCGCCCTGGCGCCGTTCGCGCTCCGGCAGCGTCGCGAGCAGCGCCTCGTCGATGACGACGCGGGCCGGCCAGTGGAACGCACCGACCAGATTCTTGCCCTGCGGGATGTCGATCGCAGTCTTCCCGCCGATGCCCGCGTCCACCTGGCCGACGAGCGTCGTCGGCACGGCCACCCACGCGACTCCGCGCAGGTAGAGCGCCGCAGCAAGACCGGCAGCGTCGGTCAGCGAGCCGCCGCCGAGCGCCACCACGGTTCCCTGACGGTCGAGGGTCAGCTCGGACCAGAGACGTTCGACGACCTGCAGCTGCTTTGCCTGCTCGCCTCGCGGCAGCTCGTGGGTCGAGACCAGCCGGTCTCCGAGCGCGGTCTGCGCCGCCGCCCCGTGGATGCCCATCACCGTCGAGTCAGTGACGAGCGCCACCGCGCCGGTGCCCGGCACCAGCTCGCCGAGGCGTTCGAGCGCCCCGAGCTCGTGGTGGACACCCGCCGCGGCGAGAACCGCCCCGTCGGCGTCGTGCGCGACGGCGTCCGCCGCCTCGCGATAGAGCGGTTGGCGCTCCTCGTACAGCCTGCGGAACGCCGTTTCGTCCTGCGCGAGGGGTCGGTTGCTCCCTCGCACGCGCTGCCAGGCCGTGTCGACGTCGACCTCGACGAGCACGGTCAGCGCATGTCCCGCGAGCGTTTTGCGCACGGACGCGGTCTTCACCGCGCCGCCGCCGAGCGCGATCACGGCCGGCGCGGTCTTTCGGAGCGTCTCGCCGACGACCGCGGCTTCGACCACCCGGAACTCGAGCTCGCCTCGCTTCGCGAAGAACTCACCGAGCGGCACCTGCACGCGCCCTTCGATCAGCCGGTCGGCGTCGATCGCCGAGCGCTCGAGCCGTGAGGCGACCTCGCCGGCGAGCGTCGTCTTGCCGGCGCCCATGAACCCGATCAGGGCGACATGCCGATCGAGTGCGTTCAGCGTCATAGGCGCGCGAGGTAGGCGGCGTGCGCCGCGACGAAGTCGCCGACCGCGTCCCCGCCGAACTTCTCGTGCGCAGCGACCGCGAGCTCCCAGGCAACAGCCGCCTCGGCGACGACGGCAAGCGCCTCGACCGCTGCGACGTCCGAGCGCTCGACCAACGCGTCGCCGGGCTCGCCGGTCACGAGGTCGACGGAGCCGAGCGGCTTCATCAGCGTCGGCAGCGGCTTCATCGCCGCGCGCACGACGATCTCCTCGCCGTTCGACATGCCCGCCTCGACGCCGCCGGCACGGTTCGACGTGCGGCGCTTCGACGTGTCGATCTCGTCGTGCGCCTGGGAGCCACGCAACTGCGCGAGCGCGAACCCGTCCCCGATCTCGACGCCCTTGACCGCCTGGATGCCCATCACCGCCGCGGCAAGCCTCGCGTCGAGGCGGTCCTCCTTCGCCGCGTAGGACCCGAGGCCCGGCGGCACGCCGGTTGCGCGCACCTCGACCAGCCCGCCAACGGTGTCGCGTTCGGCGCGCGCCTCGTCGACACGGGCGCGCAGGCCCTCCTCGTCCACCGTCGAGCCGACGACCGAGACGCCGATGGTCGCGAGCAACGCCTTCGCGACCGCCCCGGCCGCCACGTGCACTGCCGTGTGCCGGGCAGAGGCGCGCTCGAGCGAGTTGCGCACGTCCTCGTGCCCGTACTTCTGCACACCGGCGAGATCCGCGTGACCGGGCCGCGGCAACGTGACCGGTTTTGTGCCCTTGCCCGACGGCTCTCCCTCGGGCTGCCACGGTGCCATCCCCCACGTCCAGTTCTTGTGGTCGACGTTCCGAACCACGAGCGCCAGCGGCGTCCCCAGCGTGCGACCGTGACGGAGGCCCGCCAGCACCTCCACCCGGTCCTGTTCGATCTGCTGCCGCGGCGAACGGCCGTAACCCTCCTGGCGGCGCTTCAGGTCTGCATCGATGGAGGCGCGGTCGAGCTCGAGGCCGGCGGGCAGGCCGCTGAGGATCGCCACGAGCGCCGGCCCATGCGACTCGCCCGCGGAAGAGAGACGAAGCGTCATGGGGCGAAGCCTAGAGTGCGACGTCGTGGCCGTCGCGCTCCAGATCCTCGCCAGCGGATTTGCCGCGGGCGCCGTCTACGGATTGGTCGCCGCCGGACAGTCGGTCGTCTTCCGCCTGACGGGCGTCGTCAACTTCGCCTTCGGCGAACTGATCGCGCTCGGCGTCTTCGTCACCTTGCTGGTGGCAGCGGGTTCCGGGCCGGTCTCGCAGACGAGCGTCGGCGGGGGCCGGTTCCTGCTTGCACTCGTCGTCGGACTCGTGGTGACCGCGGCTGCGAGCGCCGGGTCGTACTTCCTCGCCATCGAGCCGTACCGAGCGCGCGGCTCGGTGATCGGCTGGGTCGGCGCGTCGCTGGCCGTCGCCTTTGCCGTCCGGACGCTCCTGCTCGTCTTCTTCGACCGTCCTGCCTATGTCTTCCCCGATCCGCTGCCGTTCGGGGTCTGGCGCATCGACGGCGTCACGATCCAGCAGCGCTCGCTCGTGGTGGCCGGGGTCGCCTTCGCGCTGGCGGCGCTCGGCGCGGCGGTGCTGCAGCGGACGCGCTTCGGCCGCGCCCTCGAGGCGATCGCCCAGGACTTCGATGCCGCCGTCCTCGTCGGCTTGCCGGTGGCCCGCCTCGTGGGCATCGCGTTCGCCCTCGCAGGAACCTGGGCCGGCCTCGCGGCGATTCTCGCCGCGCCCTCGGGCGCGTTCAACGTGGACACGGCCGCGCGACTCGGTCTCTACGGGCTCGTTGCAGCGGTCGTCGTCTGGTTCGAACCGCGGCGGGCATTCGTCGCCGGTGTGATCCTCGGCCTCGTCCAGGCGACGGTCGCGTCGCTGCACTGGAGCGGCGCGGCCGCATATCGCGACGTTCTGCCGCTTGCGATCGGGCTCGTGCTGCTCGCCTGGCGCGCGCGCTCGGCACCCGAGGCGGTCGAATGACGACGCGCAGCGCACTCGGCGACGCGGTTCGCGACGCACGCGACGCCTGGCAGCCGCTCACGACCTTTGTCGCCGTCGCGTTCGGCCTGGCGGCGTTCGTGCCGCTCTTCGTCGGCGAATCGCGCGTCACCGACCTGGCGGGCGGGCTCTACCTCGCGGCTGCGGCGGTCGGCCTCGCGCTCAGTGTCGGCGTCGCGGGCCTGCCGCTGCTCGCACAGGGGGCGTTCATGGCGATCGGGGCCGTGACGGCGGCACACATCGGGTCGACCGCACTCGGCGCCACAGCCGGTGCGGTGGCCGGCGGTCTCTGCGCGCTCGTGGTCGGGGTCGCGTTCGCTCGGCTGCCCCAGGCGGGGTTCGCGGTCGCCAGCTGGATCGTCTCGTGGCTCGTTGCATTCGGCCTGCAGTCGATCCGGTGGCCGCTCGGCGGGACCGAGGGAATCGTGGTCGTAGGAGGCCCGTCACCGTCCGAGCACTACGAGCTCGGCCTCCTCCTCACACTGTTGGCGGTGGTCGTCTACGCAGCGCTCGCGCGTGCGCCGTTCGGGCTCCAGCTTGCCGCGGCCCGCGAACGCGAGCCTGCAGCGACGGCGCTGCGGGTTCCGATCGTGCGGCTGCGGATCGAGGCGCTCGGCGTGTCGGGCACGTTTGCGGGTGTGGCCGGAGCGCTCGGCGTCCACCTTGCCGGGGTGGGAGATCCCGGCTCGTTCAGCCCCTTCCTCTCCTTCAAGCTCTTCGTCGTCGTCCTGATCGGTGGGCCGCTGTCCGCCCTCGGGGGCGTGGTCGGCGAGCTCGTCCTCGGGGTGCTGTCGTTGGCCGCCGGCGCGATCGGCTCGCTCGAAAACGTCGCCGCCGCGCGTTCGCACACGCTTCTCGCAGCGATCATGCTGCTCGGCGTGATCTCGCTCGGCTGGGACGGGATCATCCGGCCCGGCACACGCAGGCGCCGCTCCGACGCCGGCTCGAGGCCCGCCCGAAGCCCGGCGTCGGGCCTCGAGGCACGTGGGCTCACCAAGCGGTACGGCGACATCACCGCGGCCGAGAACATCGACCTCGATGTCGAGGCGGGGCGGATCACCGCTCTCGTCGGCCCGAACGGCTCGGGGAAGACAACGGTGCTTCGAATGCTCGCCGGCCGGGTGAGCCCCGACTCAGGGCGGATCGACGTCGGCCGCGGCACCGCGGTCCGGACACTGCAGGCGACTGCGGTCTTCTCGTCGCAGACGCCGCTCGAGCATCTCCTCGCCGCCTCGGCGGGCCGCCGTCGCCGCGGTGGGCTGGCCCGCTCGCTGTTCGCCACTCCGCAGATGCGGGCCGAGGATGCAGGATTCGTGTCCTGGGCCGAGGACGTGCTCGACCGCTTCGGGCTCCCGCGCGACACGCCGGCAGGGGAGCTGCCCGTCTCCGACCAGCGAGCGTTGATGCTCGCGACCGCCTACGCGACCGGCGCCTCCGTCCTCCTCGTCGACGAGCCGACGGCGGGCGCGTCGCACCTCGAGGCCGAACGGATCGCCGACCTCCTCAGCTCTCTGCGCGACGAAGGACTGGCGTTGCTCGTCGTCGAGCACAATATGGGCCTCGTGCAGCGGATCGCCGACCAGGTGCTCGTCCTCGAAGCAGGCCGGCTGTGAGCCGCAGGTTTGCGTCTGCGGTCGCCCTGGTCGCGGTGGTCGTGCTGCTCACAGGCTGCGGCAGCTCGACGCAGAGCGGCCACCGCAAGCAGCTGCTCGTCGTCGTCAACGCACCGTTCTCGCGCACGCCGTATCTCGGGCAGACGATCGAGAACGGCGCGCGCCTCGCGGCGAGCGAGGTGAACGCGGGCGGCCTGCGTGTCGACGGCACCACCTACGACCTGAAGGTGCAGACGAAGGACTCGGCGCTCTCGCCCGCACGAGCGTTGGCCAATGTACGGAGCGCCGCGAACGAGCATGCAATCGCCGTCGTCGACGAAGGCACCGGCATCGACGCGTCGTGGCGCGTCGCGAAGGGGATGCCCATCTGCATCGTCTTCCAGGGCGGCAAGGAGGAGGTCGACCCGGTGACGCGGCCGAACGTCTTCCGGATCGCGCCCACCGACCACGGAATTGCGTTTCGGCTGGCGGAGTACATGATCCCGAAGGGACTGAAGATCGGGCTGCTCCACGACGACTCCGACTACGGCTCGGCCGGGGGCGCAGCCCTCCACGAGGCGTTCTCCGAGAACGCATCGTCAGTCGCGCTCGACGAGACCGCTGCCGGCCGACGCGGTCGACCTCGCCCCGCAGATCCTCCGCGCCCGGCGCGCCGGTGCGACAGCGCTCGTCGTGTGGGGGCAGCCGGCCACGATCGCGGCCGCGATCACCGCCGCGCGCTCCTCCGGCTGGAACGTGCCGTTCTTCACCCCGCCGGCCGGTGACGATCCGTTCGTCCGTCAGCAACTGGCCGATCACCCGTCCTGGGTCGACGGGCTCACGTTCGCCGGTGGCCGGCTGACCGCAGAGGTCGGCCCGAGGCCGTTCGAGACATTCGAACGAAAGTACGAGGCGGCCTACGGCGTCGACCGCGTCGGTGTGAAGACGCGCGAGGGACGTCGAGGTGATCCAGCCGCCGGAGACAGGGATGTATGCCTACGACTTCGTCAACCTGCTCGCTGCGGCCGTGCTGAAGGCGGGCTCCACCGATCCCCGGAAGATCGCCACCGCACTCGAGGAGGTCACGATCGAGGGCGCGAACGGCGACGAACGGTCGTTCAACAAGGTAAGCCACGACGGCGTCGTGGACGACGACGTATATTTCGCGCGCTTCAGGGACATGACGTACGCGCCCGTGAAGGACGACCCGTTGTCAGCAACCTTGCCGAGGATCCCACAGACCAGATGAAGAAGCTCACACTCATCCCACTCGTCGCTCTGCTCGTGCTCGCTCTCGCCGCGTGCGGTGACGACGACAAGGACAAGGAAGGGCTCAGCAAGCCCTGCCCGACGGCTCCGGCAGCGATGGCGACCGCGCCGACGCTTCCCGGCAACTTCCCCGACGCACAGGGGATCACGTACACCGGAGTCAAGAAGGACGGCCCGACCACGATCGCGTCGGGGTATCTCCCGGACACGATCGGGCCGGCGCACGATGCCTACGTGTCCGCCGTGAAGAACGCTCCCGGCTACACGGTCACGCATGAGGAGCAGGACGTCGCGGACTCCGAGGTGAACTTCACCGGGTCCGGCAACAGCGGGCAGGTCAAACTGCTCCAGACGTGCAAGGACCGGACCGAGGTCACCATCACCATCCGCCCAGCCTGAGGTTCGCGCTCGCGGCAGGCGCGGCCGGACTCGTCCTGGCTGCGCCCGCCGCCGCAGCTCCCAACGTGGCGCTGCCCTCGCCGATCGCTCCACTCTCGCCGTCGCCTCCACTCGGGATCGCAACCTCGTCCGCGGAAAGCGTGAAGCACCGGATCCGTTCGGACCATCCGGGTGCACGTCTCGGTCCTGCCCACCGGCGCGCCGTTCGCGGTCACGGCCGATCAGAGGCTGGGCGTGCGGATCAAAGGGGACTACTACCTGACGATCGGCGCCTCGCTCCTCGGCGTGCAGCCGCTGCCCGGGTCCGACGCGACGCCCGGATTCCGCAGCACCGCGATCGTCTGGGAGGGGTTCAACCCGCTCCGGCGCACGTTGGGGGCGCGCGCGAAACTCGTCCTCGGCCCCGCTGCGGCAGCGCTGCCGCTGCGGATCGAGGTACACGATGGGGCCACGACCTTCGTCAACACGACGGCCACGACGGTCGCCGCGTTCACCGCCGACGCCGACTCCGCACCTCTCCTGCGCTACATGAGGCAGCTGCGCCGGGCGGCCCTGCTCGATCTGCCGCTTCCGCAGGGTACGACGACTCTGACGAGCGCGGCCCGCACGACGCACGTCCGCGTCGTGGTGCCGCTGCTCGTCCGCGGCACGGTCGGCGGGCGTCGCGTTCGTGCGCGGGTGCTCGGACGACTCACCGTGCCGACGACCGGAAAGATCTCCGTGTCGGTCGAGCCCCAGCTTCCCGCGGCCGAAGAGCTCACCGGGCTCTCCGGGCGCCAGGCGCTCGCCGACGCCACCAAGCTCGCCTTGACCGTGGCGCGAGTGCAGCAGTTCGAGCGCTTTCTCGCGAATCCCGATCCGGAGGGATCCTCGACGACGGTGTACACCTACCGCACCGCCGTGCCTCATCGCGTGGCCGTGGCCGTGCAACCGGCGCCGAGCGGCCGCAACTGGACGACCACGATCCTGGTGGCGGCCGGACTCGTTCTCGCAGCGGCGGCCGCGCTCGCGGTCTGGGCTAGGGCCTGACCGCAGCGCGCATCGCGTCGACGCGGCGGCTCGAGACCCGTCCACAGGCGGAAGCTTGCCGCGCCCTGCCGGACGAGCGCCTCCCGTCCGTCGATCACCGTGCAGCCGGCGGCCCGTGCCGCGATGACGAGCGCTGTCTCCTCTTCGCCGTAGGCCAGATCGACCACGGTCTGCCCCGCGCGCGGCTGGACGAGCAGCAGCTGACGTTCTGGAGTCGCATTGACCACGAGATCGCAGTCCGTGGCGTCGGGCGGCCACAGGCCCGAGCGAGTGAACACGCGCGTGTCCTCGGGCAGGGCAGGCAGCAACGCCCGGGCGGCACCCCCGGCGCCGATCAGGCAGGCACGAGTCGCGTCGATTCCGGCGAGGATCTCGCGATCGGTGTTGAAGCCGAGGACCCGTCCCGTCGCGGAAGACGATCGTGTTGACCGCATCGCCGTCCGCTTCGTCGCATGCTTCGACGACCGCCTGCTTGTGCGGGATTGTCACGTTCGCGCCGGCGAAGCCGAGTGTCTGCAGCGCACCGACCGCGGCGACCGGGTCGGCGACATCGAATGCGGCGTAGTCCCAGTCGAGCCCGCACTCGGCGAATGCGGCGTTCTGCATCCGCGGCGACAGCGAGTGCGCGACCGGGCTCCCGAGGAGAGCGACGTGGTTCAACAGCCGTACCCGTGGGCGCATTCGTACTGCGCGAACGCCGCCGCGCTGGCCGTGAAGAACTGGTGGATCTTGTCGGGCTTGCGCACGAAGTAGAGGTAGTCGACATGCGCAGGATGCGCCGCCGCCTCGATCGAGGCCAGGCCCGGGTTGGCAATCGGCGTCGGGGGCAGCCGGGTCGTCTTGCGCGTGTTGTAGGGACTGTCGCTCTGGAGCTGCGACTCGAGGATCGACTGGGTCGGCGGGATGTTCAGCCCGTAGCGGAGCGTCGCGTCGATCCCGAGCGGCATGCCCGCGTGCAACCGGTTGTAGATCACCGCGGACACGAGCTTCCGCTCCGCAGGCACGACCGTCTCCTTCTCGATCATCGACGCGATCACGAGCACGTCGTAGTCGGTGAGGTTCTTCGAGTGCGCATAGGTGAGATTCACGTGCGCCCAGTTCTCGCAGAACGCGACCAGCTGGTCTCGGACGAGTTGGGCGTTCGTCGTCGAGTTCAGGAAGTCGTACGTCGCCGGGAAGAGGAAGCCTTCGAGATTCCGCTGCGCACGCGGGCGAAAGCACGTGATCGACGCATGGCGCGATCGCGGCGAGATACGCCGCACGGCGTTCAGCTTGACCGGCTTGTGGCTCTTGCGCCTCGCGATCGCTGCGACGTCGTGCACTCGGACGGCCATCTGCGCGCGTGTGAAACCTTCGGGGAAGACGATGCGGAAGGGCTTCGGCGGGGCGATCACCACCGGCTTCGGTGCAGGCGAGTGATGCACATGTGGGAAGGCGACGACGACCGCGACCACCACGGCGATGACGGCGCCGATGCTCGCCGTCAACGCGACGAGGCGCCGACGGCGAATCTGCTGCCGCGACGGCCCGCTCGGCCCACGCCCCTTGCTCAGCGCCGGGCGCTCTGCCACTCGAGATAGCTCGACAGGAGATGGGCGGCCGCACGTGCATCGTCGCCGTCCGCCAGCACGGACGTGAACCGCTCGTCGTAGGTCTCGACCGGGGTCGCCAGAGCGCCACGGAGACGCTCGACGAACTCGGCCGTCTCGCGGGCCTGTTGCCCGTGCTCCCCGCGGAGCGTGAGCGGCATGCCGACCACGATCTCGTCGGGCTCCTCGGCGCCGATGACGGCGAGAAGCTTCGCAAACCCGACATCGGTCGCCGCGCGTTCGACCGTCGTCACCGGGCGGGCAACAGTGCCTGTGGGGTCCGACACGGCGACGCCCGTGCGGGCCGACCCGTAGTCGAGCGCAACGACCTTGGTCACGCGAGCGCGGCGGTGAGCCGGTCGCGGCCCGCTGCGAGAGCGTCGCGGACGCCGTCGACGTTCTTGCCGCCGGCTTCGGCGAGTGTGGGACGGCCGCCTCCCCCGCCGCCGATCAGCGGCCCGAGCTCACGGACGATCGCCACGGCGTCGAGGCCGGCGAGCGAGTTGTCGAGGTTCACGACGAGCGCGACCTTCCCGTCGTCTGCCGAGGCGAGCACGACCGCGTCCGCCCCCTCGCGCTGGCGGAGCTGGTCGGACAGGTCGCGCAGGGCACTGCCACGCGCCCCCTCGATCTCGGCCACGAAGACCTTCCCCTGCTTGTCCTGCCACAGGATGTTCGGTCCGTTCTCGACCTCGGCCTGCTTCGGCTTCTTGGAGGCACGCCTGAGCTCCTCGAGCTCCGTCCGAACGTCGTCGAGCTCCCTCGAGCGACCCTCGAGCAGCGTCCACGCTTCGCCCGACGTGACCGCCTCGATGCGGCGGGCTCCCGAGCCGACGGAGCCTTCGCTGAGAATCCGGAACGAGCCGATCTCCGCGGTCGAGCGGACGTGCGTGCCGCCACAGAGCTCGGCCGAGTAGTCGCCGATCTCGACGACACGCACCTCGTCGCCGTACTTCTCGCCGAACAACATCATCGCGCCGAGCTTGCGAGCTTCTTCGATCGGCGTCACGTACGTGCGCACCGGGATCGCCTCGAACACCCGGTCGTTGACGATGCGCTCGACACGGTCGCGCTCCTCCTGCGTCAGCTGCTGGTCGTGGGTGAAGTCGAAGCGCAGCTTGTCGGGCCGCACCGCTGAGCCCGCCTGTTTCACATGGTCGCCGAGCACGTCGCGGAGCGCCTGATGCAGCAGATGAGTCGCGGTGTGGTTTGCCTGCGTGGGGAAGCGGTCGCTCCAGTTCACGACTGCGTGGACGCGCGTGCCGGGCGTCAGCAGAAGACGACCCGAGAGCTCGACGACGAGCACCTGGTCGTCGCCGAACTTCAGGACCTCGACGACGTCCAGCTTCTCCGTCTCTCCTTCGACAGTGATCGTTCCGCGATCGCTGACCTGGCCGCCGCCTGCGGCGTAGAACGGGCTCTGCTCGAGCTTGACGAACTGCCGTGTTCCGCCCGCCGGTGCCGTGTCGATCACCGCAGTGAGCACGTCGGTCTTCGAGTACCCGACGAACTCCGTGGCCCGCTTGCCGGCGCCGACGAGCTGGGAGGCAATCTGCTGCGCAGTGTCGTCTCCCCCGCCGCGCGAGACCTCGCGGTGGTCCTCCATCAGGTCACGGAAACCGTCCATGTCGAGAGCCTGTCCGCGCTCCTCGGCGAGCTCCTGCGCCAGCTCGATCGGGAAGCCGTACGTCGCGACGAGGACGAATGCATCGTCGGCGGTGATCGCCTCCTGGCCGGCGAGGTCGTCGAACACCTTCATCCCGCGCGCGAGCGTCTCGGAGAACTTCTCCTCCTCGGCCCGCACGATCCGCTCGATGTGACCTGCGTGCTCGCGCAGCGCCGGGTAGGCATCGCCCATCTGCTCGACGACGACCGCGGGCAGCCGGTGGACTCCGTCCAGGCCGATGCGCTTGGCCTGGTAGATCGCACGGCGAAGCAGGCGGCGGCAGATGTAGCCGCGCCCCTCGTTCGACGGTTCGATCCCCTCGGCGATCAGGAAGGTGACGGCGCGGCCGTGATCGGCGAGCACGCGATGCGCCCGCTGCGACACCTGGCTGTCGTTGTAGGCGACGCCCGACTCCCTCTCGATCCAGTCCATGATCACCTGGAATCCGTCGGTGTCGAACACCGAGCTGACGCCCTGGAGGACGCACGCGGTCCGCTCGATGCCGTTGCCGGTGTCGACATTCGGCGTCGGGAGGTGCACGAGCAGGTTGCCCGGCTGCAGGTCGTAGGCCATGAAGACCAGGTTGTAGATCTCCATGATCCGGTCGCAATGGCCCGGGCCGCAGTTCGGGTCGCCGCAGGCGTACTCTTCGCCGCGGTCGTAGAAGATCTCGGTGCACTGCCCGCACGGCCCCGTCTCGCCGGCCTGCCAGAAGTTGTCCTTCCCGAGCCGGACGATGCGCTCGGGCGGGATGCCGACGCGCTGCCAGGCCTCGATCGCGACGGTGTCCTCCTCCAGCTCGAGCAGCGGGTCCCCTTCGTGGACGGTCGCCCAGAGGCGCTCCGGCTCGAGCCCGAGCACCTGGGTGACCCAGTCCCACGCGAAGTCGACGGCCTCGTCCTTGTAGTAGTCGCCGAACGAGAAGTTGCCCATCATCTCGAAGAAGGAGCAATGCCGTTCCGTGCGCCCGACCTCGTCGAGGTCGTTGTCCTTCCCGCCGGCGCGCAGGCACGGCTGGACGCTGACGACGCGCTCCCGCGGCGGCTCCTTGGTGCGCAGGAAGTACGGCTTGAACTGCTGCATCCCGGCGATGATGAAGAGCGTCGTCTGGTCCTCCGCCGGCGGAATCAGCGAGTGCCCGGGCACACGCAGATGACCACGCTCCTCGTAGAAGCGCTGAAAGGCCTCGCGCAGTTCGTTCGTCGTCATCGCCACGGACGAACAGTGTACGGACGCCCTAGGGAACGTTTGTCGCACCTCGGTACGACTTTGGTCTGACCACGGGACTGGTCTCGCGGCGACCTGTCGGCTCAGGGCTCGTCGAGGTTCGCTGCGAGCCAAACGGCGATCTCGTCTCCGAGCGGCGGGCCGACGTCGTCGACGATGCCGTGGCCGGCGTTCGCGGCCCACCGCACCTCGGCGCCGGGGATCGCCTCCTGAAACCGGCCGACGTGCTCGCGGTTCTGGTCGACGTGCGGTGGCAGCGTCGCGAGCACGAGCAGCGTCGGGATGCGGTGCCGGGCGATCTCCGGCCACGCGTCGCTCACGCTGGCTGTGAGCCCGTGCATTGCACGGCCGCGCGCCTCCGGCAGGAGGCCGTCCCGCGCGCGCACCTCGTCGACCCACTCGGAGACGGGACGGTCGGCGTCGACGCCGGGCAGGTCGCCGTAGTCGATGTGCCCGCTGTCGAGGAGCACGAGCCCGCTCACGTGTCTCAGGATGGGCGGCGGCGTAGCGCACCGCGATCGCGCCGCCCCACGAATGCCCCATCACGACCAGGGGCGCGAGCTCCAGCCGAACGACGAGCTCCTGGACGAGGTCGGCCAGCGAGTCGAGGGCGTAGCGGTCCTCGTCCAGCAGCGGCGACCTACCGAAACCAGGGCCGTCCACGGCGACGACGTGATAGTCCAGCCGCCGCGAGCCGCTCCGCGACCGGGCGCGAAGTACCCGGCCGATGCGTCAGGACCGAGTGCATGCCAGAAGAGGAGCGCCGGCCCTGTCGGCAGGGCCCCACTCGTGGACCGCGAGCGTTGCGCTGTCGAGGTCGACGAGCCGCATGCCCGGACGCTACGCGGACCGTCTTACGCGCCAGCCCGATCGATCGACGGTTTCGATCAGGCGGCGCGTTCGGGGTCGAACTCGCCGGCGGCGATCTCGTTTCGGATCTTCTCGAGCGCGCGGCGGATCAGCCGCGAGACGTGCATCTGCGAGATGCCGACCTGCTGCGCGATCTGCGACTGCGTCAACCCTTCGAAGAATCGCAGGTGCAGGATCGCCCGCTCGCGCTCGTCGAGCACCTTGAATCCGGGCGCCAGCACAGCACGATCCTCCGACACCTCGTACTCGTGCTCGATCTCACCGAGCGACTCGAGCGGATCCAGCTCTTCGCCGTCCTCGGTGCCGCCGCCCGACGAAAGCGAGAGCGACGAGTAGGCCCGTCCCGACTCGAGCGCCTCGAGGACGTCCTCCTCCTCGACTCCAGCCGCCTCGGCGAGCTCGGCGATCGTGGGTGAGCGCGCGTTCTCGACGGTCAGCTGCTCCACGAGCTTGGAAAGCTGGACGTTCAGTTCCTGCAAGCCGCGCGGCACACGGACGGCCCAGCCGCGATCGCGGAAATGACGCTTGATCTCGCCGATGATGTTCGGCGTCGCGTAGGTGGTCAGCTCGACGCCGCGGTTGATGTCGAAGCGATCGATCGCCTTGATCAACCCGATCGAGCCGATCTGAACCAGGTCGTCGAGCTGCTCTCCGCGATAGCTGTAGCGCCGGGCCAGCGAGCGAACGAGCGACATGTACTGCTCGATCAGCTGCTCGCGCGCCTGCAGGTCGCCTTCCTCGTGGTAGCGCCGGAGGAGGACCTTGTCGTTCTCAGCCAACGGTCGCCACCCGCTTGGTCAGTCGCACCCACTCGCCGTCGACATGTACGTCGTCGACGGTCGAGTCGAGAACGCGGCGCACGCGTAGCTCGCCGTCGTTGGCCTCGTACTCGATCTCGTCCAGCAACGCGGGCAGCAGCGGCCCGATCCGTGTCTCGAGCTCGCCGTCGCGCAACGACACCTGCACGGTCACATCCTCGGAGCCCGGAGCGATCCGGTCGAATACCGCGTCGAGTGCAAGCTGCAGGTCCTCGAGGCTCTCGACGGTCAGGTTCAGCCGAGCGGCGAGCCCGCCGAGGACGAGATGCGCAACACCGTCGAAGCCCGGCGAGCGCGGCACCGTCAGCGTGATCTCGTCGGCCTTAGGGGCCATGCGTCGACTTCAACTCCTCGTCGAGGTCGCGCTCACGCCGCTCGGCGGCGTCCTTGCCCTCGGCCACGGCGTCGGACCAGCTGCGGCGCGACTTGAGCGATGCCCAGCCGTGCGTGAGCCCCGCCGACAGGCCGACGGCCTTCTGCACGGGGCGTTTGACGGCGAAGCTGGCTGCGCGGACAGCCTCGTCCACCGCTTCGACGGCATCGACCGCGCTGTCGGTCGCTGTGTCGAGCTTGTCGAGCTGATGATTGACGCGGTCCACCGAGCCCCCGACCTTGTTGATCACCGGTAGAGCCTCACGCTCTGTTCCCCGGATCAACGACGAGAGCCGGTCGAACGTCACGGCCAACCGCAAAAAGGCCCAGGACATCCCGAGACCGACGGCGACGAGAAACACCGCGAGTGCGAGGTACGCGAGATCCCCATAGGTGAAGGCGACGACCACCGCTGACCAGCCTAGCCCGCGGCGGCTGACGTGACCAACCCGGAACCGACCACGACGTCGCCGTCGTACAGGACGGCGGCCTGGCCACGGGCCACTCCGTAGGCAGGTTCGTCGAGCTGGAGCCGGAATCCGGTCGCGGTCGCCTCGACGGTTGCCGGGACGGCGGGTGAGCGGTAGCGGAGCTTCGCGGTGACTCGACTGACGGGCGCATAGACCTGGCCGCGGGCCGACACGCGGGTGCGGGCGAGGGCGGCGCGCGGCCCGACCACCACCGTGTTCGTGCGGGGGTCGGTGGCAACGGCGTACAGCGGCTCTGCTGCGGCGACGCCGAGGCCGCGCCGCTGCCCAGGCGTGAACTGCCAGTAGCCGCGGTGCTCGCCGAGCTGCTCGCCGGCCTCGTCGACGATCGCACCGACCGCTGCAGGCAGCCCTTGCCGGTCGAGGAAGGAGCGATAGTCGTCGCCCGCGAGGAAGCACGCCTCCTGGCTCTCCGCACGGTGAGCCGCCGCGAGCCCGGCGGCAGCGGCCTCGGCCCGCGTCTCCTCCTTGGTCTGGGCCCCCAGCGGGAAGCGAATCCGCGCCAGGTGACGGGGCGCCAGGCGGGCGAGCATGTAGCTCTGATCCTTGTTCGGATCGATACCGCGGGCGAGCAGCAGCTGCCCGTCGCGCTCCACGATCCGTGCGTAGTGGCCTGTCGCAAGCGCCGCTGCGCCTACGCGGCTGGCGAACGAGAGCAGCTCGGCGAAACGGAACCCACCATTGCAGCGAATGCACGGGTTCGGCGTTTCGCCTCGCGCGTAACCGCGGACGAAGGGTGTGACGACCGCCCGGCGAAACGCCTCACGCCGATCGAGAGTGACGTGCGGGAGACCTCGGGCGTGACACGACCGGCGTGCGGCGAGCACCGCGCTCGGCGAGCAACAGGCGCGCTCGGCGTCGGGCCCGTTCGGGTCCAGCCACAGGCGCAAGGTGACGCCGACGGCCGACGGCCCGGCCTTGAGGAGGGTCACGGCGCTGTCGACTCCGCCGCTCATCGCGACCGCGACCCGGCCGGGATCGGGAGCGGCGCGCACAGCGGGCGCGAGCGCGTTTGCCAGCGCGTCGACGGGCAGCGTCTCTCCGCCGACGGCACACGCCTCGAGCAGGGTCAGCCCGCGCAGGTCGGTGTCGATGCCCGGCGCGTCTGCGTCGAGGATCCGGCCGTCCTGCACCCGGAGCCGAACGGCGGCCCAGTCGGCGCCGCGCGCCGAATCTCCGTACAGCTCCTGCATCGGGCCAGGGTACTGGCGAAGAGTCGTGGGGGGAGCCGAGGCTCCCCCCACCATGCTCCGATCTCGCCGTTTGCGCCGCGTCCACGTGAACCTGGACAAGCCAGGTGGGTGCCGTGCGAACCGTCGGCATCAGATGCCTAGGCCCGACCCGGGCTCCCTTTCACATGGTGTTGGTTCTACATGTACGCGGCTCTACGAACGAGATCGAGCACTCGTTTCAGACCCTAGCGGCGATCACCCGGCCCGCGCGTACGACCAGCGGATCGGCTGGACGCCGTGCAGGCCGAGCCTGCGGGCGAGCGCGTCGGTCAGGTCGAACTGGCGCCCCGGCTCGTATGGCCCGCGGTCGACGACCTGCGTGAGCACGGTGGTGCCGTGGAAGGTGATGAAGATCCGGGCCCCGCAAGGAAGCGTGGGGTGTGCGACGCCTTCCGTGTCCGGCTGGAGGACGCCCCCGCACGCCGTGGTGCGCCCGAAGGCAGCCGGGCCCGCGGAGCCGGCGAGAGCGACGAACGAGCCCACGGGTTTCGGGCTCGTACTGTGCTCGTCGCGGGTCTGAGCCGTCACCGCGAGCGAAACGGCGGCCGCCAGCAGCGCGACGCCGGCGAGCGCGACCTCGCGCACCGCAAGATTCGGCCTCATCCGAGCCGGCTCACGCGCTACTCCTGCCGATTCGCCTGGCCCGGAAGCGCTCGTGCCCCTCCGGGCCGAGCCGAGACCTCGACGGACTGCGGTGCATCCGTGCCGCCTCGGCCGAACCGCCGGCGGGGCGGCGGGTCGCCCAGTGGGTCGAGGCTGTAGCGCGCCACGCCACGCCCAGGCACCGCGGCTCTACGCTCGACCGCGCGCTCCGGTTCAGCGCCCGAATCGTCGGGGAGGACGGCCGGCAGTGCCACCGGAGCCCATGGCTCCGCACCGGGGCCTTGCTGCTCCTCTGCCGGCTCGGCCGGCAGCTCGACCGGCAGCGGCGTTGCGTGCGGCCACTCGCCGAGCACCTCCTCGCGCAGCGCGGCCGAGGCGATCCAGGTCGGCGCCTCGTCGCGGTGGGCCTCCGGATAGCCCACGCGCACCTGTTCGAGCGGTTGGGCGGGCGGCAGGTTGACGTTCGGGACGTAGTAGCGCGGCGGGAGCCCGCTGCCGTAGTGCGGCTCGCCGCGCCACGCCGCCCATTCGAGAATGGCGACCACCAACCAGCCGAGCAGCATGACCCCGGCGATCTCGAGTGCGTCGAGCTTGGCCAGCGTGACGGCCACCGCGAGTCCGACGAGGAACAGCGCCTCGAGCACGAACCGCGAGCCGCGCCGATCAGGCATCGCGCCCCAGTGGAAGTTCCGGGCGCTTCCCTTCGTCCGGAACCGCCTGAAGACCGAGCTCTCGCAGGACCTCGTCCGGCATCGGGGTCGGTGCGCCGGTCAGCGGATCCGAGCCGCTCGAGACCTTCGGGAAGGCGATCACCTGCCGAATGTCAGGCTCGCCGGCCATCAACGCGATGAAGCGCTCGATGCCCATGGCGAAGCCACCGTGCGGAGGAGCGCCCATCGCGAGCGCCTCGAGGAGGTAACCGAACTTCGACTGGGCCTCGTCCGCCGTCAGGCCGATCGTCCGGAATACCCGCTGTTGCACCTCGACGTCGTGGATGCGGATCGAGCCTGAGCCGAGCTCCCACCCGTTCCACACGAGGTCGTAGTGCTGCCCGCGCACCCCGGCCGGGCTCGCTTCGTCCCAGACCTCGTCGCCGGCGACGGGCGCGGTGAACGCGTGGTGCATGAACGTCCACTCGCCCGACTCCTCGTCCTGCTCGAAGAGGGGAAAATCGAGCACCCAGTGAAAGACGTCGAGATCCGGGTCGATCAACCCGAGCTCCCGGCCGAGGTGCAGACGCAGAAGGCCGAGAACGCGAAGCACGGCCGCGTCGCTCCCTGCGCCGAACAGCACGGTCGATCCGGGAGGCGCCTCGAGTGCCGACAGCTCGGCCGGCGCGAGGAACTTCGCGATCGGCGAGCGGACCTCGCCGTCCTCGTCGACGACGACGTACGCGAGCCCCTTCGCACCCCACTCCTTCGCGAGGTCCTCGAGGCGCTGGATCTCACTGCGGGAGAACGCCCTGGGCGCAACGATGAAACGAACCGCCTCTGCGCTCCGGAAGACTCCGAACTCGGACTCCCGCGTCACTGCCGTCGCATCCTGGATCTCGAGACCGAACCGGAGGTCCGGCTTGTCGGACCCGTAGCGCGTCATGGCCTCGTCGAACGAGATCCGCGGGAACGGACGCGACGGTGCCTCGCGGTCGAGAGCCTCGAACGAGGCGACCACGGCGGTCTCCATGACGTCGAGCACGTCCTCGCGCTCGACGAAGGCCATTTCGAGATCGAGCTGACGGAACTCGAACTGACGATCGGCGCGGAGGTCCTCGTCACGCCAGCAGGTGGCGATCTGGTAGTACCGGTCGAAGCCGCCGACCATGCAGAGCTGTTTGAAGATCTGCGGCGATTGCGCGAGGGCGAAGAACTTTCCGGGCTGGAGGCGTACCGGCACGAGAAAGTCGCGCGCGCCTTCGGGCGTTCCGCGCGTCATGCTCGGCGTCCAGACGTCGATGAAGTTCTGAGCGTCCATCGCACCGCGCATCGCGGCGATCGCAGTGTGCTGGAGGCGGAAGTTCCGCTGCATCCGGTCGCGCCGCATGTCGAGCCAGCGGTAGCGGAGCCGCAGTGTCTCGTCGACGTTCTCCTCGTCGAGTTGGAACGGCAGCGGGGTCGAGCGCGAGAGGATGGTCAGCCTGTCGACCTGCATCTCGACGTCTCCGGTCGGCAGGTTCGGGTTGACCGACTCCGGGCCGCGGGCGACGATCTCTCCCTCGGCCTGGAGGACGAATTCGTTGCGAATCTCGCGTGCGGCCTGCGCTGCAGCGGCGGCATGCTCCGGATTGACGACCAGCTGGAGCTTGCCGGTGTGGTCACGCAGGTCGATGAAGACGAGCCCGCCGTGGTCGCGCCGCGTGTCCGCCCACCCGGCGACGGTGACCCGCGTGCCGATGTGATCGGTCCGGAGTTCTCCGCAATAGAGGTCGCGCCAGCTCACGCCGTGAGCGTAGCGACGACCTCAGCGAGCAGGACCGGCTGCTCGCCGCGTCCGTCGCGATTGATCGTCGCACCGCCTGCGCGAACGATCACGACCGTATCGGCGCCGCTTCGAGCAGCCTGCGTCATCTGCCCCTTGAACGAGCGGCCGGCATAGTCGGTGTCGGCAGAGATCCCGGCCCGCCTCAGATCCGCAAGCGCCTGCAGGGCGTCCTCGCGGAACGCGGGGTCGTCGACGACGAAGAACACCTTGACGCCCGGCTGCGCGACGGTGACTCCTTCGTTCTCGAGTGCGAGCAGCAGGCGCTCGAGACCGGCGCCGAACCCGATCGCAGGCGTCGGCGGGCCGCCGATCTGCTCGACGAGCCCGTCGTAGCGACCGCCGCCGCAGATGGTCGAGTTGGCGTTCTCGTCGGGACCGATGAACTCGAACGTCGTCCGCGAGTAGTAGTCGAGCCCCCGCACCAGCGTCGGGTCGATGACGTACGGCACACCGTAGACGTCGAGTTGCCGGCGCACGGCGTCGAAGTGGCTGCGACATTCGTCGCAAAGCGACTCACCGATCTTGGGCGCATCCTCGAGCGCCGCGCGCACGGACGGTGACTTGACGTCGAACACCTGCAACGGGCTCGTCGCACGCTTGTGCCGTGCGTCGTCGTCGAGCAGGTCTGCGTGCTCGTCGAGCCAGGCATTCAGGCGATCGATGTACTGCGGGCGGCAACTCGCGTCGCCGATCGAGTTGAGACGGAGCTCCCACTTGGTGACCCCGAGTCTTCGCAGCAGCTCACGATAGAGCTCGATGATCTCCGCATCGACCGCCGGATCGGCGCTGCCGATCGCCTCGACGGACAGCTGGTAGTGCTCGCGGTAGCGGCCGCGCCCTGGCGCGCCGTAGCGGTACATCGGCGCGATCGTGTAGGCCTTCACCGGCTGCGGGTCGCGATGCATGCCGTGCTCGAGATACGCGCGGCAGATCGGTGCCGTGCCTTCGGGACGAAGCGTCAGCGGCCGGTCGCTCCGGTCGGTGAAGTTGTACATCTCCTTGTGCACGACATCGGACGCGGCTCCCGACGTCCGGGCGAAGAGCCCTGTGTCTTCGAAACCGGGCGTCTGGATCCGGCGCCAGCCGTAGAGCGCGGTCACCTCCTCCATCATGCGAACGAGCTGCCACCACGCTGCGTCGTTCGGCAGCACGTCGTGCGTCCCGCGCGGCGCTTGAAACTTCTTCGCTCCCCCGCCGGCCAAGCCGGCGGCTCCGCTGTTCCGCGACTCCGTCAAGCCTACGTCGCGGGGCCGCTACGTTCGGACCGCAGTTCCCGCAGGAAGGGGTTCGTCTCGAGCTCCCGGCCGAGCGTGGTTGCCGGGCCGTGCCCGGGACGAACGACTGTCTCGGGCGGATACCGGTCGAGCAGCGCCCGCACCGAGTCGAGCAGAGTCTCCCAGTCTCCGCCGGGCAGATCGACGCGCCCCACCGAGCCCGCGAACAGCAGGTCGCCGGAAAAGAGCTCACCACCCGTGTGGAAGGCGACGTGCCCGGCGGAATGACCGGGAACGTCGATCACCTCGAATGTGAGACCCGCGACGGTCACCTCGTCGCCGCCCGTGACGGTATGCGCGGGCTCGTGAGGCGGGACGCGCATCGACCCACGCGTCTCTCCGCTGCGCAGCGCCTCGACCTCACCCGCAGGCGCCCAGACCTCCGCACCGGTCCCGTCGGCAAGCGCGGCGACGCCGCCGATGTGATCCACATCGGTGTGCGTGACGAGGATGCCTGCGGTCCGCGACCCGAGACGCGCGAGCTCGAGCCGGAGCTCGGTCGGGTCGGCGCCGGGATCGATCACCGCGGCGTCGGACGCTCCCCGCTCGCTCCGCACGACGTAGCAATTCGATTGGAAAGGCCCCATGACGAAGCTGTCGACGGCGAGCGGCATGAGCAGCGTTTGAGTGTATCCGCGCTTGGATACGCTTTCTCGGTGCAGCGCTGGGACCTCCTCGACCTCGAAGCCCCCGAGGGCACACGCGACCCGATCGTCCTCCACTCGGACGACGGCGCGCGGTCGATCCTGATCGTGCTCCGGCCCGGCCAGTCGCTCGGCGAGCACCAGGTGAAGGAGAACGCGTGGATCACCGTGCTCGAGGGCGCGGTCGAGATCAGTGCGGGCGCCGAGACGATCGCGGTCGGCCGCGGCACACTGATGCGGTTCGAGCCCGACGAGCGGCACTCCCTGCGCAGTGACGCGGGCGCGCGCGTGCTCATGCTCCTGGCGCCGTGGCCCGGTGCGGGCCACTACCGCGGCTCCGACTGACTAGGGCTTCTTGCCGGACTGACGAGCCGACCGCCGCAGGTAGGTGCGATACGCGGTGCGGTCGATCCAGTACGTCAGAGGGATGAACGCGAGGGCGTAGAACGCGCCCCATGCCACCCGCAGGCCTATCGGCGCGCTCTTGAACAGGAACAGGAACGCGACCAGCATCAACGCGCCCATCAGACCGCCGCGCTTGAACGCCCGCTCCCACGACGGTGGTGAGACCTCACGAATGGGCCGACCGCTCTTCGTGCGCGACGGCTGCTTCTGCTTGCCCTTTGTCTGGGCCGCCGCCTTCGGCTTCTCCTCGCGTGCGCGCAGGTCGGCGATCGGCACCTCGTTGCCCTCTTCGTCGACCTCGAAGACGCGGACGTCGTGCCTGAAGTCCTTGCTGCGGCGGCGCCGCTGCTTGCGCGTGGGCATGCCGCAGGTTAGCGCCGCAGAACGAGCGAACCGCCGCGCACGACACCCGCAACGACATCGCCGGCCAGGTGGTAGGCGAGGTAGCGCCAGTCGGGCACGCCGAGGAGCGTCAGGTCGGCCCTCAGGCCCGGCGCAATGCGGCCCCGATCGTCAGCGAGCCCGAGGACATGGGCCGCATTGACCGTCACCGCGGTCAGCGCTTCCTCCGGGCCGAGGTGCAATTGCGTGCAGGCGAGCGAGCAGATGAGCGGGAGGCCGGCCGTGAACGAACTGCCCGGGTTGAAGTCGGTCGCGAGCGCGAGCGGCGCACCCGCATCGGCCAGTGCGCGGGCGGGGGGCATGGGCCGGTCGAGGAAGAGCGCGCTCGCAGGCAGCAAGACGCCCACGACGTCGTGCTCGGCCAGCATCCGCACGCCGTCATCCCCCGTCGCCTCGAGGTGGTCGACCGAACGCGCGCGGAGCTCGACCGCCAGGGGCACCGCCCCGCTCTCCGTGAACTGATCGCCGTGCAGCCGCAAGGCGAGCCCGGCGTCGCGGCACGCCAGGAGATAGCGGCGTGCCTGGAGCGCGTCGAAGGCTCCGCGCTCGAGGAAGACATCGGCGGCATCGGAAAGCTCGGCCGCTTCGGGCAGCACCTCGGCCAGCGCGAAGTCGAGGTAGGCGTCCGCGTCGGAGAACTCCGGCGGCACCGAGTGCGCCCCGAGCCAGGTCGGAAGGCCACCCGCGGCGCGCACGGCTCGCAGCGACTCGAGCTCCGTCTCCCGGTCGAGGCCGTAACCCGACTTGCCCTCCCACGTCGTCGTGCCGTGCGCGAGGAACCACGCGGCGTGACGCTCGACCCGGTCGCGCAGGCCGTCCACGCCGAGCGCCCGCGTCGCGCGGACGGTCGAGAGGATCCCGCCGCCCGCGGCGTGCAGCTCCTCGTAGCTCGCGCCGGCGGCGCGAAGCGAGAACTCATCGACCCGGTCGCCGCCCCACGCCGGATGCGTGTGGCAGTCGACGAGGCCCGGGACCGCGCAGAGGCCGCGACCGTCGAGCTCCTCCAGGTCACCGTCGAGCGCAGGCAGGTCGCGCATACGCCCGACCGCCGCGATCCGGTCGCCGTCGCAGAGGATGAACGCGTTGTCGATCACGTCGATCGCGGCGAGCTCGCGGCCACGGCGCGGCACCGTTCCGGCGGCGGGCGTGACGACCTGCACGAGGTCGCGAAGCAGCAGCCGTGTCGTGCCCCGGGCAGCGGGACGGGCCATGCGGCTACGCGTCGAACATCGGCGTCGAGAGGCCGTGCTCGCGCGCTGCGGCCTCCGCTTCCGGATAGCCCGCGTCGAGGTGCCGGACGACGCCCATACCGGGGTCGGTCGTCAGGACGCGCCCGAGTCGCTCGGCGGCCTCCGCCGTGCCGTCCGCGAGGACGACCATGCCCGCATGGATCGAGAGGCCGATGCCGACGCCGCCACCATGATGGACGCTGACCCACGTCGCGCCCGCAGCCACGTTGACGAGCGCGTTCAGGATCGGCCAGTCGGCGATCGCATCGGAGCCGTCGCGCATCGCCTCCGTCTCGCGGTAGGGCGATGCGACCGAGCCCGCGTCGAGATGATCCCGCCCGATCACCACCGGCGCCTTGACCCGCCCTGACCGCACGAGATCGTTGATGGCGAGCCCCGCCTTTGCCCGGTCGCCGTAGCCGAGCCAGCAGATGCGCGCCGGCAGGCCCTGGAAGGCGACCCGCTCGGGAGCGAGTGCAAGCCACCGCTGCAGGAGCTGATCGCCGGGAAAGAGCTCGCGCAGCGTCTCGTCGATCACGGCGATGTCGGCCGGGTCACCGGACAGCGCTGCCCAGCGAAACGGCCCGATCCCGCGACAGAAGAGCGGCCGGATATAGGCCGGGACGAAGCCCGGGTATGAGAAGGCCTCCGCTACGCCGGCGTCCCTGGCCTCACCTCGCAGGTTGTTGCCATAATCGAAAACGTAGCTCCCGGCCCGGACGTACTCGAGCATCCCTTCCACGTGCACGGCGATCGACGCCCGGGCGCGCCGCAGGTACTCGTCCGGATCGGACCCGCGCAGGGCGTCGGCCTCCGCCACGGACAGACCGCTCGGCACATACCCGGTCAACGGGTCGTGGGCGGCGGTCTGGTCGGTGACGAAGTCGAAGTGCTCGCCTCGCCGGGCCAGCTCGGGCACGACGTCGGCCGCGTTTCCGAGCAGGCCGATCGAGAGCGCACGGCCTGCGAGCGCGGCCGCGCGAACGCGCGTGAGCGCGTCCTCCAGGGAGTCGGTCGCCTCGTCGAGGTAACGCGTCTCGAGCCGGCGGTCGATCCGCGACTGGTCGACCTCGACGCAGAGGATCGCCGCCCCCGCCAGCGTCGCCGCCAACGGCTGGGCGCCGCCCATCCCTCCCAGGCCCGCCGTGAGGATCGTCCGCCCGGCAAGCGACGGGGAACCGAAGTGCTTCTCGCCCGCGGCGGCGAACGTCTGGTAGGTGCCTTGCAGGATTCCTTGCGTGCCGATGTAGATCCACGACCCGGCGGTCATCTGGCCGAACATCGTCAGCCCCTCGGCCTCGAGACGCCGGAACTCGTCCCAGGTCGCCCACTTCGGCACGAGCAGCGAGTTCGCGATCAGGACGCGCGGCGCGTCGACCGTGGTCCGGAACACCGCCACCGGCTTGCCGGATTGAACGAGCAGCGTCTCGTCGTCCCCGAGCTCGAGCAGCGCGCGGACGATTGCCTTGAGTGCGTCGTGCGAGCGTGCCGCCTTGCCGCTGCCGCCGTAGACGACGAGGTCCTCGGGGCGCTCGGCGACGTCGGCGTCGAGGTTGTTCAGCAGCATGCGGAGCGGCGCCTCTGTCGACCAGGAGCGCGCATTCAGCTCGCTGCCGTGCGGAGCATGGATCGACGACAGATCGCCGCAGAGCGATTCGACCAACCCTTCGATCGAGCCGGCGACGGTCACAGCTCAGCCTCGTTGGCGCGCTGCGCAGCCGCCTCCGCGCGCAGCCGGCTGCGCCAGCGATAAAGGCTCCACGCCGAGGCGACCAGGAAGAAGAACACGGCGATGACGGCGGCCTTCGCCACCGCTCCGTTCGTCAGCCACGCCACCAGCACGATCAGGATCGCAAGCGCTCCGTAGACGATCAGCGTGTCGCGATACGGATGCCTCGGCCGCGGAGTCTCCGGCAGCCCCCATTGCAAGCGGCGGCTCATTCGAGCTCACCCACCTCCGACTCGACCGCGGCGATCAGCGACCCGTCGCGAATCGTCGCGGCCACCGCCTCGATATCCGAGGCTGAGCGACCGGTCGTCGCGCAACCGCGCGCGACAACGACCGGACGAACGCGTGCGTCGCGCGACCGCCGCGGCCAGGCTCGAGCGGCGCAAGGAACTCGACCGCCTGTGTGGCGGCCAGCAGCTCGATCGCGAGCGCCCGCTCGCTGTTCGCGACGACCTGCCAGGCCTTCAGGCCGGAGGCGTTGCCCATCGACACATGGTCCTCCTGGCCTGCACTCGTCGGAATCGAATCGACCGACGCTGGATGACAGAGCGACTTGTTCTCCGAGACGAGCGCGGCGGCGACGTACTGCGGGATCATGAACCCGGAGTTCAGGCCGCCGTCGGTCGTGAGAAACGCAGGCAGGCCGTCGCTCAGGTTCGGGTTGACGAGCCGTTCGACGCGCCGCTCGGAGATGCTCGCAAGCTCGGCGACGGCCATCGCAAGCGCGTCGAGTGCGAAGGCGAGCGGCTGGCCGTGGAAATTGCCGGCTGAGACGAGCATCCCGTCCTCGACGAGGACGAGCGGGTTGTCGGTCGCCGAGTTCAGCTCCGTCGAGACGGTGTAGTCGACATAGTCGAGCAGGTCGCGACACGCTCCGTGCACCTGGGGCGCGCAGCGAAGCGAGTAGGCGTCCTGCACCTTGTCGCACCAGCGATGCGACTCGGTGATCGCCGAGTCGTCGAGCAGGCGCAGGACGTTGCGCGCCGACGCCGCCTGACCGCGGAGCGGCCGCAGAGCGTGCACCTGCGGGATGAAGGAGTTGCGCGAGCCTTGCAGCGCCTCGAGCGACAGCGCGCACACGCAGTCGGCCGCACGGGCGAGCCGCCACGCGCGAACCAGCGCGAGCGCTCCCTGGGCCGCCATGAACTGCGTCCCGTTGATCAGCGAGAGCCCTTCTTTCGCGAGCAGGCGCACGGGCTCCAGTCCGGCGCGCGCGAGCGCGTCGGCGCCGTCGAGGAGCTCGCCCTCCCACCAGGCATGCCCTTCACCGACGAGCGGCAGAGCAAGGTGCGCGAGCGGCGCGAGGTCACCCGAGGCACCGACGGAGCCGCGTGCAGGCACGAAGGGCAGGACGCCGCGGTTCAGGCACTCGAGCAGCAGCTCGACGGTCTCGACCCGCGCGCCCGAGTTCCCTTTCGCAAGTGCGTTCGCGCGCAGCAGCATCGCGGCGCGCACGACCGGGTCGGGGTAGGGCTCGCCGACGCCGCACGCGTGCGACCGGAGCAGTCGCAGCTGCAGCTCCTCGGTCTGGTCCTCGGGGATCGACTTCGAGACGAACCTGCCGAAGCCCGTGTTCACGCCGTAGGTGTGCTCGTTCGCCCCGTGCGCCACTGCCTCGACGACGGAGCGCGCCGCTCGCATCTGGTCCCGCGCGGCGTCGGACAGCATCGAGGCCGGCTGCCGTTCGACCGCGATCGCCCAGACGTCGTCGAGGGAGAGGTCGTCGCCCGTCAGCGCATGCGTCGCGGTCACGGCCCGAGTCTAGTTCGGGGGCCACGGCAAGGCCGCGCGCAGCTCGAGCACGTGTCCCGCATCGAACCCGTCGATCCTGAGCACCGCCCCGGCCGCTGCTGCGGCGGCCCCGGCGGGCATGAGGCCCACGAGCTCAGACCCGACAACCTCGGCGCCGCGCGCCCGTGCCTCGGCCTCGACCCGCGCGACGATCTCGTGCAGCGCCGACGGCCTCCCAATCCTCGACGTTCATCGACACCTGTACGAGCTTTGCCCTCGGCAGATCGAGCCCGAGCGCGCGCACGCCGGGAAAGCCGCCGCCTTTCTCGCGCACGACCGCAGCGATCTCCCGCGCCACACTCACATCGCCGCGCAGATTGACGTTGAAGGCGATCAGCGGCCGCCGCGCACCGACGATCACGGCTCCGGCCGTCTCGTGCAGCCGAGGCGGCCCGAAGTCGGGTGCGAGCTCGCCCGCGTCGAGGCGCTTCTGCAACCCCGCCGTCCCGCCGCGCCGGTAGAAGGCCGGGCCGCGCTCGGGCGGTGCGTAGAGGAACACGGGCAGTCCGAGCTCGGCCCCGATCCGCGCGCCGACCGCTTGCGCCGCGGCGCGTGCGCGCTCGAGATCAGCGGGCCGGAGCGGCACGATCGGCACGACATCGGCGGCGCCGATGCGCGGGTGCGCTCCCTCGTGCGTGCGCAGGTCGATCCGCTCGGCGGCCACGGCGATCCCCGCGAGCAGCGCATCGCCGAGCTCGGCCTCGGTCCCGACCAGCGTGAACACCGAGCGGTTGTGGTCGGCATCCGAGTGCACGTCCAGCAGGCGCGCGTGAGCACCGAGCGCCGACCCGATCGCAGTCGATCGTCGCCTGGTCGCGGCCCGCACTGAAGTTGGGAACCGACTCGAGAGGCAGCACAGTTCGTACTCTAGGAGCCGTGAAGGAGTACTACGACCGGCGCGCGCCGGAATACGACGACTGGTGGCTCGGGCGCGGGCTCTTCGCGGAGCGTGACCGCCCCGGCTGGGAGGAGGAGCTCGACGAGGTCGCGGGTGTCCTCGGCGCGCTCCCGCCTGCCAGGACGCTCGACATCGCCTGCGGCACCGGGTTCATCACGCAGCACCTTCCTGGCGACGTGGTCGGGCTCGACCAGAGCGCGTCGATGATCGCGATCGCCAGCGACCGGCTCCCGGATGCCGAGTTCGTGGTCGGTGACGCACTCGAGCTGCCGTTTCCAGACGCGAGCTTCGGCCGTGTGCACGCGAGCTTCTTCTACTGCCACCTCGAACAGCCAGAGCGGATCCGCTTCCTGGCCGAGGCGCGTCGGGTCGCGCCCGAGCTGATCATCTTCGCCAGCCGCCCCGGCCCCGACGAACCGCTCGAGCGCTGGGAGGAACGGGTGCTGTTGGACGGCTCCCGCTGGCCGGTCTACAAGCGGGTGTTCGAGCCGGAGACCCTGGCCGGCGAGCTCGGCGGCGAGGTGCTGCACGCGGGCCGCTGGTTCGTCGTGGCGCGCGCGACGGCGTGAGCTACCGCTCGCTGGCGGCGCTGAAACGTGCGCAGTCGACCTGCCGCGCCTGCGTCGAGGCGGGCTACCCACTCGAGTCGCTTCCGGTGCTCGCGCCCGGCTCGCGGCCAGCGCGCCTACCTCTTCGGGCAGGCACCCGGAGTCGTCGAGGGAGAAGAACGCCGGCCGTGGCGCGGACGGGCCGGCAAGACACTCCGCCGCTGGCTCGAACTGGACGAAGCGGCGTTCTACGCGACCTTCTACTGCGCGTCGGTCACCCGCTGTTATCCCGGCAGGCCGGCCTCGGGACGCGGCGACCGTTCGCCGTCGCTCGCCGAGCAGCGCCTCTGCGAGCATTGGCGGGACGAAGAGCTTCGCCTGCTGAAGCCCAAGCTCGTCGTCACCGTCGGCGGCCTGGCTGCACGTCGGCTGATCGGTGTGCGCAGCGTCGGCGAGAGCGTCGGTGTCCGCTACGAGCTCGACGGGATCGTCGTGATCCCGCTCCCGCATCCGTCGGGCGCATCGAGCTGGCTCAACGTGCCCGAGCACCGCGCCCGCGTTGCGGAGGCCGTCGCGTCGATTCGCGCAGAACTGGCACGACGGTGATGCCCGGTACCTTTCACGGGTGACTCAGGCGCCTCGCTATCGCACGACCTTCGTCAGGCTTCTCGGGTTTCTCCGTCCCTACAAGTGGTCGACCGCGATCTCCGTCGTGCTCGCGATCGGCTCGCAAGCTGCGGCACTGATCGGCGTGTATCTGACCGGGTCGGTCGCCAACGCGCTGAACAAGAACGAGCACAGCGAGGTTCCGTGGCTGATCGGGGCGATCCTGGTGCTCGGGGTCGCCCGCGCCGCCATGATGGCCGGCCGCCGCCTGATCGCGGGCAAGCAGGCGCTCGACGTGGAGCTGGACATGCGGACGGCGATCTACGCGAAGCTCGTCCGGCTCTCGTTCGGCTTCTACGACCGGCACCAGACCGGTCAGCTGATGAGCCGCGCCACTGTCGACCTGCAGGGCGTCCGGTTCTTCCTCGGCTACGGCCTCATCTTCTTCTTCCAGCACACGTTCACGATCATCGGGGTGGGGATCGTCATCTTCCTCATCAACTGGAAGCTCGCCCTGATCTCGATCACGATCGTCCCGTTCCTGATCGCGGTCGCATACCGCTACAGCCACGTGGCGCATCCGCTCCTGCGCGACGTCCAACAGAAGATGGCGGACGTTGCGACGGTCGCCGAGGAGAACATCGTCGGCGTTCACGTCGTCAAGTCGTTCGCCCAGGAGGGGGCCGAGCAGGAGAAGTTCGAGCGTCGGTCAGAAGAGGTGTTCGGCCTCAGCGTGAAGGCGAACAGGCAACGCGCGTTCTACGTGCCGATGCTCAGCTTCCTGCCGCTCATCGCGCAGGCAGCGGTCCTCTTCGTCGGCGGCAAGATGGTCGCCGACAGCTCGCTCTCGGTCGGCAGCTTCGTCCGCTTCAACCTCTATCTCGCAATGCTCGTGCTGCCGCTGCGCGCGCTCGGCATGTGGATCGGCCAGGCGCAGCGTGCGACAGCATCCGGCGAGCGCATCTTCCAGGTGCTCGACGAGCCGGAGGAGATCGGTGACGAGCCGGACGCGCGAGAGCTACAAGCCGGTCCCGGCCGCGTGACGTTCGACGGCGTCACCTTCGGCTACGACCCCGACCGCCCCGTGCTCGATGCGATCGATCTCGAGCTCGACGCCGGCCGGGTCGTCGCGCTGATCGGGCACACCGGCTCGGGCAAGACCAGCCTGGCGTCGCTCATACCACGGTTCTACGACGTGCAGGCGGGCTCGGTGTCGATCGACGGTATCGACGTGCGGGAGGTGACGCTCACGTCGCTGCGCGGTGAGATCGGCGTGATCGCGCAGGATCCGTTCCTCTTCTCCGCCACGGTCCGCGAGAACATCGCGTTCGGCCGCCCTGAAGCAACCGACGAGGAGATCGAACGCGCTGCGCGCCTCGCCCAGGCGCACGACTTCGTCGAGGCGCTCCCCGACGGATACGACACAGTGATCGGGGAGCGCGGCATCACGCTCTCGGGCGGCCAGCGCCAGCGGGTCGCGATCGCACGGGCGCTCGTCGTCGACCCCCGCATCCTGATCCTCGACGACGCGACCGCGTCGGTGGACGCCTCCACGGAGGCAAGGATCCGTGACGGTCTGCGCGAGGCGATGCGCGGCCGGACGACGATCATCATCGCCCACCGCCTTTCGACCATCGCCCTGGCCGACGAGGTGATCGTGCTGCAGGACGGGCGCGTTGCAGCCCGTGGCACGCACGACGAGCTCGTCGGCACGAACAGCGTCTATCGCGAGATCTACGAGCACGGCCTGCTCGAGCGAGTTTTCACCGAGGAAGTGGCCTGATGCGCGTGCACCAGCCGGGCAGCCATCTGACGCGCGGCGGGCGGGCGGAGGTCGACGACTGGTCGTGGGGCCGTACGCGGCGCCGCCTCAGGGCCCTCTACGTGCTCGCCCGGCCGTACAAGGGCCGGACTGCGATTGCGATCACCTCGCTGCTCGGCGCCACGGCCGTCGCGCTGCTGCCGCCGTATCTCCTCGGTCGCACGATCAACGAGGTCAGCAAGGGCAACACCGACACGCTCGGCTGGCTCGTGGCGGCGTTCGTCGCCGCGGGCGCGCTCGGGATCGCGTTCGGTTACCTGCAGACGTTCTATACGGGCTGGACCGGTGAACGCATGCTCGCCGACCTGCGGGGCCTCCTCTTCGATCATCTCCAACGGCTGTCGCTCGGCTTCTACGAGCGCAATCGCGCCGGCGTGATCATCAGCCGCTTGACGAACGACGTCGAGGCGCTCGATCAGCTCGTCACCGACGGGGTCACGACCCTCGTTCAGAACACGTTGCTGCTCGTCGGCACGGCAGTCGTCCTGTTCTTCCTCAACTGGCGGCTCGCGCTGGCGGCCCTGATCATCATGCCCGTGATGGCGTTCTCGACCGCCTGGTTTCGCACGCGGTCCGGCCGCGCGTACCGCAGCGTCCGGGAGACGCTCGGAGCGGTCACCGCGACCCTCGCAGAGGACATCGCGGGCATGCGGGTGCTCCAGTCGTTCACGCGCGAGCGAGCTGCGCGGGAGAACTTCCGTGCCGTCAGCGATCGCTACCGGGACTCGAACATGCAAACGGTCGTGCTGAGCGGCATCTACTTCCCGGTGGTCGACTTCATCTCGTCGGTCGCCACCGCTCTCGTGCTCGGCTACGGGAGCTACCTCCTGTTCAACCACGAGATGACGATCGGTGTCCTGATCGCGTTCCTCGCCTACCTGACCAACTTCTTCGATCCCGTGCAGCAGCTCTCGCAGCTCTACAACACATTTCTCTCGGCCGTCGCAGCGCTCGACAAGATCACGGATCTGCTGGACGAAGAGCCCGACGTGCGCGACGCCGCCGCCGCCGTCGAGCTGGCCCGCGTCGAAGGGAGGGTCGCCTTCGACGACGTTCGCTTCGCCTACGGCCGCGGGCCCGAGGTGTTGCACGGGATCGATCTCGAGGTGCAGGCGGGGACGACGGTCGCGCTCGTCGGCCACACCGGCGCAGGCAAGTCGACGATCGCCAAGCTGCTTGCCCGTTTCTACGACCCGACGGAGGGCGCCATCACAATGGACGGCGTCGACCTGCGCACGGTCTCCCAGGCCTCGCTGCGGCGCCAGCTCGGCATCGTGCCGCAGGAAGGCTTCTTGTTCGCCGGCACCGTCGCCGAGAACCTCGCCTTCGGCCGCCCGGAGGCGACCCGCGAGGAGATCGTGTCCGCTGCGCGCGCCGTCGGGGCCGATGAGTTCATCGAGCAACTCGAGGACGGCTACGACACGCAGCTCGGCGAGCGCGGCTCACGGTTGTCGCTCGGCCAGCGCCAGCTGGTCGCGTTCGCCCGTGCGCTCCTCGCCGACCCGCGCATCCTGATCCTCGACGAGGCGACGAGCTCGGTCGACATCGGCACCGAGCGCAAGATCGAACGCGCGCTGCGGCGGCTCCTGCACGGCCGGACCGCGTTCATCATCGCCCACCGGTTGTCGACGATCCGCGATGCAGATCTGATCGTCGTCCTCGAGCACGGCAAGGTCGTCGAACAGGGGACGCACGACGAGCTCCTCGCCGCGCAGGGCCTGTACATGTCGCTGTACGGCGACTGGGCCGCGGACGCCGCCTGAGATCGAGGCGTATCGTGTCCTCCGATGGCGGAGGACAAGAACCAGCTCGATCCCCAGACCCGCGAGCGGATCGCCGACCCCGTCTCGAAGGAGGCTGAACGCGAGACCCGCCTGACGCCCGCCGAGGCGGTCAAGCAGATGCGCATCCGGGTTCCGGTTCGCGCGAATCGGAAGCTGCGCACGGTGATCGACCGGGTGAACAAGGACGACCAGATCAAGGGCTGGTGGCACGTCGCGAATGTGAATGCCGTCGCCCGCATGGAGATCAACGACCACTCCTGGGTGCACATCCAGATAGTCACGAACATCGCGCTCAAGCTGCTGCGGCAGTTGACGAAGCACGGCATCGAGCCGGCGATGGTCAAGGACTACGGCATGACCCGCGACGACGCCGAGCTCGTCGTGGCGCTGACTGCGCTGACCCACTGCATCGGCATGTCGGTGCACCGACACGGCCACGAAGATTTCAGCCTCTTCCTGGCCGAGCCGAAGCTGCGCGAGCTGATCGGCGGCCTGTACGAGGAGCCCGACCTCACCGTGGTCGTCTCCGAGGTGCTGCAGGGGATCATCAGCCACCGCTCCGACGGTGAGCCGCTGACGCTCGAGGCAGGCATCCTCCGAGTTGCCGACGCGCTGGACATGGAGCAGGGCCGCTCGCGCATCGCCTTCGAGCGCGGCCGGGTCGGCATCCACTCCCTCTCCGCCGCGGCGATCGAGGAGGTCGAGATCTCCGACGGCGAGGAGAAGCCGATCAGGATCTCGATCCGCATGAACAACTCCTCCGGCATCTATCAGGTCGACGGACTGCTGAAGGCGAAGCTGCGCGGCTCGGGCCTCGAGCCGTACGTCGAGGTGATCGCGCACATCGACACGGAGGCGGAAAAACGCCTCGTCCCGCTGTACCAACTCGATCTATGACCGCGGAAGCGGCTACAATCGGGACGCCCTGCGGGATCGTCTAATGGTAGGACGCCGGACTCTGAATCCGGTAGTCTAGGTTCGAGTCCTAGTCCCGCAGCCTCACGAAAGCCCTGCTCAGGCAGGGCTTTCGTTTTCTGTCCTGGCTACAGACTCAGGGTGCGGCAGGCGTCGTTCCGCCGTAGGCGACCGTGAAGCCGTTCGCCGTCAGCGGCGAAGGGACAGACAGGTCGGAGCTGCCGTCGTTGAGGATCACCTCGGTGGTCGAGGATGGAGCTCCGTTGACTCCGAGCCCGGTGAACGTCACGCCCGGGGCGTAGTTGCCGAGGGTGTCCAGGGCCCCGGTCGACCCGGAGGTCGGCGCTTCGACGATCCACTCGGCCGACGTGCCCGGCCCGGTGTAGTCCTGGTCGATGAGAAAGCGCTCGCCGGTTGTCTCGTCCGTGATCGAGATGGCCCAGAGGGTGCCCGACAGCTGTCCGATCGTCACGTTCATCTCGTCGCCCGGCGAGACGGTCATCGCGATCGGGGTCGACAGGGCAGGGAGGATCTCCCACCACGCGTACGTGAGGACGCTGTTCGTCGCGGGGTCATAGCTCTGGCCCACCCCGGCCTGGATCAACGAGTTGTTCGAAGCGCCGTCGATTCCGACCCATTCGCCGACGTCGCCCCTGGTCGAGGCGGCGTTGAGGTCGGGCACGTTGAAGGTTCCACTGACGCCCGTGAACGGGCCGCCCTCGACTGCATAGCCCGACCAGTTCGGTGAGTACGCGAGACCCAACGATTCTGGTGCCGGCACCGGGAACGGGGCCGAAGAGGGAGGTGCCGTCGCTGGGGTCGCAGCCGGAGGTGGGACGGGAGACGGGCCTTCTGTCGATCTCGAGGCCGCGACGACCGAGAGCCCCTCCTCGACGACGCCGCCGCGCCCGCGGACGCGAACCTTGTAACTCAGGGTCTCCTCGAGGCTCGCCGGATTCTTGACGGCGGGCATCGCGACGCGTGCGTAGCCCGATCGGCAAGCGACCGTGCGCACGAGGTAGAGCTTCGAGGCCGGAGTGTGCTGGGCGAGGAACGTGCAGCTCGTCGCGTTCCGAACGCGCACGGTCATGGTCACCCGCTTGCCGATTGCAACCGGATGGGTCCCGCCCGGCGCAGTGGCGGCGATCGAGAGGATCAACGGACGCTTGGGAACGGCAGCGGCGGCCGCTCCCGCCGTCGCCGCCGCAAGGCCGAGTGCAACCGCGATCGTCAGAGCGGCCGCGAACCGGTGCCTGGCCCGCTCCTGGGGCGAAGCCGGTTTCGCCCCAGGAGCGAAGAACGCCATCAGCCGGCGACTCCGAGCAGGATCGCCATCGCGCGAAGTGAGGCCTGCGCGGGCGTCTGATTCGCCGGAAGCCTGCTGCCTGCCGCCGGGCTCGGAGGCGTCAACCCGACCTGTGCACACGTCCCGTCGTCAGCAACCGTCTGGCCGGTGAACGGCGGGGGGTTGCCGGTCAGCGTCGCGAACAGATCGATGAAGTCGTAGTCCAACGTTCCCTGCTGCGCGTAGTGACACTCGTCCAAGGCAGCCAGGGTGCCCAAAGCCGTGTGATCCGCGTTGGCGGTCGTGCTCACTCCGTTCACGGTGCTCCCCATTGCAGCGATGCTGTTCTGAAGAGTGGTGATTTGCCGCTGTTGGGCCTTCACCTGCCTCTGCAACGCTGCAATCTGGCCGGGAATGGTGGTCGGCTTCGCAGTGGCCACCGCGGGAATCGCGAGCGCAACAAGCAGCGCCGCAAATACGAACTTGCTCAACAGATGTCTCCTCGGTCGCGGGGCGACCTCGAGGTGCCTGCCCCAGTGACCCTGGGAATACCAGAACTGCTGCCGATAGACAATCCCCTGGATGGGTCTCGTGCGCTTGCTGTTTGATCGACCCGTGGCGGGTGTCAGTGAAGTCACGCTTCACCACGGGCCGATCAAAACGTGAGCCCCGCCGCAGCGGGCTCACGCTCTCAACCATGGAACCACCGACCGTGCCGGGCTCGTATGACACATGTGCGTCGTCTTTTGCCCTCACCCGGGATCGCGCGCTCTTCCGGTAGTCTCGGTTCGAATTCAGGTCTGGCCGCACGAAAGCCCTGCTGAGCAGGGCTTTCGTGCGGGGCTAGGCCGCGAACGAGAGAGGGGTCGAATGGGGTCGTCGGTTCGGGCACTCGTCGTGGCAGCGACGTCCCTCCTCCTCGTGCCGTCGTCCGTCGGCGCCGCGGCATCTCCACGCGCGACCCTGGCGGCGATCCTCGCGGCCGGCCGTGCGCAGCGTTCCGTGCACTACGTCGCGATCGCGAACAACGGCGTTTCGCGTACGCGGCTCGTCTGCGACGTCGCGACGACCTCCGGGATCCAGAGGATCACCTTCGAAGAGGGCGGCCGCACCGGAAAGGTGACGGTGCTGGTGAGCGCCGGCACCGCCTACATTCGCGGCGACAGCTTCATCCTCACGAGCTACCTGGGCTTCAAACCTGCGGGGGCCGTCCGGTATGCGGGCAAGTGGATTCGCATCCCGCCGTCCGATCGCGCCTACGCACCGGTGTCCGCCGCCGTCACCCTGCGCTCGACGATCGACGAGTTCGAGCTCAACGGGCCGCTGACGTTCCTGCCGCCGAAAACGGTTGCGGGCCAGAAGACGATCGGGATCAAAGGAACGGTCGGCAAACCCGCCGCGCAGGCCTCGCTCTATGCCCGGGCTTCGGGAACGCCGCTGCCCGTCGGCGAGGTCGAGACGTTCGGCAAGGCACTCGACGAGACACTGCTCAGCCGCTGGAACGAGCCGGTGCACGTTCAGGTCCCGGCTCGGTCGGTCCCGATCGGAGCCACCGGTCTCGAGTGACCCGACCCGGCGCGAGCCGTCGGCCGTCCGTCTGCTCGGCTAGGGTCCTTGGTTCCCCACGCGGCTCCGCCCGCAGAATCGACGGTGGACGTTGTCCCCGAGAAGGAAGAAGACATCGCGCGGCCGGTAGCCACCGGCGCCGCCCAGGAGGAGCGCAGGAGAGACGCGCTGACGGCGTACCTCGACGAGCGCGTCGCGGCCGGCTACCGGGTCGAGACCCGGGGAGGCACCCAGGCGATCATCGCCCCCACCGGGGTCCGCTCGATGCTCGGGCGGTTCGACCGCTCGGGCGGCCGGGGACGCCAGGTCGTCTCGGTGGACGACCAGGGCACGGTGACCGTCTCGCCCGCCGAGCCGCTGCGCTCGTGAGCCCGAACCGGTTCTAGCCCGTCGCTGCAACCGCCGTCGGGACAGGCGCGAGCGCCTGGGTGAGCGCGCGCTCGAGCGTGTAGAGCGGAAACGGCTTGACGAGGTACGCGGACGGGCCGAGCTCGAGCAATTCGGTGGTCGCGGGATAGATGCTCGTGAACAGCACCGGCACGTTCTGTGCGCGCAGGTTCTCCGCGAGACGCACACCGTCGAGCTCGCCGGGCTCGATCACGGCGACGTCGACGCCGAGCTGTTCGTCCGCACGACCGCGGTAGGCCTCCGGCTCGTGGCCCAGACGGCGCACGACGAGCTCGAGCAGCGCCCTGATGTCGTCGTGGGGCTCGCAGATCAGGACACGGGCCATTGACTACAGAATCGATGAACCGCGCAGGGATTCAGCGCGCGGATGGTATGAAGAGGGTATGAACGCGCGCGTTCGCATCCTCGTAGTGGACGACGATGCCGACATCCGCCGGCTGCTCCGAGAGCTCCTCGAACGCATCGGCCACACGGTCGACGAGGCGGAGGACGGAAAGACGGCACTTCGGAAGCTGTTCGCGAACCCCCCGTCGCTCGTGATCCTCGACGTGACGATGCCCGAGCTCGACGGCTTCCAGACGCTCGAGCGGATCCGCGACCTCTCGGACGTCCCGGTGCTGATGCTGACCGCGCGGACGCAGGAGCTCGAGAAGGTCCGCGGCCTGTCGGCGGGAGCCGACGATTACGTCGCGAAGCCGTTCGGCCGCCAGGAGCTGCTCGCCCGCGTCCAGGCGCTGCTGCGGCGATCCGGGGGCAAGTCGGAGGTGATCGAGGCCTACAGCGACGCCTTCACGCAGGTCGACTACACGCAGCGGCAGGTGAAAGTGCAGGGCCGTGACGTCCAGCTGACGCCGCTCGAGTTCAAGCTGCTCTCCGCCTTCGTGCAGAACCCGAACCAGGTGCTCTCGCGCGACCAGCTTCTGGAGCTCGTGTGGGGCGACCCTTACGGGGTCTCGAGCGATCAGGTCAAGCTCTACGTCGGCTACCTGCGCCGCAAGCTCGTCCCGGATGCCCCTCAGACAGCCCCGATCGAGACGGTGCGGGGGTTCGGCTACCGGTACCGGCGTACCTGAGCGAGCGGCCCGGGCGAGCAAGCATTTCGTGAAGAGAGTTGGCGCCGCCCTGCAGCATCTCTACACTCTCCCGACAATCCCCTGACCCCCCAGACAGGAGGACGAGTGAAAAAGCGCATCTACGTGGGCGCGGGAGCGTCCGCGCTGATAGCGATCGTCGCTCTCGCGACGATGGTGAGCGGCGCAATCGCCCGAAGCGGTGCTACGCCGCTGCCGGCATCGTCGTGCGGCGCGATTCAAAATCCAAGCGGTCAGTACCTGATCGCGTCCGACCTGCCCCTCGAGGGCTCCGGCCGGACCCAGACGTCACAGATGGGCCGTGCAATCCAGTTCATCCTCAAGGCGCACAATTGGAAGGCGGGCAAGTACTCGCTCGCCTACCAGGCCTGTGACGATGCGACTGCCCAGGCCGGCAAGTGGGACTCGGGCAAGTGCTCGGCCAACGCGAACGCCTACGCGCAGAACTCCAGCGTCGTCGGCGTGATCGGGACGTTCAACTCGGGTTGCGCCGAGATCATCGTTCCGGTGCTCAACCGGGCCTCGAACGGCCCCGTCGCGATGGTCAGCCCGGCGAACACGTACGTCGGCCTGACCCACCCGGGCCCGGGCACCTCTGCCGGCGAGCCGGGCAAGTACTACCCGACCGGAAAGCGCAACTACGTCCGCGTCGTGGCGGCCGACGACTACCAGGGCGCTGCTGACGCGCTTCTGGCGAAGTCGCTCGGCGTCAAGAAGGTGTTCATTCTGAACGACAAGGAGGCGTACGGCCTCGGCGTCGCGACGAACTTCAAGAACGCCGCGGTGAAGCTCGGCATCAAGGTCGTCGGGTTCACGGCGTGGGACGGCAAGGCGACCTCGTACGAGGCACTTGCGGTCAAGATCAAGTCGTCTGGGGCACAGGGAATGTTCCTCGGCGGCCTGATCTGCGAGAACGGCGGCAAGCTGATCAAGGACCTCTCGGCGGGTGCTCCCGGCGTGAAGATCATGGCTCCTGACGGCTTCACCCCGATCTCGGCCACCATCCAGGGCGCAGGGACGGCGAGCAACGGAATGACCGTCTCGGTCGCCGGCCTGCCGAACAACGCGCTCAAGGGCGCAGGCAAGGCGTTCGTCAAGGCGTTCTCCGAGGCCGACCACAGGGCACCGGACCCGTACTCGGTGTACGCGGCCCAGGCAGCCGACGTCCTGATCCAGGCGATTGCCCAGTCCAACGGCACTCGTGCGGACGTGACGAAGCAGCTCTTCAAGGTCAACCTGAAGAGCAGCATCCTCGGCAACGTGTCGTTCAACGCGAACGGTGACGTGACCTCGAACCCGGTCACGATCTACAAGGTCAAGGGAAGCACGTACCCGCCGTACAAGGTGATCGTGCCGCCCAAGGCCCTGGTGAAGGCCGCTTAGCCGGGACCCCAGCCTCACCAGCACGTGATCGACCAGAGGGGGAGAGCGCGAGCTCTCCCCCTCTTCCTATGCTCTAGGGATGTCGCTGGCCGCCGTTCCGAACCTGGAGAGCGAGCTCGACGGGCTGTATGCCCTCCCGTTGGCGCAGTTCACGAAGGCGCGGAACGATCTCGCCGCACGGTTGCGGAAGGCTCACCAGGACGACGTCGCTGCCGCAGTGCGCGCGTTGAAGAAGCCGAGCACCGTCGCATGGGTCGCCAACAGCCTCGCACGCGAACAGCCGAAGCAGGTGGACGCGCTGCTGCAGGCGGCCGAACAGCTTCGTGACGCCCAGCAGCGGTCGCTCGGCAGGCCAGGCGAGCGCCGAGGAGGTCGGCGAGGCGTCGGCCGCCGAGCGCGAGGCACTGCGGGCGTTGCTCACCTCGGCTCGAACCGCACTTGGAGAGCGCGCAACTGCCCCGCTGCTCGAACGACTGTCGCAGACCCTGCGTGCGGCCGCGATCGACGAGAACGGACGCACGCTCCTGCAACGCGGCCGCTTGACCGAGGAGTTGAAGGCGGCCGGCTTCGGACCGCTCGAGGCGGTGACACCGTCCCGCCGCCGAGGAGACGAGGTCGCGCGCGCGGCACGCGAACGGGTCAAGGCGCTGAGGTCAGAGGCACGCCGTCTCGATACGGAGGCGCGCCAGGCCGAACAGGCAGCGAGCGACGCCGCGCGCGCAGCCGAGATTCTCGGAGACGAGGCAGCAGAGAAACGGGGTGAGGCACGCCGGGCAGCCGCGGAGCTCGAGGAGGCCGAGGCCGACCTCGGGAAGCGGCGCTAGCTCGACGCGGGCTCGCCGAGCTCCCGCAGCGCCTCGACCGCCTCGTCGACCGACCAGCAGACCCGTCCTACCTGCTCGATGGCGCCGATCACGAACAGGTTCATGCCGTCGCCGACCGCGTTGCCGCGCCTGCGCTGCAGACGCAGATCGGTGACGATCGCGACGATCCCGCGGTACCTCGGATCGCCCCCGGCGACGAGCTCCGCGAACATGCCGATCTCGCAGGCCGTGCCGTCGTCGACAACCGGGCCGTCGAGCCAGGCAACGAGCACGTTGGCGGAACGCACGCCTCCCGCGTCGACCCGAAACACCTCGGCGGGCGTCAGCTCCGCGAGCGCGTCGAAGTGCTCGTGCGGAACGAAGCAGTCGAAGCCCTCGCTGCGGAGCCGCTGAGCGAACCGGTCGAGCCAGTCGCGCTCGGCCTCCGAGAAGAGCGGCCCGGCCAGATAGATCTGCATGGCCGAACGCTAGCGGCCGCCGTGTGACGCGGCGAGGTCCGCCCGGCTCGCGACGGCGAGCCGGGCATCACCTCTACTGGATGGCGGGCGTGTACTCCCGGCGGCTGATCCACTGCTCGAGAGTGCCGATGCCGGACGCCACTGCGGACCTGGCGCTCGAGATCTCACGCTCCTGGCGGCAATTGACCGCGTTCGGGAACCGCGCCACGTACTCGATCAGCACCTCGTGCCGACGCTGCAGATCGAGCTGCCGGTGGCGTAATACGTCGAGAGCGACGTGTACATCGTCCATGCCCTCCGGACTCCCCGTCCCAGTCAGGCCACGTTCCATCGTTTTCCCCCTCGTCGTCGATCGGAGAACTCAAAGCGTCACACAGACCGGCGGGAATCACACTCCCTGAAATGGGTGAATTTGCGATCTCGCCGCAAGAGCCCGGCACGCCCCGCTCGACAGGTGCTCGCCCTGCACGGTAGAACCACGGCTGTGCTGGGCGAGATCGATCCGCGGGCGGCCGGAGGGGATCCGACATGAGCGCGCCGGTCCCTCAGGGCACCGTCACCTTCGTCTTCACGGACATCGAGGGCTCGACCGACCTCCTCAAGCGGCTCGGCGACCGGTACGCCGACGTCGTCGCGACGCACCGCCGCATCATCCGCGAGGAGTTCGGCCGCCGAAACGGCGTCGAGATGGACACGCAGGGTGATGCGTTCTTCTTCTCGTTCGCGCGCGCTCGCGACGCAGTCGCGGCGGCGGTTTCTGCGCAGCAGCGACTCGCCTCGCATGCGTGGCCGGACGGGATCAGGTTGTCCGTCCGGATGAGCCTGCACACGGGCGAGCCCGTTGTCGGCGAGGAGGGCTACGTCGGGATCGACGTCGTGCGTGCCGCGCGGATCTGCGCTGCCGGCCACGGCGGGCAGGTGCTCCTATCGGCCGCGACGGCGACCCTCGTCGGCACCGCACTTCCCGAGGGCGTGCGAGAACGCGACCTCGGCGAGCACCGGCTCAAGGACATCGACCACCCGGAGCGCATCTACCAACTCGACGTCGACGGGCTTCCGTCGACGTTCCCGCCGCTCCGCACGCACGGCGAGAAGCCGCTCGATTTCGAGCAGCGGCTCGAGCACCGGATCCAGTCCTACGTCGAAAGCCGGGTCGAGCGGGCGCTCGCCGGTCCTGACGCTGCTTCTTCCCGAGAGCCGCCGCCCGGCTTGACGAAGCTCGCCGCCGGCGGCCTGCTGATCGCGTTTCTCGGCCTCTGCCTGCTCGCCGCCCTCGTGATCGGAATCGTCGTGCTCGTTCGGTTCGCGTTCTGAGTCGCCTGCGGGCTCGCCGAGGGTCAGGTCGTGCGGCTCAGTAGACTCGGTCGCCTGTTGAAGATCGTCGTGACGAATCTCAAGGGCGGCGTCGGCAAGACGACCACCACGCTCTATCTCGCCGCGGTCGCCGCGTCCCGCGGTCACACGCCGGTCGTGGTCGTCGATGCCGACCGGCAGGCCTCCGCCGCAGAGTGGCTCGAGGAGCGCCCGATCGAGGGCGTCGAGGTCATCGAGGCGCCGTCCGAACGGACCTTGGCGCGCGCGATGAACGCCGACGGCGGAACGGTGGTCGTCGATCTGCCTCCGGGAGACGAGCGGCTCGTCCAGTCGGCGATTGCCGCAGCCGACGCCGTCGTCATCCCGACGCGCGCCGGCGGCATCGAATTCGCGCGCGTCGCCTACACACTGGGAATGATCCCGTCGAGGACGCCTCGCGGCATCGTCGTCACTGCCGCGCGTCTGGGGACGAACGACCTGCAGGAGACGATCGACTGGTGGAAGGCCGAGAACGTTCCGGTCTGGGGTGTCGTCCCCGAGCGAGTCGGCATCGCCGCCGGGCCTGAGGCCCGGCTGTATCGCGACGGGCTCGACGAGTACGGCAAGATCCTGCGCCGCGTCCTGCGCTCGGCCTGATCCGCGATTCCGATCGGTCGACGGCCCGTGGGATCCGCTCGGGCCTGATTCGGTTGCTCGGATTGTGGGAAAGGGCGAGGAGGGGCTCTTTGCTGCGTGAAATCAAGGAGGTAAGAATGAGAATTCGGCGTTGGCACAAGCAGGTGCTGGTGTCGGTCCTGGCGGCGCTTGCGACCGCCGTCGCACTTCTTGTCGGTGGTGTTGCGTCGCAGGCGGATCCTGGCCATCCGTACCTGGCGCTCGGTGACAGCGTGTCGTTCGGCTACATCACCCAGGCCGGATTCGAGTATCAGAACCCAGACAACTTCATCGGCTTCCCGTACTACGTCGGGCAGGCGCTCGGGATGACGCCGACGAACGCGGCTTGTCCTGGCGAGACGACCGCGGGATTCTCGTCGGCAACCGGTGCCGACAACGGCTGTCGCCCGTACAAGGCGCACTTCCCACTCCACACGAGCTATACCGGCACACAGCTCGCCTTCGCGACCGCGTTTCTGAACACGCATCCGAATACAAAGCTCGTCACGATCCAGCTCGGGGCAAACGACGCGTTCCTGCTCGAGAGCCAGTGCAACAATCAACCCGCCTGCATCGCGGCCGGCCTGCCCGCGCTCCTCCAGACCATCAGCACCAACATGGACGGCATCTATCGCGCGATTCGCTCGGCCCACTTCCACGGCCGGCTCATCGTCGTCAACTACTACTCGCTCGACTACAGCGACGCAGCCGGGACCGGATTGACCCAGCTCCTGAACCAGGCGATCGCAAGCCATGCACACGCCGACGGAGCGATCGTCGCCGACGCGTTCACCGCGTTCGAGCAGGCGGCCGCCTCCGCAGGCGGGAAGACCTGCGAGGCCGGGCTCCTGAACACGACTCCTGGGAACCAGCTCACCTGTGATGTCCATCCCAGCCAGTCGGGCCAGCAGCTGCTCGCACAGACCGTCGAAACCGCCTACGGCGGCCCCACCGGGCACTGACCTGACTCATCGCGCGGTTCCGGCTCATGTCTCACGGGCCGGGACCGCGCCGGCCACAAATCCGCGTGGCGAGATCCACTCCTCGAGGCTGGGGAGCGGAATCATCGCCGCAGGTGGCCTGTCGCCGCTCGCGTTGCCGCAGGCACGCAGGGCAATCGGCTGGACCGCATCCTGAGCCCCGACAGCGAGCCGGGCTATCCCCTGAACAGGTGACGTGACTCGACGTCGTCCACGCCCGGACGGCGAGTCCTCCGTAACGATCTCGGGACGGAGTTGCGTTTAGATTGACGGATGGCTGCGAACGCGGACCACGGCGTGCGACCCGCGTCTGAGGCGGGCAGGTTTGTCCCGGTCGCGCAGTGGGCTCCGTTCTTGCTCGGAGGCCTGACGCTGCTCGCGCTCGCGGCCGGGGGCATGCTGACCGTTCTCGCGCACAATCTGCGGGCGTCGTTCGACGGTGCGTTGCTCGTGGTTGTGCTGGTCGTCTCCCTGGTCGGCCTGGTGGTCGCGCACCGACAACCGTCGAACGTGATCGGCTGGCTCCTGCTCGGCGCGGCGGGAGTGTTTGCCCTCTATGCGGTCGGCGTGCTGTACACGGTGCTCGACTACCACAGGCACGGTGGCACGTTGCCACTCGGCCGCGTGGCACTCGCCCTCGAGCCGTCCTGGGTGCTCGGCGTGATGATGCTGGGCCTCGCCGTCGCTCTCTTCCCGAACGGCCGGATCCCTTCTGGGCGCTGGAGGCTCGTCCTCTACGTCTATCTCGCCGCGGGCGTCTGGTTTACCGTGCTCTGGTCGCTGTCGCAGGCCACGCTCCGCATCGGACGAGGATTTGATGTCGACGGCGTAGGGAACTACGTCGGATCACAGACCGGTTTCGCCGGGACAACGGCATCGATTGCCTGGTCGGCCGCACCGCTTGTCCTTGTCCTCCTGATCGTGTTCCTGGTGCGGCAAGCGACCGTGTGGCGAGGCGCAACCGGCGAGCGCCGCAAGCAGTTGAACTGGTTGATGAGCGGCGGCGCGGTGTCGATCGTCTCGATCGTCATAGTGACGAACACGAACACAAGCGGCAGTGAGAGAGCGATCACCGATATCGCGGCGCTCGGCCTCACCGCGGTGCCGCTGGCGATCGGTGTGGGCATCCTGAAATACCGTTTGTACGAGATCGACCGCCTGATCAGTCGCACGATCTCCTACGCGATCCTCACAGGTCTTCTGGTCGGCCTGTTCGTCGGCATCATCGTCCTGGCGACCGACGTGCTGCCGTTCTCCTCTCCGGTCGCAGTCGCAGCATCCACTCTCACCGCAGCAGCGCTGTTCAACCCGCTACGCAAGCGAGTGCAGCACCTGGTCGACCGTCGTTTCAATCGCGCCCGCTACGACACCGAAGCAATCGTGGCCGGCTTCACCGCCCGGCTCCGCGAAGCGGTGGATCTCGAGACAGCTCAGAGCGAACTTCTGCACGCGGTCGACGGCGCGGTCCAGCCCGTCCACGCGTCACTCTGGATCAAACAGAGCCTCACGCGCCCACGCGCATAGCCGCAGGCCCTCGCCCGCTCCTGCTTGGTGGTTAACTGACGACTTTGGCATCTAACAAGGGGACAAAGAGATGCACGCGCTGATCGGGCGGGTCCGAATAAAGGCTGACCGGGCGGACGAGGCGCTGACGATGCTCGACCAGCACGGAGTTGCGATGCTTCAAGGAATGACCGGTTCGGCCGGAGGCTACTGGGCCCGAACCCTCGACGGAGACATCATCCAGCACTCTTTCTGGCTCTTCGACACGGAACAAAGCGCCCGCGCTGCCGAGGTGACCTTCAACATGCTGCGCGACATGCCCGATGCGCCGGCAACGTTCATCAGCGTTGACGTCTGCGAGGTCATCGGTCAGGCGTCGACGAGGTCTGATCGCTGATCGGCATTTCTCGTCGGTCGACTTCGCGTTCATGATCACGGTCGTTTCTACGCACTTCGACGACGCCGTATTTTCCTGCTGGACCGTCTTGGCCGGCGATGCGGATGTCGAGGTGCTGACGGTCTTCACGGCAGGGCCTGACGACGACCGGGTCACCGAGTGGGACGCCGATACCGGCGTCACCTCCGCCGAGAGGATGGTCCAGCGGGCGGCTGAGAACTGCGCCGCGCTCGAACTGGCAGGTCGACGAGCAGTCAACCTTGGGCTTCGAGAGGGTCAGTACGACGGCGGCAAGGTTGACCCCGAGGTGCTGCGCGAACCGCTCAGCCACGCCGATGTGGTCTACGTGCCGGCCGGAAGCGGATCGAAGCACGCCAACCTGGAACACGCGGTTGTTCGAGAGGCGTGTCTTTCCGTTTGCCCCAATGCGTTCGTCTACGCCGACAACCCGTACTGGCACTTCCGCGACGACGCAACTCTCCCGCCCGGACTCGAGCTCGGGCTGCGACGTGTGGTGGTCGAGCTGACTCCGACCCAACGAGCGCAAAAAGCGGACGCGATCGCGTGTTATGCAGGCGAGCTCATGAAGCTCGAGGCGTTCTTCGGCCCCTGTACCGATCCGGCACGTCTCCAATACGAGGTCTTCTGGGAGTCGGCCGAGAGGTAGCGCTGGATCGAGGGAGGGAACGAAGTCCTATCGTCCACCGCGTCGGGCGCCGATACGTGCCGCGATGACCGCCGTTCCGATCGTCCGTTCAGACCTCAAGACCCTACGGCTGGCCCATCCGGTCGTTCGAACGACCTCGCGAGTCGACGTAACCGTCGTCTTGCTCCTCACCCTGATGGCGATGGCGATCTGGCTCGCGGTGATTCCCTTTGAGCTTCTGAGCGCGACGTAAGCCCGGAGCGCCCGCCGGAACGCGGCACTGCACGCCGCTTCAGCCAGCGTCTGCGTCGACGAGTCCGGCGAAGGCTGGATCCGTGAGCTCCGAGAACCCAGCCTCGGACGCGTGGAGCGCAGACTGCGCATTGATCACGGCCAGGTATGCGCCGGCCCCGTAGCCGGAAACGGCGTGGCCGTAAGCCTTCCACCGGTCGCGGCCGCCTTTGAGCGTGTAAGCGGACATCGCGTCAATCATCTGCTGATAGCGAGTCCGAGCCTGCGCGATCGTTTCCCCGACGGTGGCGCGGCCATCGATCCCTCGTCGGTCTTCGAGGCGGTAACGCTCAATCGCGTCGGCATACGCATCGAACAGCGCCACCGGGACACCCTCCCGCTCCTCGAGCTTACGAAGAGTGTCGCCGAGGAGCGCAAGCGCCTCTTCTTTCCGGCGTCGCGCTTTCTCCCTCATGCGAGCATCGTCTCATAGTTGAGCGGGCCAGCCGCGGCATCCTCCGACCCTGATGACCCGCATAGCTAAGCCGATCTCGCCTAGCCATGCGGGTCTCCAAGGCCCATACGGGATTCGAACCCGTGCCGCCGCCGTGAGAGGGCGGTGTCCTAGGCCACTAGACGAATGGGCCGCGTCGAACGCGGGGCAGTGTACCGAAAGGCCCCGTGCGGAACTGGTGCTAGACGCCGATCTCGTGCAGGAGCGGCTTCGTGTCGAGCGGGTCGAACCCGAGGCGACCGGCGATCTCCTCGCTCGTCGGCTTCGTGCCCTCGCGGAAGAGCTCTCTCAGCAGTTCGCCGGTGCGTGGATTGCGCCACCAGTCGGCCCCCACCTGGTCGACGAGATGGTGCCGGAGCTGGGCCGAGCGGATCCAGGCGCGCAGGTAGTCGGCTGAATAGAACCCGGCGTCCATGTCGGAGAGGTAGTTGTCGCGGCGGTAGCGCACGCCCGTGGCCTCGGTCAGCAGCTGCTCGTAGACGCCGGCGTCGCCGCCGTCACCATCGAAGCGCGACCAGAAGTCGAGCTCGAACCGCAGCTTCGCCTCGTAACGGCGGTACAGCAGCGCCTCGAGGAACGTCGTCGCCTCTGCGTTCTCGTGTGCCTGTTCGGCCGAAAGCCCGAAGTACAGCTCGTGCCATTCGGGCTCGCGCGAGATCGCCTCGACGATGTAGGAGTAGATCTCCGTCAGCGCGTGGTCGCGTGAGATGCGACGGAAGATGTACGGCAGGCCGGGGTCACAACCCGCGTAGTGCAGTGCGTGTCCCGCCTCGTGCAGGAACGCCTGGTAGTCGTGCAGGCCGCCCTGCGCCCGGGTGATCAGGTGCACGACCTTCGGCGGATCGCTCGCGATCACACAGGCGCGGGGTGACTTCTGCGGGCGGTCGTCGAGGTCGAGCTTGATGTTCGGTTGCGCGTTCAGATCGAATCCGAGCGCCTCGAGGGTCTGCAGGCAGATCTCGGTCGCCCGGTCCTTCGCATACGTCGCCTCGAGGGGTGAGAGCCGGCGCATCCACGCGGTGTGGTAGCTGGAAGGGATCGCCTCGCGGTCGTCGCCGAGCAGCTTCGCGAACCAACGCTCTCGCAGACCCTCATACGCGGCCGTCGAGTCGTCGCTCGCCTGCTTGAGCGCAACCGAGAGCTCCCGCAGCGAGATGTCCTTCTCTTCCTCGTTGCGCTCGACCGCATCGGCGATCCCGGAGTACTCCGCCGCGAGCTCCTCATTCGAGGCCAGCAACTCCTGCCGGTCGTCGTTGAAGAGCGCGCTGGCTGCGGCCTGGATCGCTCCGAGCTCTTCGCGGTCGGCGTAGGACGGCAGCACCGCAAGCTGGGCCTGTGCGTTGCGCAGCGGCATCGCTTCACCCTTGAACGTCACCCGGGCGGCGAGCACGCGATTCTCGAGCTCGTCCTCCCGCTCGGCGAGCTGCGCAGAGATCAGACCTGACTCACAGGTCTTGCGCAACCGGTACAGGAGCTCGCGCTCGTCCCCGGCCGAGCCGTTTTCCGCCTCCCCGAGCGCGTCGAGCTGTTCACGGCTGAAGAGGTCGGCGAAGCGGCGAACGATCTCGGCCTGCTCGGAGACCTCCTTCTCCCCCACCCTCACGGCGCGCCACTCTTCCGAGCGCTCGAACAGATAACGCTGAAGGCGCGCCTCGAACTCGGTGGGGCTGAGGACGGAGGTGGAGCTCACGGAACAACCCTAGCGAGGCGGCGCGCCGTGTCGACGAGGAAGCGTGGCTCGAACGGCTTGCGGAGAACGGCGTCGGCGGCGTCCCGGAATTCGTCGAGATCGACGGAGCCGGTGACGAGCGCGACCGGGATCCCGGCGGCCCGCAGCCACGCGAGCAGCTCGCGGGTGTCGTCCTGCCGCAGATGGACGTCCAGGAGGACGACATCCGGCCGCTCCTCGGCCACGGCCTGCTCGGCCTCGGCGACCGTTGCCGCCTCGCGCACGACAAAACCGTCGAGCTCCAGATTCACCCGGCAGAGCAAGCGCAATGCCACGTCGTCGTCGACGACGAGCACCCTGGCCGCAGGTCGATCCATCGGCGCAGGATGGTAACGGTAGGATCGGCGTGTGGGGCCGAAGACCGGCACCGATGAACGCTACTCGGTCGCCCTTGGCGATCTGTGGTCGGGGCTCGCCCGAACGCTCGCCAGGCTCGACGTGACCGCTGCCGAGCCAGAGCGCCTCGACGACGCAGGCGCGGCGCCGTCACTCCGGCGCCTGCAGTACGCATTGCATCTCGCGTCGGAGCACGTCTACGGCCTCGAGCCACCGCCCACCGCTGCGACCGCACACGCGGAGCTCGCCGACGCGCTCGTCTGCGCGCGCGATGCCACCGCCGATGTTGCAGAGGCGGTCTCGATCTGGGGCGGCGAAGGCGTCGATACTCTCCTCCACGAGTGGCGCGGTGCGTTGTTCCGCGTGCGGCTCGCCCGCATGCGCCTCGCCGCACCTACGCCACGTGCCGTCGTCGTGGAGGAGACCTTCAAGCACGGCATCGGCTGGCCGCTCGCCGCGTTCGCCCTGGCGCTCGTCGGAGCGCTGGCCTTCGTGGGCGGGGCGACCTTGCAGCTGTGGCCGATCTGGGTCGCGGGGCTCGTGGCGGTGTGCGGCGCGGTCGTCGCCTACCGCCCCTGAGCCTCAGGCGGTCACGGCTGCGCCGAGCCGAGCGAGGCTCTCCTCGCGGCCCAGCAGCTCGATGCTCTCGAAGAGCCCGGGCGAGATCTTCGAGCCCGTGACCGCTAGGCGGATGGGTGCGAAGGCGTCGCGCGGCTTCAGCCCGCGCTCCTCCGCGAGGGCGCGCAGCGACTCCTCGATCGCGGCGGCCTTCCAGGGCTCGACCGCAGCCAGCCGTTCCGCCGCCGCACGGCAGATCTCCGGGTCGATACCGCCCGGCGGGACGACCGGCTCGAAGAAGAAGCGAACGAAGTCCGGGTACTGCGAGAACTTCTCGATCTTCTCCTGAACGAGCGGCACCGTCGCGCGGACGCGCTCGGTCGGCCATGAGATGTCCTGCTCGGCCAGCCAAGTGGCGAGACTCTCGGCGTACTCGTCGGGCGGGAGGCCCCGGAGGTAGACGCCGTTCAGCCAGTCCAGCTTCTTGTAGTCGAAGGTCGCCGGGCTCGGGACAACTCGCTCCAACGAGAAGCGCTCGATCAGCTCGTCGCGCGACATCACGGTCGTCTTGTCGTCGTAGCTCCACCCGAGCAGCGCGAGGAAGTTCATCAGCGCCTGAGGCAGGTAGCCGTCGTTCCGGAAATGGTCGACGGAGACGGCGCCGTGCCGCTTCGACAGCTTGCGTCCGTCGTCGCCGTTGATGTCGGGCACGTGCGCGTACACCGGCAGGTCCGCTTCCAGCGCGCTCAGGATGTTGATCTGGGTCGGCGTGTTCGAAACGTGGTCCTGACCGCGGATCACGTGGGTGATCTCGTCGAAGACGTCGTCGACCGGAGAGACGAAGTTGTAGGTGGGGCGCCCGTCGGATCGGATGATCACGAGGTCGTTCAGAAGCTCGTTCCGAAACTCGATGCGGCCTCGGACCGCGTCGTCCCAGGAGACGACCCCATCCTTGGGCTGGCGGAAGCGAATCGCCCCATCGTCCTCGTAGGCCTTTCCCTCGGAGAGCAGCCGGTCGGCGAGCTCGCGGGCTTTGTCGGCCGTGTCGAGCTGGAACGTCACGTCGCCGTCCCAGTCGATCCCGACCCACCGAAGCGAGTCCTGGATCTGCTCGACCGCCTCGGCGACCTCGCGGCTGGTGTCCGTGTTCTCGATCCGCAGCAGGCACTCACCGCCCTGCTGACGGGCGAACAGCCAGTTGAACAGGAACGTTCGGACCCCTCCGATGTGGAGGAAGCCGGTTGGGCTCGGAGCCATGCGGACCCGGACGCTTGCCATCTCTCTATCGTAGGGCGGCGGTGGAATTCGGCGCGCACATGTCTGCCAGCGGGGGAATCGACACGGCGATCGACCGGATCGAGGCGATCGGCGGCGACTGCGTGCAGGTCTTCACTCAGAGCCCGCGCATGTGGCGGCCGACGAACCACAAGCCGGAGGCGATCGAGCGGTTCCGGGAACGCCGGGCCGAGGCAGGCATCGGCGGCGTCGTCTGTCACGCGCTCTACCTCTGCAACCTCGCGGCCCCGGACGACGCGATCTACGAGAAGTCGATCCAGACGATGCGCACCACGATGGATGCCGCGACGGCGATCGGCGCCGACGGCGTCATCTTCCATGTCGGGTCGCACCTCGGCGCCGGCTTCGAGGTCGGGCTCGAGCGCACCTGTGCGGCGCTCGCGCGGATCCTCGAGCGGTGCGACGGCGACACCTGGCTGTTGATGGAGAACTCCGCCGGGCACGGGCGGCGACGATCGGCCGCTCGCTGGAGGAGCTGCAGACGCTCCTGGAGCGGCTCGACCGCCATCCCCGCCTCGGCATCTGTCTCGATTCGTGCCACCTCTACGCGTCGGGCTACGACGTGACCGACCCGCGGACGGTCGACGATCTCGTCGACGTAGGTCGACGCGGGCGATCGGCCTCGATCGCCTGCGGGCGCTGCACGTCAACGACAGCGCCGCCGAGCTCGGCTCGAACCGCGACCGGCACGCCAACATCGGCGAAGGGCTGATGGGCGAGGACCTCGGCGCATTCATCGCCCATCCGGCGCTCCAGCACCTGAGCGCGTACCTCGAGGTGCCGGGCGTCAACAAGCAAGGCCCGAACGCGGAGGAGATCCAGAAGCTCCGCGATCTGCATGCGCGCTGGACGAACAGCGTCTGAGCCTGCCCAGACGCCGCTCAGAGCCGGCTCAGACGCGGCTCAGAGCAAACGTGGCAAGAGTCGCGCCAGAGAGGGCGAAGTGTGTGACGGTTTGTGCACAGGCGGCGTAGGACCCGTGAGATGACATTCGCCCAGGCCGCCGAAGCGCACCTCGACGACGTCTACGGCTACCTCGCCTGGTTCACCGGCGACCGGGCGGCCGCCGACGATCTCGCCGGCGAGACGTTCGAACGAGCGCTGCGGCTCTGGCACCGCTTCGATCCCGACCGGGGCTCGGCCCGCACCTGGCTCTGCCAGGTCGCGCGAACGGTGGCACTCGACCACTTCCGCTCCGAGCGCCGGCGCACCCGGCGCGAACAGCTCGCCGCGCAGCAGGACCGGATCGAGGAGCGCTTCGTCGAAGGGCTCTCGCCCGACCTCGAGACGGCGCTCCGAGCGCTCTCGGCCGGCGAACGCGAGGTCGTCGCGCTCCGCATCCTGCTCGACCTCGACGCAGGAGCGGCCGCCAGCGTGCTCGGGATCTCGGCCACGAACTGCACGACGCGCCTCAACCGGGCGCTCACGAAACTCGAGGAGGCGCTCCATGTCGCAGCGTGATCTCGTCGCGGAACTGCGCGGCGCGCGCATCAGCGCACCGGCCGACGTTCGCGCGCGCGTCCGGCTGATCGCCGCCGCCGACACGACGCGCACGCGGCGAACCTTCACGTGGCGTCGCGCCCTCGTGCTCGCAGTCCCGGTGGCCGCGGCGATCGGGGCGGCGATCGTGCTCACCCGGCCCTCGCACAGCCCGCCGGTCGCGGTACCTGTCGAGCGAAGCATCCTGCACGGCGCGCCGCCGTACTCGGTTGCCACCACTCAGGGCAAGGCGTCCTCGGCGCCGGCGGTCGCCCACACCGCTCGCACCCTCGGCCTCGGCGACGCGGGTCCAGCGCTACGGGGCGTACCTCGCGCTCCGCGTGCGCAGATCCGGACGGTGTCTCGGCCGGTGTCAAGCGCGCGCTTCGCATCACCAGGTCGCTCGGCGGCTACGCCGGCTCGGTGCACGCGACCACGACCGGCACAGCGGGCAGCGCCGACCTGACGCTGAAGATCCCGCGCACGCACGTGCAGGAGGCGATCGCCCGCCTGTCTGCGCTCGGAACGATCACGGCCGAGCAGGTCGACGTACAGGACCTGCAGACCGGGCTCAACACGACCGACCGAACGATCGCGCGGCTCCAGCGGCAGCTCGTCGCTCTGCGCAGCCAGCCGCCGTCCGATGCGAACACGATCCGCATCGCGGCGCTCGTCAGGCAGATCCAGAGGCCTGCAGCGCGCCGAGGCCGCCACGATCCGGACGGCCCGCTACGCAACGATCCGCCTGCACCTCGGCACGGCCGCGCCGAAACCCGCACCGGCGCACCACGGCCCGCTGCACGGCCTTCGTGTCGTGTTCCGGTGGGTCGGGATCGGCGCCGTCTACGTGCTCGCGCTGGGAGCGCCGCTGCTGCTCGTCGGCTGGCTCGTGTGGATCGCCGCCAGGACGATCCGCCGGCGCCGCGAGGACGCGCTGCTCAGCCGTTCGTGATCTGGGCGAAGATGCGGAAGGTCGGCTCGCCGACCGGCAGCTCGTCGAACTCCGGATTGACACAACCGAGCTCGTCGTCGAGCCGCGACTCGTAGGTCCGCTCGATCTCTGCCTTGCACATCGGCAGCGGACGGCGCCTCGCCAGGATCGCGCCGAAGCCCGGCTTCCGCGCTTCCGCCGCGCGCAGCATGTCCATGTCGATCTCGACGTCGTACACCTTCTGCATGCAGCCGACGTAGGTGTGCCCCCACGCCTCGTAGGAGTAGACGAAGGGGCAGCCGCGCGCGAGACACGCGCCCGGGTAGACGACCTTGTCGCAGTGGACGCCGCAGCGACGACACTCCAACTCGTCCTGAGGATGGAGTGGCAGGGCCGGCGCGGCGGCGGTCTGCTCTGGCGTCATGGCTGCATTGTCCGAGCGTTTCCGGACGGCCGCAAGACTTGACTTTTCAGCCGGAGAGCGCTACGCGGCGCACGGCGTTCAGCACGTCCATGGGCGTGAACGCCAGGAAGTCGGGCTCGATCGAACCGGTGCTGTCGTCTGCTGAGAACCACAGTGCCTGGACGGTCGTCATGCCCAGGTTCGCCGCTCCTTGCACATCCGTGTCCAACCGGTCGCCCACGAACATCGTGGCAAACGGCTCGACCCCGAGCTCCTCGAGGGCGCGCCGGAAGATCGCGGGGTCGGGCTTGGCGCGCTCCGACCTCCTCGGAGAAGACCATCACGTCGAGGAGCGGCTCGAGGCCGAACGCTGCCGACGTCCGCGCGCAGAAGCCGCGCGGGCTCCGGCCAGGAGTTCGCGACCAGGCCCGTCTTGATGCCGCGGCCGCGCAGCGACTCGAGGAGCGCCGTGCGCCGAGCCGAGGACGGCATGCGCGGGTCGCCACACCTCGTGCTCCGCGTCGATGAACGCGTCGACGTCGGCGACGCCCAGCTCGCGAAGCACCTCGGCATACGGACGATGCGGCACGCCGGGAGCGAGCATCAGCTCCCGGTAGCGCGCGGTGAACTCCGGGATCGTCTCGGCCGAGAGCGGCCCGATGACCTGCGACGAGCAGCTCGTCGTCCCAGGTGAATTGGACGAGCGTGTTGTTCCAGTCGAAGAGGACGGCCTCGATCAACGCCCGGCTAGGGTAACGACGTGGCGCGGAGGATCCTCTGGGCATCGCTCGCCCTGACTCCGATCGCCGTCATCGCCCGCTACGGATTCCACCTGGACGCCACGGCGTCGTTCGTCCTGGCGGCGGCTGCACTCATCCCGCTCGCGTGGTTGATCGGCGAGGCGACCGAGAACGCCGCCCAGCACACCGGGCCTGGAATCGGCGGCTTCCTGAACGCGAGCTTCGGCAACGCCCCCGAGCTGATCATCGTGCTGCTCGCGATCGCCGACGGCCTGCCGGGCGTCGTGCGCGGGACGATCACCGGCTCGGTCGTCTCGAACATCCTGCTCGTGCTCGGGATCGCGATGATCGCAGGCGGGAAGGGCACGGTGAACGCGCGCTCGCTGCGCTGGCAGCTCTCCGGCGTCGCGATCGCCGTCGCGCTGCTGCTCGTCACGTCCGTGCCGGGCTGGCACGGTTCGCCGAACCGGGAGTCGCTCGTGGTGGCCGGCATCCCGGTCGCGGTCGCACTGCTCGCCGTCTACCTGTGGATCACGGTGAAGAACCTGCGGATTCATCACGACGCGGCCCGCGCCGCGCCCGACGCACACGCCTGGTCGCTGCCGATGTCGCTCGCGACGCTCGGGGCGACCACACTCGCGACCGCATTCGTCTCGGAGATCCTGGTCCACTCCCTGCACGCGTTCGGCAAGGCGGTCGGACTGCGACGAGTTCTTCATCGCGGTCGTGATCGTCGCGATCGTCGGCAACGCGGCCGAGCACGGAGGCGCGATCGTGATCGCGAAGCACGGCAACACCAACCTGGCCACGGAGATCGCAATCACCTCCTCGATGCAGGTGGCGCTGTTCGTCGCACCGGTGGCCGCGATCGTGTCGCTCTCGCTGCCCCACCACCTCTCGCTCGCCTTCCGGCCGGTCGAGATCGCGACGATGGCGCTCGCCTCCGGCCTGGCCTGGCTCGTCACGAAGGACGGCACGTCGAAGCGCTGGGAGGGCTTCCTGCTCGTCGGCGCCTACATCGGCGTCGTGGCGCGTCTACTACTCTCCTAGCCGTCAGGCCTTGAACGGCTGCTGCGTGCGCGTGAACGGGTAGCCCGCCCACACGAGCTGCCCGTCCTCGCTGCGCAGCCGCTCGCCACGCTCGCGCCCGACCGTGGCGCGCCAGCCGTCGCCGTCGCGCTCGAACGTCGTCTCGCCGCGTCCGGGCGGCGTGCCGACGACCTTCGCCTGCAGCGCGCCGTGCTCCCACCAGAACACGAACTCGTTTCCCTCCGACCACCAGCGTCCGAGCAACGCGCGCACATCGTCGGGTGGATCGGCTTCGGGCCGCCACGGCTCGATCGGCTCGGGCCAGAGCTCCATCGCCTTCTCGACCAGCGAGACCGCGAACAGCTCCATGTTCGCGCGCGTCCCCGAGTTCGTGAGCGCCGCCGCACCGATCTGCGTCTTGCGATTCACGAAGACGCCGGCGAGATGGCCGGCCATCGCGCCGCCGTGGCCGCCGAAGATCGACCCGTTCTGGTTGTAGAGCATCAGGCCGAGCCCCCAGCCGAGCACCCAGCTGTCGGGGTAGTACATGACCTGCGGGAACCACATCTCCTCGATCGTCGTCCCGGCGAGCACGCCGTCGGCGCCGCGCGCGAGGAACGTCGCCCAGGTCGCGAGATCCTCGACGGTCGACCAGAGCTGCCCCATGGCCGCCACTCCCCCGAGGTCGGTCTCCGGCTCGGTCCAGACGGTGCGCGCGTACTCGTCGACGAGGTAGCCCTGCGCTTTCGGGGCCTGCGGGTACCACGTGGTCCGCGCGAGCCCGAGCGGGCGGATGATCCGCTCGTCGACGTAGTCCATGTACGGCATGCCCGACTTCGCGGCGACGACCCGGCCGAGCAGGCCGAAGCCGAGGTTCGAATAATGGTGAGCCCGCGCGGGGTCGAGCGCGAACGCGACGTCGAGCTCGGCCTCGGTCGGAGTGGTGCCGTCGACGAACATCTCGCCGACCTCTCGTTGCAGGCCGGAGATGTGCGCGAGCAGCCGCCGGATCGTCGGTGAACCGTCGACGAGGCCGTCGAGATGCTGGCCCAGACGGTCGTCGAGGTCGAGAGCGCCCGCGTCGCGCAGCTGCATGATCGCAGTCGCGGTGAACGTCTTCGTGATCGAGCCGATGCGGTACTGCGTTCCGGGCGTCGCCTCCCGGTCTTCCTCGTAGTCTGCGGTGCCGACCGCGTTCGACCACGCGAGCTCGCCTTTCCGCACGACGGCGGCCGCGACCGACGGCAGGCGGTCGGCCTGCCGTTCCTGCAGGAGCCGGTCGAGCGCCTCAGGCGTGGACATGTGCCTCGAGCGCCCGCGGGACGAGCTCGACCGCGCGCTCGATGTCGTCGTCGGTGACGTCGAGATGGGTCACGGCTCGGAGTGTGCCCGGCCTTCGTCTGGGAGAGCAGCACGCCGTGTGCGCGCGCCCGGGCGATCGCCTCGTTCTCGTCCAGCCCGATGGCCGCGACGTTCAGCTGCACGAAGTTCGTCTCGACCAGCTCGAGGTCGACGGGCAACCCGGCCTCAGCCCACGCCTCGGCGAGCCTCCGCGCGCGAGCGTGGTCGTCGGCGAGCCGGTCGACGTTGTGATCGAGCGCATACAACCCGGCGGCAGCAACGATGCCGGCCTGGCGCATCGCACCGCCGAAGCGGTGCTTCTCCATGCGCGCTCGAACCATCAGGTCCCGGGAGCCGGCGATCAGGGCGCCGAGCGGACAGCCGAGCCCCTTGGACAGGCAGAGCGTCGCGGTGTCGAACCTGCCCGCGATCTCCGCCACAGCGACACCGGACGCAACGGCAGCGTTCACGAGGCGTGCACCGTCGAGGTGCACGCGCATCCCGAGCTCGCGTCCGGTCGCGACGACCGCCTCGAGCTCGTCCAGCGGCCAGACCGTTCCACCGGCGGTGTTGTGGGTGTTCTCGAGCGCCAGGATGGACGCCCGCGGTCCCCAGAAGCCACCTTCGCTCCAGCTCGCTTCCCGGAGCTGATCGGGCGTCAGCCGGCCCCGGTGCCCCGGGAGGCCGCGCGTCTGGAGCCCCGAGTGGAACGCGGCGCCGCCGAGCTCGGCGACCATGATGTGTGCGCGCTCCTCGACGAAGAGCTCCGAGCCCCGCTCGCCGAGGATCGCGAGCGCGATCTGATTGCCCATCGTCGCGGTCGGCAGGTAGACGGCTTCCTCCTGGCCGAGCAGCTCCGCACCGCGCCGCTCGAGCTCGAGCACGGTCGGGTCTTCGCGCTCCTGCTCGTCGCCGACCTCGGCGCTCGCCATGGCCTCGCGCATGCCCGGCGAGGGCTTCGTCTGCGTGTCGGACCGAAGGTCGATCATCGTGCGATCCTACGTGTGTGGAGGAACGCGATCTGCACACCCTGCCGCCCGGCCTGCCGGTGCCGGAGGACGACGGCGCTGCCGATCACCTGCCCGGGCTGATGTTGCCGACGCTGATCCTCGAGTCGTCGCACGGCCCTGTGGACATCTCCACGTTCGAGGTTCTCTATGTCTACCCGCGGAGCGGGAAGCCCGGCGAGCCGTCGCTCCCCGGGTGGGACGCAATTCCCGGCGCGCGGGGCTGCACCCCACAATCGTGTGCCTTTCGCGATCATGCGGACGAGCTCACGGCGCTCGGCGCGCGCGTCGCCGGTCTCTCGGCGCAGCCGCTCGAGGATCAGCTCGAGTTCGCGCAGCGCAACCACATGCCGTACCCCGTGGTCGCCGACCCCGGCCTGCGCTTGCGCGACGAGCTCGCCCTCCCGACCTTCGACGTGGCCGGTCACACCCTTTACAAGCGGCTCGCGCTCGTTTCCGAGGCGGGGCGCATCGTGAAGGTCTTCTATCCGGTCTTTCCGCCGGATCGAAACGCAGCCGACGTCGTCGCGTGGCTCCGGGCTCGAGGCTGAGCTCCGAAACCCGGGAGCTACCGTGTCGGGATGGATCTCGAGCTCGTCACCGAGGTGCTGGCCCCCGAGCCGGCCTTCCGCACCCGCCAGGTGTGGGAGTGGGCCGCGCGCGGCACGAAGTCGTACGGCGAGATGACGAACCTCTCGGTCGCACTGCGCGAGCGGCTCGAGCAGAGCGTCCCGTTCACGACGCTGGAGCTCGTCCGCGAGGCGAAGTCGGTGGACGGAACGGTGAAGGCCCTCTTCCACACGGCGGACGGGCATTCGGTCGAGGCCGTGCTGATGCGCTTCCGCGACGGCCGCCAGTCGGTGTGCCTGTCGTCGCAGTCCGGCTGCCCCCTGACCTGCACCTTCTGCGCCACGGGACAGATGCAGTTCCGCCGCAACCTGACGGCATGGGAGATCCTCGATCAGGCGCTGCACTTCCGTCGCCAGGCCCCGATCTCGCACGTCGTCTTCATGGGCATGGGCGAGCCGATGCTCAACTTCGATGCGGTGATCGCCGCCGCGCGCCGGTTGCCCGATCTCGGCGTGACCCACCGCCGGACGACGATCTCCACCGTCGGCTGGCTGCCCGGGCTGCGCCGTTTCGTCGACGAGGTCGAGGAGCCGATTCGGCTCGCGCTCTCGCTCCATGCCCCGACAGACGCCTTGCGCAGCGAGATCATGCCGGTCAACGACCGCTACCCCCTCGACGAGGTGATCGCCGAGTGCCTGCGCTACTACGAGCTTCGGCGACGCAAGGTGTTCGTCGAGTACGTCATGCTCGCGGGCGTCAACGACTCGCTCGACCACGCGCGCGGACTCGCTGGACTGCTCGACCCGAAGATCTTCAAGGTGAACATGATCCCGTACAACCCGACCGGTATGTTCGACGGATCCTCGCGCGAGACGATGGCGGCCTTCAAGGATGCGTTGCACCGTTCGGGCTTCTCCCCCACGTTGCGACTCACGCGCGGCAGGGACATCGCCGCAGCGTGCGGTCAACTCGCTGCGGTCGAAGCGGCCTAGGCACCGGCCGGGCACGTCGAAAGGATCGACGCGGGGCTGGCCCTGCAAGCAGGCCTCCTCGCTTCGGCTCTTAGTCGTATCGCGCACTCCGGGAGAGGAAGAGCGCGGCGGCTGAACTGCGGGCTTTCAGCCAGGAACCCGGCCTGACAGGGCCAGTACCGTAATGGTACGCCTCCGATGGCTGCTCGCCGCGGCCGCCTCGTGAGATAGTCGCGCCTGCGGACGGCGATCAGTTTGGAGGCGAGTCATGTGGGCACGTGTGGCGAAGTTCGAGGGCGATCCGGCAGATGTCGACGCGCGGGTCGAGAAGCTTCGAGCGCTGATCGACTCAGGCGAGATGCCGGTCGGACTCGAGGACGCGAAGTTGCTGCTGCTCGTCGACCGCGAGTCGGGCGGGATGCTCGGCGTGACGCTGTTCGAGAGCGAAGAGGCGCTCCATCGCGGTCACGAGGCGATGAACGCCGGCCCCGGCAATGCCGGCAGCCGGTCCTCGGTCGACTTCTACGAGGTCCCGATCCAGACGCTCTAGGAGGTGACGCCTGCGGCGACCGGCTCGCGACGCCTCTGGGCGGGCCGCTGCGCCGGCTGCTCGGAGGCGACCACCTGTTCGAGCGCAGCCACACAGCGCGGGTCGAACGCGGTGCCGGTCTCGCGGTGGAGCAGTGCCATCGCGTCCTCGTGTGACCACGCAGCGCGATAGACGCGCTTGGAGATCAGGGCGTCGTAGACGTCGCACACGGTCAGGATCCTCGTGTCGAGATCGATCTCCTCAGCGGTCAGACGCCGCGGGTAACCCTCACCGTCGAGGCGCTCGTGATGATCGCGGACGAGATGGCGGACCGATGCGGAGAAGCCGCCTAGCTCGGTGAGGAGCTTGTAGCCGCGCTCGGGGTGCTCCTGCACCACGGCGTACTCGGCTTCGTCGAGCGGCCCGGGCTTCTTGAGAATCGCATCCGGCACCGACAGCTTCCCGATGTCGTGCACGAGCGCGCCGATCGCGAGGACACGCAACCTGCTTGCAGACAAGCCGAGCACCTCGCCCACCTGCACGGCCCGCAGCGCAACCCGCCGGGTGTGCCGCTCGGTGTATTCGTCCTTGTCGGCCAGGCGCACGGTCAATGCACGTACGTGCGAGCCCAGGAAGATGTCCTCGGCGGCGACGAGGTCGGCCCCGCGCAGGTCGCCCGACAGCGGCCGCGACTGCGCCGAGCGCGCCAGGTCGACCGCGACCGCGAGCCCGACCAGCAGGATCCCGTCGAGCTCGACCTCGTGGCCGATCCACCAGTCGAGCTTTGCGTAGTTCATCGTCAGCGCCGGGACGAGTGCGGTTCCGAGCCAGACGAGGCCGACGGCGACAACGAGATCGAGTGCGCGCTGCGTCAGGAGGAAGGTGCGAGATGCTCGCAGGACAAGCAGCGCGTACGCCACGATCCCCACCGCGAGCAGCCCCATGGCCGCGCCGCTGTTCGGTGCCGGAACGGCCGGCAGCAGACTCGGCCAGGTGAGCGCCGAGACGCCCAGCCCGATCACCACGGCGAGCAACACGCCCTCCAGGATCAGCAGCGAGCGGATGCTCTGCAGGACCCGAGGCAACGGAAGGATCGAGAGCGTGAGGAGCACCGCGCCGGCGGGGAGGGTCGCGCCGCCGGTGATCGCGACGACACCGTTGTTGCCGAACCACACACCCGGCGTCGAGAGGCCGTGCAGGGCGAGCAGGCTCGCCATCACGGCAAACGCGGTGCCGACCAGCACCGTCCGGGTATCGGAGCGGCGCGCGCCGACCACGGTGAGGCCGAGCGCTGCGGCGGCAGCGGCGAACGCGCTGAATCCCACCGAGTAGAAATGCACCTCTCCGGTGAGGCTCACGGGGACGTCGCGGAGCAGCAGGAGAACGGCGGCGGGCAAGAGAGCCGCCAGAACGCCCAGAGTGACCACCGGCAGGAGCCGTTCCCGCAGTCCGATCCGCACCCTCGCCTCTTTCGGCACGAACGACCGGGGGCTTTAGAGGCCCCGCCCCGCGGGAGGGATGCTGACAGCCGCATCCCCGCGCGCTATGACTGTCGCGTGGTCCTCGTGATCGGTGCCGGTCCGGCCGGCCTCGCAGCCGCCGCGATGCTGCAGGGCGCAGGACAGCAGGTCGTGGTCCTCGAGCGCCTCGACGTCGGCGCGCTCTGGGCCTCGCGCTACGACCGCCTCCACCTCCACACCGTGCGCTGGCTGTCGGGTCTCCCCGGCTTGCCGATTCCGCGCTCCGCCGGCCGCTGGCCCTCCCGCGACAGGGTCGTCGACTATCTGCGTGCCTACGCCGCCTACCACCGGCTCGAGATCAGGAGCGGTGTGGCGGTGAGCAAGATCGGCGCCGCTGACGGCGGCTGGGTCGCGCAGACATCCGACGGCGAACACCGCGCCGAGCGTGTCGTCGTCGCGGCGGGCTACAACAACGTCGCCTTCGTCCCCGACTGGCCGGGCGAGCTTGGACGGGAGCTCGTGCACTCCGCCCACTACCGGAACGGGGAACCGTTCCGCGGCCGCCGCGTGCTCGTCGTCGGTGCCGGAAACTCCGGTGCCGAGATCGCCGTCGACCTCGTGGAGCACGGCGCGGCGGCGGTGGCGCTGTCGGTGAGAACGCCGCCCGCAATCGTGCGCCGCGACGTGCTCGGTCTCCCGAGCCAGGTGTTCGGGGTCGCGAGTGGGCATCTGCCGGTCGCGGCGGTCGATGCGATCGCAGCCACGATCCGCCGCGTCGGGATCCCGAACCTCGAGCCGTACGGCCTGCCGGCGCCGGCGCGCCCGTACACCGACTTCCTGCGCCGGTCGAACCTTCCGATCCTCGACGTGGGCATCGTCGCGGCGGTTCGCACGGGCCGCGTTCGCGTCGTACCTGCTCTGGCGGGGTTCGAGCCCGGCCGTGCGCTCTTCGCCGACGGTTCCCGCGAGGAGCTCGATGCCGTGGTGGCGGCGACCGGCTTCCGCCCCGGGCTCGGCGAGCTTGTGGGCGACCTCGGGGTCCTCGACCACAACGGCGTACCGCTCGTGCACGGCGCCGAGGAGCATCCGCAGGCACCGCGGCTGCACTTCATCGGGTACCGGGTCGTGCTCGGCGGGACGTTCCGGCAGGTAGGAATCGAAGCGCGGCAGCTCGCCCAGGCGATCGGGCCCGGGCCGCCCGGCCGGCGAGCGCGGTAGACCGGATCGCTACCCTGCCGGGCCGTGTCGAAGACCCTCGCCCACCGCGACGACCTGAGGAACGTCGCCATCGTCGCGCACGTCGACCATGGCAAGACGACCCTCGTCGACGCGATGCTGTGGCAGTCAGGCTCGTTCAGGGAGAACCAGGACGTCGCCGAACGCGTCATGGACTCGGGCGACCTCGAGCGCGAGAAGGGGATCACGATCCTCGCCAAGAACACGTCGGTCCGCCTGAACGGCACGAAGATCAACATCATCGACACCCCGGGCCACGCCGACTTCGGAGGCGAGGTCGAGCGGGGCCTCACGATGGTCGACGGCGTGCTGCTCCTGGTGGATGCCTCCGAGGGGCCGTTGCCGCAGACGCGCTTCGTCCTGCGCAAGGCGCTCGAGGCGCGGCTTCCGGTGGTGCTGGTCGTCAACAAGATCGACCGGCCCGACGCTCGCATCGAAGAGGTGGTCAACGAGGTCTACGAGCTCTTTCTCGATCTCGATGCGACCGCCGAGCAGATCGAGTTTCCGATCGTCTACACGATTGCGCGCGAAGGCAGGGCCGGGCTCGACCCGGCGGCGCTCGCAGACGACCTGACGCCGCTGTTCGAGACGCTGCTCGAGACGATTCCCGCCCCGTCCTACGACCCGGACCATCCGCTGCAGGCGCTCGTCACGAACCTGGATGCCTCGCCCTATGTCGGACGGCTGGCGCTCCTCCGCGTCCGTCACGGCGTTCTCAAGAAGGGTCAGCAGATTGCGTGGTGCCGCGCGAACGGCGAGATCGAGAACGCGCGGGTGACGGAGCTCCTGATCACCGAGGCGCTCGACCGGGTACCGGCCGAGGAGGCCGGCCCGGGCGAGATCGTCGCGCTGGCAGGCCTGCCCGAGGTGACGATCGGCGAGACGATCGCCGACCCCGACGATCCGCGGCCCCTCCCGGTGACGGTCGTCGACGAGCCGAGCCTCTCGATCACGATCGGGATCAACACCTCGCCGCTCGCCGGCACCGAAGGGGACCGGCTGACCGCGAGCCAGGTGAAGCAGCGGCTCGACCAGGAGCTCGTCGGGAACGTGTCGCTGCGCGTCCTCCCCACGCCGCGCCCGGACACCTGGGAGGTCCAGGGTCGCGGAGAGCTGCAGCTCGCCGTGCTGGCCGAGATCATGCGGCGCGAAGGCTTCGAGCTGACGATCGGCAAGCCGGAGGTGCTCGTCCGCGAGGTCGACGGGAAGCGGCAGGAGCCTGTCGAGCGCGTCGCGATCGACGTGCCGGAGGACTTCGTCGGGGTCGTCACCCAGCTGCTCGCGCTCCGCAAGGGACGGATGCAGCAGATGGTCAACCACGGCACCGGCTGGGCGCGGATGGAGTACCTGGTACCGGCGCGCGGGCTGATCGGGTTCCGCACCGAGTTTCTCACCGAGACGCGCGGGTCGGGGATCATGCACCACATCTTCGACCGCTGGGAGCCGTGGTTCGGCGACCTGCGCACCCGCCCGACGGGCAGCCTCGTCGCCGACCGTCGCGGCCAGGCGACCGGCTTCGCGATCGAGAACCTTCAGGAGCGCGGCTCACTCTTCATCGCCCCGACCGACGAGCTCTACGAGGGGATGGTCGTCGGCGAGAACTCGCGCTCCGAGGATCTGGACGTGAACGCGTCGAAGCCGAAGAAGCTGACGAACATGCGGGCCTCCTCGGCCGACGAGTTGATCCGCCTGATCCCACCGCGGCCGCTGTCGCTGGAGCAGGCGCTCGAGTTCATCCGAAACGACGAGTGCGTCGAGGTGACCCCGAGGAGCATCCGCCTGCGCAAGGTCGAGCTGTCCGCCTCGAAGCGCGCGAGCAGCGCGTCCAAGCGCAAACGCGAGACCGCAGGACAAGCGGCACGCTGAAATCCCACCCGTGGGGTGGCTGGTAAAGCGCCCCTCAATCGTGCAGAGTGCAGAGCGAGGCCCTGTGCGGCGGGGCCTCGCTCTTCCGTTCTCTGATCAGCCTGAGAAGCGAGAGGCGCCGAGCGGTGGCACCTTCTCAGCCACCTACTCCTCTTCCAGCTTGATCGACGCCGAGTTGATGCAGTACCGAAGCCCGGTCGGGCCCGGTCCGTCGGGGAACACGTGCCCGAGGTGCCCGCCGCATGCGGCGCACATCACCTCGGTTCGCACCATCCCGTAGCTCGCATCGGTCTCCTCCTCCACCGCGTCGCCCGACGCGGGTGCGGAGAAGGCGGGCCAGCCGCAGCCGGAGTCGTACTTCGCCTCGGAGCGGAACAGCTCGGCGCCGCAGCCCGCGCAGTGGTACTGCCCGGGGTCGAACACATGGTCGTACTCGCCGGTGAACGGCCGCTCGGTCCCCTTTTCGCGCAGCACGTGGTACTGCTCGGGGCTGAGCTCCGCCCGCCACTCGGCCTCTGATTTGATCGTCTTGTTCTTCACGCCTGTACCGACTCTCTGGCTGCGAAAGCGTTACGGGGTTTAACACCCTGAATGTTCGCATACGATCACAGCATGGCCGGCTACAAGATCGTCAACATCAAGGAGCTCGAGGACATGGCCGTCAAGTTCGGCATGTCACCGAACATGGAGGCCCGCTTCGGTCGCGCCGCGACGGACGCCGAGCAGGGCGGGTTCAGCTACCAGCGTCTGGCGGCCAACTTCCGCCAGCCGTTCGGCCACCGCCACCGCTCCCAGGAGGAGTTCTACATCGTGATCTCCGGGAGCGGGCAGGTGACGCTGGAGGACGAGACCCGCCCGATCCGCGCGTGGGACGCCATCCGCGTCTCGCCGGAGACGGCGCGCGCCTTCGAGTCCGGGGACGACGGGCTGGAACTGCTCGTCTTCGGCGCAGGCGAGGCCGGCGAGGCCGAGGTGCTCGAGAGCTTCTGGGACGAACTGCCGCCCGCCTCCTAGGCGTCCCCTTCGGCCTCCTCCGCCTTCTCGCCGAGCTCCACGATGTCTCCGTCGTGGAACAGCACGCCCTCACATGCGATCCGCCACTTCTTCTTGTGCCGGAGGAGAAACTCGAGATCCATGGCGAAGTGCTTGAACTCTTCCTGCTGAGCGTTCTCCATGATCGCCTTCGCGGCCGCATCCTTCTCCACCGAGATGCGCTGCTCGTACCAGCCGATCGCCTCCGCCTCCTCCACGAGCGACGTGATCATGCGCGCGAACGTGCGCGTTTCCGCAGACAGCTCATCCGGCGGCTCGTGATACTGGTTCTCGGGCATCAGGCTCCCTTCTGCACTTCGAGTTGACGGTCACCTGCATGCTGCTCGACCGGATGCTCGTCAAACCGGTAGCTCACGATCTGATCCTTGGCCGCCCGCACCTCGTCGAGCCGCTTGCACGGGCCGCGAGTAGGGCGCGCCGTGCACGAGCTGCCGGCTCGTCTGCAGCCTCGCGCGCGATCGCGAGCATCGCGTCGCAGAAGGCGTCGAGCGTCTCCTTGGCCTCGGACTCGGTGGGCTCGATCATCAGTGCCTCGGGGACGACGAGCGGGAAGTACACCGTCGGCGGATGGAAGCCGTAGTCCATCAATCTCTTGGCAACGTCGAGTGCGTTGACGCCGTGCTCCTTCTTCAGGTTGCGCGCGCTCAGCACGAACTCGTGCATGCAGAGCCGGTCGTAGAGAACGTCGTAGTCGTTCTTCAGCCGCGCGAGCATGTAGTTGGCGTTCAACACCGCCGTCTCGCTCATTTCGCGCAGGCCCGGCCCATATGAGCGCATGAACGCGTAGGACCGGACGAAGACACCGAATGGGCCGCTGAACGCCCGCACTCTCCCGATCGTCTTCGGACGGTCGTAGTCGAGCCGGAACGTGGAGCCTTCCTTGACGATCACCGGGACCGGCAGGAATGGCTCGAGAATGTCGCGCACGGCGATCGGACCGCCGCCTGGGCCGCCGCCGCCGTGCGGCTGCGAGAACGTCTTGTGGAGATTGATATGCACGACATCGAAGCCCATGTCGCCGGGCCGAGAGATGCCGCACACCGCGTTCAGGTTCGCACCGTCGTAGTACATGAGCGCACCGGCGCTCCGGAAGATGTCTCGGATCTCCTCGATGTTCTCGTCGAACAGGCCGAGCGTCGACGGGTTGGTGAGCATGAGCCCGGCCGTGTGCTCGTCGACTTTGCCACGGAGGTCTGCGATGTCGATGTTGCCGCGTGCGTCCGTCTTGACCGGCGTCAGGTCGTAGCCCGCCATCGTCACGCTTGCCGGATTCGTGCCGTGCGCGGTGTCCGGGATCACGACATTGCGGCGCTGGTCGTCTTCACCCTTGGCCGCGAAGTAGGCGTGGAACAGCATCAGCCCGGTCAACTCGCCCTGACTGCCGGCGGCGGGCTGCAGGCTCACCGCGTCGAGACCGGTCACCTCGAGCAGGATCCCCTGCAGCAGCCACTCGAGCTCGAGCGCGCCCTGCGCGGCGTCATCCTCGACCAGGGGATGGAGGCCGGCGAACCCGGGCAGCCCGACGAGCCGCTCGTTGATGCGCGGGTTGTACTTCATCGTGCAGCTGCCGAGCGGATAGAAGCCGGTGTCGATGCCGAAGTTGCGCGTCGAGAGCTCGGTGAAATGGCGAAGCACCTCGGGCTCGGCGAGCTCGGGCAGGCGCGGTGCCGTCTTTCGCGCGAGCTCGCGCGGCACCTCGGGCACGGGCAGATCGGGCGTCGGGACTCCGATCCCACGGCGCCCCGACCGGGACTTCTCGTAGATCAGCTTCACGAGAGGGCCTCCACCAGGCGATCGATCTCCTCGACCGTTCGCTTCTCCGTGACCGCGACCAGCAGGGCGTCGTCGAGCCCGGAATAGTCGCGGCCGAGTGGATACCCGGCGTAGACGCCCTGCGCGCGCGCGGCCGTCAGCGCTTCGCGGGCAGGCCGTCCGGTGCGAACTGCAAACTCCTTGAACGTTGCCTTACCTGGAAACATCGGTTCAAGGCCTGCAGCGGCGAGCCGCTCCCTCGCGTAGCCGGCGAGGGCCATGCAGGTCTCCCCCAGCTCGCGCAGCCCGAGCGGCCCGAGCAGGCTCAGGTGGACTAGACCGGCCAGCGCAAGCAGCGTCTGGTTGGTGGTGATGTTGGAGGTCGCCTTCTCACGCCTGATGTGCTGCTCGCGGGTCTGCAGGGTCAGCACATAGCCGCGGTCGCCTGCGGCGTCCACCGTCTCACCGACGATCCGGCCGGGCAAACGCCGGATGAACTCGGAGCGCGAGGCGAGAAAGCCGTAGTGCGGGCCGCCGTAGCTCATGGCGTTGCCGGCGGACTGGCCTTCGCCGATCGCCATCGCGCAGCCGTAGTTGCCCGGCGCTTCGAGCACACCGAGCGAAACCAGGTCGACGTGGGCGATCGGCATCGCCCCGGCGTCGTTCGCGCTCGCTGCCAGCTCGGGAGCGTTCTCCAGAATCCCGAAGAAGTTCGGCTGCTGGAAGATCACCGCGGCCGCATCCTGCGCCGCGGCGCGCACGCGGGCTCGGATCGGTCACGCCTTCCTCATACGGCACCTCGACGACCTCGAGACCGAACCCGGGCGCATAGGTCTTGATCACTTGCCGGACCTGCGGGTTGGTGGCCTCGGTGACGACGATCTTCGACTTGCCGGTGGCGTGCTTCGCGACGAAACAGGCGTCGGCGGCCACCGTTGTCCCGTCGTACCCCGAGGCGTTCGAGACGTCCATGCCAGTCAGCTCACAGATCGCGGTCTGATACTCGAAGATCGCCTGCAGCACGCCCTGGCTCATCTCGGGCTGGTACGGCGTATACGCCGTCAGCAACTCCCCGCGCTGCAGAACGGCGTCGACCACGGCCGGGACGTGGTGGTCGTAGATCCCTGCGCCGAGAAAACAGATCTCGTCGACGACGTTCTTGCCGGCGAGCTCTTCCAGGTGTCGTTGCAGCTCGACTTCGGCCAACGCCGGCGCGACATCGAGGTCGCGCCCGTAGCGCATCGCCGGCGGGATGTCATGGAAGAGCTCGTCGACCGACCCCACACCGATCGTGGCCAGCATCGCCTCACGATCGGCAGCGGTGAGCGAGAGATAGCTCACGTTTCCTTGAGCACGTCGGTGTAGGCGGCCAGGTCGAGGAGGTCGGCCTTCTCGTCCGGGCTCGTCAGGCGAATGCGGATCAGCCAGCCGTCGCCATAAGGATCTTCGTTGACCGTCTCGGGCGCGTCGACGACCTTCTGGTTGACCTCGAGCACCTCACCGGAGAGCGGTGAGATCAGGTCCGAGACAGCTTTCACGGATTCGACCTCGCCGTAGGAGGAGTCCTTGCTGATCGAGGCGCCGACGTCCGGCGCTTCGTAGTGCACGAGCTCGCCGAGTGCGTCCTGCGCGTACCAGGTGACGCCGAGGACCGCCTCGTCGCCCTCGATGCGGGCCCAGTCGTGCTCGGGGTGGTAGAGCAGATCGTCGGGGTATGACTCGCTCGAGGCCACGTCACGACTCCTTCTTGTAGATGGGCTTCTTCACGACTTCTGCCTTCCGTGCGCGCCCGCGCACGTCGATCACCAGCTCGCTGCCCGCGGTCGCGATTGCGGCGGGGACGTAGCCCATGCCGATCCCGATGTCGAGCATCGGCGAATGCGAGCCTGACGTCACCTCGCCGCCGCCCTCGATCGCCATGTGCTGACGCGGGATCGCCTTCTCGGTCATCACGAACGGCACGAGCTTCTGATCGGGGCCGCGCTCCTTGATCTCACGCAGGCGCGCGGCGCCGGTGAACTCGGTCTCGAACGCGCACGCCCAGCCGAGCCCGGACGAGATTGCGTCTCGCTGTGGGCCGATGTCGTTGCCGTGCAGCGGGTAACAGACCTCGAGCCGCAGCGTGTCTCGCGCACCGAGCCCGCAAGGCACGACACCGCGCTCGAGGATCGCGTCCCAGAGGCTCACGGCGTCCTCGTCCATGCAGGCGAGCTCGACGCCCTCCTCGCCGGTGTACCCCGTGCGGTTGACCATCACCTCGACCCCGTCCAGCTCGGCCGCCTCGAACGTGAATGGAGTGCCCTTCGCAAGGCCGAGCCGCTCCAGTGCGCGCGGCCCCTGGACCGCGAGGAGCGCGTAGTCGTCCGAGACGTCCCGGACGTCGGAGCCTCGCAACTCGTGCTCCCTGAGCCAGGCGAAGTCCGCCTCGCGATTCGACGCGTTCGCGACGATGAGATAGCGGTGACCGTCGAGGCGGTAGACGATCACGTCGTCGATGATCCCGCCCCATTCGTTCGTGATGAGCGAATACTGGGCCTGCCCGGGCTGGAGCTTGTCGATGTCGTTCGAGAGCCTCGCCTGGAGCAGGTCGCGTGCGGTCGGGCCTTCCACCTCGAGCTCGCCCATGTGCGAGACGTCGAAGACGCCGGCGTCGGTTCGTACTGCCTTGTGCTCCTGGATCACACCCGCGTACTGGACGGGCATCTCCCAGCCGGCGAACGGGACCATCCGGGCGCCGAGAGCCACGTGCCGGTCGTGCAACGGGGTCCGCCGGAGCGTCTGCATCCGCGGGCGATGCTAACCGTCCCTGGAGCGCCGGGCGTCAGGGTGCTCCCGGAGCGAAGTTCGTGACGCGAGCGTGGACGTGTCCACGCGGTTGGGCGTTCTCCCCAAGCCCCTGTCCCGACCGGACAACCGAATCCTCCGAACCCCCGGCCAGGAAGCCCCGGAGACATGTCCCGCCTGTGGACGAGGTGCGACGGTGGCTGCCACCGGACGTGCCCGGTACGGCCGTGTCCGCAAGGTGAGCTTTGTGACACGCCGAGGACTGCGCTTCGGCGCCGCGGTCGGGCGATCGGGCCGGGCGGCCCGGCGGGCGGGCGCGGAGTCGCCCTCGGGCGCCCTTCGGGGCTACTCGTCGCGCAGGAAGGACGGCACGTCGAGCGAGTCGCCCGGATCGAACTCCGGGCCTCTCGAGCCGAGCGGCGAGCCGGTCTCGGTGGCCGCAGTCCGGCGGAGCCGGCGCCGCTGGGCGCCGAAACCGGTCGCGATCACAGTCACCCTGACCTCGTCGCGGAGCTGATCGTCGATCACCGCGCCGAAGATGACGTTCGCGTTCTGGTCGGAGGCACTCGTGACGACTTCGGCCGCCTCGTTCACCTCGAACAGTCCGAGGTCGGGCGGGCCGCTGATGTTGAGGAGGATTCCTGTCGCGCCCTCGATCGAGGATTCGAGCAGCGGTGAGCTGACCGCATGCCGGGCGGCCTCGCCCGCGCGGTTCTCGCCGGAGCCGGTCCCGATCCCCATCAGCGCCGAGCCTGCGTCGCGCATGATCGTCCGGACGTCGGCGAAGTCCAGGTTGACGATGCCGGGGACGGTGATCAGGTCGGTGATTCCCTGCACGCCCTGGCGCAAGATGTCATCGGCGAGCTTGAACGCATCGGAGAGCGGTGTCTTCTTCTCGACCACCTGGAGCAACCGGTCGTTCTCGATCACGATGAGCGTGTCGACCTTGTCGGCGAGCTCGCTGATCCCCTGCTCGGCCTGCTGCGACCGCCGCCGCCCTTCGAACGCGAACGGGCGCGTCACGACACCGACGGTGAGCGCCTCGAGCTCTCGTGCGATCTCGGCGACGATCGGCGCACCACCGGTGCCGGTGCCGCCGCCTTCTCCCGCGGTGACGAAGACCATGTCGGCGCCCTTGAGCGCCTCCTTCAACTCGTCGCGAGACTCGGTGGCGGCCTCGCGTCCGACGGTCGGATCCGCGCCGGCGCCGAGCCCGCGCGTCGCCTTCGCGCCGATGTGGATCTTCACGTCCGCCTCGCACATCAAGAGCGCCTGCGCGTCCGTGTTCACGGCGACGAACTCGACGCCCGTCAGCCCCGCGTCGACCATCCGGTTGACGGCGTTCGTGCCGCCGCCGCCGACGCCGACGACTTTGATCACAGCTAGATAATTTCCGGAGCGGTCTCTCATCTGATGTGGGCTCGACCTCAAGCTCGAGTGCAGGGTGGGGCTGTCGAGCTCCTCCTTCCTTCGGGAGGGTACGGGTGGTTTCCTGCCCTGTCAACGCGCAAACTGCGAGTCTCGACCAGCATAACCCTCAACCTCAACCTCCGAGTTGAGAGTTGACCGAGAGCACCGGGCGCTCGGGAACGCTGACGTCCAGGTAGCCGCCTCCGACGCCCACTGCCCCGGTCCGGCGCAGGATCTTGCGCGCGATCGCGAGCTTCAGGCGCAGGTCGCCGCCGTCACCGAGCCGCAGTTCAAGGCCGCCGCCGAGCACCAGCGTCAGCTCCTTCGGGCCTGCGCGGATCAGATGCACACCTCCGGGAAGAGGGGCGCCGTGGAGCAGGACGAGCGCCGAGGCAGCCTCGGCGGGACCCCCATCGAGACGTTGCCCGACCATGACATCGACCTGCTTCGTCACCCACAGGCGCGGCAGGCTGGACCGGCGCGGATGCGCCAGGCGCTGGATCACGCGGCCGCTTCCCGCGACGAGGAACGCGGCCGAGCCCGGCACACGGCGGAGGATGTACGCGGGCTGCTCCTGGTGGACGACGACCCGCAAGGTGTGGGGAAACGAGCGGTCGAACGTGAACGAGCGCACTCCGGGCAGCGGCGCAATCGCGTGGGCCACGGCGTCGCCGTCCACCTTCAACAGGCTGGTGCCGACCTCGGACGCGAGAGCAGCTCGCACCTGCGCCCGCAGGAGGGGCGTGCCTCCGCGAACGTCGACCGTCTGCACGGCGAAGACCGACGTTTCGCGTGCGACGAAGTACGCACCGGCCGCGCAGATGATGAGGGCGAGCCCCACGAGGATCGAACGGCCCGACGGCGCGATCCGGGCGAGCTCGGGCATGGCCCGGCGCACGGGCAGCACTGCGGTCCGCGCGGTCGACCTCTTCGGGGCAGCCACGACGCCCACTTCGCCGTGCCGGACGCTTCCCCTACACCGGCGGAAGCTCGAGCGGTCCGAGGAATCGCACCTCGTGCTGGAGCTCGACGCCGAACCGCTCGTGCACCTGACTGCGCGCCTCCGCCATCAGGGCCAGGCAGTCGGCGCTCGTCGCACCGTCCGAGTTCTCGATGAAGTTGGCGTGGCGCGGCGAGATGAGCGCACCGCCGATCCGATGACCCTTGAGGCCGCATTCCTCGATCAGCCTCCCCGCCCCCCGCTCTCCGTCCGGATTCTTGAAGACGCTCCCGAACGTTCGCTTGTTCGTCGGCTGAGCTGCCTTACGCTGCGCGAGCAGCTCGGAGACACGCGCCCGCACGGCTTCCGTGGTGCTCGGCTCGAGCTGGAACCGGACCTGGGCCACGACCTCTCCCGCCCGCAGCGCGGAGTGCCGGTACGCGAGCCCCAGCTCGACCGCGGTCAGCGTCCGGACATAGTCGGCGTCGACGATCACCGCGTCGATCATCACGTCCTTCCATTCACGCCCGTAGGCACCGGCGTTCATGCGCACGCCGCCACCGGCGGTGCCGGGGATGGCAGAGGCGAACTCGAACCCGGAGAGGCCGGCGTCGCGCGCCCGATGCAGCGCGACGGCGTTTGCGGCGCCGCCTCCCGCGACGAGCACGTCTCCTCGGATCTCGGCCGCGACGAGGTCGCCGTCGAGCTTGACGACGAGCGCCTCGATTCCGTCGTCGTGGGCGAGGACGTTCGAGCCGAGCCCGATCGTCTCGACCGGAACGTCCCCCTCCTTCGCCCACCGAAGCGCGTCCTGCAGCTCCTCGATCGAGGCGGGACGCGTGAACCAGCGGGCAGGCCCACCGGTCCCGATCGTCGTGTGCCGCGCAAGTGGGACGTTCTCCTCCACGCGGGCCACGCTAGCGTCGAAGCAGGTCGACGGCCCGATCGACATCGCCGGCGCCGAGAACGAGCAGAACGTCGCCCGGGCGCGCACGGCGCGCGAGACGCGCGGCGCCTTGCTCGACCGTCGGTGTGTAGGCGGCCAGCACGCCCAGGTCGCTGAGCGCATCGATCACCAGCTTGCCGCTGACGCCGTCGATCGGCTGCTCGCGCGCGGGATAGACGTCGGTCACGGTCACGTCGTCCGCAGCGGCGAGTGCCTCGGCGAGCTCGCGTGCCAGGTGTTGGGTGCGCGAGTAGAGATGCGGCTGGAAGAGCACGCGCAGGCGGGCGGCTGGGAACCGCTCTCGCGCAGCAGAGATCGTCGCCTCGATCTCGGTCGGGTGATGCGCATAGTCGTCGACGATCGTGACCTCGTCGTCGTGGACCTCGAACCGTCTCCCCGTGCCCGCGAACCGTTCGACGGCGGCGCCGGCCTCCTCGCGAGGAACACCGGCAAGCTCGAGCGCCGCAACCGCGGCTCCGGCGTTCAGCCGGTTGTGCTCACCCGGCACGGCGAGCAGCCCTTCGTACGGCGGCGCGTTGCGTACGACGTGGGGCACGCCGGCCAGCCACTCGTCGAACGCGCTCTCGAGCTCGGCGAGCGACGCATACTCGGTGTGGTGGTCCAGCTCGAGGTTCGTGATCACGGCGATCTCTGCGGGGAGCTCGAAGACGGTGCGGTCGGACTCGTCGGCCTCGACGACGAGGTACCCGGGCCCGAAGCCGGCGTTCGAGCCGAGCTGCGGAACCGGTGCGCCGATCAGCCAGGCCGGCTCTGCTCCCGTCTCGCGCAGCGCGAACGCGATCATCGCTGCGGTCGTCCCCTTGCCGTGCGTGCCGCTGACCACGATCGATGGTCGCGCCGAGACGAGCTCGCGCAAGAACTCCTTGCGCCGAAGGCCCGGCACGTGTGGATACGCCGACGAGACGACTGCTTCCCACCCGGCCGGCACGACCGGGTCGGGCGCGATCTCGATCTCGATGCCCGCGAGCGCGTCCAGATAGGGCGTTCTGACCCGGTCCCAGCCGCCGACCTCCGCTCCCCAGGCGCGCGCGAGCTGCGCGTAGCCCGACAGCCCGGCGCCCCCGATTCCGACGAACCAGAGGCGCCGGCCCTTCATCGTGCCGCCATCGCGACAAGCTCATCGGCGATCTCGTCCGCGGCGTTCGGCCGCGCCGCGCGCAACATCGCTTCGCTCATCCGTTCCAGGCGACCAGGGTCGCCGAGCAGCGAACGGACGAGCTCGGGAACGTCGTCGAGGTCGAGCTCCCGCACCATGATCGCGCCGCCCGCGTCGACGAAGTGCTGCGCGTTGAGCGCCTGATGGTCGCCGGTTGCGAACGGATACGGCACAAGGATCGCCGGCTTGCCGGCGGCCGCGAACTCCCACACGGTCGAGCCGGAGCGAGCGAGCACGAGGTCGCAGGCTGAGATCGCTGCGCCGAACCGTTCGGTCTCCGCAACCACCCGGTAGTCGTCACGACGCGCGCGGCGCCGCACCAGCTCGAAGTCACGCCGGCCGGTCACGTGGAGAATTGCAGGCCCGTCCGCGCCCCAGGTGTCGGCCACGAACTCGTTCAGCGCTTTGGCGCCCGCGAGAGCGCCGAACACGCCGAGGATGCGCCCGTCCGGAGGCAGCTCGAAGATCGCGCGCCCCTGTTCCTGCGGCACCGCGCGCGAGCGCGCCGGGACCGGCCGTCCGACAACGCGCGTCTTGGCGCGGTACCGGGTCGCGATCGGGTAGGAGAGGAAAATCCGCTTTGCGAACGGCGCGGCGAGCCGGTTGGCGAGACCGAAGTGCGCGTCGGCCTCCGTCAGCGCTGCGGGGATACCGAGCGTCGAGGCTGCGAAGACCATCGGTCCGGCGACGAACCCGCCGCCGCCGAGGACGACGTCGGGACGGCGCTCGCGCAGGATCCGGCGGCAGGCACGCGGCGCCGCCCCGGCGAGCACGAGCGAGCGGGCCAGCTCGAGCGACGGCCGGCGCGGGAAGCCGCTGACGCGGAAGGTGTCGAGTTCGTAGCCCTCCTCAGGAACGAGCCGCGCTTCGACGTGATCCGGCGACCCGGCGAACGTCACGTGCACGCCGCGGTCCGTCAGTGCTTGTGCGACCGCGATCGCCGGCAGCACGTGTCCTGCCGTCCCCCCGGCTGCGATCAGACACCGAAACTGCCGCTGCACTGCCACGCTGAGCGATGTTAAGGAGAATCCCGACGCCCGCGAGGAGAACGACCAGGCTGGACCCGCCGTAGGAGAGGAAGGGGAGCGGAATACCGGTCAGCGGCGCGCTGCCCATCACAGCCAGGATGTTGATCGACGCCTGCCCGCAAACGAGCACCGTCAGCCCGGTCGCGAGGCGCTTGCCGAACGGATCCTTGCAACGCATCGCGATGTCGAGCCCGGCGTAGGCGAACAGCGCGTAGGCGGCGATCACTGCAGTGACGCCGATCAGCCCGAGCTCCTCGCCGATGTTCGCGAGCATCATGTCGGTGTGCGCCTCGGGCAGGTAGAAGATCTTCTGCACACCCTGCCCGAGCCCGACGCCGAAGAAATGGCCTGAGCCCATGCCGATCTGCGCCTGGAGGATCTGGTAGCCGGTGCCCGCCGCGTCATGTGTCGGATGCAGGAAGGCAAAGAAACGGGCGCGGCTGTACGGCTTCATCCAGATGGCCGCAAAACCGGCAGCCGATGCGATCCCGAGCGCCGCGCCGAGCACGCGCACCGGTGTCCCGGACACCACCAGGATGCCGGTGAGCATGAGCACGAGCGCGATCGTCGTGCCGAGATCGGGCTCCAGGACGAGCAGCAGCCCGAACACGCACGTCATCGCGCCGAGCGGCCGCCACAGCTCCTTCAAGCTCCGCGGCGCCTTCCGGCGTGAGAGGTACGCCGCCGCCCAGATCGCCAGGGCGAGCTTGGCCAGCTCGGACGGCTGGAAGACGGCCGGCCCGAACGAGATCCAACGGCGGGCGCCGTTGATCGGCGGCCCGACGACCAGCACCGCAACGAGCAGGACGAACGACACCAGGACGAGCATCGGCGCGAGCGCCCTGAGCCGGCGGTAGTCCCAGCGCTGGGCGAGGATCATCAACACGATCCCGAGCGCACCGTAGATCCCCTGGCGCTCCAGGTAATACGTCGGGTTACGGCCGCCGACGGCCGCGGCTGCGGACGTCGCGCTGTAGACCATCACGAGCCCGAACGCAACGAGCGCCAGGGTCACGAGGATCAGCAATCTGGAGTCGAGCTCTCCCCGCCTCATGGGTGCGAATTCTCCGGCGCATCACCGACTCCTTGAGGGCGAGGTCTTCGGGCGGCTCAGTGGTGCTCGGAGAGAGCGTCGAGCTGCAGCCTGCGTGCCTGCTCGGCGCGGGCGCGAGGCCGCTGCACGCGCACATGCTCGGCGAGGAAGTACGAGCCGAGGACGAGCGCGGCCGCAACGAGCTGGGCCAGGATCCCTTCCACCGTCGGGAACACGGCGAACCAGAGGCCGACGAACCCCGGGAAGGCGACACCGATCGAGTGCGCCGGCAGCCAGCCCGCCAGCTGGAGCTCCTGAATGCTCTCGCCGACCATGACGAGCAGCACGAACCCGAGCAGTGCGCCCGTCACCACGAGCATGCGCTTGTACGGAAGCCGCTGCTGGAGCGAGAAGGTCACGATGCCGACCGCGACCGTCAGCGCGACGCCGACCGCGACTCCCTCGAGCACCGCTTTCGAACCGGCGGTGATCCTCAGGTTCTGCAGGAAGAGGACGACCTCGAAGCCTTCGCGATAGACAGCTGTGAAGCCGAGCAGCGCGAGGCCCAGCAGCGCGCGGCGGCCGGCGTCGGGGCCGCTCGTGAGCCTCCGCCGCTTCCTGTTGTGGGCGGAGATCCAGCCCGTCCAGTAGATCTTGTGGAAGAACCAGTTCATGACGACCAGCAGCACCGCGACCGCGATCAGACCGGTGGCCGCCTGGACGTCGAGGCCAGGGCCGCCAAGCGCGCCGATCACGCCGATCGCGACGAACCAGGTAGCGACGGACGCGCCGAGCGCGAGCACCGCGCCGCCGGCCACCGGCCGGCGAAGCTTCCGGTCGTCGCCGACGAAGCTCGCGGTGAACGCGGCGAGCACGAGCACTGCCTCGAGCCCCTCGCGGAAGACGAGCAGGCCGGTGTTCACGACCACCGCGCCCGGGGAGAGGTGGGCGCCGGCGGCAGTCGGGTCGGCCACGCCGTCGGGTGCTGTGATCGCCTTCCAGGTCAGCGCGGCCAGCGCAAGCGCAGCGACGATCGACCAGGCCGAACGCCGTAGAATGAGCGAGCGCCGCGCGAGCTCCTCGGTGGTCGGGCAGGACTGCCTCACGGCTCGGCACGATACCCGAACTTTTCCTCGCTTGTAAGGTGTGCCTTACAAAGATGAACGGATTCTTACGACACCCATCCGGACGGCCGTGGCGCGGTTCACGCGGCCGCGTGCTCGGCCTCGGCGGTCTGGGCGCGCTCTGGGTCCTGACCCGCGGACGCGCCGAGGCGGCGTCACGCGGAGTGCTCCGGGGGCTGACCGTGGTGAACGAGGGCCTGCCCTACGCCGGCGATGGTCCGTCGTTCGCGACGGTGAGCACGCGGGCCTCGCGGGCCACCGCACGATTCGATTTCCAGCTCGCGCGCCGTGCGATCGTCTCGCTCTCGATCCTCGAGACAGGGCAGGGCGCCGCGTCCGAGCAGCCTTCCACCGTCGCCGAGACGACCCTCCGCGAACAGGATCTCGTCGCCTCGGCGGGGTACCGAACACTGCGCTGGACGCCCCCCGCGTCGTTGCCTGCCCGGACGTACATCGCGCGGGTCACGGCGCGGGCGCCGGGCCACCCCGCCCAGACGATGCAAGCGGTCGTGCGGGTGCTCGGCGTCGAGGCAGCATTCTCCGCGCGGAGCGCACTTCCCGGCGACCGCTGCACGCTGGTCGTGCGAACCGACGCGAAGACGCTCACGGTGCAGATGCTCCGCAGCGGACCGGAGACCGAGCCGACCTATGCCAACAACGAGATCAACGGCATCCCGGTCGGAGACCCCATCCAGGTCGACTGGCGGGCACACGCGAACGCGCCGGCACCGCTCCTTGTCGACCTGGGGACGGACTGGCCTACCGGCGTCTACGCGGCCCGTCTCGCCGCGGACGACGGCCGGGTCGGGTTCGCGCCCATCGTCGTTCGTCCCGCAGCGCCGCAGACACGCGTCGCGGTGGCCATCCCCACGAGCACCTGGGGTGCGTACAACTTCTACGACGCCGACCGCGACGGCTGGGGTGACACGTGGTACGCCCGTTGGAAGACCATGCATGCCGACCTGACGCGACCGCACGCGACGAGGGGCGTGCCGTACCGCTACCGCAGCTACGACCTCGCCTTCCAGCACTGGTTGGCACAGACGGGGAAGAGTGTCGACATCTATGCCGACGAGGATCTCGAGCTTTTCGCCTCCCCCGCAGCGCTGCGGGCCGCCTATGACCTGATCGTGTTCCCCGGGCACACGGAGTACGTGACGAAGCGGCTGTACGACCTCGTCCAGGGATACCGAGATCTCGGCGGCAACCTGCTGTTCCTGTCGGCAAACAACTTCTTCCGCCGGGTCGACCGCAGGAGCCATGTGCTGACCCTCGTGGACGAGTGGCGGGACCTCGGCCGCCCGGAGGCTGCCCTGCTCGGCAATCAGTATCTCGCCAGCGACCGCGGCCAGCGGCGCGCGCCGTTCACCGTCGTCGGCGCAGACGTTGCTCCGTGGGCGTTCGCCGGGACCGGCCTGGGCAACGGGTCGACGTTCGGCCTCTACGGGATCGAGATCGACGCACGCGGACCCACGTCACCGCCCCAGACACAGGTGCTTGCGACCATTCCGGATCTCTTCGGCCCTGGCCGGTCCGCCGAGATGACCTACTACGAGCATGCGAGCGGTGCGCGCGTCTTCAGCGCCGGGGCGCTCGACTTCGGGGGCCAGGTGCTGCTCTGGCAGCAGACCGCACAGCTGCTCGCGAACGTCTGGCAGCGGCTCGCGACGCCGTCGACCTAGGCAGTGACGAGCTCGCGAAACGTCTCGCCGCGCTCCTCGAAGTTCGCGAACTGGTCGTAGCTCGCACACGCGGGACTGAGGAGGACGACGTCGCCCGGTCGCGCGAGCTGCGCCGCATGGGCAACGGCAGCTGCAAGCGTCCCGTCGCGATCTCCGTCGATCACCTCGGCGAGGCGCGGAGCCTCGGCGCCGATCAGATGCACCGACCGCACGTTGCCGCCGATCGCGGCCGCCAGCGGCCCGAAGTCCTCACCCTTCGGCGAGCCGCCGAGAATGAGATGCACGGGCTCATCGCTGTAGGCGGCGAGTGCACGCACCGCGGCCGCGACGTTGGTCGCCTTCGAATCGTTCACATAGCGCACGCCGTCGCGCTCCGTGACGAGCTCGAGCCGGTGCGGGACGCCAGGGAACGTTCGCAGGCCCGCTGCAATCGCCTCATCGCCGACGCCCGCCGCGCGCGCGGCCGCGGTCGCCGCCGCCGCGTTCTCGCGGTTGTGCGCCCCCCGGATCAGCGGTTCCGCCGGCAGAGCGTCGTCCGCCGCGAACTCGATCCCTTCGAGACCGAGGCCGCGTGGGACGATCTTCGCGCCGGCCCGCTCGAAGATGCGCAGCTTCGCGTCCCGGTAGGCAGCGAACGAGCCGTGCCGGTCGAGGTGGTCGGGCTGGAGATTGAGCAGAACAGCGACGTCGCAGGCGAACTCGTGAACGTCTTCGAGCTGGAACGAGGACAGCTCGCAGACGACCCAGTCCGCCTCACGCACGGAGGTCAACGGCGTGCCGACGTTTCCTGCGACAACCACAGCACGGCGGTCGGCGCGGAAGATCGCGCCGAGCAGCTCCGCCGTGGTCGTCTTGCCGTTCGTCCCCGTGACGCCGACGAACCTCGCGCCTGGGAGAAGCCGGAACCCGAGCTCGACCTCGGACCACACCGGGATGCCGCGGTCGTGCGCCGCGACCACGAGGGGCGCTTCGCGCGGGACGCCGGGTGACTTGACGATCACGTCGACGTCGTCGAGAAGTGAAAGATCGTCTTCGTTCCCGAGCGACGAGTCCACGACGACCGGATCGTCGAGCCGCTCGATCGCGGCCCGGCCCGACCGTGCGAGGCCGTAGACGAGCGCTCTCAACTATGCGCCCGGAAGGGCAGGTAGTACTTGTAGAAGAGCGCGAAGCCCGCGGCACAGAAGATCGCCGTGACGATCCAGAAGCGCACCATGATCTTCGTCTCGGACCACGCCTTCATCTCGAAATGGTGCTGCAGAGGCGCGATCAAGAAGATCCGCCGCCCCCAGTACTTGAAGCTGACCACCTGGAGGATCACCGAGAGCGCGACGATCGCGAAGATGCCGCCGACGAAGAGCAGCAGCAGCTCGACCTTCATCATGATCGCCATCGCCGCGAGCGCGCCGCCGATCGCGAACGAGCCCGTGTCGCCCATGAAGACCTCCGCCGGGAATGCGTTGAACCAGAGGAAGCCGATTCCGGCTCCGACGAGCGCGGCTCCGATGAAGGCGATGTCGAGGCGGTTCTCGATGCGGCCGTGGAACGGTGTCGCAGATCTGATGTAGATCGTCACGGCCATCGCGGTGAACGTCGACAGCGCGATGATGCTCGTCCCCGCCGCGAGCCCGTCCACGCCGTCGGTCAGGTTCACCCCGTTCACCGCGCCGGCGATGATCAGGAAGAGCAGGACGTACCAGAACGGCCCGAGCGGCACCGCGTGGTCGACGATCGGGACGAAGACGGAATGACTGAGATGCTGATGCTGCGCGGCGAACCCGACCGCGGCGGTGATGCCGGCGAGCATCAGGATCTTCCAGCGTCCTCGGAGCCCGAGCGAGCGCCGGTGGTGAAGCTTCATGTAGTCGTCGAGGAACCCGATCGCGCCGCAGGCGAGCGTGGTGCCGAGGATCGTCAGCGCCGGCAGCGTGTAGTCCGAGAGCGGCAGGAACGCGAGTGACGCGGCCCCGATGATCAACAGGCCGCCCATCGTCGGTGTGCCCTTCTTGGCCGCATGATGCTGCAGCCCCTCCTCGCGAATGTGCTGGCCGATCTCGTTTCGGCGCAGGTAGGCGATGAAGGTCGGCCCGCCGAGGATCCCGATGATCATGGCGACGAGGGCCGCAACGAGGACTCTGGCCATTACGGGGTCAAGTTCTCCGCGACGGTCTCGAGTCCCACCGACCGGGAGCCTTTGACGAGCACCACGTCGCCGGGCCGGAGACGGCTGCGCAGCTCGGTGGCGGCGTCCGCTGCGGTCGCGACCCAGTCGCCGCCGTAGTCGCGCGCCAGGGGGCCGACGGCGATCACGTCGGAGATGCCGAGCTCACGCAGCAGTGCTCCGATCTCCTTGTGATAGCCGGGTGCCTCGTCTCCGAGCTCCGCCATCTCGCCGAGCACCGCGACGAGGCGTCTGCCGTTCCCGCGCTCGGCCAGGTGCAGCAGTGCGGCGCGCATCGACACCGGATTCGCGTTGTAGCAGTCGTTCAGCAGCAGACCGCCGCCGGGAAGCTCGCGCTCCTCCTCACGCAGCTTCGAGAACTCGACCGCCAGCTCGCTCGTCGGGAGCGGGATCCCGAGCACATCGGCGACCGCGATCGCCGTGCGCGTGTTGGCGAGCTGGTGGGCCGACGAGTAGTTCGTCCGGAAAGGGATCGGCGCTTCGTCGTCCACACGCCTGACCGAGATGTCCGGCCGCTTGAGATACGGCTCGAGCAGCGGCTCGTCGGGCACGATCGCGGTGCCGCCGGACGGGAGCGCTTCGATCAGCTCGGCCTTCGCGCGGGCGACGTTCTCGATCGTCTGGACGAGCTCGAGATGAACCGGGCCGACGTTGGTGATCACACCGATATCCGGCCGGACGAACGAGGCGAGCCATGCGATCTGCCCGAGACCACGCATTCCCAGTTCGCTGATGCAGATCTCGGTGTCCTCCTCGATCCGGCAGAGGGTCAGCGGCACGCCGATCTCGGTGTTGTAATTCCCTTCGTTCGCGATCGTCCGGCGGTGCGACGCACACAGCGCGAAGAGGATGTCCTTGGTCGAGGTCTTGCCGGTCGAGCCCGTGATCCCGACGACGCGGGCGTGCGACTTGTCTCGCACCGCGCCGCCGATCGCCGCCAGCGCCGCGAATGCATCGGCCGGAACGAGTGCGGCCGACGCGCCGCGCGCCAGCGCATGCTCGACGAAATCAACTCCTCCTCCGACGGCCACGAACAGATCGCCCTCGTCGATTCTGCGCGAGTCGACCTGCATGCCGGTGACGGCGTCGGCCCAGGGACGCGCGATCAGACGCCCGAGCGGTTCGATCGTGTCGAGGCTCAGCGGGATCAGGAGAGGACCTCGCGCACGACCGCTCGGTCGTCGAACGGGATCGTGCGTTCGGCGAGCTCCATGCCGGAGTCGGCGCCCTTGCCCGCGATCACGACGACGTCGCCCGGCGCGGCATCGGCGAGCGCGGTCTCGATCGCGGCGCGGCGATCGAGCACGATCTCCAGCCTGCCGTCCGCGACCTGAGCGGCGATCTCCGCCGGATCCTCGGACCGTGGATTGTCGGTGGTCACGATCGCGCGATCGGCGAGCCGCGCGGCCGCGCGGCCCATCAGTGGTCGCTTGTCGCGGTCGCGGTCGCCCCCGGCGCCGAACACGACGATCAGCCGGCCGCGACCGAGACCGCGCGCCGATTCGAGGACATTGACGAGCGAGTCCGGGGTGTGCGCGTAGTCGACGATGACGGTGAACGGCTGACCGGCTTCGACCGATTCGAACCGGCCCGGCACGCCGTCCAGGGACGCGATCCCGGCGCGGATCGCGTCCTCGTCGATCCCGAGCTCTCGGGCCGCCCAGATCGCACCGAGCGCGTTCGCGCGGTTGAAACGGCCGCGGAGCTTCAGATCAACGCCCTCGAGGTCGTCGTCGGGCGTGAACGTTCTCGCGTTCGGGAGGTCGGCAGCGAGCCGCCTCCCCCACTCGTCGCCGACGTTGACGACGGCACGCGCGGCCTGCTCGAAGAGCGCGCGCTTGGCCTCGAAGTAGTCCTCCATCGTCCCGTGGAAGTCGAGGTGATCCTGAGTGAGGTTGGTGAAGACGAGAACTGCGAACCGTGTGCCACGAAGGCGTCCCTGCGTACCGGCGATCGAGGTGGCCTCCATCGCGCACGACCGGTCGCCTGCGTCGAGCATCTCGCGAAACAGCCGCTGCAGGTCGATCGACTCGGGCGTGTTGAGCCCGGTCGGTCGAAGCCTCCCACCGATCCGGCGCTCGATGTTGGTCAAGAGCGCCGGCCGGCGCCCGCCCGACTCCAGGATCGAACGGAGCAGAAACGCGGTTGTCGTCTTGCCGTTCGTGCCTGTGACCGCAGCGACCTCGAGGGTTCGAGACGGGTCACCGAAGAAGATCGCGGCAGCGGGCCCCATTGCTGCGCGGACACTCGGGACCTGCACCTGGGGGATCGCGACGTCCACGTGCCGTTCGACGACCAGCGCCGCCGCGCCCGCAGCGGCGGCAGCTCCGGCCAGGTCGTGCCCGTCGGCCCTGCTCCCCTTGATGCAGAAGAAGAGCGCGCCGCGGGTGACGGAGCGCGGGTCGTACGCGAGGTCGCTGATCTCGACGGACGGCGCGCCGGCGATCCCGAGTCGAGTCAGATCCATCGAGAGCTGAGCCTAGCGGCCTGCTGGAGCGATCACGGCCAGATGCTCTTCGATCGCCTCCCGGATGATCACGGGAAAGTCGTAGCGAATGACGAGGTCCCAGTCCCCGTCCGTATAGCCGCCGTACGGGGCAAGCTCCCAGTCGCTTCCGGCCACGAGATAGCTTCGCTCTGCTTCGATCGCCTCCGGCTCGACGCCGGCGACGAACAACCGTCCGCGGGGCCGACCGCGAAGCGACCGCGGTGTCGCGGCCGTGAACTCCGGAGCGTTCCCGCGGTCGAGCATCTCGAGGAGTCGAGCGCCGGACATCCGCGCGACACCCGGGTTGGCTGCGGTCTCGGAGACCTCCCACAAGGCGCCTCGCGTGACGGGCCCGGCGGGGAGCACACCCAGCGTCAGGCCCTCGCTGAAGACCCCGACGTCTGCGGACATCCGCCGGCGGAGCATTCCCGCGATCCAACGAGCATCGATCGGCGTGTCGGTCCGGCCGATCGTCTGGGCGAGCGTCGCCTCGACCTCGGATTCGATCAGACGGACTTCCTCGTCGATGCCTGCAAACGGCGGGACGTCGTCGTCGATCTGCTGGACACTCGCTGTCAGCTCGTCTCCGTCGATCTCGATCCGGCCGATGTACTCACCGAATGCTCCGGCCTGCACGATCAGGATCCGGCCGACCCACTCGCCGACCGGCAGGAGATCGTGGCTGTGCGCACCGATGATCAGGTCGACGTCATGCTGGAGCTCCCGGGCGATCCGCCGGTCATCCCAGCGTTCCTCGGGCATCGACAGGCCGAGGTGCGAGAGCAGGACCACGAGCGATGCGCCCTCGGCGCGCAGCTCTCGGGCAACGTTGCGCGCCACGTCGAGCTCGTCGAGGGCCTCGAATCCCCAGTCCATGCCCGCAAGCAGGTCGCGGAACGGCGCCGTCAAGCCGAAGATCCCGACCCCGCCCAGGAGCACCGATGGGACCGGGCCGGTGATCGGAGAGAAGTTCGCGAGCAGCTGCGGATGGGGCGAGACACGTGCGTGCTGCTCGAGGATCCCCGGACCGTAGCGCAGCCAGCATGCGTTCCCGACCGTGGCGACGTCGCACAGCGCCACTCCGAGCAAGCGGTGCATAGCGCTGCCTTTCGTGACGTTCGAGAGGCGTTGCGTCGACTCCTCGACGTCGCCTGCATCGAGGTACAGCACGGGATGGGTCGCCCGGGCCTTCTCCTGGCGTACGATCGTCGCGATCTGCGCGATCCGCTCCGAATGTCCGTGAATGTCGTTCGTATGGAGGATGGTCAGCCGCACCAGCGCTGATTCTCCCCGTCTACGGGTGAGTCGCGACGACAGGTGCGTTCGGCGGGACCGACAGGTACTGCAGGTCGAACTTGGCGATCTGCGCGAACGCAGGCGCCGCGACAACACCGCCGTAGATCTGGCTGTGCGGCTCCTCGACGCTGACCAGCACGACGAGGCGCGGCACCTTCACGGGCACCATGCCGACGAACGAGGCAACGTATTTGCCCGTCGTGTAGCCGTGCGGGCCCGGGATCTGGGCCGTACCGGTCTTGCCGGCCACGGTGTACCCGGCGATCTGCGCCGCGTTGCCGGTTGCGCCATGCTCGTCGACGACGCCGGTGAGCATCGTCTTCAGCTCTCGATCGATCGCGGGAGAGACGATTCTCCGGTGCTTGAAGCTGTGCAGCGTGCGCCCGCCGATGCGTCCGACGAGATGGGGCTGGATCCAGACGCCGCCGTTTGCGATCGCTGCGTACGCCGAGGCGATCTGGATCGGCGTCACGGCAATTCCCTGGCCGATCGGCACGTTGCCGATCGTCGTGCCCGACCACTGGTCGGGATAGGACGGGACGATCCCGCCGCTCTCACCGGGGAAATCGAGACCGGTCGGCTTGCCGAAGCCGAACTTGCCGATCCACTTCATCAGATCCGGCGCGCCGAGCTTCTCGGCGATCGTGATCGCTCCGACGTTCGACGAGTACGACAGGATCTTCGCGACCGACAACGTCTCCGTGCCGCGCAGCTCCGCGTCGTGGATGCACTTGTCGGCGACCTGGATGCAGGGAGGAAGCCGGAACGTCGAGCGCGGGGTCACAAGGCCCTCAGTGAGCGCGCCGGCAACGGTCACCAGCTTGAACACCGACCCGGGCTCGAAGACGTCCGTGACGGCATGGTTGGTGAGGAGCGACTGGGGAACCCGTGACGAGTCGTTGGCGTTGTAGCCCGGAGCCTGCGCCATCGCGAGCACGGCTCCCGTATGCGGATCGAGCACGATCGCCGTTGCCGACCGTGCGTGCCACTTCGCGACGGTCTCGCGCAACACGTCTTCGGCGTTCGCCTGGATCTTGTTGTCGATCGTCGAGAAGATGTCGTGGCCCTGCCGTTCCGGTGTTGCGCTGACGACATCGATCGCCTGCCCGAACGGGTCACGGACGACCGTTTGGCGACCCGCCTTGCCCGCGAGCTGCTTGTCGTACTCGATCTCGAGCCCGCCGAGGCCCTTGTTGTCGGTCCCGGCGAACCCCACGACCTGGGAGGCGACACTGCCCTGGGGGTACGCGCGCTTCTCCTCGGGGTAGTCGTTCACGCCGGTGAAGCCCTTCTTCATCAGCGTCGCCGCTTTCACGGGGTCGGCAAAGCGCTGCACGTAGACAAAGGCGGTCTTGCGGTTCAGAAGCTGCGGGTAGAGCTGGTTCGCGTCGACACCGAGGATGCGGTGCGCCGCGATCGCGACTGCACGCGGATCGGAGAGCTCGCGCGGGTCGGCGTAGATCGTCTTGGTCTGCTCGCCGATCGCCAACTGGACGCCGTTCGTGTCGAAGATGGTGCCGCGGTTGGCGGGGATCACCACCGTCTCACGGTGCTGACGCTCGGCCATCTTCCCGAGCGTGGCCGCTCGGACGCCCTGAAGCCACACGGCTCGCGCGAGCGTTGCGGCGAAGACGAGGGCGAAGATCACGAGCAGCAGGCGGATGCGCCGGTTTGCCTGCTTGTCGCGCATCACTTCGCGACGTTGACGTACCCGGTCGGATCCCGGTAGACCAGGCCGAACTGCTTGACCGCCTCCTGCTGGATCGCCTGGGATGCGACGAGCGAGGAGTACTGCGATTGCAGCGCGGCGTTGTCCGCGAGGAGCTTCGAGCGCTCCGTATTGGTCTTGTCGAGGGAGAGATTGAGCTGCAGAACGGCCACGTTCACGAATACGACGCCCGCGAGCAGAATCCCGCTGACGGCGATCCAGAGAATTCCGCCGCGCGTCTTCGCCTGGGCGCGTTTCCTCGAACGGGGGCGCGGCCTTGCGACCGGCTCCGCGATCGTGGCTGCCTGGGAGTGGGCCACACTGGCCATCAGACGCGTGTCCCGACGCGCAGGCGTGCCGACTGTGCACGCGGATTCCGGCTCACCTCTGCGGCGCTCGGCCGTACAGCCCGCCGCGGCGTCGCACGCATCGTCGCCTCGGAGCCGCAGACACAGACCGGGAAGTCGGGCGGGCAGGTGCAGCCGTGCTCCTGCTTGCGCAGGAACTGCTTGACGATCCGGTCCTCGAGGGAATGGAAGGAGATCACGCCGAGTCTGCCTCCGGGCCGGAGCATCTCGAGCGCCGCCGGCAGGGCGCGCTCGAGCGCACCGAGCTCGTCGTTCACCTCGATGCGGAGCGCCTGGAAGACGCGCTTCGCCGGATGGCCTTCACCGAACCGGGCCGGAGCGGGGATCGCCGCCTTGATCACCTCGACCAGGTCGGCGGTGCGCTCGAAGGGCTGCGACTTGCGGCGGCGGACGATCGCGCGCGCGATCTGCCGCGCGTAGCGCTCCTCTCCGTAGCGCTTGAAGATGTCTGCAAGCTCGCGCTCGTCTCCATCGTTGACGAGGTCGCGTGCGGAGTAGGGGGCGCCCGGGTCCATGCGCATGTCGAGCGGCGCATCGACCGCGTAGGAGAAGCCGCGCTCGGGCCGGTCGAGCTGCATGGACGAGACGCCGAGGTCGAGCAGGATCACGTCCGCCTTCACACCGTTCTCGCCCAGGTGCTCGAGAACGGTCGAGAATTCGCCGTGGTGCAGGCGCGCCTTGACGCCGGTCTCACGCCGGACGCGCGCGAAGAACGGTGCGACCGTCGGGTCGCGGTCGATCGCAATCAGCTTCCCGTCGCCCCGAAGACGCGAGGCGAGCAGGAGCGAATGGCCGCCGGCACCGAACGTGCCGTCGACGATGGTCTCGCCCGGGCGGGGGTCGAGGAGGGAGACGACCTCCTCGGCCAGGACCGGGACGTGATCGGACTCAGTTGGCAAGACGCTCGGCAACATCTTCCGCGCTCCCTTCGACTTCGTGCAGCTGCTGACGCCACTTCGCTCGATCCCAGATCTCCAGGTGGTCGAAGACGCCGGCCACCGTGACCTCGCGCCCGAGACCGGCCTGCTCGATCAGGCCTGCGGGGATGACCACACGCCCCTGCTTGTCGAGATCGCTCTGCGCGGCGCCCGCGAAGAAATGCCGCTGCATCACACGCGACCCCGGCGCCAGGGGATCGAGGCTCTGGATCCGCTCTGCCATGTGCTCCCACGCCGGGCGCGGGTAGGCGAAGAGGCAGCCGTCGAGCCCACGGGTGACGAACACGCCGTCCTCGAATGCCGCCCGCTGCTTGGAGGGCAGTGTGAGGCGGTTCTTCTCGTCGAGGGAATGCTCATGCTCGCCAAGCAGGGGGTCCACTGCTCCCCACTTTATCCCACTTTCTCCCACCTGTAAACCCCCCGGGACCACACAGCGGCCATCCGGGGTCGAATTCCGCTGCCGTCTACAGGGTTTCGACGAGGTCGCCGACCCGGACACGGCCGGGCTCGACGACGGCGGCGTGCATGCCGAAGGGCAGCGGCTCGGTCGTCTCGACGGTGCCCCGGTAGGCCGCGAGGGCCTTCAGCGTGTCGAGATCGGTGCGCCCGGTCTCGGGGCTCTGAGTGGTGACGACACAGCGGCCGACGTTCCCCACGGGGACGACGACGGCGTCTCCGACCGCAACTCTGCGGCCGAGCCAGCCGTCTTCGGCGTGTGCCTCGAGGCCGTCGATGCCGATGTTCATCCGGAACCGGCGCTCGTCGACCTGCTCTTCCCCGAGCACCGCCGCGAGCGCCGCGAGCGACGCGGTCCCGAGCAGCGTCGCTGCGCCGCCACGGCCGCGATCGGCCGCCCCGTCGCCCGGCTCGACGAGCCGGACCTGCTCGCCCACGAGGCTCGAGAAGGCCTGCGCCCAGGGGCCGCGCACGAGCCGCGCGGTCCGCGGCCGGGAGTGGAACCGCGTCTCGACCTCTTCGCCGCGCTCGACCGGGCCGCTCACGACGGCGCCGTCGGGCATGTGCAGCGTCAACACGTCGGCACGCTCGTCGTACTCGGCGCGCACGAGCTGCAACGGTCCGCAGTCCTTGTTGTTGATCAGGCGCCCCGTCTCGGAGACGAGGTAGAAACGCCGGTCGCCTGCGAGACCGCTCTCGAGCAGCTCGATCTGGTCAACGAGCTGCACGGCGGTCGCCTTCACGGGCGTGAGCGAGATCCAGGCGACGCGCCCGGTCATCGGTCCCCCGCGAGCTGGGCGGCGTACGGGCCTCCGCCGCCGATCACGGCCGAACCGGCCCGGGCCGCGAGGGCGACTGCCGCTCGGAGATCGTCGCCTCCGGCAAGCGCGAAGGCGAGCGCCGCCGCGAACGAATCGCCGGCGCCGTAGGTGTCCACGACCGTCGCGGCCGGCACCGCGGAGTAAGGCCACGCCGTTCGCGGTGCCTCCGTTCTCCCCGTCGGTCAAGCACGACCGTCTCTGCTTCGAGCGAGCCGTCGTAGCGTTCGCCTGCGTCGTTCAGGCTGCCGACGACCAGATCCAGGGGGACGCCTGCCTCGCGGAGCGTGGGCAGTTCGCGGACGGTCGCCGCAAGGAACCCGGCCGATCGGGCCGCACGCAGCACCTCGGGGTTGCCCGAGACGAAGAACAGGAGGTCGTACCCGCCGAGCGGCAGCGGACCGTGCGGCAGGAGCTTGTCCCCCAGCACGGTGATCGTCCGTTCGCCCGCGCCGTCGATGTGCGTCCACGCGCGCCTGGTCTCGCCGCCCCACTGGACGTGCACGTCGATGCCGAGCCCGGCCAGACGCCGCTGGGAGGCACGCCCCAGCTCATCGCTGCCGAGCGCGGTGAAGAGCTCGCACCTGCCGGCCAGCAGGGCCAGCTGGCGCGCGACGACGGCCCCGCCCCCGGCCGGCTCCGACCACGTCTCGCTCGCATGCACGATCGAGCCCGCCGCAGGCATCCCCGGCACCCGGGCGAACTCGACCCACTCGACGTGACCGACGACGGCGCATCTCACGATTTCGCACCCTGCCACGTTTGCTTCGATGATGGGGAGCATGGCCGCAACGGATCCGATTCCGCCGTTCGAGCGCTTTTATCTCCTGCACCGCGACGAGGTGCTCGGCTACCTGCGACGGCTGCTGGGGCCGCGGGCCGAGGACGCGTGGCAGGAGACCTTCCTGCGCGCGCTACGCGCGTACGACCGGCTCCAGCACGGCAAGCACCTGCGCGCCTGGGTCTTCACGATCGCAACGAACGTTGCGATGGACGACCTGCGCGCGCGGAAGCCGGTGCAGCTCGAGAACGGCGACGAGCCCTCGGTCGAGCTGCACCGAGAGGCGTTTCGCGAGCTCGAGCATCTGACCGGCGACCTGCCGCCGACGGAACGTGCAGCCGTCGTGCTTCGCTACGGATACGACCTGCCCTATACGCAAATTGCCGACGCACTCGGCTCGTCCGAGGACGCTGCGCGCGCCGCAGCTTCCTCAGGCGTCCGCAGACTGAGGAGAACCCATGAACGTCACACCTGAGCTCGATACCCGCTTTCGCGAGGCCGCTCTGCGTGAAGGGCTGGTCGACGTGCGCTTCGACATCTTCGACTCCCCGGTCGGCGAGCTGTTCGTCGCGGCGACCGACCGCGGCCTTGCCCGGATCTCGTACCGGCCGGAAGGGATGGAGGAATCGCTCGCCCGAACGTTCGGCGTCCGCGTGCTGCGCACACCACTCGACGACGTGCGCCGTGAGCTGGACGAGTACTTCGAGGGCACGCGCCGCGAGTTCGACCTGTCCCTCGATCTTCGCGTCGCGCCGTTCCACGCCGATGTGCTTCGAGAGCTGGCGCTCGTCCCCTATGGCCGCACCGACACGTACGGCGCGCTCGCCGCGAAGGTCGGCCGGCCGCGTGCAGCGCGCGCGGTGGGCACGGTGATGAACCGGAACCCGATCCCGATCGTGCTTCCCTGTCACCGCATCGTCGGCGCCAATGGGTCGCTTACGGGCTACGCCGGAGGTCTCGACGTGAAACGGCGTTTGCTGCGGCTCGAAGGCGCAACACTGGTCTAGATGAAGGTCGTCGTCGTCGGAGGTGGTTTTGGCGGACTGCTCGCAGTCCGCGGCCTCCGTCGGGCCGACGTCGAGGTGACGCTCGTCGACCGGCAGAACTTCTTCCTCTTCCAGCCGCTCGCCTATCAGGTGGCGACGGGATCGCTCTCGTCGGCAGAGGTGGCAGTGCCGCTGCGCCAGATCCTGCGCCGGCAGCACAATGCGACCGTCGTGCTCGGCGAGGTCGACGGCTTCGACCTCCAGGCGAGACGCGTGTCGGTGACGGGCCTGCCGAACGGCGGGCGGCTCACACTGGACTACGACGTGCTCGTCGTCGCCGGCGGCGCGCGCTACTCGTACTTCGGCCACGACGAATGGGCTGCGTACGCACCCGAGTTGAAGTCGCTCGAAGGGGCGCTCGACCTGCGCGATCGCATCCTGCGCGCGTTCGAGGCTGCCGAGGTCGAGCCGGACGAGGCCGCGCGGGCGGAGTGGCTCACGTTCGTCGTCGTCGGAGCCGGGCCCACGGGTGTCGAGATGGCGGGCCAGATCGCCGAGCTGGGCAAGGATGTCCTGCATCGCGAGTACCGCGCCGTGGACACGCGGACGGCCCGCGTCCTGCTCGTCGAGGCCACGGGCCGGGTGCTCGGCGCCTTCCCGCCGTCGTTGTCGGCGAGCGGCGAGCGGCAGCTCCGCTCACTGGGGGTCACGCCCCTGCTCGAAACGACGGTCGTCGGGATCGACGCTCGAGGAGTCGATGTCGAGAAGCCCGACGGAGCCCGCTCGCGCATCGCTGCCCGCACGGTCGTCTGGGCGGCCGGTGTCACTGCTTCGGCACTCGGCGGGCTGCTCGCGTCGGCGACCGGGACCGAGACCGACCGGGCCGGCCGGTTGACCGTCGAGACCGATCTGACCCTGCCGGGGCACCCGGAGGTGTTCGCCCTCGGCGACATGGTCACCGTGCGCGGTCAGCAACTGCACGGGGTTGCGCCGGTGGCGATGCAACAGGGCCGCCACGTTGCCCGCTCGATCGCCGCGGGCTCGCGTCAGCCGTTCCGCTACCACGACAAGGGAGAGCTCGCGACGATCGGCCGCTCACGGGCAGTAGGCGTCGTCAGCGGCATTCGGGTGAGCGGGCCCGCCGCCTGGGTGCTGTGGCTCGGCATCCACATCACGTACCTCGTCGGCTTCCAGAACCGACTGCTCGTCCTGACGAGATGGACGTTCAGCTATGTCACGCGCGGCCGGGGCGCCCGCGTGATCCACCGCACCTAGCTCACCTAGCCGGCAGCCTCCGCCACCACGCGAACCGCGGCGTCGTACGCGACGGACGCCAGCCCGCCGCCCCACGTGAGACGAGCGACCCGTAGCTCCTGCAGCTCGGCCGGCCCGGGCACCCCCCGGTCGGCGATCACGTTCATCGGCCCGTTGATCCGGCGCGCGAGCTCTGGGATCGAGACGGGCGGGCAGAGGATCGGGTACGCGCAGTCTGCTCCGGCGTCGAGGTACGCGTTCGCGCGCTCGACCGCCTCGTCGACATCGCCGCCGATCCGCAGGAACACGTCGACGCGCGCGTTGACGACGAGCTCCGGCTCCGCCTCACGAATCGCGGCGATCGCAGCCGTCTGCTCGTCGATCGGAACAAGGCCGGCGCCGGTCGAGTCCTCGAAGTTGATCCCGACCAGACCTGCCGCCCAGGCTGCCCGGGCAGTGCCGACCGGATCGCCGTAGCCGCGCTCGAGGTCGGCGGAGACCGGCAGGTCGACCGCCGCGGCGATTCGCCGTGCGGCCTCGACCATCTCGTCGCGCGGCGCACGCTCCCCGTCCTCCCAGCCGAGCGACCGCGCGACGGCGGAGCTCGTCGTCGCGAGCGCACGGCAGCCCTTCACGCCGGCAAACGCCTTGGCGCTCGACACGTCCCAGGCGTTCGGGAGGACGAGGAGCGGCGGCTCGAAGTGCATACGCCGAAACGCCGCGGCCTTCTCGTGCTGGTCCACCTCAGCTTCCCACGGCCGTCACCCGTGGCAGTTCTTGCTCGCCCACGAGGTGAGATGCTCCTCGGCGTTCTTGAGGTTCGGCGCCGAGAACGACTTCGACGCGAGGGCCAGCGCTGCGATCTGCGATGCCGTGGGGACCTTGCCGGGCGCATACCCCGCCTTCTGGACCGCGTTCGCGTAATTCTGGAATGCAGTCGCCAGCGTCTCGAAGTCGGACCGGATCGCCGCCGGCGCCTCCCCCGCGAGCGACTTGTAGGCGGTAGCGACCTGGGTGAGACTCGTCGTCCCCTTGGCCGAAGCCGCGGCCATCGCCTGCGAGAACTTCGCGCCGACTCCGGCGAGCTGCGCGCAGTTCTTGACGGAGGCGAACGAGTGCGTGTTCACCGTGCTCGAACCGCTGCTACCGGCTCCTGCGCCGCTTCCGCTCGAGGTGGTCGTCGCTGCCGCTGTGGTCGCTGCCGCGGTGGTGGTCGTGGTGCCCGAGGCTGCCGCGTTCGATGCTGTCTTCTTGCTGCCGCAGCCTGCGGCCAAGATCGCCACCGCAAGCAGGAGCACGAGCGAGCCCGCCTTGAATCTCATGTTCGATCTTCCCCTCTCCACCCGGTTGTCTCCACGGCCGTCAACGGCCCTTCGGCGATCGTAGGCTCACGCGCACGTTCCTTCAACCTCGAGGAGCGTCCTCATTCCTCGGGCATCACCCCGCGCAGCCGGTACCCCACGCCCCAGACGTTCTCGATGAGAGTCGTCCGTGGGCCGGCTTCGCGCAGCTTGCGCCGCAGGCGCGAGGCATGCGAGTCGAGCGTTCGGGTACGGCCGGCCACGCGATAGTTCCAGACGTCCCGCAACAGCTCGCCCTTCGTGAACACCCGGTCGGGCTCGCGCGCGAGACAGACGAGCAACTCGTATTCCTTCTGGGCGAGCTGAAGGCGCCGGCCGTCGACGCGGACGTCGCGCGTTCGTGTGTCGATGCGAACGGGCGGCGCCTCGACGATGTCCTCGAGCGGCGGTCGCGCCCTGCGCAGCACCGCCCGAATCCGCTCGACGAGCTCCTGGTAGTCGAACGGTCGCGGCACGTAGTCGTCGCAACCCCGTCGAAAAGCGTGGATCCGGTCGACGGCGTCGGCCTGCTCCCGGCCGAGCACGATCACCGGCGCCCGCTCGAGCCAGCGATCGAGCCGCTCGACGTCGCCCGCGAGCACGAGATCGAACCGCCCGTGGTCGGGCACGAGCTCGAAACCGTCCCGCGGCAGGTTCCGCTCGAGGAATCCCCGCGTCTCGGGCTCAGCGTCGGCGAGGAGAAGTGCAGCGGCCATGACGAACGACGGTAGCCCCGCCCGGCCGGGCGCACTAGTTGTCCTTTTGCACGATTCTGCGCCGATCGATCCTCAGGCGGCGAAGGGGGCCATGTCGAGACGACCGAAGGTGCGTCTCGCGTGCCAGAGGCACTCGCGGCAGTAGGCACGATCAGTCGGTCAATCGTCGTCGTAGTCGAGCCGCGGGTTCCAGTCGCTCCCGCGCCCCTCGGGAACACGGTCGAAGATCGCCCAGAGGGGCCACATGAAGTCCACGTGGCGGGGATGCTGCCCGGGGTCGGTGGGTGCAGTGAAGAGCTCGCTGCTCCAGAAGTGATGGATCCGTCCCTCGCGGCGCGCGAACACGGTGGCGATCGGGAGCTGGCTGCCGTCGTCGCCCTCCGCGCCGTAGTCGCGGTTGTACGTGTTGCCCGCCGACGACAGGAGGCGCGCGTGGCGCCAACCCCGCGAGTGCGCGTGTGCCTGGAACTGCTCGATCGGCGCCTTCGCGCAGACCGCGAAGTTGATGCGCTGCGACACGTGAGGCGCCGCACCGTCGATCGAGTCGATGATCGACGTACAGCTGGGACACCCGTACGCGAGCGGCTCTCCGTCGGCCGGGAGGAACATGAAGCTGTAGACGAACAACGTGTCCTTGTCGTCCGCGAAGAGCTCGGACATCCGCACCGGCCCGTTGACGCTGTCGAATACGTAGTCGACCGGCACCTCGCCGCCAAGCGGAAGCTCGCGTCGCTTCGCCGCCACCGCCTCGGTCCGGCGCCGCAGCGCGACCTCTTCGTCGAGGAGCTCGTCCCGAGCCCTGCGGTACTCCTCCGACTCGCCCGGAAACCGCATCAGAGGCGGCCGGAGCGAATGACGCCCCAGAGCAGCCAGACCCCGAGGATCGCGGAGAGCAAGAAGCCGAGCACGGACACGACGTGCAGCCCGAGCACGTGCGGGCCGCTCTTGGCGAAGATGCCGATCAGGCTCGAGCCGATCAGGCCGCCGGTGACGACAAGTGCGATCACGAGCCGGTTGAACAGCGTGTCGAGCTTCGCCATCAGGTCGTCGAGGCCCTTGTGCACGAACCCGACCTCGATCTGGCCGTCACGAACCTGCTCGAGCGTGTCGTGGATCTGGTACGGCAGCTCCAGCGCCATCTGCGTATACCGCCAGCTCTCCCGCCGCGCGCGCAGCGCGATCCGCCGCGGCGTGAAGCGCTCGAGCATCAGGTCGCGCGCGTAGGGCTTCGCGACCTCGAACACGTTGAAGTCCGGGTACAGCTCGATGCCCACCGATCCGAGGGTCGCGATCGCCTTGTCGAGCATCACGAAGCGGGTCGGCAGGCGCAGGTTCATCGAGTAGATCAGACCCATCGCCTCGCGAATCACCTGGACGGGGTCGATCTCCTTCAGGCTCGCGCCGTAGTAGCGGTAGTAGAGATCGCGCAGCTCCGCCACGAATTCGTCCTCGCGCTCCTTCGGATAACGAACACCGAGATCGAAGAGGCGCGACGGGAGCATCTCGATGTTCTCCGATGCGGCGTCGATGAACAGCCGCGTCAGCTTCGTCATGTCGTCGTCGGTGAGCTTCCCCGTGAGGCCGAAGTCCACGAGCCCGATGCGCTCGGGCGACAGGACGAGGATGTTGGCCGGATGGGGGTCCGCGTGGAAGAACCCGTTGCGGAAGATCATCGTCATCCAGGTCTCGGTGATCAGGTACGCCAGGTGCCGGCGCTGCTCGAGCGACCACGCATCGAGCTCGAGGTCCGCGAGCTGCACGCCGTCGAGATACTCCAGGGTGAGCACGCGCGAGCGGGTGTACGTCCAGTAGACACGCGGCACCGCGACGTGAGGATGACCCGCGAAGTCCTTGTGGAACGCATCGGCGTTGCGCGCCTCGAGCCGATAGTCGAGCTCCTGCCGGATCGAGCGGGCGAACTCGTCGACGATCTCCCCGGCGTCGACGAAGTCGAGAGCACGAATCCGCTCCTTCGCAAGCCGGGCCGCCTGGTACATCAGAGAGAGGTCGGCCTCGATCTTCCTCGGCGCATCGGGCCGTTGCACCTTGACCACGACCCGCCGGCCGTTCGGAAGCGTCGCGCGATGCACCTGGCCGATCGATGCCGCAGCGAGCGGCTCGCGGTCGAACTCCGTGAACAGGCGCTCGATCGGCTGCCCGAGATCCTCCGCGACCGTCCGTTCGACGTCGCTGTACGGAAACGGCCGCACGTCGTCCTGCAGACCGCGGAGCTCGGCGATGATGTCGGGCGGGACGACGTCCGGCCGGGTCGACAGCAGCTGCCCGAACTTGACGAAGGTCGGACCGAGCTCGTCGAGCATCTCGCGCAGGTGCCTGCCGCGCGCAGTGCCCTCCGCCGTCGGATCGGTGGCCTTGTGGCCCTCGATCGCATAGCCGAACCCGTGCCGAACCGCGACCTGGGCGATCTCGCTCAGACGGCCGAGGCTTCGCTGCTGCGAGCGGGTTGCCACCGACAGAGTGTTACATGAAGATCGACGCTCGTCAGAACCGGCTCGTCGGCCATCTCGCACGGGAGGAACAGCATGAAACGGAAGATCGTCTTCATTCACGGTCTGTGGCTCACGTCTCGGAGCTGGGAGAACTTCGAGCAGTACTTCACGGAGAAGGGATACGACGTCGTCGCGCCCGAGTGGCCGCGCAAGCAAGGTGACATCGACGAGATTCGCCGGACGGCCGACACCGTCGCGGGGCTCGGCATCACCGAGATCGCCGACCACTACGATCAGATCGTCCGCGGGCTCGAGTCGCCGCCGATCATCATCGGCCATTCGTTCGGCGGCCTGATGACGATGATCTTGCTCGACCGCGGCCTCGGTGCGGCCGGTGTCGCGATGGATCCGGCACCCCCGAAGGGCATTCTGAATCTCCCGCTGCGCCAACTGAAAGCGTCGGCACCGGCACTTCTACATCCGTCGGCGCGAAAAGGCGTTGTCGCGCTGAATCTCGAGCAGTTCACCTACGGGTTCGTGAACACGTTCACGGCCGACGAGGCGCGGTCGGCGTATGACCGTTATGCGGTCCCCGACACCGGCCGCCCGCTGTTCGAAGCAGCGTTCGCGAACCTCAATCCGAACGCTCCGAACAAGGTCGACTACTCACGCGAACGGGCCCCGCTCCTGATCACCGCCGGAGAAGAGGACAACACCGTCCCGGCATCGGTCTCTCGCTCGATCTACAAGAAACAGCAGCGCTCGCCGTCACGAACGGACCTGATCGAGTTCGACGGTCGGCCGCACATGCTGATGGCCGGGCCCGGCTGGGAGAAGGTCGCAGCAGGCGTGCACGGCTGGCTCGAGAATGCAGGCTTCGCCGCCGAGTAGGGCGCTCAGTGAATGCGCTTGATCGTCGCCCGCCAGGCGCCCTTCGGTGCCTGAACGTCGACGCTGGCGCCGAGCTTCTTGCCGAGCAGCGCCGACCCGAGCGGTGACGTCGGGGACACGGTTCCTGTCCCGCCGACGGCGCTGATCTCGACGGTCATCGACTGGCCGCCGTCGCCGGCGATGTCCACGATCGACCCGACGCCGACTTCGTCCGCGCCTGCGTCCTCGACGATCTCGGCGCCGTCGAGCCGTGCGCGCAGCGTGCGGATGCGGGCCTCGAGAAGCCCCTGTTCGTTCTTCGCCGCGTGATACTCGAAGTTCTCGGACAGATCGCCGAACTCACGCGCCTTCTTGATCGCCGCAATGACCTCCGTGCGCCGCGGGCCCTCGAGACCGGCGAGCTCCTCGCGGAGCGCGGCCGCCTGCTTCTCGGTGAGCTGCTCTACCACTTGGAGCGGCCTCCCCGGCGGCGAGACGTGTAAACAACACGCGGCTTCGCGACCTGCATGCCGGTCTCCTCGAACTTCTCGACCTGGCCCTGGAGCCGCGCGACCCGAGACACATCCGCCTGCTGTTCGGGCAGCACCAGCGTGATGCCGACACCGCCCTTGCCGGCGCGTCCCGTCCGCCCGACCCGATGGGTGTAGACGTCGGGCTCCTCCGGCGGATCGAAGTTGATCACGTGCGTGATGTCGTCGACATCGAGCCCTCGGGCGGCCACATCAGTCGCGACGAGTGTCTTCACCCTGCCCGTGTCGAAGTGCGCGAGCGCCTGTTCGCGTTGCGCCTGCCCCTTGTCACCGTGGATCGCGATGGCGTCGACGTCGTGACGGCGCAGCTTCTCGACGAGGCGGTCGGCACCTGCCTTGGTGCGGACGAACACGAGCACGAGCCCTCGCTCGGCATCGTTGAGGAGGTCGACCAGCGTCGAGACCTTGGTGTCGTTCGTCACGGGGACGAAGCGGTGGTCGATGTCGCCGCTGCGGCGATCGGCCGGAAGCTCGCCCTCGAAGCGCGCCGGGAAATGGGTGTAGCGGCGGGCGAGCTCGCCGACCTCGCCGTCGAGCGTGGCGGAGAAGAACATCGTCTGGCGATCTTCCCGCAGCTTGCGCACCAGGCGATCGACCTGTGGCTTGAAGCCCATGTCGAGCATCCGGTCGGCCTCGTCGAGCACGAGCACCTGCACCGCATCGAGCGAGACGAGGTTGCGGTCGACGAGATCCTGCAATCGGCCCGGCGTCGCAACGATCACGTGCGCGGCTTTCGCTTCGTTCGCCTGCGCCTTCAGCGGCACTCCGCCGTACACCGACGCGACCTTGATCTTGTCGCCGGAGATCAGCGCGAACTCCTCGGTCACCTGCACGCACAGCTCGCGCGTCGGGACGAGTACGAGCGCTGCCGGCCGTGGCTTCGACGGGTCGAGCCGCTCGAGGATCGGGATCGCGAACGCAAGCGTCTTGCCCGAGCCGGTGGGGCTCTTGGCGAGAATGTCGCCGCCGCGCAGTGCCTCGGGGATCACGAGCGTCTGGATCTGGAACGGGGACTCGATGCCACGCGCGGCCAACAACTTGCACACGGCCTCGGATACCCCGAGGGGACCGAAATCTGTCACTTGTCTCAACTCCTTCGGACATCGAGATCGTGTGTCCGACGAAGGAGACGCGATCTCACGGGAACGCGGCCTATCCGCATTCCGTAGACATCACGGTAGCAGCCGAACCGGCGTGCGGTTCAGTCGCGGCTGGGGTCGCGGTCTTCGACGAGCCGCAACCGGTGCTCGAGCTGGGCGACCCGCAGCTCGAGCTCGTCCCATTCGTCGCGCGTCACGAGGCCGGCCTCGCGGGCGAGGTCCTGGATGCGGCGCTTCGAGCCCTCCCCCACGCGGATCGCGTCACCGCGCCAGCGTGCGCCCATATCTTCGAAGAGCGAGCGAAACTCCTCGAGGCGCGGCCCGAGCACTGCGAAGAGCCGATCGAGGTCGCTATCTGGCACGGCCGTGCGGCCGCGACTTGCGCCGCTGGCGGCGGGCTTCCCGCTTCGCATCCGCATCCTCGTCGACCATCGGAGCGAGCCCGTCGAGCGGCGTTTCCGGGTTCGGCTCGTCCGCCATCGCCTGCTCGGCGTCGGCGAGCAGACGCTGCGCCTTTTCGCCTTCCGGCATCTCCTGGCCCTTGCGCCGTGCGTACTCGGGGTCACGTTTTTCTTTCCAGAGGTTCAGCAGCGGCGCGGCGATGAAGATCGACGAATAGGCGCCGGAAGTCACGCCGACGAGCAGTGCGAAGGCGAAGTCCTTCAGGGTCGCGCCGCCGAAGAAGTACAGCGCCGCGACCGGGAGCAAGGTGATGAACGTCGTCGCCAACGAGCGGCGGATCGTCTCCCACAACGAGATGTTCGTGATCGTCGCGAACGATGCGCGTCGCATGATCGGCACGTTCTCGCGGATACGGTCGAAGATGATGATCGTGTCGTAGATCGAGTAGCCGAGCACGGTGAGCACCGCCGCGACCGTCGCTTCGGTCACCTCACGTCCCGTGATCGAGTACACCCCGACGGTGATCAGAACGTCGTGCAGCATCGCCGCGATCACCGGGACCGCGAACGCGAGCCCTCGGAAACGAATCGTGATGTACAGCGTGATGATCAGCATCGAGAAGAAGATGGCGAGGAGCGCCGACCTCGCTATCTGTCGCCCGAAGCTCGACGAGACGTTCGTCGTACCGGCAGCGATCGCGTGGACGTTGTCGCTGAGTCGCGTCGTCAGCTTGTTCTGCTCCTGCTCGGAGAGCTTCTTCAGCCGGATCTGGAAGCTCTTGTAGCTCTCGCTGCCGTAGGCGGTGCCTCGGCCCTGGACGACCGCGTCGCTGCGGCCGATCGCCGCCGTCTGCTGCCGGACCAGCGAGATCGAGGTCGGCTTCGCCGTGCGGAAGGTGATCTGCGCGCCGCCCTTGAAGTCGATGCCGAGGTTCAGGCCGCGAATGGCAAGCGACCCGATGCTGACCACGAGAATCACGCCGGAGATCGCAAACCAGAGCATCGTCCGCTTCATGAAGTCGATCTGCAGCCAGCGGCCACGCTGCGAGTGGTTCGCGCCCATGAACTTCGGGTTCTCGAACCAGCGGAATCCGGCGAGCAGACCGAGCATCGCCCGCGTTGCAGCGACGGCGGTGACCAGCGAGATCGCGGTACCGATCAGCAGCATCAGGGCGAAGCCCTTGACGCCCGCGGTCGCGACGGCGAACAGGATCAACGCGGTGATGCCGGTGACGACGTTCGCGTCGATGATCGTGTGGAAGCCCTTCGCGTAACCCGCGGAGATCGCGGCGCGCACGGATTTGCCCGCACGTGCTTCCTCCTTGATGCGTTCGAACACGACCACGTTCGCATCGGCCGCGACGCCGATGGTCAGGATCAAGCCGGCAAAGCCGGGCAACGTCAACGTGACGCCCAAGAGGAGGATTGCGCCGTACATGAAGGCGGCGTAGATACCGAGCCCGATCACCGCGACGAGGCCGAGGAAGCGGTAGAGGAAGAGCAGGAACAGACAGACGACGATCAGGCCGCCGATCGCCGCGTTCTGCGCCTGCTTCAGCGAGTCCTTGCCGAGCGTCGCCGACACGTCGGTGCGCTCCAGCGGCACGAAGTTCACCGGCAGCGCGCCCGTCTGCAGGACGAGCCCGAGGTTCTGCGCCTCCTTCAGGCTCGACATGCCCGTGATCTGCGCACCGGTTCCGGTCGGGTCGATCCCGTTCGGGTACAGGGTGTAGTCGATCTGCGGCCAGGAGCGGATCTCGTTGTCGAGCACGATCGCGAAGTGCTGCGGGACCTTGAGGATCGAGCCGCGCACGGCCTCGTTCTTGGTCACCTGCGCGAACGCCTTGTTCCCCGCTCCCTTGAACGAGAGCAGCACGATCGGTTGACCGCTCTGCGGGTCGAAGTCCTGCCGCGTCCCCGACAGGTTCAGCTCGGAGCCGGTGATGTTCGGGAACTTGCCGTTCGTCGCGTACTGGTTGTCCGGGTAGGAGCCGTTCTTGAACAGGTAGTAGTCGTTCAGGCCGACGGGCGGCACGCCCTGGTTGTCACCCGGGCAGACGACGGAGCCCGGCTGCGAGCAGGTGATGACGACCGTGCGCGCCGGCACCGCGAGCACCTTCCAGCCGGCCGGGATCTTGCCCTTGTGGGCATCCAGGAGGCCCTCGTTCCCCGTCGAGGGATCGCGGTGCAGAGTCGGCGTCGGGCCGGCCTTCTTCACCCACACAGTGGTCGTCGTCGTCTTCTTGTTCTTCCCGACGCCGGTCGTGGTCTTGACCTTGACCGGCTTGAAGAGCACATAGCCGGTCGGGGTGCCGACCTTCGCCGTCGACTCGACCCGCGAGAGCAGGTCGTAGAGATTGCGGAACGCGACCGGCTGGCTGCCGCTCGCCGTGATCGACGGCGGGACCAGCGCCACCTCGAGGTCGTACAGCTCCAGCTGCGCCGTGGTGCCGATGATCGCCGCCGCCTGCGCCGGGTCATGAACACCGGCCAGCTGGATCACGATCTGGTTCGAGCCCTGCTTGCGGATCTCCGGCGACGCGACGCCGAGCTTGTCGACGCGGCTCCGCATGATCGACACGGAGCGGTCGAGGTCGGACGAGGTGAGCTTGTGGCCTTTCGGCGGCTGCGCCTTCAGCACCACTTCGAGACCGCCCTGCAGATCGAGGCCCTTCTTGACGCCGCGATGCCACGGCGAGCCGGGGGCGGCCAGGAACGCCACGCCGAGGAGCGCGAGGGCGATCAGGCCGATCAGAATCAGATTGGAGCGCCGAGACGACACGCGCGGGGAAGGTTAGCCTGGTTCCTCGGATGCCCCGCGGGCAGATTCTTCCGGCTCCGCTCCGAGCTCCGGCTCCGGATCTGCCTCGAGCTCCGGCTCGACCTCGACTTCGACCTCGCGCGCGACCGCTGCGATTGCGCGCCGGTCGACCTCCACGACCACTCCGGGCGCGATCTCGAGGTGCACGAGATCGTCCACCACCTCGCGTACCGAACCGTGGATGCCGCCGGCGGTGATCACGTCGTCACCGGCGGTGATCGTCTGCTGCATCGCGGCGTGCGATGCGCGGCGCCGGCGGGCAGGCAGCAGGAACAGCAGCCAGACGGCACCGAAGATCACGATCAAGATCAGGAATCCGCCCACTGGAGCCTTTCAATTCGGTCACGCTTGTAAGACGCGAATCCGCCGCAATCGATAGCGTCGCGCGCGCCACGGGTCAGGTCGGTGAGGAAGCGTAGATTGTGGAGCGACAGGAGGCGGAGCCCCAGCAGCTCGTTCTGGTTGACAAGGTGCCGGATGTAGGCCCGCGTGAAGCGTGAGCAGGCCGGGCAGTCGCAGGTTTCGTCGAGCGGACCCTGGTCGCGGGCGAAGCGGGCGTTGCGCAGGTTGATGCGGCCGTCACGGGTGAGCGCGCTGCCGGTTCGGGCCGTGCGCGTCGGCAGAACACAGTCGAACATGTCGACCCCTGCTTCGATCACCTCGAGGATCCCCTCGGGGTCCCCGATGCCCATGAAGTAGCGGGGCTTGTCGGCCGGCAAGAGCGCGGCCGCCCAGTCGGTGGTCTCGAACATCGCATCCCGGTCCTCGCCGATCGCGAGGCCGCCGATGGCATTGCCGTCGAACTCGAGCTCGGCGATCTCCTCGGTTGAGCGCCGCCGCAGCTCCGGGTCGACGCCGCCCTGGGTGATGCCGAAGCGCAGCTGTCCGTCGGGCCGCGGGGCGTCGCGCTGGCGCTCCGCCCACAGCGTCGTGCGCCGCACCGCGACCTCGAGCTCGCGGCGGGAGACGCCGGCGGCCGGCACCTGGTCGAGGCACATCGCGATGTCGCTGCCGAGGTTCGCCTGGATCGCGGCCGCGAGCTCGGGCGAGAAGTGGGTGGACGCGCCGTCGTAGACACTTCTGAACGTCACGCCCTCGTCATCGACCCGCGCGATCGTGTCCCGGAGCGAGAAGACCTGAAAGCCGCCGGAGTCGGTGAGGATCGGCAGATCCCACGCCATGAAGCGGTGGAGCCCGCCGAGGTCACGGATCAGGTCGTCCCCGGGCCTGAAATGCAGGTGGTAGGTGTTGCCGAGCAGGATCTCGGCGCCGAGGTCACGCACCTCGTCCGGATGCAGCGACTTGACCGTCCCTTTCGTGCCGACGGGCATGAAGACGGGCGTGCGAACCTCCCCGTGAGCAGTCCGAAGCACCCCGGCACGGGCGGCCCCGTCGGTCGCCTGCACCTCGAAGACAGGCCCTGCCGGGCCGAGGCCCGACGCCAAACGACGGCCCTCGTCGTTCTCAGGTTCGCTCATCACAGGCCCCTAGCCGGCGTTTTGCACCATGAGGACGGGGCGGGACGAGTCGTGTCCCGGCGCCAAACGACGTAACGGAAGTGCAACAAACTGTCCACAGGTCACAGGATCAGCATCGCATCGCCGAAGGAGTAGAAGCGATAGCGCTCCTCGATCGCGAGGGCATAGAGCCGCCTCGTCTCCTCGACGCCGGCGAACGCCATCACGAGCGCGAGCAGCGTCGACCGCGGGAGATGGAAGTTCGTCAGCAGGTGATCGACGCGGCGGAACGTGAAGCCGGGCGTGATGAAGAGCTCGGTGCGGCCGGTGCACGGCCCGCCTGCGGCGACCGTCTCGAGCACGCGCGTGGTGGTCGTGCCGACGGCGAGCACGCGCTCCGCGCTTCGGATCCGCTCCCAGGCCGGGGGCTCGACCGAATAGCGCTCGCCATGGATCCGATGCTCCTCGACGACCGCCTCCTGGAGCGGCCGGAACGTGTCGAGCCCGACGTGCAGCGTCACCCGCTCGACCTCGATCTGCTCGAGCACGTCACGCGTGAAATGCAGCCCGGCCGTCGGAGCGGCAGCCGAGCCGGGCCGACTCGCGTAGACCGTCTGGTAGCGCTCGGCGTCGCCGAGCGGCTCGGTGATGTACGGCGGCAAGGGGACCGCACCGGCGGGGTCGCCGTCGAGGCGCACCCGCCAGCGTCCTTCGCCCAGATGCTCGAGCAGCTCGACCGGCCCGTGCCGCTCGCCCGGGCGCAGCTTGCGGGTCGGGCGCGCCAGCGCCTCCCAGATCTCGCCGCCGACCGGTTCGAGCAGCAGGACCTCCCCGCGAGGATGCTCGATCGGGATGCGCGCCGGAACGACCCGCGTGTCGTTCACGACCGCCAGGGCCTCGATCAATCCGGGCAGCTCGCGAAACACGTGATGGGACACGCTCACCGGTCGCCCGCCGAAAAACGAGCAGCCGCGACTCATCGCGCTGCGTCGCGGGATGCTGCGCGATCAGCTCCTCGGGCAAGTCGTAGTCGAGCTCACGAGCCTCCATCCGGTGCGGACGGTAGCTTCGCCCACCATGGAAGAGATCCGTGAAGCGCTCCGCGACGGCCTCCGCGAAGAAGCGGCCCCGATCGCCCGCCGCCTCGCCGAGGTGAAGGGCCTCTCGAACAATGTGATCCGGCGGCTCGAGACGCTCGACCGCACGATCGACGCCGAGCGAGACGCACGCGTCGACGACCTTGCTCTGCTCGTCGAACTGCTCACCGAGGGCTGGCGGGGGCTCAACGCACGGCTCGATCGGATCGAGGCGGCGTTGAAGCCGGTGGAGACGAACGTCGTGAAACTGCGCGAGAGCGCCTAGCGCCCTACGCGGGCAGGAGCAGCTCGAACCGCGAGCCCTTGCCGACGGACGACTCGAGGTCGATCCGGCCGCCGAGCGCAGTCGACAGCTCCTTCGCGATCGCCAGGCCGAGGCCGGTGCCGCCGCTGATGTTCGACACGAACGGTCGGAACAGCCGCTCCCGTGCCTCCGCAGGGATGCCAGGGCCGGTGTCCTCGACCGCGACGTGCACGGTGCCGTTCCGCTGCGCCAGTTCGAGCGTGATGCGCCCGCCGTCGGGTGTCGCACGGAACGCATTCGAGAGCAGGTTGCCGACGACCTGCAGGACACGGTCGCCGTCCGAGATGATCACCGGTCGCGCGTCGAGCTGCTGGCGATAGTCGATCGACCGGCGCTGCGCTTCGTCGCGGTAGCGATCGTAGGCCTGCTCGATCAGCGCGGCCATGTCGACCTCTTCGGTGGTCACCGTGAACCGATTCGTGTCGAGCTTCGCGAGGTCGAGAATGTCTCCGACCAGCCGCTCCAGCCGCTGTGTCTCGGCCTCGACCGTCTCGAGTGAGTTGCGTCTCAGGTCCGGGTCGGCGATCACGCCTTCGAGCAGCGCGGCGACATGACCGCGGATCGCCGTGAGCGGTGTCCGCAGCTCGTGGGAGACGGACATCAGGAAGTTGCGCTCCATCTGCTCGACCACTCCGAGCCGGTCGGCCATCTCGCCGACGCGCGCGCTCAGGTGGCCGAGCTCGCCCGGCGCGTTCTGCGGCACCTTGACGTCGTAGTTGCCGTTCGCAACCTCGTCGACGGCATCGGAGAGCTGCAGGATCGGCCGCACGATGCGTCGTGACAGATACCAGGCGAGCAGGGCGGCCACGAGCAGCCCGAGTGCGCCTGCGATCGCGAGCCGCCCGATCAGCGAGACGACCTGCTGTCGAATGTCGGTCTGCGGGGTCGCGACGACGATCGCGCCGATCGTCGTCCCGGACGACGCGATCGGGTTGGCGACGGCGAGGTACCGGCGATGCTGGCCCGGCGGTGTGAACGAGAACGTGACCGACTTCCCGATGTGCCAGTCGATCGGCTCCTGAGGAAGCGGACGCAGCCCGGTGATCTGGCCGGGGAAAAGGCCGAGGCGAGGCCCGAGGAGATAGATCCGGTCGCCCGTCGCCTTCTCCAGCGTCTTGCCCGCGAACGTCGGCGCCTTCTGGTCGCGGTTCTTGTTGCCGTACCCCGCGTTCACGGCCTTCGAATAGAGCTCGGCGATCCCATGCGCCTCGCGGTTCAGCTTCGAAAGGGTCTGATTCTCGGTGAACTGCTGGAAGAGGCGGATCGAAATGGCCGTCGTGATCACGCCTGCGAGGACGATCCCCGCGAGGAAGACGAGCGGCAGCCGGACGCGTAGCGATCCGAGCATCCCGATCAGCCTACGAGGTCGCGGGGTCTTTCTTCGCGTCCTTGGCCGGCGACACCTTGTAGCCGACCCCCCAGACCGTGACGATCGGCGATGCGTCGCCAAGCTTGCGGCGCAGCTGCCGAACGTGCACATCGACCGTTCGCGTGTCTCCCGCGAAGGTGTAGCCCCAGACGCGCTCGAGCAACTGGTCGCGCGTGAGCACGAGTCCGCGGTGGTCGAGCAGTTCCCACAACAGGTCGAACTCCTTGGGAGCGAGCTGGATCTCCTCGTCCCCGACGCGCACCTCACGACGGCCCGCGTCGATGTGCAGATCGCCGTGATCCATCGTCTCGCTCTCTCGCTCGCGCCGTTCCGGCGTGGCGCGACGGAGGATCGACTTGACGCGGGCGACGAGCTCGCGCGGGTTGAAAGGCTTGGTCAGGTAATCGTCGGCGCCGACCTCGAGGCCGATGATCTTGTCGACGTCTTCGTCGCGGGCAGTGAGCATCAGGATCGGGACGTCGCTCGTCTGGCGGATGCGCCTCGTCACCTCGATGCCGTCGATGTCGGGCAGCATCAGGTCGAGGACGATCAGCCCCGGCATCTCCTGGGAGACCTGCGCGAGCGCGTCGGTTCCGTTCGAGGCGGTCCGTACGCCGTAACCGGCGTTCTTCAAATACAGAGAGACGAAGCTGGCGATCGAGCTCTCGTCCTCGACCACCAGGATGTTCGAGGTCGGCGAGCTCACGCTAGGGGTTCGGTGACGGGCCGCCGACCGTCGCTGGCTGGAGGCCGAAGAGGACGACCCGCGACGCCGGGAAGTACGGCACGGGAATCCATTTGCCGCTGTCGAGCGAGTAGTTGCCCGAGGTCTCGGCGAGCAGGTCGCCCGCAAGCTGTGCGGTGCCAACGCCGACGGCGGTCAGGTCGATGCCGCTGCCCTTCAGTACCAGCTTGTAGCGCCCGCCGGTGACGCGGAAGCGAATGTCGGTTCCGCCGTAGATCGTCGTTCCCTCGAGCAAGCCGGCACGCTTGGTCTCCGCCCCGCTGACGAGTACCTGGCCGTCGCCCACGACCGGATCGGTCACGACGACCCTGCCCTTGTCGATCTGTCCCCAGAGCGTCCCGCGTGTGCCCGCGACGGCCACGGTGCCGTTGACCTTGCTCAACTCGAGGACACCGTCGCCGGGCGCGCTCGCGGCTGCCAGGGCCGCCGGAACGGCGACAAGGCCACAGAGCAGGATGAAGCAGAGCCGGCGCATCGACATCAACAGTCTTTCCTGCCGAATTATGCCTCGAATGAGGGGTATGTAAGGAGTTTTGTTCGGGCCACTCTTATACGGTCGACCGGGTGCACGACGTGACGAGCTTCGGGCTCACCATCCTCCTCGTCTCGGGTGCGCTTTCGGCCGCCCTCCTCGCATCGAAGGTCGGAGCCCGGACGTCCATCCCGTCGGCTGCGTTGTTCCTCGTGGTTGCCTCACTGGCCTCCTACGTCTTCCCCTCGCTCGTCCTCTCGATCTCGACCGTCGAGAAGGTCGCGACCGTCGCGCTGATCGTGATCCTCTTCGACGGCGGCTCGTCGATCGGCTGGCGCCGCTTCCGGGCGTCGGCCCTCCCGATCGCCTCTCTGGGCGTCTTCGGGACATTCGCCACCGCCGGGCTCATCACCGTGTTCGCACACTGGGCGTTCGACCTCAGCTGGATCACCTCCGGCCTCCTCGGCGCGGCGATCGCGCCCACCGACCCCGCGGTGATGTTCTCCGTGCTCGGAGAGCGCGAGATCACCGGTCGCACCGGCACGATCCTCGAAGGCGAATCGGGCGCGAACGATCCGGTCGGGATCGCCCTCATGCTCGGAATGATCGAGCTCGCGACCCACGCCGACGCCTCGTTCTGGATCGTGATCCGCGTCTTCGTCGAGCAGATGTCGATCGGTCTCGCAATCGGCATCGCGGGCGGTCTCCTCGAACGCGTTCTGATGCAGCGCGTCGCCCTCCCGTCCGCTGGGCTCTACACGCTGCGGACGCTCGCGCTCGCCGGGCTCGTTTACGGCGTCGCCACGGTCGCGCACGGCTCGGGGTTCCTGGCCGTATTCGTCGCCGGCTTGCTCGTCGGCGATCTGCGCGCACCGTTCAGCGCCGAGATCCACGTCTTCCAGGACGGGCTCGCCGCGCTGGCCGAGATCGTCGTGTTCGTCGCGCTCGGACTGACGATCGACCTCTCGGCGTTGACGGCCGACCGCTGGGTGGACGGCCTGCTGCTCGCGGCGTTTGCCGCGCTGGTCGCCCGGCCGCTGGCGGTCGGGGTCCTGCTCGCTCCGGCGCGGCTTCGAGCCGGTGAGCGTCTGTTCGTGATCTGGGGCGGCCTGAAGGGGGCGGTGCCGATTCTCCTGGCCGCATTCGCACTCGGTCGCCACGTCGCCGATGCGCAGCGCATCTACGAGACGGTTTTCGTCGTCGTGCTCGCGTCGGTGATCGTCCAGGGCGGGACGATCGGGATCGCCGCGCGCCGCCTCGGCGTGGAAGATCGCGCCGCGGCGTAGGCGCCGGCGAGCTGCTAGGCGACGCGGCGGACGGTCCGGGTGAGCCCGGTCACGCGCACGCTCTCGTACGTATCTACGACGCGGACTCCGCCGGCTTCGTCGACGACGGGCTCACAGACCACGCAGACCGTCTGGTCGCGACGTTCGAAGCGCCACGTGCGGTAGCGCTCGCCCGCGAGCAGAGTGCGGCGGCAGACCTGGCACATCGCCATCTGCCCGCCCACCGTAAACACAGGCCCGGACGGCGCTGCGGCGCTAAAGGCGCTCGACGACGCCTGCGATCGCCATGCCGAAGCCGACGCACATCGACGCGATGCCGTAGCGCCCGTCCCGGCGCTCGAGCTCCGACAGCAGGGTCGCGGTCATCCGGGCTCCGGTCGCACCGAGCGGGTGCCCGAGCGAGATGCCGCCGCCGTTCGGGTTGACGTCGTCCATCCGCTCTTCGAGGTGCAGGTCCTGCACTGTCTGCAGCACGACGGACGCAAATGCCTCGTTGACCTCGAACACCGCCATGTCGTCCAGCGTGAGCCCGGCTCTCGCAACGGCCCGTTCCATCGCCTGTGGGTTGCCGTGCAACATGCGGGTCGGATCGACACCTGCGATCCCGAACGACACGAATCGTGCGCGCGGCTCGAGCCCGAGTCGCGCGACCGCGGCCTCGCTCGCGATCAGCACGGCGGCCGAGCCGTCGACGATCTGCGATGAGTTCCCGGCAGTCACGACGCCGTCCGTGCGAAACGCCGGCGGAAGAGCGGCGAGCGCCTCTGCTGACGTCTCACGGCGCGGCGCCTCGTCCACCGAGAACGGAGACGCCGTCTCGGGCAACTCGATCGCGATGATCTCGCGGTCGAACTTGCCGCCGTCCGAGGCGGACAGCGCACGCCGGTGCGATTCGAGCGAGTAGGCATCGAGGTCCTCGCGCGACAGGTGCCACTCGTCGGCGAGCAGCTCGGCCGACGTTCCCTGCATCACGATGTCGTACCGCTCGGTGACCCGCTCCGAGATCGAGCCGCCGTTCGACCCCATCGGGACGCGCGACATCATCTCGACCCCGGCGGAGACGACGAGATCGAGCTGTCCGGCGAGCACGGCCGCGGCGGCGTTGAAGTTGGTCTGCATGGATGAGCCGCACTGCCGGTCGACCGTCGTCGCGGAGACCGACACCGGCCAGCCTGCCGCGAGCACCGCCATGCGGCCGACGTTCCAGCCCTGCTCGCCGATCTGGGTGACGCAGCCCATCTGTACGTCCTCGATCTCGGCCGGGTCGAGACCGTGCCGGCCGACGAGGCCGTTCAGGACCTGCGCCGCCAGATCGTCTCCCCGGAGCACCGACAGGGCCCCGTTCCTGCGGCCGATCGGCGCCCGAACGGCATCGACGATGTATGCCGCCATCGGGCCTACTCTAGCCCGGTCGCCACGGCTCCTCGTGGTGCGCGAGATAGACGCACCGGGGCTGCAGTGCGTGAATACGGAGGATCGACGGAGTCGCTCCGTCGATCAGCTCACGCATCGAGTACGTGACGTCTCCGCCGAGCACGGCGATGCCGCCGGCGGTCTCGACGACGACGGCCTGGTGACCGGGCGAGTGACCGGGAGTGAAGAGAACCGACACGCCGGCGGCGACCTCGGCGTCGCCGTCGAGCTCGACGTAGGACTCACCCGGGAAGCGAACCCACTCCTCGAGGTAGTCCGGCGCGACGGCGGCCTCCAACTCGGCGCTCTGGACGTACGTCGGGAGACCCGCAAACCTTCGGTTTCCCCCACAGTGATCGAAATGCAGATGGGTGTTGATCACGGCGGTGACTTCGCCGAGCTCCGGCCAGGGCAAGAGCTCGGGCCGCCACTCCGAGTCGAGCTCGGGCGTCGAGTCGACCATCCCGGTGTCGACGAGGATCGTCCCGTCAGGGCCGTCGATCGCCCAGCCGTAGACGGGCCACGGCCGACCCTCGACGGTGACGTTGCAGAAGTGCAGCGGCCGAACGCTGTTCAATCGGCGAGGGCCGGCTCGAGTGCCGTGACGCGGCGCGCGTGATATTCGAACGCGAGGTTCACCGCGACGAACGTCGCGACGGCGTACGCCCAGCCGGCGACGCAGTCGACCACGTAGTGCTCACCGGTGTACACGAGGGAGAACGCCATCGCGGGCGGGTAGAGCGCGAGCAGCGGCCGCCACCAGCGTGGAACCAGACGCCAGATGTACATGACGATCAGCAACGAGAAGGCAGCGTGCAGCGAAGGCATCGCCGCGACGTTGTTCGCGTAGGTCTGCCCCTTTTCGAAGAGCGATCCGAAGTGCGCGATCGGCACGTGATGCCAGACGATGGCGATCGTCCTGTTCGCCGAGCCGATCGAGCCGTGCCGGGCGGCGAGCCACGGCGGAACGGCGGGGAACAGCACGTACGTGGCGAACCCCGCGAGCGAGAGCACGCACACCATCGTCGCGAAGCGGACGAAGCGATCGTGCGCCCACCTCCACAGGACGGCCGCGACGATCAGCGTCGCGAAGAAGTGCGTCAGGTAGATGAACCAGGTCGCGTAGTCCCACCAGCGCAGGTCGCCGGCACCGTGCCAGAGATGCTCTTGCAGCCAGACGGTCGGAATCGGCCGTCCGAAGATCGCCGCCTCGATCTTGATCTGGGGGACCTCGCGTGCGTGGAAGAGCAGTCCGTCCGCGTAGCCGCGCAGCCGGTCATAGATGAACAGCACAGCGATGAACGGCGACCACTCGATCACCAGCCGCGAAGTTCGCCGCCGGACGTCGGTCACCGAGAAGGAGATGATGCCGAGCGCGAACCAGAAGAAAACGAGGTCGTGCGACGTCGGGACGCCGACGCTCACGATCATCGTGATCGACGCAGCCACCCACAGCGTCGGGGCCCCGATCCGTGCTGCTCTCCGGAAGCTCACGGGAGAACATTAGAGTTGACCTCCATGACGGCCGTCAATACCGACCGTTCGCTCCTGATCGACGGCGATTCCGTGGAGACGGGCGAATGGACCGAGGTGCGGTCACCGTTCTCCGGCGACATCGTCGCCCGGATCGCGAAGGGCGGCGCCCCGGAAACCAGGCGGGCGCTCGACGCGGCAGAGCGCGCGATGAGCGCCCCGCTGCCCGCACACGAGCGCGCGCGGATCCTGGATGCCACTGCCCGGCTGCTCCACGAGCGCCAGGAGGAGGCAGCCCAGATCGTCTCCGCCGAGGCCGGAAAGCCGCTGAAGGCGGCACGAGTCGAAGCACAGCGCGCGGTGTCGACCTACACCTTCGCGGCCGTCGAGGCCCGAAAGCTCGCTGGCGAGATGGTGCCGATGGACGCGTCGCCCGCAGGGGCCGGAAAGCTCGCCTTCACGATGCGGTTGCCGATCGGGATCGTCGGGGCGATCTCGCCGTTCAACTTCCCGCTGAACCTGGTGGCGCACAAGATCGCCCCCGCGCTCGCGGCCGGTTGCGCGGTCGTCCTCAAGCCTGCCTCGACGACCCCACTGTCGGCGCTCTTCCTCGCACAGCTCGAGGAAGAGGCCGGCCTGCCGCCCGGCTGGATCAACGTCGTCTCGGGCTCGGCCGCAGCGATCGGAGACGTGCTCGTCGACGACGAGCGCGTCAAGCTGATCACCTTCACGGGCTCGGGCGCCGTCGGCTGGGGGATCGCCGAACGTGCCCATCGCAAGCGCGTCAAGCTCGAGCTCGGCAATGCGACACCCGCGATCGTCTGCCACGACGCGCCGGCCGGCACCGCAACCAAGCTCGCCGCGAACGCATTCTCCTTCGCCGGGCAGAGCTGCATCTCCGTGCAGCGGATCTTCGTCCTGCAGGACGCCTGGGACGACTTCGTCGCCGAGTTCGTGCCGGCGGTGGAAGCCCTCCAGGTGGGCGATCCGGCCGATGCGGACACCGACGTCGGTCCGGTGATCGAGGAGCGCGAGCGCGAGCGCATCCTCGACTGGATCAGAGCTTCGAAGGGCGAGGTGCTGACGGGGGGCGAAGTCACTGCCGACGGTTTGATCCGCCCCACCGTGATTGCGCGGCCTGCGCCGACCGACCAGGTTCAGTGCGAGGAGGTCTTCGGGCCGGTTGTCACGCTGACGAGCGTCGCGAGCCTCGACGAGGCGATTGCAGGCGCGAACGCGACGCGCTACGGACTTCAGGCGGCGATCTTCAGCAGCGATCTCCCGACCTGTCTCCGTGCGGCGCGGGAGCTCGAGTTCGGCGGCGTCACGGTCAACGAAGCACCGACGTTCCGCGCCGACCAGATGCCCTACGGCGGGGTCAAGGCCTCGGGCAACACGAAGGAAGGCCCTGCCTGGGCCGTGCGCGAGATGACCGAAGAGCGGCTCGTCGTGCTGCAGCTCTAGGCGAAAGCCTCGCCGAACCGCTGGTTACACTCGCCTGGCAATGGCCGCACCCTTTCGCCGGCGGACGCACGACGCCGAAGGAATCGCTCCGCGCCGGCCCGCGGCCGGGGTGCTGCGCCGGGAACGCCGTGCGCTGCTGAAGGCCCGAGAGGATGCGCTGCGCGACCTCGGTGGACTGCTGGTCGAGATGTACCGGCGCGGCGGCTTCCGCGACGATCTGCTCTCCGAGCAGGCGGCGACGGTGATCGGGATCGACGCCCGCCTGGCGGAGATCGACGAGCTCCTCCACGTCCACCGGCGCGTCCCACGGTGCGAGTGCGGCGCCCCCATGCTCCGCGGCTCGCGCTTCTGCCCGAACTGTGGCCGGGAGCTCGGGACCGAGCCGACGTCGGAGGAGACGATCGTCGAGCGAGCGTCCGACAGCTGATGGGCGCACGGGCAGCCGAGCGCGAGACGGCGATCACGGCGGCCGACGAGACGTGCCCCAGGTGCGGAGCGAGACGGGCCGAGGACCAGCGGTACTGCCTCGATTGCGGCCTCCAGCTGCCCCAGGTGACCGGCAGGCTCGCCGCGCTCCGCCGGCGCTGGATCCGCCGGTTCGGCTGGTATCCGGGCGACTGGATCTGGGCCTCGCTGCTGACCCTGATCGTCGCCGTGGCGGGCGCGGCGACAGCGATCGCACTCACCGCGTCGGAGGCGAGCGCCAACGTGCCGACGCTGGCGGGCGCCTCAGCCGTGACCCTCGCGACCCCCGCCCCCGTTCCGGCGCCGACGACAGGGGTTGACACCTCGACCCTGCCTCGGCCGCCCGAGCCCGCGGCATCCGGCAGCAGGCAGCGTCAGGAACGGCCGCTTCGCGTGGCCCTCGAACGAGAACGGCTGGACGATCGTGCTCGTCTCCTACCCGAAGACGACCGGAGCGGCCTCGGCACGCGACAAGGCCGCTCGGGCCGCGAAGGCCGGCCTCGCCGACGCCGGCGTGCTCGACTCGTCGAACTACGCCAGCCTGCAACCGGGGTATCTGGTCGTGTTCACCGGCGTCTACGCGTCGAAGGCCGACGCCGACGCCGCAGTCTCGACAGCCCGCCAGGCGGGCTTCGCAGGCGCCTACTCGCGCCAGATCGCCCGCTGAGCAGCGCAACCTGGGCAGGTGTAAACCGTCGCAGGACGGGCAAAGAACGTCTGGAACGCCGCCAACGCGTTTACTCGATTGAAAACATTTGTAACAGCCCCTCCGAGCGTGTAGAGTCGTCGGCGGGTCGCGTCGGCAAGGGAGGATTTACTGCTTCTTAAAGGGCTGGCGGCTAGAGTCGAGGAGAGATAGACGGCGATATGGATGAACGGATCCTGCATATTCAGCACTGCATGTATCAGTACTCGCGAGCGATCTATCGCTCGATCAAGGACCTGATCGACCCGTACGTCGACAACGAGACACAGCTCGAGTACCGGAGAGAGGTGCTCCAGGCCTGCGAAGGCACGATGCAGCGTCTCGCCCAGGACCCGCACTACTTCGCGAAGCCCGACCGGGCGCTTTTCCAGGACATCCGGCGCTACTTCCCGATCAACGTGCAGGCGCAGGTCGCGTGGGCGGTCAACCACGGCGTCGATGCTGCAGTCGACTTCGTCGAGGACCAGATCGAGGCCGGCGCATTCGACGGCGGCGTCGCCCGCTGCCGCGCAACGACACGCAAGGGCAAGGCTTGTCAGCGGACCCCACTGCCGGACCGCGACTACTGCCCGAGCCACCAGCACCTCGAGCGCAGCAAAGCCGCCGCATAGTTGTCGGATAAGCTCGCCCTCACCGGCGAAGGCTCGACGGAGCCGGCCGGAGAGATCAGATGAGCCATGACACCGACAAGCTGATTCGTCAGCTCTCGCTGGTTGCGTTTCTGATGGCGGAGCGCCGCCCTCTGACTGCGCGCGACATCAAGTCGAACGTCGAGGGCTACCAGGAGATGAGCGACGAGGCGTTTGCGCGGCGCTTCTACTCCGACCGCGCCGAGCTCGTGTCGCTCGGCGTGCCGCTCGACTCGCAACGAGACGAGTTCACCGGCGAAGAGCTGTACACCCTGCGCTCGGAGCGCTACTTCCTGCCGGAGCTCGAGCTCGACGACGAAGAGCTGGCAGCGCTGCAGACCTGTTTCTTCCTGCTCGAAGGACGGTTCGCATACGCCGAGCCGCTCCGGCTCGCGCTGCAGAACCTCGCACTCGGACGGTCGGCGGGCTCGCTCGCCGCCGCCCCGACCGGCACGGCCTCGCGTGTCGAGGTTCGCGATCCCGACTACTCGCCCGAACTGCAAGGCCGCCTGGGCAAGCTCGAGGGAGCGATCTCGAAGCAGCGGACCGTGAAGTTCCGGTACTGGTCGATCTACCGCGACGAGGAAGAGGAACGGACGCTCAACCCGTTCGCGCTGCTGCCGGAGAACGGATCGTGGTACGTGATCGGCCACGACCTCGAGCGAGACGACATTCGCACCTTCCGGGTCTCCCGCATCCGGTCGGACATCCGCTTCGCAACGCGCCGCGAGCGCGACTTCCGCCTCCCGCCCGAATTCGACGTCGAGAATTACCGCGGGCGCGCGGAATGGCAGTTCGGCGACATCGTCGGCGAGGCGCGGATCGAGGTCGCGCCGGACACGGCCTGGTGGGTCAAGCGCGCGTACGGCGGCGCGCGCAACCAGGTCGAGGGCGACATCTTCACCACCCAGTACGCCTCGTCGAACCTGCTCGCGCGGTGGATCCTGCGACAGGACGGCCGCGCAGTTCCGCTCGAGCCGTCGGAGCTGCGCCGCCTCGTCGTCGAGGGCGCACGGGCCGCGCGCACTGCACACGAGGGCGCACCCCCGACACCCGCGGCCGAAGTCATCGCAGGAGAGTCCGACGTCGTCGAGCGCTTTGCAGGCCCGGTCGCACCCGAGCGGTTCGGCGTGCTGCAGTCGCTGCTCGCCTACCTGCTCGCTGCGTGCGGCGAGGAACGCGAGGGGATCATCCCTGCGCACGAGCTCGTCAACCGTTTCTCGATCCCGGCAGAGCAGCTCGAGGAGCATCTCTCGCTGCTCAACCTGGTCAACTTCGGCGGCGGCTGTTACGCGGTGTACGCGGAACTGCACGGTGACGAGGTGCACGTCGACAAGGAGCTCTTCGGAGACACCTTCCGCCGCGCACCACGGCTGACGCCGCTGGAGGCGCGCGCGATCCGGCTCGCGCTCGAGTTCGTCGGCCCGATGGTCGCCGCGGGGACGCACTCCCCACTCGATCGTGTGCGCGCCAAGCTCGAGGAGACCTTCGGCGCCTTCGAGCTGACACAGACACCTGCCCCGCACGTCGGTGAGGAAGAAGGACTGGTCGACACGCTCACCCATGCGATCGACGACCACAAGCTCGTCGAGATCGAGTACCTCAAGCCGGAAGAGCAGGAAGTGGTGACGCGCAGCGTCGAGCCGTACTCGATCGAGCGACGGCTCCCGCACTGGTACGTCCACACGTGGGACATCGACCGCAACCAGCCCCGTTCCTACCGGCTCGATCGCATGCGGAATGCAAGGGTCCTGCGCAAGAGCTTCGTGCCGCGCGAGGGCTTCGACCCGTCGGAGCTCCGTTCTGCGACGACCGCGCGCATCTGGTATTCGCCCGCTGTCGCGCGGTGGGAGGTCGAGAAGGGCGCACGCCCGCTCGTCGACGGCGCTGCGCTCGCCGACAAGTCCGTCGGCAGCGCAGAGTGGCTCGTCGGCGAGGTCGTCTCGTACCGCGGCGAGGCGGTCGTGCTCGAACCGGCCGAGTTGCGCGCCCAGGTTGCGCTCCGCGCACGTGCGCTCGCTGCCGAGCTGCGCCCCAAGCGCGCGGCGTCAGCGTAGGGACGAAGGCGCGGCGCGCCCGGCGCGCCCCTCGATCTGTTCGATCGCCCAGCGTGCGTGCTCGTCGGCGGAATGCTGTTCGAGGACGTCGAGGTGCTCGGCGCCGCCGACGTTGCCGAGCGCAACCAGCGCGTTGCGGCGCAGGAATTGCGGGTCGTTCCGGGGCACGTACAGGCGGTCGTAGTCGCGGACGAGCGTTTCGGACTCGAGCCACTCGACGAGATCGACGTGCCCTGCTGCGGTCGGAGCGCGGTCGCCACGGCGTTTCTCAACGCCACGGTTCCACGGACAGACGTCCTGGCAGATGTCGCAGCCGTAGACCTGTGCCCCGAGCCGCCGCCGATACTCCTCGGGAATCGACGTCGGCGCCTGTGTCCAGTAGGACAGGCACTTCGTCGCGTCGAGTGTGCCCGGCTCGTCGAGCGCGCCGGTCGGGCACGCGTCGATGCAGATCCTGCAGTCACCGCAGTCGGTGTCGAGCGCCGGCGTCGACTCGAGCTCGCGATCGCTGACGAGGGTCCCGAGGACGACCCAGGAGCCGTGGGTTCGCGTGATCAGCATCGTGTTCTTGCCGTAGAACCCGACCCCGCTCCGGGCGGCCGCCTCGCGGTCGACATGCTGGTTCGCGTCGACGAGCACCCGGTAGTTCCCTCCGATCGCACGGCCGAGAACCTCGAGCTGTTCGCGCAGGTCGTCGTAGGCGTCCGACCACGTGTAACGGGCCAGGCGGCCCTCTCCGGCAGCGAGCGGCGCCTCGGGCTCCCAGTAGCACAGAGCCACGGAGACGACACTGCGCGCGCCGGGCAGAAGCGACTCTGGATGACACGAGCGCTCCGGCTGCGCCATCGTGAACTTCATGTCTGCGAACAGCCCGCGCGCACGCCGCTCCACGATGTGGCGCTCGGTCTCGACATAGGCCTCGGCGCGCGAGACACCGATCGCGGCCAGACCGAGCTCGGCAGCCAACCCGCGTATCTCGTCCGCCGTCATGCGAGGATTGTGCCCACGTGAAGGCGATCCGCATCCACGAGGACGGAGGGCCGGAGGTGCTCCGGTACGAGGACGTGCCGGATCCGGTGCCGCGCGACGACGAGGTGCTCGTCGAGCTGCGGGCCGCGTCGCTGAACCATCTCGACGTGTGGATTCGCAAGGGGCTCCCGTCGGTGCCCAAGCCGCGCATCCTCGGCGCCGACGGCGCCGGCGTGGTCGCCGGCACCGAAACTCGCGTGGTGATCAATCCGGGGATCATGAGCGGCGGGAAGATCCACATCGTCGGCGAGACGATGGACGGCACCCACGCCGAGCTGATCGCCGTCCCTCGCGATTCCCTCCACCCCATTCCGGACTCGCTCTCGTTCGAGGACGCAGCCGCATTCCCCCTCGTGTTCGTTACGGCGTATCGGATGCTCGTCACCCGAGCGCGGGTGCAGGAGGGAGAATGGGTCCTCATCTGGGGCATCGGCGGCGGCGTCGCCACAGCCGCGCTCGCAATCGCGAAGGCGCTCGGGGCGAAGGTCGCCGTCACCTCGTCGAGCGACGAGAAGCTCGCGCGTGCACGCGAGCTCGGGGCCGACCTCGGGATCAACCACACGACCGGCGACGTGGTGGCAACCGTCAAGGAGGCGACCGGCGGCGGCGCTCACGTGATCGTCGACGATGTAGGCGAGGCGACCTGGAAGCGCACCCTCGAGGCGGCACGGGCGGAAGCGCGGATCGTCGTCTGCGGTGCGACCACCGGCCCGAATCCCCCGGCGGCGTTGCACCGCCTCTGGTGGAAGCAGCTCTCGATCCTCGGCTCCTCGATGGGCACCCCGGAGGATTTCCAGGGAGCCTTCGACCTGGTCGTGGCCGGAAAGGCACTCCCGGTCGTCGACCGCGTGTACCCGCTCGCCGACACCCGCGCGGCGCACGAGCGCCTCGAGGCCGGCGAGCAGTTCGGCAAGATCGTCCTTTCGATTCCGTCGTGAACCGACGAGTGCCCCGGCGACGGCCGGGGCACTCGAGACAGCCGTTGGTGTTCGCCGAGATCTACGGGCCGGTCGCAGCTGCGACCGTGACGGTCGACGTGTACGTGCCGGCGAACGAGTTGCCGGGGATGGCAACCTGGATCGTCGGGGTCACGTCGACCTTGCCGAGACCGGTGTTGGCGGCGGCGTTGAAGAACTTCGCCGCAGTGCCGGTGACCGTCAGCGGCAGGGTGATGCCCGAGTTCGTCGCTGCCGTGCAGCTCGAGCCGGCGTGGCACGCCTGGACGGCCGCCGTGACGCTGCCCGGAGCGAGGGTGTGCCCTGCGCCGTCCGAGAAGCTCGTCGCCGAGATCTGGAGGTTCCAGCCCGCGCCGCTGCCCCGCGCGTCAACCACGTTGAGCAACGGGGAATAGGACGCCGTCTGGTCGGTGCCGTCGAGCGTGGCCGAGATGGACGCGGTGGACGGAACGGTGAGCGAGATGCCTGCCGTGCCGGCGACCGTCGCAGTCGCCGTCAGGGTGCCCGCGAGTGCCGCGGTGGCCGTCACCAGCGCCAGCGCCGCAATTGCGCCGATGATCAAGATCCGCTGCCTCATATCGTGTTCTTCTCCTGGTTTCCGGGGGATTACGTTCGCCGACCCACGATCGGGCACGAGCGTGGGAAGACGAGGCCCCTCCCGGTATGAAGAAGGAAGGAAGGCTCGCAGGGTCAAGGCCCGAGCGGTGCCGTCGGCGGCTTGTGCGCCCAGGGCCGCGGGCGTACGCTTCGCCGAGAACTGCGGCTCGACCGAGGAGAAGATGACCGGATCCGCCGAGCCGCCGGCCCCGAGAGCCACAGCAGAGACCGACTTACTGCGTCTCGACTATCAGCAGACGATCGGGCTCCTCGCCGGGATCGGCGACGTCCGGTTCAAGCTGCTTGCACTCGTCCCGACGTTGAGCGGCGCGGCCGTGGCTGTCCTCGGACGTCCGAGCTCGAGTGCAGAGCTGCTCGCCGTCGGAGCGATCGGGCTGATCGCCACCCTCGGGGTGCTGCTGTACGAGCTCCGCAACACGCAGCTCTACGACTACGGCCTGAACCGCGCACAGATGCTCGAAGAGAGCTCTGGGCTTCGGGGCGCTGGACGGCGGCGGCGAGCCCGGGCGGCCTGTTCTCCGACCGCCCGGACCGGACTCTGCGGCTGTTCGGAGCCCTGCCGGTCGACCGCGATGCGGGCCTCAGCCTGGTCTACAGCGCAGCGATCGCAGGCTGGACCTACCTCCTTGCCTGGGGAGCTCTACACGCGCTCGGGCTCGGTCACGCGCGCGCGATCGGAGGCGTGATCGGGGCCGCCGCCGGACTGCTCCTGCTCCTCGAACTGACGCGTCCCCGCCGCCCCGCCTGACGAGAGCGCGCTCGCGACCGCCTCAGGTGCCGAGACCCGGGAAGTTCGGCGAGTCGAAATGCTTCAGCTCGTACGGCGGCCCCTGCGGCTGATAGATCGTCACCGTGACGTAGTAGTCGCGGCCCTTTCTCGGTGCGGGCACCCAGACCGACCAGTCGCCGGCGTCGTCATCGTTCGCCGGAACCAGCGTGAACGCACTGTTCTCCGACGCGACGAGGTCGTTCGTCGCGGCGTTGGACAACTCCCAACGCAGAGGCAGCTTCTTGTGGCGCAGCCCGACGATCTCGTAGTGGAAGCTGACCATCACCCCGGTCCGCGCGAGATACGTGCGGCTCAGTCCGGCGCCGATCGGCAGCTGCTGGCGCTGCAGGTAGCGCCTGAACGTGACCGGCTGGAACACCCGCGTGTCGCTGATCGTGGCCTTCGAGGCATCCGACGGCGCCTGAGGCTTCCAGCCGGGCTTGAAGATGAAGACGAGCGCCACGATCCCCCCGACCAGCCCGACGAGCGCCGAGGCCTGACCGACCGAGGGACGGCGGCGCAGCCAGCCCGGCTTCGGCGCCTCGGCCGGTGGCGCAGCCGCCTTCTCGGCGGTCACTTCGACCTCGGGAGCAGCACGGAGCGGGCGGGCAGAACGAGCAGGCCGCCGTCGGGGTTCACCAGCGCGACCTTCAGCCGGTACGAGCCTGCCGGCAGCCTCTTCGCCAGCGGCAGGCGGAGGACGTTGGTGCCCGGCTTCACCGGGAACCGGCGCTTCGCGACCACGGATTGCCGCCGCGCGAGGGTGAGCAGCGCCGACGTGGCCCGGTTCACGCGCAGCTTCGCGACGACGCGCCGGGCGGCACCGCCGCGCTCGACCCCGACACCTGCGAGCCGCGCGGCGAGCGGGCAGGGCTGGGTCGAGCCGGTGATGGACGCACGGGCCGACCGGTTTCCGACCTCGTCGGCCGCATCCACGGCGACGGTGTACTGGTGGCCGCAGGCCAGGTTGGTGAAGGAGTACGTCGTGCCAGTCGTGTCGCCGGCGGTCGCGTCGTTGAGATAGACCCGGTAACCGGCGACGGCGACGTTGTCCTTCGCGGCCGCCCATGTGACCTGCATGCCGGTGCGAGTCTGTGCGGTGACGGCCAAGCCGTCCGGCGTGGTCGGCGGGGTCGTGTCGTGATCGAAGAGCGCCTTGATCGCGGTGACCGGGCCGACCGGGAAGGTGCACGTGGTCTGCGTCTTGGGGCACACGCCGTTCCAGCCGGAGAAGACCGAGCCCTGGTCGGGCGCCGCCGTGAGTGTGATCGTCTTCCCGTAGCCGTACTGACGCGTGCAGACCGTGCCGCAGTCCAGATCGGATGCGCTGACACGGCCGCTGCCGGTCCCGCCCCGCCTCAGCTGGAATTGGACGGTGATGGTGGTGGGCAACTGCGGCAGGTCGGCGTCGTCGCCGACGAAGTGAGCTCCCACCCAGGTCGTCTCATCGTTGACGGTGATCGTGCAAGTCGGCGCATTCGTCGGCTCGCAGCCGGGATTCCAGTGGTCGAACACGCCTCCCGTGTTGTGCACGGTCAGCTTGACCGTCGTTCCCGGTGCGAACTCGAAGCAGGTGATGTCGGGGCCTAGATCGTCGGCACCACACGACGCGCCGGCCGGATCCGCCGTGACCGTGCCGTCGCCCGGCGTGGAGAACTGCACCCCGAGCCGCAGCGGATTGAAGAGCGCGACGATCGACGTGACGTCGTCGTCGAGGGTCAAGTCGCATTCTCCGGTCCCTGGGCAGTCGGGCGTGCTCCAGGACGACAGTGTGCGCCCGCGATCGCTGCTCGCGGTCAACTTGACCTTGTCGCCGCGGTTGTACGTCAGGAAGCACGACTGCGAATCGGTGTTGTCGATGCCGGAGCACTCGCCGTCCGGATTGCCGCCCAAGGGCGTCACGGACACCGTGCCGAGGCCCCGAGGTGCGATCTGCAGTGTCACCACGGCCGAGCTGTGGCTGCCGGAGGCGAACGCGAGCGCCGCAAGGAGAAAGGACGTGACAAACGCCCCGAGAAGCGCCGCAGCAACGACCACAGGACGGACGGCCATCTGTCCCCTCCCTCGCTGCCGAGCTCACACGGTTGCAGCTTGACGCCGTTGTGTCAATCCCTACAAACATTCACCGCCCATCCTGTGAACATTCAGCGCCTACCCTGTCCCCGTGGCGCAAACCCCGCCCTCGAGACCGCTGACCCGGCGCGAGTTGATCGTCCGGGCGGCCGCGCTGTCTGCGGCTCTTGCCCTGCCGGCGCTGCGCTTCGAGCCGGAGGCCGGAGCGCGGAACCTGGGCGATCCGCGGATCCGCTCACTGGCCAGGACGCTGCGAGGACCGGTGATCACGCCCGGGTCGGCGGGATACGAGCATGCCCGCCTCGTCTTCGACGGCCTCTACGACGGCGTCCACCCACTCGCGATCGCACAACCGCTGGACGCGGCCGACGTCAGCGAGGTCGTTCGCTGGGCGCGCACGAGCGGCGTGCACATCGTCGCCCGGTCCGGCGGGCACAGCTACGGCGGCTACTCGACGACTCCCGGCGTCGTCGTCGATCTCTCGCGGCTCGCAGCCGTGCAGGTCGCGGCCGGACAGGCAGTCGTCGGCCCAGGTGCACGGCTCGGGAACATCTACAACACGCTCGGCGCGCACGGGCTCGCGATCCCGGCAGGCACCTGTCCGAGCGTCGGGATCGGCGGCCATGCACTCGGCGGCGGCTTCGGCCTGGCTTCACGCGCCTGGGGCCTGGCCTCCGACAACCTCCGCTCACTGCAGATCGTCACCGCCGACGGCAAGCTCCTGACCGCGGATGCCACCCACCACAGCGACCTCTTCTGGGCCTGCCGCGGCGGGGGAGGCGGCAATTTCGGCATCGTCACCCGGCTCGTCTTCCGGACTCACGCCGTGTCTCAGGGCTCCTACTTCATCGCCACGTGGCCCTGGGCGCAGGTCGAGGCAGTGCTCGCGAGCTTCCTGCGCTGGGCGCCGGCGGCGCCCGACGCGCTCGGCAGCCTCTGCCGCCTCGCCACCGGGCCGGGCGGCCCGACGGTGCAGGTGTTCGGTCAGTTCCTCGGGACCGAGACGGCGCTGAAGTCGGCCCTCGCGACCCTCGGGCCTCCGGCGCAGCAGCTCGTCACCGGTACCTCGACGTGGCTCGATCTGGTGCGCCGGTGGGCCGGCTGCCTCGGGCACACGCTGCCCGTCGTGCGCGATGCCCGGGCACCAGGTGTTCGTCGGCGCCTCCGACTACATCGCGCGTCAGCCGACGCCCGCCCAGATCGGTGCATTCAGGAGCGTGGTCGAGGCCCGCGGCTCTGCGCCCGGGGCGCTCCTGATCGATGCGTACGGCGGGGCAATCAACCGCGTACCGGTGAATTCCACCGCGTTCGCGCATCGCAACACCCTCGCGTCGATTCAGTACTTCGCCACGGGGGACGCTGCCTCCGCCCGTTCGTGGGTGAACGCCTCACGCGGAACACTCGCGCCCTCGACCTCCGGCGCCGCCTATGTGAACTACATCGACCCCGATCTCGCGAACTGGCAGCGCGCCTACTACGGCTCGAATCTCGCGCGGCTCCGGCAAGTGAAGCGCACCTACGACCCGCACAACCTCTTTCACTTCGCGCAGAGCATCCGACCCGCCTGAGCCGGGCACTCAGGGAATCCGGATGTCCTTCCAGGCCGCGGCGCTTCGCCGCTCGGCGTCGGCCAGCTCGGACCTGTTCACCGGCGTGACGATCGACCAGTGCCTCCCGACCGGGCACCGCTGGAGCCGCCACCAGCCGAGCCGAATCGACTTGAAGGACGCGCCGGGAATCCAGAGCGTCGTGAAGAGGTGCCCTCTCCGGCATCTCACCAAGACGTTCCCACCGAGCAGCCCGTAGCCGCGTGCCCTCAGTGCCGCCACCTCGACCAGGACGGCCGTGGCGAGAAACGCCCGCCGGCCTCGCCTCATGTGCCGCTCCGAGCGGCTACCACCCGTAGGTGGCAGGCTCCGGATCGGCCATGACGCGGGCCGGAGCCGGCTTCGGCCGTCGAACCTGCTGCGCGGGCCGGGCTGCTGCCTTCGGCGCCGGCCGGCTTGTCGGTTCATTGCGACGACTCTGGAGCTCGCGCACCGCGTCGCGGCCCGCAGAGATCGCGCTCAACTGGCGTCCTTCAGCCAGCCGGACCGCCGTATAGCCGATGGCCGCGGCGACGATGCAGACAAGAGCCGATCCCAGCCCCGCCGTCGCCCAAACTGCCGCGAACGCGAATCCAACCGCGCCGCCGATGTACCGCTGTGCACTCCCAGGCATTCGTGACCGCCTCCTACGTCGCCGTGCTGATTTTCCGGAAAGGGGAGATTCGGTTTCTCCGTGCGGGCCTGGCCTCCTGCGCGCCGGCGTCTCACGGCGCGATGCCGAAGACCCGCCGGTAGAGCGCCTCCCAGTTCGACGCGATCCCCGACTGCGCAGCGTGGAGAGTCATGCTCCCGGCGCAGACAAGGTCGTGGAGACGGTTCTCGAGCCTGTCCTTGACGTGGTAGCTCGCCGGGCCCGACCCGGGCTCCGGGTACAGGTTGGCGATGTCGTTCGAGCCGCCGAGCTCGAGCGAGACGATGTGGTCGATCTCGATCGTGCGGCCGTAGCTCCGCGGCACCATTCCGTACTCGACCTCGACCTGATGCTTCTCCGATTCGGGCACGTTCCGGATCGAGCCGGTGCGGAACGTGGAGGAGCAGAGCACCGTCCTCGTGAGGCCGCTGTAGTAGGCGCCGGGCGAGCACTGCCGGTCGGGGCGCGGGCCCGGTGTGCAACTGCGCGCCTGGGTGCGCGGAGCCAGCTTGACCGTCTGGCCGACCAAGATCGTCGTCTGCCGCGTCGTCGACGGTGTGGTGGACCCGGGCGTGCGAGCCTGCAAATGGCCGCCAAGGCACGCGAAGCCGTAGCGCTCGTAGTCAGGCTCGTGGCTCGGCGAGCAGAACTCGCCGGCCCTGAGGCACTTGTGTGCACCGCCGATGAGCGCATCCACATAGCCGGCGCCACAGAGGGCGCGAGCCGTAGTGAGTGGAGCCGCGCTGCCGGAGGTCGTTGCCGTGGTTGCTGCTGCTGCGCCGTAGCAGCCCAGACCGAGGACCACGCTCGCCACGCTCAACGCCGCTGCCCGCTTGACCATCTTCCCTCTCGCTCGACTGACTCGTTCTAGTCGCACGGCGACGGCGGGTCAACGACCTGTCGACGCGTCCACGGGAAGAGCGAATTCGAGGGGACTTGATCGAAACACGCAAATTGGACAGAATCGCGCCGTGTCGACGACCCGGGCGGAACAGACCGATCGGCGCCTCCTCGAGGCTCAGAAGTCAGCCACGGCTCGGCGTTGGCGCGTCCAGCGCCGGCATTACGAACGTGACACGCGCCGCGACACCGACGCGGCCGGCACCAAGATCGAGCGGCACCACCGCACCGAAGGTGCCTAGAGGCCCTCGCCTAGCCGAAGCCGAGGATGAACTTGGCGTCGTCGGACATCCGGTCCGGTGACCACGGGGGCTCGAAGGTGAGCTCGCTCGAGACCGCCTCGACACCTGGAATCTCGCGAACGACGCGCTCGATGTCCTCCTGGATCATCGCTCCGGCCGGGCAGCCCATCGACGTGAGCGTGTACTGCACCTTCACGTTCGGCCCTTCGATCTCGGCCTCGTAGAACAGGCCGAGCTCCACGATGTCCATGCCGAGCTCAGGGTCCTCGACCCCACGGAGCGCTTCGACGACTTCTTCCTGTGACGGCATGACGCCAGGCTAGCTGAGGCGCACTTCCTCGCGGCGGTCGCGCGCGAAGAAGTGGATCCCGTCGACGAAACGCACCCAGTTGCACCGGGTGCACATGACGAGCGAGTGTGTGCGGGCCGAGTCGGCCAGGAACCGGACGCCGCGGAGCAGGTCGCCGTTCGACACGCCGGTCGCGGCGACGATCACCTCCTGGGGCGCAAGATCGTCGATCGTGAAGATCTGGTCGATGTCCTCGATCCCGTGCTCGGCGGCCTCGGCGATCTCGGCGCGGCGCGTCGGCCAGAGCTGGGCCTGAAGCTCACCGCCGAGGCAGCGCAAGGCGGCGGCGGAGAGCACTGCTTGCCGCGTACCGCCGATGCCGATCGCCAGGTGATCGTTCGTGCCTCGAACAGCCGCACTGATCGACGCCGTCACATCGCCGTCCTGGATCAGCTTGATGCGTGCGCCGGACGCGCGGATCTCCTCGATCAGATCGTGGTGGCGCGGACGGTCGAGCACGATCGCGGTGACGTCGTTGACCATGCGGTCGAACGCCTCGGCAATCGCGCGGATGTTGTCGGCCACCGGGCTCGAGAGGGAGATCCTCCCGCGGGCGCGCGGGCCGACCGCCATCTTGCGCATGTACATGTCGGGCAGCGACGGCAACGAACCGCGCGGCGCAGCGGCGATCATCGAGATCGCATTCGTGCCGCCCCGGGCGACGACCGAGCGCCCTTCGAGCGGGTCGAGCGCCAGGTCGTACTCCTCGCCGCCCAGACCGATGTTCGTGCCCGCCGCGAGCTGCTCGGCTTCCTCGTGACCTCCGATCACGACGTGGCCGCTGATCGGCATGCGCTCCAGGGCGAGCCGCGCACCCGAGAACGCGGCGTCCTCCGCCGCCTGCATGTCAGCCCGACCCAGCCAGCGTGCTCCGGCGAGCGCAGCTCGCTCCGTCACTCGCGCGAACGTCTCGCACTGGCACAGGGCGCGCGTGTCGTCCACGGCTTGAGTCATGCGATCTGCCGCGAACGCTCGGCCGCCTGCATGACGTGCTCGATCACCTGGTCGATCGTCCGCTCGACATTGGCATTCTCGATCACCTGGACACCCTCTCGACGGGCGCGGCCAACGACGTACGTCTGAACTCGGCGAATCGCATCGAGTTGCCCAAGGTACTTGTCCATGGCACGAACGCCGCCGGTCGACGAGTCCCGTACGTGGAAATGGAGCCGGTGCACGTTCTCGTCCGCGATCTCGAGCACGACGTGAACGATCAGCGCGCCTTCGAGCTCGGACGGCAGCAGCCCGGGAACGAGGTGGACGCCCTCGAGCACCATCGACCACCCCTCCGTGAGCGCCCGGCGGAGGGCCGCCTCGACACCGACGCACACATGGGTGCATTGATCGAGGAAACCGACGATCGTCGGGTCGCCGGTCGCTTCGTCGTCGAGTGCCTCGCCCGCCTCGAAGCTCGAGAAGTGAATCGTCGGCATGAACTCCGGGGAGAAGAACGCGCGCATCGTCTGGCGGATGAAGTCGGTCGAGGCGACACGTGTGATGCCGAGCCGATGGGCGACCTCCGCAGCGACGGTCGACTTGCCCGTGCCGGTCGAGCCGCCGATCAACAGCACGATCGGCACATCGAGCGACTGGAGGTCGGCAAGCCTGCGCAGGCGGCCGATCGCCCGTTCGGCCTCTTCCTCTCCGAGCACCTCGCGCGCGAGCTCGTCGAGTCGGTCGACTTCGATCGCCGAGATGCCGCGCTCGGCAAGATCGAGCTCGATCCTCCTCGCGAGCTGATAGGCGTTGTCGGCGGGGACGCCTGCTGCGATCAGGGCGCGCGCCATCAGGCCCTTGGAATAGGGCAGGCCGTCGTCGCCGAGCGGCAGGGGCTCGCCGTGGCGGCGCTGCGTCATGCCTCCACCGGCACGAGTGCGAGCAGCTGTTCGTCGAGCCCGGGTGCGACCACCTCGTTGGTCGCGAGCACGACACGCACGTCGTGCGCCAGTGCATGCTCGACGACGACGTCGATTGCAGCGGCTTTCAGCTCGACCAGGTACGTGTCGGCGTCGACGAGGTCGCGGCGCAGCGCCTCACGGTTTGCGAGGTTGGTCGAGACGTGGACGACCTCCGCGTCGAGCTGCGAGACGTCGCGCGATCCTGCCGTGAAGACCGCGACCCGCCCCTCGAGCGGCCCCGCCGCCCCGAGCCGCAACTCGAAGTGCTCGATGACGACGTCGGAGATGAGCCGCCGGTACGTGTTCAGGTAGTCGTCGCCCGTGTCACCGCGTCCGATCACGAGAATTCGGCGGTCGACGTCGATCGGGGGGATCGCGGCGCCACTCCCGTCGAAGATCACGACATCGGGGCTGCGCTCTGCAGCGAGCGCCGCGCCCGCGGCAACGTTCGAGACGAAGACGGCGCCGGCCAGGCCGCCGCCCGCGCGCCGGCAGCCGATCGTCGGCACGCCGGCAAGCGCGGCGATCTCGAGGTGATCGGACGCGGCGTGGAGCCCGGAGCGCGACCGCGCGACCAGATCATCGAGTGACGGCGGCGTCTCGACGACCTCGGGCTCGGGCGGGCCGCCGCGGCCCATCGCGACCACGACGACGCTCCGGTCGCGCGCGAGCAGCCGCGCGAGATGTGTCGTCACCGCCGTCTTCCCCACGCGCTTCCCCGTGCCGATGACGGCGATCGACGGGAGGTCGAACGCCTCGAAGGACGGCGGTTCGAAACGAAAGTCTGCTCCGACATACGGGAGCCCCTGGGCGAGAGCTCTCGATGCCCAGCGCAGCCGCTCGGCCGGTCCGAGGACCGGCTCGTCGGAGAGATCGACCACGACCTCCGCTCCGGCGAAATCGTCGACGAGCGGGACGCCGTAATCCAGATCGCCGCGCAGCTTCTCGGTGCCGCCCACGAGGATGGCGCCGACCCATTCGTACGGGAGGGCGCGCAGCGCATCGCGCACCACAGGCGCATAGTGCTCCCCGTCGATGAGCGCGACCGCTTTCACCGGCGTGCCGTGACCTCCCGCTCGATCCGTCCCGTGTACTTCTCGTACTCCCCGGTCACGAGGTCGAACTGGATGATCTGCTCCTGCCCGTGAAACGGATAGCGCCGCCAGATCGCAGCGTGGTTACCCGAGACCTCGACGACGTTGTAACAGGGTCGTGTGTTGCCGCGGAGCCGCAGGGTCGAGACCGTGCCGGTGTTGACGACGAAGAGACTCTCCAGCTTCCAGGCGTACGGCACGTGCTTGTGGCCCGAGAGCACCAGATGGACCCCCGCGCGTTGCAGGCACTCGATCGCGTCGCCTGCGTCGTAGACGACGTTCCGCTCACGGCCGGTGCCGGGAATCGGCAGCAGGTGGTGATGAAGCACGAAAACACGGAGCGCGGAGGGCTCGGCCGCAAACTGCTCCTCGATCCAGCCGTACCGGCCGCGCCCGATCTGGCCGTGGTCCAGATCCGGTTCCGTCGAATCGACGGCAACCACCGTGGCGCCCCCTTTGCGGAGCACGGAGCTGCGCTCGCCGATCAACTCCTCGAAGTGGACGTAGCCTACGTTCCGGGAGTCGTGATTTCCCGGGACGACCACGAGCGACTCGCACTCGATCCGGTCGAGATAGCGCTTCGCCTGGGCGTACTCCTCCTTGAACCCGAAGGTCGTCAGATCGCCCGAGCAGACGACGATGTCCGGTTTCACGTCGTTGATCTCCGCAATCGCCCTGTCCATCAGATCCGGCACGAAATGCGGGTCGCCGCAGTGGAGATCCGACAAATGAGCGATCGTCACATCCATGCAAATGAGTCTAGGGCATCCGGGCTCACTGCTACTCTGGCCCGAGTGGTGCCGGAAACACCCGTTTTCCAGGCATATTGCGGCTCTGAGCCGCCGCGTTTTGCCAACCCCGCAGAGCTCGAGTACGCAAAGGTGCTCGACTGGTACGGCATTCCGTGGCAGTACGAGCCGACGACATTCGTGCTCGAACGCGACGAGGAGGGGCGCGTCACCGAGGCGTTCTCGCCCGACTTCTACCTGCCCGACCAGGATCTCTACCTCGAGGTGACCGTGATGAAGCAGTCTCTCGTCACGCGGAAGAACCGGAAGTTGCGCAAGTTGCGGGCGCTGTATCCCGAGGTCAAGTGCAAGCTCTTCTACGAGCGGGACTTCGAACGGCTCGCGGCCCGCTACGGGCTGCGGAAAGCGTCCTGAGCGCACTGGCCGAGCTCGACGAGCGAATCGGCGAGGTCTTCCTGGGCGCCGACGAGATCCGCGGACGGGTGCGGGAGATCGGGGCCGAGCTGGCGCATACCTACGAGGGAAGCGAGCCGTTGCTCGTCGGCTCGCTCAAGTCGTGCATCCCCTTCATCTGCGACCTCTCACGCGCGATTCAGATCCATCACCACCTCGATTTCATCGAACTGGCCGGCTACGGCGAGGACGACGACGGCATCCGGTTCCTCAAGGACCTGAACGCCGAGATCGAGGGACGTGACGTGGTCCTCGTGGACGCCGTGATCGACACCGGCCTCACGATGCACTATCTCGTCCGCTCGATGGCGATCCGGAGCCCTCGCTCGCTGAGAATCGCCTCGCTGTTCGACCGGCCCTACCGCCGGCTGGTCGACGACCTGCCCGTGGGCTGGGTCGGTTTCACGATCCCCGACGAGTTCTTTGTCGGCTACGGGTTCGAGCTCGACGAGCGCTACCGCAATCTGCCCGATCTGCGCCTCGTCCTCTGAGAAAGTTTAGGTCCGGCTAAATTGGCCGGGTGATCGCCTCCCGGACCGAGCTGCCGGAGGGCCTCCGCACCGTCGACGAGGCGCTCCACCGCACGCGTTTCCGCATCCTGCCCTTCCTGGGGCCGGCGTTCATCGCCTGCGTCGCCTACATCGACCCGGGCAACTTCGCGACCAACATCGCGGGCGGGTCGCGTTTTGGCTACCGGCTCGTCTGGGTGATCGTCGCCGCCAACCTCATGGCGATGCTGATCCAGACCCTCTCGGCGAAGCTCGGGATCGCCACCGGCCGCAACCTGCCGGAGCTCTGCCGCGAACGATTCTCCCACCGGACCACCATGTTCTTGTGGGTCCAGGCGGAGCTGATCGCCATGGCCACCGACCTCGCCGAGTTCCTGGGAGCAGCGATCGGGTTTCAGCTGCTCCTGGGCTGGGCCCTCTTTCCGTCCGCAGTTGTCTCAGGGATCGCGGCGTTCCTGATCCTGGGCCTCCAGCGCTTCGGGTTCCGCGCCTTCGAGGCGGTGATCGCAGTGCTCGTCGGCGTGATCGGCGCCTGTTACGTGATCGAGCTGACGTTCGCCCACGCCGACTACGGCCAGGTGTTCAAACATGCCGTCTACCCGCAGTTCGGCAGTAGCGAGGCGCTTCTGCTCGCGGTTGGGATCATCGGCGCGACCGTGATGCCGCACGTGATCTATCTGCATTCGGCGCTCACTCAGGACCGGCTCGTACCGGAGACCGACGAAGACGCGCAAACGCTGTTGCGGTTCACACGGGTCGACGTCGTGATCGCGATGACGATCGCCGGCGTGATCAACGTCTCGATGCTCGTGATGGCGGCCTCGACGTTCTATCGCACCGGTCTCTTCCACGTCGCCTCGCTCGACACGGCGCACCGGACGCTCGAGCCGATTCTCGGCCCGGCGTCCGGCGCGATCTTCGCGCTCGCCCTGATCGCGTCGGGTCTCTCGAGCTCGGCCGTCGGGACTCTGTCAGGGCAGGTCGTGATGCAGGGGTTCATCCACCGCCAGATCCCCGTCACCGTGCGGCGCCTCGTCACGATGGTCCCGGCATTCGTCGTCATCGCCATCGGTGTCGACCCGTCACGGACGCTGGTTCTCTCTCAGGTAGTGCTCTCGTTCGGCATCCCCTTCGCACTCATCCCGCTCGTGATCTTCACGGCACGTAGCGACATCATGGGCCCGCTCGTCAACCGTCGCGTCACGACGGTCGCGGCGACTGCCGTCACCGCGTTGATCGTCACGCTGAACATCTTCCTACTGCTGCAGACCTTCGGCGCGGTCTGAGTGTTCTAGAGATAGCCCATCGGATCGACGGGGCTCCCGTTGATGCGAACCTCGAAGTGCAGGTGCGGGCCGGTGCAGTGCCCCGTGCAACCGACGTAGCCGATCACCTGACCCTGCGCGACCTGCTCTCCGCAGCGAACGGCAATCGAGCTCTGATGACCGTACGCCGTGGCGAGGTTGCCGCCGTTGTCGATCACCGTCAGGTTGCCGTAGCCCGATTCCCAGCCGCAGTAGATGATCGTCCCTGCGGCCGCCGCCTTGATCGGCGTTCCCATCGGCACGCCGATGTCGATCCCCTGGTGCATACGGCCCCATCGCCACCCGAACGGGCTCGTGATCGGACCGCTGACGGGCCAGATCAGCCCGGCGGAGGACGGCGTCGACGTCTCCCCCACCTGCGCGGCGCGAATGCGTGCCGCGATGTCGTTCGATGCAGCCTGTAGAGCGTCGATCTCACCCGCCTCGGCCTGCTCGGCGGACGTCAGCTTGGAGAGGTCGGTGAGCTTGTTCTCCTTCGTCGCCGCGAGGTCGCCCGCCGCGCCGACGAGCTCGTCTCTCACATCGCGGGTCTGTGCGGCCCGAGCGGAGATGACTGCCGTCTCGCCGTGAACGGTCGAGCGCAGCTTTTTCGTCTTCGCGCGCGCTGCGGTGACCTGGAGCTTCGCGTACCGCACCTGGGCCGCGATCCGGCGATCCTGCTCTCCGATCTCGTTCATGTACTGAACCTGGTCGAGCGCGTCCTGGACCGAGCTTGCGCCGAGAACCACCTCGAGCGTCGACGCCGGTTCGGATTCGTAGATGTCGACGAGCCGCCGGTTCAATGTCTCCACCGCTGTGGCGTACTGCTGCTTCAGGAACTCGAGCCTCTTCGTCTGCAGACCGAAGAGCGCGTTCAAGGCATCGAGGCGCCGCTGGTGGAGTGAGAGGTCGGCCTCGAGTGTCGTCAGGCGAAGCGAGACGTCCCCGACCCTGGCCTCGAGCGAACGGATCCGGCTCGTGTAGCCCGCGACTTCGTCACGAAGGGACTGCTCGTGCTGTTTCTGCACGGCGAGCCTGTCTTTCAGTGAGGAGATCTTCGTGTCGATCTGCTGCTTCCGGCCGATGTCCGACCCGAGTGCGGGCGTGACACAGACCAGCGCAACGACGAGAGCGAGCGTGATCCGCCCCATGGACGACGCTTTCGCCGCCGCCCCTGGCTACTCCTGCGGCAGCCTGGCCTGATCCGGCGGCACCGCCGGTTCGAGGGTTGGATCGGGAGGGCGGACCGCCTGCTCCGCGTCAGGAGCGAGACGCCGTTCCTGCTCGATCGCCCGCAGTGCGGCCGCGACCGCCCGGCGTAGTGGACCGACGAGCTCGCGATAGTCGTCGTCGCCGACTCCGCCGGACCGGTGGTCGAATTCCAGCTCCTTGAGCGCAGCGAGCGCACGGTCGCGCTCCTCGAGCAGCGCGAGGAGTCTGAGCTCGTCCTCGCCCCGCGAATCGAGACGATCGTCCGCGACCGCCGGCTCGCGGAGGAACGGCAGCGCAACGACCAGGACCACGACCGCGGCCAGGACGATCCCGAGGACGAGCGTCATGCCGGTACGAGTCGCGACGCGAGCCGGCGCTGCTCGCGCGCATCGGGCCAGAGCGCAACCGCGGCCCCGAACAGGAACACGATGCCGGCGATCCAGATGAAATTGACGAGAGGCTTCACGAGTACCTTCGCGTAGACGACGTTCGTCTTCAGATTGACGTCGTCGGCGATCACGTAGAGGTCTTCCGCTCTGGTCCAGCTCGTCTTGATCCCCACTTCCTGAGACGGTTCGGGCGGGAAGAAGTACTGGTTGTTGCCCGACGAGAGGGTGCCGTGCCAGCGGCCGGTGACGTTGAAGACGGCGCGCGTCTCGATCGCGTTCGGAGTCGGAGTGCGGTGCACGCCGCGAAGCGTCAGCGTGTAACCGCCGATCGACGTGCTCTGGCCGGGCGTGAGCCGCACCTCCTTCGATCTGCCGTAGGCGCTCGACCCCGCGATGCCGATCGCGAGAAGGACGATCGCGGCATGCACGATGTACCCGCCGTAGCGGCGACGGTTCCGCGACACCAGGGTGAACACCGAGCCCGTGACCCGAGTGCCGCGTACCAGCTCGAGCACGATCGACGCGAGGACGAAGGCCGAGAAGGTGTAGGCGATCAGCCCGGGCTTCGACGAGCCGGCTCCCGCGAAAGAGGAGTGCGATGCCGCAGAGGACGGTCACGACGATCGGCCACGCGAGTGTTCGGGCGAGCGCGCGCACGCTCGTCTTCCGCCAGGCGATCAGGGGGCCGATGCCCATCAGCAGCAGGAGCGGCAGCCCGAAGGCCCGGAGGAAGAAGTCGTAGTACGGCCTCCCGATGGTGCGTGTCTCACCCTTGACGAACTGCGTCAGGATCGGGAACAGGACACCCCACAGAATCGTCAGGCAGAGCGCGACGAGCAGCAGGTTGTTGTAGAGGAACGCCGCCTCCCGCGACAACGCCGACTCGAGCTTGGTGCGGGCTTTCAGCAACGGCAGCCGCCACATGATCAGCACGAGCGAGAACACCGTCGAAATGACGACGAACGCGAGGAACCACGATCCGATCGGGCTCTTTGCGAACGAGTGAATCGAGTTGACGACGCCGGACCTCGTCAGGAACGTCCCGAAGACCGAGAGCTCGAACGCGAGTGCGACGAGCACCATGTTCCAGACCTTCAGCATGCCTTTTCGCTCCTGGATCATCACCGAGTGCAGGAACGCCGTGGCTGCGAGCCAGGGCATCAGCGCAGCGTTCTCGACGGGGTCCCACGCGTAGTAGCCGCCCCAGCCGACCTCGACGTACGCCCAGTGTGCGCCGAGCAGCTGGCCGAAGCCAAGGAACGCCCACGCGACCAGCGTCCAACGACGGGTCGCCACGATCCACCGCTCGTCGGTCTTGCCGGAGAGCATCGCCCCGGCCGCGAATGCGAACGGGATCGACAGGCCCACGTAGCCGAGGTAGAGCATCGGCGGGTGCGCGACCATGTACGGGTTCTGGAGGCTGGGCGTCAGCCCCGCCCCGTCGATGGGTGCGGTTTGCGTGCCGAACGGGCTCGCGACGGCAACGAGCACGAACGCGAAGAAGGTCGCGATTCCTCCGATCACGGGGACGACCCACGCCGTCAGGTCACGCATCAGCTTCTGGTTCAGTGCGACGGCCAGCGCGCCGTAGCCGGTGAGGACGAGGAGCCACAGCAGCAGAGAGCCCTCCTGCCCGCCCCAGAACGCGCTCAGCGTGTACGCGGTCGGGAGCGTGCGGTTCGTGTGCTGAGCGACATACGTGAACGAGAAGTCGTGGCGCACGAGCGCGGACGCGAGGACGGCGGCAGCGATCAGCGTCGAGCCGAAGCTGCAGTAGAGCGCGTTGCGTGCGGATGCGGCGAGACGACGCCGATTCGTCAGTGCAGATGTCGTACCGGCGACGAGCGCGTACACCGCCAGCCCGAGGCTGACGACGAGGGCCGCGCGGCCGAGGTCAGCCATCTACTTGGGAGTCGATGTCGTCGCCGTGTACTTGGACGGGCACTTGGTGAGAATGTCCGTCGCGTTCAGGCGACCGGCGGCGAAGCTCCCACTGGCGACGACGCTCCGGCCGACCCTGAAGAGCGGCGGTGGGTCCTCGCCGCGGTAGACGACCGGGACCGTCCCGCTCTTTCCGTCGATGTTCTTCAAGTCGAAGCGAAGGCCACCCACCGCATGCGAGTCCCCGCGCACCGGGCCGACGACGACTCCGACGACCGCGAGCTTGCCGGTGTGGCCGGCGATCTGGTGCGGCGTCAGCGTCGGCGTCGAATTCCCTGCGACCGCGGTGTAGAGCAGGAAGACGGCGAGGACGGCCGCCACCGCGAGGGCGACGACGAGCCGCGCGGGACTGCGCGTGGGCACGGCCCGAGTTTAGCTAGACGTCGACGTTCGCGGTCTGCTTCCGTGCCGGGACTCGATAGCCGTGATCGGCACAAAGTGAGCCGGGCAGATCCTCGGTGAGCGCGTCGCAATAGCCCTTGCCGTAGGCGGCGCGCATGAAGGCCGCGACGACGTCCAGCGACCACTCGCTGATCCCGGCCGCCTCCCGCCAGAGATCCGCGAGCCGCAGGTCGATATCGAGCTCGAGGAGATCGATGCGTGAGGGCCCTGTTGTCATTACGCCTTCAGAGTAGGAATCGCGTCGGACGGACCCGCCGAGACCGCCGGCGTGGCGGCGCAGCCACCGGCGATACCCTCTGGCGCAATGCCTCGGCGCCTCCACTACGGGCCTGCTCGGGTGCCGTCTCGGGACTCCCCCGCCGCGGCGGTCACCGCCCTGCTCGAACGGGGGCTGTCCGCATGCGAGATCGACTTCGAGGGGCGGTTCTGGATGGACTACGACTTCGCAGCCGAGTTCGGCGAGCGCTGCGCGGCCGCAGACATTGCGTTGTCCGTGCACGCTCCGATCGCCGGCTTCATGGGGCACGCGGAGCGGGGCAAGAAGCTGAACATGGCTGTGGGCATGCTCGACCACTCGGCCGGCATCGCGAAGGCCGCCGGTGCCGAGGTCGTGGTCTTCCATCCAGGTTTCCTGCTCGGCCGGACGCGTCAGGACGCGATCGCCGCGGTGGTCACCCAGCTCGCCGAGCTGCGAGAGCGACTCGTGGGAAAGGATCGTGCAGTTCCGTTCGGGATCGAGGTGATGGGCCGGGTGCGCGAGCTCGGGTCGATCGACGATGTCTGCGAGATCGCCTCTCAGCTCGACTGGGTCCGGCCGGTGATCGACTTCGCACACATGCACGCGACCTCCGACGGTGCGTTCCTCTCGGTGGAGCCGTTCGCCTCGGCGCTCGAGCAGGCGGACGCGGTGATCGAGCCCGGCGCGCCGTTCCACATTCACTTCTCGGACATCCAGTTCGCAAACCGAAACGAGACGAAGCACCTGCCCTACGGTGAGGGCACGCTGCGAGCAGAGCCGCTGCGAGACGCGCTGGCCCGGTTCGAGCGGCCCGCGACCGTCATCTCCGAGTCACCGACCGCCGAATCGACCGCGGCGATCAAGGAGATCCTCGGCGCGTAGTCGCTAGGCTCGGGCCGTGCTCGACCCGAAGGCCTTCAAGGCGTACGACGTTCGCGGGCTCTATCCCCAGGAGCTCGACGAAGCAGGCGCGTATGCGATCGGGCGAGCCTTCGTCGAGCAGTTCGAGCCGGCCTCGATCGCCGTCGGCAGAGACGTTCGCCTCTCGTCCCCGTCGATGGCCGCCGCCGTGATCGAGGGCGCGACGGACGGAGGCGCCGACGTGCTCGATCTCGGGCTGGTCGGGACGGAGATGGTCTATTTCGCGGTCGGCGAGCTCGCGCTGGACGGCGGTGTGATGGTGACGGCGTCGCACAACCCGAAGCAGTACACGGGGATGAAGATCGTGCGTCGCGGCGCGCTGCCCGTCGGCGGTGAGTCGGGCCTGCTCGATGTGCGCGACCGGGCCGTCTCGGCTGTGTGGCGAGACGGCACGCGCGGGCAGGTGAGGCCGGAGGACATCTGGGACCGGTTCGTCGACCGTGTCCTCTCGTTCGTCGACCTGGATGCGCTTGCGGCCGCTGCGAATCGTCATCGACGCGGCGAACGGAATGGCAGGCGCGATGCTGCCGCCGGTGCTCGCGCGCCTGCCGATGCTCGACATCGTGAGCTGTTACTTCGACCCCGACGGCTCGTTCCCGAACCACGAGCCCAACCCGCTGCTGCCCGAGAACCGCGACTTCATCATCGGGAAGACCCGCAGTGAAGGAGCGGATTTTGGAGTCGCCTACGACGGCGACGCCGACCGGTGCTTCTTCGTTGACGACACGGGCGAGTTCGTTCCGGGCGACTTCACGACGGCGCTGTTCGCGGAGACGATCCTCGCCCGCGAGCCGGGCGGGAAGGTGATCTACGACGTGCGCGCATCCCGCGCCGTGCCGGAGACGATCGAGCGGGCCGGCGGCGTGCCGCTGATCAACCGCGTCGGCCACGCGTTCATCAAGCAGCGCATGCGCGAGGTGGATGCCGTGTTCGCCGGCGAGGTGTCGGCGCACTACTACTTTCGAGGCTTCTCGCAGGCCGACTCGGGCACCGTTCCGTTCCTGCTCATGTGCGAGCTCGTCTCGCGGCGCGGGAAGCTGCACGAGGTTCTCGCCCCGTACCGCGCCAAGTACTTCATCACGGGCGAGATCAACACACCGGTCGCGGACGTTCCTGCCAAGTTGCAGGAGCTCGAGGACCGCTTCGGCGCAGACGGCCGGGTCACGCACCTCGACGGGCTCTCTGTCGACTTCGACGACTGGCACTTCAACGTCCGCCCGTCGAACACCGAGCCCCTGCTCCGCCTGAACCTGGAAGCGAGCTCGCAGGAGCAGATGGACGAGAAGCGTGACGAGGTGCTCGCCGTCATCCGGGAGTAGCCGGAAACGGGCTGGGCTCCCGGCGCCTCGTCCCGTCGCCAAACGAGGTCCGTGCGCACGCCCGGTGCGAGCGGGGAATCTCGACAGACCGCTCGCAGCCTGAACTCGCGCCAGGCCCTTCAGGGCACGTCCCGACGCCAAACGACGTTACAGAAGTGTCACAGACGATCCACAGGGCGCCGGCGTGCTGATGGTCAGCCGTCGCTCTCAGCCTCGCGCAACCATCCACACGTGTCGTTTCGAGACCAGTCCCGGGGTCAGACCAAAGATTTCCGGCGTGTGACGAACGTTCCACAGCTGATCGTTACGATCGCCCGATGATGATCGAGCTCGGGCACGTCACCGACCGGAAGCCGCCGTACCGGTACGCCGCCTACCAGCGGGTCGGATTCTCGGAGACCGACGCACAGGGCGTCGTCTACTACGGCCGCTACATGCCGTACTTCGACGTCGCGCGCACCGAGTACCACCGTCATCTCGGACGCGTGCAGGTTGGCGACGTCGACTTTGCGATGCGCGCAGTCACGGTCGAATACGTCGCGGGCGCGCGCTTCGATGACCTGCTCGAGATCTTCGTGCGTGTCGAGCGGATCGGGACGACCAGCATCACCTACGACCACGCGGCCTACCGCATCGACGAGGACGGCGACACGCTGATGGCGACCGCGAAGGCGACCGTGGTCTGCATCGCGCTCGACGTGCGCCAGGCAGTGCCCGTGCCGGACGCGTTCCGCCGGCAGATCGAGGCGCTGGAGGGCCCCCTCTGAACGACCCAACCGGGGCCGCGCTGTCCCCCGGTCGAGGTACCCGCGCGGGAGTGACTTGATCGCTCGATCGAGGGAGCGATGCTCAGGACGGCGTGACGCGATACGCGTCGAAGACGGCCTCGAGGTTGCGCAGCGCGGTCAGGAGCGTGCGCAGCCCCTTCACGTCGCCGACCTCCGCCGTGTACCAGTTCTTCGCCAACTGATCCTCGACGACTCCGCCGTAGCCGACGATGTTCGCACCGTGCTCGGCGAACGTCCGCGCCACATCTTCGAGCAGGCGTGGGCGGTCCCATGAGTCGACAGCGATCTGCACCCGGAAGCTCTTCGCCGATGCAGCGCCGTCCCAGTCGACCGGCGTGAACCGCTCGGGGCTGCGTCGAAGCGCCTTCACGTTCGGGCAGTCGTCACGGTGGATGGTGATGCCCTTGCCCATCGAGATGTAACCGACGATCGGGTCGCCCGGAACCGGGGTGCAACATTTTGCGAGCCGGATCAGCACGTCGGTGACGCCGGGCACGACGACGCCCATGTCGGAGCCGGAGACGGGCTGCGTCTTCGGCGCCTTGGTGACGACCGGGGCTTCCTCGGCGACCTGCTCGGTCTTCAGCCGCTGGACGACCTTGTTGACGATCGCCCCCGGCTGCAGCTTGCCCGAGCCGAGCGCGAGATAGAAGTCCTCGGCCTTCTTGAACCCGGTCTCGCGGATCACCTGCGCGAGCGTCGCCGAGCCGCGAAGCTTCGCGTACGGAAGGTTCTGCGCCTTGAGCGCCTGCTCGAGCGCCTCGCGCCCCTTGTGCTCGGCGTCCTCGCGCGTCTCGCGCGAGAACCACTGCCGGATCTTGTTGCGGGCCCGCGAGCTCTTCGCGAGTGACATCCAGTCCCGCGACGGCCCACGCCCCTGCTTGGACGTGAGGATCTCGACGAAATCGCCGTTCTTGAGCGTGTAGTGCAGCGGGACGATCCGTCCGTTGATCTTTGCGCCGACCGTGCGGTGGCCGACATCGGTGTGCACGGCGTAGGCGAAGTCGATCGGCGTCGCTCCTGCGGGCAGCGTCTTCACCTGGCCCTTCGGGGTGAAGACATGCACCTCTTCGTCGAAGAGGTCGGTGCGGAACGTCTTCATGAACTCGCGGGGATCCGCCTCGTCCGTCGTGCCCTCGTCCATCAGCTGCTTGACCCAGGCCACCCACTCGGCGTCCTTGTCCTTCTTGCCGCGCTTGTAGAGCCAGTGCGCAGCGACACCGAACTCGGCCGTCTCGTGCATCTCCCGGGTGCGCACCTGGATCTCGAGCGGCCGGCCCTGTGGCCCGATCACGGTGGTGTGCAACGCCCGATAGCCGTTGAACTTCGGCATCGCGACGAAGTCCTTGAAGCGGCCGGGCATCGGCTTCCAGAGCGAATGAATGAGACCGAGCGCGCCGTAGCAGTCGCGCGTGCCCTCGTCGGCACCGCGCTCCACGATCACCCGCATCGCCGTCAGGTCGTAGATCTCGTTGAACTCGCGGCCCTTCTTGGCCATCTTGTCGTAGATGGAGTAGAAGTGCTTCGCGCGCCCCGAGATCTCCGCCGGGATGTCGACCTTGTCGAGCTCCTTCTGCAAAACCAGCGCCGCCTCGCGCACGTGCTCCTCGCGGTCGGTGCGCCGCTCGGCAACCATCTGCTTGATCTCCTCGTACTTGCGCGGATGCAGCGTCTGGAACGCGAGGTCCTCGAGCTCCCACTTGAGCGCATGGATCCCGAGGCGGTGTGCCAGCGGCGCATACACCTCGAGCGTCTCACGGGCCTTCTGGAGCTGCTTCTGCTTGCCGAGGTACTCGATCGTGCGCAGGTTGTGCAACCGGTCGGCGAGCTTGATCAGGATCACCCGGAGGTCCTCCGCCATCGCGACGATCAGCTTGCGGTAGTTCTCGGCCTCAGCGTGCTCGCGGCTCTGGAAGCGAACGCGCGTCAGCTTGGTGACGCCCTCGACGAGCTGCGCGATCTCGTCGCCGAACTCCGCGCGGATCTCGTCGATGTCCTTGTCCGTGTCCTCGACGACGTCGTGGAGCAGCGCCGCCGACAGGGTCGCCTCATCGAGCTGCAGGCTCGCGAGGATCTTCGCGGCCCCCCACGGGTGGTAGATGAACTCCTGGCCCGACTGGCGCACCTGGCCCGCATGCGCATCAGCCGCGTACTGGAACGCCCGCGTCAGCAGCTCACGGTCGACGTCGGGTTTATACGCCTCGACATCGGCTATCAGCTCATCGACGAGATCCTGATGGCGTTCCAGAACGGCCATCAGTCCAGTGTACCCCCGCTCTTCCGAGGGATCCGTAACCCCTCAGGAGGAAACACCGTTCTGCCGATGAACGAGAGGAGCCCATGTTCAAGCGGCGGCGACAGAACAAAAAACTGATCCAGATCGCCCGCATGCTGCGCGAGCTGGACGCGGTTGCGGCCGCGCCTAGGCAGCCGCGGCGAGCGCGGGTTTCTCTTCGAGCAACGCCCTGAATGTCGGCGACTCGAGCAGGCTGCGGCGGGCGCCGTCGGCGAGCTCGAGCTCCTCGAAGATCAGGCGCGCCTGCGGCGTCCACGACGCCTCTCCGGCCTTCCACTGGCCGCCGAGCCAGTCGCGTAGCTCGTCGAACCCCTCGACCGCGTCGAAGACGCGCCGAACCACGAGCTGCGGCGACGACACGCCGTTCCACTGGTTCTCCTGCAGGCGAAACGCGACGTCGTAGCGGCCCTCTCGCCGAAAACGGTCGAGCTGGCTTCCCATCCCGAACGCGATCGCCGAACCCGAGTCGCGGCCGCGCTGCCTCACCCGGAAGCGCAGGTGCTTGCCGTCGCCCACCGTCGAGAGGTCGGCCAGCTCGCAGCCGTCGACGAGGAGGAGCACACCGGGGTTGCCGAGCCCGAACGGAGCGAGACGGCCGAGCTCCGCGCACAGGTCGAGGTTCAGCTTGCTTCCCGGCACGACGGCATCCACCCGGGTCACCGGCCGCAGATCTTCTTCGGTCAGCACCTGGTCGGCGTGAGCGGCGAACGCAACGGCGAACGTCTCGACTCGGTCGCCGGCGATCGTCAGCCCGGCGGCGGCTCGATGGCCGCCGAAGCGCTCCAGGTGGGCGGAACATGCGCCCAGACCGGCATGCAGGTCGAAGGCCGGCACCGAGCGTCCAGAGCCCTTCCAGTCGCCGTCCGTGCCGGCGATCATCACGACCGGCCGGTTGTAGCGCTCCACGAGCCGTGAGGCGACGATCCCGATCACACCCTCGTGCCAGCCCTCACCTGCCACGACGTAGCCGCGGCGGCGGCGGCGCGCCTCCGGCCAGGACTCGACCTCGGCGATCGCCTCACGCAGGATCCGCTCCTCGACCGCCTGGCGTTCGCGGTTCAGCGCCTCGAGCTCCTCGGCGAGCGTGTGTGCTTCGCGCTCGTCCTCGGTGAGCAGCAGGGCGAGCGCGGCCTCGGGCCGGCACAGCCGGCCGGACGCGTTGATACGCGGCGCGAGCCGGAAACCGATCGACGACTCGTCGATCGAGGCAGGGTCGACGTGGGCGACGCGCATCAGGGCGCGCAGGCCGGGCCTCTGCGTTTGTGCCAGGCGCCGCAGGCCGAGGAGCGCGAGCGCGCGGTTCTCGTCGACGAGCGGCACGACGTCGGCGACAGTGGCGAGCGCAACGATGTCCAGGTGGCGCTCGAGAAACGGGTGATCGGCACCGAGCAGCGCCTGCGCGAGCTTCCAGACGACCCCGGTACCGCACAGTCCCGTGAAGGGGTAGTCCCCTTTGAGCGGCGCGACGACGGGGCAGACGGGGAATGCGTCGCCTGGCCGGTGATGGTCGGTGACGACGACTTCGAGCCCGAGCGAGTGCGCATGCTCGACCTCTGCAACCGCGGTGATGCCACAGTCGACGGTGAGGACGAGGTCGAATCCCTCCTCCGACAGGCGGCTGAGGGTGTCTGCGTTCAGGCCGTAGCCCTCTTCGAAGCGCGAAGGCAGATGCCACGCGACATCCGCCTTCAGTTCGCGCAGCAGGAGGACGGCGAGCGCGGTTGCGCAGATCCCGTCGGCGTCGTAGTCGCCGTGTACGCAGATTCGCTTTCCGGCGTCGACCGCTGCGGAGATCGAGGCGGCCGCCTCGCGCATGTCGCCGAGGGCGAACGGGTCGTGTCCGGGGAGGGCGCCGTCGAGGAACCGGCGTGCTTCGCCGGGCTCGTCGTAGCCTCGACGGACGAGCACTGAAGCCGTCACTTCGTCGAGCGCGAGCGCGTCGGCGAGCCCGTGCACACGGGCGTGCGAACACGGTTGGAGCTGCCAGGTTCCGGACGACATGTCAGCGCGACGGTACGGAGGCCGTCGGACAGAACGCCCTGGAAACTGGTTGAATTGGGCTCTGGTGCTCCGGACGTTCGCCGCGATCCTCGCCGCTGCAGGACTGGCCTGCGCGGCCGCCCCCGCCTCGGAGCCGACCATCGTGATCCCGGCCGGGGTCACCGTGGCGGGAGTGCAGGTCGGCGGGCTGAGCGCCGAGCCCGCGCGCGCAGCGATCGACGCCGCCTTCACGCGACCCGTGACGATCGTATACGGCGGCCGGCAGACGATCATCGACCCCGCCCAGATCGGCGCTGGCGTCGACGCCGATGCCGCCGTCGGCTCGGCGCTCGCCGCGACGCCGCACAGCCGGATTGCGCTGCCCGTCACCTACTCCAGCGCGCGGGCGGCTCGAATCGTCGACAGCCTGGCGGACCGCGTCGACCGGCCGCCGGTCGCCGCGCAGGTGATCGGCGCGACGGAGGCGGGGCCGGAGTTCACCGCCGCGAAACCGGGCGTGGCGGTCGACGTGGACGCGATGCGGGAAGCCCTGCCGCGGCTCCTGACCGATGGGACGCGTGCGCCACTGCAGCTGATCACGCGGCCGCGGCCCGCACGGCGGACGATCGCGCACTTCGGACCGGTGATCGTCGTGGCCCGGGCCGCGAACACGCTGCGGCTCTACAACGGGCGGAAGCTCGTGCGCACCTTCCCGGTCGCGACCGGACAGGCGATTTACCCGACCCCGGCCGGGGTGTGGCGGATCATGAACAAGCAGCGTGATCCATGGTGGTATCCGCCGACCTACGATGCCTGGGCCAAGGGCCTGAAGCCGGTTCCGCCCGGTCCGTCCAACCCGCTCGGCACCCGCTGGATGGGACTGAACGCGACAGGCGTCGGCATCCACGGCACCGACGCACCCACGTCGATCGGCTACAGCGCCTCGCACGGCTGTGTGCGGATGCAGGTCCCCGATGCGGAGTGGCTCTTCGAGCACGTCCGCGTCGGGACGCCGGTGGTCATTCTCTAGGCAGAGAGACGCCGAGCCAGGTGAGCACGACGACCAGGCCGACGAGCGCCACGAGCCCGCCGTAGATCCACTTCGGATGCCCCGATTCGCGCACGGTGGCCGCAAACGCACGACCGAGCAGGATCATCACCATCCCGACGAGCCCGATCCCGACAACGAGCGCCGGCAGCCAGATGACCAGGCGCTCCACGTTGGATGCGGCGGCGATGACAGTCATTACCATTGGGATCGTGCCCGAATCGCTCCCGTCACCCGATTCGAACTACAGCTCCGGCAACGACTACGTCGTCGAGTTCCTCGGCTACCGGTTCTCCTTCAGCAGCACCGACTTCGAGGGACGGGTCGTCGCGGCGGCCGTCAAGCTGGGTGTTGTCGAAAGCTCCGAGCTCGACGAGGACGAGATCGCCGATCTTGTCGCTCTGGCCGCTCAGGGGGTGGTCGACGAGCCGTTCTCGCGCCTCGGGCGCTACCTCGTGCGCAACTGGGAGCGCGTGTCGCTCGTCGAAGGGGAGTCCCTCGTCTACTGGTTGCGCAAGCTGATCTTCCGCGGCGCGTGGCTCGACCACCAGGTCAAGCGCGGCGCGCTCGAGGTGGTCTGGGACGAGAGCGAGGCGGAGTTCGCCTACCAGCACCCGGGCGGCGGCGGCCGGCCGCTCCTCGAGCTCGCACCGGTGCCGTCGTGGCACGAGCTGCAGTTCCGGCAGTAGCAGCTGCCGGTGGCTGCGCCTATCTGGCGCTACTGCTTGCACTCGATCACTACGCGAGCTACCCGGAACAGCTCGCGCTCGGCGTGCTCACGTTCGCGGTGCTGGGAGCGGCGCTCCTGCGCGTCTCGCCGGAGCGCCGCGCGCAGACGCTCGCCGTCGTCGTATTCGCAACGATCGGAGAGGTCACCGGCTCGCTCATCTGGGGCGTCTACACCTACCGGCTGCACAACCTGCCGCTCTTCGTGCCTCCCGCCCACGGCCTCGTCTATCTGACCGGACTGTCGGTCGCGGTCCTCTTCCACCGGCACCGCCGTTGGCTCATCTGGACCGCCGGCCTCGCTGCGGCGACCTGGGGCGTGCTCGGCCTGACGGTGCTGCCGCACCGAGACGTCGCCGGAGCGATCGGGGTGCCGCTGCTCCTGCTGTTCCTGCTCCGCAGCCGCAATCGGGCCGTGTATGCCGGGGTGTTCCTCGTGGTCGCATCACTCGAGCTGTACGGCACGGCGATCGGCACCTGGCGCTGGGCGCACGAGCTGCCGGGCCTCGGCATCCCCGACGGGAACCCGCCGAGCGGCGTTGCGTCCGGTTACGTGTGGTTCGACGTGATGGCGCTCCTGACTGCGCCGCTCGCGCTGAAGCTCGTCAGGAGGCGTCGAGCTTCCCGAACTCGGAATGAAGCCGATCGGCCTCTCTCGAGCACCACTCCTGCGTGAGCGCAACTCCGAGCTGGGCCGACGTCACATCTGCGAGGCGCAGCCCGAGCCGCCGGCAGAGCAACGTGAACCCTCGCGGGCCTGCGTCGGTGTGCGCAACGAGCACGACGCCCCGAGCCAGGCCGTGCAGCTCGAGCAGGTAGTACGAGCGAATGCCCGGCTCCTCGCCGAGCGGAGACGGCAGCGGGACAGTGCTCGCATCCTGAACGCAGTAAGGAAAACGGCCGTCCGCGAGCACCCCGGCCAACGCGGCGCCGACCTGCGCGGCCGGGGCGCGCAACGCCCAGCCACGGTCGACGAGCTCCACCCTCTCCCCTTCCGCCAGGTACACCGCCGCCACCTCGCACGAGAGCGACTCGGCCGCGATCAGCCCGAGCGCGCGCATCACCGCTGACACGTCGTCCCCGTGCACGGCCACGGCCGAGCGCACCGCCTCGAGCTCCTCGAGCTCGTCTGCGAGCCGCTTGGCAGGCGTGACCGATTCGACCGCATCCGCCGCCATCGTGGCCGCGGACGCGAGGGAGTCGTCGGTCGCCGTCGCGAGTGCGTCGTCCTCCGCGCCGAAGACGACGACCACGTCGTTCGTCACGGGGACGAAGGCCGCGGCGTGCGCGTAATACGGCCCGAAGACGAGCTCCTTGCCGCCGTGCGCGAGCCTCACGGTGCTGCGCGTCGTCAGCGCCTCGCCCAGCGAGACCTCCTCGTCGGCCGACACCTCGATCAGCCCGGCCCAACCTGCACCGCGGCCGCTGCCGCCGAAATGGACGAACTGGTTGCCGGTCACCCGCCGGAGGACGAACAGGTCTCGCGCTCCGACCGAGGCGGCGGCGGCATCGGCGCGAGGAGCGGTGGTGCTCACCTCGCGAGCCTAGAACAGCCGCGCCGAGTCGGCTGGCGCACCAAGATGGGCGCGCCCGAGGTCGGTGACGATCCGGCCTCGCGGGGTCCGCTGGAGAAAGCCGAGCTGAAGCAGGAACGGCTCGTAGACGTCCTCGATCGTCTCCGGCTCCTCGCCGAGCGCGACGGCCAGCGTCGAGAGCCCGACGGGACCGCCGCCGAACTTCTCCACGACACACCGCAGCAGCTCGCGATCGAACCGCTCGAGTCCCGCGCCGTCGACCTCGAGCAGCGTCAGTGATTCCTCTGCGATCGCAGTGGTCACCTTTCCCTCGTGGCGCACCTCGGCGACGTCGCGCACCCTTCTCAGGATGCGGTTGGCGATCCGAGGCGTTCCTCGCGACCTGCGTGCGACGAGCTCTGCGGCATCGTCGGCGATCTCGACCCCGAGGATCGACGCCGACCGTCGCACGATCGACGCGAGCTCGCCGGGCGTGTAGAGGTCGAGCCGGAAGGTCAGCCCGAACCGGTCGCGGAGCGGCGTCGTCAGCAGCCCGGTGCGCGTGGTCGCTCCGATCAGCGTGAACGGCGGGAGATCGAGCGTGAGCGTACGGGCGGCCGGCCCTTGCCCGACGATGATGTCGAGCCGGAAATCCTCCAGGGCCGGGTAGAGGATCTCCTCGGCGGCCCGGTTCAGCCGGTGGATCTCGTCCACGAACAGCACGTCGCGCGGCTCGAGCGAGGTGAGGATCGCGGCGATGTCGCCCTTGCGCTCGAGCGCCGGCCCCGCGACCTGCCGGATGCCGACGCCGAGCTCGTTGCGCACGATCTGCGCGAGCGACGTCTTACCGAGCCCCGGCGGCCCGGCGAGCAGAACATGGTCGAGCGCCTCCCCACGGGCCTTGGCCGCCTCCAGGGCGATCGAGAGCTGCTCCTTGACGCGCTCCTGCCCGACGAAGTCCGACAGGTCACGTGGCCGGAGCGAGCGTTCGAGCTCCTCTTCGGCGTCACCCAGGACCGGCGCGAGGAACTGCGTCACGCCGCCGCCCTGAGGACGTGCCGCACCTGCTCTTCGATCGGCAGCTCGGGATCGACGGCCGCAAGCGCGCGCTCTGCATCCACGAGCGTCCAGCCGAGCTCGACCAGGGCATCGCGTGCGGTCAAGTCCCCGCTGTCGGGCCTGCCGGTCTCCACGTACGGGAGCTTCTCCTTGAGCTCGAGCACGACGCGCTGCGCCGTCTTCAGCCCCACGCCCGGGATCGCCTGGAAACGTTTGACATCGTCGCGTGCGATCGCCCGCCGGAGCTCGGCAGGCGTCGACCCGGAGACGATCGCGAGCGCCACTTTCGGGCCCACACCCGAGACGCCGAGCAGGAGCTCGAACAGCTCCCGCTCCTCGGCCGTCGCGAAGCCGAAGAGTGCAAGCGTGTCCTCGCGAACCACCGTGTGGATCTCGATCGTCACCTCGCCGTCGCCGAGGCGCTGGACGGACGGTGTCGCGCTGACGAGATAACCGACGCCGTTCACGTCGACGATCAGCCCCTGCCCCGCCCGCCCCGCGATGCGCCCACGCAGCCGCGCGATCATGCGGTGAGCCTCATCAGCGGAGGGATGAGGGCATGGCAGATCGCGACCGCGAGGGCGTCAGCGGCGTGGTTCGGCGCCGGTACCTCGTCGAGCCCGAGGATCGCCTTCACCATCTTCCCCACCTGCTCCTTGTCCGCGCGGCCGTAGCCGCAGACCGCCTGTTTGACCCGCGCGGGCGCGTACTCAGCGCACGCCACGCCGGCGGACGACGCGGCGACGAGCACGGCGCCCCGTGCCTGTCCGACGGAGAGTGCGATGCGGGCGTCTGCGCCGACGTACGACTCCTCCAGGGCGACGGCATCCGGGGCGTGTTCCGCGATCAGCCCCTGGACGCCCGTGAAGATCGTGAGCAGACGAGCCTCCAGGCGATCGCGCGGCGACGTTCGCCACCACCCGTGGCACGTGGCCCTGAGGCGCCCGCCGCTTTCGTGGACGATTCCGTACCCGCACGCTGCCGTCCCTGGGTCGATGCCGAGAACCTTCACGTGGACACGTTAGGCACCGCTCCGGACGTTCCTGGCGGGCTCGTCGGGAACCCCTAGGCGTCTCGTTCGAGCACGACCTCGTACTGATCGACGGAGACACGCCGCATCGTGCCGTCGTCCGGCGGGCTCATCGCCTCGAAGATGGCGGCGCCTGCCTTCAGGGCTTCCTCGGACGGGAAGCGAACCGCGATCACGAGGCGGCCGGTGGCGCGATCGGCGAGGACGGTGATCCTCTTCGCGTTCACACCGGGAGGCGGCCCGTCGGAGGAGTTGATCTCGCCGACCACCGCGTCGATTGCGGCGTCGTCGGCCTCGAACGTGACCACACGCGCGTACTCGGACATACCGTCCTCCTTGACTGGGGATCGGGCGGAGCCTACGCCAAGTCCGGAGCTCAGCCGCGCTCGGCGGTCAGGCGGCCGGCGAGGCCGGGATCGTCCACGCAGAGCCGGTCGAAGTCCGCGCGCTCGACGGCGAGCAGGCGAACGTCGCTGAGCGCCCGGACCCGTGCCGTCCGCAGGCCGTCGGCAGAGAGGAGGGCCCGCTCGCCGATCAACGCGTCCGGGCCGAGCTCGATCAACCCTTCGGTCGCTTCGACGACGACCGTGCCCTCGAGCACGATGTAAAGGCCCGAGCCGGGCTGCCCACGCTCGATCAGCACCTGGCCGGCGGCCACCGCGGTCTCGGTGCCGACCGTCGCGAGACAGGCGCAGGTCTTCGGGGCTCATCCGGCAACCGCCTCGAGCACCTGTTCCGGGATGTCGAAGTTCGCGAAGACCTCTTGGACGTCGTCGTTGTCCTCCAGCTCGTCGATCAGGCGCATCACCTGACGGGCCTTCGCTTCGTCCTCGACCGCGACGGTCGTCTTCGGTACGAGCATCAGCTCTGCCGAGTCGACCGCGAAGCCGGCTGCCTCGATCGCTCCACGCACATTGGAGAGCGATTCGGGCGCCGAGGTCACCTGGAAGATATCGCCGTCGCGCTCGAGGTCGTCGGCTCCGCCGTCGGCCGCGACCAGCAGGAGCTCCTCGTCGTCGACGCCGTCGGCCGGGACGACGACGACGCCGCGCCGGTCGAACTGCCACGCTACGGCACCCGTCGCGCCCAGGTTGCCGCCGTTCTTCGCGAACAGGTGACGCACGTCGGCAGCCGTCCGATTGCGGTTGTCGGTCAGGGCCTCGACGATCACCGCGACGCCCTCGGGGCCATAGCCCTCGTAGACGATCGTCTCGAACGCGTCGGCGTCGGCGTCGGCACCAGAGCCCTTCGCGATCGCGCGGTCGATGTTGTCCTTCGGCATCGAGTACGACTTCGCCTTCTCGATCGCGTTCTGCAGCGCGAGATTGTTGGCCGGGTCACCCCCACCCTCCTTCGCCGCGACGATGATCGCCCGTGAGAGCTTCGAGAAAAGCTTGCCGCGCTTCACGTCGGCAGCGCCCTTCTTGTGCTTGATCGACGACCACTTGCTATGCCCCGACACGTTGCTCCTCCCGGACGAGCTCCAGGAACTCTTCGTGCAGCCGTGTGTCGTCGGTCAGTTCGGGATGGAAGGCTGCGACCAGGAAGCGCCCCTCGCGCGCCAGCACGGGCCGGCCGTCGACCTCTGCGAGCACCTCGACGTCTGGGCCGACCTCCTCGACCCACGGCGCCCGAATGAAGACAGCGCGCACGGGGTCTTCGAGCCCGACGACGTCGAGATCGGTCTCGAACGAGGCCACCTGCCGGCCGAACGCGTTTCGCCGGACGGTGAGATCGACGAGCCCGAGGTGATTGCGGTCGAGCACGATCATCCCTGCGCAGGTGCCGAACACGGCGCCGCGGAAGCCGCGAATCGCCTCGTCCAGGCCGTACAGACGCATGAGTCGCATGAAGGTCGTCGACTCGCCACCCGGAATGACCAGGCCGTCGAGCCCTTCGAGCTGCTGCGGCTTGCGCACCTCGACGCCATCCGCTCCGAGCCTGCGCAGCATCTGCGCGTGCTCGCGAAAGTTGCCCTGCACGGCGAGAACGCCGATCCGAAGCGGCTCCATGCGGGAATGGTATCCGCCCGCTCAGGCGTGAATGACATAGCCGGACCCCGCTCGGTCCGCGCGGCGGTCCTGCACGAGGCGCTCGAGGTGCGCGAGCGCCTCCGCGGTCGCAAAGCGGCGCAACGTCGTCGAAAGATCCGCTCCGAAGAGCGACAGCGAGACCTCGTAGGCCGAGCGCGGCTCAGGCCCGAGCGAAGCTGCCGTGCGATCCAGCCGCTCGACGTGGTGCGCGCGGATCTCTCCCGCTCGTCGGGCCGGGTCCGAAACAGGCGTCTTGTGCCCGGCATACGCGATGCGCGGAGCGAGCTCCTCGACCCGGCCGAGCGTCTCGAAGTAGTCGCCGAGGGGATCGGGGCGCGAGTTCGGATAGAGCCCGATCGCGGGCGTGATCCCGTCGAGGATCACGTCCCCGGCGATCATGACACCGTCGCGGAGCAGCACGATGTGGCCGTCGGCATGGCCACGCAAAACCTCTACGCGCCAGCCGTCGACCTCGTCCCCGGCGTCGAGCAGCTCGGGATCGGGCACCCAGTGGACCGCGGCGACCAGGCGGTCGGATTCCTGCGCGAGGCCCCGAACATGGCTCTCGGGCAGCCCGTGCGCGGCCCAGTACGCCGCGAACCGCTCCGGGCTCCGCTCGCCCCACGCACGCACGCATTGGGCATGGTCCTCGCGTCCCTGGAGCACGGGCGCACCGGTGAGGCCGGCGACGTCGCGCGCGCCCCCCACGTGGTCCGGATGCATGTGCGTGACCACGATTCGCTCGACCGGTGCGTCGAGCTCGTCGAGCACCGCGCGCCACCGCGCTTCGGGGTCGCGCGAGCCGAGGCCGGTGTCCACGAGGATCCAACCGCCGGTCGTGGAGCGCAGGAAGTAGCAGTGAACGTGGTCGATGCCGAACGGCAGGTCGAAGGTGACGCGGCGGATGCCGCTCTCGAGCTCCTCGACCATGCCGGGACCGTAGATGACATGCCGGGGGCAGTGCGTTCCCGCACCGCCCCCGGCGTTCAGTGTTCTAGCGAGCTTTCCCGAACAAATGCCCGAAGGGCTGCCAGCCGGTCCCCTTGTACTGCTCGAGGATCTGCTGGTCGATCGGGAACCGCTCCGTGGGCGTCGTGATCATCTGGATGCCCGGGAACAGGAACGGGTTGTCCTGGTTCATGCTCGTCATGGCGCTCATGAGCCCGGATCGCGTCGGGTTCGGCCCGGCCTTCTTGAGGGCCTGCACCATCGTCCATGCGCTCGCCACGCCGTAGAGCACGTTCGCGTCGAGCGGGTCCGCCCCGCTGTCGTACTTGGCGATGATCGACTTGTACAGCTTGGTCGTCGCCGTATCGGGGTGGTTCCACACGTCGTACACGTAGGTGGCGGAGATATCGCCCTGGACGTTCGCACCGCTCTTCTGCGCGAGCCCCATGAAGAGCGGCGAAGAAGACACGTTGTTGATGAACGTCGTCGGCGCCCAGCCGATCTTCGTGGCCACGACGAGCGCGGTGATCGTCTGGGTCGGCAGAGCGAACAGCGCGAACACGTTCGCGCCGGCGGCCTTGAGCTTCACGACCTGCTGGCTCACGTCCGTCGAGGTCGCGTCGTACTTCTCGACGTCGACGATCTTCGACTTGGCGGAACCGAGGCCCTGGAGAAGGCCGTTGTAGTAGTTCTGGCCGTAGGCGTCGTCCTGCATGAGGACGCCGATCTTCGCCTGGGTCACCTTGTTCTTGATGAACTGCCCGTAGACGCGTGACTCGCCCGGATAGTCGGGCTGGAACCCGATCGTCCACGGGTACTTCTTGTACTGAAGGCCCCAGTACGAGTCGCCCGTCGCGACGAGCACCTGCGGGACCTTGTTCTGGTTCAGGTAGTCGCGGGTCGCCAGCGTCGGCGCGGTGCCGAGGCTGCCGTACACGGCGAAGACGTGATCCTGCTGAACGAGCTTCTTCGTCAGCGGAACCGTGTTGGCCGGGTTGTACCCGTCGTCGTAGTACTTGAAGACGATCTGACGTTTGTTGACGCCGCCGTGCGCGTTGACGTACGCGAAATAGGCGGCCTCGGCCTTGGGAATCACTCCGTAGAGCGCGGCCGGCCCGGTCAGCGGGAAGGTCCCGCCGATCGTGATCGTCTTGCTGGTGACACCGGGGGTCGCGGAGGTCGCGGCGAACGAAGCCGAGACGACGACCGCGGCCAGCACCAGTACTGCGAGCGCAAGCGCTCCGTTCAACCTTCTAGTCATCTGCCCTCCGTGCCTTGGGGAACGTCTGAACTCTGACCGATCTGGGATCCGAAATGCAAGGCTCGCAGCAAGTTGGCCGCGCCCAGGGGAAGCAGGGCCATGACTGCGATGACGACGGCTCCGAAGATCACCGGTACAGCTTGCGACGAACTTATGTGGCTGCTGGTTAGTCCGATCGGGAGCAGCTCGACGAAACACGCGCCCACGAGGACGCCCCACAGGGAGCCAAGGCCGCCCACAACGGCCCCGATCAGGATGTACAGCGACAACGTCAGCGCGAAGACATCGGGATTCACGAAATTGTTGACGAGCACGTAGAGCGACCCGGCGACCGCGGAGAAAGCAGCGGAGATGCCGAAGGCGAGCGTCTTGTACGTGGAGAGGGTCACCCCGGACGAGGCGGCCGCGATCTCGCTGTCGCGCACCGACCGGAACGCACGCCCCGTGCGGCCTCGCAGCATCAGCCAGGCGAGCACGAAGATGATCCCGGCCACGATCCACGAGGTGCGGTAGAGCCACAGGCCGGTGTGCGTGGGCAGAGCGAGCCCTTCGGTCCCGCCGGTGAACTTGGGGTAGTTCTTCGCGATCTGCGGCACGGCGAGTGCGACCGCGAACGTCGTCAGCGCGAGATAGACCCCGCTGAAGCGCAGCGCCGGGAGCCCGACGACGATGCCCACGCCGAAACCGACGAGCGCCGCGACAGGCAGGGTGGCCAGGTCGTTCCAACCGTGGTTGTGGGTCAGGATCGCCGTCGTGTAGCCGCCGAAGGCCATGAAGGCGCCCTGGCCGATCGAGATCTGCCCCGTGTAGCCCGTCACGATGTTCTGCCCGAGGATCGCGATGAAGAAGACGGCGACGAGCGCGCCCGTCGACAGGTGGTAGTCGGAGAGTCTGAACGACAGCAGCGCGATCCCGACCGCGACGATCAGCGCGGCCGAGCTGCCGATCGTCGTGGCGGCGTGGCGCCTCATACCCGCCGGACCCGTGTCCGGCCAAAGAGACCGGACGGTTTGACGAGCAGCACCACGAGCATCAGCACGAATGCGGCCGGCAGCAGGAGCTGCGGCGTGACCCAGCTCACGTAGCTGCCGAGCAGGTTCAGGACGACGCCGATCGCAAGTGCGCCGACGACCGCTCCGGCAGCGCTCTCGAGCCCGCCGAGGACGGCGGCCGCGAAGGCGTAGATGAGGATGCCGTCCATCATCGAGGGCTGCAACAGGACACTCGGGCTGGCGGCCGCCATCATGCCGGCGACCGCGCCCAGGGCTGCGGCCAGCCCCCACCCGAGCGACAGCATCCAGCTGACCCTGATCCCGACCAGCCGGGCTGCATCGGGCCGCACTGCGGCCGCCCGCATGGCGAGCCCGAGCTTCGTGAACTGGAACAGGAGGTGCAGGGCGAAGACGGCGGCGATCGAGATCGCGATCGTCGAGATGTCCTGCCGGGAGAACGCAACGCCGCCGACCCGGTAGATGTGCGCCGGGAACGGTGTGGGCATGAACTTGATCTCGTTGCCCCAGATCCACCCGATCGACCCTTCGACGAGAATCAGCAGTCCGATCGAAGCGATCACCACCGTGAGCTGAGTACCCCTCCGTTCGACCGGCCGGATCGCGACGACCTGGACGAGCGAGCCTCCGACGAACGCGATCGCAAGCGTGCAGGCGAACGCGAGCCAGTAGGTGAGCCCCCAGTCGATCAACTGCCACGCGATGTAGGTGGTGAAGGTCGCAAGTGCGCCCTGGGCGAAGTTGATCACCTCGGTCGCGCGGTAGATCAGGACGAGCGCGACCGCGAGGCTCGCATAGATGCCGCCGTTCGCGAGCCCCGAGATCGTCTGTTGTGCGAACAGGGAGCTCCTCAGGGAGCCGATCACGAGGAGGATGCAGCCCGTGATGATCAGGGACGGGACGATCCAGCCGGAGGTCGGGCGAAACACCGGGCCCCGTTGCTTGATTGAGAGAGCTGCCATCAGTAACCCAGGTAGCTGCGCCGGATCGTGTCACGCGACGAGAGCTCGTCGCTCGTTCCCTGGAACGCGACGCGCCCGACCTCGAGCACGTAGGCCCGCGCGGCGGTCGCAAGCGAGGTGCGGGCGTTCTGCTCGACGATCAGGATCGCGGTGCCCTCCCGCTCGTTCAGCTCGCGGACGATCCGGAAGATCTCGGCGGTGACGAGCGGCGCCAGTCCGAGCGACGGCTCGTCGAGGAGGAGCAGCTTCGGCCGCTGCATCACCGCACGCGCGAGTGCGAGCATCTGCTGCTCCCCACCGGAGAGCGTGCCCGCTTGCTGGGCCCGCCTTTGCTCGAGCCAGGGGAAGTACTCCAGCACCCGGCGAAAGTCGTCCCGGAGCGAGCCACGGCGGATGATCGCGCCGAGCCGCAGGTTCTCCCAGACGGTGAGCTCGACGAAGGTACCGCGCCCTTCCGGCACGTGCGCCACACCGAGCCGCGCCGTCGATTCAGGCCCGCGCCGAGCAAGGGATTGTCCGGCGAGCTCGAGCTTCCCGGTCCGCCGCACCGTGCCGGAGATCGCGCGCAGCGTCGTCGTCTTGCCCGCACCGTTCGCGCCGAGGATGGCGACGATCTCCCCTTCATCGACCGTCAGGCTGATCCCGCGTAGCGCCTGCACCTGGCCGTAGCGCGCATCGACGTCCCGGAGTTCGAGCAGCGCCCCCATGCGGTGGGTCAGTCAACCTGCATTTGACCCATCAGTCAATATTGGGCCATGCCGGAAGCCGTGATCGTCTCGACCGCCCGCACACCGATCGGCCGCGCCGCCAAGGGATCCCTCGTCGCCGCCCGGCCGGACGACCTCGCCGCGTTCGCGGTCGACGCGGCCCTCGCTCGGGTGCCGGGCCTGCCGCCGGAGGAGATCGTCGACGTGATGATCGGCTGCGGCTTCCCACAGGAGCGCCAGGGAATGAACCTCGGCCGCCGCGTCGCGCTGCTCGCGGGGCTGCCGCAGACCGTGCCGGGCACGACGGTCAACCGCTTCTGCGCATCGAGCCTTCAGACGATCCGGATGGCCTTTCACGCGATCAAAGCCGGCGAGGGCGAGGCGTTCGTCGCGGGCGGCGTCGAGTCGACCTCACAGGTGAGCGGATACCCGAAGTCGGAGGAAGAGCTCCATCCCGCCCTCTTCGGAGACGACGCGCCGATCGCGAACGTCTACATCCCGATGGGGCTCACCGCGGAGAACGTCGCTGAGCGCTGGGACGTATCGCGCGAGGACATGGACCGGTTCGCACAACAGTCCCAGGAACGCGCGGTCGCGGCCCAGGACTCCGGGTTCTTCGCACGGGAGATCACGCCGTACGACGGCGTCGAGGCCGACGACGGCCCGCGGCGAACGTCGACCTACGAGAAGCTCGCTGCTCTCGAGCCGGCGTTCAAACCGGGCGGGAAGGTCACGGCCGGCAACGCCTGCCCACTGAACGACGGGGCGGCCGCGGTCGTCGTCATGTCGGCGAGTCGCGCTGCCGAGCTCGGGATCCGGCCGCGCGCACGGATCCTCGCCTCCAGCGTCTCCGGCGTCGAGCCGGAGATCATGGGCGTCGGGCCGATCGAGGCCGTGCGCAAGGTGCTCGCGCAGGCGGGGATGACGATCGACGACGTCGAGGTGATGGAGCTGAACGAGGCGTTCGCCGCGCAGGTGCTTCCCGTATGCCGTGAGCTCGGCGTCGACCCATGGAGCGACAAGCTCAATCCTCACGGCGGCGCGATCGCGGTCGGCCATCCGTACGGCATGACGGGTGCGCGGATCATGAACACGCTGCTCAACGACCTCGAGACGATGGACCGGACGATCGGCCTCGAGACGATGTGCGTCGGCGGCGGGCAAGGGATGGCGATGCTCGTGGAGCGGCTGAGCTAGCTCTGAGCGCGCTGGCGCTCGTCCTCGCGCTCGGGTCCTCGATCGTCTGGGGGACCGCAGACTTCTGCGGCGGGTCGCTGACCAAGCGGCTGCCGACCTTCGCGGTGACCGTCGGGTCGCAGGCGGCGGGGTTCGCAGCGCTCGCGGTGGTCGTCGCGTTCCACGGCGACGTCGGCGGCCGGTCGTTCGCACTCGGGCTGCTGGCCGGCCTCGGCGGCGGGCTGGGGCTCGCGGCGTTCTACCGGGCGCTTTCGCTCGGCACGATGAGCGTCGTCTCGCCGGTGGTCGCGTGCGGCGCCGTCGTGCCGTTCGCGATCTCGATCGCCACCGGCGAACGACCGTCGAAGCTGGCAATCGCCGGCGCCGTCGCCGCCCTCGGCGGTGCCGTTCTCGCATCGGTGGAGGAACGGCGCGCGTCGTCTCCTGCCCGGGCGCGTGCGATCGGGCTTGCGGTTGTCGCGGCGCTCGCCCTCGGGCTCTTCGTCTACTTCCTGGGCCTCGGCAGCAGGCACGGCGACGCGCTCTCGACGCTCTTCGGTGCGCGGGTCGGCTCGCTGGCGCTGCTGATCGTCGTCGCCTCGGTACGGCGCGCGTCCATGCGCGTCCCGCGCCGGTGGCTCCTCGCGGTCGCGGCCGTCGGGCTCGCGGACGTGGCGGCAAACGCGCTGTTCGCGTTCGCCGCGGGCCATGCGCTGCTCGCGCTCGTCTCCGTGCTCGGCTCGCTCTACCCCGTCGTCACGGTGCTGCTCGCGCACGTCGTCCTCGGCGAGCGCCTGACGCGCACCCAGAAGACGGGCGTCGCGGTCGCCCTGGCCGGCGTGGCCGCAATCGCGAGCGGCTGACGCGTGCTGGCGGATCGCGACCCTGTGGAACGTTTGTGACACTTCCGTTACGTCGTTTGGCGAATGGACGTGGCTCGGCAGCCCGGTGCGATCCCGAGGCTGCGAGCCGGATCCCGCGACCTGTGGAACGTTTGTGACGCTTCCGTAACGTCGTTTGGCGACGAACGGGTCCAACTGTGACCCCGTGGAACCCTCGTGACACTTCGGTACACCTTGGTCTGACCAAGGGACTGGTCTCGCGGCGACCTGTCCGGACGGGCTACGTGCGCTCGTCGAGCCACGGCTTCAGCTCCGACCACAGGTGCTCCATCGTGGTCGCGCGCGACGGGTGGAGCGGGTCGTACGGGATGTAGTTCACCGTCCGCACGATCCACGTGCCGTCTGCACCGAGATCGAGCACGTTGATGCACGCCGGCGCCTGCTCGAACGTGCCGAAGTACGCACGGCCGCCTGCCAGCGCTTGCGAGAGGAGGATCCGGTTCACGCCGCCGTGGAACACCGCGAGCGCCGTTTGCCACTCGCGCGATACGAGCTCCTCGAGTGCCGGCAGCACGCGGTCGAGCGCCTCGCCGAGCGACTCACCGCCCAGGAAGCGCGCGGCCTCGTCCCGCACCTGGAGGGAACCGACGAAGAGCTCCTCGAGCTCGTCGGGCGGGACATCGTCCAGCCGGCCGCCGCGCCATTCCGCGAACGCCGGCCACGACTCGGGCTCGTGGTCAGGGACGACGACCGCAGCCGTCTCGAGCGTCCGCGCCAGGCTGCTCGTGACGACGAGATCGAAGCTGACGTCGTCCAGTGCACGATGAGCGGCCGCAGCCTGCTCGAGGCCGCGCTCGCGTCAGATGCACGACCTCCGGGTCGCGCTCACCGACGTACGAGACCTCGGCATGCCGCATCAGGTAGAGCCGACGACGCACGGTGCGTAGCATCGCAGCGATGGCCGACCAGCCCCCGTTGATCGTCGAGACAAGCGTCGAGGCGTTCCTGGACGCGCACGGTCTCGGGGCCGGGCCGGTCGTCGCGACCCGGATCGGCGACGGCGGCGGCTCGAACTTCAGCTTCCTGATCGAGCGCGGCGACGAGAGGTTCGTGCTGCGTCGTCCCCCACGCCCGCCCCTCCCGCCGACGGCGCACGACATGGTCCGCGAAGCGGGACTGCAGAACGCGATCCGCGCCGCGGGCTTTGCGCGGCTGGCCGACATCCTCGCGGTCTGCGAGGACGAAAGCGTGCTCGGCGTGCCCTTCTACGTGATGCGCTTCCTCGACGGGCACGTGATCACGGACGAGCTGCCGCCCGGCCTCGAGACCGAGGAGGCGCGCAAAGCCCTCGGGCTCGACCTCGTCGACACCCTCGTGGAGATCCACGCCGCGGACGTCTCGCGCGCCGAGCTCGCAGCATTCGCTCGACCCGGGAGCTACCTGGAGCGCCAGGTGCGCCGCTTCGCGCAGCTCTGGGAGATCAACAAGACACGCGAGCTGCCGCAGGTCGAGCAGGTCGGCGCATGGCTCGCCGCCAACCTGCCGCGAACCGTTGCCTTCGACCGTCGTGCACGGGGACTACCGCCTCGGCAACATGATGGTCGCGCCGACCGCTCCGACCCGGATCGTCGCGGTGCTCGACTGGGAGATGGGTGCGATCGGCGACCCACGCGCAGACGTCGGCTACCTGCTCGCGACCTACACCGAGCCGAACGGCCGAGCGAGCGCGCTCGGATCGTCTCCAGTCACGGGCGAAGCGGGTTTCCCCACACGCGCCCAGATCGTCGCGCGATACGAGGAGCGCAGCGGCCGCGAGCGTCCAGCCGCTCGCGTGGTTCGAGGCGCTCGCGCTCTGGAAGGCAGCGGTGTTCTGTGAGGCGATCTACGGACGCTTCATCCGCGGCGAGCTCGGCAGCGAGGACACACGCGCCGCGCGCTTCGAGCAGGCCGTGCCGCTGCTCGCCGAGACGGCGCTCGAGGCCATCAGCTAGCCGCCTCGGCAACGCCGCGCAACGTCGCCGAGTCTCTCGTCGAAACAAGGAGCGTCGTCGCGCCGCTTTCGCGCCACGCAGCGAGACGGTCACGGATCTGTTCGACGGAGCCGATCAGCGCGACCTCGTCGACGAACGCGTCCGGGACCTTCGTCGCGGCCTCGCGCTGGTTGCCGCCGAGAAACAGATCCTGAATCTCACGCGCTTCCGCCTCGTAGCCGTAGCGCGTGAAGAGGTCGTTGTAGAAGTTCTTCCCTCGAGCGCCCATGCCTCCGATGTAGAACGAGTAGTACTCCTTCAGCATCGAACGCGCGGACTCGATGTCGTCGGTGACGATCGCCGGCACCGACGGTGCAATGTCGAAGCCGTCGCTCGCCCGGTCGAGCGGGAAGACGGCACGCGCCTGCTCCGGCGACCAGAAGATCGGCAGCCAGCCGTCGGCGATCTCGAAGGCCTGCTCGACCGCCTTCGGTGCGATCGCGGCCAAGTAGATGGGGATCGCAGCGCGCAGCGGCCGCGCCATCAGCTTCAACGGCTTCCCGAGGCCGGTGCCGCCCTGGACCGGAATGTCGTAGTGCTCGCCGTGGTGCTCGAGCCGCTCGCGGCGAACGATGGCGCGGACGATCTCGACGTACTCGCGGGTCTTGCCGAGCGGCTTTCCCCATTCCTGGCCGTGCCAGCCCTCCACGACCTGGGGGCCCGACGTCCCGAGCCCCATCAGGAAACGGCCGCCCGAGAGCAGGTCCAGCGTGACCGCGGTCATCGCCGCGTTGGCCGGCGAGCGCCCGGGCAATTGCATGATCGCCGTGCCGAGCTTCAGGCTCGATGTCTGGGCACCGAGCCAGGCGAGCGGAGTGATCGCATCGACACCCCACGCCTCTGCGGCCCAGGCCGAGTCGTACCCGAGGGTCTCCGCCTCCCGCGCGAGCGCAAGCAGCTCCAGCGGGCTCGTCCCGGGCTGGGCATACCCCATGTAGAAGCCGAGCTTCATTGGTTCAAGCTACTCCTCTGCGATGCTATGGGAATGACGACGTCGACCTTCGCCCCGCCCGCCGAAAGACTTGCCCAGGTGCGCGCCTTCATGCACGACCGTGTACTGCCGAACGAACATCTGCTCGACCAGGAGAACGATGAATCGGACGCACTCGTCGCCAAGTTGCGCGAGGAGGTGCGCGAGCTCGGCCTCTGGGCGCCGCACGTGCCGCCCGAGGCGGGCGGCACCGGAACGGGGTTCCTCGACTACGCATACCTGAACGAGCAGATCGGCCTGACGTTGTGGGGCCAGCTGATCTTCGGCTGCCAGGCCCCGGACGCGGGCAACGCAGAGATCCTGCACATGTTCGGCACCGACGCGCAGAAGGAACGATGGCTCTTCCCACTCGTGGCAGGCCAGATCCGCTCGTTCTTCTCGATGACCGAGCCCGAGGTGCCGGGCTCGGACCCGACGACGCTCCGCACGCGCGCGGTGCGTGACGCAGACGACTGGGTGATCAACGGCCACAAGTGGTTCTCGTCCGGGGCCGAGGGAGCGGCGTTCGGCATCGTCATGGCCGTCACCGATCCGGAGGCGGCCCCGCACGCGAGGGCGAGCCAGATCATCGTTCCGGTGGACACGCCCGGCGTCGACGTCGTGCGTCCCGTCCCGGTGATGGGGCACGCGGGCCGTGGCTGGTCGACCCATTGCGAGGTGCGATACACGGACGTTCGCGTGCCGGTGACGAACACGCTCGGCGCGGTCGGCGCCGGCTTCCAGATCGCCCAGAAGCGACTCGGGCCCGGCCGCATCCACCACGTGATGCGCTGGCTCGCGCAGATGCAGCGGGCATTCGACCTGATGTGCCGCTACTCGCTCGAGCGCGAGACGTTCGGCGAGCCTCTCGCACGCAAGCAGACGGTGCAGAACTGGATCGCCGACAGCTACGTCGAGATCCAGGCGTGCAGGCTGATGACGCTCGACGCCGCGCACAAGATCGACGCCGGAGACGAGGCGCGCGTCGAGGTCTCGGCGATCAAGTTCTTCGCCGCGAAGGTCCTGAACGACGTCATCGACCGGGCGATCCAGGTGCACGGCGCAAAGGGACTGACCGACGAGACGCCGCTCGCCCACATGGCGATGATGGCGCGTGGAGGCCGGATCTACGACGGCCCCGACGAGGTGCACCGCCAGGTCGTCGCCAAACGCATCCTCCGCGCGTTTGCCGACGGCGACGGGTGGCAGTTCCAGTAGGTGGACTCGCTCCAGGGGAAGCTGCTGGTCTCGTCGCCGGCCCTGCACGATCCGAACTTCCGCAAGACCGTCGTCCTGGTCGCGCACCACGACGACGAGGGCGCAATGGGACTCGTGCTCAGCCGGCCGTCGGAGCTCGCGGCCGTCGACGCGGTGCCCGCGCTCGAAGGTCTTCCGGGGGCGACCGATCCGGTGTTCGTCGGCGGTCCGGTACAGCCGGATGCGTTCATGGTCCTCGCGGAGTTCGACGACGTCGAGGACGCGGCCGCCCCGATCATGGAGCAGCTCGGCTTCATGGCGGCCGAGTCGGAGCCCGAGGACCTCTCGATCCGGCGCATGCGCCTCTTCGCCGGCTACTCCGGCTGGGGCACCGGGCAACTCGAAGCGGAGCTCGAGGAATCGTCGTGGATCGTCGTCGACGCCTTGACGGACGACGCATTCGCCGACGACCCGGACGCGCTCTGGCGCGCCGTGCTGCACCGGAAGGGCGGCCCGTTCGAGCTGATGGTCGACATGCCGTTCGATCCCGGCCTGAACTAGCCGCTGATCGGCGGCAGGCCGACCGTCTCTCCTTGCCGTCGCGGTCCCGGGACGTTCGGGAAGCGAAACGGTGCCGGTGTGCGGCCCGGTTGCACGAACCAGCACTCGCCGCTCACGTCGCTCGTCGCGGCGAGCCACATCGCGTCCGCCACCTCTCCCGGCTCGCAGCAGTGGAAACCCGGCCGCCGCGAACATCGCGCGCTGATCGTGCTTGTCGAGCATCGGCGTGTCGGCGATCCCGGGACAGATCGCATTGATCCTGATCGGTTCGATCTGCGGAGCGATGCTGCGGACGAATCCGACCACCGCGTGCTTCGTCAGCGAATAGATCGCATCGAGCGGCATGCCGACAAGACCTGCGAGCGACGCGGTCGCGACGATCGTCCCCCCGTCCATCACCTGTGCGAGGCGGCGCACACCGAGCACGACGCCGTCGACGTTCACCGAGACCGCCGCGCCGGTAGTCGTCGTACGACAGTGTCCGCAGATCCGTGCCCGCGGTGAGGATGCCGGCGTTGAGACAGGCAAGGTCGACCGCCTCGACGCGCTCCCACGCGGCCGGGTCGGTGACGTCGAAGCCGGTGGTGAGGTCGAGCGAGGAGACCTCGAAGCCCTCGCGCTCGAGCCTTGCCCGCATCGCCCGGCCCAGGCCGCCGTCACCGCCCGTGACGAGCGCCTTCACGGCTCGAGCACGACCTTCCCGACATGCTTCCGAGTCTCGATCAACGCGTGGGCCGCACCGGCATCGGCCAGCGGGAAGGTCGACCCGACCACGGGGTCGACCTCGACCGTCTGCCCACAGAGCGAGCAACTCGACCGCGCAGTCGTGCACGAACCGCGGCTGCAGCTTCATCAGCCGCCCCAGGTAGATGCCGACGACGGAGGCGTTGCGGCCGACGAGCCACTGGACGCTGGGGTCGGTCCAGAGGCCGCCTGCGAAGCCGACCGCCACGATCGCCCCGAGCGGGTTGAGGAGCGGCAACGAGCGTGTGAACACGTCACCCCCGACCGGGTCGATCACGACGTCGACGCGGAGATCGTCGAGCTCGTCGTACCCGAGCGCCTGGTCGGCGCCGACGTTCAGCGCAAACGCGCGCTTCTCATCCGAGCTCGCGGTTGCGATCACCTTTGCACCGAGATGCTTTGCGAGTTGGATCGCCGCGCAACCGACACCTCCTGAGCCCGCGTGGACGAGCACGGTCGACGCGGGCGTGACGCGCACCTGGTGATGCAGTGGGATGAAGGCGGTGAGGTACGTGGTCAGGAACGATGCGCCTGCTGCGAACGTCGCGTCGTCGGGCAGCGTGAACGTCCAGTCGGGATCCACCTCGACCCGCTCCGCGTAGCCGCCCGCTGCTCGCGCCAGGGCAAGCACGCGGCGGCCGTCGAGCTCACCCGCAACCTCGTTTCCGAGCACGTACGGAAGCTCGGGCGCCTGAGGGTAGAGGCCGCGACGAATGAGAACATCGGCGAAGTTGACGCCCGAGGCGCGGACCTCGAGAACGTTGCCGCTGGGCTCGGGCCAGTCGTCCTCGAGCGCGAGCTCACCCCCGACCTCGCGCAAGACGATTGCCTTCATGTTCCGGACCAGTTCGGGGCACGCTTTTCGAGAAACGCGGCCACACCCTCCTGCCCGTCGTCCGAGTTGAGACAGGCCGCGAACGCCTGAACCTCGCGGGTGTCGCTGCGCTCGTCGCGCGTGTTCAGGAAGAGCTCCTTGATCTGACGAATCGCATGCGGGCTCTGCTTGGCGAGCGGCTCGACGTAACGAGCGATCCCCTCGTCCAGATCGTCGACGACGAACTCGACCAGCCCCCACTCCCCTGCGGTCTCGGCGGGGATCCGCTCGCCCGACATGACGAGCCAGCGGGCGCGTCCCGGTGAGATGAGCCGCGGGGCACGCTGCGTGCCGCCGCCGCCCGGCAAAAGGCCGAGGTTCACCTCCGGGAAACCGAGCTGCGACTCACGGTGGGCGATGCGAAAATCGCAGGCAAGCGCGATCTCGAGCCCGCCGCCGAGGCAGTAGCCGTGAATCGCGGCCACGACCGGCACCGGTGCCTGCTCGATCAGATCGGCGACCGGCTGGATCCCCGCGGGCCGCTCGCCGTCGGCCGCGCCGCCGACGAAGCCGGTGATGTCGGCCCCGGCCGAGAACGCCCGTTCACCCTTGCCGCGGAGGACCACCGCACGGACGTCGGAACCGAGCTGCTCGAACGAATCCCAGAGCGTGCCGATGATCCCGCCGTTGACGGCGTTGACGGGCGGATTGTCGAGCCAGACCGTCTGGATCATGTGGTCGCCGCCGGCTGCTCGGCGAACATCTCCCGCAGCTCGGTCTTGCGGAACTTGCCGACACTCGTCTTCGGGATCTCGGCGACGAACTCGAAGCGCTCGGGCAGCCACCACTTCGCGAAGTTCGGCGCGAGGAACTCGCGCAACTCGTCGGCCGTCGCCGTCTTCCCCTCGCGGAGCACGACCGCTGCGAGCGGGCGCTCGTCCCACTTCGGGTCCGGGATGGCGATCACCGCCGCCTCCGCAACCGCGGGGTGGGCCATCAGCGCGTTCTCGAGCTCGACCGAAGAGATCCACTCGCCCCCGGACTTGATCACGTCCTTCGAGCGGTCCTTGATCATGATGAAACCGCGGGGGTGCATCGCGACCACGTCGCCCGTCTTGAACCACCCGTCCTCCGTCCAGCGCTCGGCCTGGTCGGGCGTGTCGTAGTAACCGGCTGCGACCCACGGGCCGCGAATCTCGAGCTCGCCCATCGACTCGCCGTCCCAGGGCAGCACGGTCCCCTCCGCATCCCGGTTGCGCAGCTCGACGAGCGGCAGCGGCCGCCCTTGCATGGCGATGTAGTCGAACTGCGTCTCCTCATCCGCGTCGGCGAGTTCACCGGGCAGCTGCGCGGTGGAGGCGACCGGCGATGTCTCGGTCATGCCCCAGCCGTGCACTGCACTCAACCCGTGGCGCTGCTTGAAGCCTGCGATCATCGAGCGTGGAGCGGCTGAGCCGCCCACGAGCATTCCCTTCATCCCCGAGAGATCCCACTTGCCCGGGTTCGCGTCCAGCAGGCCGAGAATGCCGAGCCAGATCGTCGGCACGCCCGCCGTCCACGTCACGCCTTCCTGCACGAAGGCGTCGAGCAGGCTCTCCGGATCGAGATGCTGTCCCGGATAGACGAGCTTCGCGCCGAGCATCGTGGCGAGGTACGGATACCCCCACGCATTCGCGTGGAACATCGGCACCACGGGCAGGATCGTGTCCGCCTCCGAGATGCCGAGCCCCATCGGGTTGCCGGCCGCAACGCCGAGCGTGTGCAGCATCGTGGACCGGTGCGAGTAGAGCACGCCCTTCGGGAGCCCGGTCGTGCCGCTCGTGTAACACATGGCGGCTGCCTCGTTCTCGTCGAGCTCCGGATCGCGCCACGCGCCGGCATCCGCAGCGCTGACGAGCTCCTCGTACGAGTCCTCGACGACGAGCACGTGCTCGATCGGGGTCCGGTCCACGAACTGATCCAGCAACGGCACGAGGCTCTTGTCGACGATCACGACCTTGTCGCCCGCGTGTGTCGCGATGTACGCGAGATCGTTCGGGTGCAGCCGCAGATTCAGCGTGTGCAGCACGAACCCGCCGCAGGGAATCCCGAGGTAGGCCTCGTGGTGCTGGTGGTGGTTCCAGCACAGCGTCGCCACCCGATCGCCGCGCTGGAGCCCGAGCTCCTGCAGCCCGACGGCAAGCGCGCGAGCGCGACGGCAGTTCTCGCCGTACGTCGTGCGGTGGAAGCTCTTGTCCGGAAGGCGGGTGACGATCTCGTTGCCGGCGTTGTATTGCTCGGCCCGCCGCAACAAGGAGGGGAGCGTCAACTGGTAGTCCATCATCAGACCGTTCACGTCTGCATCTCCTTCATTGCGATTCGCTTTGCGAGGTCCTCCGGGCTCACGACCTGGCCGTCACGCTCGACGTAGCCGCCCTTGCCGCCGACGATGAAGAGAACGAGATCGTCGCCGGTGCGATTCGAGATCATCCGGTGCGTTGTCGACTCGACGTGGACGATGCCGCCCTCGGCGACCTCTTGCTCCTCGCCGTCGAACGAGAACGTTGCCGTGCCGCGGTGGACGAAGTAGAGCTCGTCCTGGTGGTCGTGGTAGTGATTCGGCCCTTCGAAGCCGGGCGGCAGGACGAGCGCGTTGACGCCGAACGCGCTCACGCCGAGCGGCCCGCGAACCTTGCGGAACCCGTAGCCCTCCCCAAGCGCGTCGAGGGAGGAGATCGAATAGCTCATGCGCGTGATCCTAGGATCACTCCCGCGACACGTCCAACCGAGGCAACCGCCCGACCCGCCGGTCTCAGGCGGCCGGCTCGGGCCAGACGCGTACGAGCACGGCGCTCCCCACTGCCAGGACGCCGAAGATGGCCGCTGCTGTCTCGCTTCCCGCCTCGTAGAACGCGACGATCGCCGAGGCGAAGATCACGAGCTCGACGAGCAGGCGCGACGGATCCGGCAGACGGTGCGTCGCCTTCGGGGCGACCACGAGCCCCCACATGACCGCGACGGCGAGCGCCACCAGCCAGCCGACGAGCGGCCAGCCCCACCAGACGAATGCGACCAGCGCTGCGAGCTCGCAGCCGAACCGCACGATGAGATTGAGCGTCCTCATGAGCCGAAGAGAAAGCGCGTGAGCACCCGGTCGCGCAACCGGTCCGGGAGCATCTGCACGCGCGCACGCCGCTTGGCGTCGGGGCCGACGACGTACCGCGTCCTGGGCTTGGCCGAGGTGAGCGCGTGCTCGACGGCCTTCGCCACCTCGGCCGGCGGGACCGCGCGCGAGGCCCGCGCGGCGGCGAGTGCGCGGAACTTCGCGACCCGCTCTCCGTAGAGCCTGGTCGCCTCTGCCTGGAACTCCTCGACCGTCCGCTGCGGCTTCGACCAGATCGGCGTGGCGATCGTCCCGGGCTCGATGATGGCGACCTGCATGCCGAATGGGGCGAGCTCGACCCGCAGCGCGTCCGCCATCGCCTCCAACGCGAACTTCGACATCGCATACGCGCCGAGAAACGGAAGCGCCGATCGCCCGCCGATCGACCCCATCAGGACGATGCGGCCCCGCGACCTCCGCAGGGCCGGCATGAACGCTTGCAGCACTCTGAGCTGGCCGACGACGTTGACGTCCAACTGGCGTGTCAACTCGGCGGGGGGCAGGAACTCGAGAGGCGAGGCGATCGCGATGCCTGCATTGTCCACGACCGCGTCGAGCGACTCGAAAGCAGCCGCAGCTCCAGCGACACCCTCGGCGTCGGTGACGTCGAAGACGAGCTCGTCCGTCCCAGGAGGCGCATCGCCCGCGCGGCGCACCGAGGCGTGGACCGTCCAGCCGAGGTCGCGCAGGTGCGCTGCCGTCGCTGCTCCGATCCCGGTCGACGCACCGGTTACGAGGACAGAAGGGATGTTGCGATCTCCGCGCGGTGCTCGCGACCGTACCCGAGCGCGCTCTCGAGCCACAGCGCGCGCTTGTAGTAGCGGTGCAGCGGGTGCTCCCAGGTGAAGCCGATGCCGCCGTGCGCCTGGATCGACTTCTCGCAGGCCAGCACCGCGGCCTCGGCCGCCTGTGACTTCGCAGCCGCGACCGCGAGATCGACCTGTTCGTCGTCCTCGGCGACGCACCAGGCCGCCCAGTAGGCGAGCGACCGCGAGAGCTCGACCGCGACGTACCCGTCGACGAGTGAGTGCGAGATCGCCTGGTACGAGCCGATCTTCTTGCCGAACTGCTCGCGGCCGGAGACGTACACGAGCGCGAGCTCGATCGCCTTCGAGCCGATGCCGACCGCCTCCAGCGCGAGCGCTGCGAGCAACCGCCGCCGAACATCGACCCATTGCCCCTGCGCGGTCTCGGCACCGTTCGGCGACAGCCGCCCGAGCCCGAGGGTCTCGTCGACGGTTGCAACCCTGTCACCCTGTGCCTTCGTCGCGCGCATGTCCGGCGTGAGCACGCGGCCGACCTCGTTCAGGTGGGGAACGAAACCGTCGATCTCGATCGACCACACGTCGTCGCCCGCCTGGCCGGCGACCTCGTTCAGCGCGAACGGCCCGTCGTAGAGCACGCGCCCGAGCTCCTCGAAGAGCACCGCGGCGTCGAGGAACGTGAAGTCGTCTCCATCCAGGATCCCGACCCAGCCGAGGTCGGCGAGCTGCTCCATCGAAGGTGACGCGTTCGCCTCGAGGAAGGAGCGTGCTTCGCGACGAAGATCGTCCTGTTCCGGCGTGAAGGAGAAGTCCATCTACCTGCTCCTCGGCAGGTCGAGGACGCGCTCGGCAACGATGTTGCGAAGGATCTCGCTCGTTCCAGCCTCGATCGTGTTGCCACGCGAACGAAGCTGCTGGTACTGCCAGTAGCCGTCGGCATAGCCGCCGCCGTTCGTCAGCTGCGCGTGCGACCCGAGGATCTCCAGAGCGAGCTTGGTCAGGCGCTGGTTGTTCTCGGACCACACCAGCTTCGAGGCCGAGCCCTCGGGGCCCGGGATGCCGGTCTTCGTCAACGTCGTCAGCGAGCGGTAGTTCGTGTACTTGAGCGCCTGCAGCTCGATCCACTCCCGGGCGATGCGGTCGCGGAGGATCGGGTCGGTGACGTTCCGTTCCTTCGCAAGAGCGATCAACTTGCGCACCGCGACGTCGAGCGTGGCGGAGAGGGCGAAACCGAGCGTGCCACGCTCGTGGAGCAGCGTCGTCATCGCCACCTGCCAGCCGTCGCCGACCGCGCCGAGCAGGTTCTCCTTCGGCACGACCACGTCGGTGAAGAAGATCTCGTTGAACTCGGGATGCCCTGTGATCTGGACGAGCGGACGCACCTCGACGCCGGGCGCGTGCATGTCGACGATCACATAGGTCAGGTTCTTGTAGCGCGGCGCATCGGGCAGGCCCAGGCCGACGAGGATGCAGAAGTCGGCGATGTGCGCGAACGACGACCAGACCTTCTGGCCGTTGACGACGAAATGGTCGCCCTGTTCCTCGATGCGCGTCCGCGAAGCGGCCAGGTCGCTGCCGGCGTCGGGCTCGGAGAAGCCCTGGCACCAGATCTCCTCCGCCATCAGGATCTTCGAGAGGTAGCGCTCCTTCTGCTCCGGCGTTCCCCACGCGATGATCGTCGGCCCCGCCATACCGAGCCCGATCACACCCAGGTGGGACGGCGCCTCGGCCCGCGCGAGCTCCTCGAGGTAGATCGCCTGGTGGCTGTACGGCGCGCCCGCCCCGCCGTACTCCTTGGGCCAGGTCAGCCCCGCGTATCCGGCGGCGCCGAGCTTGTGGCTCCATTCGCGGTCTGCATCCTCGAAACGCCGTGCCCCGCGCGCCTTCGCGCCCGACGGAAGGTTCTGCGCGATGAAGTCGCGCACCTCCTGCCGAAACGCTGCCTCCTCCTGCGTGTCCCGGAGCTCCATGAGACGATCTTAATCCTCGCCCTGGCGCAGCGTCATGCAGGTCGAGGTCGCATAGGCGACGAGCGAGCCGGAGTCGTCGGTGATGCGGCACTCGAGGAGCGCGAGTGTCCGGCCCGCCTTGATCACCTCGCCGACCGCCGTCAGCCGGCCGGCCCAGACCGGCTTGAGGAAGTTGATCTTCAGCTCGACCGTTGCGAACGACTCGCCGTCGTCGAGTCGCGAGAGGTTCGCGCAGCCCATCGCGCCGTCTGCGAGGTCGCAGAGGATGCCTCCGTGGAGCGTCCCGGGCGGGCTCGAATGCTGAGGCCCGGCGTCGAGCTCGAACGTCACGCGCCCTGTCTCGGCCGCGACCATGCGCATCCCGAGCAGCTCCGCGACCGGCGCGCCCGGCGCCTCGCCCGAGATGATCCGCTGCAGGACCTCGAGCGTCACGGCGTGAGCACCGTGCGGATCACGTCGCCGCTCTGCATCGTGTCGAGGGCGTCCTGCCAGTCGTCGAGCGGCGCCGTCCGCGTGACCATGCCGGCGAGGTCGAGCTTGCCGTCGAGCGCCCACTGCGCGAGGCGCGGGAAATCCTCCTGCGGCAGGTGGTCCCCGCCGTGCGAGACGAGGATTCGGGCGCGGCGCCCGAACAGCGCGGGCAGCTCGAGCTCCGCAGTTTCGTGGGCCGGCGAAAGGCCGATCAACGTGACCGTGCCACCTGTCGCGATCATCCCGAGCGCCTGCTCGAAGGTCGCGCGGCGCCCGACGACGTCGAACACGAAGTCGACCCGGCCGGGGCCTGCGTGCGTGGCGCCGAACTGCAGCGCCTGCTCGATCTTGCGCTCGTCGAGATCGATCGCGCGGATCTCGGCCGCACCGGCGATGAGCGCGCCCTGGATGACCGACAGCCCGACGGCGCCGCACCCGATCACGGCGACCCGCGCACCGTCCCAGACACGAGCGGTTTCGAGCACCGACAACACACCGGTTGCGACCGCGCAGCCGATGAGGCACGCCTGTTCGACCGGCAGCTCGCGCGACACCTTGACGGCGGAAGCGACCGGCACGACGGTGTGGGTCGCGAACGTCCCGGTGCGCAGAACGGGTGTCAGCTCGCCGCCGTCGGCGCGGAAGAGCCGCCCCGGCGCCGCCGGCGGGCGGGTACAGCGGCGCGGCTCGCCGCGCAGGCAGGTGGGACATTGCCCGCACGCGGTCTTCCACCCGAGCACGACCCGGTCTCCGCTCGCGAGCCCGTCGACTCCCGCCCCGACCGCCTCGACCGTGCCCGCCCCCTCGTGCCCGAGGAGCACGGGAAACGCGTGGCCCCAACCGTCCTCTTCGATCACATGCAGATCGCTGTGGCAGACCCCGGTCGCCTCGATGCGAACGAGGACCTCGCCCGGTCCGGGCGGCTCGACCCGAATCTCCTCGAGTGCAACCGCGCCCGGCCCCGAGAGGACTACGCCGCGGTCGACAGCCACGAACGATCGAGCTCGCGGATCGACGTCCCACCGGCGAGCGCGAGCGTGAGGTCGATCTCGGCCAACAGGTTCTGGATCAGCTCCTCGACGCCACGGCGCCCGCCGACGGCGAGCGCCCACGCGTACGGGCGACCGAGCAGCACAGCGTCGGCGCCGAGCGCGACCGCCTTCAGCACATCGGCAGCACAACGAATTCCCCCGTCCATGAGCACGACCGCATCGGGCAACGCGTCGCGAACCTCGACGAGCGCGTCGAGTGCTGCGACCGCGCCGTCGACCTGCCGCCCTCCGTGGTTCGAGACGACGACACCGTCCATCCCACGGGCCAGCGCACGCCGAGCGTCGTCCGCTGTGAGGACACCCTTGACGAGCAGCGGCAGCTTCGTCTGCTGCCGGAGCCAGTCGAGGTCATCCCACGTCAGCCCGAGGTTCGGGAAGGTCGCGAGCATCGTGGCAGCGGCGGTGAGCGGATCCTCCTGCGGCGTCTTGTCGAGCCGCGACAGGAACACGGGGTCCGAGAAGTACTGCCCGCAGCCCTCTCCTCTGATGAACGGCAGATAGGCCTGGCGCAGATCCCGCGGCCGCCAGCCGAGTGTCAGCGTGTCGAGCGTGACCACGATCGCGCCGTACCCGGCCTCCTCGGCGCGGCGCACGAAGCTGGCACAGATCTCACGGTCGTTCACCCAGTAGAGCTGGAACCAGCGGGGCGCGTTCGTCGCTGCGACCTCTTCGATCGAGTGAGTAGCCGCGCTCGAGAGCACCAGCGGAACTCCCGACGACGAGGAGGCCTCGCCGACCGCCACTTCCGCCGTCTCGTGGGCGATCGAGAGCACACCGACCGGTGCGAGCAGGAACGGTCCCGGAGAATGCGTGCCGAGCACGTCGACGGAGATGTCCCGCACGGTGTTCCCGGTGAGCATCCGCGGGCGGATGCGCCACTTCGCGAACGCGTCGAGGTTCGCGCGCATCGTCGACTCCGCGCCCGCGCCGCCCGCGATGTAGCCGAAGGCGCCGGCGTCGAGCCGCTCCTCCGCCGCGCGTTCCCAGTCGTCCGCCGTGATCGGCCACTCCGGCGGCTCCTGCGCGATGTAGATCGCGTTCTGGATCAGCGCCCCTGAAAAGCTCATTCCCGTTCGCCTCCGTCAAGCCTACGGCTCAGCTCCCGCTCCAGCGCCGGCCAAGCCGGCACCTCCGCTCCCTGTTCGCCTCCGTCAAGCCCACGGCTCATGGTCCGATCCTAGACTGGCGCGATGAGGACGGAGCGGCTCGAGACGTTCAGCGACGGTGTGTTTGCGATCGCGGCGACGCTCCTGATCCTCGAGGTGCATCGAGCAGGCGGCTCTGTGTCTCACGGGCTCGTGCACGCCTGGCCGTCGTACGTGGCCTACGCGATCTCGTTCCTGACGATCGGGATCATCTGGGTGAACCACCACACGGTGATGCAGCAGATCGACCGGGTCGACCGAACGTTCCTCTTCATCAACGTCGTGTTCCTGATGATCGTCGCGTTCAGCCCTTACCCGACCCGGGTCCTCGCCGAGACCCTGCGCGACGGGTCGAAGGCCGCGGCCTTCGCCTACGGCCTGACCTTCACGCTGATGGCGATCTCGTACGGGACGATGTGGTTCTACGCGGCGCGGGGACGCCGGCTGATCGCTGCCGACGCCGACCAGCGGGTCGTGAGCGGTATCTCACGTTCGTTCGCGCCGGGCTCGATCATCTACGGCGCGGCGACGCTCTCGTCGCTCATCTCCGCCTATCTCGCCGTCGCCCTCTACGGCGCGATCGCGCTCTTCTACGTGCTCGAGAGCTCCATCTTCGGCCGCGACGGCTGAGGGACGATCGCGCAACGTCCGAGCCGGGGACGGTCAGGTGAACGCGTTGACGGCACGCGCGACGACGAGCCCGAAGAGGGCGATTGCGACGGTCGACTGCACCACCATCGTGAACTTGGCTCTGTGGGTCAGCGGCATCACATCCGTCGGGCTGAACGCCGTGGCATTCGTGAAGCTCGAGGTGGAGATAGTCGAGGAAGAACGGCCGCCAGCCGCGGGGTGCGATCTCCGGGCTGAGGTGCTGCGTGAAGGCGAAGTCGACCGGAGCAGCGTGCTGGAGCCGCGAGATCGGGCCGCCGCCGTCCATCAGCCAGTAGAGCAGCGCAAAGGCGAGGTTGTTGCCCACCCACACGAACGCACCGTCGGCGAGCAGGGTCGTCGGCGACTGCGCGACCTTCGCTCCCCTGATCAGGTCGTGGATCAGGAGCCCGGTCGCAAGTAGAGCGCCCGCGACGAGCAGGCCGACGAGGGCGAATGAGATACGACGCATCGACCCCCGAGTGCGGTGGCTTGCATGGCGGCTCGGGTCAGCGAGAAGCAGGACGCTGAGGAGAACGATCTCGAGGGCCGGGACGACCCACGGAATGCCCACGAGCGGCTCGTGGGGCAGCCAGAGCCGCAGAGCGACGTTCAGCACGATCAGCACGACGAGGGCGGTGATCGGCGGCCAGCGCGGTTCCCCTAGTGGGGCTTCGGGAGAGGCCACGGTGATAACCCTCTTACACGGGCACGGCGGTCGTCTGCAAGGCGCCTAGCAGATTCGAACTGCTGTAAACGGCTTTGCAGGCCGCTGCCTAACCACTCGGCCAAGGCGCCAGGGTGCGGAATGGTATCGGGCCGCTCGGGACTGCCTTTCGAGGGCCGAAGCACTTTCGCCGGCTGAATGACGCGTATACAGTCGCGGTTGCCGTGTCGTTGCAGGAACGAAGCGCGTCCGAGCGCGTCCAGGAAGCCCGCGAGCGCTACGTCGCGCGCGGGATCTCGACTCCACCTCTCGTCGTCGAGCGAGCCGAGGGCGCACGGATCTGGGACGCCGAAGGGCGCGAGTACATCGACTTCGCCGGCGGGCTCGGCTGCGCCAATCTCGGGCACAACCTGCCCGCAGTCGTCGACGCGGTGCACGCGCAGGTCGACCACTACATGCACCAGTGCTTCATGGTCGGGATGTACGAGCCGTACATCGAGGTGTGCCGGCGCCTCGCCGAGCTCTCACCCTGCCGCGGCGCCGATCAGAAATCCATCCTCCTGATCGAGCGGTGCAGAGGCGATCGAGAACGCCGTCAAGATCGCGCGCGTCGCCACCGGGCCGGCCGGCTGTGATCGTGTTCGACAACGCCTTCCACGGCCGGACGCTCCTGTCGATGACGATGACGTCGAAGGTCGTGCCGTACAAGGCAGGCTTCGGCCCGTTCGCGCCCGAGGTGTACCGGACGCCCGCGCCGTATCCGTTCCGCGGCGTCAGCGAGGACGACGCGATCGACGGGCTCAAGCGGCTCTTCAAGGGCGACGTCGACCCGAGCTCGGTCGCGTGCGCAGTGCTCGAGCCGGTGCAGGGCGAGGGCGGCTTCATCGCGATGACGCCCGACTTCCCGCGGCGCCTGCAGGAGCTCCTCGACCACTACGGGATCCTCTACGTGAACGACGAGGTGCAGAGCGGGCTGCGGCCGCACCGGCCCGGTCTGGGCGATCGAGCACTACGACGTCGAGCCCGACCTGCTCGTCAGCGGCAAGACGCTCGGCGGCGGCCTGCCGCTCGCGGCCGTCACGGGCCGTGCCGAGGTCGTGGACACGGTTCCGCCGGGCGGTCTCGGCGGCACGTTCGGCGGCAACCCGCTCGCCTGCGCCGCAGCGGCGGCCATCCTCGACGCACTCGCAGAGCAGCGTCCACGCGCGGAGCAGATCGGCGCGCGCCTGCGCGAGCGGCTCGAGGCGATGGCGCCTGCAGGATCGGAGGTGCGCGGGCTCGGCCCGATGGTCGCGATCGAGCTGCCGGAACAGACGGGAGACGAGACGGCGCGCATCACCGCCGCGGCCCGCGAGCAGGGCCTGATGCTCCTCTCCTGCGGCCTCTACGGCAACGTGATCCGGATCCTCGTGCCGTTCACGGTCGGCGACGAGGAGCTCGAGCGCGGGCTCGACATCCTGGAGCACGCACTTGGCGGCTGACGTCTCGGTCGCGGGAATCCGAAAGAGCTACGGGGACGTCGTTGCGGTCGACAACGTCGACCTGACGGTCGGCGACGGCGAGTTCTTCACGCTGCTCGGCCCGTCCGGCTCCGGCAAGACGACGACGCTGCGCATCATCGCCGGCTTCGAGCAGCCCGACACCGGCCGCGTCACGCTCGGCGGCGAGGACATCACGAATCAGCCGCCCTACTCGCGCGACGTCAACACCGTCTTCCAGGACTACGCGCTCTTCCCGCACATGACGGTCGCCGAGAACGTCGGCTACGGCCTGAAGGTGAAGGGCGTCGGACGGGCAGCCCGGCGAACCCAGGTCGAAGAGGTGCTGCGCATGGTGCGCCTCGACGCGTACGGCGAGCGCAAGCCGGTTCAGCTCTCGGGCGGCCAGCGCCAGCGGGTCGCGCTCGCCCGCTCGATCGTCAACCGGCCGAAGGTGCTGCTGCTCGACGAGCCGCTCGGCGCGCTCGACCTGAAGCTGCGCCAGGAGATGCAGGTCTTCCTCAAGTCGCTGCAGCGCGAGCTCGGCATGACCTTCCTCTACGTCACGCACGACCAGGAGGAGGCGTTGACGATGAGCGACCACGTCGCCGTCTTCAACGAGGGAAAGATCGAGCAGGTCGGATCCCCGAGCGAGATCTACGAACAGCCGGCGACCGAGTTCGTCGCCGGCTTCGTCGGCACGTCGAACATCCTCGAGCGCGACGGCAAGCGCTTCTCGGTCCGCCCGGAGCGGATCGAGCTGAACGGGAGCGGCGAAGCCGGGAGTCGTCGCCGACGTCGTCTTCGTCGGCGCCTTCACGCGCATCCTCGTCGACACCGACGCCGGCGACCGACTGACAGTCGTCCGGCAGAACGACGGCTCGTCCGTCGCGCCGGGCACCCGCGTCCACGTCCGCTGGCGCGACGAGGACGCGTACGAGATCACCCCCCACCACACTCTCGAGCAGGAGGTCAGATGACAAAGCGCATGTGGGCGCTGCTGGCGATCCTTGCGGTCGGAGCTGGCGTTCCCGGCGGCCGGCGCGACAAGGTCGAGCGGCGGCACGCTCAACATGATCGCGTGGGAGGGCTACCTCCAGCCGCTCTGGGTGAAGCCGTTCGAGCAGCAGACGGGCTGCACCGTCCACGCGAAGTACGCGGGCTCGTCGGACGAGATGGTCACGCTCATGCGCTCCGGCGGCGGCAGCCAGTACGACATGGTCTCCGCATCCGGTGACGCATCGCTGCGCCTGATCTACGGCAAGGACGTCCAGCCGGTCGACCCGTCGAAGATCCCCGTCTTCAAGAACTTCGGCAAGGCGTTCCAGTCACCGCCGAACAACACCGTCGGCGGCAAGCACTACGGCATCTCGCTGCAGTGGGGGCCGAACACCCTTCTCTACAACACCAAGAAGGTGAAGCCGGCGCCGACGTCGTGGTCCGTCGATCTACACCCCGAAGTACAAGGGCAAGATCACCGTGCCGGACAACCCGATCCAGATCGCCGACGCGGCGCTGTACCTGATGAAGACGCAGCCGTCGCTCGGGCATCACGGATCCGTACGAGCTGAACTCGGCTCAGTTCAACGCCACGATCAACCTGCTCAAGAAGCAGAAGCCGCTGATCAAGAGGTACTGGGCGTCCGGCGGGCAGGAGATCAGCGACTTCAAGAACGGCGACGTCGTGATCGGCGCCTCGTGGCCGTATCAGATGAGCCAGCTCATCGCTGAGAAGGCTCCGGTCAAGGACATCGATCCCGAAGGAAGGCGCAACGGGCTGGCTCGACACCTGGATGGTCTCGTCCCACACGAAGAACCTCGACTGTGCCTACAAGTGGCTCGCCTACATCTCGACGCCGAAGGTGCAGGCCGAGCAGGCCACCTACTACGGTGAAACGCCGGTCAACTCGAAGGCGTGCCCGATCATGAACAAGCTCTCGAAGGGCTCGTGCGCGCAGTACCACGCGAACGCGCCGCTCAAGTACTTCAAGCAGATCCACTTCTGGAAGACCCCGATCGCCGACTGCGGCAACGGCCAGAAGAACTGCATGGACTACACGAAGTGGCAGCAGGCCTGGACGCAGCTCAAGGGCTGACCCGCAATGGCCCCGGAGCGCGCCGCCGCCTCGGCGGCGCCCTCTGGCGCCGACGCTGGCTGAAGGCGCTCTCGCTCCTCTCCCCGCCGGTCCTCGCGTTCCTCGTCGTCTACATCGCGGCGCTCGTCGCGCTGTTCGTCTCGTCGTTCTGGACCGTCGACCCGTTCACGGCCTGACGATCCACAGCTGGACGCTCGACAACTACCGCGAGCTCTGGAACGGCTCGACCTACCGCACCGTCGCGCTTCGAACGATCCTGATCGCGGCCGCCGTCACGGTGACCGACGCGATCATCGCGTTCCCGTTCGCGTACTTCATGGCACGACTGGCCGGGCCGCGCGTGCGCGCCGTTCTCTTCGTGCTCGTTCTGCTGCCGCTCTGGGCCTCGTACCTCGCCCGGGTCTACGCGTGGCAGTTGATCCTCAACCACGACGGCCTGCTCAACTGGACGCTGCACAAGATCGGTCTGCCGTCGGCGAACCTCGCCTACTCGAACACCGCCGTCTGGCTCGTCTTCTCGTACATCTGGCTGCCGTTCATGATCCTGCCGGTCTACGCGGCGCTCGAGCGGATCCCCCACTCCTACATCGAGGCGTCACGCGACCTCGGCGCGAAGGGCGGCCGCACGCTGCGCACCGTGATCCTGCCGCTCGCGCTGCCGGGCATCGTCGCCGGCTCGATCTTCACGTTCTCGCTCACGCTCGGCGACTACATCACGCCGATCCTCGTCGGCGGCCCGTCGTCCCAGTTCATCGGCAACGTCGTCTACGACTCGGTCAACGGCGCCGGGAACCTGCCGTTCGCTGCCGCGTTCGCGGTCGTGCCGCTGCTCGTGATGGGCGTCTATCTGATGATCGCGCGCCGGCTCGGCGCGTTCGAGGCGCTGTGATGGAGAGTCGCCGAACGAGGCATCGGGCTCGGGGTCTGGGTGCTGCTCGTGCTCGCGTTCCTCTACATCCCGATCTCTGTCATCTGCCTCTACGCCTTCAACTCGTCGAACGTCCAGAGCTGGCCGATCCCGGGCTGACGACGAAGTGGTTCTCGCCGGCGATCCACAACGGCGACATGCAGCAGGCGCTCTTGCTCTCGCTGAAGGCCGGCGTGCTCGCCACCTTGATCGCGCTCGTCCTCGGCTCGACGGCGTCGTTCGGCGTGCACCGTTTCCGGTTCTTCGGCCGCGAGTCGATCTCGTTCCTGCTCGTGCTGCCGATCGCGCTTCCCGGGATCATCACCGGCATGGCGCTCAACTCGTACTTCACGTTCTGGAAGTTCAACTTCGGGCTCTGGACGATCGTGATCGGCCATGCGACGTTCTGCGTCGTCGTCGTCTACAACAACGTGATCGCACGCCTGCGCCGCGTCCCGGGCTCGCTGACCGAGGCGTCGATGGATCTCGGCGCCGACGGGATCCAGACGTTCCGCTACGTCACCTTCCCGACGATCTCGACGGCGTTGATCTCCGGCGCGCTGCTCGCGTTCGCGCTGTCCTTCGACGAGGTGATCGTGACGACGTTCACGGCGGGCGCGCAGAACACCCTGCCGATCTGGATCTTCGGTCAGATCCGCCTCGGCCAGCAACTGCCGCAGGTGAACGTCGTCGTCTTCCTGATCCTTGCAGTGACGATCATCCCCGTTGCGCTCGCGCAACGGCTGACCCGCGAGAGCGGGATCCTTCGCACCGAATAGGAGAGATCACATGGCAACCATCGACGTGATCAACCCGGCGACCGGCGAGACGATCGACTCCGTCCCGAACATGACTGCGGACGAGGTCGACGAGGTCGTCGAGCACGCCAAGCAGGCGCTGCCCGAATGGCTCGACGCGACCCCGGGCGAGCGCGCCGCGCTGCTGCTCAAGCTCGCCGACGTGATCGACGAGAACGCCGAGGAGCTCGCGCAGATCGAGTCGCGCAACGTCGGCAAGCCGCTGATGGCGTCGCGCGACGAGATGCCGTTCTGCGCCGACAACCTGCGCTTCTTCGCGGGCGCGGCACGCAACCTCGAAGGCAAGTCCGCCGGCGAGTACATCAAGGGCTACACGTCGATGATCCGGCGCGAGCCGATCGGCATCGTCGCGGGCATCTGCCCCTGGAACTACCCGCTGATGATGGCGATCTGGAAGCTCGGCCCGGCGCTCGCCGCCGGCAACGTGCAGATCCTGAAGCCGTCCGAGCAGACGCCGATGTCGCTGCTGCGCTTCGTCGAGCTCGCGAAGGACGTGATCCCCGACGGCGTGCTGCAGGTCGTCACCGGCGACGGCGTGCCGACCGGCGAGCGGCTCGTCAGCCACCCCGACATCGGCCTCGTCTCGCTGACCGGCGACGTCGCGACCGGCAAGCTGATCGCGCGCAACGCGGCCGACACGCTGAAGCGCGTGCATCTCGAGCTCGGCGGCAAGGCGCCGATGGTCGTCTTCGACGACGCCGACCCGGAGCAGGTCGCCGAGGGCATCAAGATCGCCGGCTTCTGGAACTCGGGCCAGGACTGCACCGCCGGCATCGCGGATCATCGCCGGCCCGAAGATCTACGACGCGCTGCTCGAGGCGCTCGTCCCGGCGGTCGAGTGCATCAAGGTCGGCGACCCCGCCGACGAGCGACGACATCGAGATGGGCCCGGTGATCACGAAGGACCAGCAGGAGCGGATCCTCGGCTTCCTCGACCGCGCCAAGGGCGCCACCGTGCTCACCGGCGGCGCAGCGGACGGCGACACGGGCTGGTTCGTGAAGCCGACGATCGTCACCGACGTCGCGCAGGACGACGAGATCGTCCAGAACGAGGTGTTCGGCCCGGTCGTCACGGTGCAGCGCTTCGCCGACGACGACCAGGCGATCGAGTGGGCGAACGACGTCCGCTACGGCCTCGCCGCGTCGGTCTGGACGCGCGACGTCGGCCGCGCGCTGAACGCCGCGCGCAAGCTGCAGTTCGGAACGGTCTGGGTCAACGACCACCTCGTGCCGATCTCGTCCGAGATGCCGCACGGCGGCTACAAGTAGTCCGGCTACGGCAAGGACATGTCGATCTACTCGATGGAGGAGTACACGCAGATCAAGCACGTCGCGATGAAGATCGCCTAGGAGTCAGGTTCAGAGCTGCGCGAGCTCGTCGAGCTCCGCGGCCGACGGCTCCCACTGCCCGGCCGCGGCGTTCGCGCGCACCTGCTCCGGCTTCGTCGCGCCGGCGATCACCGACGCGACCGGCGAGATCGCAGCGAGACCGCCGACCGCGACGTCGAGCAGCGACACGCCGTGGGCTTCGCGCCCAGGCCGCCAACCGCTCGACGCGGTCGAGCTCGGCGTCGTCGATCGTCCGGCCGTGCAGACGCGTGCCCTCGGCCGGCGGAGCGTCGCGCGAGACCTTGCCGGTGAGCAGGCCGCTCGCGAGCGGGAAGAACGGGATGAAGCCGAGCCCGAGCCGTTCGCAGGCGGGCAGCACCTCGGCCTCGGCCTCGCGGCGCAGCCACGAGTACTCGCTCTGCTCCGAGACGTACGCGGCCGACGCGATCGCCCTGGCGCGCTCGAGGGTCGCGGCCCGGTAGTTCGACGTGCCGTAGGCGCGGATCTTGCCTTCGGCGACGAGCTCGTCGAGCGCGCCGATCGTCTCCTCGAGCGGCGTCTCGGTGTCCTCCTCGTGATGCTGGTAGAGGTCGACGACCTCGGTCTGGAGTCGGCGCAGCGACGCCTCGAGCGCTGCGCGGATGTAGTCCGCGAGCCGCGCCGCTCCGCGCCGTCCCCCATCTCCTTGCCGAACTTCGTCGCGAGCACGACGTCGTCGCGGCGTCCGCGAAGCGCGCTGCCGAGCAGCTCTTCGCTCCCGCCGTGGTTGCCGTAGATGTCGGCGGTGTCGAAGAACGTGACGCCGGCGTCGAGCGCGGCGTCGACCACGGCGCGCGTTGCCGCCTCGTCGATCCGGCCGCCGAAGTTGTTGCAGCCGAGGCCGACGACACTGACGTCGAGCGGTCCGAGGTCCCTCGTGCGCATCGCGAGACGGTATCGATAGCGTGCCGGGTCATGCGCTACTGGGAGGACTTTCAGGTCGGCGACGTGACCGAGGTCGGACCGGTCACGGTCACGCAGGAGGAGATCGTCGAGTTCGCGACTGCGGTTCGACCCACAGCCGTTCCACGTCGACCCCGAGGCAGCCCGCGACTCGCCCTTCGGCGGGCTGATCGCGAGCGGCTGGCACACGACGGCGCTCTTCATGGGGATGTTCGTGCGCGCCGTTCTGCTCGACTCGGCGTCGCTCGGCTCACCGGGCGTCGAAGAGATCCGCTGGACGGCGCCGGTCCGCCCCGGCGACACGCTCACGGGCCGCTCGACGGTGATCGACGTGCAGCCGTCGTCGAAGGACCCGCGCCGGGGAACGGTCTTCACGACGAACGAGGTGTTCAACCAGGACGGCGTGCTCGTCATGCACCTGAAGGCACGCAGCTTCTTCGCGCGGCGGCCCACGGAATCCGATTCGCCGTAGGCGAATCACGACTCGAAACTCGCGAATCTGGTTCCGCTGCGCGGAATCAGATTCGGTCGACGAAACGTTCAGGCGCCCACGAATCTGATTCGCCGTAGTCTGACACCGCTCGAACTCGCGAATCTGGTTCCGCTGCGCGGAATCAGATTCGGGTCAGCGCCACGTCGCGCGCAGGACGCGCAGCCAGTTCTCGTGCGTGATCAGCGCGACTGCGTCGTCGTCGTATCCGGCTTCCCGCAGGGCCTCGACGAGCTTCGGCAGCCCGGCGACGCCGCCGAGCTCCTCCGGGACCACCGCACCGTCGAAGTCCGAGCCGAAGGCAACGTGGTCGACGCCCATCCGTTCGACGAGATAGTCGATGTGGCGCACGATCTCGGTGATCGGCGTCTCGGGCACGAGCAATCCGTCTGCGCGCAGGAACGTGACGGCGAAGTTGACGCCGACGATGCCATTCGACTCGCGAATCGCGTCGAGCTGCGAATCGAGCAGGTTGCGTGACGCGGCACAGAGAGCGTGCGCGTTCGAATGTGTTGCGACGAGCGGCGCGTCGGAGAGCGCGGCCACGTCCCAGAAGCCGGCCTCGTTCAGGTGCGATACATCGACGAGGATGCCGAGCCGGTTGCAGGCCGCACGAGCTCGCGCCCGGGCCTGCTCAACCCGCCGCCGATGTCGGGCGACGAGGGGAACCGAAACGGCACACCCTCGGCGAACTCGTTCGGACGCGACCACACGAGCCCAACCGAGCGAAGGCCTCGGTCGTACCATCGTTCGAGGTTCGAGAGATCCGGTGCGATCGGCTCTGCGCCCTCCATGTGCACGATCGCGGTGATGTGGTCGGCGCCGAAATCGTCGGCGGACGTCGCGCGGACGACGCGGCAGGCCGCGAAGTGCGTCGAACAGCTCCTCTGCGATCCGGGACGCCTCGTCGTGCGGGATCGGCTCGGGAAGCGGCACCGCGTAGGGAGTCTCGGTCGGATCCGGCATCGGCGGCGACGGGACGTACAACGCGAAGAAGCCGCCGGCGAACCCAGCAGCCGCTGCTGCGTCGAGGTCGAGATGATCCGTCGGCTCACCTCGCCAGCGATGCAGGACGAGATCGTTGTGGCCGTCGATGATCACCGCCGCATCCTACGGGCCGCCTGTGACAGGCTCCCGGCTCGTGACCGACGAACCGCTCCGCATTCTGATCGCCGAGGACGACGAGCAACTCGCCGACCTCGTCGAGAGCGTCCTCGACGATGACGCGCGTTTCGTTCTCGTCGCTCGCGCGTCGGACGGCAACGAGGCGGTTCGGCTTTGCGCCGAGCACGAGCCCGACATCGTATTGATGGACATCGGGATGCCCGGGCTCGACGGGATCGACGCAACGCGCGCGATTCACGCCCGCGACGCCGACCAGCATGTGGTCATCTACACCGGGTCCGACGAGTACGACGACGTCGCACGGGCCGACGCAGCGGGCGCGTCGGGATTCCTGCACAAGCACGCGCTCACCTCCCCCGACCTGGCGGAGGCGCTGTACGTGCTGCACACGAACTACGCCAACCGCGTGCCCGATCCCGAGTAGCGGGCTAGGGCGCGGCTCGCGCGACCAGGATGTGTGCGAGCCGAAGCTCGGCGGCGCGAACCGGCGCCTCGGCGACCAGCGGAGCCGTGGTCGTCAGCGTGATCTCGGTGCTGGATCGGCCGATCAGGATGAGGTCGACGAACACGCGCGTCGTCCCCGAGGTGGACTTGACGTCCACCGTGGTGCGGTAGGCACGGGTGTAGCCGGAAAGCGCAGGGAAGGGGATGCGGCGCACCGAGACAAGCCGCTCCGACGGCGTCAGCTGCTTCTCGAGGTTGCTCCGCAAGCACGGCATCACCTGCGGCGCGAGCACGGTCCGCTGCCAGTCGAGACGCACCATCGCCGGGGTCTCCAATACCTGTGCCTCGCTGTCGAACTCCACCCCGGGATGCTTGAAGACGGTCTCGGCTGCACCGATCAGGACGAGATCTGATTGTTTCGGCTTGAAGTTCGCGCAGCCGGTTCCCGACGACAGGTCGGGCTTCTTCGACCCGCCGGTCCAACCGCCGCTCCCACCGAGATCGGCGCGCTGCATGACGGCAGCCCGCGCGGCAGCCTGCCCGGCCGCGGTCAGATGGATCTGCTCCTTGTCCGCGACCGCCGCGCCGGCGAGCAGCAGCGCGGCCGCGAGCGCGGCGAGGAACGCCGCAGCGTGCCTCGAGCCGATTCGCCTCATTTGTCCGGTCCCAGGTTCATCGCCTGTTCGACGGTATCGGTCGGAACGGCCGAGCCTTGAGCACCCTCGGGCGGATCATCCTCACGATTCACTAGGGTCACGTCCGAAATGGGCCGTTTTATCCTCAAGGCATCGCTCGTCGCTGCCGTAGCGGTGACGGCGGCCGCGGGCGCGGCCGCCAAGAGCCCGCCTGCGGCGCCGAAGGCCGCGGGCGGCCGCACCGTGACCGTCGTGGCTCGCGGCGTACCGACCCCGACGGCGTTCGCCGTGCTGGCGGGCCGGATCTTCGTCTCCGGCTACGGAGACGAGTACAACGCCAAGGTGCTCGGCGGCCTCTACGTGCTCGGCGGCGGCAAGGCGGTCAGAGTCCCCGGCTCCCCGGCCCATGTGAACGGGATCGCGGCGGCCGGCAACGGAACGCTCTATCTGAGCACCGGCCCGGCGATCCTGGCGGTGAGCGGCTGGAACGGACGGCAGTTTCGGACCACGCGCGTCATCGCGACCGGCCCGGACGGGTACGCCGCCTTCAACGGCCTCGCCGTCGGCCCCGACGGATTGATCTATGTCGGAGCGAACCCTGATACACCCGATCCGGGCTACGCGACCAACTTTCTCACGGTCGATCCGGCCTCGGGAGCGATCTCCGTGGTCGCGACCGGGATCCGCCAGCCCTGGCAGCCTCTCTTCCTGCCGGGCCACTCGCTGCCGCTCGTCTCGGATCTCAACCAGGACGACCTCGGGCCGAAGCGACCGCCCGACTACGTCATCGCACTCAAACGCGGCGCCAACTACGGCTACCCCACCTGTCCCGCGGACGTGAGCTCGTGCGCGAACTACGCCAAGCCGTTCATCCAGTTCGCAGCGCACGCGTCGCCGATGGGCCTCGGTCTCGTGAAAGGCCGGTTGTACATCGCGCTGTACGGGGGTTTGGGCCAGGGCCCGGAAGTCGTGTCGATGCCGGAAGCGGGCGGGCGGCTGACACCGTTCCTGACCGGGTACGGCGCGCCGGTGATCGCCGTCGGTACGGCCGGGGGCAAGCTGTACACCGGAGATCAGGGTGGCTCGATCTACCGCGTGACACCGTAGGAGCCGGAGTGGAGGCCCGCTGGTGGGCGATGCGACCCGCGCAGAACCTCAAGCCCGCGAGCTACGTCTGCCCGTTGTGCGACGGGATGCTGCACGCGACGAGTGAACACGCGTTGATCGCGCCGGAGGGCGACGTCTCGCGACGGCGCCACGCACACATGGAGTGCGTGCTGGCAGCGCGCAAGCGAGGAGAGCTGCCGACGGAGGACGAGTTCAGGAAGAAGGGCCGTGGGTGACGTCGGCGACGTCGAACGACTGCATCGCCGACGGCCGGCCGTAGTGGAAGCCCTGGGCGCGTTCGCAGCCCAGGGTCGTGACGAGATCGCTCTGAGTCACTCGCTCGATCCCTTCGGCCACGAGCCGTGTCCCGAGAGCGCTGCCGAGGCCGATGATCGCGCGGAGCAGCGCCTCGCCTCCGTTCTCCTCGTCGATCGTCGCCGTGAAGCTTCGATCGATCTTCACGATGTCGACCGGCAGCTTCTGCAGATACGCGAGGGATCCGTAGCCCGTGCCGAAATCGTCGAGCGCGATCTGCACCCCTCGCTGCTTCAGCAGCGCGAGCCGCGTTTCGACGTCGCCGGTATCGATGACGACGCTCTCGGTGATCTCCAGCACGAGCTGCTCAGGAGCGAGCCCCGACTCGCGTAGCGCGTCCTCGACGTGCGTGACGAAGTCGGGATGCTGAAGCTGTCTCGCCGACACGTTGACGGCGATCTCGAACATCCGGCCGACGCTGTCGCCGAGCCGCGCGATATGACAGCACGCTTCACGCAGGACCCACCGCCCGATGGGAACGATCTGCCCGCATTCCTCCGCGAGCGGGATGAACTCCAGGGGTGCGAGCTCGCCGAGGGCGGGGTGCTGCCACCTGATGAGAGCCTCGTAACCATCGGTCGCGCCCGACGCCAGGGTGACGATCGGTTGGTAGTGGAGGATGAACTCGTCGCGGTCGACCGCATCACCGAGCTCGGCGATCCGTCGAAACCGCACCAGGGCGGCCTCGTCGAGATCCGGATCGAAGAACGCAAACCCGAGGCCCGGATGGGACTTCGCCCGGTACATCGCGGCGTCCGCCTCCTTCAACAGGAGCCGCGGGTCGTCGCCGAGCGCGATGCCGATGCTTGCGTCGATCTTGATCTGGTGCCCCTCGATCTCCAGCGGCTCCGCCAATGCCGTATGGAGCCTCTGGGCGACGCTCGAGGCCTCGGCCGGGTCGTGGACGCTCTGCAGGATCACCCCGAACTCGTCACCCCCGAGACGTGCCGCCGTGTCACCTGTGCGAATGACCGACTCGAGCTGATTGGCAAGCGTCTGCAGGGCGGCGTCGCCCGCGGGATGCCCGAACCTGTCGTTGAGGCTCTTGAAGTTGTTGAGATCGACGAACAGGAGAGCTGTCTGCCTGCCGGAGCGCTTGCGGGTCGCCACCGCGTGGTCGAGCCGCTCGGTGAAGTGGACACGATTGGCAAGACCGGTCAGCGGATCGTAGAGCGCCTGGCGCCTGAGTTGTTCCTCCGCCTCGCGCTCCGTCGAGATGTCGAGGAGATAGCCCTGGAGGTGCAGGGGCTTACCATCCTCGTCCGTCACGACAACGCCCTCGTCCCGAATCCAGACCCAGCGGCCGTCTTGCGCGCGAAGTCGGTACTCGACGCTCAGCGGCTCGTGCGTCCGGTGCGTCCGGGCGTGAGCGGCGAGGACGCGGTCGCGGTCCTCGGGATGCAGGAGCTTGACGAAGAGCAGCTCGTCGGAATGCCAGTCCGAGACCGGGTAGCCGAGGATGTCCTCGATCTGGCGGCTGGTGAAGATGTTCGAGCTGACAGCGTCGAGCGCGTCGGCATAGATCACGAGCGGAAGCTGCTCCACGAGCGTCCGATACCGACGGTCGATCTCGGTGCGCTCGGCCGCCTCACGCGTCGCCGCAGCAAGAGCTCGTTCGCGCTCGAGCACGATGCTCGCGATCCCTGCCGCGACGTTCACCAGCTCCAGGTCGCTTTGGCTCGGACGCCGAACGGTGTCGTAGTAGAGCGCGAACGTCCCGATCACCTGATCCAGCCCGTCGACGATCGGTGTCGACCAGCACGCGCGGAGCCCATGTGCCAGCGCGAGCTCGCGGAACGCATCCCAGAGGGGATCGGTGGCGATGTCTTCGACGACGACCGTCCTGTTGCAGGCAGCCGCGGTCCCGCACGAGCCGGCGCCGTCGGCGATCAGCACTCCGTCGATCGCGGCGCTGTAGTCGGTCGGAAGTCTCGGGGCGACGAGTGTCCGCAAGGTTCGAGTCTCCGGCTCGACCAGGAGCACCGAGCCGACCGCCTCGGGCACGTAGGCCTCGATCAGCTCGACGAGCAGCTCGAGAACTTCACGCGTCTCCACGCCCGACGCGGCTTGTACGAGCAGTTCGCGCTGCATCTGCAAGAGCGCAGGGACGCGATCGGGCTCGGTGTCACCATCGGCGGCCGCAGGACCCACAATGACTTTCATCGGTGCCTCGGGGGCAGCTGGCATCCCCCGCCCAGGGGATGCGGGGCCCGTCTAAACCGGGTGCCGGCTACGCGCGCCGGTCGGTGCCGCCCGCGAACGGCACGACCGGGGCCCGTCGCCAGCGCTGGGCCGCTGCAGGCACGCTCTCCATTTGCGGAAGACGATCGACGGGATGTGCCCGATACCAGCGCGCATAGCGGTCGGTCAAGGGCTTCGCAGACAGGCCATGGAGGTAGACCGACAGCACGATCGTGAAGCCGACCGCGACCGTGATGTCGGAGGCGTGGGCGAGCGAGCCGGTTTCGAGAGCGATCACCGTGAAGACGATGGAGGCGAGGCCGCGTGGACCGAACCAGCCCACGAACGCGACGGTCTGCATCCTGGCATGGGTGCCGATCAGCGCCACGGCGACGGGCAGCATGCGCACCGCGGTGAGGCTGAGAACGGCGTAGACCGCCGCTCGCCAGGTCAGGTCGGCGAGCACGGTCCCGGCAATCGCTGCACCGAAGACCAGAAACGTCACGCTGTTGGCCAGTCCACCGAACTCGCCGAGGAGGCGGGTCGTCTCGCCGTCCTCGTCCCGGTGCAGCCGGCCGAACGCGAAGCCGGCCACAAAGGCCGCGATGAAACCGCTGCCCCCGAGTGGAGCAGCGAGCCCGTAGGCGAGCGCGGCGGTCGCGACGGGCAGGATCTGGCTCCACTCGGAGTCCATCAGGCCGTGTTGCCGGGCGAACCGGGCGACCACGCCCCCGACCACGCCGGCGATCACTCCGAAGAGCAGTCCGTAGCCGATTGCCTCGACGACCAGAGTGAACGCGCCATGATTCGTCTCCGAGCCCGACTCGGCCTCGGCGATCGCGAGCGCGATGAAGAGCAGCGGAACGCAGATCCCATCGTTCAGTCCCGACTCGACGTTCAAGCCCTGCCGGATGCGAGACGGGAGGCGCGGATCGATCACGACCTCCTGCCCGAGCGCAGCGTCCGTCGGCGCGAGGATCACAGCGAGGATGAGGAGCTCCGCCAGACTGAAGGAGCCGAACAGCCCGGCCCCCACGGCCCAGCCGGCCGCGATCGTCAGCGGCAGGCCGATCCCGAGCAGGCGCGCAGGCAGGCTGTATTCGCGTCGCAGGGCCGACACGTCGATCCTGGAGGCATCGGCGAACAGGACCAGCGTCAAGGTGAGCTCGGCGAGGATTCGAACCTGCTCGCTCGACGGGCCGATGTCGATCCACCCGAGCCCCTTGCCACCAACGATCAAGCCGGCTGACAGGAAGAAGATCGGCGCGGAGACCCAGGTCCGGGCCAGGCTGCGCGACAGGGCCGCATAGACGAGGAGGATTCCGGCTGCTGTTGCGAGGGCCCAGGTGTTCAGAGAGCGACCCTACGCGGCAGGGCGGCTCGCGTGCTCGTTAACCAAGTCTTTAGCGAGCTCGACAATTCAGCAAATCTCCTCCGACTAGCGTTCGGCGCATCGACGTCGACCGTCGATTGCGCCGGGCCGGGGAGTCGTTGCCTGCCACTCCCCGGCTCGTCGCCTTTTCCTCCGAGACCGGGCCGGACATGCTCGAAGCGCGCGGTTCCGCTCCCGGGTTTAGGCTCGCTCGGGTGGGCAGCACCGTCGAAGCCGTTCGGGGCCCCGTCGAGGTCACCGAGCTCGGGCCGACCCTGATGCATGAGCACGTGTTCGTGCTCGACCCCGAGGCGCTCATCAACTTCGGCCATGTCTGGGGGCCGCGCTACTGGGACGAGGAGGTGAGGGTCACAGACGCGATCGCGAGGCTGCAGCGGCTGCGCGACAGCGGCATCCAGACCCTCGTCGACCCCACTGCGCTCGGGCTCGGCCGGAACATCCCCCGCATCCAGCGGATCAACGCCGAGGTCGATCTCAACATCGTGGTCGCGACCGGCGTCTACGCGTTTCTCGAGCTGCCGAGCTTCCTCGCCTACCGGTCGGACGATGCGATCGTCGAGCTCTTCGTGCGGGAGCTTCGCGAGGGGATCGACGATACGGGCGTCAAGGCTGCGTTCCTCAAATGCGCCGTGGAGGTGCACGGCCTCGTCGGCGACGTGCCGCGGATCCTGGCCGCGATCGCCGCTGCGAGCGTCGAGACCGGCGCCCCCGTGATGGTCCACACCAATGCAGTGGCGAAAACGGGCCTCCCAGCGCTCGAGGTGCTCACGAACGCCGGGGTCGACCCGACCAGGATCGTGATCGCCCACGCAGGCGACAGCAACGACCTGGAGTACCTGCGTGCGATCGCAGACACCGGTGCGGCGCTCGGCTGCGACCGCTTCAACATCGAGCACTTCAACCCCGATGAGAAACGGATCGAGACGCTGCTCGCGCTGATCGCCGAGGGCTACACCGACCGCGTGCACCTCGGCCACGACGCCGCGTGCTTCAACGATTTCATGATCGGCAACCCGTTCTTCGTCGACGAGAAGCCGGACTACCTCCACCTCTCGACGAAGGTCCTGCCGGCTTTGCTCGCGGCCGGGGTGACTCAGGGCCAGATCGACGAGATGCTCGTGACGAACCCGCAGCGCTTCTTCGAAGCCGCCGATTGACCTAGCGGAGGCAGGACCGGACGGCGTCAGCGCCGGTCGACGACGCGCACGGCCTTGCCTTCGCTCCTCGGCACCTGCCCGGGCTCGAGAACGTCGGCGTGGACGCGAACGCCGAGCTGCTCGCGGAGCACGCGCTCGACGACCGCGCGCAGCATCGCGGGATCGACGTTCGCGGTAGCGGGCTCGCACTGGACGGTCAGCTCGTCCATCGCCCCGGATCGCTCCACAACGACTTGGTAGTGCGGAGCGGCCTCGGGGATCGTCAGGAGCGCGTGCTCGACATTGGAGGGGTAGACGTTGACGCCGCGCACGATGATCATGTCGTCTCTCCGGCCGCGCAGCCCCCGGATCCTGGCCGTCGTGCGACCGCAGGTGCACGCTTCGAAGGTGACCGTGGCGATGTCGCCGGTGCGGTAGCGAAGCAACGGCATCGCTTCCTTGAGCAGGGTCGTGAAGACGAGCTCTCCCTCGACTCCTTCGTCGAGCGACGCACCGGACTCCGGATCCACGACCTCGACGATGAAGTGATCCTCGTGGACGTGGAGCCCGTCGCGCGCCTCGAGACACTCGGTCGCGACGCCGGGACCGCACATCTCCGAAAGCCCGTAGAAGTTGACGGCCCGAAGCCCGGGCAGCGCGCGCTCGATCTCCTCCCGCAGGCCCTCGGTCCAGGGCTCGCCTCCGAACAGTCCGAGCTGGAGCTCGAGCGCGGCCGGGTCGATCTCGGCGTCGTGCACGGCTTGCGCGATCACGAGCGCGTACGAAGGCGTCGCAACGAGCACCTGTGCGCCGAGGTCGTGGAGGAGCATCGCCTGCCGGGTCGTGAAGCCGCCGGAGACCGGGAGGACCGGGGCGCCGATCCGCTCCGCTCCCTGGTGGAAGCCGTGACCGCCGGTGAACAGGCCGTAGGTGTTCGCGTTGTGCACCAGCATTCCGCGCCGAACGCCCGCGAGCGTCATCGACCGGGCCATCAGCTCGGTCCAGGCCTCCAGGTCTCCCGCGGTGTAGCCGACCACCGTCGGCTTGCCGTGCGTGCCACTCGACGCGTGCAGGCGCGCGAGCTCGCCGACGGGCACCCGCAGCAACCCGAAGGGGTAAGCCTCGCGGAGCGAGGACTTGTCGGTGAACGGAAGGCCGCCGAGCTGATCGAGGGAGTCGAGCTCGACCCCGAAGGTCGCTCGCAGGCGCTCGAGCTGAAGAGCGCGCAGCTCTCCGCGTGGCAGCTGCTCGGCCGGGCTCCAGATCACGGGCTCAGAGGCGGCGCTCGTGGGCGTTCCAGTGCTCTTCGAGGTTGCGTACGAGCGCGGGGCTCAGATGGCAATAGGCCTGCTCTCGGCAGAAGGTGGCCATGTACTGCCGGAAGACGTCGAGAGGCTCCGCCCCGACGCGCAGTGCCCGCCGGTTGCCCGCCGCATTCACGAGCCCTGAGCTCGTCAGCGCCTCGACGCGCCGGGCGACGGCCGCGTCCAACTCGTCGGACGACTCGACGATCTCGTCGCAGAGAAGATCACCGTGCGGAGTCCCGGCCTCGAACTCGAGCCCCGAGAGGATCGCCTGCCGCGCCAGCCGGTCACCGACCGACCGGGCCAGGCGCAGATTGGAGGCGCCCGGCAGGATCCCCTCCTTGCGGGCCGGCAGGTAGAGCCGCGCGCCCCGAGTGGCGATGACGTGATCGACCGTGTGGAGGATCTGGCAGGCGCCGCCGATCGCGAAGGTCTCGACCGCGGCGAGCCAGAGCTTCTCGGTCGTCTCCTCCGGCTCCGCGGGCCGGTGCTCCTCGTGGCTCAGCCCACGGAAGAGCTTGTTCACGTACCCGAGATCGCGAGTCACGAAGAACAGATAGTCGATGCGGCCGTGGTACAGATGAGTGAGGTTGAGGCCGGCGCCGAAGACACGGCGGCCCGCGTAGCGCGGGTGACTGACGACCGCTCCGCGGATGACGCCCACCTCCACGGCAGGGTCGAGCAGCGCCAGATCGACGGCGACCTCGGTGGTCGGGAGGGTGTCGCAGTCCTCGGCGTTGAGGTGACGGTCGTTTCGGATCTCGAGATACGCGGCGCGCCCGCGACGCTCGAGGTACGTCCCGCCAAGATCGGCGATGCCGGTCGTCTGGAACTCCTCGAGGCGGGCGAGCGCCGCGTCTGTCGGACGCAGCATCGACCAGACGAGGTGGGCGCCGCAACGAGGAGACGCGAGCACGAACGAGAGGAACAGTCCCTGCGCGATCTCGATGCCCTCCTTGTCGGACAGGGCCCTGCTCCGCTCGGCCGCCATCTGCGCCCGCGTCGGCACGAGCCCGGGGAAGCGGTCGGCAGCGGCGTAGACGAGCGTCTCGTCGCGCACCGCCAGCCTCAGGTCGTCGGTCAGGGCGTCGTAGACGTTGTCCGCGTGAACGCGCAGGAACCGGGCCCGCGCGGCGTCGAGCTCGGACTGGAGGAGCGCCGCCGCGTCGGCTTCCGCCCCGCTCCGGTCACGCCGGGAGGGCAGGCGTGAGAGCAGTTCCTCGCCGTGGGTGAGGTACGCGCAGGTCGCTTCGCGGGCCGGCTCGAACGCGGTCTCGGGCGCAGGCTCGCCTGCGCGCCAGGCGTCGACGTCGGCCGTTGGTAGACCGGCCGTCTCGAGAACGGCGCCGAAGTCAGACATCGGCCAGCAAGAACCCGGCCGCGCGCTCGCCGATCATGATCGTCGGAGCGTTCGTGTTCCCCGTCGTCACCATGGGCATTATCGACGCGTCGGCGACTCGCAGTCCTTCGATCCCGTACACGCGAAGCCGGGAGTCGACAACGGCGGCCGCATCGGTGCCCATCTTGCACGTGCCGACCTGGTGGTGATACGTGATCGCCGTCTCGCGCACATAGCCTCGCACCGCGTCTGAGGTGTTCACGGACGGGCCTGGGTAGCGCTCGGTAGCGCCCCACTCGCGGAGCGCGGTTCCGGCCCCGATCCGCCGACACAGATCAACGGCGGCCACGAGGCTCTCGACGTCGGCCTCGCACGCGAGGATGTTCGGGTCGAGCGCCACCGGATCCTCCGGCGCCGGCCCGGTGAGGCGCAGCACTCCGCGACTCGCGGGCCGCACGATCCCGCCCATCAGCGTGAAGCCGTTCTCCGGCCCCTCCATCCACGGTTCGTACATCGGGACCATGAAGTGGATCGGCTGGATGTCCGGCACGGCGAGCCCCGGCCGCGAGCGCCAGAAGAGGTGCGTCTGGCAGGCGGGCAGGCCGGCGGAAGGCGGCCCGACCTCCCGCTCCGCGCTGAAGATGACCGGGGAGAGGAGGTGGTCGTGCAAGTTCTCGCCGACCCCAGGCAGGTTCGCGACGACGTCGATCCCGAGCGAACGCAGGTGATCCGCAGGCCCGACCCCGGAGAGCAGGAGGAGCTGCGCCGACCCGATCGTTCCCCCACACAAGACGGTCTGCTCGGCCCGCGCACGTTCGATTCGGCCGTCTTGCGACCACTCGACCCCCACGCATCGCGTGCCGTCGAACAGCAAGCGCCGCGCAGTCGCGCCAGTGACCAGTTCGAGGTTGGGGTTGCCTTCGACCGGTCGGATATACGCCGCGGCCGTGCTGTGCCGCACACCGTCCTCGATGCTGTACTGCATGAACGACACCCCGTCCTGTCGCCCACTGTTGTAGTCGGGGTTGAGGGGGATCCCGCACTCCTCGGCCGCTTCGGCGATCGACACGTGGATGGCGTCTGGTTGGAAAGTAGTGAGCAAGCTCACCATGCCTTCGCCGCCGGGCTCTCGCCGCTCGATGGCCTCGTAGACCGGGCGTACGTCCTCCCATGACCAGCCGTCCGCACCCAGATACGCCCAGGTGTCGAAGTCTTCGGGCGCGCCGCGCACCCAGATCATCGCGTTCAGACAGCTCGAGCCTCCCAGGACCCTGCCGCGAGGCCAGGCGAGGCGACGGCCCGCCGCATGCTCCTGCGGCACCGTCTCGTACGCCCAGTCGACCTCGGAGAGCCAGAGCTCGTGCACTCGGCCTGGATCGTGGATTGCGGGATGCTCGTCGCGCCCGCCCGCCTCGAGGAGGAGGACGCGGGCAGCACCGCTGTCCACCAACCTGCGCGCGACCACCGCGCCCGCCGAGCCTGACCCGACGACTACGACATCTGCACTGCGCTCGCTCACGCGCCGGCGGTGGAGGTCGGCATGGGCGGAGACTACGGTGGAGCCGCCGGACACGCCAGCGGAGACATTCAGCAGGGCCGGTACCACCTGCGCCCCGCCGACTGCCCCCGAGGATCGCCGCCAGCCCGGCCCAACCGTCGCCCTCCCCCAGATCGGTCGAGCCAAATGCTGGACCCTCATCCCAGTAGACGGGCGCGCCGGCGGGGATCTTCCCTCGCAGCCGCCGGCTCCGCCAACTTTTCGGCGTCGTTCGAATCGAACTATCCGGACGATCGGCCCGGCCGGTAGAGGCTCGAGGCGTCAGCCGCACTGACTTGTCTCCCCACGGCGCGGCGACGCCTCGCCTCCCGGCCGCGCGCCGCTAGACGAGCTCCACGTGGATCATCCGGCCGGCGGCACGCTGGCTTGCTTCCCACGCCCGCACGCGCAGGTCGATCGCAAGGCGCATCGCCTCGAGGCTGTAGGAGCCGAGCAGCGACACCTCGATCGTGTCCTGGCCGACCGGCTCCACGACGAGATCGATCCGAGTCCGGAGATCGGCGATCAGCAGGTCGCGCAGCTCGGGGTCGCTCAGCCGCAGGGTCGTCACGAGTCACATCGGCGGACGCGCCACGATCGTGGTGTGCCCAGCCGGTCGAAGACAGTCAGCAGCCGCATGCCGATGCCGGTCCTTTCCGCAGGTTGTCCATCCCATCATCGCGGCACATTCGCACGATGTCTCTCGCCTGATCGAGGGGTTGCAGGCCGTTCAGTCGAGGCCGAGCACGCGCCGGTAGACGAGCGTCTCCATCTCATCGGCAACGCGGCGCATGTCGAAGTGCTGGACGGCACGTCGGCGCGCGTTCCGGCCGAGCTCCGTACGGAGGTCCGGGCTCGCGAGCAGCGCAACGATGTTCGCGGCCAACCGGTCGACGTCGTCCACAGGCCCGACGAGCCCCGATTCACGGTCGACGACGATCTCGGCCGAGCCACCGTCGTCAACGGTCACGATCGCCTTCGCCATCGCGAGCGCCTCGATCAACGCGTTCGGTCCTGGATCGCCCACGGCGGGGTGCGCGAGCACGTCGGCGGTGGCGACTATTGCGCGCGCGTCGGTGCGGAAGCCGGCAAGTTGCACGTTGCCGCCGAGTTGCAGCTCGTCGATGAGCCTTCGGAGCTCTTCCTCGAACGGGCCCCCCGGACGCCGCCAGGGCTCCTGCTCCTGTCCGACGAGCAGGAGTTGGGCCGCCGGGAACCGCGGCACCACCTGAGCGAAGGCTTGCACGAGGAGGTGTTGTCGTTTCCACTCTGCGAGCTGTGCGATGCAAACGACGAGCGGCACGTGGTCACCGATCCCGAGCCCGCGGCGAACGGACCCGCCGTTGACGGCGGCTGGATCCCAGCTCGCGGTCTCGGTCCCGTTCATGACCGTGACGACTCGATCGGCCGAGATGTGGCCGCGCTCGACGATCAGACGCCCGGTCCAATCGGACACGGCGGCGATCAGATCGGCGTGCCGCAAGGTGGTCTTGGCGACGGGCGACATCCAATCGCCGTACTGCGAGTGAAAGCCGCTCACCCACTTGACCCGGCTCACCCTCGCGAGCAGGAAGCAGTACAGCTCGTTGCGGGTGGTGTCGTATCCGTGCACGACGCCGATCCGGTGACGCCGCAGGTAACGGACCGCGCGGACGAAGTCTCTGACGGTCGCGACGAGTTCGGCCGGCATTGCCCACCACCTGCGCCGTTCGAAGCCGAACCGCATCGGGAACCGGTGCAACGCCCGGCGGGATGAGCTTCGAGACCGCCCCGGCCTGCGATGCGTACGGCTCGACATCGGCGCGCCGGTCGTAGAGAGCGTGAACAGCCACATGAGCCGGGAGAGCGCGCATGAGCAGCGTCCTTCCCGTTACGGCAGGTGCAGTCAGCGGCTGCGACAGCACGAACGCGACCCGTACGGTCGTTTCACGCTGCTGCGGGAGCGGAATCGGCGCCAGGGCCGGGACGGCCTTCCGGCCGTCACGCGTTCTCGTGCGAGTCCGCGGCTTCGCGGGCGCGGTGAAGAACCGCGGGTTTCCGTCCATCTGGCCCTTATCGACCGAGCGGGCGGAAACCTGTACTCGAAAACCGCCCTGACCGGCGTTTTTCTACGCCGACACGGTCAACTCAACCAGGCTCACGGCGGCCGACGGCAACGACGAGCCCGCAGACGTCGGCGATGTGGGATTTCAACAGATAACGGACGGCGCCGGCCGCGTGCGCGCGTTCGATCGCCCGAGGATCGTTCGAGCCTGTCAGAACGATCACCGGTGGGCCGGCACTGTGTCCGGCGATCTGGGTTATCGCCTCGAGCCCACCCATGCCCGGCATATCGAGGTCCATCAGGACGACGTCCGGAGAGAGCTCGATCGCTGCCTCGAGAGCTTGTTGGCCGTCGGCCGCCTCGCCGATGACGTTCAGCCGCCGGTCCGTCTCGAGCAGGGTTCGAACCGCCAGCCGAAACAGGTCGTCGTCATCGACAACGAGGACCCGGAGTGCCTCCCGTGAGGTCGAGAGCTGCCGGGGATCCGCGTCGGCGTTTGCCTCCTCGTCCGGCCGGTCGGTCATCACAGCCATGTCTGGCCGTCCTGTCGACAGAACGAGAGAACCCGGATTGCGGTGGAAAGATGAAGAGCTCTGCGCGGCAAAAGCACCGTCCTTCGTCATTGTGGGAACCGACGAGGCAGGGACAGGGCCTCAGTTTTGCGACTCCGACCAACCTACCATTTCGATCCTGCTAGTACAGTTCGGGGTCGCGCCGAATGACTTCGGCATCGTCCTGGCCCTGCCCCTGCCTGACGGACGTTGGCTCCTCCCGGCGAGACCCCCGTGACCTCAGGGCCTCAGATGCAAGAGAAGGTCTCATGACAGATACGAGCATCGACGACGCCACCGACCCCAGAGACGAGCAGATCGCGCAGCTGGAGCACGCTCTGGCATCGCGAGTCGTGATCGAACAGGCGAAGGGAATCATCTTCGAGCGGTTTGGAGTGAGCATGGCGGAGAGCTTCGAGCTGCTCCGGCAAGCGGCACGCTCACATCAGATCAAGATCCGAGCGCTCGCCGAACGGGTCGTCGAGACACGCGAGACGCCGGCCGCCATCACCGACGCGCTCGCCAAGATCGGACAGGCTCACCAGGAGTCATTCGCCGCCCGGGCGGCGCTGGCAGAGAAGCTCTTCGCCGAGCTGAACGACTCGTTGATCGCCTCGAACAGGGCGGCCGAGTGGACGGAGTTCGTCTGTGAGTGTGCCAACCCACTCTGCGAAGACACCATCGAAGTGACCGCGGCCACGCTCGAGAGGATCCACAGCTACCCCGGCCACTACGTCGTCAAGGCCGGGCACGAGGTCGACGCCGTCGAATCGGTGGTCGACCGGACCGACGAGCTGGTGATCGTCAAGAAGTTCGTCGAGCCGACGGGCGGCCGCGGGTAGTCACCGTGCAAGCTGCACCCCCCGGCGACTCGAGCCACCCGCGCGAGTAGCTCCGCTGTTTGCACGCGTTCCTGTGCAAGATCGCGACGACGCTGCGCTACATCAAGTCCGATCGGCTTGGCGCCGGCGGCAGCCAGAGCACGGTCGTCGGCATCGAATGTCCGCTCCCACTCCAGTGCGATCCTGTCGAGTTGAGGCATGCCCACGGCCTGCACGTCAGTCCTTCCTCTGCCAAGCGCCCGTCCGCTTCTCGGACATGTCTCAACTGTTCCGCCGCCGTGCGGCACTCGCATCGGGGAAAGCTGCGTACGGCGTGTGAGCGGCTACGGGTCTCGACGCCTCACGCGGTCACCGCTCCGGGCGGCTGCTCGGAGTACGTGCCGGGAGGAGGCTGAATCAGTGACCTCACGGATGCCCGAGACGCAGGCACGGCGCACGATCTTCCTGACAAAGGAGGAGTGATGAAGGCTCTCGTCTATCACGGCCCGGGTCAACGGTCCTGGGACGTCGTCCCGGACCCGACGCTCTTGGAGCCGACCGACGCGATCGTCCGCATCGACACGGCGACGATCTGCGGCACGGATCTGCACATCCTCAAGGGTGACGTTCCGGAGGTCACACCCGGAACGATCCTTGGACACGAAGCGGTCGGGACGATCGTCGAGATCGGTTCGGCGGTCACGACCGTCGCCGCCGGCGACCGTGTGCTCGTCTCGTGCATCACGTCTTGCGGGCGCTGCCGGTTCTGCAAGGAAGGCCACTACGGGCTCTGCACCGGCGGCGGCGGTTGGATCTTCGGTCATACGATCGATGGTCTGCAGGCCGAGCTCGCGCGTGTTCCCTTCGCCGACACGTCCCTCTACAAGGTGCCGGAGGGGCTCTCCGACGAGGATGTCTTGTTCCTCGCGGACATCCTCCCAACCGCCTACGAGGTCGGCGTGCTGAACGGCGGCGTGCAACCGGGCGACACCGTCGCTGTCGTCGGCGCCGGACCGATCGGCCTGGCGACGATCATGACGGCGAAGCTCTTCACGCCGGGTCACATCGTTGCGATCGACCTGTCCGACGCGCGGCTTGAAAAGGCGCTCGAGTTCGGGGCCGACTCGACGATCAACAACGGCCGTGAGGACGCTGCCGCCCTGGTGATGGAGCTGACCAACGGCCTCGGAGCCGACGTGGCCATCGAGGCTGTCGGTGTGCCGGAGACGTTCGAGCTCTGCACTGCGATCGTTCGCCCCGGAGGCCGCGTCGCGAACGTCGGCGTCCACGGGCATTCGGCGACGCTGCACCTCGAGACGTTGTGGATCCGCGACATCACGATCACGACCGGGCTCGTCGACACGAAGACGACTCCGCAGCTCCTGAGGTTGATCGAGGAGCGGAAGCTCGACCCGAGCCAGTTCGCGACACATCGGTTCTCGTTCGACGACACCGAGCTCGCCTACGACACGTTCGCGGCAGCCGCAGAGACACACGCCCTCAAGGTCGTGCTCACCGCGGAGCCGGTAGCTGCGCTGCCCGCGCCGCGTGGCACTGCGAAGGCCGAGCCTGTCGGCGTCAACTGACGCAAGGAGGCGATGGATCACAATCGGATGAGCAGAGGGGCCGAAAACGCGCTCCTTTGCTCATCCGGGGACGCGGTAGCTCCGACCCCGGGGTTGCGGCGCAAAACACTCGCTAGTCACGCGCGTTCAATGCGGCTTCGATCCGCTCGAGACGTGCGTCGATGCTGCGCAAGTTCGCCGCGCTCGCCCCGGAGTCGACGCCGCCCGGCTTCACCCGTCCCTGCGAATGCTGCACGAACGCCCCCGTGATCGACGCCGTGATCACGGTGATGAAGCCGATTCCCAGCAGCATCACGAGCGCCGCCACGATCCGGCCTGCGCTGTTGGTCGGGACATGGTCGCCGTAGCCCACGGTCGTCACGGTCTGCACGCCCCACCAGAGGCCGCCGCCGATCGAGGGGAAGTTCTCGTGGTCGACGACCGTCATCAGCAGCCCGGCGGCGAGCGTGATCGAGGTAGTGACCACGCCGATGACGATCGCAGCCCCACGCGGCGTCGTGGCCCGTGCTAGTTGACGATCGAGTCGCCGCTCCGGCCCCGTTTCCGCCGACATCGATACCGGGTTCGGGGCCGTCATCGCCGGTCCTTCCGCCGAGGTGTTCGACCCTTTGAGCAGCGACAGAAGCCTCGGTCGAGAGAAACCGGGGCCGGTGAATATCCTGGGGCGCCGGTGACTATTCTGGGGCGGTGGCCGCCTACTCCGTCACCCGCTTCGATGCGATCGACGAGATCGACGACGGCGGCGCGCCGTACCGGCCGGTGAGGCAGCACTTCGGGATCGCGTCCTTCGGCGTCAGCAGCTTCACCGGCCGCAAGACCGGCGACCGGATCATCAACGAGCACTCCGAGGAGGACGACCAGGAAGAGCTGTACCTCGTGCTCCAGGGCCGCGCGACCTTCGAGCTCGACGGCGAGCGGGTGGACGCGCCGGCGGGGACGCTCGTCTTCGCCGAGCCCGGCGTGAAGCGGACGGCGTTCGCGGAGGAGGACGGGACGACGGTCGTCGTCGTGGGCGGCAAGCCGGGCAAGGCGTACGAGGTCCTCGGCTTCGAGGTCTGGGCGCCGTTCGACCGGCTGTACGAGGCCGGCGACTACGCCGAGGCCGCCGACCAGGCCCGCGGGGCGATCGAGGCGCAGCCCGAGGCGGTCGGAGCCTTCTTCTGCCTCGCGTGCTGTGAGGCGCTGGCCGGCCGCGCTGACGACGCGGCGCGGCATCTCAGGCACGCGCTCGAGCGGTCGGAGCGGCTGCGGGGCCTCGCTCGCCGGAACTCCGACCTCGACTCGATCCGCGACCGGCCCGAGATCGCCGAGCTACTCGCGGGCTAGAGAACCCCGAGCCGGCTGAGTCGACCACGCACTTTCCGCGGTCGAGCTCGCGGGTCGGCCTGGCGTCCGCCAGCGTTCCGGGACAGCCCGCGGACCGACATGAATCTGCCGGCCCGCCATGGGGTGGGTCGGGTCTCAGTAGTTGCGGCGGACCGCGTTAGGCTCGTCCGAGTGCTCCGCGATCCGTTCGACGTCATCGAAAGGCCGGCAGCGATCGGCCGTGTCGTCACTGCAACGATCACGCTTGTTTGCGTCTTGATCGTCTACGACGGTTGGGCGAACCTGCGGGTGGTCGATGTAGTCCTGATCATCATCGGTCCGATCATCGCCATCTTCACCTCGCACGTGTTCTCGACCACGCTCGTGCTCCAGGTCGAGCTCGGTCGGCGACCGTCCCGGGGCGAGTGGTTTTCGAACGCGCGGTTTGAGTCGCGATTCCTGCTCTTGGCAGTTCCGCCATTGGCGCTTTTGCTCGTGCTCGATCTCGCCGCTGTTTCCGTCCAGGACTCGGTCAGAGCTGTGATCTGGATGGAAGCACTCTCGCTCGCCTTCTGGACGGGCCTGGCCGCCTGGCTCGTCGGGATGCGCGGCCGGCCCCTGCTACTCGCGGTCCTTGCGGGCCTCGTCGTAACAAGCGTCGCCATCACCCTTCAGGTCGCGCTCCAACCTGGCCAGGAACGGGGAGACGGCACCGCCGCGGGAGCCACCCACATCACCGCCGGAAACCGAGCGCTGACCCAAGGATTTGTCCCCGCTGCAGAGTCCGACTGACAGCGCAACACCCACCGCCAAGACGTCGGAACTCGGTGAAAGAACCTTCCGCATTCCTTGGAATGAACGTGGAAGGCGTCAGAGAGAGAGCGGATGATGGGACTCGAACCCACGACCTTCTGCATGGCAAGCAGACGCTCTAGCCAACTGAGCTACATCCGCGAACGCTCGCCAGTATAGCCGGGGCCGCTGCGAGCTCAGGCGATGCCGAGACGGGCGGCCATCGCGGCCGCAACCGCCTGCAGGCCCGAGAGCGGGCGGATCATCACGGTGAAGCCTTCGATCAGGCCGTCCTCGTTCTCCTCGAGGATGTCGATGCCCTGCAGCTCTCGATCGCCGACGTCGGCCTCGAAGAAGAGGATCGTGGTGCGGCCGTCCCTCCACTCGCTCGTGTAGCGGAAGTTCTCGAACACCGTTGCGACGAGGCGAAGTATCTGCTCCACCGTGTCCTTGCCCTCGTACGGTTTGTAGACCGCGGGGCTGCGAAAGACGACGTCCTCGGCGAGCGTCGCCATCGCGGCTTCGTGATCGTCGGCGAGCACCGCGACACCGAAGGGATGCTGCACGGTCATGCCGCGTCCAACGCTTCGTTGACGAGCCTGTCCGCCAATTCGTTGTGCGCGCGCTTCACGTGTCGATACTCGACGTTCGCGAACTCGCGCGCAAGCGACGCCGCTTCGACGGAGAGTGCGCGCAGCGCAGCGTTTTTCACCCGATACTCGCCACGCATCTGCTTGACCATCAGCTCGGAGTCGGAGACAACCTCGACGTCGGGCACGTGCAGCTCGGCGGCTTTGCGCAGCCCGGCGATCAGACCGCTGTACTCGGCGACGTTGTTGGTCGCAGATCCGATCGCCTGCCCTTCGGCCGCCAGGACCGTTCCGTCTTCCGCCTCGAGCACGTATCCGTACGCCGCGGGCCCTGGGTTTCCGCGCGCCCCGCCGTCCGTGAACAAGCGCGCCTTCAAGAATCGCGCCAACGGAAACCGCGTGCCGGCGCCTCGACCGCGGTGTCTGACACCCGTGGTGTCAGACACCCTTCCGACGGCCACCTTCGGCCGGCCCGCAGCCTCATGCGTTGTCGATCTGCGCGCGCTGCAGCTTGCCGCTGTAGTCGACGTAGACCGACTTCCACTCGGTGAAGACGTCGAGGGCCGCCTGTCCCGCTTCGCGATGACCGTTGCCCGTCTGCTTCATGCCGCCGAACGGCAGGTGCACCTCGGCGCCCGTCGTGCCGGCGTTGACGTAGGTGATCCCGGTCTGCAGGTCGCGCATCGCCCTGAACGCCTTGTTCACATCACGCGTGAAGATCGACGACGACAGCCCGTACTTGACGCTGTTCACGGCGCGCACCGCGTCCTCGAACGAGTCGACAGGGATGAGCGCAGTTGTCGGCCCGAAGATCTCCTCCTGGGCGATCCGCATCTCTGCGTCGACGTCGGCGAAGACGGTGGGACGGTAGTAGAACCCGTGCCCTTCGACACGCTCGCCGCCGGTCAGCAGCTTGGCTCCTTCGCCCTTGCCGATCTCGGTGTAGGAATGGATCTTCTCGACGGCGGTCTCGTTGATCACCGGCCCGATCTGCGTATCGTCCTCCCACGGCGCGCCGATGCGCATCTTCTCCGCTCCCGCGACGAGCTTTTTCTGCAATTCCTCGTAGACCGCGCGATGCACGATCACGCGCGACGCCGCGGTGCAGCGCTGTCCCGCCGTACCGAACGCCGACCAGAGGATCCCCTCGACCGCGAGATCGACGTCGGCGTCCTCCATCACGATGATCCCGTTCTTGCCGCCGAGCTCGAGATGGACGTGCTTGAGCTGGTCGGCGGCGTTCTTCGTCACGAGGACACCGGTCTCGCGCGAGCCCGTGAAGGTGATCACCGGCACGTCCGGATGACGGACGAGCGCGTCGCCGGCCTCCTCTCCGAACCCGTGCACGACCTGGACGACGCCCTCGGGCAGCCCGGCCTCGTACAGCAAATCGACGAAACGCTGCGCGAGGAGCGGCGTGTCCTCGGCGGGCTTCAGGACGACCGTGTTGCCGCAGACGAGAGCGGGACAGAGCTTCCACGCCGGAATCGCGATCGGGAAGTTCCACGGGGTGATCGCACCGACCACACCCACCGGCATCCGGACGCTCATCATGAACTTGTCCCGGAGCTCCGACGGTGTGGTCTGGCCGAAGAGCCGCCTGCCCTCCCCGCCCATGTAATAGCTCATGTCGATCGCTTCCTGGACGTCGCCTCCGGCCTCGGCCTTCACCTTCCCCATCTCACGGGTCATCAGGTCGGAGAGCTCGGGCTTACGCTGCTCGAGCAGCTGCGCGAAGCGGAAGAGGATGTTGCCGCGCTCGGGCGCCGGGACGAGACGCCAGTCCTCCCAGGCCTCGCGCGCCGTCGCGACAGCGTGCTCGACGTCGGACGCCGTCGAACGCGGGAAGGTCTCGATCACCTCGCCGGTGGACGGATTCAGGGATTCGAAGGTGGTTGTCGCCATCCGGCGATCGTAGCGCCCGTCAGCCGTCGGGCAGGCCGGTATCGGGGAAGGTCCCCGTCACCCTGGCCCGGCGCCGGTCGCGAACGATCCGGCGCTCCTTGAACTCAGCGTCGTCGTGACCGGCACGGCGATCGGGGCCTTCGCGTCGATCGATCATCACCGTCACGTTCGGGTTGTCACGGTAGTACTCGACCATCTTGTCGAACAGCTCCGCCTCGAGCTCCTTGGGGATCACGCAGTAGATCACCGGCTCAGTGTAGGCAGTAGATCGGCGAGGTCTAGGGCTCAGGCGGTATTTCGCCGAGCCCTCCTACAAGCGGGCGATGTTCGGGACGATCCGGCCGTCGTCCTCCATGTGCGAGTTCCACTCCGTGATCGGCCCCTCGAGCTCCTCCGGATCATGCCCCCGCTCCTCGAGACGAACAGGATTGTCCGAGTCGAGTGAGACCCGGTACTGGTACCAGGAGATGTCCCAGGCCACGGTCACGACGACCTCGGCGTTCACGCCGGAGAGCACGACGACCGAGACCTTGGGCGGCCCGAGTGACTTCCCGATCCCGCCCACGGTCCGGCGGTACTGGGAGGCGTTGAAGATGTCGGCGGCTTCGACCATGGAGAGCTCGTGCTCCGAGAGGCGGCGAAGAATCGGCTCCGAGGCGATCGTCTCCTCGGGGCCGCGCGGCCTCGTGCCGAGGATCCCCGAGAGGAAGCTGCTGCCACGTCGCCGGCGCTCCGCGGGCACGGTCGGCGACGTCGGCGCGCCTTCGCGCACCCAGCCGTATTCCACCGCGGTGTCGGCGCACAGCGGGCAGACATCGACGTAGTCGGTGCCACCGTTCGGCGAGAACCGAATCGCCCGTTCCCCCATCAGCAACGTGCGCTCACAGATTGCGCACGCACGGTCCACGGTGACCCGTGTGATGCGTGTCATAGACGAAGCGTAGCGAGGTGGCATAGGGCTCGTCCCCTTAGGCAGGGACGGCCTCGTTGTCCTTCTTCGCCGCTTCGATCAGTTTCTGTGCGATGTGGGCCGGGACTTCCTCATAGCGCAGGAATTGCATGTGGTAGTCGCCGCGACCGCCCGTGAGCGACGTAAGCGCCTGGTTGTAGGTCAGGACCTCGGCCATCGGGACCTCGGCCTTGATCGTGGTCATACCGCCCTTCGGCTCCATGCCGTGAAGGCGTCCGCGCCGCGAGTTGAGATCGCCGTTGATCGAGCCCACAGCCTCGTCCGGAACGGTCACCTCGAGCTCCATGATCGGCTCGAGCAAGCACCGGCTGTGCCTGCTCGTACGCCGAGCGGAACGCCATCGAGCCGGCGATCTTGAACGCCATCTCCGAGGAATCGACGTTGTGGTAGCTGCCGTCGACAAGCGTGACGCGGACACCCTGCACCGGGGCACCGGCGAGGTTGCCGTGCTGGAGCGCCTCCTGAATGCCCTTGTCCACGGCGGGCCGGAAGCCCTGCGGGATGACGCCGCCGACGATCTTGTCGACGAACTCGTAGCCGACGTGGTCGTCGAGCGGCTCGAGCACGATGTGGCAGTCGCCGAACTGGCCGCGGCCGCCCGTCTGCTTCTTGTAGCGCCCGTGCGCGCGTGCTTCGCCCTTGATCGTCTCCACATAGGGCACGCGCGGCTGATGCAGCTCCATCTCGACGCCGAAGCGACGTCGCGCCCGCTCGACTGCGACCTCGACGTGCACCTGGCTCATGCCCGAGAGGAGTTCCTCTCCGGTCTGCTGATCCCGGGAGAGCCGCAGCGTCGGGTCCTCCTCGCCGAGCCGCCGGAGCGCCTGGGCGACCTTGTCCTCGTCGCCCTTCGTCTTGGCGGACACTGCAAAGCTCATCACCGGCTCCGGAAACCCGAGGGCGGGAGGCTCGAGATCATGCTCGGCGTCGACGAGGACGTCGCCCGTCTGCACATCCTTCAGCTTCGCGACGGCGCCGATGTCGCCCGCCCCGAAGCCGGCGGCCTTTTCGTGCTCCTTCCCGTCGAGCGTCATCAGCGAGCCGAGCCGCTCCTTCGAGTGGTCGCGATGGTTGACGAGCGTCGTGTCGCTCTTCACCTCGCCCGCATAGACGCGGAAGATCGAGATGCGGCCCGCGAACGGGTCTGCGACCGTCTTGAAGACGAAGGCCGCGACGTTCGCGTCGGTCTCGATCGGCGAGCCCTTCTTGGCCGGGCTCGGAACGCCCTCGACGATCAGGTCGAGCAGGGCGTGAGCCCCGAGGTTCTTGGTCGCGACACCGCAGGCGACCGGATAGATCTCGTCGCGGGTGACGGCGTTCTTGAGGGCGGCTGCGATGTCCTCCGGCGGGATCTCCTCCCCGCTCAGGTAGCGCTCCATCAGCGCCTCGTCGGTCTCGACGACCGCGTCGAGCAGCTTCGTGCGGTACTCCTCGACCGTCGAGGCGAGCTCGTCCGGGATCGCGACGGGATCACCCTCCTTCTCACCGCTCGGGTCGAGGTACGCGCAGTTGTGCAGCAGGTCGACCACGCCGGTCAGTTCGTGCTCCGCGCCGATCGGCAGCTGGATGGCGATACAGCGGTCGGAAAGCTGCTCCTGCACCGCGGCCAGCACCCGGTAGAAGTCGGCGCGCTCGCGGTCGAGCATGTTGACGTAGACGACGCGGGAAAGCTCGAGCTCGTCCGCCCGGCTCCACACGCGGGTCGTGTTCACCTCGACGCCCATGACGCCGGAGACGACGACCAGCGCGCCCTCGACAACACGCAGCGATGCGACCGTGTCGGCTTGGAAGCCCGAGTCGCCCGGCGTGTCGATGAAATTGAGCTTGCGTCCCTGCCACTCACACGTGCAGAGCGACGCGGACAGCGACATCTGGCGCTTCTGCTCGTCCTCGTCCCAGTCCGAGACGGTTGTCCCCGCCTCGATCGTGCCGAGCCGGTTCGTCTTCCCAGCCTGGAAGAGCAGAGCCTCGACGAGCGAGGTCTTGCCCGTTCCGCGGTGTCCGACGACGGCAACGTTGCGGATCTTCCCGGCTTCGATGGGCATCGAGTCCTCCTGGGCGTGTAGAACGGGTCGCGCGAATCCTATGCCCCTCCCGCGTCCAGGGCGAGGCGTCCCGTCACCGTGTGGTCGGAGGCGATCGACCAGTCGATCCGCACGGCATGCGAGCCGCAGGACCCTCTCACTCCGTCCGAGGCGAGCGACGTGACCGTCCCCCGGCACGAAGCGCCGGTCGGGAAGTTCAACGCGAGCGCCGTCTGCTCGACCTGCCCCTGATCGACGAGCACATCGATCCGCAGCCCTGCCCCACCCGCGTGCCCGACGACGGAGAGGACCGGTGAGGAATCGGTGCTCACGATCTGAGCGGCGACAGTGCCCGTGAACGCCGTCGGGATGCCCGTGACTGCGGCCGCGGCGACCGTCGCCTGCTTGTGAGGTGCCTTCGGCTGAGGCGCGAACCCGAGTGCCAGAACCGCGACGACCGCGGTCACTGCAACGCCACCGACCGCGCCGGCGCTCACCGTGCGCGCGAAGCGCCCGAGGAATGCGAGCCCGACGCTGCACACCGCCACGCCCACGAGTGCCATGAACCAGAAGTCCTGCCGATCGGTGCCGGAGAGAAGGCCGTGTGCGGTCGCGGTCAGCCAAACGGCGATCGTCACGTAGTGGACGCGCCGCCAGAGGCGATACGGCAGCCGCTTACGGACCAGATTCGAGAGCGCCACCGCGAGGAGCAGGAGCGCTGACGTCACACCGAGCCCTACTCCGAGCGGCCGGTAAGCCGTCTGGAAGGGGATCACGAGCTGGACGATCGAGATCGGGACGACGCGGTCGGCAAGCAACGCGATCCCGTGCAGCGCGAGGAACACACCGGTGAGGATCGCCAGGAAGCGATGCACCTCTTCGACCGCGAAGCGCGGCCACGAGAGCTTCGCGCGCGCCGACATCAGCACGCCCACCACGACCGAGGTCGACAGGAGCAGGTAGGCGACGATCCCCGCAGAGCGGGCGACATACCAGGTGAGAGCGGTCAAGCTGCCGCCTCGAGCAGAGCGCTGCTGGCCCAGATGCCGTTGGTCGAAACCGAGTCGTCGTGATCGACGAACCGGCCCGCAAGCCCGCGCTCGTCGAGCCATTCTGGGCCTGCATCATCGAGCAGCAGCGCGGCCTTCGCGGCGATATCGGCGACGAGGCAGCTGGGTGCGGCGACCGTCACGTCACGCCACCTCGCCCGCGAGGGCAGCCCGCTTGCCGGATCGATCAGATGGTGCTGGCGCCGGCCGCCCCGCAGCCACGAGCGCTTCGCGACGCTGCTCGTGGCCATTCCGCCACGATCGAGTGTCACTGCATCCCCGCCCGGGAGGCCGACCACGATCGGATACGTCGTTGCGAGGTCGCCCCCGGCCGAGACCCAACCCTCGCCGAGCACCGCCAGCGCGTCGTCGACCGTCTTGCCCTTGACCACGCCGTTCAGGTCCAGGACGAGCGGTTCGACGCGCAGCAAGACCCTGCCGCGCAGCACCATCGAGTCGACCGACGGCACTACCGCCGGCTCGACCGGGCTGCTCTCAGGGGAGAGCAGCGAGAAGTCGCGGTCGTAGCCGGCAGCGAGCAATGCGCCACCGACGGCAGGGGTGACAAGCCCGCCGGTGGCGCGAGCGGCATCGAGTGCCAGGGAGAGCATCGACGCCAGGTCCTCCGAGACGACCGCGACGCCGCGAGGGGCGGCGTTGAGGCGGTTGAGCTCGGACGATTCGATGAAGCGACTGAACCGGCGGTCGCGCTCGTCGAACAGCCGGCGAACGTCCCACGGGGGCACGCCGGGCGGCAGCACCACCTCGCAGCCCATCGAGCGGAACACGTTCATGAGCCCGAGCTCTGCACGACGGGCGGGCTCGCAGCAGGCGCCGGGCTGACGGAGCTGCCGGTGCCGGAGCCGTCGCTCGAGCCGCCGAACACGCTCGAGTTGGCTGCGGCAGCGACCGCGCTCGACTCATTCGGAATCGCAGCCACCCCCGACGCCGAGTGGTGGTGGCTGCCCGGGTGAGCGGCACGAGCGATCGCAACTCCACCGGCGAAGACGCCGGCCGCGACGATGCCCACGGCATAGCGAGTGACCTGCAGGCGGCGGCGCGCAGAGTCCATGCGAGAGGTGCTGGTCATGCCCACAGCCTGCTCGCCGGGCCTAAGCCGGGCCTAAGGCCTTGGTTCAGATTGGCTGTGAATTCAGACGCGGGCTGCTGCGCCCGCGAGGCGCGACTTCAAGCGCAGAATCGCCTTCGTATGGAGCTGGGAGACGCGGGACTCGGTGACCCCGAGGACTTCGCCGATCTCGCGCAGGGTCAGCTCCTCGTAGTAGTAGAGCGTCACCACGAGCTTCTCCCGCTCGGGCAGCCGGGCGATCGCGTCGGCCAGCGCCTCTCGCATCTCCGCTTCGTCCAGCACTTCGGCAGGGCGCGGCCCGGTCGTGTCCTCGATCGTGTCGAGGAGCGAGACCTGGTCGCCCTCGCCCGAGACCGACCACAGCTCGTCCAGCGCTGCGATCGAGGAGCGCGAGATGTCGGTCAGCGAGTCCTCCAGCTCGCCGACGGTGATGCCGATCTTCGCTGCGATCTCCTCGTCGGTCGGAGCGGTGCCGAGCTTGGCCTCGAGCTCGGCGATCGCACGTTCGATCTCGCGCGCACGCGATCGCACCGAGCGCGGGACCCAGTCGAGAGCGCGCAGCTCGTCGATGATCGCGCCCTTGATCCGAGCGATCGCATAGGTCTCGAACTTGATGTCGCGCCCGGGGTCGTAGCGCTCGATCGCGCCGATCAGGCCGAGCAGCCCGTACGAAACGAGGTCACCCTCGTCGACGTGCGCAGGCAGGCCGGAGCCGAGGCGGCCGGCGACGTATTTGACGAGCGGCGCGTAGGTCAGGATCAACCGGTCGCGGATCGCCTGGTCGTTGGTCCGCCGGTATTCCAGCCATAGTGTTTGTGTTTCCTCCCCCGCCACTACTGGAGAATACGCGCTAGGACCTCGTTTTCCTTAGTGCGGAGTAGGCAAGCGAGCCCATCCAGGCCGCCAGGGCGCCCGAAGCGACCGCAATCGGCCACTGCGCTGCGGTCGCGCTGTACACGGCGATCCCCGCAAATGCCGCGGTGATCAGCGTGAAAAGCGCGGCCAGGGGCACGCGAAGATGCTACTGCGGAGACCGCCGATACAATCCGACGCGCGAACCGAGGGGCGTGGCGCAATTGGTAGCGCACCGGTCTCCAAAACCGGGGGTTGCAGGTTCGAGTCCTGTCGCCCCTGCTCGATTTGCAGGCCGGAACCCCGTCGCAACGGGGTTTCGTTCGTTCGGACCCTTCGCCTCGCATTCGACGAGGAGCTCATTGGTTCACGGTTGCAGTGGCCGGCTGCTGGACACCGAGCGGGAGCCTGACCACGAACGTCGAGCCTGCGCCGGGAGCCGACTGGACCTCGAGCGTTCCCTGGTGTGAGGTGACGATGTCCCGCGCGACCGCGAGGCCGAGACCCGTGCCGCCCACGGTGGCGGCGGCGTCGGGGGCCCGAAAGAACTTCTCGAAGACGTGCTGCGCATCCTCCGGACTGATGCCGATTCCGTCGTCGGAGACGGCGACGACGGCATTCGGTCCGTCGGCTCGCACCGAGACCCTCACCTCGCCCTCCTGTGGCGAATACTTGATCGCGTTCGAGAGCAGGTTGCCGACGACCTGCGAGAGCCGGTCCCGGTCCCCGTCCACGACGAGCGGTTCCGGGGGTGTCTCGAGCACGAGCTGGTGACTGGCAGGTTGCAGGAAGAACAGCTCCGCCTGCTCGTGAACGAGGTCGACGAGGTCGAACGGGGTGCGCACGATCGTGAGGTCACCACCCGCCAGGAGCTCGACGTCGAGGAAATCGCCCGCCAGAGCGGCAAGGCGGCGGGCTTGAGCGTCGATGATCTCGAGATAGCGCCGCTGCTCGTCCGGTGGGAAGTCCCGCTCGAGCAGGAGCGCGGTGAAACCGAGCACCGCGGCGAGCGGCGTGCGCAGTTCGTGCGAGACCATGCTGATCAGGTCACGCTTGTGACGCTCCCCCTCACGCAACTGCTCGTTCTGGAGGATGAGCTCGTGCCGCCCGAGCTCGAGCGAGCGCGTCATCGAGTTGAACGCCGTCACGAGCGTGCCGACCTCGGCGGTGCCGCCCGGCTCGAGCCGCACTGTCAGGTCGCCGCCCGCTACCTCCGCGGCCCCCTCCGCGACGCGGCGCACCGGCCGCGCTACGCCGCTCGCAACCCAGGCGCCGAACAACAGCACGAGTGCAGACGAGACGATGATCGCCGCGATCCCGACGCCAACGGCGGTGTCGACCACCTTCCGCGCGTGCGCCGACGCCTGCTGGGCCCGCTCGTCCTCGGCTGCGAGCAGCTGGTCCAGCGTGCCGTTGATCTGCCCGATCCGCCGCTTTGCCTCGCTGCCGGCGGCAGGCCCCGCCGCGGCACCGCGCGAGACGGACGCGATCAAGAACACGTTGTCCGCGTAGTCGATCAGGTAGTCGTGTAGCTCGCTTCGCCACGCCGTTCGCGAGCGCGTGCCGCGGAGGGTCGTTCTGTACGAGCTTCAGCAGATTTGCGAGGTCGCCGGGCATGCCGGCCCTCGTCTGGTGAAAGATGTCGACGAAGCGCGGGTTCGCCGACAGCACGTAGCCGCGAAGCGCCGACTCCAGATCGGCGGTGCGAGTCCTGACGCGTAGCGCCGCGACCGTGACGTCCTTCGACCGTGATTCACGCGACTCGGCCTGCCGGAGCGACAGGATCGCGAACAGGGCGGCAACGAACAGTACGCCGACGAGCGCTGCGACACAGGCAGCAAACAGACCGACCCGCTGAACGAGCGAGAAACGCCTCACCTATGCCGCCCCACCAGCTCTTCGGCGATCGACACCACATCCTCGACGCGAAACGGCTTGGGCAGAAAGCTGTCAGCGCCGTTCTCGAGCGCGTCGTCGATGTTCTCCTGCGCCTGCCAGGCGGAGACGACGACCACCCCCACGTCGCGCAGAGCAGGGTCGGCCCGGATCTCGCGCAGCACGTCGATCCCACCGAGGCCCGGCAGCATCACGTCGAGGAACACGAGGTCCGGCGGCGACTCGCGTAGGCGGTCGAGCGCCGTCTCGCCGTCGGAGACCTCCTCGCATCGAAATGCGTCGCCGAGAGTCACGACCAGCAACTCGCGCAACGGCGCCTCGTCATCGACGACGAGCACGCGTGGACGGTCATCACCTGGCTCGTCCGTCACCCGACCAGCCGGAAAAGGAGAACCTCACGCCGCGGCCGAAGGTGCGTTGCCGTCACGGTGAGCGTGCCACGGGCGTTGTCGTAGAGCCCGGTGCCCCCGACGATCGGGATCTCGTAGAAGAGCCTCGACTGGAGCGCGCCCGTCGCCACCAGCGACCCCTTGGGGAGCACGTACGTCGCAGCACAGGTCCGGTTTCGGACGTCGACGAACGTGCAGGCGATGACGCTTCGACCGATCGATTTCTGCGAAATGCTGGGGTTATAAAGGTTCTGCGTGATCGTCTCGATCGAGCCCGGGGCGCCGCCGTTCGCAGGACGGGTCATGCGATAGGTCACCTGGATGTCGGTGATCCGGATCTGCGCCGGCCCTGTAGCGCCGTCTGCGGCGCCGAGTGTCGCGAAGAGCACTACCGGGATGCACGCGATCGCTCCCAGCGTCCCCACTCGCCACTTGGCTCGAATCATGGAATCCCCCTTTCCGTCGCCGGGCTCAGTGTCTCACAGGCGCCTGTCTGTCGACGGCCGTGACTGCCGCGTGCGCAGCCACCTCTCTTCGCGCCGCAGGCCGCCAATCCTGCGCCACGAGCGGCTCTCGAATCGCCTTGAACCTGTCAGACCGGCTGAGCGACGGGCACGAGCACTCGCTGGGCGAGCTCGGCGAGCCGCGTCGAGTAGCCCCACTCGTTGTCGTACCACGACACGACTTTCACCTGGGTGCCGCCGCCGACCAGCGTGAGGCCCGAATCGAAGACGGACGAGAACCGCGACTTGATCACGTCGGACGAGACGAGCGGCTCATCGCTGTACTCGAGGATTCCCTCGAGCTCGCCGTCCAGCGCCGCGCGCGCAAACAGAGCATTTACCTCCGTCGACGCTCGTCGAACGGTCGACGTCGACGGTCAGGTCGATCAGCGAACCGGTGAGCACCGGCACGCGTGTGGCGAAGCCCTGGAGCCTGCCCGCGAGCTCCGGAATGACGAGGCCGATCGCAGTCGCGGCCCCGGTCGAGGTCGGGACGATGTTCGCCGCAGCGGCGCGGGCACGTCGCAGATCCTTGTGCGGCAGGTCGACCAGACGCTGGTCGCCGGTGTAGGCATGGATCGTCGTCATGACGCCGTGACGGATCCCGAGCCCCTCGTGCAGGACCTTGGCGACAGGCGCCAGGCAGTTGGTGGTGCACGACGCGTTCGAGATGACACTGTGAGCGAGCGGGTCGTAGGTGTCGAAGTTGACTCCGAGGACGACCGTCGCATCGACGAACTTGCCCGGTGCCGAGAGGATGACCTTCTCTGCGCCCGCCGCGATGTGCCCGGCAGCAGCCTCACGCGTGCGGAACTTGCCCGTGCACTCCAGGACGACCTCGGCGCCGGCGTCCCGCCACGGGATCGCCTGCGGTGCGGTCTCTGAGAACACCGGGATGCGCGTTCCGTCCACGACGAGCGCACTCGCCTCGACTCCGACGACTCCGGGGAACGGGCCGTACACCGTGTCGTGACGGAGGAGATGCGCAAGTGTTGCGACGTCCGCGACATCGTTGATCGCGGCCCACTCGATCTCGGCGCCACTCTCGTAAGCCGAGCGGAACGCGCAGCGCCCCACTCTGCCGAATCCGTTGATACCAACGCGAACGCTCATTTGTTCTCTCCTTCGCTCTCTGTCACCTCCAGACTGCACCCGTCGCCGGCCCTCCGCAGCCGGGGTTTCCCGCAGCTCTTTTCCGGACGTTTGCCTATTGCGCCGCCGAACGGCCGGCGCAACACTCCGGGTATGAGCCCGGCAGCGGTGAACGCGCTCGGAATGATCCTCGCGTCACTCCTGATGCTGCTCGGCGGCCTCTCGAAGAAGCATCTCGAGTGGAAGCCACGCGACCTGCCGCGACGGAACCGCAAGCCGCCCGGCACAACCTGATCCGCGAAGATCCACGCCGATGCATGCGATCCGGGCCGAAGGGCTGACGAAGCGCTACGGAAGCACTCTCGCTCTCGACGCTCTCGATCTGACGATCGAGCGAGGTGAGATCTACGGCTACCTCGGCCCGAACGGCTCCGGCAAGACGACGACCATCCGCCTTCTGCTCGGGCTGCACAGGCCGACCACCGGGCGCGCCGAGCTGTTCGGGCTCGACGCGTGGCGCCAGCCGGTTGCTGCGCACCGACACGTCGCATACGTCGCCGGCGAGCCCTACCTCTGGCCCGCGCTGACGAGCACCGAGACCTTCGCGTTCCTGGAACGCCTGCACGGCTCGACCGACGCCGCCTACCGCGGCCTGCTCGTCGAACGGTTCCAACTCGACACAGACAAGAAGATCCGCGCCCTGTCGAAGGGCAACAGGCAGAAGGTGCAGCTGATCGCAGCCTTTGCGACCCGCGCCGACCTGCTGATCCTCGACGAGCCCACGAGCGGCCTGGACCCGCTGATGGAAGTGGCATTTCGCCAGACCGTCCTCGAGGCCAAGGAGCACGGCCAGACCGTGTTCCTCTCGTCGCACATCCTCAGCGAGGTGGAAGCCCTCTGCGACCGAGTCGGCATCCTCAGGGAGGGACGCCTGGTCGACCAGGGCACGCTTGCGGAACTTCGGCACCTGACGTCGCAAACGGTCGAGGTCACGTTCGCCGGAACTCCCCCGGACCTGGCGACCGTCCCTGGCGTGCGGGTCGTGGACTCGGCGCCGAACGCGCTCCGCCTCGAGGTCAGCGGCAGCCCGAAGCCCCTGCTCACCGCCCTCGCCGGCCTCGACGTGATCGGCCTGACGAGCCGCGAGCAGTCGCTCGAAGAGATCTTTCTCCATCACTACGACGGGGGCGGAGCATCGTGATTCCAGCCGGTGCCATCGCCCGGCGTTCGTTTGCGGACGCGCGTGTGCGCACCGGATCGTTCGCAGCCCTCTTCGTGTTCGTCGCCGCCGCGAACGTCGTCGGCTACCGGCGCAGCTACCCGACGGTCGCCGAGAGGATCACCTTTGCGCGCAGCTTCGGCGCGAACAGGGCGGTCGAGCTCTTCTACGGCTCGCCGCACGATCTCCTGACCGTCGGCGGCTACGCCGCCTGGCGGGTCGGCGGGATCGGTGCGATCTTCGCGGGCGTCTACGGCCTCCTGGCGGCCGTGCGTGCGCTGCGCGCAGAGGAGGACGGCGGCCGGCAGGAGCTCGTGCTCGCAGCCTACGTCAGCCGTGGCTCTGCCTACCTCGGCGCGCTCGCCGCCATTGCAGCAGGAGCCGGCGTGCTCTGGATTGCGCTCTTCGCAAGCTTTGTCCTGACGCGGCTAGGCCCGGGCGGCTCCGCGTTCCTCGCAGCGGCGATCGTGTCACCGGTGATCGTCTTTGCAGGGCTCGGAGCTCTCGCCTCTCAGCTCGCCCCCACGCGCCGGATTGCCCTCGAGCTCGCGACCGGCGCGCTCGTGCTCGCGTATCTGCTGCGGGTGATCGGCGACACCTCGGCTTCACTCGGCTGGGTCCGCTGGGCGACCCCGTTCGGCTGGAGCGAGGAGGCACGCGCGTTCGCCGCGCCGCGTCCGGCGGTCCTCGCGCTGCCCGTGCTGGCGGGGGCGGCACTGCTCGTCGCCGCCGGCGTGATCGCGGGCCGGCGCGACATCGGGACCGGGCTGCTGCCGGCCCGGGACCGCGCAGAGCCCCGCCTGCGGTTCCTCTCATCCCCGACGGCGCTTGCGTTGCGTGAGGAGCTCGGCAGCATCGTTGTGTGGACCACGGCGCTGGGGGTCTTCGCGACGGTGGTGGGCGTGCTCTCGACGAGCTTCACCGCGGCGAACCTGCCGGCGAACCTGCAACAGGAGTTGCACAAGCTCGGCGCCTCGTCCATCACCACGCCGCGCGGTGCACTCGGCTTCTACTTCCTTCTCTTCGTGCTCGCGATCAGCCTGTTCGCCTGCTCCCAGATCGCAGCTCTGCGCCGTGACGAGGCCGAGCAGCGACTGGACACCATCCTCGGGCTCCCGGTGGACCGGCGCAGGTTTCTCGCCGGCCGTCTGGTCCTGGCAGCCGCCGGCTCGATCCTGCTCGCATTTACCGCCGGCATCTGCGCCTGGGCCGGCGCCGCGGCTCAGTCCGCCCACGTCGCGCTGCCTCGCCTGCTCGAAGCAGGCGCGAACTGCCTGCCCGTCGTGCTGCTCTTCCTGGGCCTCGCCGCCCTGGTCTTCGCGATCGCCCCCCGCGCGACGGCCACGGTCGCCTACGGGCTCGTCACCGCTGCCTTTCTCTGGCAGCTGGTCGGTGCATTGCTCGGAGCCCCGCGCTTCCTGCTCGACCTGAGCCCGTTCCAGCATTTCGCATACGTGCCGGCGCAGGCATTTCGCGCTGGCCCTGCAGCCGCCATGGTTGCGCTTGCAGCTGCAGCTTCGATTGCGAGCGTCTGGTGCTTCCGCCGGCGCGATCTCACAGGCGCCTAGCCCGCGTCGCCGGCTCGGCCATGTGGGTTTACCGCAGCGCCGTTCCGCACGAAGCCGGATGGCGGGAGAAGCCCGCAGGTCCAAAGTGCCTGAAAAGGCCGACCGAACACCGAGGCCCAGAGCGAAAAGGAGTCAGAGATGCGCAAGTACCTGGAGATCGGAGGCGCCATCGCAGCAGTTGTGCTGATCGTGTTCGGCGTCGTCGCAATCGCACTCGGCGTCAACGGCCGCAACACGGTCCGCGACAGCCTCAAGGCAGAGCAGATCGTCGGCACACCCGACATGACCAAGGCCGGCATTGCAGCCGAGGCCAAGGCGGCGGGCTTGCCCGCAACGATCAAGCTGCCGACCGCGAACATCGCCGGGAAGGCGATCACCACAGGCGCACTCGCCCGTGACTTCGCGGAGTACATGAGGATCCACGCGCTCGAGGCGAGCGGTGGGTTGACGTATTCGCAGATGCCGCGCTACGCGTCCGCCGACGGCAAGGGGACGAATGACGCGACGCTGGCAACAAAGGGAGCAAACGGACAGCCGCTCGACAACGCTGCCCGCGACACCTGGGTCACCGAGACGGCGCTTTCCACCGCGCTCAACGCGAGCTTCCTCGCCGAGAACGTCGCGCTCTTCGGGATCGTCACCGGTGTCGCGTTCCTCCTCACCGGCATCGGCTTCGGAGTCCTCGTCCTCTTCGGATCACTCCGCGGCCGCCAGCCGGGCACCGAGCCCCTCGGCAAGCGCAAGCCGGAGGCCGCGGGGACGAAGGCCGTCCCCGCCGCGTAACACCTGCGCATCTCCAGAGGCGGGCCGCCCACGCGGCCCGCCTCCGTTTCTCGATCAGGGAAGGGGTGAAGCAATGAAGTCGTCAAGCACGGTTCTCATGCCGCTCGCCCAGAGCACGTGATGCTCGGCGTTCTCGAGACGAGGCAAGTGGCGTGGCGTCGACAGCACGCCCAGCGGCACTACGTCGGCTACGTGACCGTCACCGAGGACGGTGTCCGGCTCGCCGGGCGCGAGAAGGCCACAGGTATCGACGTGTCACTTTCGATCCCCCACACGGCCATCCGCGAGGTCCACGTCGCCAGCAGCGAGGCCGAGAAGGTGAATGGTGGGCTGACGGTCGTTCTCGAGCTCTGCGACGAGGAGCCGATCTACGTCCTCCCGCTCGGCGATGGGCCGCCCGATCTCGACGGCTTTGCCCGGAAGCTCCGTCGCCGGTAACCGAGGCTAGGAGGGCGACTCGAGTTGCCCGTGCTCGATCGCGTAGCGGACGAGCTCGGCCCGCGTCGAGAGTTGGAGCTTGCGCATGATGTGTGCACGGTGGGTCTCGGCCGTTCGCACCGAGATGAAGAGCTGCTTTGCGATCTCCTGGTTCGTGTGGCCGAGCGCGAGCAGCCTCAGCACTTCACGCTCGCGGTCAGAGAGTGGATCGGAAGCGGCAGCCTGCTGCGCCGCGGCATCCGCGGCGACCATCCGCGCCCCGAGCGCCGGGTGGACGTAGTGGTTCCCACCCGCGACCTCGCGGATCGCCGCCACCACCTCCGCGTCGGCTGCCTCTTTCAGGACGTAGCCGCTCGCGCCCGCCGCGAATGCCTCGCGGACATAGCTCGGATCGTCCTGCATCGAAAGCATCAGCACCTTGGCCGATGGAGCCTCGTGCATCAGCTTCGGCAGCACCTCGATGCCGCTCTCGTCCGGCATGACGACGTCGAGCAGGACCACGTCCGGTTTGCCGGCGCGGACCTCGAACACCGCGTCGCGCGCGTTCCCGGCATCACCGATCACCTTCATGTCCTCCTCGGCTTCGAGCAGCAACCTCAGGCCCGAGCGGACGACTGCATGGTCGTCGACGATGACGATACGAATCACGAGAGCGGCACCTCCGCGACCAGGCTCGTCCCGGACCCGCGCGTCGATTCGACCGTCAACCGGCCGTCCAGCAGTGCGATGCGCTCGCGCATCCCGGACAGGCCGATACCGCCCCGCAGCTCGTCCTCTGCGTCGAATCCATGCCCGTCGTCCTCGACGAGCGCGGTTGCAGACCCGGCCCGCCGGACGAGCAGAACGCTGACGCGCCTCGCGCCCGCATGCTTGGCGATGTTGGTCAACGACTCCTGCACGATCCGGTACAGGGTGGTCTCGACCTCGGACGGCAAACGCTCCTCGCCGAGCTGTGACTCGAAGTCGACGTGGATGCCCGGTTGCCTCCACGAAGGTCTCCACCAGCCGCTCGAGCGCGGGAACGAGGCCGAAGTCGTCGAGCGCCTTCGGCCGCAGCTCGACGGCGAGACGCCGGACGTTCTGCAGCGTCGCCACGACGAGCTCGCGCAGCTGAGCGAGGGCCGCGGGCTTGTCGTCTGCGTTCTCGACCATCTTCAGGCCGAGCAGGACCGACGTCAGCGCCTGCCCCGTCTCGTCGTGCAGCTCACGCGCGAGACGCCGCCGTTCGATCTCCTGTCCCTCGATGACACGCCGCAGCGAGTCGCGCTGGACGCGCCGTGAGAGGTCGACGGCGACCGCCGCACGCTGGGCGAAATGCTCTGCCAGCCGCAGGTCTGCGCTCGTGAACCGCGGGTCGCGACCCTCCCGATCGTGCGCGAAGGCGACCCCGATCGCAACGTCCCGGATCAGCAACGGAACGTAGAGGCCCGTCGTCGCGGCGAAGTGGCGCGCCACCTCCTGGACGATCTCGGGATCGTCGAGGACCGCGTCGACCCGCTCGCTGCGGGCGCGTTTGAGCACCGCGCCGACCTTGGTCTCGTAGGGGATCACGTCATGCAGCAACTCGTTCGGCTGCTCGGAAGCGATCGCCTCGATCCGTAGCCCGTCCGACGTTGGCAAGGCGATCGCAACGACGCGCGCGTTGATCAACTCGCGCAGCCGCTCGACGACGAGCTGCAGGAGGCGTGGCAGCTCGAGCTCGCCTGCCAGCGCGCCGCTGATCTCCTGCAGCGACTCGAGCTGTCTGCGACCAGGCGGTGGCCGACTCGTACAGACGCGCGTTCTCGATCGCGACGGCTGCCTGCGCCGAAAGGAGCGCCACGAGCTCCTCGTCCTCCTCGTCGAAGTCCGCTCCGCCCTCCTTCTCCGTCAGGTAGAGGTTCCCGTAGGCGACGCCGCGCAGCACGATCGGGGTGCCGAGGAAGGCTCGCATCGGCGGATGGCCCGGCGGAAAGCCGACGGAGCGCGGGTCTTCTGCCAGATCGTGGAGGCGCAGCGTCCGGGCGTCGGTGATCAACGCGCCGAGGATGCCGCGCCCGCGAGGGAGGTCGCCGATCACAGCCCGTGTGTCGTCGTCGATGCCGTGCGTGACGAACCGCTCGAGGCTCGTCCCGGTCGGATCGATGACGCCGAGTGCGACGTATCGCGCACCGGTGACGAGCGCCGTCGCCTCGACTATGCGCTGGAGAACCCCGTCGAGCGAAAGCTCCGAGCTGATTGCGAGCCCGGTCTGCAGGAGTGTGCGCAGCCGGCTTGACTGCTGGGTCTCCACCGGGGGATCGTCGCAGAATTCACCAGGTCTTCGGTGATGCTGCCGGCGCCACCCGGCCGATCCGCACCCGCATGTCGACCGCGACACACCCGTCGGGCCCTGCGAGCACCGGGTTCAGATCGAGCTCGGTCACCTCCGGCAGGTCGACGGCGAGTCGCGAGAGGCGGTGCAGGAGGTCCGCGAGCGCCGTCCTATCGACTGCCGGGGCTCCGCGCCAGCCTTCGACGAGCTTCGCGGCCTTGCCGGTGCCGAGCAGCTCGGAGACATCGACGTCGGTCAGAGGCGCAAGAGCGAAGTTGGCTGATCCGATCAGCTCGGCGAGCACACCGCCCGGGCCGAAGGCGACGAGCGGTCCGAAGACCGGGTCCTGCACGATCCCCGCGAGCAGCTCCGCGCCCTCGGTGAGGAACTGCTGGACGATCACCGGTCCGCCGATCCGGGCTGCCGCCTCACGAACCTCGCCGGGGGTTCGCAGGTCGAGAGCGACGCCCCCTGATTCCGTTTTGTGCGCACCGGCCGCAGCTGTCTTGACGACGGCGGGCAGCCCGAGCTCCTCTGCGACCGCGGCCGCCTCGTCGGGCGTCTCCGCGCGGCGCTCACCGACGAGCGGGATCCCGTACGCCTCGAGGAGCCGGTGGGCAGCCGCTGCTTCGAGCCACCCTTCGCCGGCGTCGTCGATGATCGCGCGCGCCGCGGCCAGATCGACATCGACCTCTGGCGTGGTGCCGGCGGGCCGCCTCAGCCACTCCGCGCGCTGCGCGGCCAGGCCGAGGGCGTGTGCCGCCGACTCGGGGTAATCGAAGCCGCCGTGGGCCGAGCCGTCGGCGCTCATCACGACCGAGAGCAGCGGCTTGTCGGATTCCTTGGCGTACCGCGCGAGCACCTCTTCGACGGCTTGCGGGTCCTCGACGACCGGCGGCACGAACAAAGCGATCACCGCGTCGATGTTGGGGTCGGCGAGGATCGGCCCGATCGTGCGCTCATAGGTGGCTGCATTGGCCGATCCGAGCAGGTCGATCGGGTTCGCGACGCTCGCTTCCTTTGGAATGCTCTCGGTCAGCAGGGTCCGGCGTCTCCGGCGTCAGTTCCGGCAGCACGAGGCCGTGGGCCTCACAGGCGTCGGCACAGAGGATGCCCAGACCGCCGGCATTCGTGAGGACGGCGACGCGGTTCCCCGCGGGCGCGGGCAACGAGGTGAGCAGCACAGCAGTGTCGAGCAGTTCTTGCAGCGTCGTCGCTCGCAGCACGCCGGCTTCGCGGAAGAGCGCGTCGACGACGGCGTCCGAGCCGGCCAGGGCGGCGGTGTGCGATGCAGCCGCGCGCGCACCGGCACTGCTCGTGCCGCTGCGCATCGCGAGAATCGGCTTCGAGCGGGCAACGCGCCCGGCGACCCGTGCGAACTTGCGGGGGTTACCGAACGACTCGAGGTAGAGCAGAACGACGTCCGTCTCGGGATCGTCCTCCCAGTACTCGAGCAGGTCGTTCGACGAGACGTCCGCCTTGTTCCCGATCGAGACGAACGCCGACAGCCCGAGCCCCCGCGCGTCTGCCTGCTCGAGCAGCGCCAACCCGAGCGCGCCGCTCTGCGACGAGAACGCGGTGCGGCCGGCTGGGAAGGCACTTCGCGCGAACGTCGCGTTCAGACGGCAGGCAGCCGAGGCCACGCCGAGGCAGTTCGGGCCGATGAGACGGGCGCCGTAGCGCCGGACGAGGGCGAGCAACTGCGCCTGGCGCTCGAGGCCCTCGGATCCGGTCTCGGCGAAGCCGGCCGAGATCACACACACCGCACGGACACCGCCGCGCAGAGCCGATTCCGTGGCTTCGAGCACCTGCTCTCCCGGCACGCACACGACAGCCAGGTCGACAGAGCCCGGGATCTCCTCGACCGTGCGATAGCCGGGCACACCGCCGACCGGATCGCCCTTCTGGTTGATCGGATAGGCGGCGCCGGAGAAGTCGGCCGCGATGATGTTGCGGAAAAGCTCCCCGCCGATCGTGCCCCGCCGGGCGGAGGCACCGATCACGGCCACGGAGGTCGGCTTGAAGAACGATTCGAGGGACGCCGAGACGGCCGAATGGTCACGTTCGGCGATGCGGTCCAGCACCTTGGCGGAGGACGTGAGGGCGAACTCGACCTCGACGACCCCGCCCACGTAGCGCCGGCGTACCTCGAAACCGGTGTCGCCGAAGACGCGCAGCATGGCCGCGTTCTCGGGAAGGACTTGAGCGACGAAGCGTTCGATCCCTGCACCACGCGCGTGCCCAGCGAGCCGCTCGAGCAGACGGCTCGCAATCCCGCGATGCTGGAACTCGTCGGCGACGGCGAAGGCGACCTCGGCGCGCGACGGGTCGCGCAGCCGAATCCAGGTCCCGAGCCCGATCACGCGCACGGCGCCGTCGGGGGCGACCAGCTCACCGATCAGCGACAGGCTCTCGTCCCCGTCACTCTGCAGAAACGACGCGATCAGATTGGAGTCGACCCGGATGGCACCCTGAAAGCGCAGGTAGCGGCTCTCCGGCGTCAGGCGCTCGAAGAACTCGAGCAGCGCCTGCTCGTCGGCAGCGTTGGTGGGGCGCAGTCGCAGCGTTGAGCCGTCCCGTAGGACGACGTCTTCCCGGTCGGCGATCGCAACCATCGCGTCACTGTGGCCGAGGCGCGCGCAGATTCCATCCGCCGAGGGCCGTGCCCAGGGTGCGGGGAACTACGTATCTGCCCAGGGCCTCCGCCCCGATTCGCAGCCCCGCCCATGGCGGCACGATGCAACCGTCGAACGAAGAGGAGGCCCGAGCATGAAGTCGATCATCCTCGCCACCGACGGCTCACCGTCTGCCAGGGAGGCAACGCTGCGCGCGATCGAGCTCGCGGCTGCCCTGGATGCCACCCTCGTGGCCGTCGCCGTCGAGCATGCGAACGTCGCCTCGTACAACTACTACGGGTATGCGGATGTGGTCACCGAGCTGGCGAAGCTGGAACACGAGCACGTCGATGAGGTGCTCGCCCAGACGAAAGCTGCTGCGAGCGCGGCCGGCGTCCGTTGCGAGATCGTGCACGCCGGCGGGGCCATCTCCAAGGAGATCTGTTCTACCGCCGCACAGCACCAGGCTCGCATGATCGTGATCGGCGCGCACGGCTGGGGAGCGGTTCGCCGGCTGATGCACGGCAGTGTCTCGAGCGCGGTCATGCACAACGCGCCGTGTCCGGTGCTCGTCGTCCGCTCGGACCACTCGACAGCCGAGCCGGCAGCACCGCCGCAGCTCGCGACGGTCGGACGATGACCCGCACGCTCGTCGCCTATGGGAGCAAGCACGGCTCGACGAGAGAGGTGGCAACAGCGATCGCGGCCGATCTTCGCGCGGCCGGTCACGACGTGGACCTGCTCTCCGCCGGTGCCGCCGCGGTAGCCGGGCCGGCCGGGTACGACAGCGTCGTCCTCGGCGGCTCGCTCTACCTGGGTCGCTGGCATCCAGACTCGTGCACGTTCGTGCGCCGCCACCACGATGCCCTTGTCCACCTACGGCTGGCCGTGTTCGCGCTCGGCCCTCGGACACTCGAGGCGAAGGCGGTGGCCGATTCCCGGCGGCAACTCGACGCGGCGCTCGCGCGACTCGACGTCGAGCCGCAGCTCGTCACCATCTTCGGCGGCGTGATCGAACCTGAGACGCTCCACTTCCCATTCAGCCGTATCCAACGGATCGATGCGCGGGACTGGCGGGCAATCGATGCGTGGAGCGAAGAGGTCGGCGCGATGATCGGCCGCCGCGCGCCGGCCCACGTCTAAGGCTCGGCGACCTGCTCAGGCTGGGGCTCGGTCAGCAGCCGCACCACACACAGCACGGCAACGATCGAGATCACGACATCGTTGCCGAGGCACCACTGGCAGATCGCTCCGATCGGGCCGAGCTGGGCCCAGAGGAGGTAGCCGCTGAATGCAACACCGGCGAACGAGATCAGGACGCCGATGAATGCCGCGACGGTCCCGCGAACGGCGGTCGTCGCGACGATTGCGAGGTAGGCGATCAGCCCCAGCAAGGCGACGGGCACGCCGCCGAGCTCCGCGTACTTCGATTTCTGCACGGTCTCGCAGCCGCTGTTGACGCAGATCGGAGCCGTGTGCGCGTAGTGGACGTAGGTGAGATACGCGGCAATCGCCGCGCCGACGAGGGCGGCCGCGGCGATCCCGGCACGGAGCCTCACTGCAGCAGCGGATCGAGCGCCGCCGAGAACGACGCCGGATCGAGGGCGGAGAGCTGCAGCTGGGTCGGAAGCGCCGGGGGCGCCTGAACGATGAAGGTGGGCGTCCCGGCAACGGCGTAGCTCGTCGCCGCGACACCGGCGTTCTTCAGCATCCTGGTGACGGGAGCGGTCGAAAGAGCAGCGGAGAGCGAGTCGACGTTGACGCCGGCCGCCTTCGCGGCGCTCGCGATCGTCGTGTCGTTGATCCAGCCGCTGTTCTCCTCGCCTTGGCGGGCGTAGAGCTCGTCGGACATCTGCCACAACCTGTTCTGCTCCCCGGCCGCGTAATTGGCGCGCAGGCCGTTTTCGGAGTTCGGCCCGATGATGTTGATGCCGCGATAGACGAGCTTGACCTTGCCGGTGCGGACGTACTTCTGCACGACCGTCGGCAACGTGCCGAGGTTCCACTCCCTGCAATACGGGCATTGCGGATCTTCGAAGACCTGAATCGTGACCGGCGCGGTAGCTCGCCCGAGCGTGTCGCCGTGTTGCGGAATCCCTGCCAGAGACAGCGCGGTCGGCGTGGCGGTCGTCCCGGTGGCCGTCGTCCCGGTCGCGGACGTGCCCGCGCTCGCGGACGTCCCCGACGAGCCCCCTGACGCAAGGACGATGAGGACGACGACGACCACGATCGCGCCGACCGCAGCGGCCCCGAGTAGATACATGCGCGACCGGTCCACGCGCACAGCATGCCCGAGCCGTACGTCCGTCGGCTCCGTGGAAACCCACACACGGAGCAGGGAGTTAGGCTCCCTTGGTGACCCTGCTCCAGAGCCGAGTCGAGCATACGGATGACTTCGCCCGGCGGCGGAGCCGGTTGGAGGCGCTGGTCGAGGAGCTGCGTTCTCGTTCGGCGCTGGTCGCTGCGGGGGGTGGCGCGCGGGCGGTGGAGCGTCACCGGGCGCGCGGGAAGCTGCTCGCGCGGGAGCGGATCGACAGGCTGGTCGATCCGGGGACGGCGTTCCTGGAGCTGAACGCGCTTGCCGGCTGGGAGATCTACGAGGGGCAGGCGCCCTCGGCGGGGATCGTGACCGGTGTCGGCGTGGTCGAGGGCCGGGAGTGCGTGATCGTCGCGAACGACGCGACGGTGAAGGGCGGTTCGTACTTCCCGTTGACGGTCAAGAAGCACCTACGCGCGCAGGAGGTGGCGGAGCAGAACCACCTGCCCTGCCTCTATCTGGTCGATTCGGGCGGGGCGTTCCTGCCATTGCAGGCGGAGGTATTTCCCGATCGCGAGCACTTCGGCCGCATCTTCTTCAACCAGGCGCGCATGTCGGCGAAGGGGATTCCACAGATCGCCGTCGTGATGGGCTCGTGCACCGCCGGCGGTGCCTACGTGCCGGCGATGAGCGACGAAACGGTGATCGTGCGCGGGACCGGGACGATCTTCATCGGCGGGCCGCCGCTCGTGAAGGCGGCGACCGGCCAGGAGGTGACCGCCGAGGAGCTGGGCGGCGCCGACGTGCATGCGCGGCAGTCCGGCGTCGCCGACCACTACGCGACGTCGGACGAGCATGCGCTCGCGATCGCGCGCCGAATCGTGGCCAACACGCACGGGCGCAGGCCGGAGCTCCCGTGGACGCGGCTTCCGCCGGAGGCCCCGGTGGTCGATCCGTCAGACCTTTATGGGCTGATCCCGGACGACCACCGCACGCAGATGGACGCGCGCGAGGTGATCGCACGGATCGTCGACGGCTCGCGCTTCGACGAGTTCAAGACCCTCTACGGCGAGACGCTCGTCTGCGGCTGGGCGCACATCGAGGGCCACCCGGTCGGGATCCTCGCCAACAACGGCGTGCTGTTCGCCGAGAGCGGGCAGAAGGGCGCGCACTTCATCGAGCTGGCGTGCAAGCGGCGGGTGCCGCTGGTCTTTCTGCAGAACATCACCGGCTTCATGGTCGGCAAGGAGTACGAAGCAGGCGGGATCGCCCGCGACGGCGCGAAGCTCGTCACGGCCGTCGCCTGCGCCGAGGTGCCGAAGTTCACCGTCGTGATCGGCGGCTCGTTCGGCGCCGGCAACTACGGGATGTGCGGACGCGCCTACTCCCCACGCCAGCTCTGGATGTGGCCGAACGCCCGCATCTCCGTGATGGGCGGCGAGCAGGCCGCGACCGTCCTGACGATGGTCGGCGACGCCGACCCGGACGAGATCCGTGCCAAGTACGAGCTCGAAGGCAACCCCTACTACTCGACCGCCCGGCTCTGGGACGACGGCATCATCGACCCGCTCGACACCCGCCGCGTCCTCGCGCTCGGCATCAGCGCCGCACTGAACGCACCGATCCCCGAGACCACTTTCGGCATCTTCCGCATGTGACCGAGTCGCGGGGTTAGGGTTTCGTCGTGGGTTACTCGGTGCTGAAGATCGACGACGTCGAAGGCGCGGGACGGGGCGGCATGGTCAAGTTCCTCCGCCGCGAGCTCGACGTGCAGGCCTTCGGCGTCAACTGGTTCGAGATCGGCCCGAACATGGAGGGCGTCGAGCACGACGAGCTGGCCACCGGACAGGAAGAGGTCAATGTGATCGTCCGCGGCAGCGGGATCTACCGGATCGACGGCGAGGAAGTGCCGTTCACCGCGCCGATGATCTTCCGGTTCGATCCGGAGACGACGCGTCAGCCGGTCGCAGGCCCCGAAGGCTTCGCCATGGTCGCGGTCGGTTCCCGCCGCGGCAGCTACGAGGCGCACGGGCCGTTCTGATCCGGATTGTCCTGTGGAACCTCGCAGACTCGCTGAGCTCGATCGGCGAGCTGCGGCGCTACCTCCAGGATGAAGCCGTCGATGCGTTCGAGCGGGTGCCGGGCCTCCTCTTCAAGGCGTGGTTCTCGGACGAGGTCACCGAGCGCTGGGGCGCGGTCTACGTGTTCGAGTCGCGTGAGGCGTCGGAACAGGAGCTGCCGTCGCGTGTGCGCGAGTTGATCGGGAAGGAGCCGGACGTCGTAGAGGTCTTCGACCTCGAGGCGTCCGTCTCGGTCGCATCGGAGCTCGCACGCCTCGGGCTCGCGTTCGAATGAGCGCCGTTCGCGTCGAACAGGATGGCTCGCTGCTTCGGATTGCGATGGCTCGGCCCGAGCGCCGAAACGCGTTCGATGCGGGGCTGATCGAAGAGCTGACCGGCGCGTTCGCCGGTATCGACTCGGACGTGCGCGCGGTGCTGCTCACCGGTGACGGACCGTCGTTCTCGGCCGGCGCGGACGTCGAGTGGATGCGCTCGTCGGTGGATCTCAGCTTCGAGGAGAACGTCGCGGACGCATTGCGGCTGCGTGCGATGCTCGATGCGATCGACGGCTGCGCTGCGCCGGTCGTCGCGCTCGTGCAGGGGCATGCACTCGGCGGAGGGTGCGGATTGGTCGCGTGCTGTGACGTTGTCATCGCCGAGCCGGAGGCGCAGTTCGCGTTCAGCGAAGTCAAGCTCGGGATCGTCCCGGCGGTCATCTCACCGTTTGCCCTGGCGAAGATCGGGCCGGCGGCGGCGCGACGGTACTTCGTCACCGGGGAGCGCTTTTCCGCCGAGGTCGCGCTGCGCATCGGCCTCGTGCACGAGGTCGCGGCCGATCTCGAGATGGCTGCCGCGCGGGTGCTGGACGAGCTTCGCTCGGCCGGCCCGGAGGCAGCGCGAGCGGCCAAGGCGCTCGCCCGTGCCCCACTCCCGGCAGCGGAGACCGCGCAGCGCATCGCCGCGCACCGGACGAGCCCCGAGGGCCAGGAGGGCCTGCGGGCATTCCTGGAGAAGCGCCCGCCCGGCTGGGCAGCCGAGTAACCCAGGCCTGGCGAGTGGCTAGTGGCCCGTCGACTGCGTGCGCACCGCGACCGGACGCGTGACCGTCGACGCGTACGCCGTTCCACCGGCGACCTCGACGCGGTAGCTACCTGGGCGCAGGCTGCGGTTGAAGACTCCACGTGAGCTTGCGACGAGACGCCAGCGGCTGTTCGTGAGCCGCTGGACCTGCATCGGAAGCGACGGAGAGACGTGCGCGTGAAGATCCCCGTTACGCGAGCTCAGCGACACGCGTGGCACGACCTGCATCGACACGGCATCCCCCGCGACGCTGTTGTACGCCAGCCGGAGCTCTGTTGAGCGCACCGCGGGAATCGAGACTGCGAAGTTCCCCGACGGCGTCGGCTGGAGGTGGCGCACCGTCTGCCAGCCTGCAGCGGTCAACTCCTGCAGGCGCGCCTTGCCGAGCCCGCGAACCCAGCCCTGGAGCCGTACGTGGCTGCCGTACACCAGGCGGCCCGGGAGATCGTCCAGGGTCATCGCGTGGATGTCGAAGTCGGTCGACCCGAGCTTGAACCTCGTGCGGATCACCTGTCCGGGGAACTGCTTCCACCCGCTTGCGGTGAGCGCCCGCACCGCCTCTGCGCGGCCCGACGAGTTGTGCACGACGCGCAGGTCGCGCACACCGCTGATGTGGAGTGCCGCAGCAACCCGGGCAGGTGTGAGCACGGCGGTCGGCCACACATGATGGGGCGAGAGATAGTCGTACGGATCGGCGACCGAGACGAGGTAGGGCACCTGCTGCATCTGCGGCCAGGCATCGTGGATCGACGAGGTCCTGCCGCCCGACGACGAGAAGTAGTAGGCCGGAATGATCGTGCGGCCGAACTCGAGCACCTGCCCCGCGGTCGCGCCGATCGCAAGGTTCGTCTCCGTACGCTCGGCTTTGATGCCGCCGTACATCTGAGACCGGTCGTCCGGGTAGAGATCGAAGTCCTCCCCGGGCTTCAGCATCGCGAGCGTGTACGAACGCGCCGCGACGGCCTGCGCCTCGTACGTCTGCGTGTGCCAGCCGACCGGCACCTCCCAGGGCACGACTCCGCGGAGGTAGCGATCGAGCGGCACGACGTTCACCGCCATCAGCCCGCCGGGCTTCGCCTTCACCACGATCGCGCCGCGGTAGCCGGCACCGCCGAGGCGCAGAGGCTGAACCCCGGGCTCGAAGCGCAGGGGAAAGACGAGTTGCTTGAAGCCGCGGCGCACGACCACCGCCCGCGGGCTCAGATGCACCTTCTCGCCCCGCGCGTCGACGACGAGGAACGGGGCGGACGAGCCGATGCGGAACATCGGCTGGTTTTCCTGCAGCAGCACACGCACGTCCCTCGGCGTTGTGGAGACGATCTGAGTGTGCGGGTAGTAGTGCGCGAGGATCCGGCGGTAACCGAAGCCGTGGCGCGCGTAGCCCTCTGCGCCCCACTGGCTCATCCCGACGCCGTGACCCCATCCTCGGCCGTCGAGCAGGAACACCGTGCCACCGTGCGCGAGCCCCGGGAACGCCAGGGCGGCAAGCGCTACCAGCCAGACCCTCATCCCGGATCGGCAGAGTAACCGCGTGCGCAGGCTCCTGCTCCTCACAAGCGCGATCGTCTTCATCGACACGCTCTTCTTCGCAGCACTCACCCCTTTGCTGCCGCGATATGCCGAGACACTCGACCTCGGCAAGGCTGGCGCAGGGGTGCTGGCGGCCGCGTACCCGGCCGGGGCAGTCGTCGGCGCCATCCCGAGCGGTATCGTCGCCACACGCGCCGGAGTTAAGCCCACAGTGGTGATCGGGCTCTCGGCGGTCGCTCTTTGCACCGTGCTCTTCGGGATCGCAACCGAGGCCTGGCAGCTCGACGTCGTGCGTTTCGTGCAGGGACTTGCGAGTGCCTTCTCCTGGACCGGCGCGCTCGCCTGGCTCGTCGCTGCGGCTCCGGCGGCGAGGCGCGGCAGTCTCATCGGCACCGCCTTTGCCGCCGCGGTCGGCGGCGACCTGTTCGGCCCGGTGCTCGGCGGTATCGCAGCGGTCGCGGGAACGGGCTGGACCTTCGGCGCCGTGGCGATCGCGTCCCTCGGGCTCGTCGCGTGGGCCGCGACGACCCCATCGGCGCGTCCCGAGGCTCCACAGTCCGTGCGCATGCTGGGCCGTGCATTCAGGGATCCACGCGTGCTCGGTGCGTTCTGGTTCGTGGTGCTCCCGGCACTGCTCTTCGGCGTGGTCTCGGTGCTCGCGCCTCTACGGCTCTCGGTACTCGGATTCGGGTCTGTCGCGATCGGGGCAGTGTTCCTCGTCTCGGGTGCATTCGAAGCGGCGAACAACGTCGTTGTCGGACGTCTTTCCGACCGGCGCGGCCCGCTCTACCCGATTCGAATCGGGCTCGGAGCATCCGTCGTGGTGGCCGCAATCTATCCATGGCCGGACAACGCCTACGTGCTCGCCGCCGTCGTCGTCTGCGGCGGGCTCGCGTTCGGCACGTTCTTCACCCCCGGCATGGCGCTCCTCACCAACCTGTCGGAGGAGCGAGGGCTCGACTACGGCTACACGTTCGCGCTCGTCAACCTCGCCTGGGCGCCCGGCCAGGCGATCGGAGCGGCAGGCGGGGCCACGCTCGCCCGCGCGACGCGCGACGCCGTCCCCTACCTTGCGCTTTCGGGGCTCTGCGCGCTCACGTTCGCAGCACTGTGGCACGTGCGGAAGGACGGCTAGGGTCAGCGCGTGCAGAAGGTGCTCGTCGCCAACCGTGGAGAGATTGCGCTACGCGTTTTCCGCGCTGCCAGAGAGCTCGGCCTCGGCGCCGTCGCCGTCGTCGCGACCGACGACACCGGGTCGTTGCATGCGCGCTCCGCCGACCAGGTGGTCGAGATCTCCTCCTACCTCGATCCCGCGGAGCACGTGCGGGCCGCGAAGCAACTGGGGGCGGACGCGATCCATCCCGGCTACGGCTTCCTCGCCGAGAACGCCGGCTTCGCGGAGACCGTGACAGCGGCCGGGTTGACCTGGATCGGGCCGCCGCCGGAGGCCCTGCGGGCCGGCGGCGACAAGCTCGCCGCGAAGCAGATTGCGGCGAGCGCTGGGGTGCCGACGATCCCGGAGACGAGCGAGCCGCCGTTGATCGTCAAGGCGGCGGCGGGCGGCGGCGGACGCGGGATGCGCGTCGTGCGCACGACCAGCGAGCTCGCCGACGCGGTCACTGCAGCGCAACGCGAGGCGCAGTCGGCCTTCGGCGACGACCGCGTCTATCTCGAGCGCTACCTCGAACGGCCACGGCACATCGAGGTTCAGCTTCTTGCCGACACCCACGGCACGGTGCTGGCGCTGGGTGAGCGTGACTGCTCGGTGCAACGCCGCCACCAGAAGGTGCTCGAGGAATCGCCACCGCCGGGTCTCGACGCGAGCCTGCGCGAGCAACTGAGCGCCGCCGCGGTCCGCTTCGCACGCGCGATCGGGTACGTCGGGGCGGGCACGGCTGAGTTCGTCGTCGAGGATCGCGAGTTCTTCTTCCTCGAGCTCAACGGGCGAATCCAGGTCGAGCACCCCGTCACGGAGGCGGTCACCGGGATCGACCTCGTGCAGTGGCAGCTGCGCATCGCACGTGGCGAACGCCTTGACCTGCAACCGGAGTCGCACGGAGCAGCAGTCGAGGTACGTCTCTACGCCGAGGACCCACGGACCTTCCTGCCTCAGGCGGGCCGAATCGACGTGCTGCGGCTTCCGGCATCGATCCGTGTGGACGCGGGCGTGGCCGCAGGCGACGAGATCGGCACCGGCTACGACCCGATGATCGCGAAGCTGGTCTCGAGCGGCGTGACGCGAGACGAGGCCTTCGACCGCCTCGCCGGCGCGCTCGCCGAGACGGAGGTCGGCGGAGTCACGACCAACCTCCCGTTCCTGCGCTGGCTCGTCTCACACCCAGCGCTGCGCGCTGGGCCCGCCACGACCGCGTTCCTCGTCGAGCACCCACCTCTGTCCGCTCCTCCGGCGACCGTCCCCGACTCCGTCTGGCACGGAGCGTTCCGGCTGAACCTCCCCCGCCCCGCACCGATGCCACCCCCGGACGTCGACGCACTTGCACACGCGCTCAGACCGGCGGAGGAGTCGAGCACGATCGTGGCGCCGATGCCCGGCACCGTGATCAAGGTGAACGTCGAGACAGGGTCGGTCGTCAAGGCCCGCGATCCGCTGGTCGTTCTGGAGGCGATGAAGATGGAGACGCCTCTCGTCTCGCCGTACGACGCGACGGTCCGCGCCGTGCACGTACGAGAAGGTGATCGTGTCGTTGGCGGCGCGGTGCTCGTCGAGCTGGCCGACTAGAAGATCTTCTGGAGCTTCATGGCCGCGCCCATGTCGCCCTTGATCTTCAACTTGCCGGTCATGTACGCCGTGGTCGGATTCTGTTCGCCGCTGATGATCTTCTCGAACGTCTCGGCGGACGTCTCGATCGTGGCGTCCGCAGTTCCTTCACCTTCCGTCACTGCGATCGCGCCGTCGGCCACATTGACGAGCCACTTGCCCTCGCCGTCGATTGCGAACAGGTACGAGTTCGTCATCCCCGCGAGCTTCGCAGCGTCCGCGCGCGACGCGAGGGTGTCGAAGAATTCCTTGGCTGCCACGGCTGCATCCGCTCCTTAGGTCGTCGGTTGACTCGCCAGTCAACCTACCGGAGCGGCTGGCTAGGCGGCGCCCGCTTGCGGCAGGTAACGCTCGATGAGGAGGTCGGAGAGCCGGCTCTGCGCAGCGGCCAGACGGCGACGGTTCTCCTCCAGCTCGGACTGGTGCGCTCCGCTCGCGCGCAGTTCCTGCCGCTCGGCGACGATCCGCCCGATCTCCTCGGTCAGCGTCTCCACCGTGTGCGTCACCGCCCGCTTGTCACGCGCCGCATACATCAGTCTCCTCAGGCCAATCGGCTGTTGCCAACGTTCTCTCATGCCACGAAAGGGGGTTTCGACACATCGCCCCTTGCTCCTCGGTACCATCGCCCCCCGATGCGTGCCGAGCTGAGGGCGCCGGCGTGAACTTCGACGTCGAGCGCGAACACAAGTTGGTGCGCGACACGGTTCGACAGTTCGCGTTGGAGAAGATCGCGCCGGTCGCAGAAGAGCTCGACCGTGAGAAGCGGTTCCCGTACGAGCTCGTGGCCGAGATGGCGGAGCTCGGGCTGATGGGGATGACGATCCCGGAGTCGTATGGCGGCGGCGGCACCGACACGCTCTCGTACGCGATCGCGATCGAGGAGCTCACGCGCATCGACTCGTCGGTCGCGATCACCGTCGCCGCGCACCACTCGCTCGGCACGCTCCCCATCTACTACTTCGGCACCGAGGCACAGCGACGTCAGTGGCTCCCCGAACTCGCCTCGGGCAAGGCGCTTGCCGCTTTCGGGCTGACGGAGGCAAACGCCGGATCGGACGCGGGCGCGACACGCACCACGGCCGAGCTCGATGGAGGGAACTGGGTCGTCGACGGGTCGAAGATCTTCATCACCAACGCCGGCACCGACATCACGGCTTGCGTGACGATCACCGCGGTCACCGGCGAGGGCGAGATCTCGAACATCATCGTCCCCAACGGCACCGAGGGTTACGTCATCTCCGCACCGATGCAGAAGCTCGGCTGGCGCGCCTCCGACACCCGCGAGCTCTCGTTTCAGGCTGCGCGCGTCCCGGAGGAGAACCTGCTCGGCCCGCGCGGTGAGGGTTTCCGTCAATTCATGGAGATCCTCGACGGTGGACGAATCTCCGTCGCGGCGATGGGCGTGGGCCTTGCGCAGGGCTGCTACGACCTCGCATCGACCTACGCGCTCGAACGGGAGCAGTTCGGCCGCCCGATCGCAAAGTTCCAGTCGGTACAGGCGATGCTCGTCGACATGGCTACCGAGATCGAGGCCGCCCGCGACCTCGTCTGGAAGGCCGCCTGGGAGAAGGATCAGGGCCGCGACTTCGGCAAGACCGCCGCGATGGCGAAGCTCTTCTCCGGCGAGCTCTCCCATCGCGCCGCAAACTGGGCGCTGCAGATCCACGGTGGCTACGGCTTCATGGACGAGTACGCGATCTCGCGGCTGTACCGCGACCAGAAGATCCTGGAGATCGGCGAGGGGACGAATGAGGTTCAGCGGATGGTCATCGCTCGCCATCTCGGTCTCTAGCCTCGGCGGGGCGCTCCTCTTCGCGGCGCCGGCCGGGGCGCACCTCTCGATCAACCCCGACACGGTGCACACCGGCGCGCTCGTCGATCTCGTCTTCTCGGTGCCGAACGCTGCAGATCCGACGGGGATCGACCAGGTCACGATCGCGGCGCCCGCCGCCTTCGTGCTCGACGACGGCGAGGCCGTCGCCGGCTGGACGCAGTCGCGCTCGGGCCAGACCTTGACCTGGAAGGGCGGCAACATCCCGCTGCGCCAGTACGCCCGGTTCGGGATCCGCGGTACCGCCCCGCTGCAGGCTGGGACGGTGCTGTTCAACATTCTGGTCGCCGACCGGACCGGATCCTCACTCACGTACCGCGTCGGCATCCAGGTGGCCGCCCACGACCCGCGCGACAACGGGGCGCGCTCGCTCGGAAAAGCAGCACTGATCGTTGCGTTGGTCGGGGCGGCGCTCGCTCTGGCGGCGATGTTCGTCGCCCTGTACGTCTGGCTGCGACCGCCGCCCCCGTGAGTTAACCTCGGGAGCCGTGCTGCTCTTTCGGCAGTTCGTGGACGACGATCTCGGGTGCGCCTCGTACCTGGTCGGCGACCCCGAAGCGGGACTCGCGATCGTCGTTGACCCGGCGTTTCGGATCGAGCAGTACCTGGAGGCTGCCCGGGCAGCCGGCGTGCGCATCGAGCGGACGCTGGAGACGCACACCCATGCCGATCACGTTTCGGGCCACGGACGCCTGGCGCTCGAGCACGACGTCCCGGTGGCGATCCACCCACTCGCGGCGCCTGTGTACCCGTTCGAGCCGGTGGAGGACGGGCAGGTGGTGGAGGTCGGAGCGGTGCAAGTCCGCGTCGTCCACACCCCGGGCCATCGGCCCGAGCACTGCGCATTCGTGGTCGACGACCACATCGCGTTGACGGGGGACTCGCTCTTCGTCGGCGACGCAGCGCGACCCGACCTTGCGGTGGCTGCACGCGAGGGCGCCCAGGATCTCTTTCACTCGCTCGCGAAGCTGACGGCGCTCGGCGACGCCGTGGAGGTCTATCCAGGCCACGTCGCCGGCTCGCTCTGCGGCGGCAACATGAGCAGCGAACGCTCGTCGACGATTGCACACGAGCGTGAGACGAACGCGGCGCTCTCGTTCCGAGACGTCCAGGAGTTCGTGCTCGTGTCCGCCTCTGTGTCGACCCCGCGACCCCCGACGACCGCCCTTGTGGTCTCCCTCAATCAGGGCCCGTGGGTGAGCCGGCCCGACGATCTCGTCGAGCTCGCGCAGCCGGGAACCGCCACGGTGCTCGACGTTCGGCCGTTTGCCGACCACGCGGCGGGTCATGTGCCGGGCGCCATCAGCGTTCCGTTCAGCGGCTCGTCGTTCGGGACGAAAGCAGGGTTCGTGCTCGTCGCCGACGAACCGGTGGTGCTGCACGCGCGCTCTCGCGAGGAGGCAGCCGAGGCTGCGTGGGGGCTCTGGGCAACCGGCAGGCTCGACCTCGCGGGCTACGTCCTCTCACCTCACGCGACTGAGACACTCGCGACCGTGGACGTCGCCGAGCTGAAGCGCCTGCTCGAAACTGCAGAGGTGCAGCTCGTGGACGTGCGCGAGACGACCGAGCGCGACGACGGCTACATCCCCGGCTCCCGCAACATCCCGTACCGGCTCATCCGCAAGCTCGGCTGCGGTGCGCTCGAGCGCTCGAAGCCGGTGGTGACGGTGTGCGAGAGCGGCCAACGTGCTGCAATCGCCGCGTCCCTGCTCCAGCGCGATGGCTTCGACGTACGCGCGGTCGCAGACGGCGGGACCGCCGATTTCACCGACACCGTGTCGTTCCGCCGCTGCGGCGGCGGTTAGTCAGTTGACTGTTCGCCGCGTCCCTGGCAGCGTGGCGTAGATGACGATTCCAACTGAGCCGATCGGAAGCATCCCCCGCCCCACGGAGCTCGTGGCCGGGATGCAGAAAGCCGCCGAGGGAAGCATCTCCGACACGGAACTGGCCGCACTGTTCGACAAGGCTGTCCGCAGTACGGTCGACGAGCTCGAGGCAACCGGGTCCCCGGTGATCACCGACGGCGAGCAGCGCAAGCCGAGCTTCGTGACCTACCCCATCGCCGGCCTCGACACACTCGCCGAAGACGGCGTCGTGATCCCGTTTGCGGATGGGCACACGCGCCGGCTACCGGTCTTGACGTCCGGGCCGTTCCGCTATGCGGCGTATGCCGATTCGTATCTGCTCGCCGCTCAGGAGGTGGCAACGCGTCCGGTGAAGCAGGCGGTCATCTCCGCATCGGCGCTGAGCCTGCTCTACCCGGCCGACGGCATCGACGGATACCCGCGTGAGGACTTTCTGGCCGATCTGATCGACGAGGCCGAGGCCGACATTCGTCGCTGCCTCGACGCCGGTGCATTCAACGTCCAGATCGACTTCACGGAGGCACGGCTCTCGCTCAAGCTCGATCCTTCCGGAGGTCTGCTGCGCAGTTTCGTCGAGCTGAACAACCAGGTGCTCGACCGGTTCCCGGCCGATGTAAGAAGCCATCGCATCGGCGTCCATTCCTGCCCCGGCGGCGATCACGATTCGACGCACAGTGCCGACGTCGACTACACGGCGCTGCTCCCGACGCTCTTCGACCTCCACGCGGGGGCGTTCTATCTCGAGCTCGCCGGCGAGCCCGACCCCGAGTCGGCGCTCCAAGCGGTGTCCGAGAGCCTGAGACCAGGCCAGCGCGTGTTCGTCGGCGTCACCGATCCGATCGACCCGGAAGTCGAAACGCCCCAGCAGGTCGTCGAGCGCGTCCTGCTCGCCGCGAAGCACATCCCGGTCGCTCAGCTCGGCACGACCGACGACTGCGGCTTCTCGCCGTTCGCGGATGACGGCTCGACCGGTCGTGAAACGGCCTTCGCGAAGATCCGCGCCCGGGTCGAGGGAACCGCGCTCGCCGCCGAGCGGCTCGGTGTCTGACACCACGGTGTCAGGGCACCGGTTGGGCTACTTGAGACGCTCGAACTCGTAGCCTGCCGCCGCGAGCGCGCTGCAGAGCTCGACGCAGTGCTCCTCGTCGCGCGTGACGAGCGTCAACTCGACTCCGGTCCGGACGAGGCCGATGCCCATCCCCTCGCGCCGATGGTTCACCTCCACGATGTTCGCCCGGTGCTCGGCGACGAGCTGCAGCAGCTTCAGCAGCTCGCCAGGATGGTCGGGGACGCTCGTGCGCAGCACCAGATACCGGCCTGCGCGCGCCAGGCCGTGCCGCACCACCGACATGAGCAGGGTGGCATCGATGTTGCCGCCGGAGAGCAGCGCGCACACCCCGCCGGTGCCACCGACGTTCCCTCCGAGCAGTGCCGCGACCGAGGCGGCGCCTGCGCCCTCGACGACGAGCTTCGAACGCTCGAGCAACAGCGTGATCGCCTCGGCGATCTCCTCGTCGTCGACGTGGACGACCTCGTCGAGCAACTCGTCGAGGATCGACATCGTCAGCTCGCCCGGATGCTTGACGGCGATGCCGTCGGCGATCGTGCCCTGCCCCTCCCGGCCGGCCTGAACACCGACGAGCCGGACGCCCGGCCGGAGCGACCGCAGGGCGATCGCGATCCCTGCCGCCAGCCCGCCACCGCCGATCGGCAGGACGAACGTCTCCGCCTCGGGCAACTGCTCGGCGAGCTCGAGGCCGAGCGTGCCCTGTCCTGCGATCACGGCCTCGTCCTCGAAGGCGTGCACGAACGTCGCGCCCGCCTCCTCGGCCCGCGCCATGGCCTCGGCCAGCGCATCGTCGAACATCGCGCCGGCCAGCACGGTCTCGGCTCCGTAGTTGCGGGTCGCGTCGACCTTCGCCATCGGGGCGTCCTGCGGCATGAAGACCGTGGCCCGGATGTTGAGCTCGCGTGCGGCCCAGGCAACCGCCTGACCGTGGTTCCCGGCGCTGGCTGCGACCACGCCCGCAGCCCGTTCGGCGCTCCCGAGCCCCGTCAGCTTGTTGACCGCCCCGCGGATCTTGAACGAGCCCGTGCGCTGGAGGTTCTCTGCCTTCAGCCAGACGGAGCGCCCGACGCGCCGCGACAGCGTGCTCGACCCGTAGACCGGCGTCGCGCGCGCGTGGCCGGCGATGCGCTCCCGCGCAGCTTCGAGGTCAGGGAGTGTCGGGGCTGTCCGGGTCGCCAACGTGGAACACCTTCTGGAGGATTTCACGAACCGCAGTCAACGGGTCGAGTCGGCGTGCCTGGACCTCGTCGAGCAGCCGGCGCAGCTGCGGATCATCCTGGACCGCACGCTCGATGTGACGACGCGCCCGATTCGACGCGACCTGGAAGACCTCGGAGGCAAGATTCCGCCGCCGGCGCGCATCGAGCTGTCCATCCGCCTCGAGCCAGGCGCGGTGCTCCTTGATCTTGTCCCACAGAGTCTCGACGCCCTCGCCGCGCATGGCCTCGGTGAGCACGATCGGCGGCCGCCACCCCTCGTTCGGCCCGAGGGCCAGCACCTGCCGCACCTCGTTCAGCATCGTCTTCGCCATCGGGTGATCCATCTTGTTGATCGCGATCACGTCCGGGATCTCCATGATCCCCGCTTTCAGAGCCTGGATCGAGTCGCCCGATCCGGGCATCAGCGCCAGCACGACGGTATCGGCGATCGACAGGACGCCGACCTCGCTCTGGCCCGTCCCCACCGTCTCGAGGAAGACGATGTCCTTGCCCGCTGCATCGAGCACCAGCAGCGTCTGCAGGGTCGTCTCGGCGAGCCCGCCCTGATGCCCCCGGGTGCCCATCGAGCGGATGAAGACGTCGGGGTCGAGGAAATGATCGGTGAGCCTGATCCGGTCGCCGAGCAGTGCGCCCTGCGTGAACGGGCTCGACGGGTCGACCGAGATCACGCCGACGGTCTGTCCGTCGGCGCGCACGAGGCGAATCAGCGCAGACGCCAGACTCGACTTGCCGACGCCCGGCGGCCCCGTCAACCCGACCGCGAACGCGTGGCCCGTCTTCGGATAGATGTCACCGACCACCTCGTAGGCGAGCGGGTCGCCGTTCTCGACGAGCGTGATCGCCCGGGCGAGCGCACGCCGGTCGCCCGCCAGCACCGCCTCGACGAGACGCTCACGCGTCCAGTTGCGCCGCTCGCTCACGCCGGGATGCTACGCAGCCAACTCGCGAGGCAGAGCGGCCCGCGATCTGACGCCCCGTGCGAGTAGGAATGCCGTCAGCCCGCCGGTCGCGAAGAGCGCACCCGCGACGGCAAAGGTCCACCGCGGCCCGACGGCGCTCGTCAACGCCCCGGCGGCGATCATGGCGAGCCCGAGCAGCGCGTTGTGCACGCTGATCACGAGCGTGAAGGCTCGACCGCGCAACCGATCGATGGTGTGCTCCTGAATGATCAGCACCGTCAACGGGAACGTCACTCCGTTGCCGAAGCCGGCGACCGACATCGCGAGCGCCGCGACCCAGACGTTCGGCGCCATGGCAGCGCCCGTGACCCCGGCCGCCCACGGGACAAAACCGAGCGGGTAGACCGACAGGGGCCTGCGCCGGCCGACGATCTTTCCCATGACCAGGCTGCCGACGACGAGCCCGGCCCCGCTGGCCGTCCAGAGCAGGCCGTAGCCGAACGCGCCCGAGGCGAGCGAGCGTTTCGCGAGCGCGATCTCGGAGACGTTGACGAGACCCGACCCGAGCATCGTCAGCCCGAAGGCGACGAGCACGATCACGAGCGCGCGAGACTGCCTGAACGTGTCGAATCCGTCCCTGAGATCGCGCAAACGGCCTCGTGTGATGCCCTGCTCGCTCTGGAGAAACCGGGCCGGGATCCGGACGAGGAGCAGCGCCGAGAGCAGGAACGTGGCCGCGTTGATCCAGTAGACGACGTCCGGTCCCGACCAGGCGACGATCGCCCCGCCCAGGATCGGGCCGAGAGCCGTCGCCAGCCAGTCGGTCGCCTGCAGGAGGGACGTCGCGCCGGCGAGATCGGCCTCCGCCACGAGATTCGGCACGCCGGCGAGGACCGCAGGCCGGAAGAACGAGTTGGCTGTGCCTGCTACGCCCGCGAGCACGATGATCGCAATCGGTGTGCCGACGAACGGCAGCGCACAGAACACGGCGAGCCGAACGAGGTCGGCGGTGACAACGAGCCGCTTGCGTGAGAGCAGGTCGACGAGTGGGCCTGCGAAGAGCCCGACGATCACCGACGGCACGAAGGTGACGACGAGGAGAGCGGCCACCCACCACGTCGAGCCTGTGCGGTCGAAGACGTCGAGGGTGAGGGCGATCGTGGCCATCCACGTGCCGACCCCGGAGCCGAGCGTCGCGAAGAAGAGCAGCCGGAAGTTGTCGTAACGAAGCGCCGGCAGATGCCGGCTGAGCGAGAACCGGCCGCCCACGCCGTCGCTCACGCGCGGGCCAGCGCCCGTCCGAGTGCCGCTGCGAACAGGTCGAGCTCCTCCGGGGTGCCGACCGAGATCCGGATCGCCGTCGGCGAGCCGAAGCCCGCGAGCGGACGGACGATGATCCCTTCGTGCAACAGCCGGTCGAAGAGCGCACCGGCGTCGGTGCCAACGTCGACATAGAGGAAGTTGCCCACCGACGGAACGGGCTCGAGGCCGTGCTCGGACAGCGCCGCTCGCAGCTGGGCGAGCCCCGCCGTGTTGACCGACCGGCGTCGCGCGATCTCTGCGCCGTCGCCGATGCTTGCGACCGCCGCAGCCTGGCCTGATGTCGTCAGGTCGAACGGCCGACGCACCTTCGCCATCGCCGCGCACACAGGGCCTTGAGCGACCGCGTAGCCGACCCGCAGCCCGGCGAGCCCGTAGATCTTCGAGAACGTTCGCAGCACCGCCACCCGATGCCCCGCTTTCAGATAGCGCTCGACGGCATCCGGGTAGTCCAGCCGGTCGATGTACTCGAAGTACGCCTGGTCGACGACGGTGAGCACGTGGCCCGGCACGCGTTCGAAGTACTCATCGAGCTGGTCGGTGGTGTTCATCGTCCCGGTCGGATTGTTCGGGTGGCAGATGTAGACGAGCTTCGTCCTCGGGTCGATCGCCTCGAGCAGAGCGCCGAGGTCGTAGCGATGGTCGACCAGCGGGACGAGCGTCGTCTCGGCACCCTGCTTGCGCGCGTAGATCACGTAACTCGGAAACGACGGCCAGCCGCACACGATGCGATCGCCGGGATCGAGGATCGCCTGGCTGATCATGTCGATGCACCCGTCCGCCCCGGCTCCCACGCTGATCTGGTCGCTCGCGACACCGTGTCGCGCGGCCAGCGCCTCGTGTAGGCGATAGCTGCCGCCGTCCGGGTACCGGTTCAGGTCCCGGGCGGTGCTGTCGAGCGCTTCGAGCGCCGACGGGAACGGCCCGAACGGCCCCTCGTTCGACGCCAGCTTGATCACCCGGTCGAGGCCGAGCTCGCGCTGCACGTCCTCGACGGGCTTTCCCGGCTGGTAGGGCGTCAGCCCGTTGACGCTTGGCCGGAAGAACGCGTCGTCGAAGCTCTCGAACCCGCTCGTCACATTGCGGGACCCTACCCGGACTCCGGCGTACGGGCGCCTTCGCCCACCCCGGTCGGCAGAGCCTCCCACACGCGCACCCCTCGAAAGTGCCTAGGCTGCAGGAATGCCGGAGCTCGGTCTCTTCCCGCTTCCGATCGTGCTCGTTCCGACCGAACGGATCCCGTTGCACATCTTCGAGCCCCGCTACAGGGAGCTGATCGACGAGTGCACCGCAACGGACAGCGAGTTCGGGCTCGCGCTCTCGACGGGCGACGGCGCGGTGCACGAGGTCGGGACGCGCGCCCGCGTCGCCGACGTGCTCGAGGTGCTCGAGGACGGCCGGATGAACATCATCGTCGAGGGCGGCGACAGGTTTCGTCTGCTCGAGCTGACGACGGGACGCGCCTTCACGACCGGCATCGTCGAGCAGCTCGAAGATGAAGACGACCCGGCCGAGGAGGCGGACGTGGAACATGCGCTCGAGCTGTTCGGCGACCTGGCCGCGCTCGCAGACAGCGACGTCGACGTTCCCGATCCGTCCTCGCCCACCTTCGACTGGGAGCTGTCGGCCCGCGTCGACTTCGGAGTCGACCCCAAGCAGGAGATCCTCGCGATGACCTCACCACGCCTCCGCATGGCCCGACTCGTCGAGGTGCTCGGGACCGCGCTCGAGGCCCTGCAGGCAGAGCAGCTCCTCCGGGAGCGCGCCGGGCGAAACGGCAAGGTGACGCCGCTCGACCCCGACGTCTGATCCGGCGCAGACTCAGGGTCGGCCGGGGGTGACGATCCCGGCCCCGCCACGGCGAGCATCGCCTGCGGCGGCAAGCGAGCCGTCCTTCACCTCGACCGCGTTCGTCCCGCCGAAGAAGAGGTTGCGCCTGCGCCAGCGCACGACGTCGTACCCGAGAGACTCCACGCGATCGAGCACTGCCGGGTCGAAGCCGCCCTCGCAGTGCAGATGGGGCTCGTCGAGGTGCACACGCGGATGGTCGATCGCCGCAGCGACGTCGAGGCCGACGGGCGACGACGTGTGCGATCACCTGCATGATCGCACCGCGCAACCGCACCGACCCTGCGCTGCCGACCACCAGGCGCGGTCGCCCGTCCGCGTCCAACACGACCGTCGGCGCCATCATGCTCGTCAGCCGCCGGCCCGGTGCGGTCGGGCCGCCCGCGACCAGGTCGTACTCGCCGAGCATGTTGTTCAGCTGGATGCCGGTACCGGGGACGATCACACCCGATCCGGAGCCGGTGGAAGAAGAGAGCGACGCCGCCGTTCCCTCGGAATCGACGACCGACACATGGGTCGTCCCGGCCGGGGCGGGCTCGACGAGCCCGGGCGCGCCCGCCTCCATCCGCGCGAGGCCGCGCGCGATCCCCTCGGCAGACAGGAGCCGACGCGCGAGCCCGCCGCGGTGCAGGCCGCTCGTGAAGCCTTCTGCGCGGATGCGCGTCTGCTCGCGCATCACCTCAACGAGGGATGTGATCGACTCGACGCTGCCTGCCTCGCCGTGCCCGGCTCGCGCGAGCAGCCCCAGGCCGTAGGCGATGAGGATCCCGCCCGACGACGGCGGCGGATTGGAGATCACCTCGTGCCCGAGGTAGCCGACCCGCACCGGGCGGCGCCAGACGGCCCGATAGTCCGCCAGGTCGCGTTCGGTGATTCCGCCGCCACCGTCGCCCACGGTGCGCACGATCGATCGTGCGAGCTCACCGCGATAGAGCGCCGCCGCCCCTTCGGCCGCGATCTGCTCGAAGGTGGCGCCGAGATCCGGGCAGGCGCAGCGTGTCGCCCGGCCCCAGCCTTGATCCGTCCGGGCGGCTGTACACGCGCCGGCCCTCATCGGTGTGACGAAGGATCAGGTCGAGGATCGCGTGCAGGTGCGCCTGGGGCCGTGAGACCTCAACGCCGCTCCGCGCCAGCTCGATCGCGGGCTCGAGCAGGATCGGCCACGGCAACCGGCCGTAGGCGCGATGCACCGCCTCGAGCCCTGCGGCAGCGCCTGGCACGGCACAGGAGGCCTCACCGATCCGGAAGACCTGAGTGGTCTCGCTGTCGCCGCCGAACGCGACGTCGATCGCGTGCATCTCTGCCTCGGTGGGCGCAGGACTGCCGATCCCGGGCGTCGAGACGAAGAAGTCAGCCACCCGGGCGGGGCGCCCGTCGGACGGGACGACGAGCGCGAAGCCCCCGGCCCCCGGGCCTGTGAGCGGGCTCTCGGTCACCCAGGCGGCGAACGCGGCGGCCACGCAGGCGTCGACCGCGTTTCCGCCCTCCTCGAGCACCCGGGCGCCCGCGGCGGCGGTCAGCGGGTGGCCCGCGGCAATTGCACCCTTCATGGATGGCCGCTGACGGCCGATGACGAGAACGTGTGTGGCATTCCTCTCCGAATCTTCACCGTTTCCGCACTAACTCGCCGCGATCCTTTGGGGTCCATACAACGAAGGCCCCTGCCATGATCCTCTCCCGCCGGAAACTCCTCATCTCCGCGGCGGCCCTCGCCCTCGTTCTGGGCGTGGCCTCGTCGCCGCAGCTGCTCGGCGCACACGTCGCCTCGGCTTTCGAGTCGTTGCGCGGCGCCGAGCGGCACTGGCTTCTGGTAGCGGCACTCGGGTTCGTGGCGGCATTCGCCTGCACCGTCGGCGCCTGGCGGGCCGCCCTGAACGCCGCCGGGGGCCGGGTCTGCCCCAAGCGGGCGGCCGCGAGCCTCGGCGTCGGAGCGATGGTCAACTCGTTCGCGCCCGCCAAGCTCGGGGACGCCGTGAAGATCGCGCTCTTCTCGAAGGCGATCGACGCGCCCGGGCGGATCTGGACTGCAGGCGGGGTCTACGCGGCGCTGGCGGCCGCCCGCTCGCTGATGCTCGCGGCGCTGCTCGTGGTTGCCTCCCTCGACCGGCGCGATGCCGCTGTGGCCGGTGTTCGTGCTCTGCGGAATCGTCGCCGCGCTCGCCGTGGCTGCGGCGCTGTCGGGCCGCCTCCGCCGCCACCCGCGGATCGCCCAGATGCTCTCCGGCCTCGCCGCGCTCGAGCGTTCTCCGCGCGCGCTCATGACGGTGCTCGGGTGGACGGCGGGCATGGTGGTCGCGCGCCTCGGCGCGACGATGGCGGTCGCGGCCGCGCTCGACATTCCGCATCCGGTGCTCGCCGCGCTCCTGATCCTCCCCGCGCTCGACGTCGCTTCCGCCTTCCCCGTCACCCCGGGCTCGATCGGCATCGGCAGCGGCGCAGTCGCGGTCGCGCTCGCGAGCCGAGGTATCGGCATGAACGAGGCGCTGGGCGTCGGGTTCGCGATCCAGGCGGTCGAGACGTTCGTCAGTGTCGCCGCCGGCGTCCTCGGAGCGCTCTACCTCGCGGGCTCTCGGTCGGCCGTCCGCCGCTGGACGCTGCGCATCGCAACGGTCGGCGCGTCCGTCGCGCTCGCCGCGGGCGTCGGCCTGGCCGTCTTCCTCGCATTCTAGGAGCGGAACGAGCTAGGGCTCGCGCAGGAAGGACGGCGGCTCGAGCACTTCGCCGAATCCGGCTGACGCCGCCGTGACGAACGTTCCTCGCTTCGCCGGCGAGCGCCCGCCGATGCCGGTCGCGACGACGGTGATCCACATCTGTCCCTCGAGCCGGTCGTCGATGGTCGCACCGAAGATGATGTTCGTGTCGTCGGTCGCGGCCTCGCGCACCGCCTCAGCGGCCTCATTGACCTCGTACAGCGTCAGATCGTCGCCGCCTGCGATCGAGAGCAGGATGCCGCGCGCGCCGGTGATCTCGGTCTCGATCAACGGACTGCGCAGCGCACGCTCCGCCGCCTCCTTCGCGCGGTTCTCACCCGTCGCATAGCCGATGCCCATCAGGGCCGACCCGGAGTCGGCCATGATCGTGCGGACGTCGGCGAAGTCGAGGTTGATCAGGCCCGGATTGGTGATCAGGTCGCAGATGCCCTGGACGCCGTGTCGGAGCACATCGTCCGCGATGCGGAATGCGTCGAGCATCGAGGTCGACTTGTCGAGCACCTCGAGCAGGCGATCGTTGGGCACCACGATCAACGTGTCGCAGGCCTCGCGGAGCGCCTGCAGCCCATCGTCGGCCTGCTTCTTGCGGCGGGTTCCTTCGAACTTGAACGGGAGCGTCACGATCCCGACCGTCAGAGCGCCGAGCTCGCGCGAGATCCGCGCGACGACGGGCGCCGCGCCCGAGCCCGTGCCGCCGCCTTCGCCGGCGGTGACGAACACCATGTCGGATCCGCGCAGCGCACGTTTGATCGCGTCGTAGCCGTCCTCCGCGGAGCGGCGCCCGATCTCCGGGTCGGCACCGGAGCCGAGGCCCTCGGTGATCTCGCTGCCGATGTGGATCTTGGTCGAGGCATCGCTCATCTGCAGCTGCTGGATGTCCGTGTTGACCGCGATGAAGTCGACCTGGTTGATCCCGGCGTCGATCATGCGGTCGACCGCGTTCAGGCCGGCTCCGCCGACGCCGACGACGCGGATGACCGCGAGGTACGACGCGCTGTCGCGGGCCCGCTCGAGTCGCGCAGGCTGTTCGGGAAGCGGGTCGAGCCAGCGTGCGAGCGAACGGTGCTCGGCGGAGCTCGGCTCGGGGCCGGTGTCCGGCTCGGGAGCCGGTGCGACCGCACGGATCGGCGTCGGCTCGGGCGAAGGAGGCTCTGGCTCCGCGAGAATGGGCGCCGGAGTGACCGGCGTCTCCGTCGGGAGCTGCTGCTGCTCGCCCTGCTCGTTCTTCGACTGCCGCTGCGCCGCTTCCGTTGCCCGGAAGAGGTCGGCAAGCGGCCCTTCACGCATGCTGGCGCGATTTCTGGCCACTGAGCACCTCCTTCGCAAGGTCACGGTACATCCGAGCCGCTTCGCCCGACGGTTCATAGGCGAGAACGGACGCTCCCTTGACCGGCGCCTCGGCGAAACGCACGGTCTTTCGAATGCGGGTGTTGTAGACGAGGTCGCCGAAGCTCTCCCGCAGGATCTCGTCGGCTTCACGGGAATGCGTGATCCGCTTGTCGAACATCGTCGGGACGATGCCGATGATCTCGACCTTCGGGTTCAGGTTCTCCCGCACCATCGCGAGCGTGTTCTCGAGCTGCACGAGCCCGCGGAGCGAGAGGTATTCGGTCTGGACCGGTACGAGAACGCCGGTGGCCGCGACGAATGCGTTGATCGTCAGCAGGCCGAGCGAAGGCGGCGTGTCGATCATGATGAAGTCGTAGTCGTCTCTGACCGGCGCCAGTGCCTTCTCGAGGGCGCGCTCGCGGCCGATCTGGCTCGACAGCGCCATGTCGGCGCCGGCGAGATCGATCGACGAGACGGCGATGTCCACCTCGACGGTCTGGATCACCTCGGTGATCGGCAGGCGGTGGACGAGGACGTCGAACATCGAGGTCTCGATGGTGTCCGGGTTCAGGCCCTGCGACATGGTCAGGTTGCCTTGCGGGTCGAGGTCGACCAGCAGCACCTTGTACCCCTGCTCGGCGAAGGCGACGCCCGAGGTTCAGGGTCGTCGTCGTCTTCGCAACGCCGCCCTTCTGGTTGGCGAGCGCGATCACCTGCGTTTCGCCACGCGAAGGCACGCTCGCAGGGCGAACGTTGGGACGCGGAAGGAGGCGCGCGAGACCCATGTGAAGCGCCATTTCGGGTTGGTTCAGCTCATTCCTTCGTCTCCACGCGAAGTTTCGCCACTGCGGCGGCGGCCCGGGCGTCGCCCTCCGACCTCGCCCATGCCTCGGCCTCGGGCACGAGTGCCCGCAACTCGACCAGCAACTCGCTCGCAGGCCCAGCGGCCCGCAGCGCTTCGATCCGCGCGAGGCGGGCCAGCACACCCTCCGCCAGCTGAGACTGTTCGTCCATGCGACGACGGTAGCCGGGCACCCGTGACGTGTCTGTGCCGGCTCCGTGAAAAGACTGGTGCTAGGCGACGCGGAGCACGGACGCCGGCCGCGGCCGGATCCCGAGCAGCGTGTCGTCCAGGGCGACGACCAGGTCGTCCCTGCTCCCGCGTAGGAGCGTCTCGACGAGCGCCCTCCGAACCGCGTCGCGCGCTTCGCGCCCGAGCCGCTCGGCCCGGAGCGTGACGAGCAGCTCCTCGCGCTCGCGGCCCTTCTCCGTCAGGAGAACGGCGGCGCGCATCGTGGCCGCCCACACCCCGCCGTCTGCCGCCGAGCAGGCACACCAGGCCCTCGCGGATCTGCGCCGAGCGAAACGGCTCGTCCGAGAAGAGAGACAGCTCCCAGCGGTCGAGCGCCTCTCCGAGCTCACGGTCGGTGTCCGCGAGCGTCAGCCGCTCACGCAGTTCGGCCGCCAGCCCGGCGCGCACCTTGTCGAGACGTGTCGCTTCGCCGCGAGGCTGCGTAGCGGCGATCGGAAGCAGCGGCGAGATGCGCAACGGCCTGAAGTCGAGCCGTTCGAAGACGACGGGGCCGGCCGCGATTGCACCGGCCGTGGCGAGCCGCAGGGCGGTGATCGCATCGGCGAGCTCAGCGGCCGCATCCGGGGGCTCGGACTCGTCGGGCTCCAGCTCGCGCCTCAGTTCCAGGAGCAGCATCCGGTCGGTGTCGCGCCCGAACTCCGGCGGCATCAGGCCCTGCGCCTCGGGCCAGAGATGCGAGATCTCGCCCGACACGATCGGGCGCAGCGTGATGCCGCCCCCGAGGTCGGCGTCGTTCCCGGCCGAGAGCCCGATCACCGGCGCGAGCGCGACGTACGTGCGCGCGCTGCCGAAGAGCGTCTGTTCGAGATCGGCGTACGCGGCGTCGAAGGCGTCGTCGTGCCAGTCGAAGCCGCCGCTTCGCTCTGCGGTCCAGGTGAGCATCGGAACGAGGATCGAGCGGAACAGCGCCTCGTCGCCCGTGTCGCCGAGGCCGGAATGGGCCCGCGCGAAGATCGCCGCCGCGGGCTCCCGCTTCAGATCGTCGATCGCGTTGCGCGCGTCCGGCAGGCGGCGGAGTGTCGGTGCCTGCTCCTCGACGAAGCTGCGGACGAGCGGGCGGTACTCGTAGAGCGACGGACCGGCCCGGGTCGCGTGCTCCTCGAAAGCAAAGGGGATCTGCGCACCGCGTTCGGCCGCAAACGCCGCGAGGCAGAACGCGCGCAGCGACTCGTAGAGATGCGGGGCGCGAGGCACGTCCTGGAGTTACACGCGCGGCGGGTCGTCTCCTGCCTGGCACGCCGGGCACCAGTAGGTCATCCGGTTGTCGTCGCCCTGGCCCCACGAGCGGATCCGCGCTGCGCAGCGCGGGCACGGCCGCCCGACGCGGCGATAGACCTGGTGGCCGCTGCGCCGGGCGCCGTCGACCGACGCGCGCATCAGCTCGGCCGCCGCTTCGAGCGCGCTGCGTCGGTCCGCCTCCGGGGTGTCGCGCAGCCGGCGCCACGGCGAGAGCTCGGCATGCCACAGCGCCTCGGCGAGCCACATGTTCCCGATCCCGGCCACGAGCGACTGGTCGAGCAGCGTCTCGCCGAACCAGTGCGTCTGGTCGGCTGCGCGCATCCGCGAGAGCATCGCGTCGAGCTGCGGTGGCCGCTCGAGGATGTCCGGCCCGAGCCGGGCGATCGCCCGTGTGTGCAGCTCGAGCACCGGGCCGTTCCAGAGCACCCCTTCGGCTCGGTCTCCACGCAGGACGAGCCACGGCTTGCCGGTCCGCGCGGCGCCGGGGGGCGTCACGGTCCAGCGGCCGGACAGACGCAGGTGGGAGCGAAGCACGACTCCGCCGTCGAAGCGGAAGATCAGGTTCTTGCCGTGCGCCTCAACCGCCTCGAGCACGTGGCCGTCGATCCGCTCCGCAACGCGTGCGGCGCGAGCTCGCGGATGGAGCGACTCGGCGGCGATCCGCTGGCCGACGAGCACCTGGAGGCGCTTCGCGGCACGGTGGATCGTGTCCCCTTCGGGCACGGCCGCACCGTAACGGCTGGCACAGTGACGAGGTGAGTCGCGCCCGCTCAACCGCAGCCGGAGCAGCGGCGGCGCTCGTCTGGGCGGCCGCGGAGCGGATCGACCGAAAGGTCCTCGCAAACGACTACACCGATGTCGCGCTGCTCGGCAAGTTCGTCACGCGCTCGCGCGCCTGGCCGGTCGCGGGTGTCGCCGTGCACGCGGCGAACGGCGCCGCCTTCGGCTTCGTGTTCGACATCGCTCGCCGCCGAACCTCGATCCCGGCCCGCCGACTCGCGCTCCGTCTCGCGCTCACCGAGCACCTGCTGCTGTTCCCACTCGGAGCCGTGGTCGACCGCTACCACCCTGCGCGCGGGGAGCCCGGGGTGGAGCGGGTATTCGGCGGCCGCGCGTTCGCCCAGGCGACCCTGCGTCACGCGTTGTTCGGGCTCGTGCTCGGACGGCTGGCCGAGTGATCGACCTCGACGCCCCGGTCGTTCAGGCTCCGCTGGCCGGCGGCCCCTCGACGCCGGAGCTCGCCGCGGCCGTGTCGAACGCCGGCGGCCTCGGCTTCGTTGCGGCCGGGTACCTGAGCAGCAGCGCGCTCGGCGAGCAGATTCGCCGGACGCGGGAGCTGACCGACAGGCCGTTCGGGGTCAACCTCTTCGTGCTCCGCGACGAGCCGGTCGACGACGGCGCGATCGCGGACTACGCGAGCCTGCTCGCCGGTGACGCCGAGCGCTACGGCGTCGCACTCGGGGAGCCCCGCTTCGACGACGACGACTTCTCGGCGAAGCTGGACGTCGTCGTGGCAGAGCGCGTGCCGGTCGTGTCGACGACCTTCTCCGGTCCGCCGCCGGAGCTCGTCGAGCGCGTGCACGAGGCGGGTGGCGAGGTGTGGGCGACCGTCACGAACGCCGCCGAGGCACGGGCCGCACGCACGGCCGGCGCCGATGTCCTGGTCGCGCAGGGGGCGGAGGCCGGCGGCCACCGCGGCGCATGGAGCGACGACGACGGCCCGGATCTCGGCTTGCTGGCGTTGCTGTCGAGCATCGACGTCTCACTGCCGCTGATCGCGGCGGGCGGGATCGCAGACAGGGCTCGAGCCGCTGCAGCCCTTGCTGCGGGGGCGGCCGCGGTACAGGCGGGGACCGCCTTTCTGCTCTGTCCCGAGGCGGCAACTCCCGCCCCGTTCCGGCAGGCGCTCGCGGCCGGCGGCGAGACGGCGATGACACGCGCCTTCACCGGCCGGCGGGCGCGCGGAATCGTGAACGAGTTCATGCGAGTGCATCCCGAGGCACCCAGCGCGTATCCCCAGATCCATCACCTGACAGCACCGCTTCGCGCCGCAGCCCGGGCCGCCGGCGACTCGCAGCGCATCAACCTCTGGGCGGGAACGGAGTTCAGTCGCGCCGAGGCGCGACCGGCAGCCTCGATCGTCTCGGCGCTAAGCGCGTAGCACGGCGCGCCGAGGCCCGGCGAGGAAGCCGGCGTCCACGAGCAACTGCATCGCATCCGTCTCCACGACGGGCTCGCCGTCGAAGCGCTCCACGGCGAGCCGCTTGGCTCCTCCGGCCCTCACGTGCGCGACGAGCGCGGCGAGCGCGGGCCGCAGCCAGGCCTCCTCCGGGTCCCGCAGCGGCACGAGTGAGCGGCCTCCCCGCTCGACGTAGAGCACCGGCTCGCCTCCAAGCGTGACGAGATATGCGCCGGCAACCCGCGCCGCGCGTGCGCCTGCGCGACGCGGCCACGGAAGCGCGGCGCCATACGGCTGCGCCGGATCGGCTGCCGCCAGAACGAGAGCGCCGCCGTCCTGATCGCGGTCGCGCAGCTCGCGCAGACGCTCGACCGCGCCGCCCAGTGCAAACTGTGCGCCGCCGAGCCCCTCCACGAAGTAGCCTCGCCGGCAGAGCCCGAGCGTCTCGAGTGCACGCAGCTCCGCGTAGACCGCGCCGTAGCCGCCGGGGATGCCCTCGGCTCGTACGCCGTCGCGGGTGACGATGCCCTGCCGCTCGAGCAGCAGCTCGGCGAGAGCCCGGCGATCGGGCGTGCCGCCGAAGAGGCGCTCGGTGAGCGACCACCGGCCCGCGGTGGCCGTCTGCCCCTCGACGCGACGCCGCGAGAACCGGCGCGGCCTGCGCTCCGGTTTCGGCGCGCCGAAGCGGCGCGCTGCACGGAGCGGAGTCCAGGCGTCGTTCGTCACCTCACCGGCCCAGACGAGGTCCCAGAGCGCGGGCAACGCGACCGTGTCCGCCAGCCCGGTCTCGATCAGCAACTCGTCCCAGAAGAGCGCACCCGAGAGGGCAGCGCGAATCCCGTCGTGCTCCGCTCCTTCCGGCCTTGGTGCCGCCGGCACCGGCCCGAGGGCCGCAGCGTCCTCCCGGAAGTAGAGCGCGGCTCGGTCTTGCCCCGCTCCGACCCAGACGACCTCGCCGCTCGCCGTCAGCGCATCGAGGTGCTCGGGCCGGTAGCCCGGAACACGCCTCGGGAAGATCTCGCGCTCCCAGAGTGCGACCGGCAGCGGCAGCGCCTGCAGCGGAACGAGCGCTTCGCGCAGCGAAGCGCGACGGTCCACGCCATGCCACGAGGGCAGGAACCGCCCGAGCGCCTCCTGGTCGACCGGTTCCACCTCGCGGCGCAGGGAGGCGAGCGACGCGCGCCGCAGCCGTCGAAGCACGTCGGGGTCGCACCATTCGCGCTCGACGCCGCCCGGCCGCAGCTCGCCACGGACCAGCTGCTCGGACTGCTCGAGCTCGACCAGCACCTCTCCGACGTCACGCCCGAAGCGCTCGTTCGCCTGAGCGGTCGTGAACGGGCCGTGACCCTTTGCGTAGCGCAGCACGAGTTGGCGCAGCGACTCGGGGCCGCCTTCGAGAAATACGTCGGGGAGACCCGACGGCGGCATCACCCCGAGCGCGTCGCGATACCTGCCGGCGTCCTCGACGGCAATCAGCCGCTCGTCACCTGCAATCCGCACGACGAGGGCACGCCGCTCCTCGAGCAGCGGTGCGGCGAGAGCAGCGTCGTACTCATCTGCGCGCAGGTCACCTCGAAGGCGCAGCTTGTCGTGCAGCTGGTCGGAGGTCCTCGGCTCACCCCGCAGCTGCCGCTCGACCTCGTCGACAGCATCCGCATCGAGCAGGTCGCGCAGTTCCTCCTGCCCGAGCAACTCGCGCAGCAGGTCGCGGTCGAGCGAGAGCGCCTGCGCGCGCCGCTCGGCCGGCGGCGTGTCGTCCTCGTACATGTAGGTCGCGATGTAGTCGAAGAGGAGTGAGGCCGAGTACGGCGACGCGCTCTGGCTCTCCACCTCGACGACGTCGAGCTCGCGGGTCTTCACGCCCTGGAGCAACCCGCGCAGCGCCGGCAGGTCGAAGACGTCCTGGAGGCACTCGCGGTACGTCTCGAGGATCACCGGGAAGCTGCCGTACTTCCGCGCCACCTGCAGGAGCGACTGGGCCTTCAGCCGCTGCTGCCAGAGCGGCGTCCGCTCGCCCGGGCGCCTGCGCGGGATCAGCAGCGAGCGTCCCGCGTTCTCGCGAAAACGCGCTCCGAAGAGGGCCGTCTCCCCGACCTCGGCGACGACGAGATCCTCGACCTCGCCGGGATCGATCATCAGGTCGTCGGTTGGAGGCGGCGCATCCGATTCGGGGAAGTGCAGTGCAATGCCGTCGTCGGACCAGATCGACTGGGCCTCGATCCCGTGCGCCGCTCGCAGGCGGGCCGCGATCGCCATCGCCCACGGGGCATGCACGCGGCTTCCGAACGGCGACAGGATGCACACGCGCCAATCGCCGATCTCGTCCCGGAAACGCTCGATCACGATCGTGCGGTCGGAGGGGACAACCCCGGTTGCGCGCTCCTGCTCGCGCAGGAACGTGAGCAGGTTGTTCGCGGCCCGCTCGTCGAGATGGAACTCGCCGCGGAGCCGCGTCGCGGCCCGCTCGTCCGTGAGCGCCGACAGCTCGCGCGACGCAGCGCCGATCTTCTGGCCGAGCTCGTAGGGACGGCCGACGCCCTCCCCTTTCCAGAATGGCACTGCACCCGGCAACCCCGGCGCAGGCGAGACGAGCACGCGGTCGCGCGTGATCTCCTCGATCCGCCAGGTGGATGCGCCGAGCAGGAACGTCTGTCCCGCGCGCGCCTCGTAGACCATCTCCTCGTCGAGCTCGCCGACGCGGCCGCCGCCGTCGACGAGAAAGACGCCGAAAAGGCCGCGATCGGGGATGGTTCCCGCATTCGTGACCGCGAGCCGCCTGGCGCCGTCGCGCGCCCGAATCACCCCACCGGTGCGATCCCAGACGATGCGGGGCCGCAGCTCGGCGAACTCGTCAGAGGGGTACCGGCCCGCGAGCATGTCGAGGACGTTCTCGAGCTGTTGCCGCGACAGATCCTTGAAGGGATACGCACGGGTCACCAGCAGATGGAGATCGTCGACCGAGATCTCGGCGTCCGCGGAGATCGCGACGATCTGCTGCGCGAGAACGTCCAGCGGGTTCCGCGGTATCCGCGTCTCCTCGATCTCACCCTCGCGCATCGCGCGTGCGACCACGGCCGACTCGAGCAGGTCGGCACGGAACTTCGGGAAGATCCGGCCCTTCGATGTCGCGCCAAGCTCGTGTCCGGCACGTCCGATCCGCTGCAGGCCGCGCGCGACCGACTTGGGCGACTCGACCTGGATCACCAGGTCGACGGCGCCCATGTCGATCCCAAGCTCGAGGCTCGATGTGGCGACGAGACATGGGATCCGCCCCGCCTTGAGATCCTCCTCGACGACGATGCGCTGCTCACGGGCCAGCGACCCGTGGTGAGCGCGGGCGACCTCCTTCTCCGCGAGCTCGTTGAGTCGCAACGCGAGCCGCTCGGCCAGGCGGCGGTTGTTGACGAAGACGATCGTCGAGCGATGCTCTTCGACGAGCCGCAGGACCTCCGGATAGATCGACGGCCAGATCGAGTGCGCGCCGTGCTCGGCGCCGCTGTCCATCTCCTGACCGTCGGCCGGCACGGGCTGCGAGAGGGAAGCGGTCGACGCGAGCTCACGCATGTCCTCGACCGGCACGACGACCTCGAGATCGAGATCCTTGCGCGTGCCCGCATCCACGATCGTGATCGGCCGCCCGCCGCTGACGAACCGGCCGATCTCCTCGATCGGCCGCTGCGTCGCGGAGAGGCCGATCCGCTGGATGGGGCTCTCGGCGAGCGATTGCAGGCGCTCGACCGACAGCGCGAGGTGGGCACCGCGCTTCGAGCCTGCAATTGCGTGCACCTCGTCGACGATCAGCGTCTCGACGCCGCGCAACGACTCGCGCGCCTGCGAGGTGAGCATCAGATAGAGCGACTCGGGCGTCGTGATGAGGATGTCCGGCGGCTCCTTCTGGAGCTCGCGCCGCTCCTTCTGCGGGGTGTCGCCGGTCCGGACACCAACCCTCAACTTCGACTCGAGGCCTGCTAGGGGGCCGCGCAGGTTGCGCTCGATGTCGTAGTTGAGCGCCTTCAGCGGCGAGACGTAGAGGAGCCGCAGCCCCTCGCCGGGCGTGCCGTTCAGCCGGTCGATGGCGGACAGGAACGCGGTCAGCGTCTTGCCCGAGCCGGTCGGCGCCTGGATCAGCACGTGCTCGCCGGTCGCGATCGCCGGCCACCCCTGCGCCTGCGCGGGCGTCGGCGCAGCGAAGGCCTGCTCGAACCAGGCCCGCGTCGCCGGTGAGAAACCACTCAGCGGGTCCATCCTTGGAGCCTACTCGCGGCGTCTACGCCGACTCCTAGGAAACCCACAGGTCGGGTGGTTACGGTCGGCCACATGAGCTTTGATGAATCAGTCACACGTCGTGGATCCCTCGCACGGATCGGCGGGCTCGTGGTGGTGGCGGCCGGAGGCAATGCGCTTGCCGGTGAGCCCGCCCGCGCAGCGGGCAACCGCGCGGTCGAGACCGGCGCCGTCGCATGCGTGCTGACACCGGAACTGACGGAAGGCCCGTACTACATCGCGGGTGAGAAGGTGCGCCGGGACATCCGCGAGGGACACCCGGGCGCGCTGCTCGTGCTCCATCTCCGCGTGTTGAGCGCGTCGACCTGCAGACCGTTGCGCGGAGCCGTGGTGGACATCTGGCACGCGGACGCGGCAGGGAACTATTCCGGGTTCGGTGCGGGATCGGCGAGCCGCACGTTTCTGCGCGGGATCCAGAAGACCGACACGAGCGGGGTCGCAGTCTTCACGACGATCTACCCGGGCTGGTATCAGGGACGCGCGGTGCACATTCACGTCAAGGTTCACGTCGGCGGGAACGTCGTGCATACGGGGCAGCTCTTCTTCCCCGACGCACTCACCGAAGCCGTCTACAAGCACGCGCCGTACGCAGCCCGCGGCAATCCGGACACGCCGAATGCCCGCGACTCGATCTACGTGAACGGCGGCAAGTACGGGATGCTTCGCGTCGCAAAGAGCGGCGCCGGCTATCTCGGCACGATCGCGATGGGCGTGCACAAGTAGAGGCTCTCCCAGGCGTCACGCGCCGATCCAGCCGAGCCCGAGGAAGGTGCTCGAGCACCGAATGTCCTTCTCAAGGCAGTCGAAGGACATAGACCACAGGCTCGAGCTTTCCAAGGAGCAGGTAGGCGAGCCACTGCAACGAGGCTTCGAACAGCTCGTACTTCTCGTTGCCGAAACGGCTGATGACGTCCGCACGTCGCCGCCGGAGGCGTGCGAGGCGCAGCAGACTCTCGGACACCGGCCGGGACCGTTCCTCCTCGTATTCCCGGAACTCCGTTCCGATCTCGGCGACGCGATCGGCGCGGAAACCCGCGCGCTCGAAAGCAGCTTCCACAGTCGGACGATCGAGGTTGCGCAGGACGTTGCCGAGCGGCTCGTTGAGCGCCGCGGCTTCGCGCGGCTCCAGCCGTGGGGAAGCGAAGACCGTGTAGATGACCGCGGCGCCGCCCGACTTCAGCACTCGCGCGACCTCGGCTAGACCGCAATCCAAGTCGAGGATGACCTCGAGAACATCGCGGCACCAAACGACATCGACGCTGTTGTCAGGTTCCTGGAGCTGCTCGAGGACACCGCGCCGAATCTCGATCCGTTGTTCCAGTCCTGCGGCGGTGACAGCGGCTCGGGCCCGCTGGAGGTTCCGCTCGATCGGATCAATCCCGATGCCACTGCACCTCGACCGCGTGACGAGCGGGATCAAGTGCCGGGCGTCCCGGCAGCCGACATCGAGCAGTCTGCTCTGCGGCCCCAGAAAAGGCATCGCAAGGTCGAGCAGAAAGTCGGGGGGCCGCGGGGCGAGGCTCTCGTCGAGCAGAGCACGGAGTTGCTCGTCCTCGTCTCCGTAGACGGACTGCATGCGCGCCATGTGCTGCCTGTTTGCCATTCCCGGGATCTTCGCCGATGGCTAGGATCGACGGTGTGCCCGCCGCGCTGTACTTCACCGACGATCCCGAGGCGTGCAAGCTACTGGCCGCCGATCCCTTTGCATTGCTGGTGGGCTTTGCAATCGACCAGCAGGTGACCGTGCCGAAGGCGTTCGCAGGCCCGTACGTGCTGAAGCAGCGCGCCGGAACGCTCGAACCGAAGCAGCTCGCCGCGATGGACCTCCGCCCGCTGTTCGCCGAGAAGCCTGCGATCCATCGGTTCCCGGGCGCGATGGCCGACCGCGTGCGTGATCTGGCGGCCGTCGTCTCCGAGGACTACGGCGGCGATGCGTCGCGCATCTGGACGGAAGCGAGCGACAGCGCGGATCTGAAGAAGCGAATCGGTGCTCTCCCGGGCTTCGGCGAGATGAAGATCAAGTCGCTCGCGGCGGTGCTCGCCAAGCAGTTCGGCGTCGACGCCGCCAAAGCGCTTGCGCCGAGTCACCCGACACTCGGTGACGTCACCTCGCCCGAATCGCTCGCCGACTACCAGGCCGCAAAGCGCGCCTACAAGGCGAAGGTCAGGGCAGGGGACGCGAAGGCCGGCTGGAGCGCCTAACCCGCACGCAGGCGATCACCGCAGTGCCTGCAGCGCAGGCCCCAGTGCCTGCTTCCCGTGCAGCACCGGCTCGAACAGATCGCCGTGCTTCGCAACCCGGTCGAGCGCGACCTGCATCGAGAAGTCACGCGGCCGCACAGATTCCGTCAGCTCCTCCCAGCGAAGCGGCGTGGAGACCGGGGCGCCCGGCTTCGGCCGCACCGAGTACACCGAGGCGATCGTCTTGCCGTGCCCGTTCTGCCGGTGATCGACGAGAACGCCCGCGCGCTTGCGCTTCAGCCACTCCGTCGTGACCTCCCCTGGATGCTCCGCCTCGAGCTTGCGTGAGAGCAGCTCGGCGAACTCGTAGGTCTCCTCGTACGACGAGCGTCGCGCGATCGGGACGAGAATGTGAATCCCATCGGCGCCGCTCGTCTTCACGAAGGATTCGAGACCGAGCTCGTCGAGCGCGCCGTGCACGTAGTGCGCGACGCGCACGCACATCTGAAACGCGTCCGGTTGTTCGGGCGGATCGAGATCGAAGAGCACCCAATCCGGGCGTTCCGGCCGGTCGACGCGCGAGTACCAGGCGTTCATGTCGATGCAGTGCATCTGAACCATCCAGAGGAGCGCATCGCGCGAGTTGACGAGCGGAAAGTCGACCAGGCGCGACTCGCCCTTGCCCCCGCGCGGCCACGTGCGGAACTCGCGGGTCGGGATCCAATCGGGAATGCCTTTCGGCGCCTGCTTCTGGAAGAACGCTTCGCCCTCGAGGCCCTCGCGCCACCGTTTCATCGTGAACGGGCGGTCGCGCAGATGGGGGATGATCGCCTCGGCGACGGCGCCGTAGTAGGCGAACAGGTCGCCCTTCGTGATCCCGTCAGCGGGGAAGAGCACACGGTCCGCGGAGCTGAGCTTCACCTCGTGACTCAAGCGCGTACCGCCCAGTTGACGTTCGCTTGGATCGGAAAGGCGAACGGTCCGGCGGTCAGAAGCGCATCGAGGTCGCCCATGATCTGCGCTCGTTCGTCGTCCGGACGGTGCGCGATCCAACTGACAGACCGGGCGAACGCGAGAACGTCGTCCCGGCCGAGGACCTGCTGATGGAGCACTTGCCCCTCGCGAAGCTCATCGAAGGGGCCTCGTGCGATCAGCTCGGACCATGACAGGCCGGACTGTATTGCCTGGAGGGACGGCGCATGCAGCCCCTCGAGGTACGTGGAGTACGGCGCAGGAAGCGGCGACGGGTCGACGGGCTCGTTCCAGATCAGCGCCAGCACTCCACCGGGCCGCAGCACACGCGCGATCTCCGCGACCGCGTCGTCGTTCGCAAACCAGTGAAACGCCTGTGCGGCGAATACACCGTCGACGGAGGCGTCCGGCAACGGAATCGCCTCCGCTTCGCCGGCGAGGCTCTCCACCGTCGGCACGACCTGCTCGAGGATGCCGCGCATCCCATCGAGCGGTTCGACGGCGACGACGCGTCGATACCGTTCGGCGAGCACGCGCGTGAGCTTGCCGGTCCCTGCGCCGAGATCGAGCACTTCGGCCTCGCGATCCAGGGGCAGGAACTCGAGCAGCGCAGCGGGATAGCCGGGACGTGCGCGCTCGTAGTCGGCCGACGCGCGGTCGAAGCTGCGGGCGGGCTCGATCGCGCCGAGCTCAGCCAATGCCTGCAAGCAGAAAGGTGCGATGTTCCTTGAGCATCTCGCGGGCGATCACGAGGCGCTGGATCTGGTTGGTGCCTTCGTAGATCTGGGTGATCTTGGCGTCGCGCATCATCCGTTCGACCGGGTACTCCTGGATATAGCCGTAACCGCCCAGCACCTGCACCGCATCGGTGGTCACTGCCATCGCGATGTCCGTGCAGTAGAGCTTTGCCATCGCCGACAGCTTGGTCAATTCGGGCCCGGTGTCGCCCTCGTCGATCATCCGACCGACCTTGTAGAGCAGCCCCCTCGCGGCTTCGCACTTCGTCTCCATGTCGGCCAGCATCCCCGCGATCAGCTGATGCTCGCCGATCGGCCGGCCCATCGTCTCGCGGCTCCGCGCGTACTCGACGGCGTAGTCGGTCGCCCCCTGCGCAAGGCCCAAGCCCTGCGCGGCGATCCCCGGCCGGGAGCGGTCGAGGATGCGCATCGCGAGCTTGAACCCGTCCCCCTCCTCACCGAGCAGGTTCTCCACCGGCACCCGGCAGTCATTGAAGAACAACTCGCCGGTCGTCGAGCCCTTGATTCCCATCTTGGGCTCGATCCTGCCCACCTCGAACCCCGGCGAACCGGCCTCGACCGCGAACGCGGAGATGCCGCCGTGACCCTGCTGCGGGTCCGTCTTCGCGAACACCACATACAGCGACGCCACGCCGGCGTTCGTGATGAACCGCTTCCCCCCGTTCAACACGTACACGTCACCCTCACGGACCGCGGTGGTGCGCATCGCCGCACTGTCCGAGCCCGACCCCGCTTCCGTCAACGCATAGGCCGCCAACCACTCACCCGAGGCGAGCTTCGGCAGGAACTGTTGCTTCTGCTCCCGGCTGCCCGCCAGCTTGATCCCCAGCGACCCGAGCTCCTGCACCGCCACGATCAACCCGCTCGTCGCACACACCTTCGACAGCTCCTCGATCACCACCAGCGCCAACAACGAGCTCGCGCCGATCCCGCCGAACTCCTCGTCGAAGAGCACGCCGAACAGGTCGTTCTCCCGGAACGCCTCCACCACATCCCACGGGAACTCCGCCGACTTGTCGATCTCCGCCGCACGCGGCGCCACCCGCTCTCGCGCAATCGAACGCACCAACTCGCGAATCTCGCGCTGCTCGCCGGAAAGTGGATCCAGAGCGCTCATTCGCGAGAAGTCTAGTTCGGGAGATACTGAACTTCGATGATCCTCGCGAACGGCCTCATTCGCACACTCGACCCTCAGGTGCCGACTCAGCGCGCGCTGGCGATCGCCGGCGAGCTCATCGCAGGCGGTGTCGGCGTGCACGAGACGGCGTTGGCGTCGCCCGAAGTGACCGACCTCGGCGGCCTTGTCGTCGTGCCCGGCTTCACGGATTCCCACGTTCACTTCCCGACGTGGGCGCTCGCACAGAACGAGGTCAACCTCCACGGCTGCACGAACCTCGACGAGGCGCTCGAGCGGATACGCGGCGTCGAGGTGCGGTCGGGCTCGTGGCTGCGCGGCTACGGCTGGCGCAGCGGCGACTGGCGCCCTCAGCGCGACCCTACGCGACACGATCTCGACGCGATCACCGGCGAGGTTCCGGCGGGGTTGATCGCAAAGGATTACCACTCGCTCTGGCTCAACTCTGCAGCGCTCGCACTCGCGAACGGCGAGCTCGAGGTCGAAGGCGGAGTCGTCGAGCGCGATGAGCGCGGCGAGCCGACCGGCATCCTGCGCGAGGAAGCCGCGTGGCAGTTCAAGGAGCGGCACATGATCGTGCTCGGATGCCGACTACCTCGACGCGATGCGTGCCGGCGTGCGCCTCGCGAACTCGCGCGGCGTGACCGCTGTGCACGACAAGGACGGCTGGCTCGGAGCGTTGCGACTGTGGCAGCAGCTGGACGAACGCGGCCAGCTGACTCTGCGCGTGTGGCAGTCGATCCCCCACGACGCGCTCGACGCAGCAGTCTCCGTCGGTCTGCGCTCCGGGTTCGGCAGCACTCAGGTGAAGCTCGGCTACCTGAAGGTCTTCATGGACGGGACGCTCGGCTCCCGGACCGCCTGGATGCTCGACGGCAGCGGTGTGCAGATCACGAGCGGCGACGAGCTCGCCGAGATCGTGCGTCGCGGCGCCGCTGCCGGGTTTCCGGTCGCGGTCCACGCGATCGGTGACCGCGCGAACCGAGAGGCACTCGACGCGTTCGAACAGACCAGGGATGTATGGGGCCCGCTCGGCCTCCGGCAGCGCATCGAGCACGCCCAGCTCCTCGCGCCCGAGGATCTCGGTCGTTTCGCGGCGCTCGGTGTCGCCTGCTCGGTGCAGTTCTCCCACGCACCCTCCGACCGTGATCTCGCCGACGAGTACTGGGCGGGCAAGACCGATACGGCCTACGCGTTCCGCTCGCTGCTCCACTCCGGCGCGGTCGTCGTGAACGGGAGCGACGCGCCGATCGAGGAGCTCGACCCGCTCGCGGGGATCAGAGCCGGCGTGCGCCGCACGATCGACGGCCGGCCCGCCTGGCATCCCGAGGAGGCGCTGACGGTCGATGAGGCTTTCCACGCGACGTGCGTCGCGCCCGCGTGGCTCGCGCGTGACGAGCGGCGCCGCGGCACGCTCCTGCCGGGCCACCAGGCGGATCTCGTCGTCCTCGACCGCGACCCGTGGGACGACCTCGATGCGGAGGTCGTCGCCACCATGGTCGGCGGCCGCTGGGTGCACAACCCACCGCCCTGGTAGGCGACGTTCCGACCAGCCCGGCAAACCGAAACTCGCGAACCTGGTTCGGCTTCGCCGAATCAGGTTCGAAGGCCCGAATCTGATTCGCGCCAGCGAACCAGATTCACGAGTTTCCGACCACGCCCCCAGCAAACCGAAACTCGCGAACCTGGTTCGGCTCCGCCGAATCAGGTTCGAAGGCCCGAATCTGATTCGCGCCAGCGAACCAGATTCACGAGTTTCCGACCACGCCCCCAGCAAACCGAACTCGCGAACCTGGTTCGGCTCCGCCGAATCAGGTTCGAAGGCCCGAATCTGATTCGCGCCAGCGAACCAGATTCACGAGTTTCCGACCACGCCCCCGCACACCAAAACTCGCGAACCTGGTTCGAAAGAAAGATTTGGGTTTTGCGTGCGCCTTACGCACACGAGACGTTCAGTTGCGGCTTCCAGGCAATGGTCAGGTCGTCCACTTGCACACTCGTCCACTTGCACACCAGGAGGAACGACCATGAAGCACCGTCTGCTCGGATTCATCGCCCTCGCAGCCCTCAGTTGTGCCGTCATCGCAGCCGGCGCGTCCGGTGGCGGCAAGGGCCAGCTCTTCCAGTTCCGCGGCGAACTGCTCGCCACCGGCACCAACTCGGTCCAGGTTCAGATCGAGGGCGGCAACCACGCTGCGCTCAAGGCCCTCATCGGCCAGAGCCAGGACGAGACGTTCACGACCGATTCCAAGACCGAGTTCCTCGGCTGGACGGCCGGCGTCCCGCACGTGATCTCGATCGGCGATCTCAAGACCGGCGACAGCGTCCAGGTCTCGATCAGGGCGAAGAACGGCTCGTCGCTCGCCGATCTCGTGGCAAAGCCAGCCGCGCTCGTCGGCGACCACGGCAACAACTCCGGCGGCAACGGCCGCGCGCTGTTCCTGTACGTCGGCACGGTGGCCGGCGGCCAGGCCGGTGGCCACATCGCGCTGCACGTCACGGGCGGCAACTGGCGCGGGCTGCGCTCGATGCTCGGGCAGTCGCTCGACCAGACGTTCACCTATGGCGACGGGACGATCTTCCTGCTCTGGCAGGGGAAGGTGCCGACGGTGATCGATCCGTCGCAGTTGAAGTCAGGCGACCGGATCACGATCCGCGTCCGCGCTGCTCGCGCCGCGACGCTCCAGCAGGTCGAGGCGATCGCCGCTGCGCACGTGGGCGACCACGAGCCCGGCGACCCGATGACCCAGAACTGACGTCTAGCGTCCGAACAGCCGCTGCCGCCCCGGCCGGGATTGCCCCGGTCGCGGCGGCAGCGGCTTTCTGTCGACGATCGCACCGGGGACCTCGACGGTCAGCCAGCGGGCGAGGGCGTCGTTGCGGAGGGCCGCCGCTGCAGCGCTCATCCCGATCTGCCGGATCGGCGGCGCATGGCCGTCACTTGCGATCAGATGCGCCAGGCCGCGCTCGAGCAACTCGAAGGCCGTGGTCCGCGAAGAGCGCCCGAGACTGCCGTCGACGGCGCCGGCGGTCAACTGCACGAGCACGCCGCTCGCCACGAGCGGCTCGAGCAGCTCCGGCCGGTGCTGAACCTCGCCGTTTCGCTCGGGATGCGCGAGCACCGGCGTGACGCCGGCGGCGCGGAGCCGGAAAGAGACGGTCGCCGATGTCGAGCGGCCAGCCGAAGTACGGCGTCTCGACCAGCAGGTAGGCAGGGTTGCCGGCGAGCGCGAAGCGGAGCAGCTCGTCCTGCGGCCGGTCGAGCTCTGCGAGATCGAGCTCGCCGCCCGGCACGAGCCGGAGCGTGTCACCGACCGCGGCCTGCACGGCGGCCAGCGCGGCCTCCATCTCGTCGGGCGTCGTCGGGTAGTCGTGGCGCACGTGCGGCGTCGCCGCGAGCACGGAGATGCCGTCGGCGAACGCGTCCCGGCAGATCGCAAGCGCTTCGTCGAGATCCTCAGCCCCATCGTCGAGGCCCGGAAGAACATGACTGTGAAGGTCGATCAAAGCTGCGCGAACGCGAGCAGCAGCTCGCGTGCAGCGCGGATCCCAGCCGGGACGTACTCCGCGACGAGACGCTCGTTCGGCGAGTGAATCTGCGAGTCGGGCAGGCCGAAGCCCGTGATCACCGTGTCGATGCCCTTGTCGGTGAGCGCAGGGACGATCGGCAGCGTCCCGCCGGTGCGGATCAGCGCCGGACGGCGCCCGAGCGCCCGTTCGAACGCATCGAGGCCGAGCTGAATCACCCTCGAGTCGGGCGGGACCAGCCCGGGCTCCGCCGATGACCACCTCTCCACCTCCACCTCCGCGCCGGCGGGGGCGCTCTCACGCAGCAGCCGTTCCACGACGGGCGCGACCTCTTCCACGTGCTGTCCCGGTGCGAGACGGATCGACACGTTCGCGACCGCCTCGACCGGCAGCACCGTCTTCTGCAGCAGCGGCGAACCGGTGGCGATCCCGTTCACGTCGATCGCCGGCTCGGCGAACGTCCGCAGGTAGAACTCCGCCGCCGCCGCCGGATCCTTCGGCCGCGCGCCCTGCTCGGCGAGCTCCTCGGCGCCGGGCGGCAGCTGCGCCCAGCCTGCGAGCTCCTCCTCGGTCGGAACGGCGCGTCCGACCCGCAGAGCGTCTGCCACCGTGCCGTCACGGGCGATCAGGCCATCGAGCGTCTTGATCAATGCATGTGCGGCGTTCAGGGCGGCGCCGCCGAAGACGCCGGAGTGCAGATCGCGCTCGCCCGTTCGAACGGTGACGTGGAAGTACGCCATACCTCGCGTCGCCACGTTGAAGGCCGGCACGTCGCGGCGGATCATGCCGCTGTCGAAGATGATCGCCGCGTCTGCCCCGCGTTCGTCGCCTTCGAGGAACTCGACGATCGAGTGGCCTCCCGTCTCCTCCTCGCCGTCGCAGCAGAAGCGCACGTTCACCGGCAGCTCACCGGCACGCGCGAGCTCGCGAGCGGCGGCGAGCAGCATGTAGAGCTGGCCCTTGTCGTCGACGGTGCCGCGGCCGTACAGATAGTCGCCGCGGATCTCGGGCTCGAACGGGTCGCTCTCCCACAGCTCGAGCGGGTCCGGGGGCTGCACGTCGAAGTGGCCATAACAGATCACCGTCGGCGCGCTCTCGGCCGCGCTCGACGCGCGCACCTCGCCGATTGCGAGCGGCTGTCCGTGCCAGTCGATCACCTCGCAGGAGCCGCCCGCCTCGCGGATGAAGTCACTCACCCACCCGGCTGCGCGCTGCACGTCCCCGGCATGTGCCTCGTCGGCACTGATCGAAGGGATGCGCAGGAACTCCGCGAGCTCGTCGAACCACTCCATGCGCGGAGAGGCTACCGCGCGGTCGCCAAGCGGGGCGGCCGGGTGTAGCGTCCAGACGATGGATGAGCTGTCGCTTCGCAGCTCCGACGCGGAACGGGAGGAGACGGTGAACGCTCTCCGCGAGCACCTGCTCGCGGGCCGACTCACGCTCGAGGAGTTCACGGAGCGGGTCGAGGCCGCGTACGGTGCGCGCACCGGCGGCGAACTCGCCCGGATCAGCGAGGACCTCCCGGACGCGGTGCCGGCAGCGACCGGCGCGCCGCGCAGGCCGAGCCGATTCACGCCGGCCGTGTTCGCACACGTCATCCGCCGCGGCCGACTGCGCCTCCCCAGGCGAAGCGTCGCGCTCAGCGTGTTCGCGGATGTCGACCTCGACCTGCGCGATGCCGCGATCGACAACCCGGTGTCGACCGTGCGTGTCTTTGCCTTCTTCGGGAATGCCGACGTCTATGTCCCGGAGGGCATCGACGCCGACGTCGGCGGGCTCACGATCGTTGGGCACCGCCGCGACTGGGGCCGCGACGCCCCGTCGGCGAATGCGCCATCGATCCGGGTGCGTGTCGTCGGACTGTGCGCGACGGTCGACGTCTGGCGGGTGCCGCCGAAGGTTCAAGGGGCTTACCGCGAGATCATCGAGCAGGTCAGGGCAGAGACTCGCAGGCTTCCACCCGCAGCAGGTTGACCGGCGGGCAGGACCACTCGGAGGTTCCACTCAGCGGCCTCGCAGCGGTCGAGCACGCGACGACACTGCTCCAGCGCGCTCGCCTACACGGGCTCAGGCTTCCGGCGCACGGCCACGACGACGTGGTACCGAGCCGGCGGCAGTAATTGATGCGTCGCTAAGCGACGTCGCGCAGCTTCTGCGAGTCCGCCAGAGCCCGGAGCTTCTTCAGGCCCTGGTTCTCGATCTGGCGAATCCGCTCACGGGTCACCTGAAACGCGCGTCCGACCTCGTCGAGCGTGCACGGCTGTTCGCCGTTCAGGCCGTAGCGGAGCTCGAGCACGCGGCGCTCGCGATAGCTGAGCGCAGCGAGGCACTTCGTCAGCGCAGCGGCGCGGAAGGCGGTGTCGGCCGCCTCGTCGGGCGGCGGCGTGTGCTCGTCCTCGAGAAACTGGCCGAACTCCGACTCCTCCTCGTCGCCTACCGGCTTCTCGAGCGACACGGGAGTCTGTGAGGTGCGCCGAATCGACTCGACCTCCTCGACCGTCATCTCGAGATCGGCCGCGATCTCCTCGTTCGACGGCTCCCGGCCACGCTCGGCACGCAGCTTCCGTTCCGTGCGCATGATCTTGTTCAGCTTCTCGACCACGTGGACCGGCATGCGGATCGTCCGTGCCTTGTCGGCCAGCGCCCTGGCGACCGCCTGCCGAATCCACCAGGTCGCATAGGTCGAGAACTTGTAGCCCTTGCGCCAGTCGAACTTCTCGGCAGCGCGCACAAGACCAATCGTCCCCTCCTGGATCAGGTCGAGGAACGGCAGTCCCTGGTTGCGGTAGCGCTTGGCGATCGACACGACGAGTCGCAGGTTCGCCTCCACCATCTCCTGCTTCGCGCGATGGTCGCCGCGCTCGATGCGCTTTGCGAGCTCGACCTCCTGTGCGGCGGTGAGCAGATCGACCTTGCCGACGTCCTTCAGGAAGAGCTGCAGCGAATCGGCCGAGAACTCGAGGTCGGGCTGCTCCTCGATCTCCTCAGCCTGGGCCGCGTAGAAGTCGGCCTGCGCGTCTTCCGCCGCGTCGAGCGGAGTCACCTCTTCATCGGAGACCACGTCGACGACGACCTCGACTTCGGTTTCTTCCTCGAAGGCGGTCTCCTCAACGTCGATCGTGTCCTTGCCCACTCATCCCCCTCGGTGACCGAGCATGCCCTGAACGGATGCGGAACTGTCGCAAGAGAACCGGACGGACGCCATAGGCCGCTCGGCTCATTTCTTCGTCGTACTGGACCCACCCCCGGTAAGGCCGTTCAGGAACGCGGCCGATTGCTTGCCAAGTGTACTGCTCGGATTCAAAGCCTGTGCAAGCCGGAACTCCTTGATCGCCTGTTCGCGTTGCCCGGTCCAGGCGAGCAGCAGGCCGAGGTGGTAGCGCACGGACTGGCTGTGCGGAAAGCGCTTGACGAGCGGGCCGAGCCGGGAGAACGAGGCCGAGAGATCGTCCTCGTTGAAGCGGGCGACCGCAGCGGCAACCTGCGCCTCGTCGTTGCCGGGCTGCAGGCGGGCGGCCCGCGCGTAGAGCTTCTCGGCGGAGTGCTCCTTGCCGCGGCGCTGCATGAGCACGCCCTGGATCAGGAGCGGAGTCGGATGCTGCGGCTGGAAGATCGGGTAGAGGCCGTCCTCCGGCTGGAAGAACTGTGGATGCAGAATCTGGTCGGCGCGCATCTCGTAGTAGGTGTCGTAGCCGGCCTTCTTCGCCTGCCGGTAGGCCTGCTCGGCGTCGCCGCCGTAACCGGCGCAGAAAAGTGCGGTGCCGAAGTTGAACTGCACGACCGGATCCCTTGGCGCACGCTGGGAGATGGGCTCGAGGATCTGCGCGGCCGCCTTCGGGCTGTGTGCGAACGCCGCCCGGACTGCGGCGACGTTGGCAGAGGGCACTCCCGGCACGATCAGCGGCACCGGCCGCTGCTTGCACTGAGCCGTCGGCTGGGCGGGATCCTGCCTCGTCGCGAGGACGATTCCGGCGACCGCCGCGGCAACCACGACGGCGATCGCCCCAACGAGCAGCCGCACGCGTTTCGCCGCTGACATCGCGCGCAACGTAGCTGGAAATACGGAAGGTCCCGCTACCGTTTATGTACCCATGCCGACCTATCGCGAGCTGCTCCAGCAGACCAAGGGCGAGATCTCCGAGATCGACGCCCAAACCGCTCTCTCGACGCCCGGAGCAGTCTGGGTCGACGTGCGCGAGATCGACGAATGGCAGGAGGGCCACCTGCCGGGCGCCGTGCACGTGCCGCGCGGGCACCTCGAGAGCCGGATCGAAGCGGTGGCCCCCGACAAGACGCACCCGGTGATCCTCTACTGCGCTGCCGCGAACCGGTCGGCGTTCGCCGCCAAGACGCTGGAGGAACTCGGCTACGAGAACGTCCACTCGCTCGCCGGCGGGTTCACGGACTGGAAGCGCAACGGGCTCGAGATCGTCATGCCCCGGACGCTGTCGCCGGAGAAGCGCACGCGCTACTCACGCCATCTCCTGATCCCCGAGATCGGTGAAGAGGGTCAGCTGCGGCTGCTCGACTCGAAGATCCTGTTGATCGGCGCGGGCGGGCTCGGCTCTCCTGCCTCGCTGTACCTCGCAGCCGCGGGCATCGGCAGGCTGGGAATCGTCGACGCTGACATCGTCGACGAGACGAACCTGCAGCGCCAGATCGCACACTCGCTCGACACCCTCGGCACGCCGAAGGTCGACTCGGCGAAGCGGGCGATCGCGGCGCTCAACCCCGACGTCGAGGTTGTCACCTACCGCGAGCGCCTGACGTCCGAGAACATCGACCGGATCCTCGACGAGGGCTGGGACATCATCGTGGACGGCGCTGACAACTTCCCGACCCGATACCTCGTCAACGACGCGTCGGTCTGGCGGGGAATCCCCGTCGTCCACGGCTCGATCTATCGCTTCGAGGGCCAGGTCACGGTGTTCAAGCCGCACGAGGGACCGTGCTACCGCTGCCTCTTCCCCGAGCCTCCGCCGCCGGAGCTCGCGCCGTCGTGCGCCGAGGGCGGGGTGCTGGGTGTGCTGCCCGGGATCATCGGGACGTTGCAGACGAACGAGGCGATCAAGCTGGCGGCGCAGATCGGCGAGCCGCTCGTCGGCCGTCTGCTGCTGCTCGACGCGCTTGCGACCGAGTTCACCGAGGTGAAGATCGAGCGCCGCGCCGACTGCCCGGTGTGCGGCGAACAGCCGACGATCACCGAGTACATCGACTACGTCGAGTTCTGCGCCAGGTGACCCCAAGATGAGCGTGGTCAGGGTTCCACCGGTGCTGCGGAGCGAAGCCGGCGGCGCGCGCGAGGTGGAGGCCTCGGGCTCGACCGTGCGCGAACTGCTCGAGGACCTCGTCCGCAGGATCCCGGCCCTCGGCTCGCGCGTCTACGGCGACGGGGAGATCCAGTCGTTCGTGAACGTCTACGTCGACGGCGAGGACGTGCGGACGCGCGACGGCCTCGACACTCCGGTGCGCGACTCGAGCACGGTCATCTTGCTACCGGCGATGGCCGGTGGTTGCTAGCTCGCTGCTCGACCTGATCGGGAACACCCCGCTGGTCGAGCTCCAGGCGCTCTCGCCGCCGGGGCGGACGATCTACGCCAAGCTCGAAGGACAGAACCCGACCGGCTCGATCAAGGACCGCGTCGCGCTCGCGATGGTCGAGTCCGCCGATCTGGAGCCCGGGCAGGAACTGCTCGAGCCGACGAGCGGCAACACCGGCATCTCACTTGCGCTCGTCGCCAAGCTGAGGGGACTGAAGCTGACGTGCGTCATGCCGTCCAACGCGACGCCCGAGCGGCGGGCCCTGCTCGAGCTGTACGGCGCCACGATCATCGACTCGCCCGGCAACGAGGGCTCGAACGGCGCCGTGCGCCTGGCGCAGGAGATCGCCGCCCGGGACGATCGCTACGTGATGCTGTTCCAGTACGCGAACGAGGCGAACCCGCGGGCGCACTACGAAGGAACCGGCCTCGAGATCGCCCGCGACCTCCCGCGCGTCGACGCGCTCGTCGCGGGCCTCGGCACCGGCGGGACGCTGATGGGCACGGGTGCGCGTTTGCGCGAGGCGTTCCCGGACGTGCAGATCGTCGCAGCCGAGCCGCTGCCCGGCGACCCTGTGATGGGCCTGCGCTCGCTGGAGGACGGCTACGTGCCGCCGGTGCTCGACGTCGCGAAACTGGACCGCAAGCTGCTCGTCTCGAACGCCGAAGCCGCCGCGGCGGTTCGCGTGCTCCTCGAACGCGAGGGCCTGTTCGCCGGCGTCTCGGCCGGAGCAGTCGTCCATGTCGCGCGGCGCATCGCGGACGAGCTGCCCGAGGGCTCGGTCGTCGTCGCCGTGCTGGCAGACGGCGGCTGGAAATATCTTTCGGCGCCGTTCTGGACCGGTGAGGAGATCGACGAGGCCGTGCTCTGGTGGTGATCCCGGCGGCGATTCGCGAAGAGCTGAGCGCACACGCCGCCGAGGAGGCGCCGAACGAGTGCTGCGGTCTGCTCGTCTTCCGCGACGGTGTCGCGGAGCGATACGAACGCGGCAGAAACACGCTCGCCTCGCCGTACCGTTATGAGCTCGAGATCGACCCGGCGCTCTGGTTCCTCGAGGACGAGGGCTACGAGCTGGCCGTCTTCCACTCGCATCCCGAGACCGAGCCGATCCCGTCGAGAACCGACCGCGAGCTGGCGGGCCTGTGGTCGGGCAGGCCGTTCCTGATCTACGGCCTCAAGCTCGATCAGCTGCGTGCGTGGCGCATCGCCCGCGACGGCGTCGAAGAACTGCCGCTCACCTCGACCTAGCCCAAGCGGTCATGTCCTGGGGTCTGACCCCAGGACATGACCGCTTCAGGCGCGTCAGCTGACGGTGAACGAGCCCTTCATGATCGATGCGTGGGGGTCGCACACGTACTTGTAGGTGCCCTTCTTCAGGGTCAGCTTCCAGGTGCTGGTTCCCTGCCCGCCAACGGTGGTTTTCTTGTTCACACCGGGGCCGGTCAGATGGAAGTTGTGGATCGTCGATTTGTCCGCGATCGTGAACACGTAGGAGCCGGCCTTGAGCTTCGTGACCTTCTTGCCACCCTGCGTGAGCGTGATCGTGAATCCGGGCCCGACGGTGCCCTGCAGTTTCGCCGTGCCCGCGAGGGCCGACGGCACGACGAGAGCAGCAACGAGGACCGCGAGTGCAACGAGCTTCATAGATCTCCTCGAATGGTTCGATTGACCTGCCCCGACAGGGTACGCTCGCGCGCGTGGAGCTCGCAGAGGTTGTCTCACCCGAGTCGCTGCAGCGAGCCGCAGGGTCGGTACCTCGCCGATCTGATGGGCCGCGGCGTGCAGGGAACCGCCGACGCGGTTGTGCTTCCTGACACAACCGAAGAGGTCGCGGCGGTCATGCGCTGGTGCTACGAGCATGACGTCCCCCTGACGGCGCGCGGCGGCGGCACCGGGCTCGCCGGCGGGGCGATCCCCGTCGAAGGCGGCGTCGTCCTCGGCTTCGAGCGTCTGAACAAGATCCGCCAGTTCGATCCGCTGCTCTGGCGCATGCACGTGGAGGCCGGTGTGACGACCGGGGACGTCCAGCGGCTCGCACGCGAGAGCGGTCTTCGCTTCCCGCCCGACCCGGGTGCAGCCGAGATCTCGCAGATCGGCGGCAACATCGCCTGCAACGCAGGCGGCCCCCACGCGTTCAAGTACGGCGTGACCGGCCACTGGGTGACCGGCCTCGAGGCAGTGATCCCGCCGGGCGAGATCGTGCACCTCGGCGGCCCGATCCGCAAGGACGTCGCGGGCTACGACGTGAAGAGCCTGCTCGTCGGCTCGGAAGGCACATTGGGGCTCATCACGGCCGCGTGGCTGCGGCTGATCCCCGCGCCCGAGCTCGAGCTGCCCGTGATCGGCCTCTACCGCGATTCCGAGGCGGGCATCAGCGCGATCGAGCGCGTGCTCGGCTCCGGGATCGTTCCTGCCGCCGTCGAGTACCTCGACGCCGTCACGCTGGCGTACTCCGGCGACACGTATCCGTTCGGGATCCCCGACGGCGGCGCGTTCATGGTGATCACCGAGGCCGACGGCGCGGCGAGCGAGGCTCGACGTGTCGCCGCCGAGCTCCAGGAGACCCTCGCCGACGACGCCGTCGTCGTGCACGCTCCCGTCGAGCCTTCCGAGGTCGCCGAGCTTTGGCGCTGGCGGGGCGGCGTCGGCTTCGCGATCCTCGCGCAGCGTGGTGGTGCGTACAGCGAGGACATTGCAGTCCCGCTCGACCGGCTGCGCGAGGTCGAGCGCGAGACGCTCGCGATCGGCGAGCGAAACGGCGTGCCATCGCTCTCGTTCGGTCACGCCGGCGATGGCAACATTCACTCGACGTTCTTGTTCTCGGCCGGTGATGCCGAGGAGGAGCGGCGGGCCGATGCTGCCTGTCACGAGCTCTTCGACCTCGCGCTGCGACTCGGCGGCACCGTCACCGGCGAACACGGCATCGGCTGGTTGAAGCGCGGGCAACTCGAGCACCAGCTCGGTGCAACCGGTTACGACCTGCATCGTCGGATCAAGGACGTCTTCGACCCGAAGGGCTTGCTCAACCCGGGTAAGAAGCGTTGAGCCCGCCGTGAGCCACGACGCGCTGCGGCAGCGTGCACGGCAGGGCCTCGCTGCCGGCGCCGAGCGCGCTGGAGCCCGCGCGCATTTCCGGGCGATGGGCATCGATCCGGCTCGGCTGGACGGCCCGATCGTCGGTGTCGCCTCGACGTGGACAGGGACGATGCCGTGCAACCTGAACCAGCGCGAGCTTGCTGCGCGCGTGAGTGACGGCGTCATGGCTGCCGGGGGCGTCGCGCTCGAGTTCAACACGATCGCGGTCTCGGACAACCAGTCGCAGGCGACGCCGGGCATGCGTGCCTCGTTGATCTCGCGTGAAGTGATCGCCGACTCGATCGAACTGATGGTGCACGCTCACGATTTCGACGCCGTGGTCTGCCTCGTGGGCTGCGACAAGACCGTTCCCGCCGCGCTGATGGCGCTCGCGCGGGTCGACAAGCCGGCGGTCGTCCTCTACAGCGGGCCGATGCGCGCAGGACGGCTGCACGGCCACGAGGTGACGATCCAGACCGTGTGGGAGGCGGTCGGCGCGGAGGAACGGGGGCTGATCCCACGAGCGGAGCTCGACGAGCTGGAGCGGTTTGCCTGTCCCGGCGCGGGAACGTGCGCGGGGCACTTCACCGCCAACACGATGGCCGTGGCGCTCGATTGTCTCGGCATCACCGTGCTCGGAGACGGCTTGATCCCCGCGGACGAGATCGAAGCGAAGGGCGACGCCGCCGAGCGTGCCGGAACGCTCGCGGCGTCGCTGCCGTCGGCCTCCCGCACGTTCCTCGACCGTCGCGCCCTCCTGAACGCGATGACCGGGATCGCCGCAACCGGCGGCTCGACCAACGGCATCCTGCATCTCCTCGCGATCGCCCACGAGGCGGGCGTCCCGCTGACGCTCGATGAGCTGGCCGAGATCGGCGCCCGTACACCGGTGATCGCGAGCCTCGCCCCATCCGGCCGCTACGCAGCCGAGGATCTGCACCGGGCCGGCGGGACCGGCGCCGTGATCGGCGAGCTCGTGCGCGGCGGCCTGTTCGACGGCGAGGCGCCGGCGGTCACAGGCAAGAAGCTCGCCGACGCGACGCGCGAGGCGCCGGCGCCGGACGGCGAGGTCGTCTTCTCGATCGAGCAGCCGTTCAAGGCGACGGGCGCGCTGCATGCGCTGCGCGGCAATCTGGCGCCGGAGGGAAGCCTGGTGAAGGCCTCCGGATCTGTGCGCCGCCACCAACGCGGCCCCGCACGTGTCTTCGACAGCGAAGAGTCGTGCACAGCCGCGGTTCGCAGCGGCGTCGTGCAGGAGGGCGAGGTGCTCGTCGTCCGCTACGAAGGGCCGGCGGGCGGCCCGGGCATGCGTGAGATGTTGGGAGTGACCGCGTCCGTCGTCGGCGCCGGGCTCGGCGAGTCGGTCGCCCTCGTCACCGACGGTCGCTTTTCGGGCGCGACTCGCGGGTTGATGGTGGGTCACGTCGCGCCCGAAGCTGCGCGAGGCGGGCCGCTTGCGATCGTGCGAGACGGCGATCCGATCGCGATCGACGTCGACGCCGGCACGCTTACCCTCGACCTCGATGCTTCCGAGATCGACGCCCGGCTCGCGGCGTGGCAGCCACCACCGCTCCCGTACGACCACGGCGTGTTCGCGCGCTACCGGTTCCTCGTCGGCTCGGCATCCGAAGGCGCAGTCCTCCGGGAACGCTGAGCATGCGACGATGAGCCGGTGCAGGCTCTCGTCACGCAACCCGGTGTCGCCGGATCCACGCACGTTGCCGCCGTACCCGAGCCGGACGGCGACGGCGTGCTCCTGCGAGTCCTCGAGGTAGGCGTCTGCGGCACCGACCGCGAGATCTCACACGGGCTCTTCGGCGTGGCGCCGGACAACGGAGCGACACTCGTGCTCGGTCACGAGCTGCTCGGCGTCGTCGAGCGCGACGGTCAGGGCTTCGCGCGGGGCGACCTCGTCACGGCGACCGTGCGGCGTTCCTGCCGGCACTGTCTTGCCTGCTCGGACGGCTTCCCCGATTCGTGCCTGACCGGCGACTACGTCGAGCGGGGGATCACCCGTCTGAACGGGTTCGCGCGCGAGTTGGTCGTCGAAGATCCGGGTCAGCTCGTCCCGATCCCTCGATCGCTGGGCCGGCTCGGGGTCCTGGCCGAACCGGCGTCGATCTGCGAGCGCGCCCTCCGCCACGCTCGCGCAATCGGCAACCGGCAGCCCTGGGAGCTCCAACGAGCCCTGGTGCTCGGCGCAGGCGCCGTGGGGACGCTCGTGACCTACCTCTTGCGTCTGTCGGACGTCGAGGTCTGGACGGCGTCGCTCGAGCCGTCGCACGATCTGGTGAGCGCATCCGGCGCACAGTACGTCCCGCTCCCCGCGACCGACCTGCAGGAGCTGGGCGGATTCGACCTGGTCGTCGAGGCCGCTGGTGACGCCCAGTTGATGGCCGATGCGCTCGGGCTCCTGCGTCGAAGCGGCGTTGCCTGCCTGCTCGGCATCGATCCCCGCGTGCAACAGGTCGCGCTCGAGGGCCGGACCCTGGCGCTCGACGCGATCCTCGAGAACCGCGTCCTCTTCGGCAGCGTCAACGCGGCCCGCGAGGACTGGCTCGAGGCGGTCGCCGATCTCGATCGCGTGCGCGAGCGCTGGCCGGACGAGCTCGAGCAGTTCGTCGGCCTGCGCGTCCCGCTCGACCGTTTCGAGGATGCCTTCGCCCATCGAGGAGGCAAGGCGACGCTCGTGCTCTCGGACTGAGGGCGGCGCACTTCGAGACTCGCGAACCTGGTTCGGCTGCGCCGAATCAGGTTCGATCTGCAATCAGACTGAATCTGATTCGCCGCAGGCGAACCAGATTCACGAGTTTCGCTCAGGTTCGATAGGAGACGAGGACGCGTTCGCCGGTCTCGCTCGAGCGCAGAATCGCATCGCCCACTTCGGAGGCGCGGTAGCCGTCCTCGAACGTCGCACCGTACGGAGCGACATCCGTGTCGTCTGCGATCGCCTTCAGCATGTGGTGGAGCTCGTGGACGAACGTGTCGCCCCAGCCGATGATGTGGCCGGGCGGCCACCAGTGCTCCCAGAACGGATGGTTCGCCTCCGACACGAGCACCGTCTTGAAACCGCGCGCCCGGTCACCGTCGGCGCGAAACACCTGCAGCTCGTTCAGCCGCTCCATGTCGAACGCGAGCGAGCCCTTCGAGCCGTTGATCTCCCACTGGAACGCGTTGCGGCGGCCGAGCGCCAGCCGCGTTCCTTCGATCGTGCCGACCGAGCCGTTCTCGAACTCCACAGCTGCCTCCAGCGCGTCGTCGACCGACCGGCCGGGGACGAACGTCTTGACGAGCCCCGAAACGGAGGTGATCTCGCCGTTCAGGAACCGGCCGAGGTCGATCACATGCGTACCGATGTCGCCCAGCGCCCCCGAGCCCGCCTCGTCCGGATGGAACCGCCACGTGTCGAGCGTTGCGTCGTCGGCCCAGTCCTGGAGATAGCGCCCGCGAAAGTGGCGGACTTCCCCCAACTCGCCCGCGTCGATCATCTCCCGGGCCAGGCGCACGGCCGGCACGAAGCGGTAGTTGAAGGCGCACAGATGCTTGACGCCGGTTGCGGCAACCCGCTGCCAGATATCGAAGCTCTCGTTCGCGTCGCGCCCGAGCGGCTTCTCGCAGATCACATGCTTTCCCGACTCGGCCGCGGCGACCGTCGGCTCGGCATGCAGCGAGTTCGGGCCACCGTTGTCGAAGAGCCCGATCCGGCCGTCCGCGACGAGCACGCGCCAGTCGCCGGTCGCGTAGTCGTAGCCGTACCGTTCAGCGGCCTCTCCGACCGCCCCCGTGTCGCGACCGGCGATGCCGACGAGCTTCGGCATGAGCGGCGGCGGCCAGGTCATGTAGGCGATCTTCTTGAAGGCGTTCGAGTGCGCTTTGCCCATGAACGCGTAGCCGAGCATGCCGACCCCGATCTCTTCCATTCGGCGATAGTACGCACATGACGAATCCCGTGAAGTGGGGAATCATCTCCACTGCCGACATCAACCGGAAGGTGATTCCCGGCGCGCACGCGTCGGACCAGGTCGAGCTCGTCGCGGTCGCGAGCCGCGATCAGAAACGCGCCGACGAGTACGCGAAACAGTGGGATATCCCGCGTGCGTTCGGGACCTACGAGGACCTCCTCGCCGACCCTGAGATCGAGGCGGTGTACATCTCCCTGCCAAACACGATGCACTGCGACTGGTCGATTCGGGCCCTCGAGGCGGGCAAGCATGTTCTTTGCGAGAAACCGCTCTCGCGCCACCCGGAAGAAGTGGTCGCCGCGTTCGACACGGCAGACCGCACCCGCCTCCACCTCAGCGAGGCGTTCATGTACCGGCACAATCCGCAGACGAAGCGCGTGCAGGAGCTCGTCGCCGAGGGCGCCGTCGGGCAGCTTCGCCTCATCCGCTCCGTGTTCAGCTACTCGCTCTACGACCACGACAACATCCGGCTGCAGGCCGAGGTCGAGGGTGGAGCGCTCATGGACGTCGGCTGTTACAACGTGAGCGGCTCACGCCTGCTCGGAGGCGAGCCCGAGCTGGCGTTCGGCGAAGCGTGGTTCGGCCCGTCCGGCACCGACTGGGTCTTCGCGGGAACGCTCCGCTTCCCCGCCGACGTGCTCGCGACCTTCCACTGCGGCACTGCGCTCCCCAACCAGGACGAGCTCGAGGTGATCGGGAGCGAAGGGTCGCTCTTCCTCGACGATCCGTGGCACTGCAACACCCCGATGATCGAGCTTCGTCGCGACGGAGAAGTCGAGCGCATCGACATCGAACCCCAAGACTCCTACCAGCTCGAACTGGAAAACGTCAGCTCAGCGATCCGCGGCGAGAGCGAGCTGCTGCTGTCGCGCTCCGACGCGGTCGGACAGGCGCGCACGCTCGAGGCGCTGCACGAGTCGGCGACGGGTGGCGGCCCCGTCGCGTTGTGACTGACGCCGAGGCGCGGGAGCGGGCTGCGGCGATGCTCGCCGCCGCCGGGATCGTCCTCACCGCCGCCGAACGCGCTGCGATCGAGGTGGCGGACTTCGGTCTCGGCCGACTCGAGCAGACCGGCCTGCAGATCGTCGTCTACATCAACACAGAGCGTGTCTGCGCGAAGGAGCTCGTGCTGTTCCCCCACCAGACATGCCCCGAGCACCGCCATCCGCCGGTCGGGGACGATCCAGGCAAGGAGGAGACCTTCCGCTGCCGCCACGGCCTCGTGCGGCTGCACGTTGCGGGCGAGGACGAGATCGTGCTCCGGCCGGGTGAGCAGTGGACGATCCCGCCCGACACGCTGCACTCCTTCGAGGCTGGAGCCGAAGGCGCGATCGTGTCGGAGTTCTCGACGCGGAGCCGCGACGACACCGACGTGTTCACCGATCCGCGGATCGTTCGATAGCCGCGAGCGCCAACTGCTCGTCGACCTCGCCGGGCAGGCCGCTGACGCCGACTGCTCCGACCCGCTCGGAGCCGTCGAAGACCGCCACGCCGCCGAGGAAGAACGTGAAGAACGGATCGAAGCTCGCGCGCTCCACCGGGTCGTCCTTGGCCTTGGCGGCGAGCTCCCGGGTCGTCCGCGCGTCGCTCCGGGCAGCCGTGTAGGCCTTCCTCTGCGCGTTCAGCCGCGTGTCGGGCGCCGCTCCGTCCATGGTCGCCGCCGCGACGAGCTCTCCGTGGCCGTCGGCGACGAAGACCGAGACCGGCCCGGAAGCTGTCGAAACGACCAAGTCGACGATCCGTAGAGCGCGTTCGAGCCGCATCGCTTAATCGTAAACACTCGCAAGCGCGGGCTACGATTCGACGGGATGACTGCGGTCGTGATTCGGGGCACGCCGTACCCCATCGTCCTCCCGAAGCTGAGCGACCCGCGGCTGCACCTCGCCGCCACGATCATCTCGCTGCAGGTGATCGGCCAGATCGGCTTCCATTTCCAGCTGTCGATCGCGCAGATCCTGGTGGCGCTCGTGACCTGCGCCGTGCTCGAGGTCGCCATCACCATGCACAAGCAGCACGTGCTGATGTGGCCTGCGAGCGCGCTTCTGACCGGCAACGGTGTCGCGTTCATCCTTCGCGTCCCGGGCACGCGCCACGGCGACTGGTGGAGCATGAACGGCTGGTGGATCTTCGCGGGCACGGCGGCCGTCTCGCTGCTCTCGAAGTACCTGATCAAGTGGCGCGGCCACCACATCTTCAACCCGTCGAACATCGGGCTCGTCCTCTGCTTCCTGATTCTCGGTCGCGGCAGGGCGAACCCGCTCGATTTCTGGTGGGGCCCGATGTCGGTGTGGCTCGTCCTCGCCCTGGCGGTCATCCTCGCGGGTGGATTCCTGATTCTCTCGCGCCTCAACCTCCTGTGGCTCGCAATCACCTTCTGGATCACCTTCGCCGCCGGGATCGGCGTGCTCGCGCTCACCGGGCACGCGATGCTCGCCCGCTGGCATCTCGGCCCGATCACGGGCTTCCACTTCTGGCTCGTGCTCGTCACCTCGCCCGAGGTGCTGGTCTTCCTCTTCTTCATGATCACCGACCCGAAGACGGCACCCCGCTCGCCGACGCACCGGATCGTCTACGCGGTGTCGCTGGGGCTGCTCGCATCGCTGATGATCGCGGCGGCCACGACGGAGTTCGCAAGCAAGGTGGCGCTGCTCTCGTCGCTCGCGGTCGTGTGCCTGGTGATCCCGATGCTGCGTCGCTGGCCCGTGCGGGTCAACCGGCGTCTCCTGCTCCTGGCGGCGCCCGTCGTCCTCGCCGCGTTCGCCGCGATGATCGCGTTCTCGAACACGAAGGCGACCGCGGGATTCCGGCCGCTTCCGCCCGGCACCCTGCCGCCGATCACCATCCAGGGCTCGCAGGGCGTGCAGACCCGGCTCGATCTCCACACAGCGCAGCTGATCGCGCACGACCTGCTGTCGAGCGTGCACGCTACGGCCGCCGACCGGCTGACGCTGCACCTCGCGCCGGGCCGCGGCCAGAGCCCACCGGTCGCCGTCGCACAGCTCGCCGGCCAGACCTATCAGCTGCACCAGGGGGTGACCGGCCACTGGACGCTCGCCGCGACGGCGCCGACACAGGTCGCGTCGAGCGGCCCGGAGAGCACCGCCCTCGCGGGCCTGAAGTTGACCGACCTCGCACCGTCGCTCGGCCTCGACTTCCAGCAAGGCGCATTCCACTACGGCATGTCGAACGACACCAAGGCGATGATGGGTGGCGGTCTCTGCTGGCTCGACTACAACAACGACGGCTGGCAGGACCTGTTCGTCGTCAACTCGTACTCGAACGCGGACGCCCCGCAGTGGGAAGCGAACGGCGGTCTCCCCCGCTCCGCCTTGTTCGAGAACGTCGACGGCGACTTCAAGGACGTCAGCGCCGCCGCGCATGCCGACCTGCCCGTCCAGGGTGACGGCTGCGCCGCCGCCGATCTGAACGGCGACGGCCACACCGACCTCGTCGTGACGACGACCAGCGGCGTCGACCTCCTCTGGAACACGGGCCACGGCACGTTCACCAACGAACGTCTCCCGGCGAACGGCTGGTACACCGGCGTCGCCGTCGCGGACGTGAACGGCGACGGCCGCCCGGACATCTTCGTCGCCGGCTACTCCGACCTGAACCAGCCGGTGCAGAACTCCCTCGCCGGGTTCCCGACGAACGTGGCCGGCGTTCGCGACCTGCTCTACCTGAACGAAGGAGCAGGGCGCTTCAAAGAGGTCGGCGCGCAGGCGGGCCTCGAGACTTCCGACTTCTCGCACGGGCTCGGCGCGACGTTCACCGATGTCAACGGCGACGGCCGACCCGACATCTACGTCGCAAACGACGAGGATCCGAACCAGCTCTACGTCAACGTCCCGTGGCCGGGCGGCGCAGGCGCCGATCCGGCCGGTCTCGGCTTCCGCTTCGAGGAGCGCGCTGCCGCGGCCGGCGTCGCCGACCCGTTCGCAGGCATGGGCGTGGCGACCAACGTCACGTCGGGCGGCCGCCTCGGACTCTTCGTGACCAACTCGCGCAACGAGCCGTCGGCCGCGTACGTCCAGACCGCGAGCGGTGCGTTCGCGAGTGTTCGGCCACGCTTCGACCCGGCGCTCGGGACCGGCTTCGCCGGCTGGGGCACGACGTGGGTCGACTTCGCGAACTCCGGCACGCCCGACCTGTTGCTGACCGCAGGCGCGATCCCGGTGACGAATCTCTCCGCCGATGCGGAAGCCGTTCGCGTCCTGGCACCGGTCGGAGGAGCGACGACGTTCGGGGACGCCAAAGGCGTGATCGCGGCGAAGGGCGTGCGCCTGAACGGACGTGGTGCCGCAGCAGCGGATGTCGCCAACGACGGACGGATGGATGTCGCGATCAACACGATCGGCGGCAAGCTCGTGCTCCTGCACCCGTCGGGCCCCGGCGGCCACTGGCTCGACGTGCAGCTGTCACGGTTCGCGCCGGGCGCCGTCGTCACCGTCGTGCTGCCGGACGGTCGGCGCTTGACGCAGATGGTGCAGGCCGGAAGCAGCTATCTCTCATCCGAGGACCAGCGCGTCCACTTCGGTCTTGGCCCCGCGACCTCGGTTCGCTCGGTCGCGGTGCGCTATCCATGGGGTGGCCGGAGCCTTCAGCGCAACGTCGCCGCGAACCGCGTGGTGCACATCGCAGCTCCGGCGCCCGTCAAGGTCGTCGCCACGACGGTCGCGAAACCCGACCTTCCGAACTGCACGCCCGAGTCCCGACACGGCCGATCGGTCGCCCGGATCTGGAACGACGAGGCCGCCGACGTGCTCCGGCTCGCGGGCGTGTCGGAGCCGGTACAGGCTCGTGATCTCTTCGACCTCTCGACGGCGATCTCGCAGGCCTGGCACGCGACCGGCGGGCAACGGAGCCGCGAGACCGCGATCAGCTACGCGGCCTACCGGCTGCTCGTCTGGCGCGCCTCGTACGGAGCGAACCTCGACCGGACCTTCCCTCTCCTCAGCGAGCGGCTGCGCGGGCTCTGCCTCTCGCCCGACTTCACGCGCACGGCCGGCGGCTCCGCAGCAGAGCTCGGCAACCGCATCGGCGCCGCGGCGATCGCCGCGGGGCGGAACGACGGCTCGAACGAGGCGCTCCACTACGCCGACCCGACCTACACGCCGGTGAACGAGCCGCTCGTGGTTCAGAACGCCGTCTCGACCGTGCACGACCCGACGTTCTGGCAACCGCTGGCGCTCTCGCAGAAGGCCGCCCAGGGCGGCGGCTCGGTGCCGTCGGACATTCAGACCTTCGAGAACTCGCAGTGGGGCCGCGTGCGCACCTTCGCGTCCCGCGTCCAAGCCGCCCCGCCGAGGCTTGGCGATCCGTCGAGCGCCGCGTACAAGCAGGCCGCAGTCGCCGCGATCCGCGCCGCGTCACGACCGGGTACGCGGAGGACCATCGACGCCTCGCCGGTCGGCTGGAACCGATTCGCTGGAACGCTGCCCGCCGGGGCAGGCGCGGCCGCCCGCCTCGCACACGACGTGCGGCTCGATCTTGCGCTGAACGCCGCCCTGAACGACGCAGCCGTCTCTGCCTGGGGGGCGAAGCGCACCTACCAGTCGCCGCGGCCGATCTCGATGATCCGCTATCTCGCCTTCAACAACCAGCTGCCGCTCGTCGCCGGGCTGATCAGGCACGTCGGTGGGCGGCAGCTCGTCCTGCGCAACGGCCGCTGGGTGCCCGGCGCGCGCTGGAGCCCGCTGGCCCCGACGCCCCCGTCGCCCGGCTGGGCCTCCGGCGACAGTGCGTTCGCCTACGCGGCGGACGGAGTGCTCACGGCATTCACGGGCCGGTCGTTCGCCGCACAGACCGCTCGGGCAGCGACCCAGGGCGTCGATCGCGGCACCGAGCTGCCGGGCGACGTCAAGGCGGGCCGTCGCCTCGGTACCGAAGTCGGCAAGCTCGTTTGGCGCAAGCTCGCCGGCTGACCCAGTCGCGGAATACCAGTAGAGTCGCCGGCGCGTTGCTCGAGCGGCTCCAGACTCCCACTGCGGGCACGGTCATCGGTGCGCTGCTCATCCTGCTCGGCGGGATCATCGAGGTGAGCGGCTCGCCCTCCGTGGGCACCGTTTTCGCCATCGTCGGTTTCGGGCTGATCCTCAAGTTCCGCGTTCTCCCCGCACGACAGGCGCGCAACAAACGAAAAGACACGTGAGGAGCAGAGGTGTCTGACACCTGTGTGGTGTCAGACACCGGTTGACCCGAACTACGCCGCCGCCTGCTCGAGCTCGGAGATCTCGATCTTCTTCATCTGCAGCATCGCGCCCATGACCCGCTGGGCCTTCTCGCGGTCGGGATCGCTCAGGAGCTCCTGCAACCGCGTCGGGACGATCTGCCACGTGACGCCATAGCGATCGGTGATCCAACCGCAGGCGATCTCCTCGCCGCCGTCGGCGAGCCTCGACCAGAACGTATCCACCTCGTCCTGCGTCTCGCAGGGGACGACGAACGAGATCCCGACACCACCGATCTTGTATTCGGGCCCTCCGTTGAGGCCGACGAACGTACGCCCCATCAGCTCGAAGCTCACGGTCATCACCGATCCCGCCTCGCGCGGGCCTGCCTCCCCGTAATGCGAGATGTCGGTGATCCGCGAATCCGGGAAGACGGACGCATAGAACTGCGCTGCCTCCTCGGCTTCCGTGTCGAACCAGAGACAGGTCGTGATTTTCTCCATGGTGAGCACCTTTCGATCGCGTTGTCATGGTTCTAGACACCGGCGACGATTTGAAATCATCGCCTCGAACGATCGATCTCGAGCCGGAGCTCGCAACTCGTGAACCTGGTTCGGCTGCGCCGAATCAGGTTCAGCCGGCGAGAGCTAGGCCGGCGCGCCGGGGGGCTGTGTGCGGCCCCAGCTCGACCACAGCCACGCAGCGAAGCCGAGTGCGACGATCGCGAGCAGCAACAGGATCCACTCGACCGGGGTCGACGCGCTCGTGCTGGAGGACCAGCCGGCCGGCGCCGGGTGGTACGGAGCCCGCCGACGGCGCGAGTACGTGAGGTGGTGCTGTTCTGGACGTCGACGACCGAGATTTTGGGCTGCCCGGTCAGGAGCAGCAACGCTGAAACGAGCAGTGCGATCGCCGCCAGTGCGGTGAACGCGACGAGAACGAGCGGTCTGCGACGCGCGGTTCCTCGGCTTCGGCGGGTCGGGGATGATCCCCCGTTCGGCTGCCCAGGAGGCCGCGAACGAACGAGGATCGAAGACGCTGCTTCCGAGGAGCTCCTCGGCCGAGACGCCTTCGGCCTCGGCCTCCCCGAGGTCGGACGCCAGATCTGCCGCCATCTCCTCGGCGAGCGGATCGGGAACACCGAGGCGCTTCCACTCCCGGCGGCACTGCTCGACGAAATCACTCATGCGACCACCTCGACCTTGACAGGGGCGAGCACCGCATCGACGGCATCGCGCGCAGCTCGCCATTCGGACACCCCCAGCGCGAGTGCCAGCCGCCCGGTGCTCGAGGGGCGGTAGTACTTCCGCGGCGGCCCTCCGTTACTCGCGGCCCGGTAGGTCTCGACCAGACCGTCACGCTCCAGCCGTCCCAGCAACGGATAGATCGAGCCCTCCCCGACGATCGCGAGACCGCGGTCGCGCAGTCGTCTGGTCATCTCGTAGCCGTATGCCGGCCCTTCGTCCATCACGGCCAGCAGGCACAGGTCGAGCACACCGCGGAGCAGCTCCGTTCGTCTCTGAGAGCCCGGTGCCATGCGCCGCATGGTAGCACCATAACACTTGCCTTGCAAGGGTTAGCCGTTGGACGAGCGCCCGACCCTAGAACTGCTCCAGGACACGGTCGAGCGGTCGCGGGACGCGCTCGAGCTCGAGGGCCTCGACGAGGAGCACCGCGTACCTCTGCTTGCGGTTCCACATGAAGCCGTACAGCTGTTCTTCGAGCGGCCGGGCGCGGTGCGCGGGCTGCTTCTGGTACGTCCGGAACGCGCGTAGCTCCCCTTGCTCCGCGAGCACGCTCTCCACTCCTTCCGGCCCCACCGCCCGTGTCAGCTCGTCCTCGAGGTCGCGCGTGCAGGCGAAGAACCCGGCGCGCTCGAGCTCGCCACGGTCGGCGCGTCCCAACGCGCGCAGGAAATGCCGCTCCTCGCCGACGTCATAGAGCCCCGCGAGCGGAACGTCGCGATACCGCCCGAGGAGGAGCGGGAGGTTCCCGTAGCCGCCCATCGGCACGATCGCGACGCCCTCGGCTTGAAGGTCGCGACCGCGGCGGCGCGCCAGCGTCTCGACGGCGCTGCGGTCGCTCGTGCCCTCGACGAGCACTACTCCGCGCGGCTGCATCGCTCCATCAGATCGCCGAGTCGAGGATCTCCGCGTGCTCGGTCTCCGGCGGATAGCCGTACGCATAGACGATCAGGTCCTCGTCGCCGTGGTTGACCGTTTGGAGCGGCGTCCCTGGATCGACGTGGATCATCCCGCCACGGGCCACGTCGTGCCGCTCGGGCGGCTCGCCCAGGTACATCGAGAGGGTTCCGGCGAGGACGATGAACGTCTCCTCCTGGGACCCGTGTCGATGACGGCGTCCTGCCGCGCCGGGCTCGAACCGCCACACGTTCACGCGTGTGTGCTGAACACCCGCGAGGTCACTGAGCTCGGCAACATGCCGCGCCGCCTCACCTGGCTCGTGCGGCCGGGTTATCCAGTCGAGCGCGTCCCCCTGAACGATGTGGAAACCCACGACACCAGCCTAGTGCGCAGCTGCTTGCCGACCGCACCCGGTCGGTCGCGATCAGAAGACGAACGGCAGGAGCATCTTCGTCGAGCTCCTGTACCCCGGATAGTCGTCCGGGAACCGGTCGGTCATGAAGCGCTCCTCGATCCTCGCGCTGTACAGGAAGTACACGCCGGCCAGGGCCACGGCAATCAGCCACCACCAGCTCAGCGCTACCGCTGTGCCGAGGCCGGCGACGAGGATGCCCGAATAGATCGGGTGGCGAACCAGGCGGTAGGGGCCGCTGGTCACCAGCTCCGGGTCGTCCTTCTGCGTCATCGGGCCGCCCCAGTTGCGCCCGATGTGCACGCGTGCCCACATCGCGAACCCCAGTCCAGCGGCGAAGAAGACGAGGCCGATGCCGGCGCGCCACGGATCGGTGTTGAGGCCGTGGCCCCGAAACGCCCCGAGCCGAATCAAGAGGATCACGACGACCGCGATGACCACCCTGATCCGCAGCTCGCGCGACCACGGTACTCGCCCCCTCTTCACGAAAAAGGCCGCCACCAGCCAGTACAGCCAGAACGCCGCCCAGCCGACAGCGAAGACGAGCTCGACCGCTCTCATCGTCCCTCATGGTTCCAGCCCGGCGACGGCGGGCGTTCCTGCGTCCAGGCTGTGGCGCGCCCTTTCAGGTGATCGGCCAGATGATCCGAGTCTCCGGCACCGGGTCGTGTTTCTCGTAGATCTCGATCGGCTCGCCCTGCTCGGTGTACCCGTCGCGCTGCAGCTGGTCGTAGAACTGCTGGTAGACGCCTGGCAGTCCTTCGTATGGCCCGACATAGAGATGCACCGCCGACCGCTGAGTAGGCCGCGTCACCAGGTCGAAGCCCTCGGGCGGCTCGACCGCGCCACGCTCGACCTCGACGCCGGGCGCGATGTTCAGCTGACCGTCGGCGGTTGTCGACGAGATGCACATGTGCGCGCCGTGGGGCACCGTGTCCGCCCAGCTCTGCACGTTCGTCATCAGCTCCGGCATCACGTTCGGCACGTCCTGGAACGCCACCGTCCGCTTGATCACCGCATATGTCGCCTCCGGGATCTCCTGGATCTCGTAGTCCATCTCACTCCTCCTTCTTCGGCTCGAGCGGCCACACAAGGCGTGTGACGTGCTCGGACGGATCGTTTACTTCCTCAGGACTCGTCTCGTAGTGCTCGCGCGGCTCCCCGCGCGGACGAATCCCGTCCGCTTGGAGCGACTCCCAGAGGAGCCGCCACTCATCGCAGAGCCCCATGAAATCGCCGATATAGATGTGCACCACGGCGCGGCCGGGCGGGCAGACGACGAGCTCGAACGGCGCGGGCGGGTCGACCGTGCCGCGCACCGGCCAGCCGACCCGCAGATCGACCATGCCTTCGTCGTCGGCAGGGCAGATGGCTACCGGCGCCCCCGGGACGCGGTCGTGTGCACACGCCCACTTCCACGTCTGGCCGATCAGCTCTGGAATCGGCAGTTCGCCGAGGCGCGCCGGCCGATGGATGGCCGCGAGCACGAGCTCCGGCACGTCCTGGACGCGATAGTCGAGGCTGCGCGCAGGGACAAGCTCCTCTTCGCCCCGCAGCAACCGGTCGAGCTCGTCGATCATCCGATCGGTCACGACGGCACGCCCTTCGAGCCTGGCGCGCTGGACGGCGAGCCGCTCGCGCAGTAGCTCGTCGTCGCCGCGCAGCACCTCGGCGATCTCGTCGAGCGGCAGCTCGAAGGCGCGGAGCCGCCGAATCGCAACCGCATCATGCGACTGCTCGAGCGAGTACCAGCGATAGCCGGTGAAGTCGTCGACGTGCGTCGGCCGGAGCAAGCCCAGCTCGTCGTAGTGGCGCAACGCCTTCGCCGTCAGCCCCGTGAGCTGCGCGAACCGCCCGATCGAGAGGAGCTCTTCATTCGCGACCCGCATGAGGGAAGCATGAAGCTTTCCCCTACAGGAAGGTCAAGGGAACCGTAACCCCGGCCGGATCACGACGCGTGCACGGGATAGCGCAGATGCGTGACCCCCACACCGGTGACGACCGTCGGGTTCCCGAGGACAGCCGGCGTGTTCGCGAGGTGGTCGAACAGCCGCACGCCTGCCCCCAGCAGCACGGCAGCCAGATCGATTTGGATCTCGTCGAGCAGCCCGGCGTCCAGGCACTGCTGGATCGTTTGGGCTCCGTGCACTCCCACCGCCTTCGGGCCTGCAGCCGATTTCGCTCGAGCAACGGCGCTTTCGATGCCGTCGGTGACGAACTCGAGCGTCGAGCTGTGCCGCGGCCAGCCGTCGGGTACGTGGTGGGTGACGACGAACGCGGGAATGCCCCACGGGTGCCGGCCGTCCCAGCCGGCGGCGCGGTCGAAGGTGCGCCGACCGGTGAGCATGGCGCCGACCTCGGCGATCAGGCTCCTCAGGTGATCGGCGCTCGGGGGCGAGACGTGGAACGTCATCCCCGAGTCCGTCATGCTCGCCGTGGCCACCTCGACGTCGCCCGACGAGACGTACCAGTTGAACACCTCGTCGACCCCGTCGTTCGCGTCGGCGACGTACCCGTCGAGGGACATCGACATGAGGGCGATCACCTTGCCCATGTTGATCGCGGCGCTGTTGCCTAGCGGCCGGAGCGCGCCTGCAGCCGAACTGCGATCGTGTCGAGCGTCACTGCGGCCAGGAGCACGAGGCCGGTGATGATGTAGATCCAGCCGTTCGACACGTTGAGGGTGTTCAGCCCGTTCTGGAGCGTCCCGATCAGGATGGCGCCGAGGAGCGCACCGCGCACCTCGCCGCGGCCGCCGAACAGGCTGACGCCGCCGATCACTGCCGAGGCGATCGCGTTCAGCAGCAGGTTGCCCGGCGGGAACGTCAGCGCCACCGAGTTCACCTGCGACGCGAAGATGATCCCTCCGATGCCGGCCGTGGCGCCGGAGAGCATGAAGACGAGCACGCGGATGCGCGGCACGTTGATGCCGGCGCGGCGGGCGGCTTCGGCGTTCCCGCCGACGGCGTAGACGTGGCGCCCGAACGTCGTCCACTTCGCCAGGAACGTCAGCAAGATGAAGAAGATGATCACGATCACGCCCGAGAGCGGCAGACCGAGCGACGTCGCGATCACCTTGCCGTGGTTCGCGATCGCGACAGTACCGAACGCTGCAATGCCGATCCCGACCGTTTTCACCGCGAAGCCGGTCCAGTTGACAGCGGCGATCTGCGTCCCGCGGGCGGCCACCCGCTTGTACAGGACGCTGAGCGGGTAGAGCAGCGTGATGATCAGCGCGATCAGATACCCGGCGAAATGCGAGAAGGCGTAGCTGTCTGTGTAGTTGATCCAGCGGTCCTGAATGATGATCGTGCCGCGTTGCTCGAGCTGGTTGAGGATCACTCCTTGCCAGATCAGGAAGCCGGCGAGTGTGACGACGAACGACGGCACGCCGACGTAGGCCACGATCGACCCCTGAAGACCGCCGATCGCCGCGCAGACGATGACCGCGATCACCATCGCGAGGATGCCGTTCAGCTGGTGGCCGCTGCCCGGCAGCTGCAGCTCCGCCACGACGAGCGCGCCGATGCCCGCCAGGTACCCGATCGACAGGTCGATCTCGCCGAGCAGCAGCACGAAGACGACGCCGAAGGCGAGCATCGCCGTACCGGCCATCTCGTTGATCAGATTCGTGAAGTTGACGGCCGTGAAGAAGTTCGTCGCCGTCAGGCCGAAGAGGATGACGACGAGGACCTCGCCGATGATGATCGGCCCCGAGCCGAGGTTGCCCGTCCTGAGGTTGAACCAGGCCCGGTGGTACAGGCCTGCGACCCCGCTCGGCGGCGCCTCTTGCTCCGCCTGCTTCGGGGCCTCGGGGCCGACGACGTCCGCTGACGTCAAGCGTTGCCTCCGGCGACGGGCGCGTCGGTCGCGATGCCCGAGACCTTCGTCGGCACCCCTGCGGTGATCGCCTCGACGACTGCCTGCTGCGTCGTCGACCGCCGGTCGAAGATGCCGACGTTCCGGCCGAGCCGGAGCACGGTGATCCGGTCGGCCGTCTCGAAGATGTCGTGGAGGTTGTGCGAGATGATCACGACCGCGAGCCCCTGCTCGCCCAGGCGCCGGACAAGGGCGAGCACCTGCTCCGTCTGCGCCACGCCGAGCGCTGCGGTCGGCTCGTCCAGGATGACGAGCTTCGAGTTCCACTGAACCGCCTTCGCCACCGCGACGGACTGGCGCTGGCCGCCGGAGAGCGTCGCCACCGGCTGCCGGATCGACGAGATCGTCGTCACCGCCAGGCTCTTCAGCGTCGAGGCGGTGGTGTTCTCCATCGCCGCCTCGTTCAGGATCTGCCATTTGTTGACCTCGCGGCCCAGGTACATGTTCTGGACGACGTCGAGGTTGTCGCAGAGGGCGAGATCCTGGTAGACGACCTCGATCCCGAGACGCGCAGCGTCCTTCGGGCCGTGGATGCTCACCTCCTGGCCCTCGAAGAAGATCTGCCCGCTGTCGTAGGCATGCGTGCCCGCGATGCACTTGATCAACGTCGACTTGCCGGCACCGTTGTCGCCGACGAGCGCCATTACCTCGCCGGAATTGACCTCGAAGTCGACGTCGGTCAGCGCCTCGACCGAGCCGTAGGTCTTCGTGATGCCACGGAGTTGAAGAAGGGGGGTCTCGCTCATCGGCCTTTAGTCGTGGTGGAGGCGCCCCGAGAGGCGCCTCCACCACGGATCGTGCGTGATCTTACTTGCAGTACTGCTTGAACGTGCCGACGCACACATCGCTCCTCTTCAGGAACTTGTCCGTGAAGAGGCGCTTGTAGTTGGCCTTGGTGATCCAGACCACCGGCAGCGCGTTGGTCGGCTCCGGATGCTTTCCGTTCGGCCGGGTCCCGTTCGACACCGGCTTCTTGCCCTTGAGAAGCGCGACCGCAGCAGCAGCAGCGGCGTTCGCCTCGTCAGGCACGTACTTGTAGACGGTGCCCGTCTGCCAGCCGGAGATGATGTTCTGGACACCACCGACCGACGCATCCTGCCCGGAGAGCGGGAGCGGCTTGAGGTGCTTCGCCTTCAGATCGGCGATGACCGCGCCGGCGATGTTGTCGTTCGCCGCCAGCACACCCTGGATGTTGTTGTTCGTCTTGACGAGCATCTGGTTGAAGATGGTCGCAGCGTTGTTCGCATCCCAGTCGGGCACGAACTGCTGCGGGCCCCTCTTGATCGCGTGGACCTTGAAGAGCGGATTGAAGACGGCGAGGTTGCCGGACTGGAACCAGTACGCGTTCTGGTCGGTCTGGCCGCCCCAGAGCTGAGCGACGGTGCCGCCCTTGTAGGTGCCGTTCGCCTTCATCGCGGCGATGACGCCGGCGGCCTGGGCCTTGCCGACCGCCTTGCCGTCGAAGGTCACGTACACCGACGCGGACCCGCCGGTCACCTGGCGGTCGTAGTCGATCGCCTTGCCGCCCTTCGAGGTGAAGAGCTTCTCGATCGACGCCGCGGAGCCGTTGTCGAGCGCCGTCTCGATGACGACCGTCGCGCCGGCAGCGATGCAGGCCTGCGCCTGTGCCTTCTGCTTGAGCGGGTCGTTGAGGGCGTTGTTGATCGAGGCAGAGACGCCGGCCTTCTTGAAGGCCGCCTTCATGTCGGGAGCGTCGAACTGCACCCAGCGCACGGACGACTTCGTGTCCGGCAGGAGGACGCAGACCTGCACGCTCGCCGCCTTCTTCTTGGTGCTCGCCGTGGCGCTTGCCACGACGAACACGGCGAGGCTGGCGGTCGCAAGCGCAACGAGCGCAAGGACCGTCGACCTACGAAAAACAGTCTTCAAGATTGTCTCCTTGGTTGGCGGACGGGGGGCCAGTACTCGGCAACTTCGCGAATTTTGCCCTTCAAGTCAAGTTGTGACGCCAAATAGCGGAGTTGGATAGGCTCGCCTCGATGAAAACCTCCTTGGGCATCTGGGCGTTCGGCGCGATGGCGACCCGTTTCAACCCGGGGGGCTACAAGCCCGAGCTCGCCGGCGCATCGACCGTGAGCAAGGTGCGTACAGCAGTGGAGGGGCTTGGGGACCTGATCGACGACTACGAGTTCCACTACCCGCAGGAAGTGTCCCGCGAGAACCTCGAAGAGGTCCAGCAGGCGCTCGACGGGCACGGAATGTACTGCGTCGCGAGCGGCCTGCACCTTAATCCACTCTTTGCCAAAGGCGGCTTCTCCTCGCCGGACGACACGACTCGCGCCGAGGCGCTCAGGATCACCGCGGAAGGAATCGATCTGGCCGCCGATGTCGGCGCCCACTTCATCATCTGGCCGGGGATCGAGGGCTACAACTACCCGTTCCAGACCGGCTATGCGGACGCCTGGAAGCGCTTCATCGATGGAGTAGGCGAGGCCGCCCAGCACGCGAACGGACGCGGGGTCACGGTGTTCCTCGAGCACAAGAACTCCGAGCCGGCGATGAAGATCTTCATGCGCAACATCGGCATGACCCTGCATGTGATCCACACCCTGCGGGCCCAGGGGATCGACAACATCCAGGTCAACATGGACTGGCAGCACCTGATCATGAACGGCGAGAACCTCGCCGAGTACGCCGCTCTGCTGGCCGCAGACGGGCTCCTGGGCCACCAGCACGGCAACTCCGGCTGGGGCACCTTCGACGACGACAACATGGTCGGCGCCACCGCCTTCATGGAGACGCTCGAGCTCGCGCTCGAGCTGCGCCGCGTCGGCTACGGCTCGAAGGGGGAACGGCTCGGCCTCGACCTCTACCCCTACACCGAGGACGCCGTCGGTGCCGTGAAGCGCTCGGTTCTGCAGTGGCGATTCATCGACGGCGTCGCCGCGAAGATCGACGAACCTGCCCTGCGGGAGGCCCAGAGGTCGAAGGACGCCGTTCGGGCGTATGAGCTCGTGTACGCCGCACTCGGCGCGTGACGCCGCCACTCATCGGCGTCGACGTCGGGACCTCGGGCGTCAAGGCGATCGCCATCTCCCCGGACGGAGAGATCCTCGCGACGGCGGACGAGAGCTATCCGCTCTCCACACCCCACCCCGGCTTCGCCGAGCAGGATCCCGAGGACTGGTGGCGCGCCGCCGAATCGTGCCTCGCCCGCCTGCCCGAGGGGCCGATCGGCCTCTCGGGGCAGATGCACGGGCTCGTCACACTCGGGGGAGACGAGCAGGTCCTGCGCCCGGCGATCCTCTGGAACGACCAGCGAACGACGGCCGAATGTGCGGAGATCGAAGCGCGTGTCGGTCTCGACCGGCTGATCGAGTTGACCGGCAACCGTGCCCTGACCGGGTTCACGGCTCCCAAGCTGCTCTGGCTTCGCAACCACGAGCCGGAGACCTGGGGCCGGATCCGGCACATCCTCTTGCCGAAGGACTACGTGCGCCTTCGGCTGACCGGCGAGCACGCGATCGATGCGGCCGATGCCTCGGGCACGCTGCTGTTCGACGTTGCAGGCAGGCGGTGGTCGCACGAGGTCTGCGACGCGCTCGAGATTCCGGCGGAGTGGCTGCCGCCCGCGTACGAGTCGACGGCGATCGCCGGAGCCGGCGACCAGGCGGCCGCAGCACTCGGGATCGGTATCACGGCGCCCGGGCCGGTCTCGGTGGTGCTCGGGACGTCGGGCGTCGTCTTCGCCGTGCTGCCGGAGTATGCGCCCGATGCCCAGGCGCGGGTGCACGTGTTCTGCCACGCGGTGCCCGGGACGTGGCATGCGATGGGCGTGATGCTCAGCGCGGCTGGTTCGGCTGCCTGGCTTCGGCACGCGCTCGCCGCCGACCTCGCGACGCTGGACGGCGAGGCCGCCGGCTGGGAGCCCGGCGCCGAAGGGCTGCTGTTCGCGCCGTATCTCGCCGGCGAGCGCACCCCGCACGCCGATGCGAACGCACGAGGCGCGTTCACCGGGCTTTCGGTTCGTCACGACCGCGGCGCGCTGTGGCGCGCGATGCTCGAGGGTGTCGCCTACGGCCTGCGTGACTCGCTCGAGCTGCTCCGCACGCTCGGCGTCCAGCCCGAGGTCGGCCGGGTCTCCGGCGGCGGCGCGCGCAGCGAGCTCTGGCTGCGCATCGTTTCCGCCGTGCTCGGCTTGCCGCTCGAGCGGACGGTCTCGGAGGAAGGCTCGGCCTTCGGCGCGGCGCTCCTCGCGGGTGTGCGATCCGGCGTCTTTGCCGACGCGGACGACGCCGTAGCTCGGTGCGTGCGCGTGCGCGACCGGATCGAGCCCGACCCCGGCTGGGTCGCCGCCTACGACCACGGCTACGACCGGTACCGCACCCTTTACCCCGCGCTGCTCCCGCTCGAGGAGCACCGGTAACGCCCACGTCTTCCGGGAGCTAGGCCTCGGGCTGGTCGCCGGGAACCGGGGCTTCACGGTGATGCCACGGCTGAAACGTCACCGTCAGCCGCTCGATCCGCTGCCCCTCGACCGAGTCGACGAGGAAGCGCAGGCCGTCGTGTGACACCTCGTCGCCCGGCTCGGCAGCGCGTCCGAGCTCGCCGAAGACGAACCCGGCAACCGTGTGGTAGTCCTCCTCCGGCAGGTCGCAGTGGAACCGCTCGTTGAAATCGTCGATCGGGAACGTGCCGTCGATCCGAATCGTGTCGTCGTCGACGCGCTCAACGGTCTCGTCGGGCAGATCGAACTCGTCCTCGATCTCGCCGACGATCTCCTCCAGCAGGTCTTCGAGCGTGACGATGCCCTCCATCGAGCCGTACTCGTCGATGACGATCGCCAGATGCTGGTTCGTGCGGCGGAACTCGGTCAGGAGGGCGCCCAGGTCCTTGGTCTCCGGGACCATGTAGGCCGGCCGCACGAGTGACTCGACGTCCACGAGACTGATGCCGCGGTCGTGCATCGCTTCGATCAGGTCACGGATGTGCAGGACACCGACGATGTCGTCCAGCGTGTCGCGATAGACGGGATAGCGCGTGTACGGCGACTCGAGCACCGCTTTCAGCGCCTCCTCGGGCGGCAGCGCGATCGAGATCGCAACCACCTCGGGACGAGACACCATCACGTCGGAGACTTCCTTGTCGGCGAAGTCGAAGACCTTGTAGAGCATCTCCTGTTCCTCGTGCTCGATCTCTCCCTGCTCCGCCGACGAGCTGAGGAGCATGCGCAGCTCGGCCTCGGAGTGCGCCTCGTGCTCGGCGCCGGGTGGTTCCAGCCCGAGCGCGCGCAGGATCAGCGCGGTCGATTCCTGGAGCACCCAGATCAACGGCCGGAAGACGAGAAAGAACCAGTGGACCGGCGTCGACAGGGCGAGCGCGGTGCGCTCGGGATGGCCGAGCGCGATCCCCTTGGGGACGAGCTCGCCGATCACCACGTGCAGGTAGGTGACGATCAGGAGGGCGACGATCACGGCGAGGACCGACGCCATCACCGAATCGAGATGGTGCGCGAGCACCTGTTCCCCGAGCGCACCGATGGCGAGCGAGGAGATCGTCACACCGAGCTGCATGGCCGAGATGAAGCGCGGTGGATTGCTCGTGATCCGCAGAACGGCGCGCGCGCGACGGTTGCCCTCGTGCTCCAGCTCCATGATCCTCGTCCGGCGCGAGGTGACGAGGCCGTACTCGGCCGCCACGAAGAACGCGTTCAGGAACACCAGCCCGAGCAGGGCCAGCATCTGCAGGAGAAAGGTCACAGGAGTTGGCGCCCGTCAGGCGCTCGCGTACTGGGCGGCAGATCGTCGTCCACGCAAATCAGTGGGCGGAGTATAGCCGCCGGCTGGACAGATCGAACAGGTGTTCGTATCATCGTGGGATGCGCGTCTCGTACCGCGAGGAGCCCTGCAAGGTGGCGCTCAACCACGTCAAGGGCATGCCTTTCGAGTGGTCGCTGAATCCGTACATGGGCTGCGTCCACCGTTGCACGTTCTGTTATGTGCGCGGGTTCGAGCAGCGCGCCGACCGCCCCTCGGACGACCGCTACGGCACGTCGATCAGGGTGAAGCCGAACATCGCGGACGTGCTCAGACGCGAGCTCCGGCGCACGGGCCCGCGCGAGGAAGGGATCGCGATCGGGGCCGCGACGGACCCCTACCAGCCGGCGGAAGGCCGCTACCGCCTCACACGCGCGTGCATCGAGGTGCTGCGCGACTTCGGTCAGCCGTTCTCGATCATCACCCGCGGACCGCTGATCGTGCGTGACGTGGACGTGCTCGTCGAAGCGTCGCGCCGGGCGGACGTCTCGGTGACGTTCTCGGTCCCGACGGTCGACGACGCCGTCTGGCGCACGACGGAGCCGGGCACCGCCCCACCGCGGCAGCGTCTCCGGGCCTTGCGGGAGCTCGTGCAGGCCGGTGTGCGAGCCGGCGTCGGGCTGGCTCCGATCCTGCCGGGCCTCTCCGACCACCCGAGCCAGCTCGCACGAGTCGTCGAAGCAGCACGCGAAGCCGGCGCGTGCGGCGTGTGGGCGAACCTGCTCTACCTTCGCCCCGGAACACGTGAGCATTTTCTCTCGTGCCTCGCCCGCGACTGGCCCGAGCTGCTGCCGGAGTACGAACGCCTCTACGCGCGCAGGGCATATCTGCCGCAAAGCGAGTCTCAGCCTGCAAAGGATGAGGTGCGCCGTCTCGCGCGAGCCCATGGGATACGCGACCGCAGACCGGAGCCGTTGCGGCCGCCGGCGCGCGCTGAACAGCTTTCGCTCCTTTCAGCATAGGATTGCACCCCATGCCCGACGAGATCACGACGCTGATCGTCGACGACCACGAGGTCGTGCGCGAAGGCTTGCGCCTTTCGCTCTCGCGCGCACCGCACATCCGCGTCGTCGGCGAGGCATCGGACGGGGCGTCCGCCGTCGAGATGGCCGAGCGCCGGAAGCCGGACGTCGTGATCATGGACGTGCGCATGCCCGGGATGGACGGGCTGGAGGCCACGAAGCTCCTGACCGAGCGTGTGCCGGAGTCGAAGGTCCTGATCTTCACGGCCTACTCGGAGCGGTCGCTGCTGAGCCGCGGGCTCGAGTCGGGCGCGAAGGGCTACATCCTCAAGGAAGCCCCGCACCAGACGCTCGTTCGCGCGATCGAGAAGGTCGCGCAGGGCGACGGCTACGTCGACCCGGCTCTGATGCCCGCGTTCCTCGCCGGCAAGGACCAGACCGACATGCTCACCGGACGGGAGCGGGAGATCCTGCAGTTGCTCGCCGACGGCATGTCGAACGCCGACGTCGCCGGGCGGCTCTTCATCTCGCAGGAGACCGTGAAGAGCCACGTGCGGCACATCCTCACGAAGCTCGAGGCCGACACACGAACGCACGCGGTCGCGATCGCGTTGCGCGAAGCCATCATCGATTGACCGATGACGGGCTCGACCGGCTGATTGCAGCCGAGCAGGATGAGCGGCGCCGAATCGCCCTCTTCCTGCACGACGGCCCGGTGCAGAACCTGGCCGGCATCGCGCTGATGCTCGACGCCGCCCTGCACGCGGTCCAGACGGGCAAGCTCGAGGACGCGGCGAGCGTGGTCGAAACCGCCCTCGAGCGCCAGCGGGCCACGATCAGGGAGCTGCGCGACCTCTCCTTCGCGCTCGAGCCCGTCGTGCTTCGCGATCAGGGGTTCGGGCCTGCGCTCGAGGCGCTCGCCGAGCAGCTCGGCACCACGAACAAGATTCGCGTCGACCTCGACGTCGAGGCGGCGACCCGGATCGGCCAGACGGCTCAGGTCGCCATCTACACGATCGTCCGCGAGCTCCTCGATCAGGCGGTCCGCCGTGGGCCGCTGAGCCGCATCTCGGTGAGCATCCACCAGACCGAAGATGGAGGCGCCGCGACGACGATCGCCGACGATGCCGAGCCGGAGCGGCGGCGCCGCTCGTTCGAGGCGATCGAGGAGCGTGTGAAACAGCTCCACGGCACGATCGCGGTCGATGCAGGCGACGCCGGCACGCAGATCGTGGTGACGCTGCCGCCGTACGCCACCCGGCGGTAAGCTCCGCGCTCGATGAGCGACGGGAACGGCTATCTCCTCTTCGTCTGGTCGCCCGCGGGGTATTCGCTGCGCGAGGAGCAGGGCGACCCTCCTGCAGGTGGGGAGCGAGTTCGAGGACGGCGACCGGCTGCTCGTCGTGAACAAGATCGGCGCCTCGCCGCTTCCGGGCGACACGCGCCAGTGCGTCTTCTCCGTCGGCAAGTGAAACTCGCGAATCTGGTTCGGCTACGCCGAATCAGATTCGATTAGGCCAACCGAACCTGATTGCCGGCGAAGCCGGGAACCAGGTTCGCGAGTTCAGCGGGCCGCGTCCTCTGCGGCCGCGAGGCCGAGCACGAGCGCCTGGGCAAGGCCGCTCGCGTAGCCGCCCGTCGACACGCCGCCCGCATCGACGCCCGCCGCCCACAGCCCGTCGAGCGGCGCACCGTCCTCCCCCAGGACACGCGCCCGCTCGTCGACGCGCAACCCACCGATCGTGTGGGTGATCGCCGAAACGACGCGCACGGCAGCCACCGTGCCCGCGGGCGGGTCGAACGGCAGATCGCGGAGCGCCACCCGCGACTCCGCCGGTGCAGCGTCCACCAGTTGCGCCACCGTGCGATCGCGAACGCGCTGCTCCAGCGCCTCGGCGCCGAGGAGGTAGTACGCCCTCGCACCGGGCCGGCGCGCAGTTGCCTGAACGACGTTCGTCTCCGACCAGGAGACCTCTCCGGGCGAGAAGAACTCGATCCCGTCCTCGTCGAAGATCCGCGCGAAGCGTGCGTACAGCTGCGCAAGCGAGACGAACTCGGTCTCGTCCCACGAGGCATCGGGCATGTTGCGGCCGTAGAACTCGTCCATCCCCGGCGTGAGCGCCGCACCGCGGGTCAGTGCCTGGCCCAGGCCGTCGCCCTCCGACCAGGGATTCGCCCGCAGTCGCAGCGGCGCCGCCGGAGCGACGTACCGCGTCACGAGCTCCGGCGAGGCTGCAAAGCCGCCGGTGCACAGGATCGCCGGCTGATCTGTCGCAGCCGTCGACAGCCGAGCTCGACCTCTCCCGCGAGCGCAGCGGCGAGGCCGTGTGGCTCGAACCGCTTGCCGACGGTGCGGGGATTGCCGGTCTCGTGCCAGTCGACCGGCGCGCCCTCTCGACTCCAGCCACTCGATCGCCTCGTCGAGGCGCTCCCAGATCAATCGCTGGAGACGTTCGTCACCGGCGGGGCATTCGCGCGCGAAACTCCTCCCAGTCGCGATGCCGCCAGATCACCCCGGACGACAGGAGCATCGAACCGCCGATCCGTGTTCCCTTCTCACGAACGGTGACGTCGCGGCCGAGCTCACGGAGCCGGGCAGCAGCGACGAGGCCGGCCATGCCGGCACCGGCGATGCGCACTACGTGAGCGAGAACGTCGGCTTGTGCTCGACGTACTCGATGCGCACGCGCTCCGGCCCCCAGAGAAACGCCGCATACGTGTTCGCGGCATCCACGACGGACTCGACCTCGATCCCGAGCTCGGAAGCATCGGCGATCACACCCTCGGCTGAGTCCACCAGCACCGCGAGGTGATTCAGGAGCGGCCGCTCCGGCTCGCCCGGATCGCCTTCGTGGAACACGACGAACGCACCGCCGACCTCCACGCGCCCACTCCCCGCGGGGGCGAAGCCGTACCGTTCGTACTCACGCGCGGTCTCGACGCGGCGAGGACGACCACAGCGCGACGTGGTCGAGGTCGTACTCGACATCCGTCTCCGCCTGAACGAGGGTCAGCCAGATTCCCTCTCCGGCGTCGAACACATCCTCTGCGCCGGCGGGCAGCAAGGCGCGGGCCGCGGCCAGATCGGAGACGCGCAGCGCGACATGCTTCAGCGCGCCGTGCTCACGCGGGCCGTCGGCATCGAACAGCGTCAGCTTGCCGCGCCGGGCATCGCTGCCGAGCAGGGTGAAGTTGTCCTCGTGAGCGATGACGTGCATGCCGACGTGGCGCTCGAGGAACGCGACGATGGGCGCGCGGTCGGCGACCCAGAAGGCAACATGGTCGAGAGTCCTCGGTTGCACGACCAAGAACGTTAGCGACCGGTACCGGGGTGCCGAAACGCGAGGGGAGCGCCGCGTCCAGGCCCCGCACGCGAAGGGGCCTGGACGCAGTACCCCGCGGCTTACCGAGTGCTCCGGCGCGCCGTGCGGGAGCGAGACGCGGACTTCCGCGCGCCGCTCTTGCGAGCCGGGCTGGCCTTGCGGGCCGTGGTCTTCCGAGCAGCGGTCTTCTTGCGGGCCCCGCCGACCTTGCGGGCCGTGGTCTTGCGCTTGACCGCTGTCTTCCGGGCGGTGACCTTCTTCCGCGCGGTGGTCTTCTTGCGAGCGACGCCCCGCTTCGCGGTCGAAGCCTTCCGGGCGGTCGTCTTTCTCCGCGCGGTCGTCTTCTTGCGGGCGGTGGTCTTCTTCCGCGCCGTCGTCTTCCGCGCCGCGGTCTTGCGTGCGGTCGTCTTCTTACGGGCCGTCGTCTTCTTGCGCGCGGTGGTCTTCTTCCGCGCCGTCGACGCCTTGCGGGCCGTGGTCTTCCGCACAGCGGTCTTCTTCCGCGCCGCGGTCTTCCGGGCGGTCGTCTTCCGCGCCGTCGTCTTCCGAGCCGTCGTCTTCCGCGCCGTGGTCTTACGCGCGGTTGTCTTCTTCGCAGCGGTCTTCCGCTTCGGAGCCGACTTTCTCTTGACGGCCGTCTTCTTCTTTGCCGCAGTCTTCTTTGCGCCTGCCTTTCTGGCTGAAGACGTACGCGACGTCGAGCTCTTGGAGGAGCTACGCGAGCCGGAGCGTGACGAAGACCGCGTGCGTGCCGGAATGGCCGCAACGGGCTCTGCGATCTCCTGCGAGTCGCCGGCGGCGGACTCTCCCCACGTTTCGTCGGCGGCGTGCGCCGACGGTTCGCTCAACAAGCCGGCTGACGTCTGTGACGACTCGCCGGTCTCGCTCCAATCCTCTTGGGTCACAACTGACCTCCTGGGTCGCTTTGCGCGTGCACGATTCCCTACCACGTTCGTTTGTATCGTGCAACGCGGACGGACAACTTCCTCCGCACGTTGCTGAAAAGGCAAACGTTCCCTTTCTACGCACACATTACGCGCGTGCGCTCAGCAATGGCTTCGACGTCGGTGCGTCGACTCCGCCTGCGTTCTCGAGCGTCACCAACACTTGTGCACCGGGCGCAACGCGATGTTGCAATGCGAACGTCTTTCCGGAGAACTGACCGGCGCGATGCACGGCGGGGTCGACGACCCACGCTTCGTATGTCTTGCCGTGCGGCGGCGATGGGAGTCGCACGGCGAGCACTGCCGCACCGGACGACGACACGACGAGCTGACCCGGAGCTCCCGAGACAGCGACGCGCTGCGCGTTCGGGTCACCGAGAATGTTCAGCGCCGTTCGATCGTGCGCGAGCGAATGATGAAGCGAGGCCGCCCAGAAGCCGAGCACGACCGCCGCAGCGCACGCGGCGATCGCGACGGCCGCGGCGATCGCGACGCCGGCCGACCGGCGAGGACGCAGCGGGACGACGTTCTGCCCTTCGTCGTGCGCCGCCTGGAGGATGCGCCCGCGCAGCGCCGGAGGCGGCGCAGGCCCCTCGACCGCGAACGCGAGGGAGCCGGCGGCGCCCCGCAACCCGTCCAGCTGGCGCCTGCAGGGGCCGCATTCGGCGAGATGCGCTTCGAAGCGCTCGAGATCCTCGCCCGTCAGCGCATCGAGGGCATAGAGGGCTGAGAGCTCGTGAGGGTCTTCGACCATACGGATCCAAAACCGGATTCGTCCGACGTCTCCGGTCGGTTCGGAACCTACTCCAGTGGTTCGTTCTGGACGTTGTGCTCGGTCGCGTACTCGTCGGTCAGACCGTTCACGGCCTCCATGCCGTCGGCGTAGGCGTAGTTGATCTTGATGAACGGGGCCCACTTCTCCGGCAGCGCGTCCTCGGGGAAGATCGCCTCGACCGGGCACTCGGGCTCGCAGGCGCCGCAGTCGATGCACTCCTCCGGGTCGATCACGAGGATGCGACCCGCCTCGTGGATGCAGTCGACGGGGCAAACGTCGACGCACGAGCGGTCTTTGATGTCGATGCACGGCTCGGCGATGATGTACGTCACGGGCGCCTACTCTACCGACGCGAGCAGAGGATCGATCAGTTCCCGAGTGCGCTCGAAGAGCGCTGATTTCGCGACGACCTGGTCGAAGCCGGCAGCGTGAGCGCGTCGCAGGCCGGCCGTGTCGGTGTGGTTCGTGTAGCCGAGGATCGGCACGTCCGGATAGTTTTCCGCGACGTCGTTCGCGTCGATGCGCGCGATGTCCGCGATCACGAGATCGGGTGGCTCGACCCCATCCGATGTTTCGAAGCGATGCTCGGGAAGGAGCGCTTCGAGCTTCGCTCGGATGAAGAGGTCGACCCCACACAGCAGGATCGTCGCCATGCCTGACCGCGAGCCTAGCACCGTCGTGACGGCCTACCAAGAGGGCCTGAGGCTCGCGCGCGCCGGTGCCTACTTCGATGCCCACGAAGCGTTCGAGACCGCGTGGCGCACGTGCGCCGACGAGGAGCGCGACTTCTTCCAGGGACTGGTGCACGTCGTCGTCTCGGCCTATCAGAGCGGCCGCGGCAAGCCGGTCGCGGCCGAGCGCCAGCGCATCAAGGCGCTCGCGGCGGCTCGCGGCGTTCGCGCCCGCGCACCGCGGGCTGGACGTGGCCGGGCTGCTCGCCGGGCTAGAGCGAGCCGAGCCCGATCTTCGTCAGCACCTGGTCGAGCGCGATCTGCAGCCACCAGTTCCGGTTGAAGAAGAGCAGGAGACCTAGAGCGACGAGGGTCGCGCCCGAGCAGAAACGGATGACGCCGTAGTGGTCGCGCACCCAACCGAACGCGGTCATCGCATGGGCGAAGGCGATGCCGGCGAGGACGAACGCTGCCCCGAGCCCGAGCGAATACGCGACGAGCAGGACGACGCCGCGAGCGATCGACCCGGACCCGGATGCGAGGACGAGGATCGAAGCGAGCACCGTGCCGATGCACGGTGCTGCGCACACCGCGAAAGCCCCGCCGAGCAGGGCTTTCGAGCCACGACGGCGCGCGTGCTGAAGGAGGCCGGGCGCGACGGCCCGCTCGGGCCACGGCAGCAGGCCCATGAACGCGAGCCCCAGGACGATCAGCACGAACCCGGCGATCTTGAGCTGCGTCGGCTTGTCCACCGCACTGCCGACGGCCGCGGCGCCGGCACCGAGCAGAACGAAGACGATCGTGAAGCCGACGATGAACGGAACGCTCGCGACGGCGATCCTCCTGCCCACGCCTCGGTCGCCGAGCCGGTCGATCTCGACAGCCGAGATCGCGGAGAGATACCCGGGGATCAACGGCAGCACGCAGGGCGTGACGACGGAGATGAGCCCGGCGGCGAACGCGATCGGGAGCTTCTCAATCATCGAACTGCGCGAGTGCGTCGTCGACGAGCCGCTCCTCGTCCGGCGCCATGGTCGAGGCGGCCGGCGACCCGTCGCGCCCGCCGAGTTTCCGCGACCAGTGCCAGGCACCCCCGGCGATCGCGGCCGCGCCGAGCGCGATGCCGCCGAGCGGCAGCAGCCAGGCGAGCAGGTCGAAGCCGTGTGTTTGCGGCGTCGAGAGCACCTCGGTACCGAACTGGGCGACCATCGCGTCGAGGATCTGCTGCTCGGTCTGGCAGGCCGCGATGCGTCGCGCCACGTCGGCCTTCATCTCGTTCGCAAACGGCGAGTTCGACTCGTCGAGCGTCGTATGGCATTCGAGACAGACGAGCAGCGTCTCGAGGTGCGACTGGCTTGCGTGGGTGGTGCAGGCGGCGGCCGGCGCGGCGAGCACGAGTGCCGCCACGACGACCACGAGCGCTCTCACGAGCTGAGCGCCCGCCTGATTCCGTCGTCGAGCTTCGCGCGCGATGCGACGCTGACGATGTGCGGCGGCACGACATTGCCGTGCCGGTCGATGAAGAACGTCTCGGGTGTCCCGGTCACGCCCCAACCGGGATACGTGTTGCCGGACGCATCCCGGACGTTCACGTAGCTGACGCCGTAGTGCTTGAGATATGCGCGCGCCGGGCCCTTGAAGTCGAGTGCGTCGACCCCGACGAACACCACGCCCTTCGAGCTCCAGGCGCGTGAGGCCGCGTCGAGTGTCTTCGCTTCCTGCTTGCACGGGAGGCAATCCGACTGCCAGAAGTTGACGACGACGACCTTGCCGCGCAGCGACGCGAGGCTCAGGCGGCCCTTGCCGTTGAGCCGGGGCAGGTCGAGCTTGGGAGCGGGAACGATCTTGCCCTTGTCGACCTTCTGCGCGACCCCGGAGCCCCGTCCGTGCGCGACGTCCCACACGAGCAGCCCCAGCAACGCGAGGACTCCGGCGGCGACGGCGACGCGAACGATGCGCATCAGAGAATGTAGACCGTGGTCCCGACCTCGACGTGATCGAACAGCCACTCGGCGTCGGGCACCTGCATGCGGATGCACCCATGGGAGGCGCTGTAGCCGATCGAGGCCGGCTCATCGGTGCCGTGAATGCCGACCCCGGGCGCGTCGAGCCCCATCCAGCGCGTTCCGAGCGGGTTGTTGGGGCCTGGCGGCACGGGCTTCAGGCCCCTCGCCCAGGCGTCCTGCACGGGCGGGATACCACGTCGGGTTCTTCCATTTGACGACGATGTGCCAGACGCCTGCCGGCGTCGGATAGATGGCCTGTCCCGTAGCGACCTTGAAGATGCGCCGGAGCTTGCCCGTGTCGTAGAGGGAGAGTCGGTTGGTCGAACGGTTGATGACGATCGTCTCGGCGAACGAATCGACTGACACCTTCGCGGGGATCGGCTTCGTGCGCGCGCGTACCGTCAGCCGCGTGTTCGCCTGCAAGGCCGTCACGATCTTCGCGGCCAGCCGCGCGGTGTCGAGCCTGCGTCCCGGCTTGTCCTTCGTGAGGAACGGCTTGCCGTTCTTGAGTTTCAGCGATGCGTCGACCGGCGCGCGCGCGAACCGCTGCGATGCAGCACCGAGCCACGCGCGAAGCGCAGGGCCGCGTACCGCGACCACGAGCTGCACGCTCGAACCGGGCGCGGCGATGCGCGCCCGGGCGACGGCCGTTGCACTGTAGGCCGATGCGACCTTGGTCGGATCGAGCAGGAGCTTGCTGCGGTCGACCACGACGGGCAGCGGACGGCGGAACGCCGTCTGAACCGCGGCCACGGCCTCGGCCGGAACGAGGCCGCCGACCCGGACGCCTGCGACGCGCACACCGGGCGGCAGCGTCTTGCCTGCTGCCGGCGTCGTCTCGGTGCTGGTCGTGGTGCTGGTCGTGGTGGTGGTCGTCGTTGTCGCGGCGGTGGTCGTCGAGTCGGTCGTCGTCGAGACCGTCGACGAGGTGGTCGACGTGGTGACGTCGGCGATCACGGCGCCGGAGAACGCCCCCGCCAGCGCGAAACCGAGCACGAAGAGGACGACTGCGTGCAGACGCTTCACTGCGCAAGCAGTGTAGCCAGGGTTTCCACCACCATTCCAGGGTCGTCGGACACGATGCCGTCGACGCCGGCGGCGGTCAGGCGCCGCACGGTGGCCGGATCGTTCGCCGTCCAGGCGAGCACAGGGGCTCCGAGCCTGTGAGCGACCGAGACGGCGGCGCGCGAGCAAAGCGTGTGGTGGAGCGAGACCGCGTTGGCACTGCCCCAGCGGAGCAGCACCGGCAGCCGGATCGGCATCGCCTGGCGGAGCGTGGCGGCTCCGGCGCGGGTCAGGGCGGGCGGCCAGCGGAGCTTCGAGATGCCGACGCGATCGCGCGGGTAGCCGATCGCGACGGTGGAGCCGGGCGCCTCGGCCGCGATCCGCCGGGCGGTGCGTGCGAACGCCGTCGACAGGTAGGCCCGGTCCTCGAGTCCGTGCCGGCGCACGGCGTCGAGAACTCCGTCCTCGTAGCCGGGGGATTTCACATCGAGGTGCAGCAGGACGTCGTGGCCGCCGAGAAACTCGAGCGCCGCATCGAGCGGAAGCTCCTCGTCGGGCACCTCGCCGAGTGAGTGGCCCAGCCGGAGACCGGGCGAGATGTCGAACTCGACAACGTCCGCGCGTGCGTCGACTGCCGCCTGGAGGGAGGCCAGCGTGTTCTCGGGAGCGAGAGCGGCTGCGCCGCGGTGCCCGATCACGAGCGGGCGGCCGCGCTCGCCCCTGGAGAGGTTCATGCCCGGCGCAGCACGACGATCGCGCAGTCATCCGGCAGATCGCCGCCGGCGAAGTCCCGGCAGGCCGCGAGCACGGAATCCGCGACATCCTGCGCCGGTCGCGTGGCATGCGTCGAGAGCACCTCGTCCAGCCGTTCCAGGCCGAAGAGCTCACGTCCGGCCCGCGACTCGATCACGCCGTCGGTGTAGAGGACGACCAGGTCGCCGCGCGAGAGCTGCGCACTCACCTGGTCGTACGTCTGTGGCGCGTCGATCCCCAGAGCGAGGCCGCCGCACGCGAGCCCTGAGACGGTCCCGTCGGCCGCGACGAGCCGCGGCTCCGGGTGACCCGCACTCGCGCAGAGCACCTCCCCGTTCGACCCGACCGTCACGTACACCATCGTGATGAACTTGCCGATCGCGATCTCGCCCACGACGACCTCGTTGGCGGCGGCGAGAAACGCCGATGGCTCGGTGTGCTCACGCGCCAGTGACCGAAACACGAATTTCGCCATCGCCATGTCGGCGGTGGCATCGATGCCGTGCCCGGTGACGTCGCCGAGCACGACCGCGAGACGGCCGTCACGTAGCTCGAGGAAGTCGAACACGTCGCCGCCGACATCGACCTGGGCCGCGGATTCGTAGACCGCACCGACCTCGAGCCCCTCCATCGACGGCCGCTCGCGGGGCAGCAGCGACCGCTGCATCGTCTCCGCGAACTGCTTCTGCTGCTGGTACAGGCGGGCGTTGTCGATCGCGAGCGCAGCCTGCTGGCTGATCGTGCGGGCGGTCGCGAGCGTTTCGCGCGTGATCGGCGCCGCGGGATCGAGCGACACGATCGTCAGCTGGGCGAGCAGTTCGCCGGCAGTCGCGACCGGGAGCAACGCCGCCGTCGCACCGCCGAGCAGGAACGGGAGCAGAAGCGAATGGGCGCCGCCGAGCCGTCTCGCCAGTTCGGCATCGAGCATCAGGGGCTCGTGGCTGCGCGGCGGGCGCGGCTGTGGCCGCTCCAGGATCGCGCGGACTGCAGCCGTCAGCCGGACGTCGGCGACGTGGACCGCCCGCGGAACGAATTGGTCTCCTCGCTCATCCGGGACGCGGATCACCGCCGCATCGACGTTCAGCTCCTTCACCAGCGTCTCGGTGAGCACAGCGAGGGTGTGGTCGAGCGAGAGCGTCTGGGCGAACGAGCGTGAGATCTCGTAGAGCGCATTCACGCGGCGCGAGACGAGCCGCTCGGTCGCGAGCACCGCGGTCAACTCGTCCTCCTGCGCGCGCGCCTGCTCGTGCAGGCGGGCGTTTTGCACCGCGATCGCAAGGGGCGCTGCCAGCGCCGCGACGAGCGCCGTGTCGCTCTCGCCGAGGCGTCGTGCTCCGGGGTAGGCGACGATCAGGCCGATCGACTCCTCCTGCGCCGTCAACGGCACGGCGAGCACCGCTTCCTCGCCGGCAGCCGAGAGCGCGGCACGCACCGCCGTGAGCGCAGGCTCGCGGTCTCCGACGGTCGCGTACAGGGTTCCCCGCGCCCGCAGCGGTCCGTGCAGCGCTTCGAGGAGCCGGGCGGCCACATCGCCGTCGGCGGCCGCCTCACCCCGGCCCGCCGCCGTGCGAAGACGGCCGTCCTCCTGGAGGAACACCCCCACCTGCTCGACCTGCAAGAGCTCGGCGATTCGATCGACCGCAGTCTCCAGGGTGTGGGCCAGCGAGAGCCGCGAGATCGCCTCCGCCACCACCTCGAGCAGCGAGCGGGTGCGTTCGAGCTCGAGCTCGAGGTCGCGCGCGCGCTCGGCCGAGCGCAGGGCGTGCGCAGCGCGGGCTGCGAACGCCGCGAGCGCGGGCAGGTCGGCCTCGGGCGGTGCGACGTCCTCGGCGAAGAACAGCTGCAGCGCGGCGAACGGCGGCTGCCCGAGCGTCAACGTCGCGATCTGGGCCGTCCCCGAGTCATGGGCAATACCGGCCGGACGGCGCTGCTCGACCGCCTCGCCGACGATCGCCGCAGCCCGGCCGAGGCTCGACTCGACGGGACCGAGCGAGGCGACGAGCTCGGGCCTTTCGGGCCCCAGTCGCCAGAGTGCTCCGCCACGCGCGCCGGTGGTCTCGACGGCGATGCGGACCGCCTGCTGCGCGGCACGGCGCGGGTCGCCGCCTGCTGCGAGGGCCTCGCCCGCGAGCTCGAGCCGGTGGGCGCGAAGGCGCGACCCGGCGACCTCGGGAGCGAGCGTCCGCACTGCGAGCGCGAGTTGCCCGGCGGCAAGTGCCGCGAGCGCACGGTCGTCGTCGTCGAAGTCGTCCCCGACCCTGATCAGCTCCACCGATCCGACCGTGTGACCGCCCGCTCGCGCGGCCACCGCGAGCAGCCCGGCCGCCCGGGCCCGCTTCGCGGCTCGCTGCGTGGGCTCGGTGGCGTCGCCGGCGGCGACCGCTTCAGCAGAGCCCGCGCGTCCCGGCCACCTCGGCGGCGAGGGACGACCCGGCGGGCGCCACGGCTCGTGTCGCGAGGCGTCCCTCGTCGTCCACCACTCGTAGAACAGCCAGATCGGCACGCGTCGCGTCGGCGATCGCAGCGGCGACCGCCTCCAGGGCGACCCTCAGATCCTCGGTTTCGGCCACCTGGGCCGCCGCCTCTGCCAGGCGCTCGACCGGTAGCCGCTGGGCGTCGACGACCATCCCGGGGAGAAGTATTGCCTACAATCCGGGGATGCCTGTGCCAGCTCAAAAAGCCCCGGCAGCCCTCGAGGAGGACCCGCCCTCGCTCGACCCGCGGGCGATCGAGCACAACTACCGGCGGGAGCGTGCTCGTCGGAGAGCGAGGACCGAACGGCGAAGCGCCGTCAAGCGGTCGAACGTCAGGTTCTGGGTCAGCCTCCTCGTGCTGGCGTTCGTGGCCGCCTTCGCGCTCGTCGCCGCGTGGCACGAGATTCAGACGCTGTTCGGCGTCTAGGTCCTCCTCGCACCGAAGCTCGGCCGGTTCCGGCAACTTCCGACCGGAATGATCCCCATACTTAGGGGCAGTGGAGACGCCTGAGTTCTTCGAGCTCGAGTTGCCCGCCGGTCCGGGCGGGCCGGGCTCACCCAACCGGCCTGATTATCCGCAACCTGCGCCCGGTGGGCTCTGGGCCGCGGGAGAGCGCATCACCTGGGTGGCGGGCCTCGTGCTGGCGCTGTCGTCGTTCATGGGCTGGTACGCCGGCTCGGGTGTCGGTGTGAAGCTCGCCGTGATCGGCTGGCACACGGGCGTTCTCGGCAAGCTCGTCTTCTTCATCGGGCTTGCCGTGGTCGCGATCGTCGTGCTGCGCGAGGCGGGCTTCGAGTTGCCGCCGGCGATCCCGGAGAGCCTGGTGGTGCTGGGCCTCGGCGCGCTTGCCGCGATCTTCGTTCTGATCCGCATCATCTCGATCCCGGATGCGGTCCTCCCCGCCGACGGACGTGGGATCGGCATCTGGATCAGCCTGCTTGCGGCCGTAGGCGTGATCTTCGGCGGGCTCGTCCGCGCCGCGGAAGAGCTCTAGGTGAACGCGAACAAGGCGCTCTGGGAAAAGGGCGACTTCACACGCATCGCGGCAAATATGCGCGAGAGCGGCGAGGCGCTCGTGGCGACGCTCGACATCACGCCCGGTCTCGAGGTGCTCGACCTCGGCTGCGGTGACGGGACCACCGCGCTGCCTGCGGCTCGGCTCGGCGCGAACGTCCTCGGCGTCGACATCGCGACGAACCTCGTCGAGGCGGGTAACGCCCGTGCGAGAAGCCTTGGTCTCGGCAATTGCCGGTTCGAGGAGGGCGATGCCAGCGATCTGAACGAGCTCGGGGACCAGAGCTTCGACCTGGTCGTGAGCATCTTCGGCGCGATGTTCGCCCCCCGGCCCGCCGACGTGGCGAAAGAGGCCGTTCGTGTCACCCGGCCAGGTGGGCGGATCGTGATGGGCAACTGGATTCCCGGCGATCCCACCCTGGTCGCGCAGATCCTCAGGATCAGCTCGGCCTACTCACCCCCGCCTCCGGACGGGTTCGTCAGCCCGATGACCTGGGGCATCGAGGCCGACGTCGTCGAACGATTCGGCGGCGCCGGCGTGCGCTCGGAGCAGATCTCGTTCGCGCGAGACACCTACGTTTTCAGGTCTCAGGCCGCGCCGTCGGAGCTGCTCGCCGACTTCAAGACCTACTACGGGCCGACGATGAATGCCTACGCGGCCGCGGCAGCCGACGGCCGCGAGTCCGAGCTCCACGAAGAGCTGGATGCCCTGTTCAGCGAACAGAACACGAGCACGGACGGTTCGACCTCGATCCCGGCAACATTTCTCCGGGTCACGGTCAACGTCGATTGACCCAACTGGTGTCTGACACCGCGGTGTCAGACACCAGTTCTGCCGCGCGATCCGAAGATCGTCAGGACGACGCGAAGTCGACGATCGGCTCGCCGGTCTCGACGAGCGTCTTCAGGCCGCTGAGGATCAGCATCCAGCCGCCCGCAACGCCGGCAGCGGTCTTCGGCGCGCCCTCGAGACGGTCGTGGACGACGGTGAGCTTCGAGTAGCCGCCCTCCTGCGGCTCGATCTCCCAGGTGACGCGGCTCTCCTCCTCCGCCGCCAGCTCGGGGTCGTAGAGGGCCTTCCAGCTGTGCACGAACCGGCGTGGCTCGTCGATCTCGATGATCTCGCCGTCGTTCAGAGCCTGCGAATGATCGAGCGTCCAGGCGCGCCAGCGGCCGCCCGCGACGGGCGGACCTTCGAACATCGCCCCGTAGAAGTAGCGCACGATCAACTCGGGCTTCGTGATCGCCTCCCAGACGCGCTCCGGGGACGCCTTGATGAAGAGCTGGTAGACCTGGGTCGTCTGCACCTCGGTCTCGACTGACGTACTCATGCGGTCTCCTCCAGTTGTGCCTTGAGGTCGAGGAGCGCGCTCACGCGACGCTCCGTGTACTTGTCGATCCAGCGGTCGTGGAGCTCGCGGATCGGCACCGGATTGAGGAAGTGATGCTTTTCTCTGCCGGCGCGCCGGGTGACGACGAGCCCCGCGTCCTCGAGCACGCGCAGATGCTTCATCACTCCGAAGCGGGTCATCTCGACGCCCTCCTCCAACTGCCCGAGCGTCCGGCCGTCGTGCTCGAAGAGCCGGTCGAGCAGATGCCGCCGGGTCGGATCGGCCAGCGCCTTGAAGACTCGGTCATCGTCCACCGTCGCAATCTTATGTGACTGTTTGGTCACATGTCAAGTCCAATCTCCCCTCCCTGCTCGTTAGGCTGGGCGACTTCATGGTCGAAGCGAGGTACACCGTCCGGGCACTCGACGAGTCGACCTGGGAGGCGTTCGCCGCGTTGGTCGAGCGCAACAACGGCGTCTTCGGCGGCTGCTGGTGCATGGGGTTTCATCCCGACGGAGTCGGAAACGAGACCACTCCGTCGCTCAACCGCGAACGAAAGCTTGCTCGCGTTCGAGCGGGAACGGCCCACGCAGCGCTCGTCTTCGAAGACGACGCATGCGTGGGTTGGTGCCAGTTCGGCGCGCCCGACGAGGTGCCGCGGATCAAGAGCCGAGCTGCGTACGAAAAGAGCATGACGACGTTGCCGGACTGGCGAATCGCCTGCTGCTTCGTCGGCAAGGGGCACCGGCGCCAGGGGGTTGCCACCGCTGCGCTCGCGGGCGCGGTGGAGTTGATCGCGGACCTGGGCGGGGGAACGGTCGAGGGCTACCCGGAGGACGCCGGCTCGGTGCCCGCCGGCTTCCTCTTCAACGGAGCTCTGTCGACGTACGAGCAACTCCACTTCAGCCGCGACCGCAAGATCGGCAAGCACCGGTGGGTCGTGACGAGAGTCGTCAAACCGAAAAAGCGCTGACAGTAGGTTCCAAACGATCGCTCCTGTGGTAGGAAGCACCGGATGGCCGAGCTACTGCTCTATCACCATGCGCAGGGCCGGACGGCTGGATTCCTCGCGTTCGCCGATGAGCTCCGGGCGGCCGGACACACGGTTCACACTCCGGATCTCTACGACGGCAAGACGTTCTCGTCGCTCGACGAGGGTGTCGGCTACGCGAAGCAAATCGGCTTCGACACGATCGGAGAGCGCGGTCGACGTGCCGCCGACGGGCTGCCGAACGAGCTCGTCTATGCCGGCTTCTCACTCGGGGTGATGCCGGCGCAGGAGCTCTCACAGACACGTCCCGGCGCGACCGGAGCACTCTTGTTCTCGGCTGCATTCCCGGCGGCAGAGTTCGGCGGCAAATGGCCGGAGGGAGTCCCGCTCCAGATTCACATGATGGAGAACGACGAGTGGGCCCAGGAAGACCTCCCGGCCGCGCGCGAGCTCACCGAGATCGCCGGCGACGCGGAGCTGTTTCTGTACGCCGGCGACCGGCACCTGTTCGCCGACAGCAGCCTGCCGGACTACGACGAGCAGGCCGCGGGGCTGCTCATGCAACGCGTCCTCGCATTCCTGGAGCACGCCGAGTAGGCGACAGAACATGCCCGTGAAGGAAGCGAGCTCGGAAGAGACGCCGTACGGCCGCTACGTGACCTCTGACGGTTGGTTCGTCCTGAACCTCTCGGAGGCGCTCGCCGTGCGCAACGAGCAGAAGGGCGGCTCGGTCTACCCGCTCGAAGCCCGGGACGCGCCGTTCCGCGACTTCGGCGTCAACGTGCGCGTCTTCGCCCCCGGCCAGCCGAACGCGCTCTACCACGCCGAGACCGGCCAGGAAGGATTCCTCGTGCTCTCCGGCGAGTGCACGCTGGTCGTCGAAGAAGAGGAACGCACCCTCAGGCAGTGGGACTACTTCCATTGCCCCTCGATGACCCGTCACGTGATCGTCGGCGACAAAGAGCCATGCGTCGTCCTCATGATCGGCGCGCGGCCCGACGACGAGACGCTGCACTACCCGGTGAGCGACGTTGCAGCGAAGTACGACGCAGCAGCCGCGAAGGAGACGTTCGACCCGGACGAGGCCTACGCCGACTGGCCGGGCGATCATACGCCGGTGCGCCTCCCGTGGCCGCTCGACGCCAGGTGAGCCCACTCGAGCTTCGGTCTTTCGCGGAGGACCACCTCGACGCGGCGGCGGAGCTCCTGGCCGCCAGGCACCGGCACCACCGAGCCACGGAGCCGCTGCTCTCGGAACGCTTCGAGGACGCAAGTGCAACTCGCGACGAGGTGGCGTCTCTGTGGGCGCAGGATGACGTGTCCGGCGGAGTGCTGCTCCGCGACGGAGACGTGGCCGGGTTCCTCCTCGGGACGCGACGGGAAGATCAGAACTGGGGAGCGAACATCTGGATCGAGGCAGCCGGCTACGCGGTCGCCGAGGCAGAGCTCATCCGCGACCTCTACGCGTTCTGCTCGCAACGGTGGGTCGACGAAGGCCGCACCCGCCACTACGCGCTGGTGCCGGCGCTCGACGATCAGGTCGACGCCTGGTTTCGGTTGAGCTTCGGCGCGCAGCAGGCACACGGGATCAAGGAAATCGACCAACAGCCGTGGCCGCCGGGCGCGCGGCGGGCAGAGCCCGGCGATATCGAGGCACTGATGGAGATCGTGCCGCTGATCGCCGAGCACCACGGGCGCGCACCCGTCTTCAGCGGCGTCGACTGGGACGAGGACGCGGACGAGCTGCGCACGATGCTCGCCGCCGAGATCGCAGACGACGAGCTCGGCGAGCTCGTCTACGAACGAGACGGCCGCGTGGTCGCGCACTTCGAGCTCGTCTCCGCCGAGAAGGGCTCGATGCACCGCTCGCTCGCGCAGCCGGATCGGGCCGCGCTCCTCGGCTTTGCGGCGAGCCTGCCGGGCGTCCGCGGGTCGGGCGCCGGCGTCGCCCTGACGGAGGCGGCGTCTGCCTGGGCGCACGAGCAGGGATACGCGACGATGGTCACCGACTGGCGAGAGACGAATCTCCTCTCGTCGCGCTTCTGGCCGGCCCGCGGGTTCCGCCGCTCGTTCCTGCGGCTCTACCGCTCCATCCCCTAGCGGGCCGGGAGCTTGGCCTCGATCGATTCGAGCCGTGAGTCCAGCGCCTCGATCGCAGTTCGCGCCTGGGTCAAAGCGTCGAGAATCGCCTCCGAGTCCGCCGCCTGCTTCGATCGGTCCGCTTCCTTCGCACGTGCTTCCTGGTTGTGGATGACGGTGCTCGTCACCCCTGCGGTGAGGAAGGCGATGAACGAGATGCTCAGCACGAGCTCGGCGCCGCCGATCACGCGACCGATGTGCGTGGTCGGGACGATGTCGCCGTAGCCGACGGTCGTGACCGTCTGGAGCGACCACCAGACCGCAAGTCCGAGGCTCGGAAAGTCGTGATGGTCGAAGATCCGCATCACGACCGCCGCGACGAGGGACAGCAAGAAGAACGTCGTCGCCAGCCCGAGGGTGACGGAGCGAGCGTTCACGATCTTGCTGATTCGCCGGTCGATCAGAGACATGTGCATGCGGGGCTCGTCGGCCATCCCGACGATTTCAACGCGGATCGCGTCTCTCCTCATGCAGATGACCGATGAATCGAGAGGCCGGCGGGAGTCTCTGGGAGACTAGGACCACGCTGTCGTCGCCGGAGGTGAGGGAACGTGCCACGCACTCTGCTCGTGATCGGGACCCGAAAGGGATGCTTCCTGCTGGAGAGCGACCAGGACCGTCGCGACTGGCAGGTCCGCGGGCCTTTCTGCGAAGGGTGGCCCGTCTACCACGCCGTTTTCGACGCGGAATCGGGCGCGATCTACGCGGCCGCCGCGAGCGAGTGGCACGGCTCGGCCGTCTGGCGGAGCGGAGACCTGGGCGAGACCTGGACGCATTCGAGCGAAGGGATCGCCTACGGGGAGAGCGATGGGAAAAAGCTGTCGAAGGTCTCGACACTCTCGGTCGCGCACGGCCGGGTGCTCGTCGGCGTCGAGGCGCCGGGGATCTTCGAGAGCAACGACGCCGGTGCCACGTTGTCGCTCCTCAGCACCCTCGCCGGCCAACCGGGCAGCGAAGAATGGGACGATCCCGCGAACCAGCCTCCCGGACATCTCGGCGTGTCGGCGCTGATGGCCGACCCGGCCGACCGTGACCGCTTCTGGGCGATCGTGCAGGGAGTTGGCGTGTTCGAGACAACCGACGACGGCAGCTCGTGGACGCCGCGCAACCGCGGGCTCCGCGCCGACTGGCCCCGCCCGCACGAGGACGTCGGCTTCTGCGTGCACAAGCTCGTGCGTTCGAATGCCGACGGCGACCGGATGTACCAGCAGAACCACGTCGGGGTTCATCGCAGCGACGACGGCGGCTCCAGCTGGAACGAGATCACCGAGGGTCTGCCGACCGAGTTCGGCTTCGCGGCCGCAGCACATCCGCACGACCGCGACACCTTCTTCGTCATCCCGCTCGACCCCGGTCACGGCCGCACGATGCCCGACGGCAAAGCGTGCGTCTGGCGCACCCGCGACGGTGGCTCGAGCTGGCAGCGCGCCGACAACGGGCTTCCGCAGACGCGACGCCTATCTCGGCGTGTTGCGCGAGGCGATGGCGAACGACAGCTACGACATCCCCGGCTATTACTTCGGGACGAGCACCGGTCAGCTGTTCGCGAGCGCTGACGACGCCGAGTCGTGGACCGAGATCGCGAGTTACCTGCCTGCGATCTCGTCCGTCGAGGTCGCGGTGATCGACTGACGCCATGGCCGAGCTGCACCTGCCGATGACGTTGACGCCGCTCTTCCCCGAGCTTCCGCGCCGCATCGACGTGGAGGCCGCCGACGGTCGAGGCGGCGATCGACGAGTTGGACGCACGGTGGCCGGGCGTACGCGACCGGCTCTGCGAGCCGGGCCCGGCCATCCGGCCGCACATCCACGTCTACGTCGATCGCGAGCGGGCGGCCCTCGAAACGCCGCTCGCTCCGCAATCGCGCGTCGACGTGATCGCGGCGATCAGCGGCGGCTAGCGAATCAAGCGGGTACGAGCTGCTTCGCGCGCTCGATCAGCTGACGCGGATCGAACGGCTTGCCGATGAAGCCGCGAGCCCCGCGCTCCTCCGCGTCGTCTGCGGTCGCCGGGTCGACCTTGCCGCTGAACATGATCACCGGGATCGACCCGTAGCGCTCCTGCATCCGCTGCAGCATCTGCCAGCCGTCCACGCCCGGCATGACGACGTCGAGCAGGACGAGCGCCGGAGCCTGGTCTTCGATCGCGTCGAGGGCGTCCTCCGCGCTCGACGCCTCGCGCACCGTGTAGCCCTCGAGCTCGAGATTGACGCGGACGAACTCGCGCAGACGCTCGTCGTCGTCGACGACGAGCACGAGCGGGCCGCTCGGCCGGCCGCCCGGCCCCGAACGGTCGAGGAACGTCTCGAGGTCGCGGCGCCGGTAGCGGCGGTGGCCGCCGGGCGTATAGAACGCCGGGACGCGACCCTGGTCGGACCATTTACGAATCGTCGACTGGGCCACGCCGAGGAACTTCGCGGCCTGCCCGAGCGTGAGCCAGTCGGGCTCGTCGGTCAGGGCTCGTCTCGCTGGATCGTTCACCGGCCAAACGTAGCCAAAGCTTCCGCTTCCTAAACAGGTTTATGGATTCCGAACGGTAACGGTGACCGTTTGGCGCGCGGCCGGGGCGAGCGGCAGCGGCTGCAGCGTGCGAACGAGCGACTGCGTACCGCCCGGCTTCGGGTTGTCGTGGAGCGCTTCGCCGACCGCGACCCCGACGGCGAACACGACAACGACCCCCACGACGAGCAGCACGACCCTCTTCACGGCCGGTAGTCCGTCGCCCCGCGGGCGTAGAGATGGAACGCGGCGTCGGCGACCGTGCCCGCCTCGCTGACCGGGGGAGCCTCGGGGTTCGCCTCGTCCAGCACCGCGCGTGCCCAGTCGTCGGCGCCGTCGTACGACTGAGCGAGCTCCTCGAGCGTGAAGACCTGGCCGACGCGCTGGCGGAGCGCGTTCACGAGGACGTCCACCTGTGCCATCCGATCGGCGTAGCGGCCGTGATCGGCACGCATGCCCTCGATCGCGGCGGATCCCGTCCTGCCATTGATGGCGCGCAAGGTCGACGTCCATGTCACGGAGTACAGCAGGACTCGGGCCAGAGAGCGGGCAGCTCGGCGAGGATGCGGTCGCCGAGCTCGTAGCCGGGCCGCGCGAGAGCGAACGCGGCGTGGGCGTGCAGGCACTTGAGGCTCCCGGTGCGGGTCGAGCCGCCGATGCCGGCGTCCAGCTCGGGCCGGATGCGGCGCTGCTCCGCGTTTGCGTCGTCGAGGCTCCGCGCGAGCACCGCGTCGCCCTCCGCGGCGCGCGTCCAGCGCTCGACGCCGCCTCCGGCTTCGAGCCGCGAGATCGCTGCGACGAGGAACGGGCAGGTGACGTAGAACTGGGTCGGGAAGGGCCGGCCGGAACCGTCGAACGGGGCCTGCTCGGTCACCGCGGGCTTCCCGAACGGGCAGCGAACGGCCACGCGCCTGAACGCACGCGGCGCGCGGCCGATCTGCCGCGCCACGACTTCCACATCGCCCACGTGGGAGACGCTAGTGCTTCTTGTGGCGCCAGGCGTCGATGCCGCGCACGATGAAGAGCTGCTCGTTCGGCTTCACGAGCCCCATACGCCGGGCTTCCCGCAGGAGCTGTTCCCCGCTGTCGGCGGCCGCGATGCGCGCCTGGAGCTGCTTCTTCTCCGCCTGGAGCGCATGCACGTCAGCGACGCGCGACTGGAGCTCGCTCTTCGTGTGGAGGTACGTGTGCAGCGGCTTCCAGTAGAGGAACGAGACGAGCACGATCCCGCCGATCGCGAGCAGGCGGGTGGGACGAAGGCGAGGCACGGCGACTGCTTCGGCGCGGCCGGACCAATCCCTATCCGAATCCAGCCAGAAACTCGCGACCCTGGTTCGCTTCGCGAATCAGGGTCGTTCTCTTTACGCGACGTCGACCTTGATCACGTTGGTCGAGCCGGGCAGGTTGACCGCCGTTCCGGCCGTCAGGACGACCCGGTCGCCGGCGTCGACCATTCCCGAATTGAGGGCCGACTCGAGCGAGCGCGACCAGAGATCCTCGACGTCGTCGCTCGGCGGCATCAACACGGGCGTGACCCCCCACTCCAGCGCCATCTGCTGCACGGCGGTGCGGTGGTGTGACAGACCGAGGATCGGGCGGCGGGGCCGTAGGCGCGCGACACCCGATGCGGTACGTCCTGTGAACGTCGGCACGAGGATCGCTCGGGCCCCGAGAGCCTCGGCGAGGTCGCACGCGGCGTTCGACATGGCACGGCCGACCGTCGAGCCTTCACCGGCCTCCGGCATCTGGTGGCGGTAACCCATCGACGGCTCGACGGCACGCGCGATCCGGTCCATCATCTGCACGGCCTGCACCGGATAGTTCCCGGTGGCCGTCTCCGCGGAGAGCATGACGGCAGACGTCCCGTCGAGCACGGCATTCGCGACGTCGCTCGCCTCGGCCCGCGTCGGCTCGGCGTGCTCGATCATCGACTCGAGCATCTGCGTGGCGGTGATCACCGGCTTGCCCGCTTCCAGACAGCGCAGGATGATCCGCTTCTGCAGCAGGGGGACGGTCGCTGCGCCGATCTCCACTCCGAGGTCGCCACGCGCGACCATCACTGCGTCGGCCTCGAGGAGGACCTCTTCGAGCGCCTCGACCGCCTCGGCCTTCTCGATCTTCGCGATCACACGCGCGGGCGAACCGTGCTGGCGGATGATGGCCTGCAGATCGCGCACGTCCGCGGCCGCGCGCACGAACGACAGCGCGACGAAGTCGACCCCGAGCCCGAGTGCGAACTCGAGGTCGTCCAGATCCTTCTTCGTGAGCGACGGGATGGGAACCGGCACGCCCGGGAGGTTGACTCCCTTGTGGGACTTCACCTCGCCGCCGACGACCACGAGACAGCGGGCGCGGCCCTGCTCGACCTCCTGGACCGCGAGCCGGACGAGGCCGTCGTCGATGAGGATGTCGTGCCCCGGGCGCAGCACCTCTCCGATCACGGCGGGCGCGATCGGCAGCGAGCCGTTGACCGTGTGCTGCTCGCCGACGACGAGGATCTCCTCGCCCTTCAGGAGGATGCGAGGCTCGTCGAGGTCGCCGATGCGGAGCTTCGGGCCCTGGAGGTCGGCGATCAGCGCGAGCGGCTTGCCGGTCTCCTCCTGAACCTCGCGGACGACGCCGGCACTCGCGGCGTGGTCTTTCTGCGTGCCGTGGGAGAGATTGAGCCGGATCGCGTCGACCCCGGCCTCGACCAGCTCGCGCAGCACGTCGTGGCTCGACGACACCGGCCCGATCGTCGCGACGATCTTGGTTCTTCTGCGCTCCGCTGCCATCTCGCCCCAGCGTAGCGATCAATGAATCGATCAGCGGCGGGCGCGCGGGAAAGCGTCCCAGCCCGGGTACTGCGCCTTCGTGCCGAGCTGCTCTTCGATGCGCAGCAGTTGGTTGTATTTCGCCACGCGGTCGGACCGTGCAGGCGCTCCGGTCTTGATCTGGCCCGTCCCGAGCGCCACGGCTAGATCCGCGATGGTCGAGTCCTCCGTCTCGCCCGAACGGTGCGACATGACGACGGTGTAACCGTTCGACTGCGCGAGCCGCACGGCGGCGATCGTCTCGGTGAGCGTGCCGATCTGATTGACCTTCACGAGGATCGAGTTGGCGACGCCGCGGTCGATGCCCTGCTGGAGCCGAACCGGATTGGTGACGAAGACGTCGTCGCCGACGAGCTGGACCCGGTCGCCGAGCAGTGTCGTCTGAGCCTGCCATGACTCCCAGTCGTCCTCGGCCGCACCGTCCTCGATCGAGACGATCGGGTAGCGCTCGACGATCTCCGCCCAGAAGCCCGGCATTTCCGCGCTCGACTTCTCGCGGCCCTCGAAGCGGTAGACGCCGTCGGAGAAGACCTCGCTCGTCGCCGGGTCGAGCGCGATCGCGACGCGTTCGCGATGCCCCGCTCGCTCGGCGGCCTCGAGGATCAGGTCGATCGCCGCTTCGCTGGAGTCGAGGTCTGGCGCGAACCCGCCCTCGTCGCCGACGAGCGTCGAGAGACCGCGCTCGGTCAGCACCTTCTTCAGCGAGTGATAGACCTCGGCGCCGATGCGGAGCCCCTCGGCGAACGAGTCGGCGCCGGCGGGGACGACCATGAACTCCTGCAGGTCGATCGAGTTCGACGCGTGCGCCCCGCCGTTGATCACGTTCAGCATCGGCACCGGCAGGGTCGCTGCGGTCTCGCCACCGAGCTGCAGCCAGAGAGGCTGCTCGGCCGAAGCGGCGGCGGCTTTGGCGACGGCGAGCGAGACGCCGAGAATGGCGTTCGCGCCGAGACGGCCCTTGTTCGGAGTGCCGTCGAGCTCGATCAGCGCGTGGTCGACCGCTGCCTGGTCGCGCGCGTCGAGCCCCTTCACGGCAGCGGCGAGCTCGCCGTTCACGTTCCCGACGGCCTGACCGACGCCCTTGCCGCCCCACTCGGATGCCGCGTCACGCAGCTCGACGGCCTCATGGACGCCGGTCGATGCACCCGACGGGACGATCGCACGGCCGAACGCGCCCGACTCGAGCCGGACATCGACTTCGACGGTCGGGTTGCCACGGGAATCGAGCACCTGGCGTCCCTGCACTGCGGCGATCCTGGCTGTCACGAGTTCGTCCCCTTTGCCTCGTCGTAGTAGGCGTCCTGCTCGTCGAGCGGGAGCGTCGTCCAATCCTTGCCTGCGGCAGCGGCAAGCGCCTCCGCAGTTTCCACGCGCGTGCGAAAGCGCTTCGCAGCCGCACGCAGCTCGAGCTCGGGATCGACATTCAACCGGCGCGCGACATTGACCGCGGCGAACAACACGTCGCCCAGCTCGGCGGCCGTCCGGGCGTCAGCCTCCGCCTCGGCGGGCGGATCCTCGGGCGGCAGCTCGGCCCGGAGCTCACGCAGCTCGTCGTCGAAGTCGGCGAGCGCTCCTGCGAGGTCCGGGTACTCGAAGCCGACCGACCTGGCACGGAGCTGCACCTTGCGGGCATAGAGCAGCGCGGGCAGGCCTTCGGGCACGTCGTGGAAGATCCCCTCGCGGCCCTCGTCCTCGCGCTTGATCTCCTCCCAGCGCTCGCGCACACGCCCGGCGGTCTGCGCGTCGCCTGAGCCGAAGACGTGCGGATGGCGTCGGACGAGCTTCGCGATGACGATGCGGATCGCCTGCTCGAGGTCTCCAACGCTCTTCTCCTGGAGCAGCAGCGCCAGGAAGACACATTGGAACAGCAGGTCGCCGATCTCGTCGAGGAGCTTTGCGTCGTCGCCTGCGACTGCGGCGTCGCCGACCTCGTACGCCTCTTCGACCGTATGCGGGACGATCGTGCGCGTTGTCTGCTCACGATCCCAGGGACACTCCCGACGCAGCCGCTCGGTCAGCTCCTGGAGCTCGACGAGCGCTTCCGCGACAGACACCAGTCCGGGTCTTTAGGTCGTCGTCGCGTTGGTGGTCGTCGACGCGCAGGGATCGGGGCTCGGCACGAAGCCGACCGCGTACTTGATCTTCGACCCCGAGCAGAAGCTCTTCGTGAGCGCCGCAATCCAGTCGGTCATCGCCTGATTCTTGTCCGACGTCAAGAGCTGCTGCCTGATCGAGGGCGCGACCTTCTTCTCCGGCGTCGTGCTCTTCGGCTTGACCTTCGACGTCGGCTCGATCACGAACCAGCCGTACTGCGCGTTGTGCACCGGCGCATGGACAACGTTCGTGGCGCCGCTGAACAGCGCCTTGTCGAACTCGGCCACCGTCTGCCCCTTCGTGAACGTCGCCTTACCGCACGTTGCCTTCGAGCTCGGGTCCTGCGAGTACTTCTTCGCGAGCGTGCACCACGTCCCGGCGTTGCCGGCCTTCAGCTGGGTGTAGAGCGAGTTGGCGAGGGTCGGTGACTTGACCAGGATGTACTTCACGGCTCGTGACTGAGCCGTCGAGTAGTCGGCCTGGTGCGCCAGGTAATAGGCGTGCACCTGGCTGTCCGAGACCTTCGTGTTCTTCGTCACCTTGTTGAAGAGCGCCTCGGAGATCAACTGCTGCCGGACGTCCTCGCGGACCTCCGCATCGGTCAGGCTCTGCTTCTTCAGCTGGGCCTGGTACTTCGTCTCGCTGCCTCCGAAATACTGCTTCTTGATCTGGTTGAGACGCTTCTCGATGTCGGAGTTCGAGATCTTGACCCCGAGAGAGGTGGCCTTTTGCTCGCGCTCGGCCTGCTGGACGAGCAGCGCAATCGCCTGTCCCTTGATCGTCTCGTAGTCGGCGGTGCCCGGCTTCGGGAAGGCCTTGGGCGGCGTCTGGGACGCGAAGCTCTTCTTCGCCTGGACGAGCAGTGCCGCGAAGGCTGCCTTGCTGATGTGCACCTTCCCGACCGTCGCCACGTCGTCCGATTTCAGGCTCGCGCTGCTGCCGCTTCCGCACCCTGCGAGGAGGGCGGCGGCGAGGACGAGCAGGAGCGGGAATGTGATCTTCTTCATAAGGAAGCGCCGGCTAAGCAGCCTGGCGCGCGGCCAGCATAGCATCGACCAAATCGAGCGCTCCCTTGAATTCATCGCCCCTTAACGTCACTTCACGATTGCCTGACGAGTACACCGCGGTCTCGACCTGCGCACGCAAATCGCGCAGTTCGGCGGAGCCGAGAACGACCGGCCCGACCGACGCGCGACCGCCCCTGAACACGAGGTAGTCGGCGCCGAGGCGGGCGAGCTTGAGCTTCGCCGACTGGATGGCGAAGAGGTTCTCCACCGGCTCCGGCACAGGGCCGTACCGGTCTTCGGTCGCGATCCGCAGCTCGTGCAGGTCGTCCTCCGTCTCGGTCAGAGCGATCCGGCGATGCAGGTCGATCTTCAGCGCCTCGGCCGCGACGTATGCGGCCGGAACGAACGCGTCGACGCGCGCATCCACCCTGACCGGGCGCGTGGCAAGACGCCGTTGTCCGGACAACTCGGCGACTGCCTCGTGCAGCATCTCGACGTAGAGCTCGAAGCCGAGCGCGGCGACGTGACCAGATTGCTCGGCGCCGAGCAGGTCGCCTGCTCCGCGGATCTCGAGATCGCGCATGGCGATTGCGAAGCCCGCGCCGAGCTCCGTGTGGTCGGCGAGCGTCGCGAGCCGTGCGCGCGCCTCCGGTGTCAGCTCGTGGGCGTCCGGGTAGAAGAGGTACGCGTGTGCCAGCACGTCGCTCCGGCCGACGCGCCCACGGATCTGGTAGAGCTGGCTCAGGCCGAGCAGGTCGGAGCGCTCGACGATCAACGTGTTCGCCTGCGGAATGTCGAGGCCCGACTCGATGATCGTCGTCGACACGAGCACGTCCGCATCGCCGGCGAGGAACGAGATCATCTGCTCCTCCAACTCGTGCTCCCGCATCTGACCGTGCGCGACGAGGAAGCGCAGATCAGGACAGAGCTGTTGCAGCTTCGCCGCCGCCTCCTCGATCGTGTCGACCCGGTTGTGCAGGTAGAACGCCTGGCCGCTCCGCTGCACCTCGCGGTCGAGCGCCTGCTTGATCAGGTCTTCGTCGTATTCACCGACGAAGGTGCGGATCGGGCGGCGACCCTCCGGCGGGGTCTCGATCACCGAGATGTCACGCAGGCCGGAGAGCGACATGTGCAGCGTGCGCGGGATCGGCGTGGCGCTCATCGCGAGCACGTCGACCTCGAGGCGCAACTGGCGGAGCAGCTCCTTCTGTGCGACACCGAACCGCTGCTCCTCGTCGACGATCACAAGCCCCAGCTCCTTCGGGATCACATCCCTCGAGAGCACGCGATGGGTGCCGATGAGCACCTCGACTTTTCCTTCGGAAAAGTCTAGAAGGGCCTTCTTTACCTCCGGCCGCGTTCTGAACCTGGACACCATCTCGACCCGGACCGGGAAGTCCCGGTAGCGGTCCTTGAAGGTGTTCCAGTGCTGCTGCGCCAGCACCGTCGTCGGCACGAGCATCAGAACCTGCTTGCCGTTGACGGCGACGGCGAACGCCGCCCGCAGCGCGACCTCGGTCTTGCCGAACCCGACGTCGCCGCAGACCAGGCGGTCCATCGGGTGCGGGGACTCGAGATCTTCCTTGACGGCTTCGATCGCGGTCCGCTGATCCTCGGTCTCGCGGTACGGGAACTCGTTCTCGAGCCGTTCGACCCACTCGTGCTCCACGTCGTAGGCAATCCCCGGCTGGGTCTGGCGTTGTGCGTACAGCTTCAGCAGCTCCCCCGCCATCTCGCGGAGATGTGCGCGCGCGCGTGTCTTGAGGTTGTCCCAGGCCTTGCCGCCGAGCTTCGAGAGAGCCGGTGCCTTCGAGTCTGCGCCGATGTACCGGCTGACCTTGCCGATCTGCTCGTGCGGGACGTAAACGCGGTCGTCTCCGCGATAGGCGAGCAGGAGGTAGTCGCGGGTGACGCCGGCGACCTCCTTCGTCTCGAAGCCGAGCAGCTGCGCGATGCCGTGGTCCTCGTGCACCACGTAGTCGCCCGTGCGGAGGTCGGAGAAGCTCTGGAGCGCGCGGCCCGGCGAGCTCGACGCGCGGGGAGGCCTCTTCCGGAAGACCTGTGTGTCGGGGAGCAGCGCGAACCCGAGCTCGCGCCAGACAAAGCCTCGGCGCGCGGGCGACACTGCGAACTGCAGGCCGCTCGGCTTCTCCCCCGGGTCGAGCAGCTCCGCCTGCACCCGCCGAAGCAGCGACTGCTGGCGGAGCGCCTCGCCGCGGTGCGGGAAGGCCACGACGACGTCGAGCTCCTGGCGCAGCAGTCCGCCCAGCTCGTTCTCCGCCTCTGCCAGCCCGCGCGCGGCGAGCGCCGGACGCTGCGCGTCGAACGAATGTGGCTGGCCCTGCGGCAGCGGGGTGAGTTCCGTCACACGATCGAGTGCGATCGGCGCCAGGCCCTCCTCCGACCACACCGCCTGCACCTCGTCGAGCGACCAGACGAAGTCTGGAGCCCGGTCGAACGCCTGCACGAGATCGTCGGGAGCCTCGAACGCCCGCTCCTCCCCGTCATCGGCCCCGAGGTCGATCTCGACGAGCTCGCGCCTCCGTTCGGCGGCGGGGAAGATCGTCGCCTCGTCGACCGCGCGCAACGCACGCTGTGTGAACGGCGAGAACGCCCGGATCTGTTCGATCTCGTCGCCGAAGAACTCGATGCGGAACGGCTCGCGGCCGGTGGTCGCGAACACATCGACGAGGCCCCCGCGGACCGCGAACTGGCCGCGGTCCTCGACCCGCTCGACCCGCTCGTAGCCGGCGGAGGCGAGCTGCTCCGCGAGCGCGTCGATCCCGGTCTCGTCCCCAGGCGCGACACGGACGACAGCCGCCCGCTCGCCTGCCGGGGGAACGCCTTCCGCCACCGCGGTCGCCGATGCGCAGACGAGACCGCCGCGCTCGAGCACCGCGAGCGCGCGGGCCCGCTCGCCGACGAGATGCGGCGGCGGCTCCAGCCCCGAGCCCCAGTGGACGCCGCGCGAGGGGAACAGCGCGACGTTCTCGTCACCGAGGAACCAGCCTGTCGCCTCGGCTGCGTCGCGCGCGTCGGCGTCCTCGGGCAGCAGCACCACGAGGCCGCGCTGCAACTCGTCGTGCAGGGCGGCCAGGACGAGCGGCAGCACCGGCTCCGAGACGCGGGCGCGTGTCGGCAGCGCCGAGGCGAGCTCCTGGAGCCGCTCCTCTGCACGAAGGCGTTCGACGAGGCTGTAGAGAACGGGCCGGTCCATGACGATGGGCCGAACAGGGCGTTCGGCCGGGTCGTCATCGTACGTGGTCAGACGAGTCTGCGAGCGCCGTCGTAACTGCCGGCGTACCAGCCGTCGAGTGAATCGATCGAGACGCGGGTGCCCGTGTGCGGTGCGTGGATGAAGAGCCCGTGGCCGATGTAGAGCCCGACGTGTCCGACGCCGTCGAAGAAGAGGAGGTCACCGGGGCGAAGCCGTCCGCGGGAGACCTGGCGACCGAGGACGAACTGGCCGCCCGAATAGTGCGGGAGCGCAATCCCGAAATGGGCATAGACGAAGCGCGTGAAGCCCGAGCAGTCGAATCCGCTCGCGGGCGAGGTGCCGCCGTAGGCGTAGGGGACGCCCAGGTAGTGGCGGGCGAAGCGAACGATCTGGGCCTGCTCGACTGCGACGGGGCTGCTCCCGTGAGTGACGTGCTCGCGGGCCGCCGACGCGCCCCCGGCCCACAGGGCGCCGCCTACCAGAACGGCGAGGAGAAGCAACGCAAAGCGAATGCGGTTTGTCACGGGAAGGGTCCCTCCGGCAGAGGCGGCGCGGCCAGGAGGAGAACGCGCCTTGCTGTCGATGGCCGGCGCAGTTAGGCATGGCGGGCCGCGCCCGGCTATCACCCTTTCGATTGAAGCGGCGTCCTTCCAAAGGGGGAGGCCGGTCGGGGCAGCGGGACCCGGGCCGGCCGGCCCTTTCGACCGGCCGACGGGCGTTTCCGCAGCACCGCGGGCGGGTGGTGGGCTACGTGCCGGGTGTTACAAGCGCTTCGTGTTGACGGCGCGCTGAGCCGCCTCGAGACCCTCGGCATCGAGCACCTCGACGGCGTCCGCCGCCTCCCGGACCAGCCGCTCGGCGTCGTCGGCCGCGGCAAAGTCGGAGAGCACCCAGTCGGCGAGCTGGCGCTGGTCGCCGCGTCCCGGCCGGCCGACGCCGACGCGCAGGCGCAGAAAGTCCCGGGTGCCCAGCTGCTCGGCAACCGATCGCACACCGTTGTGGCCTGCGGTGCCGCCCCCCAACCGTGCTTGGAGCCGGCCGAGCTCGAGGTCGCTCTCGTCGTGAACGACGAGGACCGTGTCCGGCTCGAGCTTGAAGAACTGCATGGCGGCCCGCACCGAGCGGCCCGAGTCGTTCATGAACGTCTCGGGCTTGAGCAGTGCGACCTTGTGGCCGTCGATCCGCACCTCGGCCAGCCGGCCGTTGAACTTCGCGCGCCACTGGCCGTCGTGCCGCCGCGCGAGCTCGTCGACGACGAGCCAACCCACGTTGTGGCGGTTACGCGCGTGCTCGCGGCCGGGGTTGCCGAGCCCTGCGACGAGCAGGTCGTACGAGGTGCCGTGGCGGCGCGGCCAGAGCCGCATGGCAGCGGGCTATTCCCCGGAGGAGCCGGAGTCGGCGCTGTCGCCGTCGGCGTCGTCGCCTGCGGCGGGCTCGCCCGCGGCGGCAGGCTCTTCGCCTTCGACCGCCTCTTCGCCCTCGACCGGCTCGGGCTCGACCTCGCGGGTCGGAGCAGCGACCGTCGCGAGAACGGTCTCGTCGAGATCGTCGAGCAGGGTCACGCCTTCCGGCGCGGTGAGCGCCGAGAGCCGGAGCGAATCCCCGATCCCCAGAGCCGAGACGTCCGCCTCGAGGTGCTCGGGGACCTCCATCGGGAGCGCCTCGACGTTCAACTCGTTGGTCACCTGCGTCAGGACGCCGCCTTCCTTCACACCGACTGGCTCGCCGTGCAGGTGGAGCGGCACCGTGGCGTGGATCGGCTGGTCGAGGCGCACTTCCTGCAGGTCGACGTGGGTGATCAGCCCGCGCACCGGATCCTGCTGGTAGTCCTTGAGCACGGACGAATGCTCCTTCCCGCCGTCGACGACCACGTCGAGCACGGCGTTCAGCCCGCCCTTCGAGGTCAGCGCGGTGCGGAGATCGCGGTCGGCGATCGTGATCGACACGGGAGCCTCGCGGCCGTAGAGGACGCCGGGAATCAAACCCTGGCGCCGCAGGCGACGCGACTCCGCCGAGCCGAGCACGGCACGGTTCTGGACCATCAGTTTGACGCGCTCTCCAGCCACGACGCAGCAGTGTAGCCAGATCGACGATCGAGGGACGAATCAAAGGGGCCGGCGCTCGCGCGCCGAACGCGGAGACGTGTCATTCCCGCGAGTCGCAGGTTGGGAGTGACACAGCGGCGGCGACCCAATTACCTCTCCCCGGGTCGCCGCCGCACTTTTCGCCCATTGCATCCGATCGACCCGTGGCGGGCGTCAACTAAGCCGCAGCTTCACCACGGGTCGATCCGCTAGGTCCTCGCCAGCGTGCCCGGGCGTGAAACCCGGGTACCGCAACCCGCATGGTTGAGCGGAAAAGCTAGAAGAGCTGGTTCTCGCCGCCGAAGATCGCCGAGACGGAATCGTCGGCGAAGACGTTCATGATCGTCTCGGCGAGGAGCGGCGCGACCGGCAGGACGGTCATCTTGTCCGGCCGGGCGAGCGGATCGATCGGGACCGTGTCCGTGACCACGATGCCCTTGATGTCGGAAGCATCGAACTTCTCCAGGGCGTTCCCGCAGAAGAGGCCGTGTGTGGCGAACACCCAGACGTCCTCGACACCGTGCTCCTGCAGCGCCTTGACGTTGGCGAGCAGCGTGCCCCCGGTCATGATCACGTCGTCGCCCAGGATCGCTGTCTTGCCGCGGACGCGGCCGGTCACCTCCGTCACCTCGACAACATCGTGGGCGGGGCGAGACTTGTGCATCAGGGCGAAGTCGGCGTCGAGCATCTCCGCGAAGCGAACAGCCTGCTTCGCACGCCCGGCGTCGGGCGAGACGGAGACGACCCCTTCTCCCGTGAGGCCGAGATCGCGGAAATGGCGCGCAAAGAGCGGCACCGCCGTCATGTGGTCGACCGGGATGGTGAAGAAACCCTGGATCTGGCCGGCGTGCAGGTCCATCGTCAGCACCCGGTCGGCGCCGGCGAGCTGAAGCATGTCGGCGATCAGGCGCGCTGAGATCGGCTCGCGCGGCTTGGCCTTGCGGTCCTGGCGCGCGTAGGGAAACAGCGGGATGACCGCGGTGATCCGTTTCGCAGAGGCGAGCTTCGCTGCCTGGACCATGAACAGGAGCTCCATCACGTTGCGGTCGACGGGCTCGCAGCCCGTCTGGACGATGAAGATGTCGGCCCCGCGGATCGACTCGTCGAAGCGGCAGTACGTCTCGCCGTTGGCGAACGTGCTCAGCTCGACCTCGCCGAGCTGAACCCCGAGCTGGTCGGCGATGCGGTTCGCAAGATCGGAGTGGGAGCGGCCGGAGAACACCATCAGGCGCTTCTGCGGCCCGCGCTCGATCCAGTGACCCGGCTGCTCCTGGGTCATCACGTCGGGCGCCCCGAGGCCGGGGAGAACGAGCTCAGTTGTCCCGCTGCCGGGCTGCATAGCCCTCCTTGTTCTCCTGGCGTGATCGTGCGATTCCCAGCGCGTCGGCCGGAACGTCCTGCGTTATGACCGATCCGGCTGCAATCCATGCTCCGTCACCCACCTCCAACGGCGCGATGAAGCCATTGTGGATGCCGGTCCTGACGTTGCTGCCGATCGTCGTGCGCGCCTTGGGCTCGCCGGGCTTGTGCGCGTAGTTGGCCGTGATCGCTCCGGCGCCGACATTCGTGTCGTCGCCGATCACGGCGTCACCGATGTACGACAAGTGAGGCACCTTCGTGCGGTCGCCGATACGTGAGTTCTTGATCTCCACGAAGGTGCCCGCCTTGGAGGAGTCGCCGAGGACCGTCCCAGGGCGAAGGTAACAGAACGGGCCAATCGTCGCATTGCTCCCGATGTGCGCGTCGATCGCCACCGTGTTGGCACCGATCTCCGCCCCGGCCGAGACACGAGTCGCGCCGCGCAGCATCGAGAACGGCTGGATCGTCACGTCGGGCTCGATCTCGACGGTGGGCTCGATCCAGGTCGTCGGCGGATCGACGATCGTCACGCCCGCCAGCATGTGCTCCTCGTTGATCCGGTCGCGCAGGACCGCTGCCGCGCGGGCGAGCTCGGACGCGCGTGTTGACGCCGTCTGCCTCGCGTGAGTCGTCCGCCACGTGGGCGGCGACCTTGCCGCCGTCTCCGACGATGATCGCGATCGCGTCGGTGAGATAGAGCTCCCCCTGGACATTGTGAGGCTCGATCCGCTCCAGCGCGGCCCAGAGCACCTCGGAGCGGAAGACGTAGATCGACGAGTTGATCTCCCGGATCTGCCGGTCCTCCTCGTTCGCATCCGTGCCCTCGACGATGCGCAGCACCGAGCCGTCCGGGCCGCGGACGATGCGACCGTAGAGCCGCGGGTCGGGCGGTTCCGCGGTGAGCACCGTGGCTGCGGCTCCTTCGCGCCGGTGGGTGGCGACGAGTTGCTCGAGGAGTCCGGCGGTGAGCACCGGCGTGTCGCCCGACAGAACGAGCACGTCGCCGTCGCGCCCTTCGAGGGCGGGCCGCGCGCACCGTACGGCGTCGCCGGTGCCGAGCGGCGTCTCCTGCACCGCGACCTCGACCGGGCTCGCTGCAAACTCGTCCCGGGTCGCGGGCGACGCGACGACCACGATCGGATCGGCCCCCGCAGACCTGCCGGCCTCGATGATCCAGTCGACCATGCGGCGCCCGAGCAGCTCGTGAAAGTGCTTCGGGACGGACGACCGCATTCGCGTGCCGAGACCTCCGGCCATGACGACGGCTGCTAGGGGCGTGGTGCTCACTGAGGCTGGGGCGCCAGGATTCGAACCTGGGATCGCGGGACCAAAACCCGCTGCCTTACCGCTTGGCTACGCCCCACCGATGGGCGACAGTCTAGGAGTGTTTGGCGGACTATGAACGCTCGGTGAACAGGAAGATCAGTGCGGCGATTGCGAGCAGGGCGATCACCGCGATCGCCACCGCCTTGACGAGCGAGAGGGCGATCGGGACGCAGAGGACCAGCAACTGGGACGCCGCGAAGATCCAGGCGACATGCCGCACAGAATCGTTGCGGTTGCCCCGGCCGACGAACCACCAGAAGCCGACCGCGATGAGCGCGAGCACGAAAGCCGCCCACCAGTGCAGGACGCCGAAGAGGTAGAGCAGCCCTTCGATCGCCGCGATCCACAGCGTGAAGCGCAGCCGCCGCTCCCGGAGCCAGCGGCCGGAACGGCTGGAACCATGCTCGATTGCGGTCGTTCCGACCATTGCAAATCAACCGTACCACGCAGGCACGGTCACCCAAACGCGCCCGAAACGACGCATCCGGCGGGCGGCCGCATCGGCGTCCGCCGATCGGTGAAAGAGCGCGTACACGGTGGGGCCTGCGCCGCTGACGTCGGCGCGAAACGCGCCCTGGGCGAGCAGCTCGCCGGCGAGCGGCGAGGAGGCCAGATCGTTGGGAGGCAGGGCGGCGAGGTCGCGCGGGCGCCGCACCCCGGCGAGTGCGGTACGAAGGGTCTCGAGGCGTTGTTCGTAGCCCCGCTCCCCTCCACGCTCGTCGAACGCCGCGTAGACGTCCGCCGTCGAGCGCTTCGAGGCCGCTTCCGGCAACAGGAGCAGAACGACGAAGTCCTGCGGCAGCTCGAGCGGCTCGAGCGCGGTGCCGTCACCGGTTCCGAGCTGTGGCCCGTCGCGCAGGAAGAACGGCACGTCTGCCCCGACCTGTCCCGCGAGCTCGTGCAGCTCCTCGGCGGTCCTGGGAGGAGCGAGCTGCTCGTTGGCGAGCCGCAGCGCGGTCGCCGCGTCCGAGCTGCCACCGCCCAGCCCGGCCGCGACCGGAGTGTGCTTCTCGATCCGAACCTGCCAGCCGTGCGGCGCGCCGAGCGAATCCAGCGCTGCGCGGACGATCGTGTCCCCGGAGAAGCCGGCGACCGTCGTCTCGGCCGCCGGCGCGACGCTGATGCGATCTCCGAGGTCGACGCGCTGGTACACGGTCGCGAGCTCGTGCTTCCCGTTGGCCCGGCGCGGCCCGACGACGAGCGCGAGGTTGATCTTGGCGGGCGCAGGCCCGGTCACGTCAGCCCGTCGGCCAGTGCGACGAACTCCGGGGGCGTGAGCGCCTCGGCACGCACGCTCGCATCGCGGCCGATCGCTGCGAGCGCCTCCACGGCACGTTCCCGCGTGACGAGGCCAGAGAGGGAGAGCGAGTTGGCGAGCGTCTTACGCCGGTGGCCGAACGCGCCCTCGACGATGCGCTTGACCGGCAGCGACGCGCCGGGCGCGGTCCGGCGGAACGCGACGAGCGCCGATTCGACGTTCGGCCTCGGCCGGAAGACCTCGCGCGACACGGGATGGAAGCCGGTTCGCTCGGTCGCGAGCTGTACGAGCACGGACACGCTGCCGTAGGCCTTGGTCGACGGGCTTGCGAAGAACCGGTCGGCCACCTCTCGTTGCACCATCACGCACCAGCTCGTGATCTGCTCGACCTGCAGGCTCTCGGCCACCAATGGTGTCGCGACGTTGTAGGGCAGGTTCGCGACGAGCTTCGAGGGCGGCGGATCGAGCCGGGAGATGTCGAGCCGCATGGCATCGCCCCAGTGGACGGTGGTCCGTTCGATTCCCGTGAGGTGCGGGGCGAGTCGCCGGTCGACCTCCACGGCGTGCACGTGGGCGACTCGATCGGCGAGGAAACGGGTGAGCACACCCAGCCCCGGGCCGACCTCGAGCACGACGTCCTCGTGGCCGAGGTCGGCGAGCCGCCCGATCACGCCCAGAATGTTCTCGTCGACCAGAAAGTGCTGGCCGAGCGACTTCTTCGGCGTGACCTTCACAGCCCGAAGACCGCCTCGGCGTTGGCGACGATCTGCGTGCGGATCGCCTCGCCGTGCAGCTCCGCCAGGAAGTCGTAGGTGTGCGCGACATAGGCGGGCTCGTTGCGCTTGCCGCGCACCGGCTGTGGCGCGAGATACGGGCTGTCGGTCTCCGCGAGCAACCGGTCGGCGGGCACCCGCCTTGCGGCGGCACGCAGGTCGTAGGCGTTCTTGTAGGTGACGTTCCCGGCGAACGAGATGTACCAGCCTCGCTCGAGCGCGGCGTCGAGCAGGTTCGGCGAGGAGAAGCAGTGCAGCACAACGGCGCCGTCGTGCTGCAAGAGCCGAGCCCGTGTGTCCTCGTCGGCAGCACGCGTGTGGATGACGACGGGCTTGCCGACCTCGCGCGCCAGCGCCAGTTGCCGGTCGAACAGCTGCGCCTGCGCGTCGTGCGGCGCGTAGTCGCGGTAGTAGTCGAGCCCGGTCTCGCCCACCGCGACCGCTTTCGGATGCGCGAGCAGCTCTCGCAGCTCGTCGAGATCGCCCGGCTCGGCAGCCTCGTGCGGATGCACACCGAGGCACGCATAGACGCCGTCCTCCTCGTCGGCGCGGACGAGCGTGGCGCGCGCGGCCGTGATCGTGGTCGCAACGTCGATCACCCGGTTGACTCCGGCTGCTCGCGCCCGTGCGAGCACCTCGGGCGCGTCGTCGCCCAGGTGCGCGTGCGTGTCGATCACGCCGGGGCTGGGTCGAACCGCGGGAAGAGCGGTGCGGCCGCCTCGACGGTCGTGGCCGGTGCGAGCCGTCCGTACTCGACCAGCTCCCAGTCGAACGCGGCCGGCTGCCCGAGCGCTGCGAGGATCTTCGGCGCGGTCTCCGGCAGGTAGGCCCAGAGCGCGATCGCACTCACCCGCAGACCCTCGACGAGGTCGTAGAGCACCTGGTCGAGCTCGGCCGCCTTGGAGTCGTCCTTGGCCAGCGTCCAGGGCGCGCGTTCGGTCACGTGACGGTTCAGATAGCGAACGAGCTGCCAGATGCGGTCGACGGCACCGGTGATGTCGAAGGCGTCCAGGTCGCGCGGCACGTTGTCGTGGACGTCGGCGATCAGCGCCTCGAGCTCGGATCCGCGCGCAGGACCGCCCGGAATCGTGCCGCCGCGATAGCGGGCGACCATGGCGGTGGTGCGAGAGAGCAGGTTGCCGAGGTCATTGCCGAGCTCCCGCTCGTAGCGGTCGGCGATGCCGGAGAGCGACGCGCTTCCGTCCTGGCCGAACGAGACCGCGCGCGCACACCAGAAGCGAAGCGCATCGGCCCCGTACGTCTCGATCAGCTCGAGCGGGTCGACGGCGTTGCCGAGCGACTTCGAGATCTTCAGATCGTCGAGCAGCAGGTAGCCGTGGATGAAGATCTGCTTCGGCACGGAATAGCCCGCCGAGAGCAGCATCGCCGGCCAGTAGATGCAGTGGAACCGCAGGATGTCCTGCGCCATCAGATGCCGTACCTCGGGCCAGAACGCGTCGCGCAGATCCTCGCCGGGCCGCGCGAACGTGAGCGCGCTCAGATAGTTGACGAGCGCGTCCGCCCAGACATAGGCGACCTGCCCCTCGTCCCACGGCAGGGGGATGCCCCACGGCTGGCCCGCGCGGCTGATCGAGAAGTCGCGGAGGCCGCTCGAGACGAAGCTCTTCACTTCGTTGAACCGGAACGGCGGCTGCACGAAGTCCGGCCGCTCGGCGTAGAGCTCCAGCAGCTTGTCCTGATAGGCGGAGAGACGGAAGAAGTAGTTCTTCTCCTCGATCCACTCGGGCTTCGTGTTGTGGAGTGGGCACAGGCCGTCGACCAGCTCCTCCTCGGTCTTGAAGGCCTCGCAGCCGACGCAGTAGAGCCCCGCGTACACGTCTTCGTAGACGTCGCCGTTGTCGTAGATGCGCTGCAGGAACTCGCGCACAAAACGCTTGTGGCCCTCGTCGCTCGTCCTGATGAAGAAGTCGGTCTCGGCGTTCAGCCGCGGCGGGAGGCTGCGCCAGGCCTCGGCAATCTGGTCGACGTACTCCTGAGCGCCGAGGCCCTGGCTCTCAGCGACCCGCCAGACCTTCGTCGCGTGCTCGTCGACGCCGGTGAGGAAGAAGGTCTCGTCGCCGCGCTGACGATGATGCCGCGCGAGGATGTCGGCCGCGATCGTGGTGTACGCGTGGCCAATGTGCGGCTTGTCGTTCACGTAGTAGATCGGTGTGGTCACGTAGAAGCGCATCGGGAGCAATGATAGGCGCGCCCTTTCGCCGCCTCGCCGCGAGTCCCATCACCCCGAGGACGAGCGGAAGCGCGAGGAGAAAGCCGACGGGGCCCGAGAGGGGAATTGCGCGGCGCTGAGTGGGCGCCGCCGCGGCCGGAGTGGCACCGAGATTCGGTGCATGCCGGGGCTGCGCTGCCGGCCGCCCTCGGCTCCCTCCGATCGGGCCGCGGTGAGCGCTCGCGGCGAACGGAGACGAGTTCAGACGTACCCCGCGCGGGCGAGCGACCGGCACCGGTGCGCCATTCCCGGGATCCGGGTAGTGCGCGCGGGCAGCGATCGTGCTCGAGCCAGGTGCCGACGCGACGCGGGGAGTCGACCGCTCTGCTGCGCGCGTCGCGTCGGGCGTGCCCGTCAAGGAGAGCCGCGCAGCGCCCTGCTGCGCAGCTGCCCGCCGAACGGTGTGCCTCGTCTCCGTGCCCCTGAGCGCGGGTGCGGCGTCCACCTCGAGTCGGGCCCCGCGGGCGGGAACCGCGACGGCATGCCGCACGGCCGACGCCGCCACGACGGCCGCAGGCGGCGTAACGGTCGCCGGGGCGGGCGGTGGCGCGGGAGCGGGCGCGGGCGAAGCCGCCGGCTCGGGAGTGGACGTGGCCGACGGCACAGCGGCGCCGGCCGTTGGGACGGGCGGTGAGCCCGGAGCGGGCACGGATGCCGGCGGTGAAACAGGCGCTGGGGTCGGGACAGGCGCAGGCTCGGCCGGCGGAGCAGCGCCCCGCGGCGGCAGCAGCGTCAGAGGATCCAGATACCCCTGAGCCTGCGCCGGTCAGGCGCACACCGAGATGGACGTAAGGCTGCGAGACCTCGCCGTCGCCGCTCGGGCCGATCGTGCCGACGGGGCTGCCTTCGCCGACGGCGGCGTTCCCGGCCACGCTGATCGAGCCGAGATGCGTGAGCGTGACCGAGTACCCGTCGGGCGTCTCGATGGTGACGCTCTTCCCCGAGGACGGGACCGTGCCGGCGAAGCTCACTGTCCCCGCCGCGGGCGCGAGCACGGGTGAGCCCTCGGAACCGCCGAGATCGATACCTCGGTGCTGCCCTGCGGCGTACGGATGCGAAGGATCGAACAGGAACGGCTGGAGCACGGGACCCCCTGCGGGCCACGTCCAGGCGCTTGCCGCGGGAGCGAGCAAGAGCGCAGCCAAAACCACTGGAAGGAGGGCTCGGCGCATCGACATCACCTCTGCTGTCTGCTTCGTTGTCTGAAATGAGAACGGTCAGACCACGGTAGAGACGGCGCCGAACTGTTGTCAAACGAGATTACAGAATTGTCACAGAGAGCCCCGATAGAGCTCGTTGCGCGAGCCGTCCGTAAGTCGAGCGACGACGTCGGCCGCCACGCGCCGCGGCGTCCCCGCCTCGACGAGCTCGGCAACCGCCGCGCGGGCATCGCCAAGATCGGGCTCGTCCGAACCGGGCCCGACGACGACCGTGATCTCGCCCTTCGGCGGCACCGCGAAGCGCACGGCCAGCTCGGCGGCGCTCCCGCGGACGATCTCCTCGAAGCGCTTCGTCAGCTCGCGGCACACGGCCACCCGACGACCCGGATCGAAGGCCGCGAGCGAGCCGAGCGACGCCGGGAGACGCTTGGGCGACTCGAAGGCGACGACAGGCCAGGTCCAGCCTCCGGTCTCCCGCCAGAGCGCCAGGAGCTCTCCTTGCTTGCGCGGCAGGAACCCGAGGAACGTGTAGCGCCCGGCCGCGAGCCCGCTAGAGACGAGCGCGGTTTCGACCGCGGACGCCCCAGGAAGCACCGTCAGTTCCACCCCGGCGTCGAGCGCCGCGCGCACGAGCCGAGCGCCGGGGTCGGAGACTCCCGGCATTCCGGCGTCCGTGACGAGCGCGATCCGCTCACCCGCCTCGAGCCGCGGAACCAGCTCGGCGACGCGCGCTGCCTCGTTGTGCTCGTGGTAGGAGAGCAGCCGCGCCTCGATCCCGTGCCGCTCGAGCAGGCCGCGGGTGTGACGGGTGTCCTCGGCGAGCACCACGTCGGCGTCGCGCAGCTCGGCCAGCACGCGCAGGGTGATGTCGTCGAGATTCCCGATCGGCGTCGCGCAGACGGCGAGAGGCACTAGAGCGCCTCGAGCGCGATCAGCCCGGCGCCGATCATCCCGGCCGCCTCGCCGAGGACCGCGCGCTCGATCTGCAGGGCACGCCCGCCGTCACCGAGCACCTCGCGCAGGACAGCGCCGCGGGCCGCCGGCAGAAGCTGTTCGAAGGCGGCAACGCCGAACCCACCGCCGATCGCCATCCGCTCGAGCCCGAAGATGTTGACGAGCGAACCGATCGCGACGCCGAGGTAGTGGCCGATCCTCTCCAGCGCAGGATGGTGCTGGTCGATCAGATCGCGGGCAGTCGCCTGAGGCCCCAGCTCCTGCTGCGCGATGCGGGTGGCCGCCGTGCCCGAGCAGTAGGCCTCGACGTGCCCCCTTCCCGCGCAGGCGCCCTGGCACGGCACGCCGTCGGCAACGATCACCATGTGCCCGAGCTCGCTCCAGGCGTGCAGAAGCTCGCCGGCGAAGACGATTCCCCCGCCCACGCCGGTGCCGAGGGTGAGCGTTCCGAAGTACGACGTTCCCCGCCCGGCCCCGTGCGCGTGCTCGGCGTAGGCCGCACAGCTCGCGTCGTTCTCGACCCCGATCGGGAGATCGAGCCGAGCGTTCATCGCTTCGATGAAATCGACCTCTCGCAACGGGAGGTTGACGGCGCCGAGCGCATGGCCGGTGACGTAGTCGAACCGCGACGGGATCCCGAAGCCAACCGCGTCGACGCCGTCGAGCGGCAACGCGCGGACAGCTTCTGCAAGACCGTCGAACAGCGCGTCCTGCGAGGTCGTCGGTGTTGCCTGGGCCACGGTTTGCCGGACGCGCCCATCCTCGATCAGCCCCGCCAGGATCTTGGTTCCGCCGAGGTCGACCCCGATCACGCGTTGGTTGGTCATGGTCGGCGGGTAACCTACCCCGCCGAATGGCGCCGGACGAAAAGCCGTATCGCGTCTATCGGGGTGGTCGCGCCAAGGGAAAGGTGCCGTCGACGCACCGGCCGGGCCGGGAGAGAGGGAGCTCGGACCGGAGCCGCGGCGGCGCCGGCGGGAGCGGAGCGGCCCCCGAATACCGGGGTCCCGGCGCGCGCCCGGGCCGCGGCAAGCCACACTGGGGCCGCCGGATCGGCATCGCGGCACTCGTCGTATTCCTCCTGATCGTCGCCTGGGCCGTCGCCAGCTGGTTCGCCTTCTCGAGCGGCGTCTCCGACGCGAACAAACGCCTTGACCCGAACGCGAAGGCGGCGCTCAACCACCAGAGCGGATTGCTGCTCTCGAACTCGACGACCATCCTGATGCTCGGCACCGACAACAACGCGAAGCTCGCCAGCCGAGCCGGAGACATGCACTCCGACTCGATCCTGCTCCTGCGCACCGACCCGGCGCACCACCGGTTGTACTACCTCTCGATCCCGCGCGACCTGCAGGTGGCGATCCCCGGAGCGTCGACGCAGAAGATCAACGCCGCATTTCAGATCGGGGGCGCAGCACTCGCGATCAAGACGATTCGCCAGTTCACGGGCCTCCCGATCAATCACGTCATGGTCGTCAACTTCGGCGACTTCAAGGATCTGATCGACCGGCTCGGCGGGATCACCGTCAACGTGCCGAAGCCGATCCGCTCGAACCGGTTCGACTGCCCGTTCCCGACTCAGGCGCGCTGCGACCGCTGGCAAGGCTGGCGGTTTCACAAAGGGCCCCAGCACATGAACGGCGAGCGCGCGCTGATCTACTCGCGCATCCGCGAGAACCTGCTCGACCCCGCGGAGACGGATGTCACTCGTGGCGCGAGACAGCAGGCGGTGCTGGACGCAACCGCTGCGAAGTTCACGTCGATCGGAACGTTGATCGACGTGCCGTTCGACGGCAGCTCGCTGGCCAAACCGCTGACCACCGACCTCACGGCGAGCCAGCTCGTGCAACTCGGCTGGGTGAAGTTCCGCGCGTCGAGCTCCGGCTCGGTCCATTGCCGGCTCGGCGGCGACCTCGGCGGCGGGGGCACGGGCAGCCCGAGCGAGGACGATCCGGCGACGATCGCGATGTTCCTCGGCAAGTCTGCACCTCAACCTCCGACGGGCCCGTTCAACCCGGGCTGCATCACCGGGCACCCCCTGCAGAACTAGCGGCCGCCCGAGGCTACGTCACCTCGTCGAGGCGGCCGGTGTGCACGTCGTAGACGAAGCCGCGGATACTTCCCTTCTCCGGAATGAACGGGCTGTCGCGAATGCGGGCAATCGACTCGCGCACGTCAACCGCGAGATCGCTGAACGTCTCGGCATCCCACGCGGGCTCGACTCCCGTCTCCTCGAGCAGTTGGCGACGGAAGTCGTCGTCGCTGAAGGTCAACATGCCGCAGTCGGTGTGATGGATGAGGACGATCTCCTTCGTCGCGAGCAGCCGCTGCGAGATCGCGAGAGAGCGAATCTCGCCGTCGGTGACGACGCCCCCGGCATTCCGGATCACGTGCGCGTCTCCCTCCTGCAGCCCGAGCAGCCCGTACACGTTGAGGCGCGCATCCATGCAGGCGAGGATCGCAACGTGCTTCGCCGGCGGTAGCGGCAGGTCGCCCTGGTCGAACGTCTTCGCATAGCTCTCGGCATTCGTGAGCAGGTCGTCTGTTGCGGTCATGAGACCTCCTTCGGGTTGGCAGCCGTCCCACTATACGAATTGAAGTATCGGTGCCGGGAGCTGACCCTCCTAGATCAGAAGTCCCATCTCGACCGCGTCCCACAGCTCACCGCTCGTGCGCCGAAACTGCTTGACGCGACGGCCCTCCTCCACGAAGCCGAACTTCTCGTACAGCGCAATCGCGGCAGTGTTGTGAGGGAACACGGCGAGGGTCACCTTGTGAAGATCTCGCTCGCGCGCCCAGTCGATCCCTGCAGCGAGCAGCGCCGAGCCGACCCCTCGGCCCCGCCACTCGCGGGCCACAGCCATCCCGAGCTCGCCGAAACCGTGCCGGCTCGCCTGGACATGCAGCAACCCGACGATCGCGTCGCCGGCCACGGCGACGAGCGTGCCGTCGAGCAGCCAGCTTTCCGCGCGCGCCTCCACATCGACCGGTGGCTCGGTCGCGATGCCGTCACGCTCCTCGGCGACCGCCGCGAACAGCGTCGCCAGGGGCACGCGATCGCCGTCGAGCGCGGGACGGATCACGAACGACGGGTCGGGCACCACACGATCCTCGCACGCTCTGGCACCATCGGGCGTCGTGGCAGCCGACATCGTCATCCGGGCCGAGGAGGCCGCCGACCACGCCGAGATCGACGCGGTCGTGCGCGCAGCGTTCGCGCGGCATCCCGACGAGGTCGCGCTGCTGGTCGAGCGCATTCGCTCGTCGGCGAACTTCATTCCCGAGCTCACGCTGGTGGCGGCAGACGATTCGGGAGTGATCGGCCACGTGATGCTGAGCTGGGTCGGGATCGAGGACAGCTCGTCGAGCAGGATCCTCAACCTCTCCCCCATGTCGGTGCGACCCGACCGCCAGCTCCGCGGCGTTGGCTCGCTCCTGATCCGCGACGTGCTCGGCCGGGCGGAGAAAGCGGGCGAACCGGCGGTGATCGTCGAGGGGATCCCGGCGTACTACCCGCGCTTCGGTTTCGAGCGTGCGAGCGTGCTCGGGTTTGTCGCGCCGGACGCGTCGACCCCTGATGCGGCGTTCATGGTCAAGCGGCTACCCGGCTACGAGGCAGCCCTCGCGGGCCGCATCGTGTATCCCGCGGCGTTCGATCACCTCGGTCACTGAACTCAACCGTCTGCGATCGGCCGGCCAACGACGAGCGCATCGCGGAGCTCCTCGTCCAGCGCGCGATAACTCGCGTCCGGGCGAACCGCCAGCGCATCGAGGGTCTTCGAGAAAAAGCAGCGAGCGGCGGCGGCGAGAACGACGTCCATGATCTCCGTCTCGGACAGACCGAGCTCGCGCAAACGCTGCAGATCGTCGTCGCCGATCGACGTGGCGTCGTCGACGACCCGCTCGGCCAGATCCATGACCGCGACGTCGACCTCGTCGAGGCCGGCGGCACGATGGTCGAGCGCGATCGCGAGCACCGGCTCGCCGAACTGCTCCTGCAGGACGGTCCCGTGCGCCAGACAGCAATAGCTCGAACGTAGACGCCTCGCAGCGGCGAGCGTCGCCAGCTCGTAGCGGCGCAGATCCATCCCGGCCTTGATCGAACCGTTCAACTGGGCCCAGGCGGCATACACCTCGGGCCGATCCGTGAAAGCACGCTCGAGGTTCGTTGCCATCAGGAGCTCACCGACAGCAGGTCGACGACGAACACGAGCGGGTCGTGCGGCTTGATCGCGCTGCCTGCGCCGCGCGCGCCGTAGGCCATCGCGGATGGAATCGTCAGCTTGCGGCGGCCGCCGACCTTCATGCCCTGAACACCCGCATCCCAGCCCGGAATCACCTGCCCCTTCCCGAGCTTGAACTCGAACGGGGTGTCTCGGTTCCACGAGGCATCGAACTCGGCCCCGGTCGAGAACGACACCCCGACGTAGTGAACCGTCACCTTCTTCCCGGCAGTTGCTTCCTCGCCGTCGCCGACGACGAGGTCTTCGATCCCGAGCTCGAACGGGACGTCGCCGACCGGCTGTTCGATCTGTGGACGTTCAAGGCTCAAACGTGCTCCCTTCCCTCGTGTGCAGGGTGTACTCCCATCCCTCGCGCCATTCGAACGGCTCCGCCGCGAGCGTATCGAGAGAGACGCCGAGCGCGACCTGATCGAGCGCCCACCTGGTCGCGACGTGACCGATGACGAGAACTCGCTCGCCGTCGTGCGAGCGCGGCAGCTCGTGCAGGAAGCCTGCGACCCGATCGACAGCCTGCCGCCAGCTCTCGCCGCCCGGGAACGGCTCGTCGATCCGGAGCAGCCGCTCGGCCTCGAGCCGTGTGCGCGGCATGCCGTTGAGCTCGCCGTAGTTGCACTCGCGCAGTCGGCGGTCCCGGACGATCGGCAGCGAGGACCCGGCGAAGGCCAGCTCGGCCGTCTGAACGGCGCGGCGGAGATCCGAGGTGAAGACGACCGCGATGCGATCGTGGCGGCGACGGTCTCCGAGCTGCACGGCCTGCCGGCGGCCGGCCTCGGAGAGCTCGCCTTCGTTCCAGCCGGTTGCAATCCCGAGCTCGTTGTCGACGCTCGTCGAGTGCGTCTCGAAGCAAACCTCGACGCTCACGACCGCAGTGCTTGAACCGAGCGGAACGTGCCGGCGGTCGCAAGCGAGGTCGCAGCGACCATCAGAAGAGTCAGGCCGAGCATGCGCAACGTCGACGGGCCGGCCACGCCGGCCCACCAGACCGTCGACGACAGCGTCATCCCCACCATCGTCACGGTCGTCGCCGCAGCGAGGAGCGTCTCCCACCGGAGAGATGCGCTGGTCAACGCAAGCTCGCCCGCCGTGACGATCGCGGCCCGCGTCCACAGCGCGATCGAGCCGATCGCGCAGAGGCAGAGCACGACGAACGCGGCGGCGTAGAGCACGTCTCCGCCGTTGCGTTGCTCGACCGTCAACCGATGCGCCCAGGAGATGACCCCGACCAGGGCCAACGCGGTGAATCCTGTCGCGCCCAACGCACGAAGAACAGCCCGATGGATCTTCATCCAGCCACCCGTGCGCAGGAACGCAACCAGCGGCGGAACCGTGAGCATGATCCCGAGCAGGACCGCGAGCGTGCCGAGTGCGGCTCCGAGGAGAACGCCATCGTAGGCTGCCGCAGGCACGCCTCGGTCCGGCCGCGGCGTCACCGCCTGCCAGTGCTCGGCGGTCTTCGCGAGCCCGAGCCCGGCGACGACGAATGCGGCCCAGGCCGAGAGCACGACCAGCACCCCGGCGCGGATCCGCCGCTCCGGCGGCACGTCGTCGCCGACCAGGCCCGAGCTCCGCAGGCGCTGAGCGAGTCCGGACGCGATCACGTCGAGCTGCACACGCACCGAGACGCGGCCGCCCTCGGCCCCGGCTTCGATCAAGCTGACGAGCTCGGCGCCGTAGCGCTCGCGCCAGGCGGCCGGATAGGCCTTCAGCAGCCGGCCGCTCACGCGCGCGCCGCCCGCAGCCGTGTGGTTCCCTCGTCGACGAGCTTGCGCAGATCGGCGAGCGCTGCACTCAACGCGCCCGAGCCGGCCGCGGTGATCCGGTACGGGCGGCGCCGGTCGTCGGCGCCGAGCGGCTCGATCAGGCCTTGCTGCTCGAGCCGGGTGATCGCCCCGTACAGCGTTCCGGGGCCGAGCCGGGCTCCCGCGAACGACTCGATGTCGAGCAGCAGCGCATGGCCGTGCTTGGGGCCCGACGAAAGGCTCGTCAGGATCAGGAGGGTCGGATCGTTGGCGCGCACGAGCACATACTACTACGTCGTGCGTAGTAGTGCCGGGAAGTCGGCTACGCCTCGGCCGCCTTCTTCGATTCGCCGCCCGACGACGAACCACCCTCCGACGACGAAGAAGAGGAGGAATCAGACGACGACGAGTCCGAGGAACCGGACTCGGAGGAGCCGCCCCCGTCCTTGGGCGGCTGCTTCGACTTGCGGCCGTAGTCGGTCGAGTAGAAGCCCGAGCCCTTGTAGTGGACGGCCACCGGATGGAGCACGACCTGCAGCGGCCCTTCCCCACAAACCTCGCACGCGGTCGGGCCTGCTTCCGTCATGCCGTGGAACACCTCGAACAGATGACCGTTCGGGCACTTGTACTCGTAGATCGGCATGGGACGGGCAAGGCTAGCACCGAGGCCTGCGGTGAACCCCGCCGGGTAGCCTCGCCACACGTGAAGCGCGCCGTCGCCGTTGCTCTGCTCGCGTTCGTCGCGCTCCTTCTGCCGGCGGGCGCCGCCGCGCACGCCACGCTGATCGCCACCACCCCCGAGAACGGCGCAGTCCTGGCGAAGGCTCCGCGGGTCGTGCGGGTCGAGTTCGACGACACGATCCGCGTCGCGCCCGGCAACGAAGCCGTCTCCAACGTCACGAGCGGCTCGGTCCTCGGTGGGGCCCCATCCGTCCACGGCCACGAACTGACACTGCCGCTGCGCGCCGGCTTGCAGGACGGCGACTACAGCGTGCGGTGGAGCATCGTCTCCGACGACGGCCATCGCGAGGAAGGTGTCATCGCGTTCGCCGTCGGGGCCGGGAGCCCGTCACCGCATTCGGTGCTCGGCGCGGGCGCGACGCTGACGTGGAACGACATCGCGCTGCGGACGCTCTTCTACTTCGGGCTCCTCGCAGGCGCGGGTGCCGCGGTCTTCGGACTGTTGATGAGCAGCCTGCTCGGGGAGGCGCTGCGCAAGCCGCTCGCGCACTTGCTGTTCTTCTCGCTCCTGCTCGTCTTCCTCGGCGGGAGCGGCATCCTCCACTCCGCGCCGCCGGGCACCCGCTACGCGCTGGTCATGAAGGTTGCCGTAACGGTCGCGCTCGCGGGCGGAGCCGCGGCCGCACTCGCCCCGACCGTGCGGGCGCTGCTCCCGGTCGCGGGCGCGGCTTCGCTCCTGCTCCTGCTCGCCCCGACCCTGTCCGGTCACGCACTCGACCGCAACCAGCCGCGGGTGCTGTCGGTTGCCGCCGACTTCGCGCACCTCACCGCGGCAGCCGTCTGGCTCGGTGGGCTGCTCTCCCTGATCTACGTCGTCCCGCGCGCGACCGGCGACGAGCCGAAGCGAGTTGCGGTGGCGCGCCGGTTCTCGAAGGTGGCGCTCACGGCCGTGCTCGTGATCGGCGTCACCGGGATCGCACGGGCGCTGACCGAGCTTTCGGCGGTGCACCAGATCTGGACGACCTCCTACGGTCGGGCGCTGATCGCGAAGACCGTCCTCTTCATCCCTCTCCTGGGGCTGGGCTGGCTGAACCGCACGCTCCTGCTCGGCGTGTTCGCGCGCCTGCGCCGGTCGGTGCTGATCGAGATCACCATGCTCTCCGGGATCGTGATCGCGGTCGCGGTCCTGACCGAGCTCCGCCCGGGACGCGACGCAGCCCGCGCTGCCGCTGCCGTCTCGGCACCGCAGCTCGCGCAGCCGCCGGTACTGCCGCCGCTCAACGCGGTTGTCGACGCGCGCGAGCTGGGCACGCTCGCCGTCGGCGTCGCGCGCACTCCCGGTCGCGCCACCATCACCTTGCTCGGTGCGGACGGCACCGGCGTCTCCGGCCGCACTGTTCTCGTTGACGGCATCCGTGCGGTCGGATGTGGCGCAGGCTGCTACCGCGGCCCGGCCCGGCCCGGCCCGCTCCGCGTGACGGTGACCGGCCGGACGTTGACGTTCGTCGTGCCGGCCAGCGCGCCCGACGCCCGAACGCTCCTGCGCAACATCACGAAGCGCTACCGAGCGGCGAGAACGATCGTCTTCGACGAGTCGCTTGCCTCGTCACCGACCGACGTTCAGAAGTCGCGCTTCGACATCGTGGCTCCCGACCGGCTGTCGTACGCGATCGACGGCGGGCCGTCTGCGATCGTGATCGGTGCGGTGCGCTGGGACCGGGACCGCCCGAGCGAACCGTGGCTCAAGTCGCAGCAGACTCCGCTCGACGTGACGCAGCCCTACTGGCAGACAACCACCAACGTGCATCTCGTGGCTCCGGGTGTCCTGACGTTCCTCGACCGGCGCGTGCCGGCCTGGTTCCGCGTGACCCTCGCAGGGCAGCTGCCCACGCAGATGCACATGACGGCCGCGGCCCACTTCATGACCGACCGCTACGTCGAGTTCAACGGGCCGCTCGCAGTGTCGCCGCCTTCGCGGTAGCGCTGCGCCTCCTCCCCGACGAGCTCGAGGAAGCATGGTGCGTCTTCGAACGCAGCGAGCCCCACGGCCGCGTCGCGCGGGCGACGCGAGCGGTTCGAGGCGCGCTTCGCCGCCGCAATCGCGCCCGCGGCCCCGACCAGTCCGCCGATCGCGAACGAACGGAGCCGGGTCCCGCGACTTGCGCCGTCCATGCGACGATCGTACTCGACATGCGTTTGACGGCCCTCGGCGATTTGCTCCTCGACGTGATCGTCCGCCTCGACGACCCCCTCGTGCTCGGAGACGACCGGATGGCAGAGACCCGTGTAGTTGCCGGCGGCCAGGCTGCCAATGTCGCCGCGTGGGCGAGCTCGCTCGGTGCAGAGGCGCGCTTCGTCGGGCGTCGCGGCGACGACGCCGCGGGCGAGATCGTCACACGCGCCCTCAGCTCCTACGGCGTCCACGTCGTCGGCCCGGTGTCGGGCAGGACGGGCGTTGTCGTCTCGATCGCGTCGGACGGCGATCGCACGATGGCGTCGGACCGCGGAAGCGCACCCGACCTCGCGCCGCAGGACCTCGACGAGTCGTGGTTCGATTGCGACGTGCTGCACGTGTCCGGGTACTCGCTCCTGCGCGAACCGATCTCCTCGGCCGCGGTGGAGGCTGCTCGCTCGACTCGCCGCCAAAACGGGATCGTGGCCGTCGACGTCTCGACGTGGTCGCTGGTGGACGAGCCGTTCCGCGCGCGCCTGCACGAGCTCGCGCCCGACGTGGTGTTCGCGACGGAACGGGAGCACGCTGCCGTCGGCGACCTCGAAACGCGCTGGGTGCTGAAGCGAGGCGCGGACGGACTGAGCGTGGACGGCCGCGACTACCCCGCGGCGGCAACGGAGGTCGTCGACACGACAGGCGCGGGCGACGCGCTGGCCGCCGGCTTTCTCGTCGGCGGCGCCGACCTCGGTCTGGAAGCGGCCGCACGCTGCTGCGCCCGGCTCGGAGCCATGCCGTGATCGTCTCCGATGAGGTCGCACAGGCGCTGCGCGAACAGCGCGGCGTCGTCGCTCTCGAGACGACCCTGATCGCGCACGGGTTTCCACCCGGAGAGGGTGTCGAGGTCGGGCGCGGATCGGAACGAGCCGTGCGCGACGGCGGCGCCGTGCCCGCCACAGTTGGCGTGCTCGACGGAGAGATCCGCGTCGGGCTCACCGAGGCCGAGCTCGAGCGCTTCGACCCGTCGGCACGCAAGATCGGCCCGCGCGACCTCGCAGTCGCCGTCGTGCAGCGCGCCGTCGGAGCCACGACCGTCGGCGGCACTCTCGCCGTCTGCAACGCCGCGGGAATCCGCTTCATGGCGACCGGCGGGCTCGGCGGGGTGCACCGTGGCTGGCCCACCCCGCCCGATGTCTCCGCCGACCTGCACGCGCTCGCGGCCACGCAGACGCTTGTCGTCTCGTCGGGCGTGAAGTCGCTCCTCGACGTGCCCGCCACCTCGGAGCTGCTCGAGACACTCGGCGTTCCGGTGCTCGGCTGGCGCACCGATTCGCTGCCGCTCTTCTACGCCGCTCGGGGAGGACCGCCGGTCTCGGCCCGAGTCGAATCCGCGGCCGAGGCAGCCGGGATCGCTCGCGGCCACTGGGAGCTCGGCCGGGGCGGCCTGCTGCTCGGGCGGCCGCCCGCCGAGAGTCTCGATGACGTCGAGCCGCTGATCGAAGAGGCACTGGCCGCAGCCGAGGCAGAAGGCGTGCAAGGTCAGGCGGTGACGCCCTTCGTCCTCTCGTACCTCCACCGCGAGAGCGGCGGGCGCACGCTGGCGGCGAATCGCGAGCTGATCGTCGACAACGCTCGCCTCGCCGGCGAGATCGCCGCCGTCTGATCAGAGCAGCCAGGCTCCGTTCTCCTGCACGAGCGTGCCGTCGGCGTAGAGGCGCCCAGCGTGACGCAGGTCCTTCACGATGTCCCAGTGGATCGCGCTCTTGTTCGTCCCGCCGGTGAACGTGTACGAATTGCCGACAGCGAGGTGCACTGTGCCGTCGATCTTCTCGTCGAAGGCGGTGTTCTTCATGAACCTCTGAATGCCGGGGTTGCAGCCGATCCCGAGCTCACCGAGGCGACGCGCGCCCTCATCGGTGTCGAGCGTGTCGATCAGGAAGTCCTCGCCGGCGCGCGCGGTGGCGTCGACGATGCGCCCCGCCTCGAACACGAAGCGCGCGCCTTCGACCTCCTGCCCGTAGTAGACGGCGGGGAACTCGGAGAACTCGATCACGCCTTCGGCCGAATCCTCGACCGGCGAGTAGAAGACCTCCCCGCCCGGCATGTTCACGTGCCCGTCCTCGACCGCGCCGGTTCGGCCGGCCAGCGACATCGTCAGGTCGGTGCCTGGGCCGACGACGCGCACCTCCTCCGCGCCATCGAAGACGTCTGCGATCACGCGCATGCGGGCCTCTTCGGCATCCCAGTCGCGCAGCACGGCGTCGAAGATGAACTGCGTGTACTCCGGGAGGGTCATCCCGGCGTTTCGCGCCAGCGACTCGACGGGATACTCGGCGATCACCCACGGCGCGGCCATCGCCATCGTCCGCTCCCGCATCACGGTTGACATCTGCTGCAACGCCGAGCGCCGCTCGTCGGAGAGATCCGCGCCCTCCCGTTCGCTCTCCGGCGCCAGGATGATGATGAACGCGTCCACCTCTTCCCAGATCTGCCGTTGCAGCGGCGCAGGTACCCGCAGCAGCTCGATCGGCGCCTCGCGGGCGAACGGGCCGCCGACCTGCTCGAACGACAACTGCAGCATCGGATAGGCGCCGATCCGGGCGATCTGCTCGACGACCGCCTCGATCAGCGGACGCGCGAGGTGCGTGCCGCGGACCGAGACCTGCCACCCAGGCTGGATCGCCACGGACCGCTCCACGAGCAGCCGGGCGTACTCGTCGATGCGAGGATCGCGCACAGTCGCAGTCCTATACGTGCCTGGGCCGGGGCACACTTGTCCTTTCGGACTATTCGAGCGTTCGCAGGAAGTCTTCGATCTCGAGGGCGGGCAGCGTTTCGATCCTCGTCGAGCCGCGCGCGCCGAGCGCGACGGAGACCTTGGCGACCGTTGCGATGTCGGGCGCCTCGAGGACGTTGACGAAGTCGAACTCTCCGAGCGTCGCCCATTGATGCAGCACCTTGGCGCCGAGCTCTTCGACGTCGTTGTTCACCTGGCGTAGGCGCTCAGGATTCGACTTGAGGGTCTGGACGCCCTGTTGGGTCAGCGTCGACAGGAGGATGAAGATCGGCATCTGGGGTGCTCCTTCGGTGTGGTCGGCGGGAGCCTACCCTCGCGGCCTGGTCGGTATAGAGAAGAGCGCCTCCCAGGTAGAGGAGCGGGCTCAGCACCAGATCCGAAAGCGCGTGCGCGATGCGCTGGCCGTTGTCGCCCTGCGACCGCAGCAGCGCGATCAGGGTCAGCTCCGACACGACGACGACGATCACCAGGGTGGCGAGCGAACCGAGCGCGTGCACGTAGTCGGCCGTTCCCAGCCTGCGGCCGCGGTCGAGCGAGGCGCGGAACCCGAGCCGCTCGATCATCGCTGCGGCCGGCGCGAGCCCGAACAGCGCCAGCCACGCCACCGCGGGTAGCACGGCTGCGCGTTCGAGCAGCGGCACCGGCGCAAAGACCAGGACCGCCGTTACGTACGCGATCGGCGTCGGACGCACGTGGTGCACGAGGTGGCAGGCGTACACATAGGCCAGCGAGATCAACGGCCCGAACGCGAACAGCACCACCGTCTGGACGTTCGCGTCGTAACCGAGGGAAATCTGACTCGACACGGCGATCGGGATCCCGAGCGGGAGAACGCGCCAGAAGTTCCCGCTGTAGGCGCGAATCGTCTCCGCGACCAACTGCCCCACGGTGCGCTCCGCGGGCGGAAGCGCTGCCGGCAAGTCAGGCATGCGCCAGTTCTCTGATCAGGGCCGGCAGAAGCTCGGCGAGCTGCGCCTTCGCCTCGTCGAAGCGCCACAGGCGTCGGTCGGGCTCGCCGATCGCGTTTGCGAGCACGCGCACCTCGATCGCCGGCACGCCGGCCAGCGCCGCCGCTCTCAGCACGGCGTAGCCCTCCATCGCCTCGACCTCGCAGCCGGTCGAGCCGCCGACGCGGGCCGAGGTCCCGATCGCCTCGGCGCGTGCTCCCGGCAGGGCGCGACGTGCGGCCTCGAGCAGCGTGGGATCGGCGGGCGTGTGTAGCTCGATCCAGCGCGGGTCGTCGGCGTCGCAGTAGACCGCCTCGGTGCCGATGACCGCCTCGGGCCCGTCGAAGGTCCGAGCACCCGCGATCCCCACGTTCAGCACCGCCTTGAGCCGTTGCACGGCCTGTAGCTCGGCGGCGGTGCGCGCGGCCGCCTCGACGGGGCCCACTCCGCAGACGAGCGTCGAGCCTCCCCCGGCGCCCCGAAGCTCGTCCTGGGTCGCAGCAACGACGAGAATCACGCGCGAACCGTATCGGCCTAGACTGGCGGCATGGGCTATCACTGGATCTCCGTCGACGATCTCGAGTACGCCGAGCGGCCGGCGAAGGACGGCGAGGAGCCGCGGCGGGCGGCGGACCTGACCATCGCAGTTGCGCTGCAGCAGTCGAGAGCACGGCTCTGGCGCTATCCACCGCACTCGACCGGGCGGCGCCACCAGGACCACGCTCAGGAAGAAGTGTTCGTCGTCGTCTCCGGCACGCTCACGATGCTCCTCGGGGATACGCCCGAGCGCGTCGATCTCGGGCCGGGCGGCGTGGTCGCAGTCGAGCCGATGACGCCACTGCAGATGCGAAACGAGACCGACGAGGAGCTCGTCGTGTTCGTCTACGGCGCGCCGCCCGTGCAGGAGGGCGCCGACATGCTGGACGACGTCGAGTTGCCGCCCGCCCGGTAGGCCGACCGCTGTCTCTCGCTCGCGACCGTCGCGCGCTGGCCGTACTCGCGCTCCTCGCCGCCTCCGCGCTCTGCGTCGCCACGCTCGAGCTCCGAATCGAGCGAACGAATGACGCGTTCTACCGCTTTCTGATCTGGAACCTCTTCCTCGCGTGGATCCCGCTTCTCTGTGCAGGGGCGGCATTCGCACGCGCGCGACGCGGCATCGACGGGATCGTGGTCGCGCTGCTCCTCCTCTGGCTGCTGTTCTTCCCGAATGCGCCGTACATGCTGACCGACTTCATCCACGTCGGCGAAAGCCCGTCGGTGCCCCTCTGGTACGACGCGCTCATGCTCTCGTCGTTCGCCTGGACGGCGCTCTTACTTGGGTTTGCTTCGCTCTATCTCGTGCAGATGATCGTCCGGAGCGTCGTCGGCGCTGCGTGGTCCTGGGCTGTCGTCGTCCTCGTGCTGGCGCTCGCGAGCTTCGGCGTCTACCTCGGGCGGTTCGTGCGCTTCAACAGCTGGGACGCGCTCCTTCGTCCCCGCCGGGTCGCACACGTGATCAGCCACCAGCTGGAGGACCCGTTTCGACATCCTCGGCTCGTCGCCGTGCTCGTCGTCCTGACCTCGTTTCTGCTCATCGCCTACCTCGTCGTGTACGCGTTCGCCGAGCTGCGGCTCGAGTTTCACGATCAGCGGCCGCGGCCGCAGCGCTAGGCCGCTTCTAGGCCGGGACGGCGGACCCGAGCCGCTCGAAGACGAGGTCGCCGTTCTGGGCGTCGACGCGGATCGTGTCGCCGTCGCCGAAGTCGCCCTCGAGCAGCCGTAGCGCGAGCCGGTTCTCGAGCAGCCGCTGGATCGCGCGCTTGAGCGGGCGGGCGCCGTAAGCGGGGTCCCAGCCGGCTTCGGCGATCGTCTCCTTCGCGGCGTCGGTCAGCTCGAGCGAGAGCCCACGCTCGGCGAGCCGCTCACGCAGGCGTCCGAGCTGGAGCTCGACGATGTCCGCAAGCTGCTCGCGCGAGAGCGCTTTGAACTCGACGATCTCGTCGATGCGGTTCAGGAACTCGGGCCGGAAGTGGTCGGTCAGCGCCTCGGTGCTCCGAATGTTCGACGTCATGATCAGGACCGCGTTACGAAAGTCGACGGTGCGGCCCTGGCCGTCGGTCAGGCGACCTTCGTCGAGCACCTGCAGCAGCACGTCGAAGACCTCGGCATGGGCCTTCTCGATCTCGTCGAGCAGGATGACGGAATAGGGGCGGCGGCGGACCGCCTCGGTCAACTGGCCGCCCTCGTCGTAGCCGACGTAGCCCGGCGGTGCTCCGATGAGACGGGACACCGTGTGGCGCTCCTGGTACTCGCTCATGTCGATCCGCACCATCGCCCGCTCGTCGTCGAACATGAACTCGGCGAGTGCACGTGCGAGCTCCGTCTTGCCGACACCGGTCGGCCCGAGGAACACGAACGATCCGATCGGCCGGTCGGGATCCTGCAAGCCCGTGCGCGCACGACGAAGTGCGTTCGCGACCGCACCGACCGCTTCGCCCTGGCCGATGACACGCTGGTGCAGGCGCGCCTCCATGTGGATGAGCTTCTCCGTCTCACCTTCGAGCAACCGGTCGACGGGGATGCCCGTCCAGCGGGAGACCGTGGTTGCGATGTCGTCCTCGTCGACCTCTTCTTTGACCATCGGGGCCTCGATCGTCGCATCGCGCTCTGCCAGCGCCTTCTCGAGGTCGGGGATCTCCCCGTAGCGAATCTCCGCGACGCGCTGGAGGTTGCCGTCGCGCTCCGCGCGCTCCGCCTCCATCCGCAGCTCGTCGATGCGGCGCGTCGCCTCCTTCACGCGCTCCAGCACCGCCTTCTCCCGCGACCAGCGCGCCGCGAGAGCGTCACGGCGCTCCTTCACCTCTGCGAGCTCTTTCTCCAGCGGAACCCGCGCAGCAGGCTCCGCTCGCGGTCGCGGCGAGCTCGATCTCCAACTGCATCACCCTGCGATTTGCCTCGTCGAGCTCGAGCGGGCTCGAGTCGATCTCGATCCGCAGGCGTGCCGCGGCCTCGTCCACCAGGTCGATCGCCTTGTCGGGCAGGAAGCGGTCTGCGACGTACCGATGGCTGAGCACCGCTGCCGCGACCAGCGCCGCGTCGCGAATGCGCACACCGTGATGGGCCTCGTAGCGCTCCTTCAGCCCGCGCAGGATCGCGATCGTGTCGGCAACCGACGGCTCGCCGACGTAGACCGGCGCGAAGCGTCGTTCGAGGGCCGCGTCCTTCTCGATGTGCTTGCGGTATTCGTCGAGCGTCGTCGCGCCGACGCAGCGGAGCTCGCCGCGCGCCAGCAGAGGCTTGAGCAGGTTCGCGGCATCGACGGCGCCTTCGGCGGCTCCGGCGCCGACGATCGTGTGCAGCTCGTCGATGAAGAGGACGATCCGCCCCTCCGAGTTCTTGATCTCGGTGAGGACCGCCTTCAGCCGTTCCTCGAAGTCGCCGCGGTACTTCGCGCCGGCGAGCAGCGCGCCCAGGTCGAGCGCCCAGACGCGGCGATCCTTCAACCCTTCCGGAACATCGCGCGCGACGATCCGCTGCGCGAGCCCTTCGGCGATCGCCGTCTTGCCGACGCCGGGCTCGCCGATCAGCACCGGATTGTTCTTCGTCCTGCGGCTGAGCACCTGGATGACGCGCCGAATCTCCTCGTCGCGCCCGATCACCGGGTCGAGCTTGCCCGCCTCGGCCGCCTCGGTGAGGTCGCGGCCGAACTTCTCGAGCGCCTGGTAACTCCCCTCAGGGTCCTGCGAGGTGACGCGCTGTCCACCGCGCACCTTCTCGATCCAGGCGACGATCTCGTCGCGCGGCACTGGCTCGATCGCGAGGAAGAGATGCTCGGTCGAGACGTAGTCGTCCTCGAGCCTGCGACGCTCGTCGTCGGCGCGATCGAGCACGCGCGAGAACGAGCCGGAGACGTTCGGCTGCTGAAGGCCGCCCTGCAGCGTCGGCAGGGCCGCGAGCTTCGTCTCCGCCTCGGCGCGCAGGGCGCGCCAGTCGGCGAAGAGCTCCTGGTCGAGGAGCGCGAGCAAAAGGTGGTCGGGCGTGATCTCGGGGTTCCCCCGCCGCCGGGCGAGCTCCTGCGCCGCCGCCACGGCTTCCTGAGCCTTGATCGTCAGCTTGTTGAAATCCATGTCCGTTCAGTCCTTGTCCGTTTTGGTCAGTGAGCCCTCTGCTGGGCCGGGAGTTGCGTCGGCCGGTAGAGCACCAGGTCGCGGCGGTACTGGCGATGCACCTCGTCGAGCGCGCTGCGCATCTCCTGCTCCATCCGCTCGAGCCTACGGCGCATGCGCTGGAGCTCGTCCTCCATCGCGAGCACACGCTCGACGCCCGCAAGGTTCAAGCCGAGCTCCGTCGTCAGTCGCTGGATGAGCCGCAACCGCTCGACATCGCGGTCGGAGTACAGGCGCGTGTTGCCCGCCGTGCGCTGCGGGCGAACGAGGCCGCGCTGCTCATAGATGCGCAGCGTCTGCGGATGCATGCCGACGAGCTCGGCCGCGACGCTGATCATGTAGCGAGGACGATCCGGCACGACTAGGCGCCTTTCTGTAGCTGCTCGAGCAGCTCGCGCTGCTTCTTCGAGACTCGCTTCGGAACCTCGATCTTGATCCGCGCGAGCACGTCGCCCTTGCCCGAGCCCTTGAGCCGCGGCGCGCCGCGTCCCTTGATGCGCAGGAGCTTGCCGTCCTCGGTGCCGCTCGGCACCTTCAGCGAGACCGCCCCTTCCGGCGTCGAGACCTCGACGGTTCCGCCGAGAGCCGCGGTCGGATACGAGACGGGGACCGAGATGATCAGGTCGTCGCCGCGGCGCTCGTAGATCTTCGACGGCTCGACCCGCGAGACGACGTACAGGTCGCCTGCCGGCGCACCGCCGTAGCCAGCCTCGCCCTTCCCCTTCAGCTTGATCCGCGTGCCGTCCTTGACGCCGGCCGGGATCTTGACGGTGTAGCGCTTCGTCCGGCGCTCACGGCCCGAGCCGTGACACGTCGGGCACGGTGTCTCGACGATCGAGCCCATCCCGTGACAGCGCGGGCACGGCTGCTGCAGCGCGAAGAGGCCCTGCGACGTCGCGACGACGCCCGAACCGCCGCACTGCGGACAGATCGTGGGCGCCGTGCCGGGTGCAGCGCCCGTCCCGTGGCACGTATGGCAGGCGAGCTCCAGCTGAACCGGCACGGTGACCTGCACCCCTCGGAGCGCATCCTCGAACGACACGCGAACCTCGACTTCGACGTCGTTCCCGCGCTGGCCGCGCTGCGGCTGCTGACCGCCTCCGCGGCCGCCGCCGAAGATGCCGCCGAAGATGTCCCCGAGATCGAAGTCGCCGAAGTCGAAGGTCGTTCCGCCGGGCGACACCCGGCCGTTCGTCGACCCCATCCGGTCGTACTGCTTGCGCTTGTCCGGGTCGGACAGGACGTCGTACGCGCCCTGCACCTCCTTGAACCGCTCCTCGTTGCCGGGGTTCGTATCCGGATGCACCTCGCGGACGAGCTTGCGGTACGCCTTCTTGATCTCGTCCTGCGACGCGTTCTTCGAGACGCCCAGCGCTTCGTAGAGCGACTTAGCCATTCGCCCCTGCTGAGATCACGACCCGCGCCGGCCGCAGCACGCGGTCGCCGAGCCGGTAGCCCTTCTGCACGACCTGGATCACGTCGCCCTCCTCCGCGTCGGAGCGGCTGCGAGAGCAGCGCCTCCTGTGTGTGCGGGTCGAACTTGCCGTCGGTCGACACCTCGGTGAGGCCTTCCTTCGCGAGCGCCTCCGAGAACTGCCGGTGGATCAGCCGGATGCCCTCGTCGAGATCGTCGTCGGCGTAGGCTTGACGGAGCCGATCAGGAGCGGAGGGGTCGGCTTCGCCGGCCTCGGAGCGGGGACCGTGCGCTAGTGCACGCTCGAGGTCGTCGAGGATCGGGACGAGCTCCTTGACGAGCCGCTCGTGGGCGCGCGCGGCCAGCTCCTGCTGGTCGCGCGCCACCCGCTTGCGGTAGTTGTCGAACTCGGCCTTCAGGCGCTGCAGCGCGTCGAGATACTCGTCGCGCTCCTTCCGCAGCGACCGTGAGCTCGTCGAGCGGCTCGGGCTGCACGGGCTGCTCGACAGCCTCGACCCGCTCGACGTCCTGCTCGACGTTCTGGTCCTCCGTCACTCGTCGACCACCTCGTACTCGGCGTCCTCGACGACCTCGTCGTCGGAGGGCGCAGCAGAGCCGTCGGCGCCGTTCGAGGGCTGCGACGCGGAGGCCTGCGCGTAGAGCGCCTGGGCCGCCTGCGTCCAGGCCTCCTGCAGCGCATCCGTCTTCGCCTTGATCTCCGCCGCGTCGCTCGACTCGAGCACGGCGCGCAGCTCCATGATCCGTCCTTCGACGGTCGAGGCGAGCGACTCGTCGAGCTTCTCGCGGTTCTCCTTGAGCGACTTCTCGATCTGGTAGGCGAGCGACTCTGCGTTGTTGCGGGTGTCGACCAGCTCGCGCAGCTTGTGCGCCTCGTCGCTGTGCGCCTCGGCCTCCTTGATCATGCGGTCGACCTCGTTCGGATCGAGCCCCGAGCCGCCTTCGATGCGGATCTGCTGCTCGTTGCCGGTGCCGAGATCCTTCGCCGACACGTTGATGATCCCGTTCGCGTCGATGTCGAACGCGACCTCGATCTGCGGCGTGCCGCGGTGCGCCGGCGGGATGCCGACGAGCTCGAACTTGCCGAGCGTCTTGTTGTAGGTGGCCATCTCCGACTCGCCCTGCAGGACGTGCACGAGCACCGACGGCTGGTTGTCCTCCGCGGTCGAGAAGACCTCGGTCTTCCGGGTCGGGATGGTCGTGTTGCGCTCGATCAGCTTCGTCATCACGCCGCCCTTGGTCTCGATACCGAGCGAGAGCGGTGTGACGTCGAGGAGCAGCACGTCCTTGACCTCGCCCTTGAGCACGCCACCCTGGATGGCCGCGCCGATCGCGACGACCTCGTCCGGGTTCACGCCCTTGTGCGGGTCCTTGCCGATCAGCTCCTTCACCTTCGCCTGGGTCGCCGGCATCCGGGTCATGCCGCCGACGAGCACGACGTGATCGATGTCCGCCGCGGAGAGGCCTGCGTCGGAGAGCGCCTGCTTGGTCGGGCGCAACGGTCCGCTCGAGCAGCGCGTGCGTGAGCTCCTCGAGCTTCGCGCGGGTGAGCTGCATGTCGAGGTGCTTCGGGCCGTCCTGCGTGGCGGTGATGAACGGCAGGTTGATCTGCGTCGTCATCGTCGACGAGAGCTCGATCTTCGCCTTCTCGCCCGCCTCGTACAGCCGCTGCAGGGCCATCGGGTCGACACCCAGGTCGATGCCCTGGTCCTTCTTGAACTCGGCGATCATCCAGTCGACGACTCGCCTTGTCGAAGTTGTCGCCGCCGAGATGGTTGTCGCCGTTGGTCGACTTCACCTCGAAGACGCCGTCGCCGAGCTCGAGCACCGAGACGTCGAACGTGCCGCCGCCGAGATCGAAGACGAGGATCGTCTGATCGGCGCCTTCCTTGTCGAGGCCGTAGGCGAGCGCTGCCGCCGTCGGCTCGTTGATGATGCGCAGGACGTTGAGGCCGGCGATCTTGCCGGCGTCCTTCGTCGCCTCGCGCTGTGCGTTGTTGAAGTAGGCCGGGACGGTGATCACCGCGTCGGTGACCGACTCGCCGAGGAACGCCTCGGCGTCCGCCTTGAGCTTCTGCAGGATCATCGCGCTGAGCTCCGGCGGCGCCCACTGCTTGCCGCCTGCCTCGACGCGCACGTCGTCGTTCTGTCCCTTCACGACCTTGTACGGGACGATGGTCATCTCTTCGTTGACCTCGTCGAACTTGCGGCCCATGAAGCGCTTGATGGAGAACACGGTGTTCTCCGGGTTCGTGACCTGCTGCCGCCGCGCCGGAGCGCCGACGAGCCGCTGGCCGTCCTTCGTGAACGCGACGACGGACGGGGTCGTCCGGCCGCCCTCCGCGTTCGGGATCACCGCCGGCTCGCCGCCCTCGAGGGTGGCGATGCACGAGTTGGTCGTCCCGAGGTCGATTCCAATGGTCTTTGCCACGTGTTTCGTCTCCTTCTGGTGGTACTGAGAGAAAATCTAAGCGCGATCGTATCAGATCCTAGATCGGCTCTGTGCCATAGTTCCGGCATGGATTCCGAGACCCAGCAGGAGCTGGACGCGACCCTCGCCGCCCGCGAGGAGCTGGGGCCGGCCCACGACGACGAGCTCGTGGCGGGGTTCCTCGACCGCATCGAGAAGGAGATCGACCGCCGGGTCGACGAGCGGCTCGCCCTCAGCCGCGCGAGCGCGGCAGGTCCATCCCGCCGACCTCGGCATCTTCATCCCGATCTTCATCTTCGCCGGCATCTGGCGGCGGCGCGCTCGGGATCGTGGCGGCGGCCGTGGCCCTCGTCATCGTCTTCCTGATCAGCGAGTCGCGCCGATGACCGCTCCGCCGACGACGACCAGGAGCGCGCCGACGCGCGACCCTCCGCCCCATCCCCTCGGTCTGACGGATCAGCAGGGCGGCGAGGGCGACGCCCCACAACGACTCCGTCGCGACGAGGGGCGAGACGACGGTCACGCGCCCCCGCCAGTACGCCTCGAAGAGGCAGATGTACGAGAGCCCGAAGAGGACGCCGGCGGGCGCCAGCCGCCTCAGCTCTTGCGCCGTCGGTGCACGTCTCGCCCAGAGAGCAGCCACGACCGTTCCCGCGACAAGTGTGGCCGCCGCCGCGGTCTCCGGGCTCGCGTGCCCGTGCAGCGCCCGAACGACGTTGTCGCGCGTGGCGAACAGCGCCGCCGCGCCGGCCGCGTAGAGCAGCCCGCGGCTGCGAAGGTGCCCGGGACGGTCGCGCTCGGCGGCCAGCAGAACGCCACCCGCGACGACGGCGAGCGCGCCGATCACGAGCGAGACGTGCAGCGGCTCGCTGAGGAAGACGAGCGCGATCGCGACGGCGACGAGCGGCGCAGCACCGACGGTGACCGACGTGCGCGAGGCTCCGATCTCGCGCACCCCGAGTGTGAAGAGGATCTGTGATGCGCCCGGGCGCGAGCAGCCCGGCGAGGAAGAACGGCCAGACGTGATGCACGTCGTGTCTGAAGCGTCGCCGCGACGAGCGTGACGCAAAGCGCCGACAGGACCGTCGCGAGCGCCGCACCGCCCGCGTCGCCGCCGTCGCGCAGACCGACGCGGACGGCAATCGTCATCGCCCCGAAGAGCGCCGCCGAGGCGAGCGCGAGCAGCACCGCGGTCATGCGAGCCGCGGCTTCCGCACGATTCGCCTCAGCGCGTGCCCTGCGGCCGGCTCGGCGACGACGATGCCCGCCATGATCACGGCGCAGCCGAGCCACGAGAGGACGCCCAGCCTGTCGCCGGCGAGCGTGAGCCCGAAGAACGCCGCCCAGACCGGTTCGAGCGAGAACGCCAGCGCTGTCTGTGTCGCCGTCGCGCGCCGCTGCGCCCAGGTCTGCGCGAGGAAGGCGAGCGCACTCGCGAAGACGCCGGTGACGAGGAGCGCGCCCCAGACCGTCAGACCGTGCGGCACCTGAAGCTGCCCCGCCGAGATCGCGACCACGAACAGGCCGGCGCAGGCCGCCGACCATCTCGACGAGCGTGAATGCAACCGCGTCGTAGAGGGGCGCGAACCGCTCCATCAAGACGATCTGCAGCGAATAGACGGCAGCGCCGCCGAGCACGAGCAGGTCGCCGCCGACGCCGCCTGCTTGCACGCCGCCCGAGAGCAGCACGAGCCCGACAGTCGCAAGCAGCACGCCGACCCACGCCGAACGCGCCGCGCGAACCCGGAAGAGGATCAACGCGATCAGAGGCGTCAAGACGACGTACATCCCGGTGATGAACCCGGTCGACGAGACCGACGTCCGTTCGCAGCCCCGCCGTCTGCAGGGCGTAACCCGCGCCGAGCAGCGCCCCGGCGAACGCTCCGGCGCCCACCCCGCCGCGCCCGAGCGCGCGCAGCCGCCTCACGCCGACAGGCGCGAGCGCGCAGCTCGCGATCGCGAATCGCACCGCGAGGAACGCAAAGAGCGGATACAGCGCAACCGCGTCTTTGACCTGGACGAACGTCACGCCCCAGACAGCGGTGACGGCCACGAGAACAAGGAGCCCTCTCAAGCCGCGATGCGCCTGAGCCACCGCCGGCGGATGACCGCTGAGAACGGACCGACGAACCGCCAGTACCGGAGGAAGGCCCGCCGGGCCGTGGCGTCGACCGCCGCGATCCGCGTCTCCGTGGACAAACGGCTCCCGTCACTCCGAAAGTTCGCGACCACGCGCACGGTGCCGGGACCGGCGTCGGCGAACGCGCGAATGCCCCCGCGACGGCGCCACGGTGTTCCCGACACGCCGTAGACGACCTCGCTGTCGTCGCGAGCAAGCTCGTCGAAGCGCATGCGCATGAACAGGTCGCCGATCGAGCCGTCCGGGCTCAGTCCGCGGAGTCGAAACAGGGCACGAATCACCGGATCCGCCGCGACCGGTGTCGCGAGCGCTTCGGCGACCGAGCGCGCGCTCGCCACCGAGTGCACCTCGTTCACGTCGTAGTCGGCGAGCACGTCGTCGATCAGGGCCACCCGCCCCATTAAACGGGGTCTGACACCACCAGGCGCGGAGCACCGGCGGCCGGCGGCGGAAGCTACGGTTCCGCCTATGGAGCTGCTCGACACCTTCGGCCGCCCTCTCCGCGACCTGCGCATCTCGGTCACCGACCGCTGCAACTTCCGCTGCGTCTACTGCATGCCGAAGGAGGTCTACGGCCGGGACCATGCGTTCCTGGAGCGGCGCGAGCTTCTGACGTTCGAGGAGATCGCCCGCGTCGCGCGGGTGTTCGTCGCGCGCGGCGTGCAGAAGATCCGGATCACAGGTGGCGAGCCGCTCGTGCGCCGCGATGTGGAGCGGCTGGTCGCACAACTGTCCGCTCTCGACGTGGATCTGACGCTGACGACGAACGGGTCGCTGCTGCCGCAGAAGGCGCAGCTGCTCGCAGATGCCGGCCTCCGCAGGGTCACGGTCAGCCTGGACTCGCTCGACGACCCGCAGTTTCGTGCGTTGAACGACGTCGATTTCCCCGTCGATCGCGTGCTCGAAGGGATCGACGCGGCATCGGCTGCCGGACTGCCAGTGAAGGTGAATGCGGTGATCAAGCGTGGCGCGAACGACGATCAGATCGTCCCGATGGCAAGGTTCTTCCGCGAACAAGGCCACACGCTGCGGTTCATCGAGTTCATGGACGTCGGCCACACGAACGGCTGGCGCCTCGACGACGTCGTGCCCGCCGCGGAGATCATCGACACGCTCGACCGGGCGTTCGGCGTCGAGCCGGTCGACCCCGGGTACCGGGGCGAGGTCGCAAAACGGTGGCGCTACAAGGACGGAAAGGGCGAAATCGGCGTCATCGCCTCCGTCACGCAGCCCTTCTGCGGCGACTGCACGCGGGCCCGGCTCTCGGCCGAAGGGAAGCTCTTCACCTGCCTGTTCGCGATCCGTGGGCACGACCTGCGGGCGCTGATTCGGGGCGGAGCAACGGACGAGGAGCTCACCGGGGCGCTGGCAAACGTGTGGAATTCCCGCAAAGACCGCTATTCCGAGCTTCGCTCCGACGCGACCGAATCCTTGCCAAAGGTGGAGATGAGCTACATCGGCGGGTAGCCCCTCCCCCGCTGCAGGGTCTAGAATACGAAGAGATGTCCACCGTGGTCGCAGCCGGGCGGCGTCATCTGCCGCGTGGGTGGGCGGACCTCGGTCGCCAACTGGCGATCTGGTTCGGCTTCGCCATCCTCTATCAGCTCGCGCGCGGGTTCGCCGACCGCAACCCCGCGAAGGCCTTCGCGAACGGCTACCACGTCGTTCATCTGGAGACGCGGATCGCGAACCGGCTGTACGAGCTGACGTTCCAGAACTTCGTCGACCAGCGGCACCTGCTCGAGACGGCCGTCTCGTGGACGTACTGGCTGTCCGAGTTCGCTGTCCTCGGACTCGCGGTGCTCTGGGTCTACCTGCGGCGCCACGAGCAGTTCGTCCCGTTCCGCAACTCGATCCTGCTCGCGAACGTGATCGGGCTGTTCGGCTACATCTTCGTCCCGACCGCCCCGCCGCGGCTGCTCGGGCGTCGGCTTCGTCGACACGCACCGCGACGGCCTCGTCAACCTGGCCGCGAATCCCTACGCTGCGATGCCGAGCCTGCACGCCGCCGACGCACTGATCGTCGGCGTCGTCCTCTTCACGGTCTGCCGTCGGTGGTGGGCCAAGGCGCTCTGGGCGCTCTGGCCGGCCTGGGTCTGCTTCTCGGTGATGGCGACCGGCAACCACTTCTGGCTCGACTGCCTCGCCGGCATCGGAGTGGCGATTCTCTCGATGGTCATCGTCTACAGCGGACCGGCTCGCCGCGTGTTTGCCGCTCGTCGGGCGTAACCGACCGCCTGCCGACGCGAGCCAGAGCCTCGGCACGGAGGGTGGTACGGTCAAGCCCGTGACGAGAGCGGCTGCGATCAAGCAGGGCTACACGTCGGGCGCGCGCACGCTGGCCTCGCGCTCGGTCACGAGCCTCACCCGCACCCGGGTCACGCCGAACGCCCTGACGGCGACCGGCGTCCTGCTCTGCGGAGCGGCATCCGTGCTCGTGCTCTTCGAGAGCCGCAACGAGATTCTCTTCTACTGGCTCGCCGCTGCCGTCTTCGTCGTCGGGTCACTGCTCGACATCCTCGACGGCGCGCTCGCCCGCGCGGGCGGCAAGACGACGCCGTTCGGCGCCTTCCTCGACTCCACGACCGACCGGGTCAGCGAAGGCTTCATGCTGACCGCGATCGCCTACATCCTCGCGACACAGGATCGCTCGGTGTTCGTCGCAGTCGCGGTCGCGGCGGTCGCGGGTTCATTCCTCGTCTCGTACACACGCGCGAAGGCCGAAGCGATCGGCCTGCGCGGCGATGTCGGCATCGGCTCGCGCGCAGAGCGCGTCGTCGTGATCACCGCCGGTCTCGTTCTCGCACCGTGGGGCGTGCTCCCGTGGGCGCTCGTGCTTCTCGCCTGCACGGCGTGGATCACGGTCGGCCAGCGCGTCCTGCACGTCCGCAAGCAACTGATGGAGGCATCCAGTGAGTGATAACGGCAACGGTCGCGGACGGCAGCAGGACAAGGTCCGCGTCGCGATCATCGGAGTCGGCAACTGCGCGAACTCGTTCATGCAGGGCCTGACCTACTACAAGGACGCGAAACCCGAGGAGTTCGTCCCCGGGCTCATGCACGTCGATCTCGGCGGCTACCACATCCGCGACGTCGAAGTCGTCGCGGCGTTCGACGTCGTCAAGGGCAAGGTCGGCGTCGATCTCGCCGAGGCGATCTGGGCGCATCCGAACGACACGATCAAGTTCGCCGAAGTGGCGACGACCGGCCTCAAGGTCAATCGCGGCATGACGCTCGACGGGATCGGCAAGTACCTGTCGGAGGTCGTCGAGAAGGACCCGAGCCCGACCGACGACATCGTCGGGATCCTCAAGGAGCGCAAGGTCGACGTCGTCGTCAACTACCTGCCGGTCGGCTCGGAGGATGCTGTTCGCTGGTACGCCGAGCAGATCATGGCCGCAGGCTGCGCGATGGTGAACTGCATGCCGGTCTTCATCGCGCGCGAGGACTACTGGAACAAGCGCTTCCAGGAGGCCGGCGTCCCCGTGATCGGCGACGACATCAAGTCGCAGGTCGGCGCCACGATCACCCATCGCGTCCTCACGTCGCTGTTCCGCGAGCGTGGCGTGCATCTCGACAAGACGATGCAGCTGAACGTCGGCGGTAACTCCGACTTCCTCAACATGCTCGAGCGCGAGCGCCTCGAGTCGAAGAAGATCTCGAAGACGAACGCGGTCACCTCGATGCTCGACTACGACCTTGGCGCGAAGAATGTGCACGTCGGCCCGTCCGACTACGTTCCGTGGCTGACCGACCGCAAGTGGGCCTACATCCGCCTCGAGGGGTCGAGCTTCGGCGACGTGCCGCTGAACGTCGAGCTCAAGCTCGAGGTGTGGGACTCGCCGAACTCGGCCGGAATCGTGATCGACGCTGTCCGCCTCGCGAAGCTCGCCCTGAACAACGGCATCTCGGGCTCCCTCGAGGGGCCGAGCTCCTACCTGATGAAGTCGCCGCCGCGGCAGATCCAGGACGACGACGCCGCGGAGCTCGTCGAGGAGTTCATCGAGCGCAACCGCCGCGAAGTCTCGGCGCCTGCGCCCGCGCAGGTCTAGCCTCTGAGCCTCGGCCCGCATCGTCCCCGGGCTAAGCTCGGGGACGATGCGTATCTGTCTGGTGACGCCGTTCGCGTGGTCGCAGCCGCACGACGTGAACGAGCATGTGGCCGGGGTGGCGGCTGCCCTGCGGGCGTCAGGCCATTCCGTGACCGTGCTGGCGCCCTCGACCCGGGCCGCCGACCTGCTGGCCGGCCGCCGGGCGCTGCTGCACGGCGAGCCCGCCGAGGTGATCGCCGTCGGCCCCGCGGTGCCGGTGTCGCGCCGGTCGCAGCTCGGCGTGCCGGTCGGCGTGCAGGCGAACCTGCGCCAGGCTCTCGCCCAGGGGAGCTACGACGTCGTCCACGGCTTCGAGCCCGGGCTGCCGTCGCTCTCGTATCTCGCGTTGCGCGACACGGACGCGCTCGCCGTCGCCACGTTCGCCTCCGCGGATCGGCTCGGGTATCCACCGGCACGCTCCCTGCGCGAGAAGCTGCTGGCGCGCCTCGACGCGCTGATCGCGCTCTCCGACGATGTCCGCGCAGCAGCCGAGGAACGGTTCCCCGGCGACTACCGCGTGCTCTCGCCCGGCGTCGACGCGACGCTGTTCGCGCCCGGCCGCAAGCAGAAGACGATCGTCGTCGAGCTCCGCCCGAACGAACGAGTGGTCGCCCGCGGCATCATCCGCATGCTTCGTGAGCTTCCCGGCTGGGACATCGTCCTCCTCCGCACGCGCTCGCTGATCGGACGCCCCGCGATACCGCGCGATCTCGCCGCACGGGTGCACACCCGGACCGAACGCGACGGTGCGAGCCGCGCCGCGATTCTCAACACCGCCGCGATCTTCGTTCCAGGCGTCGAAGGGCTCCGCCGGGTGACGCTCGAGGCGGCAGCGTCGGGCTGCGCGATCGTCCGGCCGCGGGGCGTCGATCTGCAACCGGAGCTCGCCGCAGCTGCGACGGCGCGGCTCGCCGAGGACCCGGAGCTGCGCGAGCGCGAGGCTGCGGCAGCACGCAGCGAGGCCGAGCAGCACACGTTCGCGGTCGTTGCGCGCGAGCTCGAGGAGATCTATGCCTCGGTCGGAACGCGCCGGCGCAACAAACGGCAGGGCACGGCGCCGCTCGACGACCGGCCGTGGATCGTCGCCGACCTGCACATGCACACCTCCTGGTCGCACGACTGCAGCATCGATGCGGCGGAGCTCGTCGACCACGCCGAAGCAGAAGGTCTCGGTGCGATCGCCGTCACGGATCACAACGTCTTCGGCGGCGCGCTCGAGGCCGCCGACTACGCCCGCAACCGTGACCTCATCGTCATTCCGGGCGAGGAGGTGAAGACGGATTCTCAGGGCGAGGTGATCGGGCTCTTCCTGCAACGCGAGATCCCCCGCGGCCTGGGCTTCGCCGAGACGATCGAGGCGATCCGCGAGCAGGACGGGATCGTGTACGTGCCGCACCCGTTCGATCGCATGCACGCGATCCCCGACCCGCGGACGCTGCACCGGCACCTCGCCGACATCGACGTGCTCGAGGTCTACAACGCGCGGCTTCTGTTCGAGGGCTACAACGACGAGGCGCTCCGCTTCGCTCGCAAGTACAACCTGACGATGGGGGCCGGCTCCGACGCCCACGTCCTCCAGGGGGTCGGCACGGGAGCGCTGCGAATGCGGGCGTTCCACGACCAGGAGGAGTTCCTGCTGTCGCTGCGGACGGCCGAAATCCTGCGCCGGCCCAAATCGCTCGCCTATCTTCAGTCGCTCAAGTGGGTCGCCCAGGCCAAAGAAAAGGTCCGCTAGGAGAAGGTCCTCGCGGCGCGAAAGGTCCCCCTGCCGCGTGGCCTCCACCGTGACGACAGACGAGATCTATGAGCGCTACCTGCGCAAGGCGATCAACGAGATCAATCGCCTGTCGCACGAGATCGCGCAAGCGGCGGACGGGGCCCCGACCGCGCTCCCGACCGGGCACCCGCTCGCCAGCATCTTCCTGCTCAAATACGGGCCGCAGAGCCAGGAACTGCAGGAGGGAGTCGCGTTCCACGGACGCGCCGGCAGCGCGCTGATCAAGTCGCTGCAGCGCCTCCACGTCGACCCGATGGAGGTCTACGGGACGAACTGCGTCAAGTTCGCCGGCTGCGACCTGACCCTCGCCGCGGAGTGGCTCCGGCGCGAGCTGCGCATCGTCGAGCCGAAGCTCGTCGTCGTGATGGGCGAGGACGCCGTCGAGTTCCTGAACGGGGCGAGCTTCCCGCTCGCGCAGACGGTGGACAGTAAGGTGAGCGAGCTCCAGCGCTTCACCCCGACGATCGAAGCGCTCGCCGTCCCGGACATCGACTCCTCGCTCGACGAGGCACCCGCCAAGACCGCCTTTTGGAACGCGTTCAAGTCAATTGGCCCCTGGTGGGCCGAATTGCCGCCCTACTAGGCACGTAGCGGAGGTTGCGAGTGCCCGCGGGGATGGCCCAGACCAAGCAGCTCGCACTGATCGGGCGCAGCTCGTAGCGGTGGCTACGGGCGAGACCGAGCGGGGCGAGATGCGCCGCGTCTGGGCCACCAGCCGCGGGCGCTCGGCGGCCTTCGCTGCGTGCCTGATACCGCTAGTCATCTACTACGAGGTCTCTCCGGACCTCTGGCAGATGGGCCTCTGGTGGGACGTGGCGTGGATCGCGTTCGTCCTCATGCCGTGCGTGTTCGGCCTCGTGCTGATCGCGCTCCCGCTGCGCACCTACCGCGGCCTGCTCCCGGTCGGGCTCGCCTTCGCGGTGCTCGCAGCCGTGCTGACGTTCGCCCACTTCGACGTGTGGGCGAACTTCGCCCGCCTCGGCGCGACCACGTTCCTCGGCTGGTGGTTCCTCGGCTACTTCGAGACGGTCGCCTGGGTCGTCCTGGTCGCATGCATCATCCCGTGGGTCGACGCGTACTCGGTCTGGCGGGGCCCGACGAAGGAGATCGTCGCGCACCATCAACACGTCTTCAGCGTCCTGTCGTTCGCGTTCCCGGTCCCGGGCGAGCACGCCGCCGCCAACCTCGGCGTCCCCGACCTGCTGTTCTTCGCGCTCTTCCTCGGCGCCGCCGACCGGTTCGGACTGCGCGTCTACTGGACGTGGGTGACGCTGGTCGCGGCGCTCGGCGCGACGATCGCGCTGACCGTCTGGCTGAACCTGAGCGGGCTACCGGCGCTGCCCGCGATCTCGATCGGCTTCCTGCTCCCGAACGTCGACCTGCTCTGGCGGGAACTACGACGGCAGCCCCGGGTCGGTGACGGCCCGGATGTAGCGGTCGACCGACCGCCGGACGACGGCTGAACCGTCGCGTTCGATCACACGGCCGAACCACGCGCCGTAGATGGTGTCGAACGCGTATGGCGCGAGCGCCTCGGCGATGTGCTGCACCTTGGACGGCGGCAGCGGGATCAGGTTCGGGTACGAGTACATGAAGCTCACGTAGCGCCGGTCGGGAATCACCTGCACGATGTCGCCGGTCAGCAGCGCGCGGCGCTCCTGCCCAGTGGAGGACCTGCCCACCCTCGTAGTGGCCGCCGCACCGGATCAGGGTCAGGCCGCCGCCCAGATCGTTCGTCTCGCCGCTCCAGAACCGAACCGCAGGATCGGGGCGCATCACCCATTTCCGCTCGGCCTCGTGCAGATGGATCGGGCAGCCGAACGTATGCGCCCACTCGACCATCGAGGCGTAGTAGTGCGGGTGCGAGATCGCGATCGCCGCGAGCCCCCCTTCGGCGCCGATCCGGGCGACGATCTCGTCGTCGAGATACGGCGTGCAGTCCCAGAGGACGTTGCCGGCGCGCGACTTGACGAGGAGCGCACGCTGGCCGATCGCGAACGACGGCTCGCACCCGATGCCGAGGATGCCGTGGTCGTCGCGGATGTCGGCCTTGTGATCGCGCGATGAACGCGCTCCACTCGACCCACTGCTGGCCTTCGTCGTGCGGGATGTACTGGCGCTGGTCCTCGCAGATCGGGCATGCCCCCGGCGGCTCGTCGCCAGGCGGGTACTGCGTCGCGCAGGCCTTGCACAGGTAGGTGGTCAACCGCGCTCCAGCAGCGCGACGCACTCGACGTGCGGCGTGTGCGGGAACATGTCGACCGGCTTTGCGCGCACGAGCCGGTAGCCGTAGTCGTCGCCGAGGCGCTTGAGGTCGCCGGCGAGCGTGGTCGGGTTGCAGGAGACGTAGACGATGCGCGGCGCCTCGAGCTCCCCCAGGCGCTTCAGCGCCTTGCCCGCGAGACCTGCGCGCGGCGGGTCGACGACGACCACGTCGGGCGCTCCAGCCCGCTCGCGCAGCTCGCGGAGCACCTCACCGACGTTGCCGGCGAAGAATGCGGTGTTGCCGATCGCATTCAGCTCCTGGTTCTCGATCGCACAGGCGACGGACTCCTCGGAGATCTCGATCCCCCACACCGTCAGCGCCTCGGCGGCCATCGAGAGCCCGATCGTGCCGATCCCGCAATAGAGGTCGTACACGGTCTCTCCTCCGGTGAGCCCGGCGTACTCGCGGGCCAGCGCGTAAAGCTGCTCGGCCATCTCCGTGTTGGTCTGGATGAACGCGTTCGGTCGCACGCGGTAGCGCAGGCCGCCGATCTCCTCCTCGATCGCGTCTTCACCCCAGAGGAGCTCGGTCGGCAGGTTCGTGACCTCGGAGACGCCGGTGTTCACGGACCAGTGGATCGACCGCACCTCCGGGAACTCCGTCAGCACCTCGATCAAGCGTTCGCGGTCGAACCGCTCCCCGCGGGCCGTCACGAGCTGGACGAGCGCCTGGCCGGTGTTTCGTCCCTCGCGAATCAACAGGTGCCGGAGATATCCCTCGTGCGTCTCCTGGTCGTAGGCGGGGAGCTTCTCCTCGCGGGCCCAGTCGCGCATCCGGTTGCGAATCCCGTTGCCGAGGTCGGTGGTCAGGAGGCACTTCTCGATGTCGAGCACCTCGTCCCAGCGGCCTGCCCGGTGCAGGCCGAGCGTCGGACCGGCCTCGAGCTCCGTGAACGAGTACTCCATCTTGTTGCGGTAGCCGAACTGCGACGCTGCCGGCAGGATCGGCTCGAGCGGCAGCTCGGTGAGGCCCGCCAGCCGCTGGAGCGAGTCGCGCACCCACTGCTCCTTCGTCGCGACCTGGGCGTCGTAGGCGAGATCCTGGAAGCGGCACCCGCCGCAGGCCGGGTAGTGGGCGCACGGCGCTTCCACGCGCTGCGGCCCCGAGGACAGCACCTCGGTCGCGAGCGCCTCCGCATGCCGGCGCTGCACCTTTGTCACCCTGGCGCGCACCGTGTCGCCCGGCAGGCCTCGCCTGACGAAGACCACGAAGCCGTCGAGGCGCGCGACGCCGTTCCCACCGTAGGCGAGAGAGTCGATCGTCAGCTCGAGCTCCTGGTCTCGCTGGACGGGGGCGGCCACAGACGGAAGGTAGTCGTTCGCGGGCTCGGGTCGCCGAAGGTGCGCCCGACGTGGCGACTACTGCAGGACGGTCACGAGCACGGAGCGAGTCCGCGGCCCGTCGAGCTCGCAGAAGAAGATGCCCTGCCACACGCCGAGCTGGAGCTCTCCGTCGACGAGGGGGATCACGACCTGCGGGCCCATCAGCGCGGCGCGAATATGAGACGGCGCGTTCTCCTCGCCCTCCTCGATGTGCTGCCAGCCCCACCCTTCCGGCGCGATCCGCTCGAGCGCCATTTCGAAGTCGCGGGCGACCATCGGGTCGGCGTGCTCGTTGATCGTCAGCCCGGCAGTCGTGTGCGGGACGTAGACGAGCACCGCTGCGCCGGACGCTCCGTGGACCGCCTCGCGAACCTGCTTGGTGATGTCGAGCAGCTGGGTGTGCTGCCCGGTCTCGATCGTCAGTCTGTGCACGGGGCCGTATCCTAGGGACCGGTGACTCCAGAGCCGCGCGAGATCGATGCATTCAGAGACCGGGCCGACCGGTTCGTCGCCGACATCGACGAGGAGTACTACCTGCATTTCGCAGGGTTGAAGGACACGCTCGACGTCGAGCAGGTCTACGAGCGCTACCACGAGCTGACCCGGCTGGACACGGCGCACCAGATGGAAGGCGGCCCGGTCGAGCTCTGGCGGTTCGCCTGCGAGGGCTTCCTCGGCAATCTGACCCGCGACCATCAGGCGCGCATGGCGCAGGTCGAGGCCGAGTTGGTGGCGTCCGTCGACGGCGAGACTCATCCCTACCGGATGCTGCGGGTCGTGATGTCGAACGAGCCCGACCGCGACAAGCGCGAGCGGCTGGAGGCGACCCGCCTGCGGCTGCTCGACGAGCACCTGAACCCGGTGTACCTCGACGCGGTCGAGATCGACCGGGAGGCAGTGCGTTCTCTCGGCTCGAAGAACTACTACGAGCTCTACAAGCGCTTCGGCTTCCGCCTCGACGAGCTCCGTGACGAGTGCGCCGCCCTCCTCGACGACACCGAGAGGCTCTGGGAGCGCGAAGGCGAGGCCTTGTTCCGTGCCCGCCTGGGCATCGGGCTCTCGGACGCGCGCCCGTGGGACGTCGCCCGGCTCTTCCGGGCGACGGAGCTCGACGAGCTGTACCCGTCGGATCGCATGCTGCCGGCGCTCGAGGCGACGTTGACCGAGCTCGGCGTCGACCTGCGATCGCAGGAGAACGTCCACCTCGACCTCGAGTCGCGCCCGTCCAAGACGCCGCGCGCTTTCTGCGCACCGATCGAGGTGCCGGGGAAGGTGATGCTCGTCATTCAGCCGATCGGCGGCAAGGACGACTGGGAGGCGCTCTTCCACGAAGCCGGCCACACCGAGCACTACGCCCACACGAGTGACGACCTCCCGATGGAGGCGAAGCGGCTCGGCGACATGGCCGTGACCGAGGGCTGGGCGATGCTGCTCCAGCATCTCGTCACCGAGCCGGCCTGGCTGAACCGAAGGCTCGACGTCCCCCGGCCGGCCGACCTCGCGCACGACGGCGCCGTCTCGCTCCTCTACTTCGTGCGGCGATACGCCGCCAAGCTCATGTACGAGATCGAGTTCTTCCAGGCGGAAGACGTGAAGCCGATGCGCGCGCGCTACGCAGAGATCCTCGGCGACGCGCTGAAGCTCCCGGTCAATCCGGAGAGCTACCTGGACGACATCGACGGCAGCTTCTACGTAACGGGCTACCTTCGCTCGTGGGCGTTCGAGGCGCAGCTGCGGGAGTTCCTGCGCAGCGAGCTCGGCAACGACTGGTTCGCCAAGCGCGACGCGGGCGACCTACTCCGCGAGCTCTGGTCGCTCGGACAGGGCCCGACGGCGGACGAGCTGCTCAAGGATGTCACGGGCGCGAAGCTGGAGATGGCCTCGGTGGCGGAGCGCATCCGTGAGGGGCTCCACGGCTGATCCGGCGCATCGCCGTTCGTTTCTGATTCGTTTTCCTCCGCCCAAGTCATAGGCTTGTCGGGCCGCCGATGCCGCCCCCGTTCGCACAACTCCCCGACGAGGCGCTTCTGGCGCAGATGGCGCTCGGCGACGAACCGGCTCTCGCGGAGCTCTACGACCGCTTCGGCCGCGTCGCCTACGCGCTCGCCGTGCGCGTCCTGCGCGATCCGACCCTCGCGGAGGACGCGGTGCAGGATGCGTTCCTCGGCGCATGGCGCACCGCAGCCAGCTTCGATCCCGCGCGCGGGACGGTGTCGACCTGGGTGATGACGCTCGTCCACCGCCGCGCCGTGGATCTCGTCCGGCGCGAGGAGCGCCGGCGGACGGACGTCCTCGACGAGACGCCGATCGCTTCCCACGAGACGATCGACGAGCAGGCGGCCGTCCGTGAGGAGCGGCGCCGCGTTCAGTCCGCCCTCGCCAAGCTGCCGCCCGACCAGCGGGAGGCGCTCGAGCTCGCCTACTACGGGGGTCTGACGCAGTCGGAGCTCGCCGAGCGGCTCGGGGTCCCGCTGGGGACGGTCAAGAGCCGGATGTTCTCCGCGCTCACGAAGCTCCGCGATCTCCTCGCCGAGTGACGTTCGAGGAGCATGTGCAGCGGGTGCTCGACTCGTTGCCGCCCCGGCTCGCAGAGGCGCTCGAGAACGTCGCCGTGGTCGTCGCGGAGGAGAGCCCGGACGATCCGGACCTCTTCGGGCTCTGGGAGACGGACGCGTTCATGCCCGACAAGATCACGATCTTCCGCAGACCCCTGATCTCGACGTTTCCGGATCCACAGGAACTGGAAGAGGAGATCAGAATCACGGTTCTCCATGAGCTGGCCCACTATTTCGGGATCGACGAGGAACGGCTGGACGAGCTCGGATACTCGTAGGAATATCGAGGTGGGGCACCGCGTTTTATGGGATATGCGAACGCTGAACGACATCAGACAGGAGATCGATCAACTCTCCGAGCGCCGGGTAGACGTGATGCGTGCGCTCTCCGAGGAATACGACGCGACGCTGAAAGCGGAGCATCTGGACCTCGAGGAGCGGATCGCCGAGCTCTGGGAAGAGCAGCGGAACGCACGCGCCATGCTCCGGCACGGCGATCGTGATCTGATCATCCAGAGAGCCCGCCAGGACGAGCGGCTCTCCCGCGCCGCCTAGAGCGGCCACCTCACTCAGTGAGGCGCCCCCGAACCTTCGGGGGGCGCCTCGAGAGGCGGCAGTGCCGGGCGGAGCTACACTGACGGGCGCTTCGGGGCGTTAGCTCAGCTGGGAGAGCGCCGCCTTTGCAAGGCGGAGGTCGCCGGTTCGATCCCGGCACGCTCCACTCTCGAACGCGAGCCGAGAACCATCCGGTGCAGCGCATTCGCCCTCTCGGGATGATGCGGCGACGACGCAGGGCTGTTGTGATGTCAGGCTCACGGCACTGACTCTCCCCGTGCTGTGTCGTCTGGGATCGGCTCGCGGCGACGCGTGACTTCGTTGACACCCGCCGCGAGCCGATCCTGGACAAATCCTAGGGGGCCGGTGCTGCCTTGGCTCGACCGAGCTGCACGACGTCGAGGTCGTGGTCGACAAGACGGCGCGATACCTGGTCGTGCAGAAGATCGGAGTCGCAGCCGATGTGGCGCAGCAGCTCGATCGTCGCCGCGAGCTCCAGGGGCTGACCGCCGACGGAACCCGGTTCAACGGGCAGTAGCGCGACGCGCTACGCGGGTCGAAAACCCCCCCAAGCCCTGCTCCAAACGAGGACTACAGTCCCTCGCGTGCGCGCGTTCTGGCTGATCTTGCTTGCAGCGCTGCTCCTTGCCTGCAGCGCCGGTGCGGCAGGCGCCGATCCGAACGACCCATACTGGCCCCCTGAGTGGGGGCCGCGGCTGACGCGGGCCTCGGACCTCTGGAACCTGACGACGGGGAATCCGAGCATCGTGATCGCGGTCGTCGACACCGGCCTCTCGCAGCCGCTCTTCAAACCCGCCGGCCAATCCACGCCGGTGGCCGAGCTGACGCAGGTCGTCCCCGGGTGGAACATCGTCGGCAACGACGCCGACACCACCGACACCTTCGGCCACGGCACCTGGATCTCGTCGATCATCGGCGCTCTGGGGAACAACGGCGTCGGATTTGCCGGCTACTGCTGGCACTGCTCGATCATGCCGGTGCGCGTCGCCGCGGGGCGCGACGGAGCCCTGGCCGGGAACATCGCCGCGGGGATCCGCTGGGCGGTCGACCACGGAGCGCGGATCGTGAACGTCAGCCTCGCCAGCAACCAGCCGGACGAGAACGAGCTCGGAGCCCTGGAGTACGCACAGGAGCACGGCGTCCTGGTCGTCACCGCCGCCGGGAACGGCGGCAACACCGCTCCCCTCTACCCGGCCTGGTACGGAACCGTTTGGGACAATGTGCTCTCGGTGGCGGGCACCGACGAGAACGACGCGCTCTACAGCTGGTCGACGCGCGGCACGTGGGTCGACGTCGCCGCCCCCGGCTGCGAGGAGGTCATCGACCCGACATCCGGGCCCGAGTTGGGCTGCGGTTCGTCGTTCGGACCGCCGGCGGTGTCAGGGATCGCCGGCCTCCTGCTCTCGCTCGACCCGGGCCTGACCGTCAACCAGCTCGTGCAGGCGCTCGAGGGAACCGCCCATCCGGTCAGCGGCATCGGCGGCGGCGAGATCGACGCCTGGGCGGCTGCCCACGCCCTCGGGCTCGCTCCTGAGAGCCCGCCGGCCCCGCCCCCGGCCCCCACCGCGGCCCCGACCGCGGCCCCGACGGTAAGCCCGTCGCCGCAGGTCCTCGTGACGACCGGAGTCGTGCGCAGGTCCGCGAACTTCGTCCTGCCACTCAATCCCGGCGAGCTGCAGCTGCAGCTCCACGGCCCGGCGGCGACGGACTGCGCGATGAGCGTGCGCATCGCGGGCGATATCTACACGGACATTCCGGGCGAGCGCACGCTCAGAACGCTGGCCGCGACGATCGCCAAGCGCGGCAAGTACCCCGTGAGCATCCGCTGCACCTCGGGGAACCGCAAGGACTACGAGCTCACGGCGACCGCCATCTTCTCGCACTGACGGCCGATGCCCCTGAATCTGGTTCGCTCCGCGAATCAGATTCCCACGGTGGCCGGCTGAATCTGATTCGCGCAGCCGAACCAGATTCACGAGTTTCGTCCCGAGACCGTTCCTACAGTGGCCGGCTGAATCTGATTCGGCGCAGCCGAACCAGATTCACGAGTTTCGTCCCGAGACCCGCAAACTCGGGAATCTGGTTCGCTGCGCGAATCAGATTCCAGGAGCCTGTGCAAGTGGCCCCCGCAGGACGATCTCCTCGTACAGCGGGCGATACCCGAGGCGGCGGTTCAGCGCGAGCATCGAGCCGAGGCGGGTCTCGTTCGCCGTTTGCAGCGTCTCGACACCGTGCTCCTTGGCCCAGGCGATCTGCGCCCGCTTGATCGCGCCGGCAACCCCGCGGCCGCGCGCGGGGCGTGCGACGGCGGTGAACCCGTGCTTCCACTGCGCGTCGTCGAGCTCGAGGTAGCCGTACCCCAACAGCTCTCCGTCCTCGAGCGCGATGAAGTAGGCGTCGGCCGGATGCGCGCCGAGTCCCCACTGGTACCACGCCTCACCGATCACCGCTTCGGACCGGCCCGGTTGGTCGGCGTAGGCAACCCGGGCGAGCTCGAACAGCCGGTCGGCGAGCTCGGGACGCTCGGCGAACGTGGTGAGCGCGAACCGCGGCTCGGGCGGATCCGGTGCCGCTGCGACGTCGAGCTCCGAGATCGCGTAGCGGCGTACCTCGTCGTAACCGCGCTCCTCGAGGAACACGGCGACCGCGGGCGTCCTGGTCGTCGTCCACACCTCGAGCCCGGTCTTGCCGAGAGCGCGCGCCTTGGCCGAAGCCTCCCCCAGCCGCACCGCGTCGACGCTCGTGGAACCAGACCTCCGCGAACGGAAGGTGCTCGAGCCCCGGGATGGGGATCACACCCATGTCGCGACGGTAACGAATGACGACCGCGGACGATCGTTAGCCTGGTTAACAACCCCTGGTAGCTTCCTAGGGTGACAAGGCGTTCTCCTTCGGTCAACCCTCCGGATCTCGGCTTCTGGCCCACTGCGAAGGGCCTCGCGAGGCTCTGGCGCGAGGAAAAGCGGCTCGTGGTGATCGGTCTCACCTGCGCGTTCGCCTACTCGGTGCTCTCGATCGCGATCCCGATCGTCATCCGGCATGCGATCGACGGCTCGATCGCGCCGACGAACGGCCATTCCAAGCCGCTGTGGCCCTACCTCGTGATCGTTGTGGTGCTGGGGGCGCTTCGCTTCGGGCTCAACTTCACGCGCCGCTACGCGACGGCACGCACCGGCATCCGCGTCGAGGCGCGGATGCGCGAGCTGCTCTACCAGGCGTACCTGCGGTATCCGCGCGCGTTCTACGACCAGCATGCAACCGGCCAGGTCGTCTCGCGCGCCACCAACGACCTCTACCCCATCCGGTACTTCATCGGCTGGGGCATGACCCAGGGCATCCAGTCGGTGATGATGATCATCGGGATCGCGGCCGTCCTGTTCTTCGTCAACGTCAAGCTGGCGGCGGTCGCGCTGATCGCAATGCCGGCGGTGTTCGTGCTCGCCTTCACGTTTGCGCGCAAGGTGATGCCGATCTCGCGCGAGGTGCAGCAGCTGAAAGCCGACGTCACCGAGGCCGCGGACGAGGCCGTGGTCGGGATCGAGATGGTGCAGGCGTTCGGACGCGAGGACGACGTGCAGGCGCGCTTCGCCGGCAAGGCCGAGCTCGTCCGCGACGGTGTGCTGCGCCAGGCTCGAGTCGAGGCGGCGTTCCTGCCGGGGCTGTTGTTCCTCCCGACGGTCTCGATCGCCGCGGTGGTGCTCGTCGGAGGCCGCGACGTGATCGGCGGCACGCTGACCTACGGCGAGTTCTTTCTCTTCTACCAGCTGCTCCTGCAGCTCGTCTGGCCGCTCGAGGCCCTCGGGTGGATCCTCTCCCTGGCCCAGCGCGCGACCGCGTCGGCGTCCCGCAGCTTCGCCTGGCTGCAGGGAATCGAGACGATTCCGGAGCCGGCCTACCCGACGGCACTGCCGGCCGGGGAGCTGGCGGTGCGGTTCGAGGGCGTCCATTTCTCGTACGGCACCGGCTCGGAGGTCCTGTCCGGTGTCGACCTCGAGATCGCGCCCGGCGAGGTGATCGCGGTCTGCGGTCCGACCGGCGCCGGCAAGACCTCGCTCCTCAATCTGCTGCCGCGGTTCTACGACCCCACCGACGGACGCGTCCTCGTCGGCGGCGTCGACGTGCGCGACGTGCCCGTCGCAGAGCTGCGCGACGCGGTCGCGATCGTCACCCAGAAACCCGTCCTGTTCTCGATCCCGCTCCGCGACAACCTGACCGCCGCCCGGCCCGACGCCCCGTGGGACGAGGTCGTCGCCGCAGCCGAGGCTGCGGGCGTCGCCCACTTCGCGGCCGACCTGCCGGACGGATACGACACGCTGATCGGCGAGCGCGGCGTCAACCTCTCGGGCGGCCAGCGCCAGCGCGTCGCGCTCGCGCGCGCTCTCGTCGCAGGGGCACGCGTCGTCGTGCTGGACGACCCGATGTCGGCGGTCGACACCCAGACGGAGCGCCATCTCGTCGAGAACCTCCGCCCCGCGCTGGCGGGGCGCACGGTGCTGATCGCGACCCAGCGCCTCTCGACCGTCGAGGTCGCCGACCGCGCGGTCGTCGTCGACGACGGCGTGATCGTCGAGGCAGGCACGCCGACGGAACTGCTCGCACGCCGCGGCGTCTTCTGGTCGCTGTTCGGGGAAGAGATCAGTGCGGCTGCATAGGCGGAGAATCGACCAGTCGCTCGGGAACCCCGAGGTCCCCGAGCGGCACGCGCCGAAACGGCGAATCGGACTGACGCGCCTGACGCGCTACCTCTCCGGGCGGTGGCTGCGCGTCGGCCTGCTGTCCGTCGTCGGCGTCTGCTCCGCGGCTGCACCCGTGGCTGCACTGCTCGTCGTGCAGGACGCGATCAACAACGGCATGCAGGCGCACGACGAGACACGCCTCACGCGCGATGTCATCGTCTACCTCGTCATCAACGCCCTCGCGTGGATCCTGCAGACGACTCTGGTCCGCGGGCTCGCCCGCGTCGGCCAGGACGTCGTGCTCGGGCTCCGCGAGGACCTGTTCAACCACCTGACCACGCTGTCGCTGAAGTACTTCTCGCAACAGAAGGCCGGCTGGATCATCGCCCGGATCACGTCGGACGTCGACGCGCTCTCGGATGTCCTCTCCCAGGGGCTGACGACGCTCGTCGTCAACACGCTCACCCTGATCGCTGCCGTGATCGGGCTCTTCGTGCTCGACTGGCGCCTCGGGCTCGTCGCGCTCGTCATCCTGCCGCCCACGCTCATCCTCACGAGATGGTTCCAGGTGCGCTCGCACGCTGCGTTCCTGCGCGTGCGCGAGACGATTGCCTCGATGACCGCGCAGATCGCGGAGTCGGTCTCGGGGATGGCCGTGATCCAGGCGTACAACCGGGAGGTCGCGTTTCTCGGAGAGTTCGATGCAGGGAACGACGCGAACCGGCGGACGAACACGCATGCTCAGTGGCTGAACTCCCTCTTCTTCCCGGGGATCGAGTTCCTCGGGATCGTCGCCATGACGGCGGTGCTCTGGGTGGGCGGCCAGATGATCGGCAGTGGATCGCTCGCGATCGGCACGCTGGTCGCGGCCGTCTTCATGCTCAACCTCGTGTTCCAGCCGCTGCAGGAACTGTCCGACCTGTACGGCCAGGTGCAGTCGGCCGGCGCCGCGATGGAGAAGATCACGACGGTGCTCGACACGGAAGCGGAGATCACAGACGAGCCCGGCTCGCATCGCGCGGAGCGCATCGAGGGCGATCTGCACATCGATCACGTCACCTTCGCGTACGGCAAGGAGCCGGTGCTGCACGGAATCGACATCCACGTTCCCGCGGGCGGCTGCCTCGCCCTCGTCGGCGAGTCGGGCGGCGGCAAGTCCACGACCGCGAAGCTCGTCGGGCGCTTCTACGACCCCGACGACGGCGCGATCCGGGTGGACGGGCACGACCTGAGGACGCTGCAGCTGCGCTCGTACCGCCGCCAGCTCGGGGTCGTCCTGCAAGACCCGTTCCTGTTTGCAGGGACGATCGCCGACAACATTCGCTTCGCGCGGCCGGAGGCGACGGACGAGATGGTCGCCGACGTCGCTCAGGCGGTCGGCGTCGACCGGATCGGCCGCCGCTTCGACGCCGGGCTCGCACACACGGTCCGCGAGGGTGGAGCCGGGCTGTCAGCGGGCGAACGCCAGCTGATCTCGATCGCGCGCGCGCTTCTCGCCGATCCGCGCATTCTCATTCTCGACGAGGCGACCTCGAACATCGACCGCCCGACGGAGATTCTCATCGAGCGTGCGCTCGACCGGCTGCTGCGCGGTCGCACATCGATCATCATCGCCCACCGACTGGCGACGGTCAGGCGCGCCGACGAGATCCTGGTCATGGAGCACGGCCGCGTCTCGCAGCGTGGACGATTCGACGAGCTGCTCCAGGCGGACGGCCCGTTCAGGCGGCTCGCGAGAGAGCTGGAGGGCGCGGAGGGTCAGCTACAGGACGCGTCTGGCTCAGACTTGCACGCCGCGCCGGTGACGGGCAGCCGGGCGAGCAACTCGGCGAGCGTCGCGAGCTCCGAACCGGAGTAGCGGCCGACGAAGAGCTCGTCGATGCCGCGCAGGTGCGTGACGGCGGCGCGCCTCAGCTTGACGATCCCGGTCTCGGTCAGCTTTGCGTACGAGACGCGCGCGTCGGACGCGCAGGTCTCTTTGGTGACGAAACCGGAGGACTCGAGCCCTTCGAGCAGGCGTGTGATCCCCGACGCCGTGAGCAGGACCCGCTCGGCGAGGTCGACCCGCCGCAGCATCCCGCCGTCGGCGTGCGAGAGGTGCAGCAGCACCTCGTAGTCGTTCAGGGTCAATCCGTGCTCGCGCTGCAGCTGTGCGGACAGCTCCCGCGTGATCGCCGCGTGGGAACGGAGAAACGAGACCCAGGCCTCGAGCTGTTGTGGTGGGGAGATCGGCTGTGCGCTCATAGTCATTGCGCCCTCAAGTATAGCGGTTCCGCAGTCCAGCCGGGGCCGCTTGGAGACACTCTCGTATTTGCCGCCGGGACACAAGGGCAGCCGGTCGAGCTGTCTGTCCGTGATTTCCTCTTATTTGACGAATCAAATTCGCTTATGATATTTGTTCAGCATGCCTATGAACAAGCGCAAGAACCTCACACTGATCCTGGCCGCCGCCGTGGCGGCACTCGCGGCCGCCGCCGGCGCGACGGCGTCGTCCAAGGGGACGTCGCTCTCGCTCGTCGCCTACTCCACCCCCAAGCCGGTGATGGCGAAGCTCATCCAGGCCTGGCAGAAGACCCCGGACGGCTCCGGCGTGTCGTTCAGCCAGTCGTACGGTCCGTCCACGAACCAGGCCAAGTCCGTCGCCGCAGGCCTGCCGGCCGACATCGTCTTTCTCTCGACCGGCGACGACGTCAACCTGCTCGTCGACGCAGGCCTCGTCAACTCGAACTGGAATCGCCAGAGCTACGACGGGATCGCGGCCAACACCGTGGTCGTCTTCGCCGTCCGTGACGGCAACCCGAAGCACATCAAGGGCTGGGCCGACCTCGTGAAGCCCGGCGTTCAGGTCGTGACGCCGAACCCGTTCAGCTCCGGCTCGGCGAAGTGGAACATCCTCGCCGCCTACGGCGCGGAGCGGCGCCTCGGCAAGACCGACAAGCAGGCGACCGCCTACGTGCAGAAGCTCTTCTCGCATGTCGTGTCGCAGGACTCGTCGGGCTCGAACGCCACCAACACGTTCCTCTCCGGCAAGGGCGACGTGCTGATCACCTACGAGAGCGAGGCGATCAACGCCAATCTGCAGGGCAAGAACATCCAGTACGTCATCCCGCGGCAGACGATGCTCATTCAGCTCCCGATCGCCGTGCTGAAGGGCAGCAAGAACGCCGACACCGCGAACAAGTTCATCCGCTACGTCAAGTCTCAGCCGGCCCAGGAGACGCTCGTCCAGTACGGCTTCCGTCCGGTCAACCCGGTCGTGGCGAAGGAGCCGGCGACGCTGAAGAAGTTCCCGGCGCGGCCCGGCATCTTCAAGATCGACGACAAGTACATCGGGGGCTGGCGCAACGCCGACAAGGTGTGGTTCGCCTCGGGCAACGGCCGCATGGCCAAGATCGAACAGGCAGTCGGAGGACCTAGCGCTGGCTAGCGTGACTCACCGAGCGCCCGCAATCGGGCAGCTCATCAGCAACGAGACGAGGGAGAGGGCCGGGACGGCCCTCTCCCTCGGTTTCATCACCGTTTTTCTCACCGTCATCGTCGGGCTGCCGATCGCGGCGCTCGTCTGGTCCTCGCGCGCAGACGGCTCGTCCGGATTCTGGGCTGCGATCAGCGCGCCGGAGGCCGTCGCGGCACTCAAGCTGACGCTGGTCGTCTCGGCGCTCGTCGCCCTGACGAACGCGGTCGCCGGAACGCTGATCGCGTGGGTCCTCGTGCGTGACGACTTCCGCGGCAAGTCGTTCGTCAACGCGATCATCGACCTGCCGTTCGCGCTGCCGACAATCGTCGCAGGCCTCCTCGTCCTCGCGCTCTACGGACCACACTCGCCGGTCGGCATCCACGCGGCATATACGCGCTACGCGATCTACCTCGTCCTGCTCTTCGTGACGCTTCCCTTCGTCGTGCGAACGGTGCAGCCGGTGCTCCTCGAGCTCGACACGCAGATGGAAGAGGCCGCCCGATCGCTCGGCGCTCACGAGCTCACGATCTTCAGAAGGATTGTGCTGCCGACGATCCTGCCCGGGGATCCTCTCCGGTGTCGCGATGGCGTTTGCGCGCGCGATCGGCGAGATCGGTGCGATCGTCATCCTCTCGGGCAACCTGCCGTTCAAGACCGAGGTGGCATCGGTCTACGTCTTCAACCTCAGCCAGAGCGGATCGGGGACCCAGGCGGCCGCCGTCGCCGTCGTCCTGCTTGCGATCTCGTTCGCGATGCTGCTCGCGATCGGCGGCATCCGCCGGCTCGCGACGAGGTACGAGCGTGCGTAGGTATGGGGTCCGGGTCGTCGCGCTCGGGTATCTGCTGGTGGTGCTGGTAGGGCCGCTGTCGATGCTCTTCTGGCGCGTGTACGTCGAAGGAGCGGGCAAGGCATGGAGCGCGCTCACCGACCCGGACACGTTGCACGCGTTCCGGATCACGCTCGAGCTCACCGCCATCACCGTGCCCCTCAATACCGTCTTCGGCATCGTCTGCGCGCTCGCGATCGTCCGCCGCCGCTTCCCCGGCAAGGGGCTTCTGAACGCGTTCGTCGACCTGCCGCTCGCCCTCTCGCCGGTGGTCGTCGGCCTGTCGCTCTACCTGCTCTACGGCCGGACCGGCTGGTTCGGCCCCTGGTTCACCGACCACGGGATCCAGGTGCTCTTCGCGCTCCCCGCGATGATCCTCGCCACCATCTTCGTGTCGGTGCCGTTCGTCACACGCGAGGTCGTGCCGACACTCCGGGAGATCGGCATGGAGCAGGAGCAGGCGGCGCACACGCTCGGAGCATCCGGTTGGCAGACGTTCTGGCGGATCACCCTGCCGTCCATCCGCTGGGCGGTCATCTACGGCGTCGTCGTGACGACTGCGCGCTGCCTCGGAGAGTACGGCGCGGTCGCAGTCGTTTCCGGCAGCATCCAGGGCAAGACCGAGACCGCGACCCTGCGGGTCCAGGAGGAGTACGAGAACCTCAACCTCGCCGGGTCGTACGGCATCTCGCTCGTGCTCGCCGCGCTCGCGGTCGTCGTTCTCGTCATCATGACGAGGCTCAGGCCCAAGGAAGGAGTCAGCTGATGTCGATCCAGGTGCGTCACGTGTCGAAGCATTTCGGGGACTTCCACGCGCTCGACGACGTGTCGATCGATGTCGACGGAGGCTCCCTCACCGCGCTCCTAGGGCCCAGCGGTTCGGGCAAGTCGACCCTGCTGCGGATCATCGCCGGCCTCGAGCAGCCCGATGAGGGCGAGATCCTGCTCGCGGGCGAGGACGCCACCGACTCGCCGCCCCAGAAGCGTGGCGTCGGCTTCGTCTTCCAGCACTACGCGGCCTTCAAGCACATGACAGTGCGCGACAACATCGCGTTCGGCCTGAAGATCCGCAAGCGCCCGGCCGCCGAGACGAAGGCCCGCGTCGACGAGCTGATCGACCTCGTGCAACTGCAGGGCTTCGGCGACCGCTACCCGGCCCAGCTCTCGGGCGGCCAGCGGCAGCGCATGGCGCTTGCGCGCGCGCTTGCGCCCGAGCCCGAGGTGCTCCTCCTCGACGAGCCCTTCGGGGCGCTCGACGCGCGGGTCCGCGCCGAGTTGCGCGTCTGGCTGCGGCGTCTGCACGAAGAGACACACACGACGACCGTGTTCGTCACCCACGACCAGGAAGAGGCGATGGAGGTGGCCGACCGGATCGTCGTGATGAACAAGGGGCGCGTGGAGCAGGTGGCCGGGCCGCGCGAGCTCTACGACGAGCCTGCGAACGCGTTCGTGATGTCGTTCGTCGGCCAGGCGAACCGCTTCGGCGACGCCTGGGTGCGGCCGCACGATCTCGAGATCGTGCTCGTGCCGAACGGCTCGACCCGCGAGGCGCAGGTGGAGCGCGTCGTCCATCTCGGTTTCGAGGTGCGCTGCGAGCTCGTACGCGACGACGGCGAGGAGTTCTCGGTGCAGTTGACCCGCGAGCAGGCGGAGACTCTCGAGCTCGAGCGCGGCCAGATCGTCTACGCCCGCCCGGTCAAGCAAACCGTCTTCACGCCGTAGGACAGTCAACTCGGGAATCTGGTTCGCTTCGCGAATCAGATTCCGAACCACCCTTCTGAACCTGATTCGGCGCAGCCGAACCAGGTTCACGAGTTTCAGTGCGGAGCCCAGGCGTCCGGGTCGGCGGCGAGGGCTCGGACGCTCTCCGGCAGCTCGCCACGGGCGAGGTCGGCGAGCGTCACGTTCTCCAGCACCCCGCGCAGTGACGCGCGAACGGCGACCCACACGTCCCGCAGCTTCTCGGCGCTGCCCTGGTAGGCGACCTGCTCCGAACGGACGCCCCGGACATTTGCGAGCGGCCCGTCCACGGCACGGATGATGTCCGCGAGGCTGACCTCCTCTGCCGGCCGCGCCAGCCAGTAGCCGCCTTCCGCCCCTCGCCTGCTCGAGACGATCCCGGCGTTCCGGAGGTCGGAGAGGATGTTCTCCAGGAAGTTCGCCGGAATCTCCTGCGCCTGCGCGAGCCGCTCGCCCTTCACCGGCCCTTCGCCCGCGGCCGCCAGTTCGACCGCCGCCCGGATTGCATAGTCGGATTTCGCCGAGACCCTCACGCGGGCATTCTGCTTCGGTCTACGCGAACTTGTCGAGCAGGATGCGGATCTCACAGACTTCGCGAAAGCCGAGCCGGGCGAGGATCGGCCGGGACAGCGGGCTCGCCTGTGTCACGAGCACGGGCGTTCCGCGGTCGACCGCGTCCTGCCAGCGGGCAGCGACGAGCGCCCGGTAGGCGCCGCGCCCACGCGCCTCGGGGAGCGTCGAGCCCCCGAATAGCGACACGGCGCGCTTGCCGAACGAGGCTGACGCTCGCGCCACAGGACTGCCCTCGACGAAGGCCAGGTACACGACGTTGTCGGCGTCGTCGCTCGGGGGAGGCGGCTTGGTGGGAACGGGCCCGCCGAACGCAACGGCGGCGATCCTCGCCGACGCCAGGCGTTCCTCCGGCGTCCGCGCGCGCCGAACCTCGACGTCGGGCGGCGACGCCGCCGGGGGCCCGGTGAGCACCATCCCGACGGCGAGCGGTGTGGGCTCGTCGTCGACGAGGCCGAGTGCCAGTAGGCGCTCGGTGAGATCGCCGGGGGTCGCGTGGGTGCCGACCTCCCAGGTGAGCCCCGTGCGGCCGCGACGGCGGAGAAGTTCGTGGAGCTCCGCCCGGACGTCCTCCAGCTCGCCCGCCCGGAGACGGAAGCGCTGCGCGACGTTCCACCCGGGCTCGTCGCCTGCCCCCATCCAGAGGACGTAGCGGTCGTTTGCGATGCGCACGTCGGTGGGACCGAGCGGTGTGTACGTGTTGGCGTTCTCGGCGAGCTCGATCAGCTGTTCCTCGTTCATCAGTAGCCAAGTTCCTTGCCCCACGCCTTGCGGTAGATGGTCTTCAGCCGCTCGACGCGTTTGACGTAGGCGCGCGTCTCGGCGAACTGGATGGGCTCTCCGTTCGCGCGCCACCGGTCCACGTTCCCCTGGCCTGCGTTGTAGGCCGCGAGCACGAGCTCTTCGCTGTTGTACTTCTCGAAGAGATTCTTCAAATACCACGCGCCGTAGCGGATGTTGATCTCCGGGTTGTAGAGATCGTCGGTGTGAAACGCGCTTCCGTGTGTTCGAATCGCAATCCCACGCGCGGTCGACGGAGTGATCTGCATCAGTCCGATCGCGCCGGAGGACGACTTTGCATCGCTCCGGAACTTCGACTCCTGGTAGATGACCGCGGCGACGAGAGCCGGGTCGAGATCATGCTCGCGCGCGTGGACGCGGACGTACTCCGAGTAGCGCAGGGGATAGCGGAGGCGCTGGTACCACGGGGGGCTCGTCTTGTTGATGTACGCGAAGGCGCCGACCGCAACGGCCGCGATCACGAGGACCCAGACGAGCCGCCTCACGGGGCGAGCTCGTGCATCACGGACGCCACGAACGCGTCCAACTCCTCGAGCGAGCCGGTGTTCTTGAAAGCGAAATCTGCGCGCTTCACCTTCTCGGCGTCCGGAATCAGCCGGGCTTCGCGATTCTCGGTCGCGACGACCGACCGAGCCCTGCGGAGCTTCTCCGGCGCGGTGATGACGACCACCTTGTCGAAGCGTGAGTCGCCGCCGGTCTCGTAGAGGAGCGGCACCTCCGTCACCGAGACGGCGGGTGCCTGCGGCAGCTGAGCGAGCTGTTCGCGCCACTGGAGATACTCGAGCGAGACGAGCGGGTGCAGCAGTTCCTCGAGCCAGGCGAGCGCAGTGCGGTCGTTGAAGACGACGGTGCCAAGTGCGCCGCGGTCGATCTCGCCGTCGGGCGCCACCACGCCGTTCCCCATGTGCTCGACGACCGCCCGCCGCACGTCTTCGCGGCGCAGGAGGTGGTGCACGATCTCGTCGCTCGAGACCGTCGCGGCGCCGTGACGGGCGAACGCCTGCAGCGCCTCGCTCTTACCGGCCCCGATGCCGCCGGTGATCGCGACGGCTACCGGTTTGGTCACTCCTCGGGGCTGGACGCTTCTGGCTCGCCGGCGGGCTCGACGGCGCCGGTCGTGTCGGCGGCCTCGGCCGTCGCGACCTCTGCGACCTCGTCGGCCGGTGCTACCTCGGCCTCGGCGGCCGGTAGCTCGTCGGGAGCCTCTTCCTCGGTCGACTCGGCTTCGGCGTCTTCCTCGGCCTCGAGTTCGTCCCCGGCCTCCGACTCCGGCGCATCCACCAGCTCGAGCGGCGGCGCCTCGTCGGCGAAGACGTCCTCCGACAGATCGATCGCCGGCCGGGTGTGCACCGACTCCGCTCCGTCCGCGCGCGGCTGGACGGGATCGGTGTCCTCGACGCGCTTGAGCGAGAGCGAGAGACGGCGGCGCTCGCCGTCGACCTCGATGATCTTCACGTTGACCGGCTGGCCCTGCGAGACGACCTCGCGCGGATTCTCGACGTGATGCTGCGCGAGCTCCGAGATGTGGACGAGCCCTTCGACGCCGGGAAGGATCTCGACGAAGGCGCCGAACGTGACGACCTTGGTCACGCGCCCCTCGACGACGTCGTTCTCGTGGTAGCTCTCCATCACCTGCTGCCACGGATCGCTCTGGGTCTGCTTGAGACCGAGCGAGATGCGCTGGCGATCGCGGTCGATGTCGAGAACCTTGACCTCAACCGTCTGGCCGATGTCGAGCACCTCGGACGGATGGTTGACATGCGACCACGAGAGCTCGGAGATGTGGATGAGGCCGTCCATGCCGTCGAGATCGACGAACGCGCCGAAGTCGACGATGTTGGAGATCTGACCCTCGACGACATCGCCCGGCTGAAGCTTGTCGAGGATCTGCTGCCGCTGCTCCTTGCGCTCCTCCTCGAGCACGGCGCGGCGCGACAGGACGACGTTGTTCCGCGAACGGTTGAGCTCGATCACCTTCGCGCGCAGCTCCTGGCCCATGAACTCGTCGAGGTCCTGCACGCGGCGGATGTCGACGAGCGACGCGGGCAGGAAGCCGCGAACGCCGAGGTCGAGAATCAGACCGCCCTTGACGACCTCGATCACGCGGCCGTTGACCGGATCTCCGGACTCGGCGGCCTGCTCGATCGCCTTCCAGGCGAGCTCGAACCGTGCGCGCTTCTTCGAGAGGATCAGACGCCCTTCGGCGTCCTCCTTCGTGAGCACGAGCGCATCGATCTCGTCGCCGAGCGTGACCTCGTCGGCGGGGTTGACCGAGCGGCGAATCGAGAGCTCGGAGACGGGGATGACGCCCTCCGACTTGTAGCCGATGTCGACGAGAACCTCGTCCTTGTCGACCCTGACGACCGTCCCGTGGACGACCTGCCCCTCGTTGATCTCGGGGAAGGTGGAGTCGTAGTCGGGGATCAGCTCGCCGTCCGGGCCTTCGACCCAGACACCGGGTTCAAGCTGCATGAGATCGTTGGAAGCCAAAGCGGCCGCGAAGTATAGCCACGTTGGGATTACGCACCGCCAGCCTGCGCGGATTGGCGGCTCAGGGGAAGCGCAGGCCGCCGCGGTCGTCGATGCTCGTGCCGTTCGCGAAGGCCACGTCCCAGATGTTCCCCTCGAGGTCCCGCCAGCTGAAGCCCCCGCCCCAGGCCGCCTCCTCCGGCTCGCCGAGCAGCTCGACGCCGTCGATCCGGCTGAGCGTCTCGTAGACCTGCTCCACCTCGTCGAGGGACTCGACGTTGACGGAGATCGTGATCCCGCGGAACCCGTCGGCGGGCGGGCCGAAGACGGGCTCGTAGTGGCTCGCCGCATAGCAGGCGATCACCACGCCGTTCGTGCACTGAAACGTGCGGTGGTGCTCGTCGCTCTCGGGCGTCTCGGGCCAGCCGAGGTCGCGCAGGAGCTGCGCCATGCGCTCGACGTCCCGGCACGCCAGCGTGACCAGGCCGACGCGCGCGGGGAGGTTCACGATTTGGCTTCCGCCCAGTTGTCGCCGACGCCGACGTCGACCGCGAGCGGCGGGTCGAGGTCGTAGGCGCCGCACATCTCGGCACGCACGAGCTCGCGCACCGTCGAGACTTCCGGCTCCGGGACCTCGAGCAGGAGCTCGTCGTGCACCTGGAGCACGAGGCGCGCACCTCGTCCTTCCTCGCGCAACCGGGCCGCGATGCGAATCATCGCGACCTTGATGATGTCTGCGTTCGAGCCCTGCATGACGAAGTTGACCGCGATCCGCTCGCCGAACCCACGCGTCTGCCGGTTGGACGCGCGGATCTCGGGCACGGGCCGGCGGCGGCCGAGCAGCGACGTGACGTAGCCGTCGGCCGCCGCCTGCTCGATCGTCCGTGCGATGAAGTCCTGGACGTGCGGGAAACGAGCGAGGTAGGCGTCGATGTAGCGCTGCGCTTCGTCGCGTGGGATCTCGAGATTCTCCGACAGGCCGTAGGCCGAGATGCCGTAGACGATCCCGAAGTTGATCATCTTCGCGATCGAGCGCTGCGCGGAGGTCAGCTTCGCCGGTTCGACGCCGAGCACCTCGGCTGCCGTCGCCGTATGGATGTCCTCACCGCGCTCGAACGCCTCGCGCAACTTCGGTTCTCCAGAGACGTGAGCGAGGATGCGCAGCTCGATCTGGGAGTAGTCGGCACTCAGGAGCCGGTGGCCCTCCTCGGCGATGAATGCGCTGCGGATCTCGCGTCCGAGCTCGGTGCGCACGGGGATCGCCTGCAGGTTCGGGTCGGAGGTCGAGAGGCGCCCGGTCGCGGCGACCGTCTGATTGAAGGTCGTGTGGAGGCGCGCGTCGGAGTCCGAGATCAGCGACGGCAGCGGGCCGAGGTAGGTGTTGAGGAGCTTCGAGAGCTCGCGCCACTCCTCGATCACCTCGATGACCGCGTGCTCGTGCCGGATCGAGCGAAGCACCTTGGCGTCGGTCGAGTAGCCGGTCTTGCCCTTGCGCCCCGCCGTCAGGCCGAGCTTCTCGAAGAGGATCTTTCCGACCTGCTGCGTGGAGCCGAGCATGAACTCCTCGCCCGCCAGGTCGTAGGCCTGCGACTCGAGCTCCTCGACGCGATCGGCGAGCCGGGCGGTGATCTCGCCCATCCGATACGTGTCGATCTTGACGCCGGCCTCCTCCATCGCTGCCAGCACTCGCGTGAGCGGCAGCTCGACGGCGCGATAGAGGTCGGTGACACCACGCTCCTCGAGGCGCTCCAGAAGTGGAGCGATCAGCCGGCGGGGCGTTTCCGCCCGCCGCACGAGCGCTGTCGTCTCCTCCTCGGCCTCGGGCTTCGGCACGAGCTCCACGCCGTACTCGGCGGCGAGATCGTCCAGCTCGTAACCGGCACGACCGGGATCGATCAGGTACGCGGCGAGCAGCGTGTCCTCCCTGGCGTCGACCCTCAATGCCTTCGCGTCGTGCACGATCAATTGCGCTTCGCGCAGATCCAGCGGGCGTGGTCCGACGATCACGTCGCTGCCCGTCGCCACCGCGCCGCGGTCACCGATCGCGCCGTAGCCGACCACGCCGCGGAAGTCGAGCTCGCCCTCGCGCCACTGCACTTCGATGCCGGTCACCTGCATGGGGGCGCTCGGCACCGCCTCGTCGAGCTCGTCGATTCGGTTCAGGAGATTGCGGAACTCGAAGCGCCGGAAGATCTCCTTGAGCTGGGCGCGATCGGGAGGGTCGAGGACGAGCTGAGCCGGGTCGCAGTCGATGTCGAGGTCGCGACGCATGGTCGCGAGCTCCTTCGACGTGCGCGCGAGGTCGGCGTTCTCGGTGATGTTGCGGGCGCGAGCCGGAGAAAGCTCCGGGGCGTGCTCGATCACCGACTCGAGCGATCCGTATTGCGCGATCAGCTGGCCGGCGGTCTTGTCCCCGATCCCGGGGACACCGGGGATGTTGTCGGACGTGTCTCCCTTGAGCCCGATGAAGTCCGGCACCTGCTCGGGGGTCACGCCGTAGCGCGCCTCGACCCGCTCCGGCGTGTAGACGTTGACGTCGGCAACGCCGCGCGGGGTCATCATCAGGCAGATGTTGTCGCTGCAGAGCTGGAAGGCATCGCGATCGGTCGAGACGACGCACGTCTTGATCCCGGCCGCGTCGGCGCGGGTGGCGAGCGTCGCGATCACGTCGTCCGCCTCCCAGCCCTCGAACTCCAGGTTGCGGTAACCGAATGCCTCGACGATCGGCCTGAAGTGCGGGAACTGCTCCCGCAGCAGATCCGGCATCGGCTTCCTGCCCTGCTTGTACACCACGTCTGCCGCTTCCGCGGTTGCCGTCCTGTGCACCGGGCGCGAGTCCCACGCCACCGCAACACCTTTCGGACGGTAGTCCGCGAGCAGCTTGAACAGCATGTTGGTGAAGCCGAGCAGAGCGCCTGTCGGCTGCCCGTCGGTCGTGGCGAGCTCTTCGGGCAGCGCGAAGTACGCGCGGTAGGCGAGGTTGTTGCCGTCGACGATGAACAGCTCGGAGTCGCGGGCAGGCGCGTCGTCCAGCTCCAACTCGGCTCCGGTCAGCGTTTTTGGCACAGCCCGAGGGTATCGTCCTCAAACCCATGGCGAGCCTCGAGATTCACCCACTTTCCGGCCTTCGCGACGAGGCCGCGAACCTGCTCGCCGAGCGGTACGCACGTCAGCGTGCCGCCGAGCCGCTCCTCCCGGACGTGCGTCATTTCGAGGCGGAGCTGCCGGACGAGGGGCACGTCGCTACCCGCGGCGGCAAGGTCGTCGCCTATCTCGCCGGCACGGTTGACGAGAAGACCGGGATGGCGCGTTGGCTCTTTGCAGGCCACGCCGCACGCGAACCGGAGGCGCTGCGCGACCTGTTCGCGCTCCAGTCGCAGGAGCTCGGCGTCTCGCGCTTCATGCTCACCGTCCCGGCGACCGATCCGGCGCTGATCGACGTGTGGTTCCGCCTCGCGTTCGGCTGCCAGGCGGTGTGGGCGGTGCGGGAGGTCGACCGGCCGGAGCCGGTCGAGTTCGGCGGGTCGATCCGCCGGGCGACGCCCGACGACCTGGAGGCGATCGTCGATTTCGACCAGCTCCTCTACGACCACCAGGTGACTGCGCCGAGCTTCTCGGAGTTCACGGCGCCGCCGCGCGCTGAGTTGCGCGCCGAAGCAAGCGAGATCTGGGCCGACGACACGTTCATCCCGTTCCTCGCGGAGGTCGGAGGACAGGCCGTCGGCATGCTCGGCCTCTACCGGAGGCCGGAGGGCGAGCTGCGAGTTCCCGCGTCCAACATCGACCTGGCCTTCGCGGCGACGCGCGACGAGGTGCGCGGCAGCGGCGCAGGAGTCGCCCTCACGGCGTTCGCTCTGCGGTGGGCGCACGAGCAGGGCTTTCGCTCGATGACGGTCGACTGGCGTTCCGTCAATCTCCTGTCCTCGCGCTTCTGGCCGCGCCGCGGCTTCCGGCCCCAGTACCTCCGCCTCTACCGCGCAGTTCCCTAGGGCTCCGTGCCGTCCCCGTCCGCTCTCGCACTCTTCTGTCTCGCCTCGCTCGCGCTGGCTGTCGTGCCGGGGCCTGCGGTCACGTACATCGTGACGCAGAGCATCGACAAGGGCCGCCGCGCAGGCCTCGTCTCGGCGCTCGGCGTCGCGAGCGGAGGGCTCGTTCACGTGGGCGCGGCGACGATCGGGCTCTCTGCACTGATCGCCTCATCGGCGACCGCGTTCACGACGGTCAAGCTCGTGGGCGCCGTCTATCTGATCGTGATCGGCATCCGGCGCATCCTCAGCAGCGAGGAGGACACCGAGGTACAGGCGGTGCCGACCCGGCACCGGCGGCTCTACGTGCAGGGAGCTGTCGTGAACGTGCTCAACCCGAAGACCGCGCTGTTCTTCCTCGCCTTCCTGCCACAGTTCGTCGACGCGAGCCGCGGGTCGGTCCCCGAGCAGGTCGCGCTCCTCGGTGTGCTCTTCGTGGTGATCGCGTTCACATCGGATGCGATGTATGCGTTGCTCGCCGACCTGCTGGCCGGCAAGCTCCGGCGCAGCGGCACCGGCGCAAAGGTCCGGCGCTGGGTCTCCGGCGGCATCTTCATCGCGCTCGGCGTGACCGCAGCGACCGCCCGCCGGGTTTCGTGACGCGGATTCCCCTGCTGAACGACGCGCGCCTCGTCGTCGCAGACACCGACGAAGGCGACCTCGTACTGCGCCCGCCTCGACAGCGCGAATCGCTCGAGGACGTCGGCCGTGCGGTGCTCGACGCATTCGCCTTTCCGCTCGCCGGCGAACCGCTCGCCAAGCTCGTTCGCCCCGGCGGCACCGCAACGATCGTGATCGAGCAGCCGTCTCTGCCGATCCCCTCGGTCAGCTCGGGGCCGCGGCACGTCGCGACCGCGACCGTGGCAGACGAGCTCGTGCGGCTCGGCGTCAAGCAAATCACGATTCTCGTCGCAGGCGGCCTCTCGCGCCGGACGACGCCCCGGGAGATCGGCGTGCTCGTCCCACCGGACTTCCGCCGCCGGTTCAAGGGACGGGTGAGCGTCCACGATGCCGAGGCCGGCGACCTCGTCGAACTCGGCCGCTCGGGAAACGTCGACCTGCGCGTCAACCCGGCACTCGTCGAGACCGACCTGGTCGTCACCGTCACCGCCGCGGAGACCGTCCTCCACGGCGGGCCGGCGGCGCTGCTCGCCGCCAGCGGCCGCGAGTCGCTGCGCGCTGCCGGAGCGTTGTCCCTGCTCGAGACGAGCTCGTCGCAAGGATGGAAGCTCGCTGTCGAGATCGAGCGCCGGTTGAGCGAGCGGGTGCCCGTCACCGGCGTCTCGCTCGCACTGAACGCGCCACGACTCGGCGGGCCGTTTGCCGGGTATCCGCATGATCAGGAGGCGATCGACCGCGTGATCGGCTCGCGGGTGCGCCGGATGTTCCAGTTCGCGCCGGGCCGGGTCCGGCAACGGATCCTCGAGCGTCTGCCGCGCGAGCAGACGGCAGCGGCCGTGTACGCCGGCACGCCCTCGGTGGCGCACACCGAGGCACTGCTGCGGGCGACAGTCCTGAAGGGGGTTTCGCTGGCGGAGCCGCTGGACGCGCTCGTGATCGGGATCCCGCCGACGACGCCCTGGCTTCCCCGCGAGCGTCCGAACCCGATCACCGCCGCCTACCTCGGGCTCGGGCTCGCCCTGCGGCTCTGGCGAAACGCACCACCGATCGCTGCCGGCGGCACGGTGATCCTGATCCACCCTCTCCCCCGTCGCTTCGAGCGACCAACCCAGACGCCCTACCGCGCGCTGTTCTACGAGCCCCGCACCGCACGCGATGTCGATGCGATGCGGGAGGCCGAACTGGCCGCGGTGCTCGACGAGACGGCGCTCGACGACTACCGCTCCGGACGCGCCTGCCATCCGCTGCAGCCGTTCGTCGAATGGAGCGCGTGCGACGCCGCGTCACACCGCCTCGGCGCGGTCCTGATCGCCGGCTGCAGAGACGCGTTCGCTGCCCGGCAGCTCGGCTTCGTGCCCGTCCACGGCCTCGGAGCCGCACTCGAGATGGCACACGGCCGCGGCGCCCGCCGCATCGGCTACCTGCTGACGCCGCCGTTCTTCCCCCTCGTCGTCGGGTCCTGATGCGTGGCCGTCCAGCGAAACCCGTAGCCTGGGCCGGGTGGACACGGTCATCGAGACGAGAGGGCTGACCAAGCGCTTCGGCGACCGGACGGCGGTCGACGCTGTCGATCTCACAGTGCCGGCCGGCGTGGCCTTCGGCTTCCTCGGCCCGAACGGGGCGGGCAAGACGACCCTGATCCGCACCCTGGTCGGGCTCACCAAGCCAACCTCCGGCACCGTCGCACTCCTCGGCCTGTCGCAGCCGGCCAAGCGCGCCGAGGCACTCGCTCGAGTCGGCGCCATCGTCGAGGAGCCGAGGTTCCATCCTCACCTGACAGGACGGGAGAACCTGCAGGTGATCGCGGCGGCACGCGACCGCGCGGCCGAAGCGCGGATCCCCGAGTCGCTCGACCGGGTGGGGCTCGCACAGCGCGCCGACGATCGCGTCAAGACCTACTCACTGGGAATGCGCCAGCGGCTCGGCATCGCTCGCTGCCTGATCGCCGATCCCGCACTCCTGATCCTCGACGAGCCGATGAACGGCCTCGACCCCGCCGGCATCCTCGAGATGCGCCATCTGATCCGCGCGTTCGTGACCGAGGGACGCACGGTGTTCCTCTCCTCCCACCTGCTCGACGAGGTCGAGAAGACCTGCGACCAGATCGCCATCGTCGACCGGGGCCGGATCGTCGTCCAGGGCGGCGTTCAGGAGATCGCCGCGAGCGGAGATCCGACCCTTTTGATCGAGGTCGACGACGAGGCGACGGCGCGGCGCGTGCTCGACGGCTCGTCGATCGAGGCCGAGGGGCACGCGCTGCGGGTCAAGCTGCAGCCGGGACGCAACCCGGCGGAGATCAACCGGGCGCTCGTCGAAGCCGGGGTCGCCGTCTCGAGGCTCGAGCCCGCGCGCGCGTCGCTCGAGGAGAAGTTCCTGGAGATCACATCGAGGCTGGAGTCCAACGAGTGAGGCTCGTGCAGGCCGAAGTGCTGAAGCTCGTGCGCCGCCGCGGTCTCATGGTGTGGTGTGTCCTGCTCACGATCGGGGTGGTCGTGATCGTCGAGACAGTTCTCGTCATCCTCCATGCGGTCAACCCCGCCCATCACGGCCCTGCGGGCGGAGCGTCGAACTTCCGAGACGCAGCGGACACCGTGGGCCTGCTCGGCACGCTGTCCGCCGTGCTGATCGGCGCAACCGGAGGCAGTCAGGACGTTGCCAACGGCGTCTTCCGCGACCTGGTCGTCACAGGACGGAAGCGCTCGTCGTTGTTCAGAGCTCGCACCCCGGGCGCGTTCCTCGTCTGGGCGCCGATCGCGCTGATCGGGTTCGCGGTGGTGACCGCGGCGAGCTTTGTCTTCGCCGGTGATCTCGCGAAGCCCTCGGGGTCCGACGTCTGGCATGAGCTTGCGTACGTCTTCGCGATCGGTGTCGTCAACCTGTTCCTCGCGGTCGGCCTCGCCGCCATCGTCAGCTCGCGAATCGTGATCGGCGTGCTGATCGTCTGGAACTCGGCGATCTCGCACATCCTCATCTCGTTCCACAGCTTCGGCGGAGCGCGCAAGTTCATCGACGTGGCGGCGGCCGAGCACTTCCAGGTCAACAACTCTTCTGGCCGAATCGCCATGTCCACGGCCACCGCGCTCCTGATCCTTGCCGTGTGGGCGGCAGTCTTCTCCGGGATCGGGCAGTACTGGACGGAGCGCCGCGACGCCTGAACGAAGCCGGCGCTACGTCTCGCCGAGGTAGGTCTTGCGCACCTGCTCGTTCGTCTTCAGCGCAGCCGCGGTGTCGGAGAGAACGATGCGACCCGTCTCGAGCACGTAGCCCCGGTGGGCGTGATCGAGCGCCATCAGGGCGTTCTGCTCGACGAGCAGGATCGATGTGCCCTGCTCGTTGATCTGCTTGATGATGTCGAAGATCCGCTCGACGAAGATCGGGGCCAGACCGAGCGACGGCTCGTCGAGCAGCAGGAGCTTCGGCTGCGCCATCAAGGCCCTGCCGATCGCGCACATCTGCTGCTCTCCGCCCGAAAGCGTCCCCGCCTTCTGGCTGCGTCGCTCCTGCAGGCGCGGGAACAGCTCGAAGACGCGGTCCATGTCGTCCTTGATCTCCTGCCGGTCCTTGCGCTGGAACGCGCCCATCTCGAGGTTCTCCATCACGGTCATCCGCGGGAACAGACGCCGGCCTTCGGGCGACTGGGCGATCCCGCGCTTGACGATCTCGTGTGCCGGCACCGCGGTGATGTCGCGGTCCTGGAAGCGGATCTGCCCCTGCCGGGGATGGTTGAGGCCGTTGATCGAGCGGAGCGTCGTCGACTTGCCGGCGCCGTTCGCCCCGAGCAGCGTCACGATCTCGCCCTCCTGCACCTCGAGCGAGATCCCCTTCAGTGCATGGATCGACCCGTAGTAGGTGTGGATGTCCTGGATCAGGAGAATCGGCGTCTTGCCGTTGGCGCTCATGAGAGCCCCTGCCTCTTCATGTCCTCGACCGCGGCCTTGCCGAGATAGGCCTCGATCACCCGCTCGTCCTGCTGCACCTCGCGCGGCGTGCCTTCTGCGATCTTCTCGCCGTAGTCGAGCACCGAGACGCGGTCGGACACACCCATGACGACGCGCATGTCGTGCTCGATCATCAGCACCGTCAGTTGGTGCTCTTCACGCAGGTTGCTCACGAACGCCGTGAACTCCGCCGACTCCTGCGGGTTCATGCCCGCCGTCGGCTCGTCGAGCAGCAGCAGCTTGGGATCGGTCGCGAGCGCGCGGGCGACCTCGAGTCGGCGCTGGTCGCCGTACGGGAGGTTGCGCGCAGTCGCCTGCGCCTGGCGGTGCAGGCCCGTGAACTCGAGCAGCTCCAGCGCACGCTCGCGCGTCTGCTTCTCCTCCCGTCGCACGGACGGAGTGCGGAGGATCGAGTTGAAGAGGTTGGCCTTCATCCGCGAGTGCATGCCGACCATGACGTTCTCGAGCGAGGTCATGTTCTGAAAGAGGCGGATGTTCTGGAACGTGCGGCCGACTCCGCGCGCGGTGATCGCGTGCGGCGGCTTCCCGGTGACGTCCTCCCCGAGGAACAGGACCTGGCCGGCGGTCGGCTTGTAGACGCCGGTCAGCATGTTGAAGAACGTCGTCTTGCCGGCGCCGTTCGGGCCGATCAGCGAGATCACCTTTCCGCGCGGGACGGTGAAGTCGACGCTGTTGACGGCCACGAGGCCGCCGAATTCCTTCCGCAGACCGGTGGCGACGAGGACGTCGGTGGTGTCGTCGACGACGGTCACTCCGTGACCGCCCGGTTGTCGGCCGTGATGTCGTAGAGCGGCTCGTCGTGGACGCCTTCGTGCAGCTCGGCGGCCACGCGCTTCGACGGGATCAGGCCCTCCGGCCGGAAGAGCATGACGAGCAGGATGATCAGGCCGTAGATGCCCGACGCGTAGAGCGGCACGTCCAGGTTCGGGTGGTGGTTGCCGAGATGGACGTTCGCGTTGATCCACGCTCCGGTGTTCGCCAGCCCTTCCTCGTTCAGATAGGCGAGGAAGGCGCCACCGACGATCACACCCGCGATGTTGCCCATGCCGCCGAGGATGACCATGCAGAGAATGAAGACCGAGATGTTGAAGTAGAAGTCGCCCGGGAACGTGGCGCTCTTGAAGACGGCGTAGTACGCGCCGGCGACGCCGCCGAAGAACGCTCCGCTCGCGTAGGCCCACGTCTTCGTCTTCATCAGCGGGATGCCCATCGCAGCCGCCGCGGTCTCGTCCTCACGGATCGCGATCCACGCGCGCCCGAGTCGCGAGTACTGCAGGCGCATCGAGCAGAAAACGGTGAAGACGAGCAGGGCGATCGCCGTCCAGAAGAAGATGTCGGTCGACTGGATCTGGTGCCCGAGGTAGCTCGCGTTGCAGCACTGGAGATAGTTCGCCGGTAGGAAGCCGCCGGTCAGTTTGGAGATGCCGTGACCGAAGCCGATCGAGTCGAGCGGTGTGATGCCGTTGGGGCCGTTCGTCAGGTTGAAGCCGGTGCCGAGGAAGTTGTCGCTGTTGCGCGCGACGTCGTAGATGATCTCGCCGAAGCCGAGCGTGACGATGGCGAGGTAGTCGCCCCGCAACCGGAGCGTCGGGAGACCGATGAGGATCCCGAACAGGGCGGTGATGGCGCCGGCGAGCGGCAGCAAGAGCCAGATCGTGATGTGGATGCCGGGGAGCTTCGGATCGATGCCGACGGCACCGAAGTGCCACGTGTGATGCGCGAACTGCAGCGACGCGAACCAGGCCGCCGTGTACGCGCCGGTGGCGTAGAAGGCGACGTACCCGAGGTCGAGGAGGCCCGCGTAGCCGACCACGATGTTCAGGCCGACCGCCATCATCACGAACACGATCATGTAGACGCCTGTCGCGACGTCCGGCCAGACGCCGAACACCGGGATCGTGAACATCTTCGCCTGGTAGAAGGGGTAGAGGATCGTCAGGACGAGCGCAATCGTGGGCAGCGCCCACCGTCGATAGCGCTGCGGGATCCAGAAGATGCCGAACGCGATCGCGAACGTCGCCGCCAGCGAGCGTGGGCCGGTGATCAGGAACACGATCACGATCACGGCCTGCCCGGCCAGCTCCCACGGGATCGGTGGGAGGCGGTGAATCCAGTAGAGCGCCGAGATCACGACGACCGCGTAGCCGAGCGAGTGATCGACGAAGAACAGAAGAACGGCGAGCAGGAGCTCGAGGGCGATCGAGATCGCAGCCCGCTGCCGGACGGGTAGCGCATCCCACCGGGCGCGCTGCTGGTTGCGGAACCCCACCAGCTCGGGCGCCGAGTCGATCGATGCGCCCTGGGCGCCCTGCGTCATCCGCCCTCCGGCGTGCGTTCGCCGAGCAGGCCTTCGGGCCGGAAGACCAGGATCAGGATCAGGATCGAGAACACGATCGCCTCGGTCCAGTCGGAGCCGGGAGCGTGCCAGTTCAGACCTTCGTTGAACGCCTGGATGCAGCCGATCAGGATTGCGCCGAGGACGGCGCCGGGGAGATTGCCGATCCCGCCGAGGACGGCCGCCGTGAACGCGATCAGGCCGAGCTGGAAGCCCTGGTCGAAGCGCACCGTCGTCACGTAGAGCGAGTAGAGAAAGCCGGCCGCTCCGGCCAGCGCACCGGCGATCAGGAAGGTGAACGAGATCGTGCGGTTGACGTTGATGCCCATGATCGCGGCCGCGTCCTTGTCCTGCGCGGTGGCCCGCATGGCCTTGCCCTGCTTCGTTCGCTGCACGAGATACGTCAGGGCGAGCAGCACCGGGACGGTGACGATCACGACGATCAGCTTGTTCCACTCGAAGGCGATGCCGTAGAAGCTGAAGACCTGCGAGTGCGGGAAGACGTCGGGGGCGGTGATGTAGTTCGGGCCCTTCCACGCCAGACCGACGTCCTCGATGATGAAGCTGACGCCGATCGCCGTGATCAGCGGAGCGAGGCGCGGGGCGTTGCGCAGCGGCTTGTACGCGATGCGTTCGATCGACGTGTTGAGCAGGCCGCACGCGAGCATCGTCAATAACAAGGTCGCGATCGCGATCGGGATCGTGACCGCCCCCTGCCCGTGGTGCAGGTTGAAGAAGTGCGTGCTGATCGTGATCGTGAACATGCCGCCGAGCATGAACACGTCGCCGTGCGCGAAGTTGATCAGTTCGAGAATGCCGTAGACGAGGGTGTAACCGAGCGCGACGAGGGCGTACACGCAGCCCGTGGTGATCCCGATCAGGAACACCGTCATGAATGTCGACGGTGTCTTTGCGAAGTTGATCGCGAGCCAGAAGACCAGCAGGCCGACGAAGATCAACCCGAAGATCGAGATCAAGCTGGGCCGCTTGAAGCGGGTCGCCAGGGTCGGTGCGGAGGCATCTGCGGCCAAGGTTCAGGGCGACTTTACTGCCTCGAGCAGAAAAGTCCTACGTCGGCGGCACGATGGAGGCAATACCCGAACCCGGGGTACGATCCCGCACGGGCCGAAGTGGCGGAATTGGCAGACGCGCCGGACTCAAAATCCGGTTCCCTCCGGGGAGTGTGGGTTCGATTCCCACCTTCGGCACTCAGTGTTGACCGGGCGTTGCGACGCGAACAGTCGTCCCGTCGGGCGACCAGAGCACCCATTTCGGTCTCGAACTTCGGTCAGCTTCGCCATACACTGCTCGTATGGTGCTCGCAGCTCGGATCTGGATCCTCCGACTCGTCCCGTTCCTCGATCGTTGGGCCGAAGCCGCGCCTGCCTGTTGCGGCACCTGCCCGACGTGCGTCGGGGCGACCGCGACGGGTGCTGCGATGACGTTCGTCGGCTCGCTCCGCCGCGACCGCGACTGACCCCCGAGCCGGCGCTCCAACCGGTCGGCGTCGTCCCTGAACCGCTCACCGTCCAGGTGGATCCGGAGGTCGCGGCAGCTCGAAACTCGTGAACCTGGTTCGGCTCCGCCGAATCAGGTTCAGAAGGACCAGCCCCGAGTTTCCCGAGAGGCGCTGAATCAGGTTCAGAGGGACCAGCACCGAACCAGATTCGCTCCGCGAATCTGATTCGCGAGTTTCCCGGAAGGGGCCGAATCAGGTTCAGAGGACGGTCACTGGACGCGGACGGTCTTCGTCCCGATGAAGCCGTCCGGCAAGAGCAGCCGGAGCTCGAGCAGTCCACGCTGGTGCAGCTTGCTCGTCACTTCGAAGTTGCCGGCTGCGTCCGTTCGCGTTCGCGCAAGCACGAGCCAGGGCCCGTCGTCCCAGCGGCCTCGTAGGACGACCTTGCCGGTGCTGTGGACGCCATCCGTCGCGGCCGTCCGCCCGTGCAGCGTGTACGTGGACGGATCGGCGGCGACCGGTGGCCCGCCGAGCTGTACCAGGCGGCCGCGTCCGATCGACGCGGCAGCGGCCGAGGAGCCATCCTCTGCGCTGCTGCCGAGATGTGGGAGCCTGAAGGCGAAGGCCGGTACGAGCGGGTGATGCCGAGGCAGCTGGCCGGCGGCGACACCGGCGACGGCTGCGAGCACGGCCACGACGAGCACCAGGATCGAGAGCTGGGTCGTTCTCGACGTCCGCGAGGCAGGCGGCTCGGGCGGGTCGGGGGCCCCCCACTCGGGCTCATCCACCTGAGCCCAGCCACGATCGTTCCATCCCATCCACCGAACCTTACGGGGCGCGGAGGCTTGCACCTTGCGCGGTCCCGGTCGGCCAACCGAGACTGTTGCCGGCCAAGGGCGCCCCGATTCGACTTGCGCATTGTGCGTCGTGCAACCTAGGCTGGTTCGAAACCGACCAAAGGAGAAGCTAGGTGCTCGCAAGTAGTTACCCGTTCCTCGACGTGATGTGGACGATGCTCGTCTTCTTCGTCTGGATCCTCTGGTTCTGGCTGCTGATCGGAGTCTTCGCCGACATCTTCCGCCGGCACGACATCTCGGGCTGGGGCAAGACCGGCTGGCTGATCTTCGTGATCATCCTCCCCTTCCTGGGCGTCTTCATCTACCTGATCACCCAGAACGCGGGAATGACCGAGCGTGGCCTCGAGCGTGCGAACGCCCAGCAGGCTCTCTACTCAGCTCCGGCCGGCGGCGGCGGAGGCAGCGCCGCGGCGGAGATCGAGTCCGGCAAGAAGCTGCTCGACAGCGGTGCGATCACGCAGGCCGAGTTCGATTCGCTCAAGCAGAAGGCACTCGCGGGGTAGGGGCCGGTCGAGCCGACCCGCACCGGTACGAGCGGGGCCGCGACCGAGCGACAGTGAGCGCTCGGGCGCGGCCCCTTTTGCCTGCGCGATCAGGCCATTCCGAGCGCCACGGCGTTCTTCGTCATCACGTCGGTCACGACGCGCAGTTCGCGGCTGGGGCTGAACTGCACGAACTCGGTCCCTTCTTCGACGAGCGGCGTGTGACCCTCGGGCACGTAGAACGCGTCGCCTGCCTCGAAGACCTCTTCGTGGTCGGCGAAGCGGTAGGTGATCTTGCCCTTGAACACGTACCCCCAGTGCCGGCACGAACATTGCTCGCCCGGCAGCCCTTTGAAGAGCGGGGTGGCGTCGATCGTCACCCCCATGGTCAGGAAGTTGACCGTGTAGTCATCGATGTCCTCATGCCGGTCCTCGACCGGGCCGTGATGTTCGACGTGCGCCGCGCTCTCTCTCGAAACCTTCGGCATCTCTCTCAGCTCCTCCGTTCGACTACGGGCGAGCGTAGGAACCCGCGCCTGCGGCCGCATGAGGCGTTCGACTCATCTTTGCGAGCCGGCGCTGCGTCAGGCTGCGACCTCGACAGCCCCCTCCGGCAGCAGCCCGTGCCGCACGGCGAAGAGGCTCGCCCCCGCGCGAGTCGATGCGTCGATCTTCGCGTAGATGTGCTCGACGTGGTTCCCGACCGTTTTCGGTGAGATCACCAGTCGCGCAGCAATCTCCTTGTTGGACAGCCCGCGGGCCAGCAGCCTCAGCACCTCGACCTCGCGGGAGGTCAACCCGGCAGGCCCTCCACGTCGCCGGGGCACTCGGTGGCCGGCGGCCCCCAGCACAGCCTCGACGGCGTCGGCGTCGAGGCGGCCGCCTTTCACGTCGTTTCGCAGCTCTGCTGCGGCTTCGTCGGGGCCCCGAGGCGGGCGGTACGGACGAGGCTCTCGCATCGCCTGATAGGCGTCCGCGGCGCCGAGGAGGCGCGCCGGCCCGGAGATCGACGAGCCGGAGAGCCCGCGTGGATACCCCGAGCCGTCGAGTCGCTCGCGGTGCGCGACTGCGATCGCCGCGAGCGGAGCGAGCGTCCCCGACTGGTGGAGCATCCGTTCCGTCAGGTACGGGTGAATCCGCACGCGCTCCCATTCGCCGGCACCGAGCGGACCGGGCTTGTCCCAGATCGCGTTCGAGATACCGAGTCGCCCGAAGTCGTGAACGAGCCCTGCGCGCCGCAGCGTTCGAACCTCGGGCGCAGAGAGGTCGAGCCGCGTCCCGGCCTCGGCCACGAGCTCCGCGACCGCCCGCGCATGTCCGAGGGTGTACGGCGACTTCAGGTCGATGAAGTCCGCGATCGCGCCCAGTGCGTCGTCGAAGTCATCGCCGGAGAGGACGAGCTGGAGCCCCGGCTCGGCGTCGATCACCGCCTCCCAGGTACCGGCCCCGTCGAGCTCGGCGAAGATCGGCTCGGCGTCGGAGCACATGAGCGCAGCCAGGTTCGGGTCGAACTGCGTTCCGGCGCGCGCACGCGCGACCTCGATGGCAGCAGCGACGCCGCCGACGCGGTGCGCTACCTCGCTGAACTCCGCCAACTGTGCGAGCCTCGCGGGCAGCGGAACGCCGTCTCCTTCCAGGACGCCGGGCCAGCCGCGGCCGTTCCACTGCTCGTAGGCGCCCGCGAGCGACACGCGCACGCCCTCGGACAGGTTCAGCTGCTCGGCGAGCCGGCGGGCGAGGCGGGCGTGTTCGCTCACCATGCCGTCGAGGTCCCGGTGCCCGGCGAGCATGAACTCGAGCGCGACACGAAACCGGTGCAACGGGGGGTTGCCCGACCCGACGAGCCGGAATGCAGCGGCAGCGCCACGTGCGCTGCCGAACTCGTGGTCGTACTTCCCCGACTTCAGCGCGATGTCGTCGCCGAACCATTTCGCCTGTTCGTGGGCGTCCGAATGACAGCCCACGTTGACGAGCAGTGCCGTGTAGTAGACGTCGGCCCGCTCCTCTTCGTCCAACCCGATGCGATCGGCGAGCCGCAGCGCGATCAGGCACTGACGCAGCACGTGCTCCATCGGTTGCCCGAATCCGAGGTCGACGCCGAGCGACAACGCAGCAACGAGCTCCGCGAGGCGGACGGACGGGCGATCGGTATCGCCGCTCACGCGCGAAGCCTACGCCTCGCGGCGCTCTCGGTCTGCGTTCGAGTTCGAACGGTCATCCCGCTGGGATGAAGTCCGGGCGGCGACCGGTTGCTGAAATCGAACGATGAACTCCATCGCCGTCGCCTCCTTCGAGCTGACCTCCGGTTTCGGGGTCGTCATCTCGATCTTCGTCCTCGGGATCCTCGCGATCGCGTGGGTGGTCTCGCTGTTTCTCCTCGTGGCCGACTCGATCTCCGTGCTCGCGAAGATCGTCTGGTTTCTGCTCCTCACCTGCCTCGCCCCGATCGCGATTCCGGTCTACCTGATCCTCCGCCACCGTCGCCATTCGCACGTCTGACGGGTCTCGGCGGCGGCAGGTCATCCAGATCGGATGACACGGACGTACTGGCTGAGACCCACGCTTATGGGTGCGGCCGGTCCGCCGGCTGATGAATCTCGGACTGGGAAGGAAGTGCCGCCGTTATGGACCAGAGACTGATCGCGGAGCTCGAAGCCGAAGAGTCGATGTTCGTGCAGACGGCAGCGAGCATCACGAGCGCGAACGGGATGCTGACGCTCCAGGGAGTCACAGCGTCGACGCTCTACTTCTCCGACCGGCCACAACGCATCGTCGGGAACATGTCCACGACCGACTTCGTCGAGCTGTGGGCAGAGGGAGAGAACAGCTTCGAATCCGATCCACCGAACGCCGTCCTCTCGTTCATCGAGCCCGGGGACACGGTGCCCGAGGACACGGTGATCGTGATCAAGAAGCCCCGTTTGACGAACGGCAGCCTCACGTACACCATCGACGTCCTCGAAGGGACCGTCCCCGCCAAGGCGGGGCCCACGACGCTGTTCATCGACCCATTCGGTCGCCCGTTGTCGCCCGTCTCGGTCTGCGGCGTGCGTCGCCGCGAGCGCAGGCGGATGCGCAGGCGGATCTGAGCCACCCACAAACACAAGGAGCACCCATGGCAGATTCAGCAGAGACCCCGGTCCTCGACCTCCTCGCGGCGATGACCGCGGGCTCCGTCGAGGCGTCGAGCCTCGATCCGGAGACGTTCATGCTCGTGCGCATCGCTGCGCTCATCGCAGTCGATGCCCCGCCCGTGTCCTACGTTCTGAACCTCGGCGCCGCGGGCGACCTGGACGTCGACGCCGACCGGGTCGCGGGTGTCCTTGCAGCGGTCGCGCCGATCGTCGGCACGGCACGCGTCGCCTCGGCCCTGGGCCACATCGTGAAGGCCCTCGAGCTCGAGCTCGAGATCGCCGAGCTCGAACAGGAGAGCAAGGCGTAAGGCCCCTGGCTGAGCGAGGGGCCTGCCTGCTCCTCGCTCAGCCGCGGTTCAGCTCGGCCAGGCGGCGCGCGACCGACGCCGCCGCTCGCGCCAGCTCCGCGGCGGCCTCGGCATCGCCGACCACCGACGAGCGCAATTGGCCCCGGACGCGATCGGCCAGCAGCACGGTCTCGTCCGCGCAGGCGGCGATCTCCTCAGGCACCGCGATCGTCCGTGCGCGCGTCTCGTCGTTTCGGTCGGCCATGAAGGCCGTGTAGGCAGCCGAGTCCTCGTCGGCGAGCTCCGAGAGCCGCAACCAGAGCTGGTGTGCGCGTGCCGCCGACTCGTCGTCGCCTGCGAACCGGCCCGCCAGTTCCACGAGCGCGGCCCCCAGCGCCGCGGTCAGCGCGGTTGCTGCACCGCTCGCGGGCGCAGGCGTTCGCTCGCCCAGCGCCTCGAGCAGCTCACCGACTCGAAGCTCGCTCAGTCTCATGACGGTAGAACGCTACGTCGGCGGGAGGGAGCGGGGTCAATCCGCGAATCAGATCCGCCGCCTTCTCGGCGACCATCATCACCGGTGCGTAGATGTTGCCGTTGGTGATGCTCGGGAACACGCTCGCGTCCACGACCCGGAGACCGTCGACGCCGTTGACGTACATCGTCGCCGGATCGACGACCGTCCCCATCGCACACGTGCACGACGGATGAAGTGCCGTCTCGGCATCACGGCGCACCCAGTCGAGGATCTCGTCGTCGGTCTCCACCCCGGCGCCGGGAGACAGCTCGCCGCCGTCGAACGGCTCGAACGCCGGCTGGGCGAGAATCGAGCGGGCGGCACGTACGCATTCGACCCATTCGCGCCGGTCCTGGTCGGTGGAGAGATAGTTGAAGCGCAGCGCCGGATGCACGCGCGGATCGGGCGACGTGATCTTCACCGAGCCGCGCGCGTCCGAGTACATCGGCCCGACGTGCAGCTGGTAACCGTGACCTTGCGGCGCTGTGCCGTCGTACCGAATCGCGATCGGCAGGAAGTGGAACATCACGTTCGGATACGCGACGCGGTCGTTCGACCGGATGAACCCGCCGGCCTCGAAGTGGTTCGTCGCTCCCGGTCCCGACTTGCTGATGAGCCATCGCAAACCGACGAGCGGGCGGTTGTACCACTTGAAGGCAGGCGCGACCGTCACGGGGAGCTTCGAGGAGCGCTGCACGTACACCTCGAGGTGGTCCTGCAGGTTCTCCCCGACAGCGGGCAGATCGTGCACGACGTCAATCCCGAGCGCGCCGAGCTCGGCCGCGTTGCCGACACCAGAGAGCTGCAATAGCTGGGGCGAGTTGATCGCACCGCCGCACAGGATCACCTCTCCGGCGCGAATGACCTCGCCGCCGACCTGGGCCCCGACGGCGCGCGTGCCCTCGAACACGATCCGCTCGACGAATGTCCGCGTCCGCACCTCGAGGTTGGGCCGCGACATCGCCGGATGGAGGTAGGCGCGCGCAGCGCTCCACCTGCGGCCGCGATAGATGTTGCGGTCGAACCGTGCGAAGCCCTCCTGCCGGTAGCCGTTCACGTCGTCGGTCAGGTCGTATCCGGCCTCCTGCACAGCGGCGAGAAACGCGCCGAACAGCGGCCCCTCGGCAGGGCCCCGCTCGAGGAACAGCGGCCCGTCGCCGCCGCGCCACTCGTCGGCGCCCGCGAGACACGTCTCCATACGCTTGAAGTACGGCAGGCAGTGCGCGTAATCCCACTCCTCGAGCCCCCAGCGCTCGAAGTCGAGCGGGTTGCCGCGCTGGAAGATCATCCCGTTGATCGAGCTCGAACCGCCGAGCACCTTCCCGCGCGCGTGGTAGATGCGCCGGCCGTTCATGAACGGCTCGGGCTCGGATTCGTACTTCCAGTCGTAGAAGCGGTTGCCGATCGGAAACGAGAACGCCGCAGGCATGTGGATGTAGAGGTCCCACCAGGAGTCCGTCCTCCCCGCCTCGAGCACCAGCACGCGCGTGCCTGGGTCCTCGGTCAACCTCGCAGCCAGAGCAGACCCCGCCGAGCCCCCTCCCACGATCAGATAGTCGTACGTCACGCGACGACGATCGTCTGCAGCTCCGTGAACGACTCCATCGGCCCGCTGCCGCCAACCCGTCCGATTCCACTCGCTGTGCCCGCGCGTCCTCCGAACGGCAGGTGCGACTCCCAGTAGTTCGACGAGTCGTTGATGTTGACCCAGCCCGTTCGCACCGCGTCGGCATAGCGCAGTCCCTCCGACAGGTCGCGCGTGAAGATCGCGGAGAGGAGCCCGTACGGCGATGCGTTCGCAAGCCAGATCGCCTCGTCGAGCGAGCCGATCTCGACAACCGGGGCGATCGGCCCGAAGGTCTCCTCCTGTGCGACGAGCGAGTCGGCCGGGACGCCGTCGAGCACGGTCGGCTGCCAGTAGAGGTCGGTCGGGAACCCGCTCTGGCGCTCTCCGCCCGCGACGACGGTCGCGCCGCGCCGCAGGGCGTCCCCGACGTGCTCGTCCATCTTCTCGGCGACGCCCGCGTTGTTGAGCGGCCCCATCGTGGTGCCTTCGGCGAAGGGATCGCCGAGGACGATCCGCTCGGTGACAAGCCGTCCGAGCCGCGCAACGAACTCCTCACGCACGGCGCGGTGCACGAGCAGCCGCTCGCCGGCGGTACAGCTCTGGCCCGCGCACATGAAACATGCGGTGACCGTCGCCTCGGCGGCGAGCTCGAGGTCGGCGTCGTCCATGACGACGACCGGGCCGTTCCCGCCGAGCTCGAGCACCGCGGCCTTCCCGGCCGCCGCCTCTGCGACCTTTCGCCCCGTCTCGGTCGACCCGATGAAGCCCACGCCGTGCGTTCCGGGGTTGCGTGCGATCTCGTCTCCCACGACCGAGCCGGGGCCTGTGACCAGGTTGAAGACGCCGGGCGGCAGGTCGGCCTCGACGACGCATTCGGCCAGAGCCATGGCGGCGACGGCGGTCGACGAGGCCGGCGTCCAGACGACGGCATTGCCGGATGCGAGCGCGGGGGCGATCAGCTCCGCCGGCATCGTGTACGGCCAGTTCCACGGCGTGATCACGCCGATCACCCCGCGCGGCCGGCGCACCAGCAGCACGCGCTTCCCCGGCGTGAACGAGTTCGCGAGCCGGCCCTCGAGCCGTTTACCGTCCTCGGCCGCGTTGCGCCAGTACTGCACCAGCTCCTCGACCTCGTCGTGCGACTCGTGCAGCGGCTTGCCCTGGTCGAGCGTCAGCGTGTGCGCGAGCGTCTCGCGCCGCTTCTCGACCTCGTCCGCAACGCGATGCATGAACGCGGCACGCTCGAACGCCGTCGTCCGCGACCACGCGTCGGCGGCGCGATTGGCGGCGTCGATCGCCCGTTGGGCATCGCCGCGATCACCCTGGGGAACCTCGGCGATCGTCTCACCCGTGGCCGGCGAGTCGGCCGTGAACGTCTCACCGCTCTGCGACGACGACCAGCCGCCGTCGATGAACATCTCCGACCTAGTCGCCAAGCTCGGTTCTCCGCCGGTCGACGTAGGCCTTCAGCTCGTCCTTCAGCCCCTGCTCGAGCGCGGGCTCCTCGTACTCGTCGAGCGTCTTCTGCCAGACGTCGGACGCCCGCGCGGCGGCATCCTTGCCGCCGAGGCGCGACCACCGCTCGTAGTTCTCGGTCGAGGACAGGAGCGGCCGGTAGAAGCACTCGCGGAACCGCTCGAGGGTGTGCACGGCTCCGAGGAAGTGCCCGCCCTGCCCGACCTCCTGGTGGGCGCTGTACGCGAGCGTCTCCTCGTTGATCTGCAACGGCTGGAACACGTGGTGGAGCATCCGCAGCAGCTCGACGTCGACGACGAACTTCTCGTAGCACGACACGAGGCCCGACTCGAGCCAGCCTGCCGAGTGCATGACGAAGTTGGTGCCGGCGAGAAACGTCGGCCACAGGGTCATGGCCGCCTCGTACGCCGCCTGCGCGTCCACCGTCTGGGACGACGTGAGCGCACCGCCGCCGCGGAACGGCAACCCGTAGTGACGGGCGATCTGGCCGGTGCAGAGCAAGCCGACTGCCGACTCGGGGGTGCCGAAGCTCGGCGAGCCCGACTGCATGTCGGTGTTCGACAGGAACGAGCCGAAGACGACCGGGCAGCCGGGGCGGATCGTCTGCACGAGCGCGATGCCTGCCAGCGCCTCCCCCACCTGCTGTGCGAGCGTCGCCGCGACCGAGACCGGAGACATCGCCCCCATCAGCAGGAACGGCGTGATCACGAGCGCCTGGTTCGCCTTCGCGTACGCGTGCAGCGCCTCCAGCATCCGTTCGTCGTAGCGAAGCGGCGAGTTGACGTTGATCAGGGAGATGATCGCCGGCGTCTGCTCGAGCGACTCGCGCCCGAAGACCATCTCCGCCATGGCGATCGTGTCCTCCGCGTTCGGCCCCGAGGTGACCGAGCCCATGAACGGCTTGTCCGACAGCGTCATGAGCGCGTAGACCATGTCGAGGTGGCGGGAATCGAGCGGCTTGTCGTTCGGCTCGCAGATCGTCCCGCCGGGCGTGTCGAGCTGCGGGAACGCCTGCGAGAGCCGGACGAGGTTCTCGAAGTCGGCGTACGTCGCCTCCCGGCGCTCGATCCCCTCGCGCACGAACGGGCAGCCGTACACCGCACCGAACGCCATGTGCTTGCCGCCGATGTGAATGTTGTTCGCCGGGTTGCGCGCCTGGAGGTCGAACTCGCGCGGCGCCTTCGCAACCTGCTCGAGGATCCAGTCCGGGTCGAGCTTGACGAGCTGGCCCTCGACCTTCTGGCCGGCCGCCTCGAGCAGAGCGACGGTCTCCTCGTGGGGCTCCGACGTCCCGAAGTCGACACCGAGCTCGGAGACGATGCGACGCCAGCCACGGTCGAGCTCCTGCATCGAGTGCTCGTCGAGGATCTCGTAACGCGGGAGTTCATTGACGAGCAAGGGCTATGCCTCCTGAAGTAGACGTTCGAGGGCAAGTTCGAGCCCGGTGTCGCCGGTCTCGCGGAGCTCGAGCGGCAGGCCGAGCTTGCGCGCGGCGGCCTCGGCCTTCCGGTGCAGCTCGGGCGTGGGTGACTGGGCGAGCCAGACGACACGCTCATAGTGGCGGAAGTAATCGTCGCGCAGCTCGGGATGGCGGTCGAGCCCGAGCCCGCGCCACACCACCCGCTCGAACGAGCGGACGAGGAAATCGGTCAGGTAGTACGTGCCGGTCTCGTGCTCCATCCCGCCGAAGAGCTGGTAGCAGTCGGCGCCGGGCAGCCGCGGCAGATCGTCGAGCGCTCCGCGCGTCCCGCAATCGGCGTAGGCGACGACGTCTCCCTGGGCGGCGTCGACGGCGGCCCGGATCCTCTCGGGCCGGTTGTGCAGCTCGGGCGGCAGCGGCCGCACCTCGATCTCCCAGCCGCGGCGCTTCGCGATCTGGTCGATGTGGAGCGCGAGCGCGCCGCAGGCGACGACGACGGTGGTCAATCGGGGAACCTGAGCTGATCGATGAAGAGGTCGTTGAAGTCGGTGCGGCCCGAGAGCTCGACGTAGTCGACCTCGTCGAGCACGGCGCTCGCGGCGGCGCGCTCGGTCACGGACAGCGCGGCGATCTTCGCGCCCTCGCCCGCGACGTTGCCGGCGGAGACGATCCGCGCGAGCGCGAGCTTCGGGACGAGCCCGATCTTCACCGCGCTCGCCGCCGTCAGGTAGGAGCCGAAGGACCCTCCGAGCAGCACCTGGGCGATCTCGGTCGGGTCGACGCCCATGTCGTTGCAGAGGATCTGCCAACCGGTGGCGATCGAGGCCTTCGCGAATTGCAGCTCCCGCACGTCGCGCTGAGAGAGAAAGATCTCGTCCGAGAGGTAGAAGACGTTCTCCTCGCCGATCTTCCCGAGACGTTCCGACGAGCCGAGCACGAACCGGCCCGAGTGGTCGAGAATGCCCGCCCCGACGAGCTCGGCGACAGCGTCGACGAGCCCGGAACCACAGAGCCCCACCGGCTCCACGTCTCCGATCACCGTCAGCTCGACGTCGCCCTCGACGATCTTCACGCCCTCGATCGCGCCGTCGGCCGCCCGCATGCCGCAGCGGATCTGCGCCGCTTCGAACGCCGGGCCGGCCGGCGCGGCCGTCGCCAGCGCGCCGGCGGAGGAACCGAGCACGATCTCGGAGTTCGTGCCGACGTCGATGAAGAGCCGCAGGCGTTTGTCGAGCGTGAGCCCGGTGGCGAGGATGCCCGCCACGATGTCGGGCCCGACGTACGCGCCGAGCGCCGGGAAGAGCACGGCCGGGGCGCGCTCGTGCACCCGCACGCCGAGGTCGGCGGCGGTTGCCGCCGGCAACTGCCGCGCGGCGATCGTGAACGGCGCCATCGAGAGCGGCTCGGGATCGATCCCCAGCGCGAGCTGGATCATCGTGACGTTCCCGGCGACGACGATCTCGTAGACCTCGGCGGGGTCGACATCCGCCTCCTCGCAGACCTCCTCGGTGAGCGTCGCGAGCGTCTCGTGCGCCTTCGAGCGCAGAACGTCGAGTGCTCCCGGGTCGAGCATCGTGGCGCTGATCCGCGAGATCACGTCTGCGCCGAACGGCTGCTGGGCGTTGAGGATCGAGCGTACCGCCGCCGGCTGGCCGGTCTCGAGGTCGAGCAGCGTGGCCACACACGTGGTCGTGCCGAGGTCGTAGGCGATCGCGTGGCGCCGTGCCGTCGTGTCGCCGGGCTCGACGTCGAGCAACAGGTCGTCGACCACCACGGCAGTCACGTCCCAATCCGCGTCGCGCAGCGTCTTGCCGAGCGCACGCACGAGCTCGAGCGGCACCCGCAGCTCGAGGTCGTCCATCGCGTTCGCCACCCGCTCCAGGTCCGACACCTGGTCCTCGAGGGTTGGCTCGCTCAACACGAGATGGCGCTTCTGCACGGCCGGCCTGAGGATCACGTGCCGCCCCACGCCGGCGAGCGCCGCCTTCGGCCGCGTCTGCAGCAGCGGCACCTCGACGACGAGGTCCTCGTCCGCCTGTGCGCGGCAGGCGAGCCGCCAGCCTGCCTTCAGCTCGTCGGGCGAGAACGCGCGAGGGTCGACCGACGAGAGCTCCTGCCGCCCGGAGGCGACCCGCACCTTGCACTTCTTGCAGGTGCCGTGGCCACCACAGGTCGAATCGATCGCGATGCCGTTCCAGCTCGCGCAGTCGAACAGCGTCGTGCCCGCCGGGACGCGCGCTTCCTTGGTCGCGCCGTCCGCCTGCTTGAAGACGAGCCGCACCCGATCCGGATGGATCTCCTCGACCAGAGGCTCGGTTGCGCTCACTGTCAGTTAGCCGCTCCGGCGCCGGCCAAGCCGGCACCTCCGCTCTTGGCCGGCTCCGGCGAGCCTACGCCGGCTGCGGCAGCCGCCTGCTTCTTGCGGTACGCGGCGATCCACGCTGCGCCCCATTCGTCATGGCCGAGCAGGAAGTCGGTCGCGCGCACGCCCTCGACGATCTCCTGGGAGCGCGCGTCCATGATCGCGCTCGTCAGCCCATGGCTCGCGGCGACCGCGAGAAACGACGCACCGAGTGTCTCGCGGCCCGGCAGGCCGAACGACGTGTTGGACGCGCCGCAGGTCATGTTCACGCCGAGGTCCTCGCGGATCAGCCTGACCGTCTCGAGGAAGAGCGTCACCGCACGCGGCTCGGCGCCCACCGGCATCGCCAGCGGGTCGATCAGCACGTCCTCGGGCGGGATGCCGTGATCGCCGGCGGCGGAGACGATCTTGCGCGCCACCTCGAGCCGGCGCTCGGGCTCCATCGGGATCTCGTCGTCGTTCGCGAGACCGATCACCGCGGCGCCGTGACGTGCCACGATCGGCAGGATCGCCTCGAGCCGCTCGTCCTCGCCCGTGACGGAGTTGACGAGCGCCTTGCCCTGGTACGCGCCGAGCCCTGCTTCGAGCGCCTCGATCACCGACGAGTCGATGCAGAGCGGCAGATCGGTCAGGCTCTGGACGAGCGGGATCGCCGAGCGCATGAGCTCGATCTCGTCGGCGAGCGGATCGCCGACGTTGACGTCGAGCATGTCGGCGCCGCCGGCAACCTGCTGCGCGACGTCCAACTCGATGCGGGACAGGTCGCTGTTCTGCAGCTCTGCCTGAAACTTCTTGCGGCCCGTCGGGTTGATGCGCTCCCCGATCACGCAGAACGCGCGCTCGGGGCCGATGACGACGGTCTTGGACGGCGACTCGAGGACGGTCTCCACTCAGTGCCCTTTCTTGGCGGGTTGGCTTGGGAGGGCGACGGCCGGCCGGCGCATCAAACGGGCACGGCTGCGCGTCGCTGTTCGATCAGATCCTTGGCGAGACGAACGGCGGTCGACGCGTCGGCGGCGTAGCCGTCGGCACCGACGGCGTCCGCGTACTCCTGCGTCACGGGGGCACCGCCGACCATCACGATCACGTCGTCTCGGATGCCGGCCTTCTGCAACGCATTGATGTTCGCCTTGAACATCGGCATCGTCGTCGTCAGGAACGCCGAGAAACCGACCACATCGGGCTTGTGCTCCTGGATCTGCTGCACGAACGTCTCGGGCGCGACGTTCACGCCGAGGTCGTAGACCGTGAAGCCCGCCCCCTCGAGCATGATGTTGACGAGATTCTTGCCGATGTCGTGCACGTCGCCCTTGACGGTGCCCATCACGTAGGTGCCGATGGGCTTCGCGCCGGTCTCGGCGAGCAGCGGCCTCAGGATGTCGAGCGCGCCCTGCATCGCGCGGGCGGCGATCAGCATCTCGGGCACGAAGTAGTCGCCGCGTTCGAAACGGGCCCCGACCTCTTCGAGCGACGGGATCAACGCGTCGTAGAGCATCGACTCGCAGCCGAGACCGTCGGCGAGGCCCTTGTTGACGAGGTCCTTCACCTCCGGGCGCGTTCCCGACGAGCGTCTCGTCGTAGAGACCCTTCAGAATCTCTTCGTGCGTCATGCGGCACCTCGCTTGTCGTGGTGTCCCAGTCGCTCAGAGACCTGAGCGGCCTGCGTGATCAGATGAGGCGCGAGCTCGATCATGCGCGCGCGGGTGAGCCGAATTGTTGGACCGGAAATCGACAGCGCTGCGACTGCGTCACCGTCGGGGCCGAAGACGGGAGCGGCGATCGCGGCGAGGCCCGGCTCGAGCTCGTCGACGGCCGACGCGTAACCGCGCTCACGGATCGCACTGTCCTCCGGAGCGTTCTCGTTGAACGCCGTCAGCACTTTGCCGTTCGCCGTCGAGTCGAACGGAACCCGCCGCCCGACCCAGTTCGTGCCGCCCATGAAGTGGCGCGAGTCCTCCTGCGCGAGATGTTCGACGCCCAGCGACGTCGGGACGCCGAGGTTGATCGTCTCGCCTGAGAGATCGGCGAGGGCGCGAAGGGCCGGGAGCGCCAGCTCGACCAGGCTCACCGATCGGTCCTGGTGCGCGAAGCGCAGCAACACAGGTCCGGGCGCCACGCGACGGTCGCCCGCACGTTGCACGAGCCCGCGGCGCTCCAGCGCGCCGACGAGCCGCGAGGTGGTCGACTTGGGGAGGCCCGAGCTCGCTGCGAGCTCGCCCACCCCGAGCGGGCGGCTCGACTGGACGACGCTGACGAGCAGCTCCGCCGCGCGGTCGATCGCCTGGGTGCCGGACTCGGAGGCCATCTCTCCCATATGGTGGAACATCAGTTCCACGGTTGTCAAGGGCGTCCCGGCGCCAGGGTTAGGATCGCCGCATGGTCGCTGGGCAGGGGGACCGCAGGCTCACCGTCGCCACCGGCCTCATCGCGGTGGCAGTGGCGATCGCGTTCGCGGACTCCTCGGTGGTCGTCCTGGCTCTGCCGGAGCTGTACGGCCGGTTCCACACGACGATCGAGGGAGTCTCGTGGGTCGTGACCGCCTACAACCTCGCGGTCGCGGTCGTCGCGCTCGCGCTCGTCTTCGTCGTGCATCGCGCCCGCGCGGCCCGGGTGCTGACGGTGGGGATCGTGATCTTCGTGGCTGCCTCGCTCGCGTGCGCGGCGGCCGGGAGCCTGTCGTTCCTGATCGCGGCGCGCTGCGTCCAGGGTGCGGGCGCCGCGCTCCTCCTCGCAGGGGCCCTGCCGGTGCTCGGCGGGCTGACCGGATCGCCCGCACGCGGAGCCGCGGTCTGGACGTTCGCAGGGACGCTCGGCGCGGCGCTCGGGCCGGCGCTGGGCGGCATCGTGACCCAGGCGCTCGATTGGCGCGCGATCTTCGCGGTTCAGGCGCCGCTCGCAGCCGCGGGGCTCGGCGCGGTGCTCGTCGCACGGACACCTGGGACGCTCGAGGAAGGCTGGCGGCCGTCGCTTCGGCGGACCGTCCCCGCGAACGTCTGTCTCGGCCTGTTGTTCGGCGCGCTCGTCGGCGTGCTGTTCCTCGCCGTCCTCCTCATCATCGAGGTGTGGGGCTATTCACCTCTCGGCGGCGCGGTGATCGTCAGCGCCTTGCCCGCGGCGACGCTGGCGGTTCGTCCGCTCTCGCGACGGCTCGCGGGGACGGTCGCGATCTGCGGCGGCTCGGCACTGCTCGCGCTCGGGCTCGTCGCGCTCGCGCTCCTTCCATCGTCGACGGTGGCATACGTCGTGCTCGCGCTCGTGTTCTGCGGAGCCGGGCTCGGCCTCGCGGTGCCGCTGCTGTCGGCCGACGCACTCGACCTCGGTGCCGGCGCGACCCGCAGCGGCACGCTGACGGTCGGCATCAGGCACCTCGGGCTCGTGCTCGCGCTCGCCGTGATCGCACCGCTCCTGGCGCGTGACCTTCCGTCTGCGGGACATCACGCAACATTGCAGGCGACGGCTGTGCTGCTCGACGCGCCCGTGCCGATCACCAAGAAGATCCCGATCGCGCTCGGCGTCGCGCGAGAGTTCGACCGGGCGCGGGCCGGTCAGGTTCCGAACCTGGCGGGCCCGTTCGACGAGCACGGCGCCGGTTCGGACGCCGACCTGCGGCGGGCGCGCGACCGGCTCGTCAGCACCGTGGAGGAGACGATCACCCGCGCCTTCAGGCCGGCCTTCCTGTTCTCGGCCGCGCTCGCCGCCGCTGCATTGGTGCTCGCGGCGCTCGTGCGCCGACGGGAGCGGACGTGAAGCTGAACGCGGCCACCGGCGTGCTCGCGGCCCTGCTCGTCGGGGCCGTGGTCCTGATCGCGGTCGAAGCTGCGCGTGGGCGCTCCAATCATCCGGTCCAGATCGCCAATCCCTGCGTGCCGCGCACGCTGCCCGCGGCGAGCGGCCTCGACGGAACGATCCAGGAGGTCGTCCTGGCAGGCCTCGACCGGGCGGCCTGCAGCCTCGGGGCGTCGCGGGAGGCAGTCGTCCTCTCGATCGCGGGCAGCTCGGCGGGAGGGGGGCCGCACTGGACGACGGAAACCGTCACCGACAGCCGTGAGGGCGGGCCTCCTCGGCTCGCTCGCGCAGGCTGTGCAACGTGGCGACGTGCCGTCATTCGCCGCGCCGTTTCTCGAGCGGCTGATCAAGGAGACGCCGATCGAACAGCTCGTCCGCGGCGGCTTCAGCCTGCAGAGCCTCTTCGGCTGACGGGCCCGCAGACGCAGCGCGCCTGCGGGCCCGTCCCACCGGCTAGACGTTGATCAGGTAGAAGCCCGACGGCGGCTCGCCGATCGGGAACACGAGGTCGGTCGCCTCGACGGCCTCGTGGCGCCGAACGCGCTTCCTCGTCATCGGCGGCCGCGACCACCACCTCGCCGTCGCGTACCGCCACCCACCTCCCGTCGTACGGCTCGAGGTCGAGGCCGCTCATACGAGACTGCCCGCCGCTCTTGTGGTACTTGAGGATGCCCTCGGCAGCGCGATAGGCGAGTGCGCCGACGGTGCCGGTCGGGTTGAAGCCGGCGTTCTGCGGGAAGTTGCACGCGCCGACGACGAACACGTTCTGTGCATCCCACATCTGCAGGTAGTTGTTCACGACCGAGGTCTCCGGATCGGCTCCCATGATCGCGCCGCCCGTGTTGTGGGTCGACTGGTACGACGTCGTGTCGAAGTGCGCCGGCAGCGAGCCGGGGCCGCCCGAGATGATGCCGGGGGCGGTCGGTGAGAGCGGTCCTCCCTTGGCGACCTGCCCGTTCGGGATCATCTCCTGCATGATCCCGAGCGTCTTGTTCCCGGCGTAGGCGATCATCGCCCGCTCGTTCGGCTCCCAGTCGAACGTGATCCGCAGGAGCGGGTTCCCGAACTTGTCGCGGTAGGTCGGATCGAGGTCGAGGTAGTGCTGCCTGGTACGCCGGCGACTCGCCCTGGAAGCCGACGCTGATCGACGCGGTCGGTAGTACTTCTTGATCGCCGCCTTCCACTCGCTGCCGAACGCGGGCGTGCCCGGCGGGACGCTGAGGCTCTGGATCGGCCGCGCGCCGCTCTGCCCGACGGTGATCGAGCCGCCGCCGAGGAAGCCGAGGCCGCTGTGGTCGAAGTTGTCCGCGTTGAAGTCGTCGATCGCGGCGGACAACGCGCCCGCAGCCCATGTAGCGCTTGAACTCTTCGTTCTCGAACCAGCCGCTCGCTCCGCCGCCGCCGGTCTGGTAGGCGTAGTTGCGCCCGACGACGCCCGGTGGCGGTAGACCGGGTCGTACGGCGTGCCGAGCTTCGAGATCAGCAGCAGCCGCACGTTGTTGAACACGAACGCGCCGAGCACGATGATGTCCGCCGGCTGCTCCTGGATCGCGGCCCATGCTGTCGTAGTAGAGGATGCTCTGCGCGTTCTTGCCGTCGTTCTTGATCGTGAATGCGTTCGCGTAGTTGATGCACCTTGAACTTGCCCGTCTTGAGCGCGACGGGCAGCACCGTGACGGTCGGATCCGCCTTCGCGCCGACCTCGCAGCCGAAGCGCTCGCAGAAGCCGCAGTAGGTGCACTGGCCGCGCTCGATCCCGTCCGGGTTCTTGTAGGTGCTCGGCAGGTTCGCCGTCGGGCCCGGTGAACGGGTGGTAGCCGAGGTTCTTCGTCGCCTGCTTGAACAACGCCATCACGGGCGTGTCGGCCGGCGGCTTGACCGGGAACTCGCGCGAGCGCGGCCCCTCGAAGACGTTGCCGCCGGCGATCTGCTGCCCCTTCAGATTCCCGGCCTTGCCGGCGATGCCGGCCATGTACTCGAACTTGTCGTAGTACGGCTCGAGCTCGTCGTAGGTGATCCCCCAGTCCTGGATCGTCATGTTCGCCGGGATCGCGGCCGCCCCGTAGCGGTCGATCGTGCTCGTCCTGATCGTGAAGTCGCGCGGATGGAAGCGCCAGGTCTGTCCGTTCCAGTGGACGCCCGCGCCGCCGACCCCGGTGCCGGGCAGCAAGCAGCCAAGCTGGCGGATCGGCAGGGCGGTCTCGTTCAGGTTGTGCCGGAACGTCCAGGTCTCGTTCGCGGTGTTCTGGAAGAGCTCGTTGCGAATTGCGTAGCGCAGCTCGTCGTGGTCGTCCTGGAAGCTCGGCGATGCTGCGATCGTGGCCGCGCTCGAGCCCGACGACCGTCAGGCCGGCCTTGGTCAGCTCGGCGGCGATGATCCCGCCGACCCAGCCGACTCCGACGATCGCAACGTCGACCTTCTTGTTCGCCACGGCTACATCCCTCCCATCAGCTTGTTCGTGTCGGCATTCGCCGGTTTCTTGGAGCCGGTCGCAGCGGCACTCGACCCGACGCCGGCCTTCGCGTACTTGGGCATGAGCGGCAGCGGCTTGTCGCGCGTACGGGTAGGTCTTGCTGGTGAAGATGTAGTCGTGGTAGAGGTCGCCGCGGCGCATCGGATCGCCGGGGAACCCGATCCATTTCCAGCCGACCATGTCCTTGTTGCCGCCGTACGACGGGTCGGCCAGCATCCCCTCGAGCACGTTCTGGCGGAACATCGAATAGAAGTCCGAGCTCGCGAATGTCGTCGTCCCGCCGATCGGGATCGAGGCCTTGCCGGTCTGGAGAGCCGTCATGGCCGCGGTCTGCTGAGCGGCGGTCAGGTTCGGATACGAGTTGCCGAACGTCTGCCGGACGTACGCGTCGTAGCCCGGCAGGAACGCCCGATAGACGTCCGCGCGGCGTCATCGGGATCTGCCAGCCGTGGCCGGTGTCGGTGGGCGGACATGAACGGGCCCGTTCAGGTAGAAGCGGTGCCCCTGCCCCCAGCTTCCCGAAAGCTGTCCGTCGATGTAGTAGCCGACGCCCGCAGCGCGGGCGCCCGGCCCGAGGTCGTCGGTCGGCCAGATGGTCTCCGCCATCGCCGTCACCAGGTTGAACTCCCACTCCGTGAAGAACTGCAGCGCGGGCGGCGGGGCCTCTGCCGCAGCGTCCGCCGATCCCACCTGGAGCAGGCTCCCTGCCGCGACGCCGGCCACGCCTGCAACGGCACCCCGGTGCAGCAGGCCCAGCCTCGTCATCCGCGTGTTCTCGGGAGTCGCCTCCTCGCCTTGCTCTGTCCCTTCCTCGTCAATCACGTCCGACTCCAATCTCGTTGCTTCGCTGGCTGTCCGAACGAATCGGGGGACTCCGTCCCCTCTGCCTGCGCCGCAAGCAGGCGACCTGGTAGAAAACACTAACAAACCAGTTGGTTATCAGAGAGCACGGCGAGCGTGCCACCCGCGCGGACCGGCTCACGACGATCGAGGAGTTGACGAGATCCGATGAAGCTCATTGCGCTGGCCGCCGCCCTGGCAGTGCTCGCCGTTCCCTCCGCACTCGCCGCCCGCTCGGCGGCCGCGACGACACTCGTCGGGACCGACGGGCCCGGGTTCACGATCACCTTGAAGAAGGCCGGGAAGAAGGTCGTGAGCCTTCCCGCCGGCAAGTACACGATCACGATCCAGGACAAGTCGAACATTCACAACTTCCATCTGACCGGCCCGGGCGTGAACAAGAAGACCACCGTCGCCGGCGTCGGCACGTCGACGTGGAAGGTGACGCTCAAGAAGGGGACGTACAAGTACGTCTGCGACCCGCACGCATCGATCATGAAGGGCTCGTTCACGGTCAAGTAACGAGCAACTGCTGGGCGGCAAGACCACGTTCTCGATCGGAAGGCTCTAAGCTCGCCGCGGGATGGCTCGGGACTCACAGGACACCAGACGCCGGATCTTCGAAGCGGCGACCGCCGAGTTCACAGCGCACGGGATCGCAGGCGCCAGGGTCGACCGCATCGCTGCCGCCGCCGGGGCGAACAAGCAGTTGCTCTACGCCTACTTCGGGAACAAGCGCAAGCTGTTCGAGGCGGTCGTCGCCGACCACGTCACGCGTTTCATGGAGTCGGTCCCGTTCGACGCGACCGACCTTCCGTGCTGGGCCGGCGAGGTCTTCGACTTCTTCGTCGCGCACCCCGAGGTCTGGCAGCTCACTGCCTGGCATTCACTCGAGCCCGGCGAGGCAGAGCACCGCATGCCGATCATCGAGGGTGCGATCGCCGTCAGGACCCGGGAGATCCGCCGGGCACAGAAGGCCGGCCTGGTCGAGAACGACATCGCCCCGGCCGAGCTACTCGCCCTGGTCAACGCGATCGCGCGGGCGTGGGCGGTGACGCCGCCGGAGCGTAATCCGCGTCGCGGGCTGGACGCACGCTCGGTGAAGCGCCGCCGTGCCGCGGTTGTCGAAGCGACGAGACGTCTGGTCACGCCGACCGCCCAAACCTGAGAGACCTGTCAGGACGAGCGGTCGTGGAAGACGGCCTCCACGTTGTTGCCGTGCGGGTCGATCACGAACGCTGCGTAATAGCCGGGATGGTAGTGCGGACGCTCTCCGGGGAGACCGTTGTCGAGGTAGCCGGCCTCGGTCGCGAGCCGGTGAAACGCTGCGACCGCCTCCCGGTCGTTCACGCCGAATGCAAGGTGGACGTGCTCCGTCGGTTCGTCGCCCACGACGAACGTGAACGAACCTGCGCCGTCGGAGTAACGGACGAGCTCGGGCTGTTCTCGGACGAGCTCGATGCCGACCGGTCCCGCGATCGTCTCGTAGAACTGCTTCACCGCTCCGATGTCGGTCGTTCGCAGCCAGACGTGGTCGATCTCGCCGGTGCGGCTTCGGTAGTGATGAACCGCTTCGATCGAGTTGCCGTCCGGGTCGAGCACGAAGCCGCCGTAGTACGTCTCGGTGTATTCGGGCCGCGGGCCGGGCTCCCCATCGCTTGGGTAGCCGGCTTCGGTCATTCTCCGCCACCAGTCGTCCACCGCCCGCCGGTCTTCGACGCCGAAGCCGAGGTGCAGACGCCGAGTGCGGGGATGGTCGGCAGACGCGGGCGTGATCCCAAAATCGCCCCACTCCACCAAGTCTCCGCCTCGTCATACGTCGGGTCGCCGAGAGCGAGCCGGTAGAAGCGGCGCGAAGCTCCCAGGTCGGAGACGGCTATTTCGAGATGGTCGAACACGGTTCCGTCACGGTCAGTCCTCGATCGACTCGACGAGCAAGGTCGCCACGTCGACGACCCGGAGCTGCTTGCCCATCGACCGCACGCCGTCGTCGAGCATCACCGTGCAGAACGGGCATGCGACCGCCAGCGTCTCGGCGCCCGTTTCCACCGCCTCGCGCACCCGCTCCTCGTTGATCGGCGTGCCGCGCTCCTCCATCCACATGTGAGCGCCACCCGCCCCGCAGCAGAACGTCCGCTCGCGGTTCCTGCCCATCTCGACGGGCTTCCCGACTGCAGCGACGAGCTCGCGTGGCTCGTTTCGAATGTCGTTGTGGCGCGCGAGATAGCAGGAGTCGTGATAGGTGATCTCGCCGTCCCCCGCCTTCGGCGCGAGCTTGCCCGATCGCACGAGGTCGGCGAGCAGCTCGGTGTGGTGCATCACCTCGTACTTACCACCAAAATCCGGGTACTCGTTGCCGAGCGAGTTCAGGCAGTGCGGACAGCTGGCGACGATCTTGGTGACCCCGACCTCGTTCAACGTCGCGACGTTCTGCTCCGCGTACGACTGGAACACGTACTCGTTGCCCATCCGGCGAGCCGGGTCGCCGGTGCAAGCCTCACGCGCCCCGAGGATCGCGAAGTCGACGCCCGCCTTCTGCAGCAGCTTCACCGTCGACTCGGCAGCCTGTCTGGCCCGCTCGTCGTACGCGGCTGCGCAGCCGACCCAGTAGAGGACCTCCGGCGCCGGTTCGCCCTCCTCCACCACGCGCACCCCGAGCCCCTCTGCCCACGCGGCGCGGTCGCCCTGCGGCTTGCCCCATGGATTGCCGACCCGCTCGACGTCGCGCAGCATCGACTCGGCCTCCTGGGGGAAGCTCGAGTCCATCATCACCAGGTTGCGGCGCAGGTCGACAATGTGATCGACGTGCTCGATCGATACCGGGCACTCGTGAATGCACGCACCGCAGGTGACGCAGTCCCACACCATCTCCTCGGGCACGCCGTTGCCGACGATCGGCGTCAACTCACCGCCGGCGAGCAGGTTCGGCCCCTCGGCCAGCAACTGGTCGCGGATTCCCATGATCAGCAGCTTCGGCGAGAGGGTCTTCCCGGTCGCGTACGCGGGACAGACGTCCTGGCAGCGCCCGCACTCGGTGCACGAGAACGAGTCCACCATCTCCTTCCACGTCAGATCGCCGACCGTTGCCGCGCCGAAGCGCATCTCGTCGTCGGGCACGTCGAAGCGCAGCGGCTCGAGGCGTCCGCGCCTACGGGTGCGCCCGAAGTAGACGTTCACGGCTGCCGTGGCGATGTGCAGATGCTTCGAGTAGGGCAGGTAGGCGAGGAAGGTCAGGACCACCACCAGGTGCGCCCAGACGAAGAAACGCTCGGCGACGCTCGGGTCCGGGATCGCGCCCGAGATCCAGTTCGAGAGAAACGAAGCGGAAGCCGGCCACTCGTTCAGCCCGGCGGCGATACGCGACGCGTGCCAGCCGAGCAGCGTCAGCACGACGAGCGCGATCATCCCGAGGATGAAATCGGCCTCACCCATGTGTGAGCCCTTGAAGCGGGCAGGACGAACGACCTTGCGGATCCAGAACGCCGTCGCCACTCCGGCGAGCACCGCGATCGCGAAGACGTCGACCAGCGCCATGAACCAGCCCTGCGAGCCGAGCCATGGGAACGACCAGTTGCGGTCGACCGCAGAGATCATCGCCATGACGATCGTCGGGAAGAGGACGAGGAATCCCCAGAAGATCGCTGCATGCATCGCGCCGGGCACCAGGCGCTGGAACAGCTTCCGCTGTCCGAGAACGATCACGGCTTCGTTGCGAACGCGCCGCGGAACGTCGTCGTAGCGCTCGACCGGCTTCGCCGCACGGACGAGACCGACGAGCAGGAGCGCGCGCCGCGCGAAGAGCGTTCCCGCGACGGCGAGGGCCGCCGCGAGCGCGAGCGCCCCCGCCAGGGTTGCTATTCCCGGGCCTTCCTGAGCTCGGCGGAGATCGCGGGGACGATCTCGTGCAGGTTCCCGATCACCGCGTAGTCGGCGTGCGTGAAGATCGTCGCCTCCGGGTCGTTGTTGATCGCGAGCAGCTTCTTCGCGCCCTTGCAGCCGGCGATGTGCTGCGTCGCCCCGCTGATCCCGCACGCGATGTAGATGTCCGGCGACACCTTCGTCCCGGTCTGCCCCACCTGGTCGGTGTGCGGCCGCCAGCCTGCGCTCGTGACGACGCGCGAGCACCCGACGGCGCCGTCGAGCAGCGCGGCCAGCTCCTCGAGGATCGCGAAGCCCTCCGCCGAGCCGACGCCACGTCCACCTGAGACGACGACCTTCGCATCGGCGAGGGAGACCTTCCCGCCGGTGTCGGGGACGATGCGCTCCACCACCTGGACTGCATCGCCGGCATCCGGGTGCAGGGTCTCGACAGCCGGCAGCGCACCCGCCTCGAACGCGAACGGCGCGGCGGTGAAGAGCTTCTGCCCGGAGTGGACTCGTGCCTCCTCGAGCAGCGTGCCGCCCCAGCGTTGGCGCGTGACCTCGTCGCCGCGCACCTCGGTCACGTTCGCAGCGAACGGCAGGTCGAGCTGGGCGGCGACGTGGGCGAGGACTTCATTGCCCCGGTCTGAACCGGGCGCAACGATCGAGTCGCCCGCGGCGGCGGCGACCAGTGCCGCTGCCCAGGCGGCCGGCGCATACGGCCCGTCGAGCTCGACCGCGCGCACCTCGCCGAGCGACTGCGCGAGCGTGACCGCCTGCAGCGACAGCTCGTCGTCGTGCTCGACGAAGACCAGGACGTTCATGCGACACCCAGCTTCTGCAGCACGTCGACGATCGCGGGCGCTGCCTCCGGCCCGTGCCCGAGCACCTCGGCCTGCTTGCCCATCCCCTCCGGCACGACGAGGCGAAGCTTCTCGAGCCGCGATGCCGGCCGGTCGACGGGACGCACATCGACCGGCTTTCGATTCGCCCGCAGCTTCGCCGGCACCGATGGGTAGCGCGGCAGGTTGAGGCCTTCCTTCACCGTGACGACGGCCGGGAGGGCGACGTCGTAGACGTCGCGCCCTGCGGCGACCTCCTGCTCGCAGCGCACGCGGCCGTCTGCGACCGTCAGCCCCTTCAACCCCGTGACGACCGGCAGGCCGAGCGCGTAGGCGACCCGGATCCCGACCTGAAAGTTGCCGGCGTCCGCCGACTCGTTGCCGAACACGATCAGGTCGAAGGGATCCCCTGCCTCTTCGGATGCAGTGCGGATCGCATCGACGAGCGCAAGAGCAGTCGCCTGTGCGTCCCACTCCTCGTCGCTGACGAGATGGATCGCGCGGTCCGCGCCGAGCGCCATGCACTCGCGCAGCTGCTCCTCCGCCTCCGGCGGCCCGAGCGTCAGCACCACGACCTCCCCGCCTTGTGCTTCGACGATCCGCACGGCCTCCTCGACGCCGCACTCCTCGTGCGGAGAGATCGTGAAGCCGAGGTGCTTCGTCTCGATCGCCTGCTCGTCTGCGGTCAGCACCATCTTCCCGCCGGTGATCGGCACGCGCTTGACGAGGCAAAGCAGTCTCACGCCTTGACCCTCGAGTTGTCGGGGTCGAAGACCGGGGTCGAGTCGTTGCACGCGACGGTGACCGGGTAGTGCTCGCCGAGGAACTCGACGAGCAGCTCTTCGCCGACGACCGCGTTCTCGGGCGGCAGGTACGAGAGCAGGATGTGCTTGCCGATCGACGGGCCCGCACCGGCACTGGTCACGTACGAGCGGCGGCCGTGCGCATCGACGAGCGGCTTGCCGTCCTTCGAGAGCACCGGCTCGCGGCCGAGCATGTAGCGCTTCGTGCCGCCGGCTGACGTGTGGTCGTCCACGGTCAGCGTGCACAGCACCGCAGCCGGCTCGGACTCGCGGTGCGCGACATGCGCGGCCTTCCCGACGAAGTCGGGCGTCTTGACCTTGCCCCACGCCATGCCGGCCTCGACGACGTTGTAGTCCGCGTCGAGCTCGAACCCGAAGGCGCGGTAGCACTTCTCGAGGCGGCCGGTGGTGCCGTAGACGCCGATCCCGGCGGGCACGACGCCGTACGGTTCGCCGGCCTCTCGAACGAGATCCCACAGCTTGGCTCCCTGCTCCATCGGCACATAGAGCTCCCAGCCGAGCTCACCGACGTAGGAGATGCGTGACGCGAGCACGCGCAGGGAGTCGATCTCGATCGTGCGGCAGGTCGCGAAGCCGAACGCCTCGTGCGACACGTCGTCGTTCGTCAGGCTCGCCAGGATGTCGCGCGAGCGCGGGCCCCAAAGGCCGAGCGTGGTCCAGGCCGACGTCAGATCGGTGATCTGGGCGCTGCCGTCGGCGGGCGCGTGGTCGGCGTACCACTTCATGTCGGCCATGCCGTGGGCGCCGCCTGTGACGACGCGGAACTGCTCGTCGCCGAGGCGCATCACCGTCAGGTCGCTCTTGAACGTCCCGCTCGGCGAGAGCACCGGGGTGTAGACGACCTTGCCGTTCGCGACGTCCATCTGGCGCATCGAGACCTTCTGCACCGTCTCGAGCGCACCCGGCCCCGCAACGTCGAAGATGCAGAACGCGGTCAGGTCGAACATCGCGGCACGATCGCGCATCGCCAGATGCTCGGCGTTGATGATCGGCGACCACCAGCGGGACTCCCACTCCGCCTCGCGACGGTTGATGCGGTCGCCGTACTCGTCGAGCAGGTTGGCATTCGACTCGTACCAGTGCGGACGCTCCCACGCCGCGGCTTCGAAGAACACCGCGCCGAGCTCACGCTCCCGCTCGTAGAACGGCGAGAGCCGCACGCGGCGGTTCGAATCCCACTGCTCGGCGGGGTGCACGATGCCGTAGGTCTTGTTGAACCCTTCGGCCGCCCGCGCCTGCACGTGCTGCTTCGAGCGCTGGCAGTCGTAGAAGCGCGCGATGTCGGACGACTGGAGGTCGATCTCCGACTCGCCGCGCGTCATCCACTCGGCGACGGCCCGGCCGACTCCCGGCCCCTCCTTCACCCACACCGCCGCTGCCGACCACAGTCCCTTGACCTCCGGCGTCTCACCGAGCAGCGGCAGGCCGTCTGGAGTGAGCGAGAGGATCCCGTTGATCGCGTACTTGATGCCGACGGACTCGTCGTTGAGCACGTCCGGGATCAGCTCGAGCGCGTCCTCCATCTGCTGCTGGAAGTCCTTCTCCGTGAACGGGAACTCCGTCGGCGACAGGGCCGCCTCCTCGTTCGAGGGGATCTCCTCGGGGTCGTGAAGGATCGGGCGGTGGGCATAGGAGCCGATCTCGAGCCCGCTGCCGTCCTGGCGCTCGTACATGTTCGTGTCCATGTCGCGGACGATCGGGAACTCGATCGTGCCCTTCGTGTCCTTGAAGTGCGGCACGGGGCCGACGTCGATCATCTGGTGCACCGCCGGCGTCAGCGGAATGCTCGCACCCGCCATGCGGGCGATCTTCGGTGACCAGACACCACAGCAGACGACGACGATCGTCGGTCGCGATGTCGCCGCGCGACGTGCGGATGCCGGTGATGCGCCCGTGCTCGACGTCGATCCCCAGCACCTCGGTATTCGCGAACACGCTCAGTGCGCCCTTTGCCTGCCCGCGCTCGCGCATGATCGTTCCGAAGCGCAGCGAGTCGACGATGCCGACCGACCTGGTGTAGAAGCCGCCGACGATCACCGACTCGTCGATGAACGGCACGAGCTTCTTCACCTCCGCCGGCGTGACGATCGACACGTCGTCGATCCCCCACGCTTTCGCCGACGACATGCGCCGCTGCAGCTCCTGCATCCGCTCCTCGGTGCGCGCAACCTCGATGCCGCCGCTCTCGGTGAAGACACCCGCGTCGCGGTACTGGCGCACCGAGTCGAGCGTCAGCTGCGTCATCTCCTTCGAGTGGTCGACGGGGAAGATGAAGTTCGACGCGTGCCCGGTCGAGCCGCCCGGGTTCGGCAGCGGGCCCTTGTCGAGCAGCACGAGGTCGGTCCAGCCGAGCTCGGCGAGGTGGCCGACGAGGCTGTTGCCGACGATGCCGGCGCCGATCACGACGGCACGCGCGGTGGCCGGCCAGGAGGAAGGGGTCTCAGTCATGGCACTGATATATCACGATGCGAGCAACACGTCACGCATCTCGCCTTCGAAGGTCTCGACGTGCCGGCGCATGAGCTCCGCCGCGCGCTCGCCGTTCCCCCGCAGGATCGCGTCGAGCAGCCCGGCATGCTCGTCGACCGCAGCGCCGAGGTCGGTGCGGGCGAGCGCCAACATCCAGATCCGCTGGGCGTGGGCGTAGTAGGTCTCGAGCGTCTCCGACAGGAACTCGTTGTGGCTCGCCCGGTAGACCGCGCGGTGGATGCGCTGGTCGAGCTCGATCAGCGCACGGTCGTCGCGGCGCCGCGCCGGCCCGAGCAGCGAGAGCAGGTGGCTCAACTCGTCCAGATCTGTCTGGATCGCACGCTCTGCAGCCAGGCGGGCCGCCTCGGGCTCGAGCACGAGCCGCACCTCGCAGAGCCGGGCAAGATCGCGCACGTCGACGGTCGTGACGAAGATCCCACGTCGGGGGAACACCTCGACGAGCCGTTCCTGGGCGAGCCGGCGGAGCGCCTCGCGGACGGGCGTCCGCCCGATCCCGAGCTCCGCCGTCAGCTCCGGCTCGCGCACCGCCGAGCCGGGGGGCAGCTCGAGCGACACGATCAGCTCGCGAATTGCGTAGTACGCCCGATCGGCGAGGGACAGCCCCTCGTCGACGGCTGGAGCGAGTCGCGCCTGAACGGACCGGGCCACGGAGATATATTACGTCCGTTCTACGTCTGAGCTTCCTCTGAGCTTCCTCTGAGCTTCCTCTGAGCTTCCTCTGAGGCGGCTCAGACGTGGGAACGAGCCCGGTGGGGCGCACGGACGAGTCCGTGCGCCCCACCGGCGAAGCTCACGTTCCCGGGGCCGGAGCCTGGGGCTTGGTGAACGGGGTCTTCTTGCTCAGCCAGGAGTTGACCTGCGCCTGGTGAGCCTTCACGAACGCTTCGGCTGCCGCGGTGTTCGACATCTTCTTGACAGCCAGGTTGTAGGAGACCTGGTTCTGCTCGTCCGACGTCCAGCTGAACCGCTTGATGAAGTTCGCCACCGTCGGCGCGGTCTGCGCCAGGTTCTTGTCCATCACCTTGTACAGCGGGTACGGCGGATACGAGCAGTTGATGTCCGCCGGCTTCAACTTCGCGCATTTCGCCGTGAACGGCGGGAGCGCCACCTGCGAGAACTTGTAGATGGCGTTTTGATACTGCGGCGTGTACCAGTAGAAGAGCACCGGCTTCTTCGCCTTGTAGTCGGTCTCGATCTCGGTGAGCTGAGCCGCCTCGGTGCCCGCGAAGACGACCTTGAGATTGATCCCGAGGTTCTTCACGAGCGCCTGGTCGTTCGTGACGTAGCTCGGCGAGCCGTCGAGGAACTGACCCTGCGGCGAGGACTGGGGCGTCACGAAGAGCTTCCAGTCCTTCTTCACGCCCTGCCACGTCTTCAGCTCAGGATGCGCCTGCATCAGATACGTGGGGACGTACCAGCCGATGTTGCCGTTCGGCCCCTCGAGGCCGGCGTTGACGACCTGGTGCGAGCCCTGCACGTACTTGCTGTAGAGCGGCGAGTGGCCCCAGACCTCGAGCACGGCGGAAACCTTGCCCTGCGTCATTGCAGGCCAGGCCGGGATCTCGTCGATCGTCAGCAGGTTGACCTTGTAGCCGAGGTACTTCTGGATCACGTACTGGGCGACGACGTCGTTCGCGGTCGACCCTTCCCACGAGTTGTCGGCGAGGACGATCGTCGGCTTGCTCGACTTACCGCGAGTGAGCGCGCCCGACGACGTCGCGGCGACCGCGGCCGACACGAGGCCGATCACCAGGAGAATTACAGCGAGCCGGCCGGGCCGGCGCCAAGTCCTCCTGGGTTGCTCCTTCACTGTCATGTTCCCTCCGTCGTTGTGGCCTGCGTGGACGTTAACCCTCTTCAACCCTCCACGTCCTAAGACGCGGCGGCGCGCCCCCGGTTCGGGTTGGACTGGCTGAGGCGGTCGAGGACGACCCCCATCAGGACCATCGCGAGCCCGGCGGCTGCACCGAGACCGACCTCCGACCTCGAGAAACCGGTGACGACGTCGAGCCCGAGCCCACCCGCTCCGACGAGGCCCGCGACCACGACCTCGGCCATGACGAGCAGGATCGTCTGGTTCACGGCGAGCATCACGTACGGGCGCGCGATCGGCAGCTCGATCTTGAGCAGCAACTGCCAGCGGCTCGACCCGAACGCCTGACCCGCCTCGACCACGTCGCGCTGTACCGCCCTCAGGCCGAGAGTGGTCGCCCTCACCGCTGCAGGCAGGGCATAGATCACCGACGCCAGGAGGCCGGCGACGTTGCCGACCCCGAAGAGCGCCACGACCGGGATCAGGTAGACGAACGCCGGCAGTGTCTGCAGGAAGTCGAGGATCGGCCGGAGGACCTGGTCGACCGCGCGCCAGCGATAGGCGGCGATGCCGAGCGGGATGCCGACGGCGAGGTCGAGGACGAGCGCGACGAGAACGAGGCTGAGCGTGATCATCGCGCTCGTCCAGGCGTTGAAATCGTAGGACGTCGTGCCCTGGAACGTGTAGCCGACCGGAGCCTGCATCAGCCCGAGCAGCACGACACACGTTGCGAGCAGGATGCCGCGGCGCATGCCGCCGCGGGCCCAGCCGATCGCGCACACGGCCGCGGCGACGAGCCACCACGGCAGGTCGCCCAGCCAGCGCTGCAACGGGTTGAGGATCTCGAGCGTGAGGAAGCTCGAGATCGGCTCGGTCACGCCCGCGAGGTGCTCGGTCAGCCAGTTCATCCCGTTCGTCACCTGCGTGACGATCGAGAAGCCCCAGGACGACGGCCAGTCGCCGAGGTTGAGTGCGTACTGGGCGACGAGGATCGTCACGACGGCACCGCCCCACAGGAGGAGCAGCGCCCGCCGGGAGAGACGGCCGGTGTCGCCGCTGTGGGAGCGGTCGTAGCGGAGCCCGAACGCGCCCGAGGTGCGGTCGAGCCACATGGCCATGAACACGATCAGCAGGCCGGCCACCGCGCCCTCGCCGATCTCCTGGTTCTGAAGCGCCGCGAGCACCGGGTCGCCGAGGCCGCCGGCGCCGACCATCGAGGCGATCACGACGATCGAGAGCGCCATCATGATCACCTGGTTCAGCCCGAGCATGATCGACTGCCCGGCGAGCGGGAGCTGGATGCGGCGCAGCACCTGGCTGCGGGTCGCGCCGAACGACTGAGCCGCCTCGATCGCGTCCCGGCGGACCGAGCGGATCCCGAGCTCGGTGAACCGCACGAGCGGCGGGACCGCGTAGATGAAGGTCGCCACGATCCCGGCCGGGTTGCCGATCGAGAAGAGGACGACGATGGGCACGAGATAGGCGAACGCCGGCATGATCTGCATCAGGTCGAGCACCGGCCGAAGTGCCTTGTGCACGGACGGCCAGACGGCGCAGGCGATGCCGAGCGGGATGCCGACGATCGTCGAGAGGATGATCGACACGGCCATCAGGGAGAGCGTGGTCATGGCGCTCGACCACATGACGGCGATCCCGTTCGGGCCGCCGTTCGGGATCTGGAGGACGCCGAACGACGCGACCATCAACGCGGCGAAGAGCGCCGTCCGCCACGTGCCGACGAGCCAGGCGACGATCGTCGCGACGACGAGCACGCCGACCCACGTCATCCAGTTGAGGAGATCGATCACCCAGTTCGTCGCATCGTTCAGCAGGTTGGCGAAGCCGCCGATCACGTGGTGCAGGAAGAAGTTCGTCTGCTGGTTGTCAGTGACCCAGTTGCTGAGCCGGTCGAACCAGTTCGGGACGCCGCCGCCGAGCACCCAGTTGGTCGGGAAGCCGCTGTGGAAGCCACTCGTCGCGATGCCGATCACGCAGATCACGGCGGCCCCGGCGAGCGGGAGCAGGTAGCGCCGCAGCAGCGCCTGCCCGCCGTCGGCGAGGGCGTGCCCGCGGGCGAACGAACTCGAGCCTGCCTTGCCCGCTTCGGTCGCAGTCGACGCGGACATCGCGCGGCCTCAGGCCGGCCCGGCCGGGCCTGCGTCGAACGCAGGCTCCTCGGGGACGTCGTGCTCGTCGCGTCCGGCCAGGACGTGGACGACCATCCGGCGGTCGAGCACGCCCACGAGCTCGCCGCTCGCGTCGACGACGCCGATCGGCCCCGTCGAGCCGAAGATGACCGGGAGCAGCTCGCCGAGGCGCTGGTCGTGCTGAACCACGTTCTCGGGCGTGACCGCGCCCGTGTGCGGCTGGGTCGCGAACGACGCCGTCAGCACCTTCCCGCGCGGCACGTCCCGCACGAACTCGCGCACGTAGTCGTCCGCGGGAGCACCGACGATCTCGGACGGCAGCCCGACCTGGACGAACCTGCCGTCCTTCATGATCGCGATCCGGTCGCCGATCTTCAGCGCCTCGTCGAGGTCGTGCGTCACGAAGAGCACCGTCTTGTGCAACCGGGCCTGCAGGCGCAGCACCTCGTCCTGCATCTCGCGGCGGATCAGTGGATCGAGCGCCGAGAACGCCTCGTCGAAGATCAGCACCTCCGGATCGACGGCCAGGGCGCGCGCGAGGCCGACGCGCTGTTGCATGCCGCCGCTCAGCTGGTCGGGATAGGAGCGCTCGACCGAGGCCAGCCCGACGACGCCGAGCAGCTCTCGCGCCCGCTCGTGGCGCTTGGTCTTGTCGATTCCCTGCACCTCGAGGCCGTAGGCGACGTTGTCGATCACCGTCCGATGCGGGAAGAGGCCGAAGTGCTGGAACACCATCGACACCTTCGTGCGGCGAATCTCGCGCAGCCTCTTCGCGTCGGCGCCGAGAACGTCCTGACCGCAGATGCTGATCCTTCCCGAGGTGGGCTCGACCAGGCGCGTGATGCAGCGGACGAGCGTCGACTTGCCGCTCCCGGAGAGGCCCATGATCACGAACACCTCGCCACGGCCCACGTCGAACGAGATGTCCCGCGAGGCGATCGTGCAGCCCGTCTTCGCCATCAGCTCCGCTCTCGGCAGATCGGCGTCGCTGCTTCCGATCACCTTGTCGGCGTGAGGGCCGAACACCTTCCAGACGTCGCGGCAGGAAACCTGAACGTCGCCGCCGACGCCCGTCCTCTCAGGGAGAACCTCTGCGGGCGACGTCACCGGGCTTGCCTCTGCGAGTGCGTGGCCGCCGCGCACATCTGCCGCGAAGCGGGTGCAGATGTCGCTGCGGTTCTCGGGCCCACGGGAGTCGCCGGTGACTCTATCCAACGTCCGCGCAAGCGATCGACTCTTTCACCGACCGTGCAGTCGCGTCAAGGCGCAAACCTGAGCGTATTCTCTCGGCTGATTCTTCGACCGAAGGGAAACCCCAAGTGACCTCAACGATGCCATCGTCGCTCCAGATCGCCCAGGAGGCCGTGCTCCAGCCGATCACCGAGATCGCTGCCGCGGCCGGGCTCGAGCCGGACGAGATCGACCCCTACGGCCGCTACAAGGCGAAGGTCTCGCTGTCGGTGCTCGACCGGCTCGCAGACAAGGCCGACGGGAAGCTGATCGATGTGACGGCGATCACGCCGACGAAGGCGGGCGAGGGAAAGACGACGACATCGGTGTCGCTGACGCAGGGCCTCGGCTATCTCGGCAAGAGCGTCGCGCTCTGCCTGCGCGAGGCCTCGCTGGGGCCTGTGTTCGGGATCAAGGGCGGCGCCGCCGGCGGCGGCTACACGCAGGTCGTGCCGATGGAGGACATGAACCTGCATTTCACGGGCGACATCCACGCGATCGGCGCGGCCAACAACCTGCTCGCCGCGATGCTCGAGGCGCATCTGCTGCACGGCAACGTGCTCGGCATCGACCCGTTGTCGATCAACTGGCGGCGCTGCATGGACATCAACGACCGCTCGCTGCGCGACATCGTGGTCGGCCTCGGCGGCAAGGCCAACGGCAACACGCGTCAAACCGGCTTCGACATCACCGCGGCATCCGAGGTGATGGCGATCGCGGCTGTCGCGTCGGACCTGAAGGACCTGCGCGCGAGACTGGGTGCGATCACCGTCGGGAACACCTACGACGGCGAGCCCGTCACCGCCGAGCAACTGCAGGCCGCGGGCTCGATGGCCGTGCTGCTCAAGGAGACGATCAAGCCGAACCTCGTGCAGACGCTCGAGGGCCAGCCCGCGTTCGTGCATTGCGGTCCGTTTGCCAACATCGCGCACGGCAACAACTCGGTCGTCGCGGATCGCGTCGCGCTCAAGCTCAGCGACTACGTCGTCACGGAGAGCGGCTTTGGCTCGGACATGGGCATGGAGAAGTTCTTCGACATCGTCTGCCGCCTCGGCAACCTGAGGCCCGACGCGGTCGTGCTCGTCGCGACGGTCAAGGCGCTCAAGCACCACGCCGGCGAGCCGGACGGCGGGATGGAAGCAATCGAGGCAGGCGCCGCGAACATGACGCGCCATCTCGGGATCATCAGGGAGTTCGGGCTGAACGCCGTCGTGGCCGTGAACGCGTTCCCGGGCGACACGACCGACGAGGTCGAGCTCGTCAAGCGGATCGCGCTCGAGCACGGTGCCTATGCGGCGGAGGCGAACAACGGCTTCCTGCGGGGCGGCGAAGGCGGTGCGGCGCTCGCGGAAGCGGTGGTCGCGGCAGCAGACGAGCCGTCGAAGTTCGACTTCGTCTATCCCCTCGACGCACCGATCGAGGACAAGATCGAGTTGATCGCAAAACGCGTCTACGGTGCCGACGGGATCAACCTGTTGCCCGCAGCACGCGCCAAGATCAAGGCGTTCAACGAGACCGGGCTCGACAAGCTGCCGATCTGCATGGCGAAGACGCACCTCTCCTTGTCGGCCGACCCTCTGCTCGCAAACGCCCCGACCGGGTTCACCGTGGGCGTGCGAGACCTGCGCGCCTACACGGGTGCCGGGTGGATCGTCGCCCTGTGCGGCGACATGCAGACGATGCCGGGGCTCGGCAAGAAGCCTGCCGCGATGAGCGTCGACATCGACGAAGACGGCGAGACGGTGGGTTTGTTCTGAGAGGACGACTGACTCTGATTCGGCGCAGCCGAACCAGAGTCACGAGTTTCGATTCACAGAACGAATCCGGTTCGGTCCAGATTCAACCCCGCACGCGCTCGTGCGCAGGGTCGTACAGCGCATCGGGAGCGACGCGTGCGGGTACGAGCTCACCGAAGACGTCCACCTGCACCTCCGTCCCCTCCTCGAGCTCCGAGGGCAGCATCGCCAGCGCGATGTTGCGCCGGACGGTGAAGCCGTAAGCCGCGCTGCGGAGACGGCCGATCACCGCACCGTCGTTCCCCTGCACGGCCTCCCCGCCGTAGATCGTCAGGTAGTGGTCGTCGGCGCCGACGACGAGCGTTCGAAGCCGCTGCGCAGGCGCGCGATCGAGCTCGGTCCGCTTGTCGCGGGCGACGCAGAAGCCGAGCCCCGCCTCGAACGGCGTGTCTGAGCTCGTCAGGTCGGCGCCGAAGTAGCGGTAGCCCTTCTCGATGCGCAGCGAATCGAGCGCGGCATAGCCCACCGGCTCGGGCGATGCTGCGCTCATCAGCGCGTCCCATATCTGCACGGCGTCGCGGCGGGGCGTGTAGAGCTCGTAACCGAGCTCGCCGACGTAGGTGATCCGCTGCGCCAGCACGACGGCGCTCCCGATGGGAAGCGCTCTCGCGGTGCGAAACGGGAACGCCTCGTTCGAGACGTCGGCGCCGGTCACGGCCGCGAGCGCCTCGCGCGCAGCAGGCCCCCAGATCCCGATCACCGCCAGCTCGTCGGTGACGTCGTCGATCGCGACACTGCCCTCGGCGTGCAGCTCGAGAAAACCACGGTCGCTGTCGACGGCGCCTGCGCCGGTGACGATGCGGAACCGTTCTTCGTCCAGCCTCGTCACGGTCACGTCGCCGACGATGCCGCCGCGCTCGTCGAGCAGCTGCGTGTAGACGACGGAACCGACCGGTCTGTCGACGTTGTTGCCGCACACGCGGTCGAGCAGGCCGAGCGCATCGGCTCCGGCCACCTCGAGCTTGCCGAACGAGGTCAGGTCGATGATGCCGACCCGTTCACGCATCGCCGCGTGCTCGACGGCGATCCGGTCGTGAAACGGCGGCCGGGCCCAGCCGAACGCGCGCTGATCCTCTCCTGCACGCCGCCACTGCTCGCCCGGGCGAAAGTAGTCGACGCGCTCCCAGCCGTTCTTGCACCCGAAGACCGCGCCGAGCTCCTGCAGGCGGCCGTGCAGCGGGCTGAGACGCCTGGGCCGGCCCGCTTCCGAGACGTCGAACGGGTAGCGCTGGCGGTAGTAGTACTTGTAGACCTCGCGTGCGCCCGCGGCCGCGAAGACGGGATCGCGATAGGGGCCGCCGAAGCGCCACGGCCGGTAGGGCTGGACGTCGACGTCGGCCGCACCTGTCGTCACGAGCCCGGCGAGCGCGCGGCCGAGCCCGCCGGCGCCGCCGAAGCCGTTCAGCGACAGGCCCGCAGCGAGCCAGAACCCGCGCACGCCCGGCATCGGCCCGAGCAGCGGGTTCCCGTCGGGCGTCATCGCATCCGGGTGGCAGACGAGCGCGGTCACGCCGGCGTCGTCCAGGAACGGGAACCGCCTCACGGCCCCTGCCATCAGCTGCTGGAACCGCGCGTGGTCGGCGGGCACCATCGTCGAGCCGTGTTCCCACGGCACGCCGTCGTGCCAGCGCGACACCGGGTTCGGCTCGTACCCGCCGAAGAGGACGCCTCCGCTCTCGGCCTTGCCGTAGATGAGGTTGTCGGTGTCGCGGAAGCACGGCAGCTCACGCGAGAGCTCGTGTCCCTCGACGGCGTGCAGCGCGATGTGCTGATGGTCGACGGGGATCGAGCACGCGAACGTGCCGACCATCGCGGCGATCTGCGGCGCCCACATCCCGGCGGCGTTCACCACCGTCTCCGCCTCGATCCGCCCATGCTCGGTCAGGACCGCGCGTACCTCGCGACGTGGCCCGAGCTCGATGCCGGTGACACGCGTATGGATCCGCACCTCGACGCCGAGCTCGCGCGCGGCGTTCGCCACCGCGTACGTTGCGATGTGCGGGTCCACGTAGCCGTCGCCCGGCATCCAGACGGCGCCGAACAGCGAGTCCGGCGATGCCTCCGGCAGGAGACGCCGTACCTCATCGGGTGTGACGAGCTCCGCCTCGAGCCCGATCCCATGAGCGCGACTGACGCCGCGCCGGAGCTCGGCGAAGCTTTCGGGGCTCGACGCGATCCGCAGCGAGCCGACCGTCTCGAAGACGCCGAGCTCCTGGTACAGCTCAACGCTGTAGCGGCGGAACCGCATCATCGTCGGCGACGGGTTGAACTGCGTCACGAGCCCCGCTGCGTGGTGCGTCGAGCCGCTCGTCAGCTCGCCCTTCTCGACCAGCACGACGTCCTGCACTCCCGCTTTGGCGAGGTGGTAGGCGCAGCTGACACCGGCGATCCCGCCGCCGATCACGACGGTGCTCACACCGTCTCCCGCAGCTCCGACGTCCAGGCCACGATGCTCGTCCGGTCGCCCCGAAAGACGTCGCGCGCGGTCTCGACGACGACGCCCGCCGCGTCATATGCGGTCCGGTCGACGAGCATGAGCGGTGCACCGGCCGGCAGGCCGAGCACCTCTGCCTCTTCGGCGTCGGCGAGCACGGGCTCGATCCGCTCGACAGACCGGACGGGAGCGGCGTCGAAGTGCTCGTCGAGCAGTTCGTAGAGCGATCCGGTCAGGTCGAGCGCGAGCAGCCCCGCAAACCGGTCGGCCGGAAAGCTCGAGCGTTCGAGGGCGAGCGGCTCACCGTCCGCAAGCCGGACGCGCACGATCTCGATCGAGCCGTGCGCCGCGCGGGCCGACAGGACTCGCGCGCCCGCCTCGACTCCCTGTCTCCGCAGCTGCTCGGACAGCCCGCTGAACGTCCCGAGGTCGCGTTCGAGCTTCGGCTGTGCGACGAACGAGCCGCCGTTGCGGCCGATCGCTCGTCGAAGCAGTCCGCGGGACTCGAGGGTCTGCAGCGCCTGCCGGACGGTCATCCGGCTGACACCGTGCTGCACCGCGAGCTCACGCTCGGCCGGAAGCCGGTCGCCGGGAGCGAGCTGTCCAGCCGCAATCGCCTGCTCGACGTGCGCGACGATCCGCGCGTACTTCATGCGCGAATCCGCTCTCCCTTCGGGTCGTACAGCGGCTCTGCGCGCACCTCCGCGTTCACCCAGTCGCCGAAGATGTCGACCTGGAGCTGCGTGCCCGGATCGCCGTGAGCGAGCGGGACGTAGGCGAACGCGATGCTCGCGTCGACGGCGTAGCCGTACCCGCCGCTCGTGACGCGGCCCACGATCTCGCCGTCTGCTGCGCGGACCGGCTCCGATCCGAGCGCGATCGCGCGCGGATCGTCGAGCACGAGGCAGACGAGCTTCTGGTGGAGCTCGCGGAGCGCGTCGCGGCCGATGAAGTCGCCCTTGTCGCGCTTGACCGCGAACGCGAGACCGGCCTCGTCGGGCGTCGTCTCCGCGTTCAGATCGCTCCCCCACGCGCGGTAGCCCTTCTCGAGCCTGAGCGAGTCGATCGCGCGGTAGCCCCCCGGTGTCACGTCGCCTCCGGCGACCAGCGTGTCCCAGAGCTGCAGGCCGTACTCGGAGGGGCAGTACAGCTCCCAGCCGAGCTCCCCGACGTAGGTGACGCGCGACGCGATCACCGGCACGTTCCCGATGGAGATCTCGCGCGAGCTCATGTATCGGAAGTCGAGCGGCGACTTCGTCAGCGGCTGCAGCACGTCGCGGGCGCGCGGCCCCCAGAGGCAGAGGCATGCGTACGCGGACGTCAGGTCGTTGACGTACACGGATCCGTCGCGCGGCGCGTTGCGGTCGAGCCAGGCGCGGTCGTGACTGCCGAACGCCGTTCCCGTGACGAGCAGGAAGCGGTCTGCTGCGCGCCGCGTGACCGACAGGTCGGCCTCGATGCCTCCACGGGCGTTGAGCAGCTGCGTGTAGACGATCGTGCCGACGGGCCGGTCGATCCTGTTCGCGCAAAGCCGCTCGAGGAACGCGAGTGCGCCCGGGCCAAGCACCTCGAGCTTGGAGAACGACGACTGGTCGAAGAGCGCCGCCGACTCCCGTGCGGCACGTGCCTCGGCCTCGATCGCCGGCGACCAGTTCTCCCCGGCCCAGCCGTCCGGGCGCAGCGACTCGTCGCCGCCCGCCGCGTTGGACTCGTACCAGTTGACGCGCTCCCAGCCGCCCTTCTCCCCGAACGCGGCTCCGAGCTCGCGATGGCGCGCGTAGACGGGCGAGACCCGCAACGGCCGCCCGGCGAGCTTCTCCTCGCCGGGGTACTTGATGTCGTAGTACTGCGACAGCGCTTCGTACGAGCGCGCGAGCGTGTACGCCTGGCTCGCGTACTGCTTCCCGAAGCGGCGGAGGTCGAGCGGCCAGACATCCCACTCCGGACGGCCGTCGACGATCCACTCCCCCATGACCTTGCCGATCCCGCCGGCTCCGGCGAGGCCGTGCGCACAGCCTCCGGCGGCGACCCAGAAGCCGGGCACGTCCGTCTCCCCGAGCAGGAAGTCGGCGTCGGGCGTGAACGCCTCCGGGCCGTTGAAGAACATCTTCACCTCGGCGGTCTCCATTGCCGGCACCCGCGTCATCGCATTCGCAAAGAGCTCTTCCATGCGGTCCCACTCCTCCGGGAGGAGCTTGGCCTCGAATCCCTCAGGGATGCCGTCGAGCGCCCACGGCGCCGGCTTGCGCTCGTAGCCGCCCATCACGAGGCCGCCGACCTCGGTGCGGAAGTAGACGAGGTTGTCGGGATCGCGCAGCGTCGGCAGCGGCTCGAGCGGCGGGTCGAACGGCTCGGTGATCAGGTACTGGTGGCCGTACGGGATGATCGGCAGGCCGACGCCGACCATGCGGGCGAGCTCGGGTGCGTACATGCCGGCAGCGTTCACGACCACCTCGCACTCGATGCGACCGGCATCCGTCTCGACCGCGGCGACCCGCCCGTCCTTCGTCTCGATCCCGGTCACGCGCACGCGGGTCTCGATCTGCGCGCCGACGCGACGCGCCGCGTCGGCGAGCGAGAAGGTCAGCTGCGAAGGATCGAGATAACCGTCGTCCGGGATGAAGGCCGCAGCGAGCACGCCCTCGGTGCTCATCGGCGGAAAGCGCTCCTGTGCCTCCTCCGCCGAGACGATCTCCATGGGCAGGCCGAACGTCTTCGCCCAGGCCGCCTGGCGCCGAATCTCCTCGAGCCTGGGCTGCGACGACGCAAGTCGCAGACCGCCGAGCTGGTGCCAGCCCGGGTCGTTGCCCGTGAGCTCCTTCAGCTCGGCGTAGAGGCCGACGGAGTACTGCATCATCCTCGTCAGCGAGATCGACGACCGCAGCTGGCCGACGAGGCCGGCGGAGTGCCAGGTCGAGCCGTGCGTCAGCTGGTACTGCTCGAGGAGCACCGAGTCCGTCCACCCGAGCTTCGCGAGGTGGTAGAGGATCGAGGAGCCGATGACGCCGCCTCCGACGACCACCGCCCGCGCGCGCTCCGGGATCACGCGCCCGAGTAAATCACCTTGCTTGGGTTTGGTCTAGGCCAATTATAGGATCGGCCGATGGCCCTCGACGACGTCCTGGAGGCGGTGCCGGAGCTGCGCGGCGAGCGGGACGTCGAGCCGCTCGCGGGCGGCCTCACGAACACGAACTACAAGATCACGACCCCCGAGGGGAGCTACGTCGTCCGGATCGCGGGCAGGGACACGGGGCTGCTCGCGATCGACCGCGAGAACGAGGCCCACAACACGATCGCCGCCGCCGAGGCGGGTGTCGGCGCACCGGTCGTCGCGGTTCTGCCGCAGCACGACGCGCTTGTCCTCGGTTTCCTCGACGGCGAGGTGATGGATGCCGACAAGCTCCGGGCGGGCGATCGGCTCGGGTCGGTCGCGGCGGCCTGCCGCCGCCTCCACGGCGGGCGCCGGTTCCTGCACGACTTCGACATGTTCGAGATCCAGCGCGGCTACGTCCGTGTCGTCGAGCGAGCACGGCTTCCGGCTCCCCGACCGCTACGCCGAGTTCGAGCCCGCGGTGCGGGAGCTCGAACGCGCGATGCGCGTCCGCACTGAGCAGACCGTGCCGTGCAACAACGACCTGCTCGCGGAGAACTTCATCGAGGTCGACGGGGAGATGCGCCTGATCGACTACGAGTACTCCGGCAACAACGAGCCGTCGTTCGAGCTCGGGAACATCTGGAGCGAGTCGAACCTGTCCCTCGCCCAGCTCGAGGAGCTGGTCACGCACTACTACGGCCGCCCGCTTCGCAACAAGGTCGCGCGCGCACGGCTCTGGGGCCTGATGTCGAAGTACGGCTGGACGCTCTGGGGCTCGATCCAGGACGGCGTCTCCGAGCTCGATTTCGACTTCTGGAGCTGGGCGATGGAGAAGTACGACCGGGCCGTCGCGGAGTTCGAGGGGCCGGAGTTCGAGCAGCTGCTCGCCGACGTCCAGCGCGACGACTAGAGCGAGGTCTGACACCGCAGGTGTCAGACACCAGTGAGGGACGTCCAGCGAGACGACCAAGAACGGTGTCTGACACCGCACGTGTCGACACCAGTGGAGGGACGTCCAGCGAGACGACCAAGAACAGAGGTGTCTGACACCGCACGTGTCGACACCAGTGGAGGGACGTCCAGCGCGACGACCAAGAACAGAGGTGTCTGACACCGCACGTGTCAGACACCATTGGAGGGACGTCCAGCGCGACGACCAAGAGCAGAGTGTCTGACACCGCAGGTGTCAGACACCGGTAGAGCTACGTGAGCGAGACGAGCGCGATCCCGCACGCGACGACCACGGCGCCTGCGACACGCGTCCTGCCGACGGGCTCGGCGAGGAAGCGGCCCGCGAGGAGCGCGGTCACGACGACGCTCGTCTCGCGCACCGCGGCCACGGGCGCCGCGGCGGCCCGCTGCAGCGCGAGCAACACCAGGCAGTAGGCACCGAAGGTCGCGACGCCGGCGACCAGGGTCGAGGGGGTGATCTCGGCGCGCAGCGCGCGCAGCCCCTTGGTGCCTCCGACGTAGGAGGCGTAGAGAAGCGCCGGGGCGAGCATCGAGATCTCGAGGTAGGAGAGTGCGGCAGCGTGGGTCACGCCTCGCTTGTCGACCAGCGTGTACGTCGCGATCACACACGCAATCACGAGCCCGAACACCACTCCCGCTCGTGCCGTCGGCCTGAGACCGCGGACGAGCAGGATCCCCGCCCCGACGAGGCAGACGCCCGAGCACTTGCCCGACCGAGGTCGCGTGACCGAGCACGACGATGCCGATCACGAGCACGAGCACCGGCGCGACCCCGCGCGAGACCGGATAGACCACGGAGAGCGGCAGGAGCCGGTACGCGGTGACGAGGAGCGCGAAATAGAGGAGCTGCAGCGCGCCGCTCGCGACGATGTACGGCCAGACGGCCGAGTCCATGTGCCACGCGAGGTACGCGGGGACGGCGAACACGACCTCGGCCGTCAGCAGCGCAACCGCCGTCGCTGCCTGCGGGTCGCGTGCTCGCGCCAGCAGCACATTCCACACTGCGTGGACGAGGGCGGCGGTGAGCGCCAGCAGCAACGCCGTCGTCGTCATCCACCAACACTACGATCTTCACCCGGTGGCCACGCGTGCTCTGATCTTCGACTTCAACGGCACGCTCTCGGACGACGAGCCCATTCTCTGCGAGATCTTCATCCGCCTCTTCGCGGAGCACGGGAGGCCGATGTCGGCCCAGGAGTACTTCGACGAGCTCGCCGGCCTGTCCGACCCAGAGATCGTGCGCACCTGGCTGGGGCGTGACCACCCCGATGTGGATGCCGTCATCGCGGAGCGTGTCGAGCGCTACCGGACGGCGGTCGCAGACGGCTCGTCGGTCTACGAGCACACGCGCGAGGCGGTCGGCTTCGCAGCCGAGCGCGTCCCACTCGCGATCTGCTCGGGCGCGGTTCGCGCGGAGATCGAGCCGGTGGTCGAGGCGGCCGGCATCGCGCCGTTGCTGCAGACGATCGTCTCCTCCGACGATGTCGCCGAGGGCAAGCCGCACCCCGAGGGGTACCTCAAGGCCCTCGCGTCGCTCGGCGCAGAGGCGGCGGAGACCATCGTCTTCGAAGACACCGAGGCGGGAATCGCGTCGGCACGGGCGGCAGGCGTTGGCCATGTGCTCGCGGTGCGCGGAACGCTCGATCCGAGCCGCCTCGCAGGGGCGGATGAGCTGATCGACCGCATCGACGTCGACGTGATGCGGCGCCTGCTGGACTGATGCTCGTCATCGCCCACCGCGGCGCCTCTGCCTACCTCCCGGAGAACACGCTGCCCGCCTTCGAGCGGGCGATCGAGCAGGGCGCGGACTTCGTCGAGTTCGATGTTCACGAACGACCTGAGCGTCACCCACGACGCGCCACGACGCGGCGTCGTCTACCCGACGCTCGCCGAGGTGCTCGACCTTTGCCACGGACGCATCGGCGTGATGGTCGAGCTCAAACGCCCGCGCGGCGACACATTGCGACGCGCGCTCTCACTGATGTGTGACGACGACGTGCTCGTCTGCTTCCAACGGCGCGCCATCGAGGAGGCGCATGCGCTACGGAGCGGAATCCGCACCGTGCAGCACGTCGGGCTCGGTGTCTCGATTCGGCGGGCCGCCGGCGGTTGGGCGGTGGGCTTCCGGAACGATCGCCTGACCCGGCGCGGGCTCGAGACCGCGCGCCGTTACGGCCTGGAGACGACCGTCTACACGGTGAACGACGAGGACCGGATTGCCGAGCTCGGCCGGCTCGGGGTCACGGGCGTCTTTACGGATTATCCGGATCGAGCACTGGCAGCCCTTGGCCGTCGTCCGGCAGGCTGATCAGCTTCGCGCCTTCGGACGGGATCCGCGCGATCACCTGAGCGCCCACCGGGAGAGCCGCTGCCCGTGACGGTCGACATGTCCGCGATCAGGCTCGTCCCGCTGCCGGTCACCTTCACCCGCGTCACCGGCCCGAGGAACGTCTGGGTCAGTACCTCTCCGGAGAACGAGTTCGGCGCGGAGCCGTTCGTGTGGGCTTCCAGCTCGAGCGACTCGGGCCTGATCAGCACGAGCACGCGCTCGCCGTTCTGCCGTCCACGCGCAGCGTCGACCTGAAGCCGGATCCCCGCGTGCTCCACCTCGCCGGAAGCGCCGTCGGTCACGACAGCTTCCAGGCGGTTCATCGTCCCGATGAACTCCGCGACGAACGGCGTCGCCGGCGCCGTGTACATCTCTGCCGGCGTGCCCATCTGCTCGATCACACCGCCGAACATCACGGCAACGTGGTCGGAGACTGCGAGCGCCTCTTCCTGGTCGTGCGTGACGTACAGCGTGGTGATGCCGAGCTCGAGCTGGATGCGGCGGATCTCCTCGCGCAGCTGCACGCGCACCTTCGCGTCGAGGGCCGACAACGGCTCGTCCAGGAGCAGGACGCGCGGCTCGATCGCGAGCGCGCGTGCAAGCGCCACCCGCTGCTGCATGCCGCCCGAGAGCTGATGCGGATAGCGGGTCGCCGGCGTGCCCGAGACCGACGAGCTCGAGCAGCTCGTCCACGCGCTTGCCACGGTCCTGCTTGTGCTTGCCGCGGATCTTCAGGCCGAACTCGACGTTCTGGCGGGCCGTCATGTTCGGGAACAGCGAGTACGCCTGGAAGACCATCCCCATGTCGCGCTTGTTGGGCGCGACGTTCGTCACGTCCCTGCCGTCGACGACGATGCGGCCCTGGTTGGGGCGGTCGAACCCGGCGACGAGGCGCAAAGCAGTCGTCTTGCCGCACCCAGACGGACCGAGCAGCGACAGGAACTCGCCTTCTCCGAGCGAGATGTTGATCCCGTTCAACGCCTTCACCGTGCCGAAGTCGCGGTGCAGGTTCTCGAGCTGCAGGTAGGTCATCTGCCGGCCGCCACGACCCGGGACTGGCTGCGGCTCCGCCCGACCACGACGAGCAGCGAGAGCATCGCCGCCCAGGTGATGCCGAAGCTCATCAGCGTGAGTGCACCAGCCGGGTACCCCTGCGACTCGTTCACGTACTGGATGAAGATCGGGAAGGTGTGGAAGGCGGCGAGATTCGCGATCGTGAACTCGCCCATCACGATCGCGAGCGTGAGGAACGACGCCGGCCAGGGCCGCCGCGCGGATGTTCGGCAGGATCACGCGGAAGAGCGTAGTCCCCCAGCGGGCTCCGAGGCTCTGCGAGGCCTCGGTCAGGGTGTGCACGTCGATCGAGCGGAAACCGGCATCGAGCGAGAAGAACATGTACGGGAACGCAAGGATCACGTACGCCGCGGCGAGGAAGCCCCACGGCTGCTGGTAGAACCACGCCGGCGTCCCCTTGAACACCTTGAGCAGGCCGACGACCATCACGATCGGCGGTATCACGAACGGGATGAGGGCCAGGAAGGCGATCACGGGACGCAACCTGGGCACCTTGAGGTGCACGAGGTAGATCGTCGGCACGAAGAGCGCGAGACTGATCAGGATCGTCTCGAGCGCGATGATGAACGAGATCCTGAGCGTCTTCCAGAAGTCGGGGTTGTGCAGCACCCAGCCGAAGTTGTGGAGGGTGCAGCACTTGCCCGTCTGGTTCGACCTGAGGCTGAACACCAGGGTCGAGAAGAGGGGCACCAGGAAGTAGGCGGCGGCGAGCAGCAGCCAGATCACTGCCGACGGCGCGATGTACCGCCGCGACCTCATTTCATCCACCGTGCCGAACGCCGCTGCAGCGGGATGTAGATGAGCATCATCCCCGCCAGCACGCAGAACATCCCGAAGGCCATCGCCTGCGCCAGATGCGGGTTGTTGAGCACATTGCCGGTGTAGTAGGCGCCGATCAGGATCGGGACGATGTTCACCGAGCCGGAGGTGAGGCTGTACGCCGTCGCGTAGGCGGCGAAGGCGTTGCCGAACAGCAGGATCATCGCTCCGAGGATCGACGGCATCAGCACCGGCAGGCCGACGTAGCGCCAGAACTGCCATTGACTCGCACCGAGATTGGAAGCCGCCTCCCGCCATTCCTTCCGCAGCCCGTCGATCGCGGGCGAGATGACCAGGATCATCAACGGCAGCTGGAAGTACAGGTACGCGAGCTCGACGCCCGTCTTCGAGAAAAGGCTGAAGCCGTGTGCGGTCGGGTCGTAGCCGTGGTTGCGCATGAACACCGTGACGATCCCGAGCGGGCCGAGGGTTGCGATGAACGCGAACGCGAGCGGGATGCCGCCGAAGTTGGCAGCCACACCGGAGAAGGTCGTCAGTCCGGACCGGACGAATTTCGGCGTCCCGTCACGGATGGCGGCGTACGCGACGAACAGACCTGCGATGCCGCCGAGCAGGGCGGTGACGAGACTGATCTCGATGCTGGTCTTGTAGGCGTCGCTGTACGGGAGCTTGAAGAGCAGCCGGATGTTCGCGAGCGTCCAGCCGCCCGTCGAGCCCTGGAAGGCGCCGAGGAGCACCGACACCGCCGGCAGGAAGAGAAACAGGATCGTGTACGCGAAGAACGGCAGCGTGCCGATCCACGCGAGAGAGAGACGCCTCCGGCCGGACGTTACGTCCGGCCGGAGGGCCTCAGGTGCTGCGTGAACCGTCGAGATCGGGCTACCCGAGCTTCGTCGGCCACTCAGTGGCGATCAGGGTCTTTGCCTTCGTCTGCTGAGCGATGCTCGCGAACTTCACCTTCGCGTAGATCGCTGCTGAAGGTAGAGCGGTGAGCAGGGCCTTCGGGATCACCTTGCGCTGGGCCAGGTCGTTGAACCGGGCCGGATGCGCGAAGCCCTTCAGGTACAGCAGCTGACCCTGGTCGGAGTAGATGAACTCCTCCCAGAGGCGCGCCGCGTTCGGGTGCGGAGCGGTTGCGTTGACCGCCTGGGCGTAGTAGCCGCCGTAGACGCCGTCGCTCGGGATCGAAACGCCCCAGTTCGCCGCCGGGAACTCCTTGATGTACGCAAGGTTGTTGTAGTCCCAGTCGATCGAGATGGGGGTCTGGCCCGATGCGACCGTTTGCGGGGTCGTCTGCACCGGGATGAAGTTGCCCGACTTCTTCAGCGCTGCGAAGTAGTCGATTCCCGGGCCCACATCCGACAGCGTGCCGCCGGCACCGAGCGTCGCCGCGAGGACACCTGCGACCGCCGAGTTGGAGGTGAGCGGGCTGCCGTTCATGGCGACCTTGCCCTTGTACTCCGACTTCGTCAGGTCCTTCCACGTCTTGGGCGGATTGCTGACGAGCGACTTGTTGTAGCCGATCGAGATCGCGCCCCAGTAGTCACCCATCCAGAAACCACGCGTGTCCTTCAGGGCGCGCGGGATCGTCTTGTAGTTCGTGTTGAAGTACTTCGCGTACAGGCCGCTGTTCGCGCCCGCGATTGCGAATGGGACACCGACGTCGACAGCATCCGGCGCCCGCGGATCACCCTTGAGCGAGGTAATCGCCTGGTTCTCCTGCGCCGAACTGCCGTCCGGGTTGTCGTTGGTGATGCCGATGCCGTACTTCTTCGTGAACGTCGACAGCAGCTCGCCGTAGTTCGCCCAGTCGGGCGGAAGGGCGATCGTGTTCAGGTGCCCTTCCTTCTTCGCCGCCTTGATGAGCGCGGGAAGACCGGCCGCGGTCTCCTTCGTAGGCGGAGCCGCGAGGCCGGCACGAGTTGCGCCGAGTGCCGTGCTGGCACTCCCGAGCACTGTCAGCCCGAAAGCCGCCGCCGCACTGCGCCGCAGCATCGACGAACGGCTGAGACCTTCTTCTTCGAGCTTGGCCCAGAACTCGATTTCTTGGGCCTCGTAGTCCTCCATGCTTTCCCCCTCAACGTTGTGGTTCGGGTAGTGGATCACGCGGGACCGGTGAATTTCAATAGGCCCGATGCCCGACTTCACCAAACTGTCATCGATTTGTCACCGGATCTCGCGCCCAGTTTGAGCAAGTAGGCTCGTTCCATGCACCCGTTCGACGAGCCGGGCGAGTGGTTTCGCTGTGCCCTCCATGCCCATACCACCAACTCAGACGGCGATCTGGCCCCGGAGTTGTTGGTCAGGCACTACGAATGGGCCGGATATGACGTTCTGGCGATCTCGGACCACTGGGTCCGGACCGATGAGCCGTCGACCCCCGGCCTGCTCGTCATCCCGTCCGCCGAGCTGAATGCGATCGCCCCGGCCCGCGAGGACGACGCCCACGTCTTGGCTCTGGGCCTCGAGGTCGACCCGGTCATTCCCGAGCTCGAGTTCGCTCCGCTGCAGGAGGTCGTCTCGTGGGTGCTGGAGAACGGCGGCGTGCCCTACCTCGCCCACACCTACTGGAGCGGCCTGCGGACCGACCACTGGGAAGGGTGCGAAGGCCTGCTCGGGATCGAGGTCTGGAACACCGGCTGCGAGCTCGAGCTCGGTCGCGGCGATGCCTCATTGCACTGGGACGAAGCCCTCGAGGGTGGCCGGTGCTTCTATGCGCTCGCGACCGATGACTCGCACCACCCCGGCTACGACAGCGGTTTTGCCTGGACCTGGGTTCGTGCCCAGGAGCGGACGCAAGCGGCGGTGCTCGACGCCTTGCGCACGGGCTCGTTCTACGGGTCGACGGGGCCACGCATCGACGCGGTCGAGGTGACCGACGGAGATGTCACCGTGCGCTGCAGCCCCTCGGCGAGCATCACCCTCTATACCGGCCGCAGGCGCGGCGCCCGGGTCAACGCGGGCCGCCTCGGCGTTCCGCACAACGCGCGCGTGATCGAGCGCACGGACGACGGCCTGATCACCGCCGTGCAGCTCGAGCGGCCGTTCCGGCAGCCATACGGGCGCATCGAGGTGGCGGACGCGAACGGCAACCGGGCCTGGACGAACCCGCTGTGGACCGCGTAGCGACGATCGAACAGCTCGCCGCGCGGCGCTTCGACCTGCTGGTGATCGGCGGCGGGATCATCGGAGCCGGGATCGCCGAGGCGGCGACCGCGCACGGCCTCGACGTGGCGCTCGTCGAGCGCGGCGACTTCGCGAGCGCCACCTCGAGCGCGTCCTCGAAGCTCGTGCACGGGGGTCTGCGCTACCTGCAGATGGGTGACGTCCGGCTCGTCCGCGAGGCGCACCAGGAACGGCGCTACCTGATGAGCGTCGTCGCCCCGCATCTCGTCGAGCGCCTCCCCTTCGTCTTTCCGCTCTACCGCAACGGCCCCCACCGTCCGTGGGTCGTTCGCACCGGCGTCCTCGTCTACTCGGCGCTCGCGCGGGCGAAGCTGAACGGCCGCGTGAGCACGAAGCGCGCCCTGCGCCTCGTGCCGGAACTGCGCACCGAGGGGCTGCACTCCTCGGCGGTCTACGCGGACGCATGGACGAACGACGGCAGGTTGACGATCGCGAACGTCCGCGGCGCCGGCGACCGAGAAGCAGTCGTCCTGAACTACGCCGAGGTCACAGCCGTCCGGGACGGCGGCGCCGACGTAATCGTCGACGGGCAAACCGTGCAGGTGTCTGCGCGCAAGATCGTCAACGCGACGGGGCCGTGGATCGACCGAATCAGGCGGCTGGAAGACCCGAATGCGGCCCCGTCGGTGCGCTTGAGCAAGGGTGTGCACCTCGTCGTGGACGGAGGCGAGGGCTGGACCGCAGCCGTCACGATCCCGCACGACAAGGTTCGCGTCAGCTTCGCGATCCCGTGGGAGGGGAAGCTGCTGCTCGGCACGACCGACACGCTGCACGAGGGCGAGCCCGAGGAAGGATCCGTGACCGACGACGACGTGCGCACGATCCTCATCGAGGCGAGCGAAGCCGTCCGCGACCTCGGCCAGGTTCGGGCCTCGTTCTGGGGCCTCCGCGTGCTTCCAGGAGGGCCCGGGGCGACCGAGCAGGCGCGCCGCGAGACCGTCTACACCACCGGGCCGACCGGCATGCTGAGTGTCGCGGGCGGGAAGCTGACCACCTACCGGCGCATCGCCCTCGACGCGCTCGAACAGCTCGGCGTGCGCAACCTCGACCGCGCGCCGCGGCCGCTGCCCGGCGCGACGGGGCTCGCACAGATCCCGTGGCCGGCGGACGTCGACCCCGCGACCCGCGCGCACCTGCTGCACCTCTACGGGTCACTCGCGGCCGACGTGCTCGAGCCGGCACTCGACGATCCGTCGCTGCTGGAGCCGCTGGTCCCCGGCCGTCCCGACCTGCGCGCGCAGGAGCTCTACGCGCGCCGGCACGAATGGGCGTGCACGGAGGAGGACGTGCTGCGACGCCGCACGACCGCGTGGCTCTCCGGACTAGACTCGGAGGATGTCTCCGAAGTACCAGCGGCTGACCCAGCCGCTCGTTCGTGATCAGGGAGAACTGAGGCCTGCGACCTGGGACGAGGCGCTCGACCGCGCCGCGTCCGGGTTTCGCAAGGTGCTCGACGAAGGTGCCATGACGGGCATCTTCAGCTGCTCCAAGACCACGAACGAGTTGAACTTCGCCACACAGAAGTTCAGCCGGGTCGTCCTGCACTCCAACAACGTCGACAGCTGCAACCGCACCTGACACGCCCCTAGCGTCGTCGGTCTGGCGACGGTGTTCGGCGCAGGTGGAGGGACCAGCTCCTACGAGGAGCTGCGCGAGTCTGCGGACCTGATCGTGCTCTGGGGCTCGAACGCACGCGAGGCTCACCCGATCTTCTTCCACCACGTGCTGAAAGCGGTGCACCGCGGCGCGAAGCTGATGGTCGTCGATCCGCGCCGCACCGTCTCAGCCGAGTGGGCCGACCTCTGGGTCGGGCTCGACGTGGGCAGCGACATACCCCTCGCGAACGCGATCGCCCGCGAGATCATCCACAGCGGCCTCGCGAACGAGGAGTTCATCGCCCGCGCAACGGTCAACTTCGAAGAGTTCCGTGAGTCGGTCGAGCCCTGGACACTCGAGGCGGCCGAGCGCGTCACCGGCGTCCCGGCCGACGCCATCCGCGAGCTTGCGCTCGCCTGGGGCCGCGCCGAGAACCCGCAGATCTGCTGGACGCTCGGGATCACCGAGCACCACAACGGCGTCGACAACGTCTTCGCGCTGATCAACCTCTCGCTGCTCGTAGGCGGGGTCGGGCGCTACGGCGCTGGGCTGCAGCCGCTCCGCGGCCAGAACAACGTGCAGGGCGGCGGCGACATGGGCGCGATCCCCAACAAGCTGCCCGGCTTCCAGGACGTGGAGGACGCGGCGCTCCGCGCCAGGTTCGACGCCGCCTGGGGCGCAACCGTTCCACCGGAGAAAGGGCTGCATCTCACCGAGATGTTCGAGGCGATGGAGCACGGCGACCTGCAGGCGCTCTACATCGTCGGCGAGAACCCCGCGCAGTCGGAGGCAGATCAGACGCGGGCGCGCAAGCTGCTCCAGGAGGTCGAGCATCTCGTCGTGCAGGACATCTTCCTGACGAAGACGGCCGAGCTGGCCGATGTCGTGCTGCCGGGCTGTGCCGGCTGGGCGGAATCCGAGGGGACCGTCACCTCGAGCGAGCGCCGGGTGCAGCGCGTGCGCAAGGCACTCGACCCGCCCGGCGAGGCGCGCGACGACATCGAGATCGTCTATGAGATCGCGAAGCGCCTCGGCACCGACCTCGGCAGCACGCGGCCCGAGGACATCTGGAACGAGGTGCGTACGCTCTCACCGATGCACACCGGAATGACGTATGCACGCCTCGACGAGTTGGGCGGCATCCAGTGGCCGTGCTGGGACGAGGAGCATCCCGGCGACCAGTTCCTGCACGCGCGCCTCTGGGACGACGTCGTCGAGCAGCCGGCGCCGTTCATGCCGGTCAAGCACTCGCCGCCGGTCGACCTGCTCGACGATGACTTTCCGCTCCGGCTCACGACGGGGCGCCGGCTCGAGTCGTTCAACACGGGCGTCCAGACCGGTGGGTTCGACTCACCGTTGCACGTCGGCGGCGAAGCGCTGCTCGTCTCACCCGAGGACGGAGAACGCTACGGGCTCGTCGACGGCGGTCGCGCACGGATCACCTCGCGCCGCGGTGCGGTCGAGGCGCCCGTTGCGTTCGCCTCGAACCTGCGCCCCGGCCTCGCCTTCATGAACCTGCACTTCCCCGACCTCGTCGAGACCAACGTGCTGACGATCGATGCGACCGACCCTCTCTCGGGCACCGCGGAGTTCAAGGCGACGGCGATCCGCGTGGAGGCGGTTTAGTGGACCTCAACCTCCTCGACGCCGCGCCGACCGAGGCCGAACGGGAGGCGATCGACACGGTCGTCGGCGAGGAAGCAGGTTCGAGCAACCGCGTCGCGCGTGCCGACCGGACGAGACGGCATCTCCTCCTCCCCGCGCTCCGAGCAGCGCAGCTACGCGTCGGCTGGGTGAGCGAGGGCGCACTCGGCTACGCGTCACGCCGGCTCTCGGTGCCACCGGCCGACGCGTACGGGGTCGCGAGCTTCTACGCCCTCCTCGCGCTCGAGGAGCGCGCGGCCGACGTGACCCATGTCTGCACCGACCTGTCGTGCGCGTTGAAGGGCGCACGGGTCGGGCCAGGCGAACATCCGAGCCCGTGCCTCGGCCTCTGCGAACGCGCACCGGCCTCGTATCGCACCATCGCAGGCGTCGAGCCGCGCGAGCTGCAACTGCCGGAGACTGCTCCACCGCTCCCCCAGGCGGGCGATCCGTCGCTCCGCCTGCTGCGCCGGATCGGCGACGGACTCGACCCCACCTCGCTCGACGCGTACACCGCCGCGGGTGGCTTCATGGCGCTGAAGCGCGCACGGGAGCTGGGCGCGGCGGCTGTGATCGACGAGCTGAAAGCCTCGCGCCTCCTCGGCCGCGGCGGTGCGGCATTCCCCACCGGCGTGAAATGGGAGGCGGTGGCCGGGCAGCCTGCCCAACCCCACTACGTCGTCTGCAACGCCGACGAGTCCGAGCCCGGGACGTTCAAGGACCGCGTGCTGATGGAGAGTGACCCGTTCGCACTCGTCGAGGCGATCACGGTCGCGGCGTTCGCGACCGGCGCTACGAAAGCGTTCATCTACGTCCGGGCCGAGTATCCGCTCGCACACGAGCGGATCAGAAACGCGATCACGCAGAGCTTCCCCCACCTCGACGGGCTCGAGCTCGAGCTGCGGATCGGCGCCGGCGCCTACGTCTGCGGCGAGGAGACGGCGCTCTTCCAGTCGATCGAGGGCTACCGCGGCGAGCCGCGCAACAAGCCGCCGTTCCCCGTCGAGGTCGGCCTGTTCGGCAAGCCGACAGCCGTCAACAACGTCGAGACGCTCTTCAACGTGCTCGAGGTGCTGCGCGACGGCGGTGCCGAGTACGCGCAGACCGGCACCGAGGGCTCGAGCGGCACGCGGCTCTTCTGCGTCTCCGGATGCGTCGACCGGCCGGGGCTCTACGAGCTGCCGTTCGGAGCGACGCTGCGAGAGCTGCTCGACCTGGCCGGCGCCGCACCGCCGAAAGCCGTGCTGCTCGGCGGCGCTGCGGGGGCGTTCGTCGGGCCGGAGCTGCTCGATCTCAAGCTGACCCACGAGGACACGCGCGCGGCCGGTGTCACGCTCGGCTCCGGGGTCGTGATCGTCTACGACGACCGGGCCGAGCTCGTTCCCGCCCTGCTGCGGATCGCGGAGTTCTTCCGCGACGAGTCGTGCGGGCAGTGCGTGCCGTGCCGCGTCGGCACCGTGCGCCAGGAGGAGGCGCTCAAGCGCCTCGCCGCGGGCACGCCGCACGCGGACGAGCGCGAGACCCTCGCCGAGCTCGCACAGGTGATGCGCGACGCCTCCATCTGCGGCCTCGGCCAGACTGCCGCGAATGCGATCGAGTCCGCGATCGTGAATCTGGGAGTCTTCGCCGCATGACCCTGGTTGCCATCGCCGCGCCGAAGAAGATGCTCGAGCTGACGGTCGACGGCGAGACCGTGCGCGTCCTGGAGGGCTCGACGATCCTCGACGCCTGCCGGCTGCTCGGGATCGACACGCCGACCCTCTGTTACGGCGACACGCTGACGCCGGTGAACGTGTGCCGTGTGTGCGTGGTCGAGCTGGAAGGTGCACGGACGCTCGTGCCTTCCTGCTCGCGCAAGGTGGAGGCGGGCATGGTCGTGCACACCGACTCCGAGCGGGTCCGCACGAGCCGCAAGCTCGTGCTCGAGCTGCTCGGATCCTCGGTCGACCTGTCGCTGGCGGACGAGGCGCTGGAGTACATCGAGCGCTACGACGCGAAGCCCGAGCGCTTCGGCGCGGACGCAGCGACCGTGGCTCAGGACGTGAAGATCGACAACGACCTCTATGTGCGGGACTACTCGCGCTGCATCCTTTGTTACAAGTGCGTCTCGGCCTGCGGCGAGGACGCCCAGAACACGTTCGCGATCGCGGTCGCGGGACGCGGCTTCGGTGCGCACATCTCCACCGAGCTCGACGTGACGCTTCCCGAGTCGGCGTGCGTCTACTGCGGCAACTGCATCGCGGTGTGCCCAACCGGCGCGCTGATGTCGAAGAGCGAGTACGACCGCCGCCAGGCCGGAACCTGGGCCGAGAGCGCCGAGGAGGTGGTGACGACGATCTGCCCGTACTGCGGCGTCGGCTGCAACCTCGAACTGCACGTCCAGGAGGGCGAGATCGTCAACGTGACGTCGCCGGACGACCACGACGTGACACGCGGCAACCTGTGCGTCAAGGGCCGCTTCGGCTTCCAGTTCGTCCAGAACCGCAAGCGGCGAGGATGACGAGGGTCCAGGTCCTCTACTGGCAGGAGATCCCCTCGCTCGTGCGGGCGACGGCCGCGGACGGGACGCAGGTATCGCGCCAGCTGCCCGACTGGTTCCAGCAGGAGATCGACCGCGTGGCGATGGAACAGGGCCTCGTCGGAAGCGACGCGTACCTCGAGCAGTGGCAGTGGGGCGAGCCGGAGGAGCGCGACGGCGCGGCGAACGACGTGCTCGACGCGGTCGAGGCCGAGCTGCTCGGCCGGCGCTCCCAGTCCGAGTGACGCCGGTCAGCGCAGCAGGAACTGTGCGACCGCCTGACGGCCGACGTCGCTGACCGCGCGCGACTGCACCGAATGCCCGGCGCCGTGCACGACGACGAGCTTCCCTCTCGGTGCGAGCGCCAGCTCCTCGCGCGCCCATTCGAGCGGCGTCGAGAGGTCGTGGTCGCCGTTCACAAGGAGCGTCGGCACCTCCAGCTTCGCGCCGCGCGGCGGCAGCGCGGTCGGCGGCGTCGGCGACCACGGCAGGCACTGGCGGATGAAGCCGTTGCCGAGCGCCGTGGCGCGGTCGAAGGGATAAAAGGCATTCGCCGGGTGACGGGCGACGGCGGCGCGAAGCTTCGGTCTCGCGCCCGGCCGACGGCGCGGCCGAGTCACCCCACGGGTACCGCCAGTCGGCGCAGAGCGCGCTGGCGTGGAGGCCCTGGTCGAGCGCATCCGCCGGCGTCTTCTCCCAGCCCTTCACGGTTCGGAGGAATTGCAGGAGCTCCGTTGGATCGCCGTGCGCCGCCGCGTGCAGGATGCGGGGCAGGTCGAAGATCGACCGGAACGACGGGTCGACGATGCTCTCGAAGGTCAGCGCGTCGAAGATCGCCGGGCCGTCGCCCGTCCGGCGTACCGCGACAGCGAGGTCCGCCACGCACGTGTCGGTGCCACAGACGTCGCGGAGGACACGCCGCGTGCCGCGGAACTCGTCCAGGCCGAGGTCGGTCTCCCCCACCTGCGGTACCACGGAATCGAGCACCAGCTTCGACACGCGCCCTGGATGCGCCAGGGCGTAGCGCTCCCCGACGTAGGTGCCGTACGAGATGCCGTCGACGACCCAGCTCCCGACGCCGAGCGCCTGCCGCAACGACTCCAGGTCCGCGACCACGTCGTCGGTGCCGAAGAACTGACGGCGGTCGCCGAGCTGCGACGCGCAGGCGCGAACCGCGGCGGCCGGTGGCGCTGCGAGGTCGGAGCTCCCCATCGCGGCCTGCAGCGCCGGGCAGTCGAGCGCGCCCGCACCGGTGCCTCGCTGGTCGAGCATGACGATTCGGTAGGCGTTCTGCTCGGCGCCGAGAATCTCCGGCACCCGAGGCAGCGCCGGCACGCCCGGCTGGCCAGGGCCGCCGGTCAGTAGCAGCAGGACGCCCCGCGGTGCAGTCGCGTTGTCTGCCGTCGCGACAGCGAGCGCGAGCGTGCCCGGACGGTGGCCTGTGTGATCGAGCGGCACGGTCAGCGTCGAACAGGTGAATCCCGGCGCGTTCGCGCAGGCGTGAGGCGCAGTCAATGCCGAGCGGGTAGCCGAGCCTCCGCCGAAAGCCGCGACCAGCGAGCCGGCGGTAGCGATGGCAGCGGCAATGGAGACGAAGCGCATGGGCGAGTGTCGCCGACTCCCGCGAAACCAACTCGATTTGAGTCCCGATCTGAATCAAGCGCCCGAATCTCTATGATCGAGGACGGACGCTCCCGGAGCGTCCTGGCGACGGCGCCGCGGAAGCTACGAGCTTCCGGGCGCCTTTCTTTTTGGCGGAAACGGAGAGATCGAAGCGTGGAGAGACAAAGGGCGGTGTTGATCGCCGAGGACGAGACGATCATTCGGCTCGACCTGAAAAGCCAGCTCGAGGCGGCCGGCTATCGCGTCTGCGGCGAGGCCCGTGACGGCGAGGAGGCGATTGCGCTGGCACGGTCGACGGAGCCCGACGTCGTTCTGCTCGACGTGAAGATGCCGGTGCTCGACGGGATCGAGGCGGCACGACGGATCATGCGAGAGCGCTCCGTCCCCATTCTGCTCTTGACGGCCTACACCGACGAGAAACTTGTCCGGCGGGCAGCAGACGCCGGGGTGTTCGCGTATCTCGTCAAGCCGTTCAACGCCAACGAGCTGATCCCGGCGATCGAGACCGCGGTCGCACGGCACGAGGAGCTTGGGGCCCTCCGCGAGGAGGTGGCGACACTCGGAGACGCCCTCGCGGCGCGCAAATCGATCGAACGTGCCAAGGGTCTGCTGATGGAGCACGAGGGCATGACCGAGGGCGAGTCGTTCGCACGCCTCCGCCGCGCGAGCCAGGTGAGCGGCCAGTCGCTCAAGGTCATCGCCGACGCGATCGTCGCGGCGCTCGGCTGAGCGCCAACGTGCGCATGCGCACGTTCTTGCGCGACCGCCGACGGCGTGGCTACTCTCGCCGAGCAGCCTGTCGTAAGGCTTGCGCGGTTCGGCCACACGCCGAATCGCTTTCCCGCCGGACGCTGTCGTCCGCGTCGAGGCGATGCCGCCTTCCCTGCACGACCAACAGGAGGCGATGTCATGACGTATTCACAGGTTCGGCGAATCGAGGCGCCGGCTCTCGAGGAGGAGCTCGCAGGTCTGCTGCGCGCCGCGAAGTTGAAGGACCGGCAGGTACGGGCGGTTGCCGCCCGGCTCGGCTGGGACGGCAAGGGCGCCTGCACGCTTGCCGTCGCCGCTGCGACCGAGGGCTATTCGCGGGAGCGCGTTCGCCAGCTCGAGGAACGTGTCCGCACCCGTGTCCGCGATCTCGAAGCACCCTGCAACTCGACGAAGTCCGCGCTCAGGCTGGTCGAGGAGCTCGCGCCGATCCCGTCGCACGAGATCGGCTTCCACCTCGCACTCGCCGGCCTCTCGCGGCGCCCGTTCGATGTCACCGGACTGCTGTCGGCAGCTCAGGTTCTGGGCATCGATCACCGCGTCGTCGCTGACGAGGGGATCCTGCGCTTCGAGGAGCAGGCGGCATGAGGCGAATCGACGACGACCACCACCTCAAGATCATGATCGAGTCGATGAGCCGTGCGGGCCGTTCGGAACGCGAGATCGTCGCGGCCGTGCGCCGCGCAGGCGGTCACGAATCGAGAGGGCGCCGCGATGATTCGGCTCAACGTCACCGGAAGCGACCGTGAACGTAGACTCGGAATCGATGCGGATCGGAGTCCTTACCGGCGGCGGAGACTGCCCCGGACTGAATGCCGTGATCCGAGCGGTCGCGCGCCGCTCGTGGGCCAACGGCCACGAGGTGGTCGGGGTGCGCGAGGGCTGGCGCGGGATGGTCGAGCACCTGTTCGAGCCGCTCGGGCCGAACGAGATCTCGGGGATCCTCCCGCGCGGCGGCACGATCGTCGGCACCTCGCGGACGAACCCCTACAAGGTCGACGGCGGCGTGGACAGGGTGCGTAAGGGGTTCGAGCAGCTCGACGCCCTGGTCGCGATCGGCGGCGAGGACACGCTCGGGGTCGCCGCGAAGCTCTTTTCCGAGTTCGGTCTGCCGGTCGTCGGGGTCCCGAAGACGATCGACAACGACCTGTCGGGCACCGACTACACGTTCGGCTTCGACACCGCCGTTTCGATCTGCACCGAGGCGATCGACCGCATCCACACGACGGCGGAGTCGCACAACCGTGTGATGGTCGTCGAGGTGATGGGCCGCCATGCCGGCTGGATCGCCGTGCACAGCGGGATCGCAGGCGGTGCCGACGTGATCCTGATCCCCGAGCGGCCCGTCGTCCTCGACGAGGTCGAGGCCGAGATCAGGCGCCGGCACGGTCGCGGCAAGAACTTCTCGATCGTCGTGATCAGCGAGGGCTGTGAGCTTCCCGGCGCCGAGGACAAGGGTGATGTCGACCAGTTCGGCCACAAGCTGCTCGCAAAACGCGGCGTGGGCGAGCAGCTGGGTGACGAGATCGAGAGCCGCACCGGTTTCGAGACGAGGGTCACGGTGCTCGGGCACGTGCAGCGCGGCGGCTCGCCGTCTGCCCGCGACCGGATCCTCGCCACGCGTTTCGGGCTGAAGGCGGCCGACCTCGTCGACCAGAACCAGTTCGGCCAGATGGCGGCGCTGCGCGGCGACGACGTGATCTCGGTCTCGCTCGAAGAGGCGACCGCCGAGCTGAAGACCGTTCCCGCCGACTGGTACGACGTCGCGCGCACCTTCTTCGGCTAGCGAACTCGCGAATCTGGTTCGGCTCCGCCGAATCAGGTTCGTTCACAGACGGCGGCGGAATCTGATTCGCGAAGCGAACCAGATTCCAGAGTTGCTGGGCGTGTTACAGCTCGGCGAGCGGGAAGCTGCGGTGGCGCCGCGGCGGCACCAGGAAGTTCTGGCGATGCGTCGTCGAGAGGATCGAGTTGAACCCCTGGTTGCGATCCTGCGGCGTGAAGGCGATCGTCCCGTCCGGCAGCTGACCGTCCATCGCACGACGGTTGCGACGGAAGTCGTCGCCGGTGGGGTTGAACACGACGAAATGCACGCCTGCCGCCGGCAGCTCACCGATCTCGTCGAGGTTCACGGACCACATGAACGGGTTGTCGAGCGTGTTGAAGTCCGCGCGTACCGGGATCGCCGTGCCCTTCGGGTAGACGACGCCCTCGACGGCGACGTCCCGGTCGAGCCGGGAGGTGGTCTGGATCGCCGCGCTGTGCCCGATGCGGCCGGAGCTCTTGTAGTCGCTGTGCACGTCAGCGGTGGTCGAGACGTCCTCCGGCCCCTGGCGCACAGTCTGCGTGCCCTCCTTCACGTCGAGGTTCGGGCGGAACGCGGTCGCGACACGCTCGTCGAAGTCGAAGTTGAGGTACCACGCCTCGACGTCCTCGTGGATGTGCGACAGGTGCATGTGAGTGCCGTGGACGAAGTAGTCGCTGCCGCGAAAGTCGACGTAGCCGAGCGTCTCGAAGTTCGCGATCTGGCCAGGCCCCATCCCGGCGCGCTGGGTGGAGGTGAAGCCCAGATAGAGCTCCGACGTTTCGGGGATGAGATCGGCGCCCGGGATCTGCGCCGCTTCGGCCATCTGCTTCGGCAGTGAACGGGAGCCGTCGAAGCCACCGCCTGCGAAGCCGCGCCGGATCGACGTCAGCTCGAACAGCTTCGAGTCGCGGAGGCGCTTGGTCGCATCGTCGATGTGCGCGCGCATGTCGGAGCGGATGAGGAACGCGACGTCGTTGGACTCGAGCTTCGTGTTTGCCGGATCGCTCTGAAACCGCTCGGCGTCGAACACCACCGGTTTCCCGGCACGGCGGTCCTGCGGGAGATAGCGCCGCAGGGCATCGGGAGTCAGGCGCTCGAAGTACGGCAGGCCCCACGCAACCGTCACGCCGAGGCCGGCCGGCGTCGACTCGTAGTCCGCGTCGATCCCTCGGAGGACCTCCGCGAGCGACGCCTGGGCATCGTGCAGATCTGCGCGGTCGGCGACGACGCGCGCCGTGAGGATCTCGTGATGGAGCGGCGGGACGAGCACCTCGACGCCGTCGCTCTTGACGACCTTGATGCCGTCGAGCAGATGCTGCTCCGGGGGCCGCGGCCCACCGGCCGCCCGGGTCGGCGTGCTGCCGCTCAGCTGATCGATGAGCTCGTAGATGCTGCCCGCGCCGACGACGCCGACTACAGCACCGGCAAGCACCTGCCTCCGTGTCAGCTTCATCAGACGGCGGGCTTGATCCGCACGAGCGACTTCAGCTCTTGCTTGAGGTAGCGCACGACGTGATCGAAGGTGAGCGGTGGGGCAACGTGCTCGGAGAGCGTGTACAGGTTGCCGTCGGCGTGCCAGACGAGCGCCGCATGCCACTGGTCGGCGTCCTGGTTCACCGTATAGAGGCGGGTCTTGATCCCGTTCTCGGTGATGGACTGCGCGGGCTGGTCGAAGCAGGGGACGTTACGGCTGTCGACGCCGCCAGTGCGGCAGGTCGGGATCGTCGTCCGGCCCGGATAGGCGCGCAGGTTGACGTGCAGCTCCCCGCCGGCTGCGCCGCCGCCGGTCTCCTGCCAGACGAAGCTCTCGAGGTAGCTGCGGTCGGGCGAGACGGAGTTGATGTTGTTCCACTGCCCGCCGAGCTTCCCGACGAGGGGATCCGGCAGCCAGCCCGGGCAGTAAACGGGCGCCTTGATCCGGTTCGCGAGCTTCTGCCAGCCGGCGCGGCCGGGGCAATGCGGCTTCGGGGCCGCCGCAGGAGCCGCGGCGGCCTTGTTCGCGCCGCCGGAGCAGCCTGTCGCCAGCAGCGCGCACAGCCCCAGGAGCAGGGAGAACGTGAGGAGCCCTCTCACCAGGGCGCCCATGGTAGCTCCGAAAATGGAAGGGATCGTTAAACGTCGACGGGCTGGTGGCCGACCAGGCCCCGGACGTCACCGGCGGAGACGAGCACCGCATCGATCCCGGCCCGTTCGAGGGCGAGCACCTCGTCCCGGTTCTCGACGTCGACCTGCGCGATCGCAAGCTTCCCCGCGGGAACATCGGGCAGGAGCTCCAGGACGGCGTCCAGCGGGTCGACGTCGTCGTCGACCTCACCCGCCGTGAGCAGGAAGATCTCGGGGTCGAGCCGGTCGAGCGCGAGCTCGAGCTCCTCCTCGTCACGCACGTCGACCACCGACTCCAGCTGGCCGTGCTCGTGGTCGTCGTCGGGGCGGATCATGACGGCGTCGGCCTCGGCGGGCATCCCGCGGCCGATCCAGAGCAGCGGCAGGCTGGTCGCCTCGCGGATCCCGGTGATCACGGAGGAGATCGCAAGGGCCTTCGCGCCCTGTTCCTCGGCGTCTCGCGCGCCGCCCGCATCCTCGACGCACACGATGATCGCGATGCCATCCCCCTCGGAGATGTGGTGGCTGAGTCGGCGTGGACCGGGCACTACTTGGCCGAAGCGTACTGGCTAGAAGCCCTGGGGCGAACTCGGCGGGAGCCGCTCGTGTCCCGCCCAGTCCGCGCGCGGCGGCGCGAACAGCTCGATCAGGGTGGCCCCGTTCGGGCCCGAACGCACCGAGTGCGGCGTGTTCGCAGGAATGACCCACGTGGCGCCGGGCTCCAGATCCCGCTGCTCGTCGCCGATCCGGAACGTCAACAGGCCACTCGTCAGGATCCCGATCTGCTCGTTGACGTGTGCGTGCTCGGGCACGTCGGTGTCCGGTGCGAGCTCGATTGCCGCAAGCGTCGCCTCGGCGCCGTGCAGCGAACGGGCGACCACTCCGTCCCAGACGACGTTGGGGGAGATGTCGTGGAGCTTGTCGAATGCGGTCAGCTCAGACTCCGATCGGGTGCCAGACCGTCTTCAGCTCGAGGAAGGCGGAGATCTCGTAGAGCGACTGGCTGTCGGCCTTGCTCGAGATTACGCGTTTCACGTTCTCCGCGGCGGCGGTCTCGAGCTCGGCGCGCAGACCGTCTGCGCCCGTGACGTCGATCGCGTTCACGTCCATGTGGCTGGCGAGCCACGGTGCCAGCTCTGCGCGATGGCCGGTGAGCAAGTTGACGACGCCGCCCGGGACGTCGCTCGTGGCGATCGCCTCGGCCAGCTCGATCGCGGCGAGCGGCTGAGTCTCGGATGCAAGCGCCACGACCGCGTTGCCGCCGGTGAGCACCGGCGCGATCCGCGAGACGAGGCCGAGGAGCGGCGGGTCGTCAGGCGCGATCGTGGCGACGACGCCGGTCGGCTCCGGGATCGTGAAGTTGAAGTACGGCCCCGCGACGGGATTCGTTCCGCCGAGGACCTGGGACAGCTTGTCGGCGAAGCCCGCGTACCAGACCCAGCGATCGATCGCGCGATGCACCTCGTCCTTGCCGGAACAGAGCTGCGCGAACTCCGGCACGCGCGCCTCCATCATCTCGGCGATTCGATAGAGCACCTGGCCGCGGTTGTAGGCGGTCGCAGCGGCCCACTTCGGCTGCGCGCCTCGAGCTGCCTGCACCGCATCCCGGACGTCCTTGCGCGAGGCGCGCGCGACGTTCTGCTCCTGCGCCTCGTAGGTGCGGCCGCTCTCGCTCCGCGGGAAAGCGCCGCCGATGTAGAGCTTGTACGTCTTCTTGACCGGAAGGCGCGTCACTCGAAGTCGAGGTACGGCTCCATGCCGTGGAGGCCGCCTTCCCGGCCGAAGCCCGATTCCTTGTAGCCGCCGAACGGGCTCGTGGGATCGAAGCGGTTGAACGTGTTCGCCCACACGACGCCGGCCCGCAGGTTCTGCGCCATCCACAGGATGCGCGAGCCTTTCTCCGTCCACACGCCCGCGCTCAGGCCGTACGGGGTGTTGTTCGCCTTCTCGACCGCCTCGTCGGGCGTGCGGAAGGTGAGCACCGAGAGCACCGGGCCGAAGATCTCCTCCTGGGCGATCCGGTAGCTCTGCGCGACATTCGTGAACACGGTCGGCGCGAACCAGTAGCCCTTCTCCGGCAGCTTGCACGGCGGCTGGTAGATCTCGGCGCCTTCTTCCTTCCCGGCGGCGACGAGCTCCTCGATCTTCTCGAGCTGCATGCGCGAGTTGATCGCACCGACGTCGGTGTTCTTGTCGAGCGGGTCGCCGACCCGGAGCGTCGCCATGCGCTGCTTCAGCTTGTCGATCACCGGCTCGTAGATCGACTCCTGCACGAACAGGCGCGACCCCGCGCAGCACACATGGCCCTGGTTGAAGTAGATCCCGTTGACGATGCCCTCGACCGCCTGGTCGACGGCGCAATCGTCGAAGACGATGTTCGCCGCCTTGCCGCCGAGCTCGAGCGTCAGCTTCTTGCCGGTGCCTGCGAGTCGCCGCTGGATCGCCTTGCCCACGTCGGTCGAGCCGGTAAAGGCGATCTTGTCGACCTCGGCGTCGACGAGCGCGGCACCGGTCGAACCGTCGCCGGTGACGATGTTGACGACACCGGGCGGCAGCTCTGCCTGCCGCAGCACGTCGCAGAAGAGCAGCGCCGTCAGCGGCGTCGTCTCGGCCGGCTTGAGGACGACGGTGTTACCTGCGGCGAGCGCAGGGGCGATCTTCCACGCGAGCATCAGCAGGGGGAAGTTCCAGGGGATGATCTGGCCGGCCACACCGAGCGGCTTGGGCTTGCGGTTCGGGAACGCGTACTCGAGCTTGTCGGCCCAGCCGGCGTAGTAGAAGAAGTGCGCGGCCGCGAGCGGGAGGTCGACGTCGCGCGACTCCTTGATCGGCTTGCCCCCGTTGAGCGACTCGAGAACCGCGAACTCGCGCGAGCGCTCCGCGAGGATGCGCGCGATCCTGAACATGTACTTCGCCCGCTCCGACCCGGGCAGCTTCGACCAGCTCCGGAACGCCTCGCGGGCCGATGCGACCGCGCTGTGCACGTCGGCTTCACTCGCCTGCGCGACCTCGGCGAGCGGCGCCTCGTCGCGGGGCGAGATCGTCGTGAAGTGCTCCTTCGTGGTGAGCCATTCGCCGCCGATGTAGAGGCCGTAGCGGTCCTGCAGGCGGACGATGTCGGTGGACTCCGGCGCGGGCGCGTAGGTCCAGTCGGTCGGAACCGGGCTGCGATCCTGGCGCTTGTCGAGCTCAGTCATTCGTGAAGTAGTCCTTCGACTGGTAGACCCCGGTCTTCTCCTTGCGCAGCTGCATCAGGATGTCGTTGACGAGGCTCGATGCGCCGATGCGATAGAGGTCGGGCGTCAGCCAGTCCGGCCCGAGCGTCTCGTGCACCTGCACGAGGTACTGGATCGCGTTCTTCGAGGTGCGGATGCCGCCTGCGGGCTTCATCCCGACCTTGCGTCCCGTCTCGGCGTGCACGTCGCGGATCGCCTCGAGCATCACGAGCTGCACGGGCAGCGTCGCCGCGCCGGGGAGCTTGCCGGTCGATGTCTTGATGAAGTCGCCGCCGGCCGCCATCGCGAGCAGTGACGCCCGGCGGACGTTGTCGTAGGTGCCGAGCTCCGAGACCTCGAGGATCACCTTGAGATGCGCGGCGCCACAGGCCTCCTTCACCTTGACGATCTCGTCGAAGACCTTGGCGTACCGCCCGGACAGGAACGCGCCGCGGTCGATCACCATGTCGATCTCGTCGGCGCCCAGGGCGACCGCGTCCTCCACGTCTCGCAGCTTGACGTCGAGCGGGGCCTGGCCGGACGGGAAATAGGTCGCGACGCTCGCGATCTTCACGCTGCTGCCCGCCAGGCGCTGCTTCGCGGTCGCGATCAGGTTCGGGTAGACGCAGATCGCCGCGACCGACGGGACGTTCGGATCGCTGGGATCGGGCCGAATCGCCTTCGAGCAGAGCGCGGCGACCTTGCCCGGCGTGTCCTGGCCCTCGAGAGTCGTCAGGTCGCAGCAGCGCAAGGCGAGCTCGAGCGCCCAGACCTTCGCGTCCTTCTTGATCGACCGCTTCGCGAGCTCGGCCGCCCGCTGCTCGACGGCGACCTGGTCGATCGAGCCGATTCGCGGCAGCCGCTGTTTCAGCGGCAGCTCGAAGCCCCTCGGGAGTGCCGGCGCCTGGGCCATCATGCGAGTGTAGCCCCGGTGCGATTCCACGCGGACAAGCGCAGGCAGGCGAAGTATGCGGGCATCTGCGCGGCCGGAGGGCTGCTCGGCCTGCTTGTCGGCACGGCGAGCTGGTGGGTCGGCGGCCCGGTCGCCGTGATCTTCTTCACGCTGACGGTGCTCCTCGTCCGGAGTGCGTTCACCGGCCCCGCGCAGATCACGGTGGAAGAAGAAGGTCTCGGCGGCGCCAGACTGCCCCACCCGTTCGCGTGGACGGAAATCACGTCGATCGTGCACATGACACGACCCGCCCGCTACGGCACGCTCCATTTCCTGCGCATCACGCCGCACGGCGAGCGCGCCTTCGAGCTGTCGCTGATGGACCTGCTCACCCCGCCGGCCGGAATCGTCGCGGAGATCGAGCAGTTCCACGAGGTCGAGTGAAAGATCGTTGAGTGGTTGATGATATGATGTTGATCATGCCATCTTCACTCGACACCGTGCTCGACCTCGCACTCGCCCGGACGCTTGTTCTGCGCTACGTCGATACGCCCCTGGGCCACCATCACGGGCTCAGCCTGTCCGACCTCGCGCTCCTCCTCGAGCTGCGCAGCGCCCCCGGCGAGAAGCTGCGCCGCGCGGAGCTCGCCACCCGCCTCGGCGTGACGACCTCCGGGGTCGCGCGCCAGCTCGGCCCACTCGAGCGCATCGGCCTCGTCGGCCGCGAGTCCAACCCGCGCGACGCACGCCTCGCGCTCGTCACGCTCACCGACGCGGGCCGGCGCATCGCGGACGAGGCGCTCGTCACAGCCGAGGAGGCCGCCGAAGGCGCACTCCGGACGATCTGGAGCGACCCGGACCGCGAACGGCTCGGCAAGCTGCTCGCCGCAGTGCGGAACTAGCGCCGGAGCGACTCTGCGACGGCCTCGGCGTCGTGCGCGGAGACGACGAGGCGCCGGAACTCCGCGCCCTCGAGCTCGACCACGACCGCCGGGCCGCCCCGATATACCGCAACGAAGTCCTTGGCGCCTTTGGACCGCCACGTGCCGAGCGCGATCACGCCGGGGATCCCCGTTCCTGGCGCGCGCAATCCCTTCAGGTCGACGAACGGGCTCGTCGAGACGCGCACCGACCGCACAGCCGAGAACGGCACGTGCACGTCGCCGCGAAGCGCGCCGGTCTTCTCGAGGTCGTTCAGCGTCACCACCAGCTCGTCGCCGATGCGCCTCAGCAACGCCATCAGAGACCCAGCCGCTCGAGCATCGTCTCGTTGCGCCGCCACTTCGGCGACGCCTTCACCTGCAGCTGCAGATACACGGGATGCCCGAGCACCTGCTCGATGAACGGTCGCGCCGTGCGGCCGATCTCGCGGACCATCGAGCCGCCCTTGCCGATCAGGATCTGCTTCTGGCTCTCGGTCTCGGTGTAGAGCCGCACGTGCACGTGCTTGCCCTCGATCTCCACCACCTCGGCGGTGATCGCATGCGGCAGCTCCTCCTTGAGCAGCTTCAGCGCCTGCTCCCGAACGAGCTCGGCGATCCGCGCCTCGTCCGACATATCGGTGTCGGTCTCCGCGGGGTAGTACATCGGGCCTTCCGGCAGGAGCGAGATCAGGTCGGAGCGCAGCTCGTCGATGCCGTCTCCGGTCACCGCGCTCACCGGGTGCAGCGCATGGAACTCGCCGAGCGTGGCGGCCTCCTTCATCTGGGACGCGATGTGCCCCGCCTTCAACCGGTCGATCTTGTTGACCACGATGATCACGGGGACATCGAGCGAGAAGACGCGGCGCGCGACGAACCGGTCTCCCGCCCCGATCCGCTCTCGCGCGCTCACGACGACCATCACGACATCGACATCACCGGCGATCGTCTCGTCGACACGGCCCTGCATCCGCTCGGTCAGCGTGTCGATGGGCTTCTGCCAGCCGGGCAGGTCGACGAGCACGAGCTGGGCCTCGTCGGTCGTGTAGACGCCGCGGATCTGATGGCGAGTCGTGTGCGGCTTGTCGGAGACGATCGCAACCTTCGCTCCCGTCAACGCGTTGACGAGCGTCGACTTGCCCACGTTGGGCCGCCCGGCCACGGCCACGAAGCCTGACCTCATTCGGGCAGCTCCCAGGTGTCGGGCAGCAGCTCCGCGGCGGTGGCGGTTCCGATCGACCCGTCGGCGCGGCGGTAGGACACCTCGGGCACGCGCCACTCGTAGAGCCACTGACGGCAACCGCCGCACGGCGACGCGCTGATCGCGACCGCCGCGATGTCGCCCGGCCTGTAGCCCGCGGTCGCCGCGGCCCCGAGCGCAGTCTTCTCGGCGCACTGCGTCAGCGGATATGCGGCGTTCTCGACGTTGACCCCTGTGAACTCGCGGCCGTCATTCGTGCGCACCACAGCCCCGACGAAGTAGTTCGAGTAGGGCGCGTACGCCTGCTGCGCCACCTCTTCTGCACGCACGACGAGCTCGCTCACGAGAACACCTGGAAGACGACGAGTGCGGCGAGTGCCCCCACGACCGCACCGTATGTGACCTCGAGGGCCGAGTGCACGCCCGACTCGACACGGGTCTGCGCGACGAGAAACGCCATCACAAGCGCGATCGACGAGACCAGGAAGCGCTCGGAGCTGCCTGCCACATACGTGACCGCCATCCACCCTGCGAACGCCAGCGCAGCATGGCCCGACGGCAGACCGCCGCGCAGCGGCGTCCCCCGGCCGGTGTAGGCCTTGGTCGCGAGCACGATGATCACCGTCAGGACGAGCGCGACGAGCGTCAGCTCGGCGGGCGCCTGGCGCAGTCGGTCGAGCAGGGTCGACGAGCGGTCGGCGATCTTGCCTGCGAATACGAGATAGCCGACGAAGACGGCGTTCACCGTTGCGATCAGGACGGCGCCGGCGGCGATGTCCTTGGCGAGCTTGGCCATCGGGTCGAACGACGTCGTCGCGATGTCGATCGCCGCCTCGATGCCGGTGTTCAGCATCTCGGCGATCAGCACGAACGTGATCGAGATGAGTAGCGCGATCAGCTCGAGCTTCGTCACGTTGATGATGAGCGCCGCGATCAGGACGAAGAACGCGATCGCAAAGTGGATCCGCATGTTCCGCTGCGTCCGGAGCACATGGATGATCCCCTCGAACGCGTTGTTGAACGAGTCGATGATCGTCGGCGAGCGACGGGCGGTCATGAAAGTAACTCTTCCTCGCGCGCTTCCATTTCCTTGCCGTGGTCGTAGCCGAGGAGGTGCAACAGGCCGTGGGTCAGCGGCCACCGCCACTCGTCGCCCACGACCTGCGGGCAGAGCACAACGTCGCCCAGTGCGCGTGGCACGCCCTCCGGAACCTCATCACGGCCGTCGATCGGGAACGAGAGCACGTCCGTCGGCTCGTCGATCCCGAGGTGATCCCGCTTCAATGAGCGCATCTCGTCGAGCCCGACGAATGCGATCCCGAGCTCCCCGTCGTCGACTCCCTCGGCACGCAGCACGCGTCCGGCCAACTCGACCGCCCCGCCGTCGTCGACCTCGGCGCCGCTTCGGTTCTCGACTTCGACCGAGATCATCGGTTGCGCTCGTCGGTGTGCTCCTTGTAGGCCTCGACGATGCGTTGGACGAGCTTGTGCCGGACGACGTCCTTGTGGTCGAACTCGATGAACTGGATGCCGTCGATCCCGATCAGGACGTCGCGCACGTGGACGAGCCCCGAGCGTTGCTCACGCGGCAGGTCGATCTGGGTGATGTCGCCGGTGACGACGACCTTGGAGCCGAACCCGAGCCGGGTCAGGAACATCTGCATCTGCTCGGGCGAGGTGTTCTGTGCCTCGTCGAGGATGATGAAGCTGTCGTTCAGCGTGCGGCCGCGCATGAAGGCGAGCGGCGCCACTTCGATCGTCCCGCGCTCGATCAGGTTGTTGGCCTTGTCGGGGTCGAGCATGTCGTAGAGCGCGTCGAACAGCGGGCGCAGGTACGGATCGACCTTGGCCATCAGGTCGCCCGGCAGGAACCCGAGCCGCTCACCCGCCTCGACCGCGGGGCGCGTGAGGATGATCCGCGACACCTCGCGCTCGTGCAGCGCTGCGACCGCGAGCGCCATCGCGAGGTAGGTCTTGCCGGTGCCGGCGGGGCCGATGCCGAACGTGACGGTCGCGCGTCGAATCGAGTCGACATACCGCTTCTGAGTCACCGTCTTCGGCGCGATCTTCTTGCCGCGATGGCGCCAGACGACCGCGTCGAAGACCTCGCGCACGTCCTGGCCCGCCTCGAGCGTCCCGAGCACGGCATCGACGGTATGGCCGCCGATCTGATGACCGCCCTCGACGAGCTCGACGAGCTCGTCGATCACCGCCCGTGCACTCTCGACGTGCTGATCGTCTCCCTCGAGAGTCAGTTGATTGCCACGCAGACGCACGGTGCAGTGCAGCCGCTCGCGCAGCGCGTCGAGCACACCGTCGGAGATCCCGGCCAGCTCGGCCGCGACCGCATTGGAGACTTCGAGCGTTTCCTGCATACCCCTCAAGTGTAGGTTGCCGGAATGGGCAGCAAGGGCTGGACACTCCTGACCGTGTGCACAGCCACCTTCATGCTGCTGCTCGACATCACGATCGTGAACGTGGCGCTGCCGGCGATCGAGCGGGCCCTCCACGCCTCGTTCTCCGACCTCCAGTGGGTCGTGGACGCCTATGCGCTCGGCCTCGCAACCTGCGTCCTGACCGCAGGCTCGCTCGCCGACCTGTTCGGCCGCAAACGGCTCTTCGTGATCGGGGTCGTGCTGTTCACCATCGCCTCGGCAGCCTGCGGGCTCTCGAACGACTCGCTCTTTCTGATCATCGCGCGCGGAGTACAGGGAATCGGCGGTGCCATCATGTTCGCGACGGCGCTCGCATTGATCTCGCAGGAGTTCCACGGCAAGGAGCGCGGCACCGCGTTCGGGATCTGGGGCGCCACGATCGGGGCGGCGGTCGCGATCGGCCCGCTGGCAGGCGGGGTGCTGACGACGTGGCTCTCGTGGCGCTGGATCTTCCTCGTCAACATCCCGATCGGCATCGCCGCGGTGGTGATCGCCGTCAGGCGCCTGCGCGAGTCGAGCGACCCCCAGCACGGCCGAGTCGACCCGATCGGGCTCGTCACCCTGACCGTCGGCCTGTTCACCTTCATCCTGGCGCTGATCGAGGGCAATAAGCACGGCTGGTCGAGCAGCCTGATCATCGGCCTGCTCGTCGTTGCCGCCGTGTCCCTCGGGGCGTTCGTCATCTCGCAGTCGGTCGAGCGGACGACGATGGTCGACCTGACGCTCTTCGGCCGTCCTGCGTTCGTCGGCGCGCAGACGACGGCTTTCGCCATCTCGTCGTCGATGTTCGCGATGTTCCTCTATCTGACGCTGTACCTGCAGAACATCCTCGGCCTCTCGGCGCTGCAGACCGGCCTGCGCTTCCTGCCGCTTTCGCTTGTCTCGTTCTTCGCGGCTTACGGCGCGGGCCGGCTCACCGCGTCGGTGCCGATTCGCTGGCTGCTCGGCTTCGGGCTTGCGCTCAACGCAATCGCGATGTGGACGATGAGCCTCGTCACGATCGGCTCGACCTGGCTCGTGTTGCTGCCCGGCTTCATTCTCGGCGGGATCGGCATCGGCTTCGTCAACGCGCCGCTGGCGACGACGGCGGTGTCGGTGGTCCGCCAGGAGCGCGCCGGGATGGCGTCCGGGCATCAACAACACGTTCCGTCAGATCGGCATTGCGACCGGCATCGCCGCGCTCGGGGCGATCTTCGCTTCGAAGGTGAGCCCTCTGGCGTTTGCGCCGCACCCGTCGCTCGTCGCCCGTGCCTCATTCGTCCACGGGCTCCACGACATCCTGATCGTGGGTGCGATCGTCGCAGCGGTCGGCGCGCTGCTGGCCGCTGTGCTCGTCCGGCCGCAGGATTTCGTCGCGTCAGGCCCGCCGCAGCGGCCCTAGGCGAGCTTCTCGCGTACGAGCTGGCTGACCGCCGACCCGTCCGCGCGGCCGGCGATCTGCGGCATCACGTCCGCCATCACACGGCCCATGTCGCGCATGCTCGTCGCCTTGTTCTCCGCGATTGCATCGTCGACGATCCGCTCGAGGTCTTCTTCGGCGAGCGGCTCCGGCATGAACTCCTCCAGCACGGCGAGCTCGGCCTCTTCCTGCTCGGCGCGATCCTCGCGACCGCCGCTGCGGAATGCCTCGGCCGCCTCCTGGCGCTTCTTCCGCTCCCGCTGGAGCACCTGCAGCTCCTCGTCGTCCGAGAGCGGGCGCAGAAGCTCCTTCTCCGCCGACTTGAGGCTCGAGAGGATCAGGCGCAGCGCGTCGCGGCGCTCGTTGTCGTGCGCGCGCATCGCATCCTTGACCTCTTCCTCGAGCTCGCCGATCAAGCTCACAGATCCGTCTCCGGCATCATCTGGCCTCCGAGGATATGCCAATGCAGATGAAAAACCGTCTGCCCTCCGCCCGGACCGACGTTGACGACGATCCGGTAGTCCTCCAGGCCGACGATTCGCGCAGTCTCGGCGACGAACTCGAGCATCCGTTTCGACTCGTCCGGGCCGAACTCGCTCACCTCGCGAAACGTGTCCACATGACGCTCGGGGATGACGAGAACGTGAATCGGCGCCTTCGGGTTGATGTCGTCGATCGCGACGAACCCGTCGCCTCGATGGACGTGATCGCCGTCGCGGACGAGCACGCAGAACAGGCAGTCGTCACGCTGCAGCAAGGATGCCCTCCTCGGTGACCGCGGCAGCGCGCACCCGGACGAGCTCCCCGACCGGCGCATCGACGAGCCACGGCGTGTAGTCGTCGCCGTAACCGCGGCCCGGACGGTCGACGAGCACCACGTCCTCCACCTTGCGGCTCCAGCGCTCCGCGCAGAGCTTGTGCGAGAGCGCACGGAGCGCCGCACCGCGCTCCTTCTTCACGCGCGGCGGCACAGGATCGTCTGCGGCCGTCACCGTTCCCGGACGCGGCGAGTACGGGAAGACGTGCACCTTGGTGATGCCTGCGCGCTCGATCGTCCGCATGGTGGTCTCGAAGGCAGCGTCGTCCTCGGCGGGGTAGCCCACGATCACGTCGCTCGTCAGGTTGAACTCGCCGGCGAGCGGCGCAAGCCGTCGGAGATACGTGTCGACCGTGTAGCGGCGGCGCATCGCGCGCAGCACACCGTCGTCACCGGACTGGAGCGGCACGTGCAGGTGCTTGCTCACGACCCGCGTCTCGCGGAGGGCTGCGATGAGGGCGTCGTTCACGTGGTTGATCTCGATCGAGCTGAGCCGCAGCCGCTCCAGCCCGGGCGTCTCCCCCACCTCGCGCACGAGACGTGCCAGATCGTGGCCCGCTGACCGGTCGCGGAAGCAGCCGAGGTTGATCCCGGTCAGCACCACCTCGCGGTGGCCTTGCTCGACGCGCCTCCGGATCTCCGCCAGCACCGCCGCGGCGCTGCGGCTCCGCGAGGCCCCGCGGACGAGCGGGATCACGCAGAAGTTGCAGGAGAACGAGCAGCCGTCCTGGATCTTCACGAACGCACGGACGCGGTCGATGCGAGCTTCTGCCTGGACGCAGCCGATCGCGCCGACGTCACCCGCGACGAACGACGCGGTCTCCTCGCTCCGCCTCGCGACGACGGTCACGTTCGCCGGCAGTCCCGCGAAGGCTCCTCCCTCGAGATTGGCGCCGCAGCCGGTCAGGTACACACGGCTGTGCGTCCGGGCGGCGCGTGCGGCGGCCTTGCGGCTCTTCGCGAGGGCCTCGTTCGTGACGCAGCAGGTGCTGATCACGGCGACATCGGCGCGCTCGGCCGTGCTTTCGGCATGGCCGTCGCGCAGGAGCGCCTCGCGCACCTCGTGCACGTCGGCGTGCGAGACCTTGCAGCCGAGGAAGTCGACGCGGAACGTCGCCACGGATCGAATCGTATGCGCTTAGGCCCGTTCGTAGAGATCCGAGGCCCAACCGCCGTGCGATCTGCGCCCGACGTGCTCGAAGCCCGGCAGGCGCGGTTCCTCGGAGGCGAGGTACCCGGAGGTCACGAGACGCGACACGTCGAGCCGTTCCGGCAAGGCTTCCACCGAGGCGAGCGAGATGTTCGCTACGGCGATCGCTGCGGCCGGGAGCGGGTCGCCGGCGGAGACGAGCTTGCGCCTCGACCTCGACGCCGTTCGCGCGTGCGTTCTCGCGGGTCGCTTCGATCGCGGGCTCCTCGATGTCGACACCGAGGACCGGTGCGAACCCGAGCCGTGCGGCGGCGATCGAGAGGACGCCCGAGCCACAGCCGACGTCGAGCAGGGAACCGACGTCGACCTCCTGGAGGAACTGCAGGCAGAGCCGGGTCGTCGCATGCGAGCCCGTCCCGAAGGCGCGACCGGGATCGACGACGACCGCCAGCGCGTCCGCAGGCGCCGTCTCCCAGGGCGGCCCGATCCAGAGCGCTCCCACTCGGACCGGCTGGTGAAAGGCGCGCCACCGGTCCTCCCAGCCCGCCTCGACGTCGTCGCTGCGCGCACCGCCGAAGAAGTGCCAGAGGCGCTCCTCGCCGCCGGCGTCGGTGTACGCAGCGAGCTCGACGCCTTGCGGACGGTCGACTTCCTCGAAGCCCTCGGGGAAGAGCTCGAGCATGGTCGCGCGAGCCTCCTCGAGCCGCTCCCGGCCGACCTCGACCGCGACTCGGCGCAGGCCGCTCAGCGGAACGCGCTCTTCAGCTTGTCGAAGAAGCCCTCGTCGTGGCGGTAGGTGTGCTCGTCGCTCGCCGCCTCGAATTCTTCGAGCAGGCGGCGCTGCTCGTCCGTCACGCGACGCGGTACCGAGACGTTGACGAGCACACGCTGGTCGCCGTGACCGAAGCCTTGCAGCACGGGCATGCCCTTGCCGCGGAGCACCCGCACCTCGCCCGGCTGCACACCGGGCGGGAGCTCGAGCTCGACCGGGCCTTCCAGCGTCTCGACGGTGACGGTCGAGCCGAGTGCCGCCTCGACGATCGTCAGGTCGACCTGCGAATAGATGTCGTTCCCCTCGCGCACGAACCGTGGATCGGGGTTGACGTGCACGAGCACGTACACGTCGCCCGCGCGGCCGCCCAGCGCGCCGGCGTGCCCCTCGCCCGACACGCGGATTCGCTGGCCGTTGTGGATCCCGGCCGGCACATCGACGTCGATCGATCTCGACTCGGAGACACGCCCCGCACCGCGGCACTCGGTGCACGGGTGATCGACGATCTCTCCGCGGCCGCGGCAATCCGGGCACGTCTGCGTGCGGACGAACTCGCCGAAGAGGCTGCGCGAGACCTGATGCAGACGGCCGCTCCCCTCGCACCGCTGACAGGGCCGAGGCTGCGTTCCCGGTTCGACGCCGTCACCGCCGCACGCCTTGCAGGTCGCCGCCACCTCGAACGGCACCTTGACCGTCGCGCCTCGCGCTGCAGCGACGAGCTCGATCTCGATCTCCGCTCCGACGTCCTCGCCGCGTCTCTGCGCGGCGGCACGCGCGCCGCCCCCGAACACGTCGTCGCCGAAGAACGCCGAGAAGAGATCGCTCGAACCGCCGACGTCGAAGTGCGTCGGAGTGAAGCCGCCCGACCGGAGCCCGGCGTGGCCGTAGCGGTCGTAGAGCGCACGGCGCTCGGAGCTGGACAGCACCTCGTACGCCTCGGTCACCTCGCGGAAACGGATCTCCGTCTCCGGCTCACTCGAGACGTCGGGATGCAACTCGCGTGCGAGCCGCCGGAAGGCCTTCTTGATCGTGGCGTCGTCGGCGTCGCGCGGGACGCCGAGCAGCTCGTAGTAGTCGCGGTCCGTGCTCATCGGTCGTCCGCGTAGACCTCTTCGACGAACCGGGACAGCTCGGTCGCGGCTGACCGAACGGTGCGCAATGCCTTCTCGTAGTCCATCCGCAACGGCCCGAGCAGGCTGACCGCACCGAACGTGCGATGCCCCATGCCGTAGGTCGCCCCGACCAGGGCGAGGTCGCGCAGACCCGGCTGCTCCAGTTCCTCGCCGACGCGCGCGAACGGACGGCGTGGATCGAGACGCTGCGCGAGCATGTCGAGAAGCGCGGCGCGCTTTTCGAGCGCGTCCATCAGGCTGCGGTAGGCGCCGATCTCCTCGGAGCGCATCTCGTCGAGCAGGCCGGCGGCGCCTCCGACGAAGAGCCTGCGGTCCTCGTCGGCTGCGTGCTCGAACGCGCTGCGGATCACGAGCAGGAACGTGCGCTCGCGCGGGCTGAGACTCGGCTCGTCGAACGCGACCTTGACGGCGCGCGAGCCGACGTGCGCGCCCAGGAGCCGCTCGTTCAGATAGTCGGCCGCCCAGGTCACGAGCCCCTGATCGACCGGCTCCGGGAAGGCAAAGCGAAGATCGGTGACGCCGCCGGTCGACGTGATCAGGACGACCATCACCACCTCGGGCTGGAGCAGCAGCACCTCGACATGCCGCACCGTGGCCGCCTGGACCGGCGGTGCCGAGACGAGGGCGAGCAGCCTCGTCACCTGCGACAGCATCTCGGTGGTCGTCTGGAGCGCCTCCTCCACCTCGGCGCGCGCCGCGGGCAGCCCCAGCTCGAAGCCGGTCGAGCGCACCTCCGGCCGGGCGAGCAGCTCGTCGACGTAGAGCCGGTATCCGGTCTCGGTCGGCACGCGGCCCGCCGAGGTGTGCGGATGGGTGAGCAGGCCGATCCGCTCGAGGTCGGCCAGCTCGTACCGAACGGTCGACGGCGACACCTCGAGACCTGCGCCCTCGACGAGCGTCTTCGAGCCGACCGGCTGTCCGGTGGCCACGTACTCCTCGACCACGAGCCTCAGGATCGCCCGTTGCCGCTCGGAGAGCAGGATGTTCATCGCGACCATGGTAGGCGGCGCGTCAGGCGAGCAGGCGGGCGGTGACCCCGCCGCCGAGGAAGCGGCCGCGCCTCGTCAGCGTCAGCGACCCCTCGCCCGGCTGGGCGAGGCCGAGGCTCGCGAGCCGTTCGAGCTCGTCCGCATCGACGACCTGCTCCAGGCCTGCCAGCGGCAGCGGCTCGTCGAGACGCAGCCCGAGCATCAGGCGCTCCGTCGCGCGCACCTCGGCCGGCAGCTCCTCGACCTCACGCGGCGGCCGCTCACCACGGGCGAGCGCCGAGACGTAGCGGGCGAGCGAGGGCGCGTTGCGCCAGCGTCGGCTCTCGATTGTGCTGACCGCGCCCACACCGATCCCGAGGTAGTCCCGCCCGTGCCAGTAGCCGAGGTTGTGCCGCGCCCGCAGATCTCGGCCGGCCGCGTCACGCGACGTCACCCGGCAGAAGTTGGCCGTCTCGTACCAGCGGTAGCCGGCGGTGCTGAGCGTCTCGACGACGCGCTCGAAATAGGACTCCAGCGACTCGGCCTGGCGTTCCAGCTCGGCTCCGTGGGCGTGCGTGAAGCGGGTGCCCGGCTTCGCCTCCAGCTCGTACGCGGAGATGTGCTCGGGCTCGAGCGCCAGGGCCTCGGCGAGGTCGCGTGCGAGGTCGGCGGGCTTCTGGCCCGGGATGCCGTAGATGAGGTCGAGCGAGATGTTGTCAATTCCGGCATCACGGAGACGATAGACAGCGCGCCGGACGTCGTCCGGCTGGGCAACGCGATCGAGTGTCCGAAGGAGGCGTGGCGAAAAGGTCTGGGCGCCGAGCGAGACACGGTCGACGCCGCGGCCGGCGAGCAGGGCGGCGAGCGCGCGTGTGACCGTCTCCGGGTTCGCCTCCACCGTCACCTCGAGCGCAGCCGGCAAGCCCTCGAGCAGGCGCTCGAGCGCCTGGGGCTCGGTCAGCGTCGGCGTGCCGCCGCCGAGGTAGACGCTCTCGAGCTCAGGCGCGAGCAGCTCCCGCTCGAGCTCGAGCTCCCGCAGGAGCGCATCGACGTAGTCCCCGTGCTCACCGTTTCGCCCGACGACGGTGACGAAGTCGCAGTAGCCGCAGCGTGACGAGCAGAACGGGAGGTGAACGTAGAGGTGGCGGGCGCTCACGACACGCCGCTCACGAGGCAGCGCGGCGCGGGCGCGGGACGAGCTCGCCGCCGCAGTTCGGGCAGACGCGCGTCCATCGCCTCGGTGCACGCGACGCAGAACGTGCACTCGTAGGAGCAGATGCGTGCATCACCGTCTGCGGCGAGCGGGGCGTCGCAGCGTTCGCACACGGAGCGCATCTCCAGGGCCACTCGCTACCTCTTCGCGGGCTCGTTCAGGTTGAGCACTGCGAGAAACGCCTCCTGCGGCACCTCGACGCCCCCCACGTTCTTCATCCGCTTCTTGCCCTTCTTCTGCTTCTCGAGCAGCTTCCGCTTGCGCGAGATGTCCCCGCCGTAGCACTTCGCGAGCACGTCCTTGCGGCGGGCCTTCACGGTCTCGCGCGCGATGATGCGCGCGCCGATCGCGGCCTGGATCGCGACGTCGAACATCTGGCGCGGGATCTCCTCGCGCAGCTTCTCGACGAGCAGCTTGCCGCGCTCGTAGGCGAAGTCGCGATGGATGATCAGCGACAGCGCGTCGACCGGCTCGCCGCCGACGAGGATGTCGACCCGGGCCAGGTTGCCGGGCTGGAAGCCCGACACGTCGTAGTCGAAGCTCGCGTAACCGCGCGTGCGCGACTTCAGCTGGTCGTAGTAGTCGAGGACGATCTCGGCGAGCGGCAGCTCGTAGGTGAGGTGGACGCGCAGCTCCGAGAGGTACTCGAGGTGATCGAAGCGGCCGCGGCGGTCGTTGTTCAGTTCCATCACGGCGCCGACGAACTCCTTGGGAACGATGATCGAGGCCTTGATGTACGGCTCCTCGACCTCGTCGAACGCGTCGGGGAGGTCGGCAGGCGTGTGCACCTCCACCCACTCGCCGTTCATCGGCTTGACGCGGTAGGCGACGTTCGGCGCGGTCACGAGCAGGTCGAGGTCGAACTCGCGCTCGAGGCGCTCCCGGACGATCTCCATGTGCAGGAGCCCGAGAAACCCGCAGCGAAAACCGAACCCGAGCGCCTGCGACGTCTCCGGCTCGTAGAAGAGCGCCGCGTCGTTCAGCTTCAGCTTCTCCAGTGCGTCCCGCAGTTCGGGGTAGTCGTCGGAGTCGGTCGGGAAGAGGCCGGCGAAGACCATCGGCTTGACGTCCTTGTAGCCGGGCAGCGGTTGGGCCGCGGGGTTCTTCTCGGCGGTGAGGGTGTCGCCGACGCGCAGCTCGGAGACGTCCTTGAGCCCGGTGATCACGTAGCCGACCTCGCCGGCGGAGAGCTCCTTGACCGGCCGATTGCCGGGCGACATGAAGCCGATCTCCTGTGCCTCGAACCGCGTCCCGAGCGCCATCGCGCGCAGTTGGTCGCGCGGCCGGAACACACCGTCGACCACACGCACGAATGCGACCACGCCGCGGTACTGGTCGTACGACGAGTCGAAGATCAAGGCACGCGGCGGCGCATCCGGGTCGCCGGTCGGTGCCGGCACCCGCTCGATGATCGCGTCGAGCACGTCGGCAACGCCCTGTCCCGTCTTGGCCGAGATGCGCAGCACACGATCGGCGCTGTCGCCGATCAGGTCGGCGACCTCGGCGGAGGCGGCGTCGGGATCGGCCTGTTGCAGGTCGATCTTGTTCACGACCGGGACGATCTCCAGGTTGTTCTCGATCGCGAGATAGGCGTTGGCGAGCGTCTGAGCCTCGATTCCCTGCGCCGCGTCGACGACGAGGAGCGCTCCTTCGCACGCCTGCAGCGAGCGCGACACCTCATAGGTGAAGTCGACGTGGCCCGGAGTGTCGATCAGGTTGAGCTCGTGCCCCTTCCACGCCACGCGGACTGCCTGCGCTTTGATGGTGATCCCGCGCTCCCGTTCGAGGTCCATGGAATCGAGCAGCTGGTCGCGCATCTCGCGCACGGAGACGGTCTCCGTCAGCTGGAGAATGCGATCTGCGAGCGTCGACTTGCCGTGGTCGATGTGCGCGATGATCGAGAAGTTGCGGATGTGCTGCTGGTCCATGAGAGCTCAGCCGCTGCGGAAGCGGCTGCGCAAGGAGAGTAGCGCGTGCATCTCGCGCACATGGAGGGCGCGAGCAAGGCCGAGATAGACCACGACCGAGGCGATGATCGCCGGCAGCAGGGCGAGCATCTGGGCGCCGAGCGACTCGCCGAGCACCGAGTCGAGCAGCTTCCAGACCCCGTAGGCGACTGCGCCCGCGACGGCGGCCGCGACCAGAACGCGGACGAACGACGACGCGATCGAGCCGAACTCGATGCGGTCGAGCCTGCGGCGCATGACGACGAGCAGGGCAGCCGTGCCGGCGATGTTCACGAACGACGTCGCGAGCGGGATCCCCCAGATGCCGAACGGCGCGAAGGCGATGTCGAGGATCGCGTTGAGGAAGAGGTTGCCGAGCGCGACCGCCGTCGGCACCCAGTTGTCCTGCAGGCTGAAGAAGGAACGGTTCAGCATCAGCATCGTCCCGTTGAATGTCAGCCCGAGGCAGAGCGCGGCGAGGCACGAGGCGACCGCGGTGGTCTGGGGTGCCGTGAATGCTCCACGCTGGTAGATCAGGCGTGTCAGCGGCTCGGCCAGAACCGCGGTGACGATGCTGGCCGGTACGAGTAGGAACGAGATCTGTCTGAGCCCGAGCGAGCTCGTCCGCCGGAAGCCGTTCAGGTCGTTCCGCGCCGCGAGTCGCGCGAGCGACGGGAAGAGAACAGTCGCCACCGCGACGGAGAACACCCCCTGCGGCAGCATGTAGATGCGGAACGCCGCATCGATCGTCGACGGCGCATTCGTGCTGATCAGCCAGCCGCCGATCACGCCATCGACGAGCGCGTTGATGTTGATCAGCCCCAGGCCGAGCGTGACGGGCAGCATCATCTTGAACACGCGCTTGACGGCCGGGTCGCGCCAGTCGATCACCATCTGCAGGCGGCCGTCGCGCCCGCGCAGCCACGGGAGCGGCAGCAGGAACTGCACGACCGTCCCGAGGAGGATCGACCCCGCGTAGACGTAGAGCTTGTTGTCGGTGCCGTCGGCGCGCGGGACGCCGAACACGAGCCCCGCGATGATCACGAGGTTCCAGGCGACCGGCGTCAGCGCGGGGATCGAGAACTCGTCGTAGCTGTTGAGGATCCCGACGACGATCCCGGAGGCGCCGAGCAGCGCGACGATCGGGAAGAGCACCTGCGAGAGGCCGATCAGCAGCGGGTGATAGTCCGGATAGAGCGGTGGCATCAGCCACGGCGCGAGCAGGATGAAGAGCGCCGACACACCGCCGAGACCGAGCAGGGTGAGCCAGAAGAGCGACGAGGCGACGCGCCAGGCGCGCTTGCGCTCCCCCTTCTCGAGCAGGTCGCTGAAGACCGGCACGAAGGCCGAGGAGAGCGCCGCGTCCGCGACGAGCGCCCGGATCGTGTTGGGGACGAGGAACGCGATGTTGAACGCGTTCACGGGGCCGTTGACGCCGAAATAGTTCTTGGCGACGACCTCGCGGAAGAGGCCGAGCACGCGCGAGATCCCGGTCGCGAAGGAGAAGATCGCGGTCGAGACGGCGAGCCGGCGAACCGGCCGCTCGGCGACCGGCGTCGCCGCCGGGCCCTCGCTCTCGCCGGGGCCGCTCGTGGTCGTGTCGTCGGCCACTTGGGAGCGAACGTTACGCGCGGGGGCGGGCGGCGGGCCCCCTCTGCTACCCTTGCCGCGCCCGCTGGAGCGGGCATTTCTTCGCGATATGCCCAATATCAAGCAACAGAAAAAGCGCGTCCGCACCGCCGCCGAAGAGCGGCTCGAGAACCTGCGCTATCAGTCGACGATCAAGACGCTCGCGAAGCGCCTGGCGACGACTGTCGAGGCAGGGGACGCGGCGGCAACCGAGGAAGAGCACCGCGCGCTCGCGAGGCTGATCGATCGCGCCGTCGCCCGCGGCGCACTGCACCGGAACGCCGGCGCCCGCAAGAAGTCGCAGGCCGCGAAGCTCGCGGCCGGCTAGTTTCCGGTCGCTTCCCGGCCGGCTAGGCCCCAGCGGCGGCCTGGCTTACGCGGGCACTGTGATCTCGACGAGGGCGCGCTCGAGCTCGAGCTCGTTCGCGAGCCGAGAACCACCCTTCAGCGCCCGGTCGAGCTCGGCCAGCCTGACCAGCGCGCTGTCGAGCTCGTCGGCGCTGAAGTTCCGAACCTGCCCGAACAGCTTCTGCGCCGGGAAGTGGTGGCGCAGGCCGAGCAGCGGAGCCGCGTCGTGCGGCGACATTCCCTGTTCGTCGAGGCGGTGAGCGATGCGGGCGCGCCGGACGTGGTTGGTGACGCTGCCGACCAGCTTCGGGATCGTGCGCGAACGCGGGTCGGGCGTACGGTCGAGCATGCGCTCGGCCGCACCGAGCACCCCGGCGACGTCGCGGGCGCCCCACGCGTCGGTGAGCGTCCAGGGCGGCGAGTCCGCCCGCGGGGCGACGAGCGCCTCGACGTCGGCCTCGGTCACCTCTGCCCCGTTCGCCCAGGTGGAGATCTTGTCGACCTCGCCTGCGAGCTCGTAGAGATCGTCGCCCACGAGCTCTGCGAGCAGCCGGCACGCCTCGGGCTCGACCTTTGTCTTGTGCAACTTGAACTGGTCGGCGATCCAGCGCGCGACCGCCTTCATGACGACGTCCCAGAGGAGGAGCTCACCCTTCGCGGCGACGGCCTTCGCGAGCGGCGAGTCCTTCTTCAGCTCGGCGCCGACGAGTGCGAGTGTCGTGCCGGGCGCGGGTGCTTTCAGATACTCGGCAACCGCTTTCGCGTCCGGCGCCTTCCAGGCCTCGACGCCTTCGACGACGACGAGGCGCGTGCCCCCTCCGAAGAGGCCCATCACGTTGCAGGCGGCAACCGCGTCGTCACCGCTCGTGTCGGCAGCCTCCAGCAGCTCGATCGCGTCGGCGTCGAACCGGCCGCGCAGCCGCGCGACCGTGCGGTCGACCTTCGGCCGGTCGCTGCCCGCGATCAGGTAGGCCGGTTTGAGCTCCTCCGCCATCCTCGCCAAGCATAGGCGGCCGCGAGGAGCGACCCGGCCGCAGCGACCGCGGCGCCGGGGCCACGCGCCTGTGCGACCGGAATTGCCGAAACGAGGCGCGCGCAGAACGCGATGTAGGCCGCGATCCAGCCGTTCACCCAGGCGAGCCCGGCTGCGAGCGGCGGCGCGACGGGATCCACGGCCGCAGCCACGAAGGCGAGACCGAGCAGCGGCCCGACGGCCGGCTCGACGAGCGCGTTGGCGAGGATCCCGAGCAGCGGGACAGCTCCGAACTGCAGCCAGAGGATCGGCGCGGTCGCGACGCTGCAAGCTGCGGAGACCGCCACCGCCGCTCCGAGCGTTTTCGGCACCGGATACCCCTCCAGCATCCGCACGAGCGGTCCGACGGCCAGGAAGATCGCGACGACAGCCGCGAACGAGAGCTGGAAGCCGGCGTCGAACAGCGTGTACGGGTTCCAGGCGAGCAGGACGACGGCGGCGACGAGCAGGATGTGCCACGGGTCGCGTTCCCGGGCTGCGAGCCACGCGATGGAGACGGCTGCCCCGGACACCGCTGCCCGGATCACGGACGGCTGCGGTCCGACCGCGAGCACGTAGGCACCGATCGCGGCGAGCGCACCGAGATGTGACCAGACCCGCGAGACCCCGAGCAGAAGCGCGAGGCCGAGCACGCCGCCCGCCAGCAGCACGACGTTCTGGCCGCTCACCGCCAGCAGGTGATAGAGCCCCGAGCGCCGGAAGGCGTTCTGCAGGCCGGGCGAGAGCCCGTTGTCGTCGCCGAGCAGCACCCCTTCCACGAGCGCGCGGCGTTCTCCCGTGAGACCGGGTGCCGAGGCGGCGCGCAACCAGCGCCGGACACGATCGCCGGCTCCGCCGATGCCCCCGCGGCGGCCGGTGACCGTCCACTCGTCCACCTTGAGAACGACGTGGATGCCTTGCCGGCGCAGCCAGGTGCGCTCGTCGAAGCCGTTCGACGGTCCGCGCGGCAGCCGTACAACCGCGAGCAGGCTCACGCGGGCTCCCTGGGGCGGTGCCCGGCCGAGCGGCAGATCGAGCTGGACGGGCTCGTCGACACGCCGTGTCCCGAAACGGCTCACACGCGCGAAGATCCGTTGTTCGAACATTCCCACCCGTGGCTCGGCCGTGACGACGGCGGTCACGCGGGCAGCGCGGTCCACCTCCGCCCGGAGCGGACTTCGGTCGAGCGCATCGAGCCGCGTGCTGCCCCACCACCAGCCCGCGGCAGCGACCAGGAGCGCGCCGACTGCAAGCGTGGCCGCCCGCGGTGCCGCCACGAGCACGAGCAGACCCGCGGGCACGAGCCACCAGCTCGCTCCTGCCTCGAGGCGCACCAGATCGGCCAGACACAGCCCGGCCACCGCAGCCGCAGCGACGACGTGGGCCGGGAGCACCCCTCTCACGGCACCACGAGCCCTTGCAGCTCCGAGATCCGCGCCGGGCCGATCCCCGGGATCGCGTCGAGCCCGTCGACCGACGTGAACGGCCCGTGCTGCTGCCGGTACGAGACGATCTTCTGGGCGGTCACCGGACCGATCCCCGGCAGCGTGTCGAGCTGCTCCGGGGTGGCCGAGCTCAGCGAAACCGGCCCTGCCGCACCGGCCGCTCCGCCGCCCCCGGCTGCCGTCACCGCGGCACCGCGTTCGGGGACGAGCACCTGCTCGCCGTCGGAAACGAGCGCGGCCAGGTTGACGCCGCTGCGCTCGGCGCGCCGCGTCAGCCCGCCGGCCCGGGCGACCGCGTCGGCGACCCGGGCTCCCTTTGGCAGGCGCACGAGGCCGGGGCGACGCACAGCCCCTGCGACATCGACGACGAGCGCGGGCGGCGGAGAACCGGCCGAACCCACAGCGGAACCGGGCGCGGGGGCCGTGGCCACCGGCATGATCGGCGCGACCCGGACGGCGTCAGGCGCGCTCCCACCAGCCGCCACATGACGCCACGCGACGATGACCACGACGAGCGCGAGCAACGCGACGGCAACCAGCCGCCGCCCGGGAACACCGAGGGGGAACGAGGGCACGGGTGCACCGTGCCGGAGCAACCGTCACGCGTGGGAAACGCGAGTGTGACGAAACCGGAACAACTCGCGAGCCCCGTCAGCGCTCGCCGAGGACGATCTCGCCTGCGTCGCCCGTCAGCACCACGCTCGCGACGGCGGCAGCGCCCGCATGGACCTCGACGGGCAGACGAGCATCGCCGAGCCAGGCCGCGAGGCGACCGGCGTCGCCGTCGAGCCGCACGCCCGAGAGCTGAACGGCGCCGGCCGGATGAACCACCGGCGCCCGGCCGGGGAACGGCGTCTCTCGCCCCCACTCGATGAAGAACGGCAGCGACGGCTCGGCGACGGCCTGCTCGACGCCGGCCAGCCGCCAGGTGAGCAGGCGGCCGCTTGCATCGACTCGTGTGCCTGCGCCCACCGCCACTCCGAGGCGCTGCGTGACGTCGTCGAGGCGATCGGTGCGCACGGCCCACCCGAGCGGCCGCGTAGTCGCCGGGCTCGAGGCGGCGACCCAGCGCCCGAACGGAGTCAGCTCCGCCTCGCTCGCATCGACGACCGCGATCAACTCGAGGTAGGTCCCGCCGAGCGGCACGATCCGGTTCGCGGTGCCCCAGCCCGGGTGGCGGCCGCCCTCGACCGAGGCCAGGCCGTGCGCGGTCTCGAGCTCGCGCGCGGCCGACGCCAGGTCGGCCACCGCGATCAGGACGTGGTCGAGCTCGAGCGCGGTCGCCCCTCAGACGACGATGTTGACGAGCTTGTCCGGCACGACGATCACGCGCCGCTCCGTGCCGGCGAGATGCGCCCGCACGCGCTCGGATGCCCGTGCCCGCGCGATCAACTCGTCTTCGCTCAGCCCCGCGGGCACCTGGATGCGGTCGCGGACCTTGCCGTTCACCTGCAGCACGAGCTCGATCGTGTCGCGCTCCAGCATCGACTCGTCGTGGACCGGCCACGGCGCCTTCCACAACCGCGACGTCCGGCCGAGCGCCCCCCACAGCTCCTCGGCCACGTGCGGCGTGTACGGCTGCAGGAGGGAAACGGCGGTCTCCGCGGCGAAGCGCGCCGCCGGATCGGTCGGCGATTTCGAGAGCGCATTCACGAGCTCCATCACTGCGGCGATCGGCGTGTTGAAGACGAAGCGGCGATCGATGTCGTCTGAGACGCGCGCGATCGTCTCGTGCGCCTTCCGGGCGAGCGGCGTGTCGATTCCCGCCGGCGACTCCGGCTGCGCAGCGGCCTCGTGGACGACCCGCCACAGCCGCCGGATGAACCGCACCGTCGCCTCGATCCCGTCGGGGCTCCAGTCGATGTCCTGGTCGGCCGGCCCCTGGAACAGGATGTAGATGCGGATGGCGTCGGCGCCGAAGCGCTCGATCAGCTCGTTCGGCGAGACCCCGCCCTGCGACTTCGACATCCGCTTGCCGTCGAGCCGCACCCAGCCCTGGTGGAAGAGCCGCTGGAACGGCTCGCGGAACCCGAGCATGCCGAGGTCGTTCATCGCCTTGACGAAGAAGCGCGAATAGAGCAGATGGCCCTTGGCGTGGTCGATGCCGCCGATGTACTGGTCGATCGGCATCCAGTAGTCGGCGATCTCGCGGTCGAACGGCGCGTGATCGTTCCTCGGATCGGTGTAGCGCAGGAAGTACCAGGACGAGTCGACGAACGTGTCCATCGTGTCGGCCTCGCGGCGACCCGGTCCGCCGCAGATCGGGCACGGCGCGTTGATGAAGTCGGGGTTGGAGGCAAGCGGCGGCTGCCCCTTCGGCCGGTAGTCGTCGACCTCGGGCAGGAGCACCGGCAGATCGGACTCGGGCACGGGGACGGCGCCGTGCGCCGGACAGAAGATGATCGGGATCGGGCAGCCCCAGTAGCGCTGCCGCGAGAAGCTCCAGTCGCGCAGGCGGTAGTTGATCGCCGGCTTGCCCTTGCCGTGCTCACTCAGCCACTCGACGATGGCGGACTTCGCCTGCTCCGCCGGTACTCCATCGAACTCGCCCGAGTTGATCAGCTTCCCGTCGTCGTCGATCACGGGCACGACCGGCAGGTCGAACTCCGCCGCGAACTCGGCATCACGCTCGTCGTGGGCCGGCACGGCCATCAACGCGCCCGTGCCGTACTCCATCAGCACGTAGTCGGAGATCCAGATCGGGATCTGAGCACCGTTCGCCGGGTTCGTCGCGTGCCGCCCGGTGAAGATGCCGGTCTTCTTGCGCTGCTCGCGCTCCTCGGTCGGCCGCGCGGCGGCAACGCTCGCGTACGAAAGCACCGCCTCGTCGTCGGTCAACTGCTGCACGAGCGGCGACTCGGGAGCGATCGCGAAGAACGTTGCGCCAAAGAGCGTGTCGGGTCGCGTCGTGAAGACCGGGATGTCGATGTCGAGGTCGTCGACGCGGAAGATGATCTCCGCTCCCTCCGAGCGGCCGATCCAGCTCGTCTGGATCTTCTTCGTGCGCTCGGGCCAGTCGATCGTCGCGAGATCCTCGAGCAGCGCGTCCGCGTACGCCGTGATCTTGAAGAACCACTGCGCCATGTTCCGCGTCTCGACGATCCAGCCGCAGCGCCAGCAGCGCCCATCGACGACATGCTCGTTGGCCAGCACGGTCTGGTCGTTCGGGCACCAGTTGACGGGCGCCTCCTTGCGGTAGGCGAGCCCGTGCTCGAAGAGCTTCAGGAAGAGCCACTGCGTCCAGTGATAGAACGTGGGCTCGTGCGCGGAGACCTCGCGCTGCCAGTCGATCGCCCAGCCCATGATCCGCATCTGGTGGCGGATCGCCTCCATGTTCCGCTCGGTGATCTCGAGCGGATTGCCGCCATCCTTGATCGCTGCGTTCTCGGCCGGCAGGCCGAACGAGTCGAAGCCCATCGGACGCAGCACCGTGAAGCCGTGCCGGCGGCGGAAGTGCGTGACGACGTCGCCCAGCGTGTAGTTGAGGACGTGCCCCATGTGCAGGCTGCCGGACGGGTACGGCAGCATCTCGAGCATGTAGAAGTGCTCGTCGGGCGCGTCGCCCGGTGCTGGATTGTCGACGTGGAAGGACTGCTCGGTCTCCCACACCGACTGCCACTTGCGCTCGATTGCCTTTGCGTCGTATGCGTCCATAGAGCTCCCTAGAGACGAAAAAGCCTCTCGAATGAGAGGCTGGGGAAGCCGACGCGGCTCGCGCCGCGGTGCTTCCTAGTTCACGTAAGCAGCAGTCCCATTGCGCGCATCTTAGCCACGCCGGCGGTCGGGCCACCAGTTCCAGTCCCCGAGGAGCGCCATCAAGCTCGGCACGAGGAGCGCCCTGATCAGGGTCGCGTCGATCGCGACGGCCAGCGCGATGCCGATCCCGACCTCCTTGACGATCACGATCGACGACGTGGCGAACGCCCCGACGGCGACACAGAAGAGCAGCGCTGCCGAGGTGACGACCCGACCGGTCCGCTCGAGCCCGAGCGCGACCGCCTCTCGATTCTCGAGACCGGCGTCGTGTGCCTCCTTGATCCGCGAGAGCAGGAAGACCGCGTAGTCGGTGGCGAGCCCGAAGGCGATCGCAAACAGGAGCGCGGGCTGCGTCAGCTCGAGCGCGCCCTCGCTGCGGTAGTTCAGGAGGCCCTCGAGCCTTCCGTCCTGGAAGATCAGCACGAGCAGGCCGAAGGCCGCCGAAAGCCCGAGCACGTTCATCAGCAGTGCCTTCAGCGGCAGCACGAGCGACCGCGTCACGGCGTAGAGCAGACCGAACGTGAAGACCGCGAGCAGGCCGAGCGCGACGGGCAGGTGGCGTACGAGGCTCGCGGCCGTGTCGAGATACCACGCCGTGCGGCCCGAGACCGCGACGTTCGGCAGTCGTCGAATATTGCGCACGAGCGTCTTCGCCGACCCGCTCATCGCCGAGGCGCGCGGGACGACCTCGATCTCCCAGAGGCGCGCGCCGAGCCGCTGCGGCGGCGGCACGGCTGCGATTCCCGGCAGGCGGCGAATCGCCGCCACTGTCGGTGCAGGGTCGGCGACGGTGGCGGCGATGTGGATCGGGGAGTCGGCGCCGGGCGGGAAGTGGAGCCGCAAGGCGTCCTCGGCCGCCCGCGCGTGCGCACTCGGCGGGAGCACGCTCGCGTCGACTCCGATGAACCTCGCGTTCAGGAACGGCAGGCCGAGCGCGATCAGCACCGTGGCGCTCGAGATGGCGATCGGGAGCGGATGGCGCATCACCCAGTGGGCGAACCGGTACCAGCCTCCTCGCTCGTCGGGACGCGCGGCACGCTCGGCGGCGCGCTGCCAGCGGGCCGGCGCGAGCGCGTTCACGTTCGTGCCCAGCAGAGCAAAGAGAGCCGGCAGCACGGTCAGCGCGACGAGGCCGGCGAGCGGCGCGATGATCAACCCGCCCAGGGCCATCGAGCGCAGGAAGCCGAGCGGGAACACGAGCAGTGACGCGAAGGCGGCAGCGACCGTGACCGCGCTGAAGGCGACCGTGCGCCCGGCCGTCTGAAGGGTCGCGCGCAGCGCTTCGATCCCGGGACCGTGGCGGACGAGCTCCTCCCGGTAGCGCGAGACGAGCAGGAGGCTGTAGTCGATCGCGAGGCCGAGACCTGCGCCCGTGACGAGGTTGAGCGCGAACACCGAGATCGGCGTCACGTCGTTGATCACCCGGATCAGCGCGAGCGTGATCACGATCGAGAGGCCGCCGGCCACGAGCGGCAGCGCGGCGGCGACGACGCCGCGGAACACCCACAGGGCGAGCAGGAAGAGCAGTGGGAACGCGATCAGCTCCGCGCGCAGGAGGTCGTGCTCCGACTGGGCGCGCACCTCCTCGTTCGCGACGGCGGTTCCTCCGACCTCGCCCGGCAGCGTCGCGGCGAGCCGTTTCGCGACGGCGGGGTGGTCGCCGGTGCCGGCGTGGAACGACGCGGTGACCAGCACGAACCGCCCGTCGGGCGAGACCGCTGCGCGCGGCTGGACGACGGCGATCGACGGCTCGCGCCGGAGCCGTTCGGCCGCGATCGCTGCCTGCGGCGGGGTCGCGACCACGAGCACCGAAGGTCCCGGGACGATCCCGGCGGCGCTCGAGAGGAGCTGCAGGGTCCGGAAGCTCTCCGACGAGGGATCCTGGAAATCGTTGTCGCTCGAGCTGAGATGCCGTGCGGTCGATGCGCCCACGAACACCGAGATGACGGCCAGAGCCGCAGCGACTCCGAGGATGGTGCGCGGTCGGCGCGAGGCGAGGTCGGCGAGGCCCGTGAACATCGCCGCCAGAGTAGGCAGAGCGAGGTTGCCTCCGCATGCGCACAATGCACGGCGTGAACCAGCTCGATCTCTTCCCCGACACGGCGACCGTCGAGAGCGGCCGGCTCGTCCTCGGCGGCATCCCTGCCGCGGAGCTGGCGCGGGAATTCGGCACGCCTGTCGTCGTCTACGACGAGCAGACGCTGCGCAATCAGGCGCGGACGTACCTCGCAGCCGCGCCCGGTGCGCTGGTCGCCTACGGCACGAAAGCGTTCCCGTCGATCGCGGTGCTCCAGCTCTTCGTCGAGGAAGGGCTCGGGGCGGACGTCTCGACCGTCGGCGAGCTCGAGTTCGCGCTGCGCGCCGGCATGCCCGGTGAGCGGCTCGTCATCCACGGCAACAACAAGGAGGACGAGTTGCTGCGGCGGGCGATCGAGGTGGGCGCACTGATCGTCCTCGACTCGCTCGACGAGCTCGAGCGGGTGAAGTCCGCCGGCGGAAGCAGGTTCCTCGTCCGCGTCACGCCCGGGATCGAGGCGGACACGCACGAGGCGATCAAGACCGCACATCACGGCTCGAAGTTCGGGCTGCCGCCCGACGACGCGGTCGAGGCGATCCGCCGCGCGCCCGAGACGGCAGGCCTGCACGTCCACGTCGGCTCGCAGCTGATGCATTTCGGCGCGGCGCTGATGACCGTCGACTGGATCGCGCAGTTCTCGGCGCGTTTGCGCGCGGAGTTCGACTGGACGCCGCAGGTGATCGACCTCGGCGGTGGGCTCGGCGTTCGGCACGTGCTCGAGGAGCCGTCGTTCACGATCGGCGAGTTCGTCGGCGGTATGGTCGGCGAGCTGCAGCGCGCGTTTCATCTGCAGGGCCTGCCCGCCGCGCAGTTGATCCTCGAGCCGGGCCGGTCACTCGTCTCGCGCGCCGGGGTGACCCTCTACACCGTCGGGAACGTCAAGCGCGCGAGTGCGGCGACGACGTACGTGACGGTCGACGGCGGAATGTCGGACAACCCGCGGCCCGCGATGTACAACGCGCGCTACACGGCTTTGCTCGCCGACCGGGCCGACACAGAGCCGACGGAGGCATACTCGGTCGCAGGCAAGCACTGCGAGTCGGGTGACGTGCTGATCGAGCGCGTCGAGCTGCCGGTGCCCAATCGTGGCGACATCCTGGCCGTTCCCGTGACGGGCGCGTACACGCTCGCGATGTCGTCGACCTACAACGCCGTGCCGCGTCCGGCCGCCGTGCTCGTCGCCGACGGTGCGGCGCGGGTGATCCGACGGCGCGAGACCGTCGACGACCTGCTCGCGCTCGAATCCTGAGCTAGAACGTCCGGTAGGACGCGCGCGACAGCGAGAGGCCGTGACCCGACGCGATTCGTGCAGGTCAGACCGGCGATCCGCGAACGGCACGTGTACGTGCCGTTGTGCCAGGTGTGTCCATAGCGGAGCGTCACGTAGCGCACCGGCCCCATCACGAGCACGCCGCCGCTGCAGGTGATCGCTCCCTTGCCGGTGGGGGTCAGTTCGAAGCCGTGCCAGTCGAGCCCGGTCGGCGGAGCGATACAGCCCTTCTGGAGCCGCGTGCGGTACGAGGCCTGCGCGATGTCGCAGTGAAGCGCGGCGGGCGTGACCGCGCAGGTGATGTTGTGCGTCGGCGTGCGCACGCCCGGGAACGGTGCGGCGAGCGCAGATGCGGCGACCACGGCAGCGACGAGCGCGGCCGAAGCGAGCGCGAAGGGGAGGGCTCTCACGTGCGGCAGGGTAGCGCCGCGTCCGGCGGCGCCGCGCGTCGGGCTACATCCGCGCGCGGAGGGCGAGGACGTTCGCCACGAACGGCCGCGTCACCTTGTACAGCCCGTGCTCGCGCACGGCGCGCTCGCCCTGGTACCAGCCCGCGAGCGCGAGGCGCTCGTTGCCGTAGAAGACCTGGAGCAGATGGCGGAGATAGAGGATCCCCACCTCGATGTCGCCGTCGACGGTGTGCGGCAGCGGCCGCCCGACGAGCACGTCCTGGACGTACTGCCGCGTGACCGGAAGCGTCTGCAACACGCCGCGTGCGCCCGCGTCCGAGACGATGCGCGTCTGGAACCCGGACTCCATCCACGCGAGCGCACGCACGAGGTGCGGGTCGACGCCGAGCCGGGCCGACCAGACATCCAGCTTCGCGCGCACATCCGCACGCGACGGAACGAGACCCGCCGTCGCAACCGGCACACGCAGTCGCTGGCCGAGGATGATCGGCTTCGACGGATCGATCCTGTTCGCGCGCGCGAGCGCAGCGATCGACGTGCCGTTGCTCTTCGCGATCGCAGTCAGCGTGTCACCGACCTGCACGATGTGCACGACGGCCGCGACCACCACCCGATGAACGCGCACCGGCACCCGGTCGCGCCGCACGATCGCCGACAGCGTCCGTGGACCGACGATTGCGTCGACGTTGAGATGCATCTGCGCCTGATAGCGACGCAACGCCGCCGTCGTCTGCTTCCCCATGTAGCCGTCGAGCGCGCCCGAGTACACCCCACGCCGCGTCAACAGGAACTGGAGCACCGAGACGTCCCAGCCGAAGTCGCCCCGGCGCAGGATCCGCGATCCGAAGAGCGGCTCACCGAGCGGCCCGAGCGCAAGCCGCGTACGCGTGCTCGCCGGGCCGACGGGCAGGCGGTGCGCGCGCTGGAACGCATGCACCGCTGCAGACGTGCGCGGGCCGGCGATGCCGTCGATCTGGGCGAGATACAGCCCGTGCGCACGCAGGGCGACCTGCAACCCGGCAATCTGCGGGTTGACGCCGGCGTGAACTGCCGGGACTGCCGCCAACGCTCCGACGGCGACGATGAGCGCGAGCATGCGACGCACGAGAGAGGACCCTTCGGGCCGCCTCGCCCGCCTCCTGCTCCGACCTACCCTCGCCTTACGCGCAGAGCGAGCGGCACGGCGAGCATCAGCACGATCAGCACGACCCCGAAGAAGAACGTGGCCGGGCCTGCGTGCCCGACGTCGACGTTGGGCAGCAGCCCGACGGTGCCCGGCAGGAAGACGATCACCAGCGCGCCGAGCCCGGCGCCCCAGATCGAGCCGAACAGCCCGACGACCGCGCCGACAACGAGGAGCAGCGAGAGCTGGACCGGGAACGCGCCCGGTCTCACCTCGGCAACGTTGATGGCGAGCAGCGCACCCGCGACCCCGGCGAACGCCGTGGAGATACCGAAGGCGACGACCTTGTACGCCGAGCGGTGGAGCCCCGACGCGGCCGCCGCGAGCTCGCTGTCCCGAATCGCACGCAGCGACTGCCCGAAGCGCGACTCGACGAGCCACCACGCGAGGACGAAGCACAGCACCGCGATCGTCCACGTGAGAGCGTAGAGCCAAGCGCCGTTCGTCAAGAACCAGAAGCCCTTGCCGTGCCACGTCTCGGTCGGCCGGCCGAGGAGGTCGATGCCCGACGAGCCGCCGGTGAAGTGATCGAACTTGCGCGGGATCGTCGGGAAGACGACCGCGATGCCGAAGGTCGTGAGCGCCAGGTAGAGCCCCGGGAGCCGCAGTGCGGGCACTCCGAGGACGAGCCCGATCCCGCCGGCCACCGCCGCCGCGACCGGGATCGTCTTCACGTCCTGCACGCCGTGATCCGTCATCAGGATCGCGGTCGTGTACGCACCGATCGCGACGAAGGCGCCCTGGCCGAGCGAGATCTGCCCGGAGGCCGCGAGCACATCGAGGCCGAGGATCGCGATGAAGTACGCACCGACCGTGGCGAGTTGCACGGTGCGGAACTCGGAGAGCACGAACGGCAGCACCGCGAGCAACACGACTCCGGCGAAGACCGTCCAGAGCTTGGCGGTCATACGCGCTCCGCCGAGGTCTCGCCGAAGAGGCCGCTCGGTCGAACGAGCAGGACGCCGAAGATCACCGCGAGCGCCGTCGCGAGCCGCAACTCGCTGTCGATCCAGTGGATGTAGTGGCCGGCGAGGTTCACGACGACGCCGAGCACGAGCCCGCCGACGACTGCGCCGAGCGGCGAGTCGATGCCGCCGAGCAGGGCGGCGGCGAACGAGTAGAGGAGCACCCTCAGCATCATGTTCGGCTCGAGCAGCAACGACGGCGCCGCGAACACGCCCGCGACGGCGCCGAGCGCGGCAGCGAGACCCCAGCCCACCGCGGCCATTGCGCCCACGTGGATCCCGACCAGCCGCGCCTCGAATGGATTCGCCGCGGCCGCGCGCAGCCCGAGCCCGGTCTTCGTGCGCGCGAAGAAAAGACCGACGAGCGCGAAGGCGACGACCGAGACGCCGATCACGCCGAGCTCCACCTTCGGGAACGAGACGCCGCCGAGATGAACCGGGGCCGCCGAGAACGGTCCGGCCAGCTGCCTCGCGTCGCTGCCCCAGATCCACGTCGTCAACCCGTTGATCGCAAGCAGCAGTCCGACGGTGAGAATCACGATCGCGACCAGTGGCGATCCTTGCATCGGCCGGATCAGCACCTGCTCGATCGCCACACCGCCCCCGAACGAGAGGATCAACGTCGCGGTGAAGGCGGGCCAGAACGACCAGCCGTGCTCGATCAAGGCCCAGCAGATGAACGCCGAGAGCGTCGCCAGCTCGCCCTGCGCGAAGTTCAGCACGCCCGTTGCACGGTGAACGATGACGATCCCGAGTGCGAGCAGCCCGTAGATGCTCCCTGCCGCCAGACCGCCCACGACATGTTGTACGAAGGTCGTCACGTCACACTCGCGAACCTGGTTCGCTGACGCGAATCAGGTTCACTAGTAGCCAAGGTACGACCTCCGCACCGACTCGTCCGCGCGGATATCCGCCGCGGTGCCGGCGAGCACGATGCGGCCTGCCTCGAGCACGACCGCGTGCTGGGCGGCTCCGAGCGCGAGCACGGCGTTCTGCTCGACGACCACGATCGTCGTGCCGGTCTCGTTCAGCAACTGCAGCGTGTCGAAGATCTCGCGGACGGCCGGCGGCGCGAGCCCGAGTGACGGCTCGTCGAGGAGCAGCAGCCGCGGCTTCGCCATCATCGCCCGTCCGAGCGCGAGCATCTGCTGCTCGCCGCCCGAAAGACGCCCTGCGCGCTGCGAACGACGCTCGTACAGCAGCGGGAAGAACTCGAACACGCGCGCGAGATCCCGCTGCGACGTCCCGCGTTTCGTCCACGCGCCGAGGCGCAGATTGTCGAGCACCGACAACGTGGCGAAGGTGCCGCGCCCTTCCGGCACGTAGGTGACGCCACGACGAGCCATCGCCTCAGGTGTGCGATGAAAGATCCTGCTGCCTTCGAGGACCACCTCACCCGTTGATCTCACGAGGCCGGAGATCGCCCGCAACGTGGTCGTCTTGCCGGCCCCGTTCGCTCCGAGGATCGCGACGAAGTCGCCGTCTTCGACGCTCAGCGTGATGCCGTGCAGCACCCGCGTCTCGCCGTAACGTGCCTCGACGTCTCGAAGCTCAAGGAGCGGCAAGGCGCGCCTCCAGCCGCCCCTCGAGCGCGCGCGTCACGCCGCGGTCGGCTCGGCGCCGAGGTACGCCTCGATCACCGCAGGGTCCCGCTGTACCTCGTCGGGTGTGCCCTCGGCGATCTTGCGGCCGAAGTCGAGCACGTGGATCCGCTCGGCGATGCCCATCACGAGGCCCATGTGGTGCTCGACCAGGAGCACCGTCAGCTCGAAGTCGTCGCGGAGCTTCGTGATGAACGCACCGAGAGCCGAGACCTCCTCGTGGTTCAAGCCGCCGGCCGGCTCGTCGAGCAGAAGCAACCGCGGTTGCGCGACGAGCGCGCGTGCGAGCTCGACGCGCTTGAGCGTGCCGAACGGCAGGCCGGACACGGGTCGGTTCGCGACATCCGCGATGCCGACGTACTCGAGCACCTCCTTTGCACGCACCCCGACGTCGCTCGACCGGAACGGCTTCGTGCGCGTGTGCGCTCCGACGAGCACGTTGTCGAGCACGGTCATGGTGCGAAAGAGCTCGACGTTCTGGAACGTCCGTGCGATCCCGCGCCGGACGATGCGATGCGCAGGCGTGCGCAGCAGAGTGCGGCCCGCGAACTCGAGCTCGCCCGCATCCGGCCGGTAGAGCCGCGTGATCAGGTTGAAGAGGGTTGTCTTGCCCGCGCCGTTCGGGCCGATCAGGCCGACGATCTGCCCCTGTTCGACGTCGAGCGAGACTTCGTCGATCGCGACGATGCCGCCGAAGCGACGAGTGACGTTGCGGACGGAGAGCAGCGCCATCGCGCTGAGCTTACAACTCCGCCGGATCGGTCACCGGCAGCGCGCAGGTGAAGCGCTCGCAGACGTAGACCGCGGTTCGGCCGTCCACCTCCGTCCGGCCCGCGAGGAGCGGGACGTCGCCGGCCGGCCCGAACGCGATCACGTCGGTCGACGCGGCAGCCTCGAGCGCCGCGCGGGCGACAGGCGCGTCGGCAGAACCGACGATCGCGAGCTCACGGTGCGGGGCGAGCTGCTGGTCGAGGGCGACGAGCCCCCAGCCGAACGCCGACGGCGCGCGGGTCAACGAGTCGCGCACGAGCCGGAGCACCGAGACGCCCCGCCGTTCCAGCTCGTCGTCGCCCCAGATGCGCCCGAGCCTCAGCAGCACGTACGCGAGCATCGCGTTGCCGCTCGGGGTCGGGTGGTCGTCCAGCTCCTTCTTGCGTGCAACGAGCTGTTCGCCGTCTCGTGGCGTCTGGAAGAACCCGCCTGCCTCGTCATCTGAGAACAGGTCGACCGCGAGCGTCGCAAGCCGGTGCGCTTCGAGCAGCCAGCGCGGGTCGCCGCTCGCGACGTGCAGCTCCATCAGCCCGTAGGAGACGTCCGCGTAGTCCTCGAGGTAGCCCGTTCCCTTCGCGACGCCGTTCCGCCAGGTGCGGTGCAGCCGGCCGTCCGGCCCCGAGAGGCCGCCGAGGAGAAAGCCGGCCAGGTCGGTGGCCGGCCCGACGCGCCCTCCCTGGGCCAGCGCGGCGAGCATCAGCCCGTTCCAGGAGGCGATCGCCTTGTCGTCGCGGATCGGCTTCGGCCGCTCCTCGCGGAGCGCGTGCAACCGCTCGCGCGTCGCCTCGTCGAGCGTGCCGCGCAGGACGAAGCGGCCGTGCTCGAACGGCTCCAGCAGTTCCTCCGGCGCGCCCTCGCCCGGCGCCCAGGTGAACGTCAGCCCTTCGACACCGTCGGTGTCGGCGTCCTGCGCCGAGGCGAAGCCGCCACCCTCGAGCGCGAGCTCCCTCAGCACGTAGTCGATCGTCAGATCGGCGACCCGCCGGTAACGGTCGTCACCGAACCGGCGCGCCGCGTGCAGATACACCGAGGCGAGCAGCGCGTTGTCGTAGAGCATCTTCTCGAAGTGCGGCACGAGCCAGCGCTCGTCGACGGAGTAGCGGTGAAAGCCGCCGCCGACGACGTCCCACATGCCCCCGAGGATCATCGAGTCGAGCGTGAGCCGCGTCATCGCCTCCTCGCCGCGACGGAGCAGGAACTCGAGCACCGGAGCGGGCGGGAACTTCGGTCTGCGGCCCCAGCCGCCCCACTGGGGATCGAAACCGCCGCGCAGGTTGTTCTGCGCCAGCGCGAGCAGGTCGTCGCCGAGTGGCTCCGGCGACGGCTGCAGCCGCGCTCCCGAGCGAATGTGCTCGGCGAGGTGTGCGGCGGAGCGCTCGACCTCGCCCCGCTGCTCGTCCCAGGCCTCGGCGACCGAGAGGAGCACCTGCTTGAACGACGGCAGCCCATGTCGCGGCTCCGGCGGGAAGTACGTGCCGCCGAAGAACGGCTCGCCGGCCGGGGTCAGGAAGACCGTCATCGGCCAGCCGCCCTGCCCCGTCAGCGAGACGACGGCATCCATGTACACCGAGTCGAGATCGGGCCGCTCTTCGCGGTCGACCTTGATGCTGACGAAGCGCTCGTTCATCACCCGTGCGGTGAGGGCGTCCTCGAACGACTCGTGCTCCATCACGTGGCACCAGTGGCACGCCGCGTACCCGATCGAAAGCAGGATCGGCCGGTCCTCCTCGCGTGCGCGCGCGAGCGCCTCCTCGCCCCACGGAAACCAGTCGACCGGATTGCCGGCGTGCTGCTGGAGGTACGGCGATGTCTCCTCGGCCAGGCGGTTCACACGGGGAGCCTAGGTCACCGCCTCTAGCTCGGCGGGCCGGGCAGCTGGAGAATCTGCACGACCGCGAACAGCAGCAGCACGGCGCCGACGCCGATCAGCCCATAGCGCACCCCGCGCAACGGGAACTGGGTGCTGATCCCGACGAGGAAGAGAACGCTCGCCAGGATGACGGTGGTGCGGATGTACTTGTCGGCGGTCTCGGCGGCGTGCTCGCCGTGGGCGTAGTGCTCATCGGCCTGCGCGTCGAGGGCGACCGACTCGGCCGCTCCCTGCGCGTGGTACTGCGGCATCGCCTGCGGCCCGGCCGGCGCGTTCGGGTTCGTGAACGGATCCGTTGCGATCCACGCATCGAAGGCAGGACGGAACTCGGGCAAGAACCGCTTCTCCGCGACGCGCTCGGCGTTCTTATCACCGCTCACGTGCGCTCCGAGCCACGCATTGAAGGTCAGCGCGTCACCGACGCGATAGGTCAGCGCCTGCTGGAACGCACGGTTCGCCTGGGTGCGCGTTGCCGAGGCCTTGGCGAGGCTGAGCGACGACTCCGTGCCCCACTTCGCTGCCGAGTAGCCCGACCAGGCGGCGATGATCGCGACGACCGAGAGCAGAAGCGCCTCGCTGATCGAGATCAACCGGTCGTGACCGTCGCCGCCGTGGTGGCCGCTGTGGCGGGCATGGTGACCGATCTCTCCGCCGACCTCGGCTGCCGAAAGCCCCTCAGCCATCTCTGAATCTCCTCACGCCGGGATCGCCGCCATTGTGCTGACGAGGCAGGACGTGCCCCTGTCAGGCGAGCCTGGAAGACTCACCGACGATGGCCGCCACTTCCCTCACCGACCTGTTCGGCCTCGACGGTCGCGTCGCGGTCGTGACGGGCGCGTCGGGTGCGCTCGGCGGGGCGATCGCGCGCGGCCTCGCCGCGGCGGGCGCCCAGGTCGGCCTCCTTGCGCGCCGGCGCGCGCCGCTCGACGAGCTCGCGCAAAGACTCGGCGCTGACGCGACCGTGCTCGAGGCCGACGTGCTCGACGCTGCTCAGCTCGAGCACGCCCGCGCAACGATGCTCGAGCGCTTCGGCCGGATCGACATCCTCGTGAACGCGGCGGGCGGCAACATTCCCGCCGCCACGGTCGGCGAACGGTCGTTCTTCGAGCTACGGGCAGACGCGCTGGAAGACGTTGTGCGTCTCAACTTCCAGGGCACGGTGCTGCCGAGCCAGGTCTTGGGCGCCGCGATCAACGACGGATCGATCGTCAATATCTCTTCGGCAGCAGCGCACCGCGCGCTCACGCGGGTCGTCGGCTACGGAGCTGCGAAGGCTGCCGTCGAGAACCTGACGCGCTGGCTCGCCGTCGAACTGGCTCCCCGCGGGGTGCGGGTGAACGCGATCGCACCGGGCTTCTTCGTCGGCGAGCAGAACCGCGCCCTGCTACTCGATGAGTCGGGGGCATTGACCGCCCGCGGCGAGCGGATCGTCGCCGCGACGCCGGCCGGGCGTTTCGGCGAGGCCGACGAGCTCGCCGGCACGGCCATCTGGCTGTGCAGCGCCGCCGCCTCGTTCGTCACCGGCATCGTCGTGCCGGTCGACGGAGGCTTCGGCGCCTTCGCAGGCGTCTAGGTCAACCGATACGCGCGGCGAACGAGCCCGTACGCGAGCTCCCACGCGAGGCCGCGAGCCTCGTCCTCGCCGACGAAGCCGGCGTCGACCTTTCGGCCGAGCCAGCCGCACGTGCGGCGGCGCCACAGGTCGTGCCGGGCGGGAAGCGCAGTGAGGGCGCGAGCGTCGTCGACGAAGCCCGCAAGGTTGTAGAGCCCGGCCGTCTCCGTGACTCGGTCGAGGAAGCGGTCGATGCCCGCCGGACTGTCGTGAAACCACCACGGGCAGCCGAGCGTCACCGCGGGATAGTGACCCGCGAGCGGCGCCAGCTCGCGGCTGTACGTGCTCTCGTCGAGCGTGAACAGAATGACGCCGAAGCCGGGGTCGTTTCCGTACGCCTCGAGCAGCGGCCGCAGCCCCCGCGTCCAGTCGGTCGCAACCGGGATGTCCGCGCCGATGTCGCGCCCGAACCGTTCGGCCAGCGGGCCGTTGTGATCGCGGAGGCTGCCGATATGCAGCTGCATGACCAGCCCGTCGTCGCAGCTCATCCGGGCGAACTCGTTGAGCATGTGCGCCTCGAAGCGGCGCGCCTCGCCGTGAGAGACCGTGCCCGCGAGCGCCGCCGCGAACAACGACGACGCCTCACGGTCGGCGAGACGTGTTGTGTCGGCGCTCGTTGCGGCGTGATCGGTCGCGGTCGCGCCGAGCGCCTTGAACGCAGCACGCCGCTCGGCGAGCAGGTCGATGAACGTCGCGTAGTCGCCCGCCTCGCGGCCTGCGGAGGCCTCGAGCTCGGAGAGCGCGGCGCGCCAGCCCGGGCCATCGAGCGCGACCACCGCGTCCGGGCGAAAGGTCGGCCGGATGCGAAACGCCGGTTCGAGAGCGGCGAGAGCGCGGTGCTCCTCGAGGGAGGAGCCCGCTGCGTCGGTCGTCGACAGGCACTCGACCCGGAACCGGTCGAGCAGCACGCGCGGGGCGAACGCCGGCGCTGCCAGCTGCTCCTCGATACGCGCATAGATCGTCTCCGCCGTCGCCGAGTCGAGCCGCTCCTCGATCCCGAACACGGTTGCGAGGGTCTCCCGCAGCCAAAGCCCGGTCGGCGTCAGCGCAAACAGATGCACGTTGTCGGCGAGCAGCTGCCAGACAGCGCGGTCGTCGACGTCGGCTTCACCGAGGCCGCAGCGTTCGAGCGGCACGCCCTGCGAGTAGAGCATCCGCACGACGTAGTGGTCGGCGGTGACGAAGAGGCGCCCCGGCGGATCGAGCCGTGCGGCGGGGTCGGCGAGGAGCCGCACATCGATATGCCCGTGTGGGCTCACGATCGGCAGGTCGGAGACGCTGCGATACAGGTCGAGGCCGACCGCCGTGCCCTCGATATAACGGTCGGCCCTCAGATCCGCCACAGCCCGAGCCCCGGGTTGGGGATGTCGACCGTGTCGGGCGGGAACTGCTCACGGGCCTCGCCCGGGGCCAGGTACCGGAAGCCGACTCCCTCGATGTCGGCGCGCGAGAGCTCCGGGCCAGGCGCGTAGGTGACGCTGAAGCGCCCCTCGGTCGAGCCGTGGATCAGATGCGCGACCGCCGCGAGGTTCGCGGCGAGCTCGGGGTCGCCGGCCATCGCCTGGAGCGCGGCTTCCCGCCCGTGATACCCGTGCCGCCGGATCAGCGCATCGACGACCGGGTCCTCACCGAAGCGCGACACACCCGGCGCAAGGACGATGAGCTCCCCGCCGTCCGCCATCGCCAGCCGCGTGCGGTAGATCGCCTTGTTCGCGAGCCAGGTCGAGCGATACTCGTCCGGGTCGAGGTAGGCAACGCAACGCTCAAACGGCTTCGCGAGCGTCTCGATGTTGACCGCCGACGAGAGCGCAACGGCCGCCCTGAACGCAGCACCTCCGGAAGAGCGCGTGCCCCCCTCCCCCGCGAAGACGCCTCGCAGCACCGGCCCGTCGTGGCGAGCCTCGACGACGGTGAGCCCGAACACCACCCGGCAGCGCGGCTCGAGGAAGCGGTCGAAGCCCCGGTCGAGCAGCTGCCGGACCGGAGCGTCGATGCGTCCGAGCGTCTGCTCGATCCCGTAGACCGCGCTCAGGAAATGGCTGCGTTGAATCGTCTCGCCGCCGCCCAGCCCGATCGAGACGTGCTTCGTGTAACCGCCGAACCCGGCCACCTCGTGCGGCACGACCTGCCCGACGGCGACGACGAGGTCGTAGGAGCCGTCGACGAGCGCACGGTTGACGGTGAACGGCAGGGTGAGGCCGAGCGGGCGGCCGACGACGTCGTCGACCTCGTCGGCGGAGAGCTCGCCGATGGTCGTCACATCGTCGCGCCAGCGGTGATGCAGGAGAGACGAAGGATCGATCGCGTCGCCGAACATCAGCCGCGACTCGGCCGGGCCGAGTGGGTGATGTGTCCCGAGCGCGGGCATGACGTCGACGCGCTCCACCTCGCCGGCGAGCAATCCGTAGAGCTGCGCGACGATCTCTCCTGCGCGCGAATGCAGACGCGTCTGGTCGGGCGGCACGAGCAGCACGCGGCGCGCTCCGGCGGCGTCGACCTCGGCCGCGAGCTCGCGCACGAACACGCTCAGCTCCTCCTGCGAGAGGATGGCGCTCGAACTGCCGGCGTGGAAGAGCGGTTGGCCGGGGGTCGTCGGCACGCCCGCAGGATAGGCGCAGCAGCCGAACACCCGAATCTGGTTCGGCTGCCCCGAATCAGATTCGGGAACGCCGTATGCTCGGCCCGTGCGCACGGCCATCGCGAGGTACGTGCCGATCCTTCGTTGGGCTCCGAGCTACGAACGCCGGTGGCTTCGCTTCGACATCCTCGCGGGGATCGCTGTCTGGGCGGTGCTCACGCCGCAGGCGATCGCCTATGCGTCGCTCGCAGGGGCACCCCCGGAGGCTGGGTTCTACGCGGCCACCGCCGCCGTCCTCGCGTATGCCCTGCTCGGCACCTGCAAGGAGCTGTCGGTCGGCCCGAGCACCACGCCTGCGATCACCGCCGCGTCGATCGTTGCCGCGGCCTCCGTTGCCTCGAATCAGGTGCCGGTGCTACTGGCAGGACTCGCGCTCGTCTCGGGCGGAGTAATGATCGCGTCGGGGGTCCTGCGCCTCGGCTTCATCGCCGACTTCCTCTCGCGCCCCGTGCTCGTCGGTTTCGTGACGGGGATCGCGATCGACGTGATCGTCGGCCAGCTGCCGAAGCTCCTGGGCGTGCCGTCGGGAACCGGCCACACGCTCCACAAGGCGTGGACGCTCGCAACCGATGTGCCGGACACGCAGTGGCGGACGCTCGCAGTGGGCCTGGTCGGGCTCGCCCTGCTGGTCGCACTGCAGCGCTTCGCTCCCTCCCTGCCCGCCGCGCTGATCGTCGTTGCAGCCAGCATCGCCGCGAGCCGCGCCTTCGACCTGGAGGGGAAGGGCGTGGCCGTCGTCAAGAACCTCCCGTCCAGCCTGCCGGCTCCTGCCTTGCCGCACGTCGGCTTCGGCAACCTGACGGTCGTCCTCGGCGGCGGCCTGGCGCTGGCGTTCATCTCGTACGCCGAGTCGATCGGTGCCGCCCGGTCGATAGCGCGGCGCAACGGCTACGAGGTCGACCCGAACCAGGAGCTGATCGCGCTCGGCGGCGGCAACGTGCTCGCCGGCTTCCTCCAGGGCTTCCCCACGGACGCGAGCCTCTCGCGCACGTCGGTTGCCGACGCCAGCAAGGTCCGGAGCCCTCTCTTCGGGCTCGTCGTGTTCGTGATGCTCATCGTCACGATCCTCTGGCTGACGCCGTTCTTCGACGGTCTGCCACAGGCGACGCTCGCCGCGGTGATCATCGGCTCGATCTACCGCCTGATCGACGTCTCCGGATTCCGGCACCTGTGGCGGATCGACCCGCGCGGCGATTTCGTGCTGGCCGCGGTCGCCGTGCTCGGTGTGCTCGTGTTCGGCGCACTCGGCGGGATCGCGATCGCCGTGATCGCATCGCTCGTCGCGCTGCTCGCAAAGCTCTACCGGCCGAAGGTCACGACACTCGGCCGGGCGCCCGGCGGGGAGGCGGACGAGGACATCAGGTTCCGGGACATCGAGCGCCATCCCGAATGCGAGACGTTCCCTGGGCTCGTGATCGTCCGCTTCGGCGGCGAGCTCTTCTTCGCCAACGCGACCTATCTGCGCAGTGCGGTGCGCAAGCTCGCAGTCGGCGTCGATCCCCCGGTTCGCGAGGTGATTCTCGATGCCTCGGCGATCCCGCGGCTCGACACGACCGCCGCCGACGTGGTCGTCGATCTCGTCGACGAGCTCGACGCCGCCGATGTCGAGCTCGTCCTCGCGCGGGCGAGCCACCGGCTGCGCACCGACCTGCACCGCTTCGGCCTCGCGGAAGGGCGCGTCACCTTCGTCGAGTCGGTCGGCGGCGCTGTTCACACATTCCTCGCCCGGGAGACGGCTGGGCCGGATCATCCACAAGAGATGACGTGACGGCTGCCTGAGAGGTAGATCGTCGCTTCTGCATGGCAGTGACGCCCGGCGATCAACCTGTGACCGAGCCTCCCCCGGCCAAGCCCTCACGCGTTCCTGCCCGCGCACGCCACAGCTACGAATGGGGCGCAGAGAAGGCACGGCGCGGTCAGCTCTGGATCGAAAACCAGGAGCCGGCCTCCCGCAAGGGCGCGACGATCGGCTGGGTGCGCCGCTACCAGGCAGCGGACGGCCAGCTCTACGCGCTGCTGCTGAGCGCCTACTTCTTTCTCACGATGATCCCCGTGCTGCTCGTCACCGCGAGCTACGTCTACCACGATCCGACCGCGCTGTCGCATCGCCTCGAGGCCCGGCTCGGGCTGCACGGCCAGACGGCGAGTCTCTTCTCGACGGTGATGGTCGGCGTCGGCGAGCACAAGATCTCCGCCGTCGCGATCGCGATCATCGACCTCTTCTTCTTCGGGCTCGGGTTCGCGCGCGTGTACCAACTCGTCCAGGCGCGCTCGTGGGGAATCGACCTGCGCAAGTCGGTGATCGCGGACCAGGCCCGCTACGCCTCGGTGCTTGCCGCGATGGTGTTCGCGGTCATCCTGTTCGTGCTCCAGACGCGGGTGCTGCGCGGCGATCCGTCCTGGATCGGCTGGCTACTCGACGTCGTCTGGCTCGGGTTGCTCCTCCTCTTCTTCGTCTGGGCGCCGCGCTTGCTGCTGCACCACCGCATCTCGGCGCGCGACCTACTTCCCGGCGCTATCTTCGCCCTGGCCGGACTGGTCGGGCTACGGCTCATCTCCTCGCTGCTCTTCACACACTGGCTGAACTGGTATTCGTCCACGTACGGTGCGTTCGGGATCATCATCGCGCTGTTCTTCTGGATCATCCTCGAAGGAACGATGCTCGTCCTCGCCGCGGCGCTCTCGCCTGCTCTCGCCGAGCGGCGTGCTCTGCGCACCGGCCGAGCGTAGGTCAACACAACCACCAACGAGTCAAAGGAGACACAAGTGAGCTCGAGCACGATGGAACTCTTCGTTGCAACGTACGACACCGAGGACGGCGCTGCCGCGGCAGCCAAGGATTTCAAGGAAGCACAGCGGGACGGCGCGATCGACCTGATCGACGCGGCCGTGATCGTCCACACCGCCGACGGCAAGGTGAAGATCGACGAGACCGCCGATCCGAGCGGCAAGAAGTGGGCGAAGCGAGGCGCGATCGCCGGCGGCGTCGTCGGCCTGATCTTCCCGCCCAGCATCATCGTCTCGGCCGCCGTCGGCGCGGGCGCCGGCGGCATCTGGGGCAAGATCCGCGACAAGGGCTTCAAGGACGAGGACCTGAAGGACATCGGCAACGACCTGACGCCGGGCACGTCGGCGATCATCGCCGTCGCCGAGGACCGGATGGTCGCGCAGCTCGAGAGCGCGCTCGGCGGCTACGAGAAGATCGCCAAGCACCAGGTCTCGGCCGAGGCGGCCGCCACGATCGTGGCCGAGGTGGACGACGACGCCACCGAGTAGCAGTCAGCACTGAAAGGATCGGTACCTGGTACCTCCACCCGAGGTACCAGGTACCTGACCTGCAGTGCGACGTCGCTCATGGTCTCGTTCGCAGACGCCGGTGACGTACGTCGAGTGCGGCCCGTGCCAGGACGGGCAGCCCCGACAACCTCCCCGCGATCCGCGGCGAGCGCAGATGCGGATGCCGCATGGGTCGCTGCGCAGCGTCCGCCAGCCGCTGCACGCGGTCTTGATGGAGCAGGCGGCTCACTTCAGGCTGATGAGAAATCATCTTGTTCCTCCCTTCGTCTTGTCGGTGTGGCGTCGAGAAATTGGTGCGCGGTCTTCGCTCTGAACACGTGCGTTCTCCTTCCGAGACGGATCGTGTTTTTCGGACGCCGAGAACCGGCGCCGATCGATGTGGACAGGCGAGACGTCGCACGAGCGACGTGGGCCAGTCCTCTAGGAAACGGGCTCTGGTGAGCCCAGCGCGGCGGTGTTAGTTACGCCGCGACGGGAAGCCAGAAGCCACAGCTCGCCATCTGAATTGTGTTGGACATCCGACCTCCCTTCGTTCGTCGGCCAGAAACGGGCCAGAGATGAAGCCGCTGTTTCTACCAACAACGCGTGCCCACGTCAAATGCGCGCATAGTTCACTCGATGCGCGCGCTCCCGTCCGGCACCGTCACGTTCCTCTTCACCGACATCGAAGGGTCGACGAAACTGCTGCACGAGCTCGGGCCTGCGTATGCCGACGCACTCGGCGAGCACCGACGCGCGCTGCGGGAGGTGTTCGCCGCGCACAACGGAGTCGAGGTCGACACGCAGGGCGACGCGTTCTTCGTCGCGTTTGCTCGAGCGACCGACGCGCTCGCAGCCGCCGCAGCAGGACAGGAGGCGCTCGCCCCGGGACCGGTCCGCGTACGGATGGGCGTCCACACGGGTGAGCCGACCGTCACGGACGAGGGCTATGTCGGGCTCGACGTCCACCGCGCCGCGCGGATCGCCGCAGTCGGGCACGGCGGGCAGGTGCTGGTCTCGCAAGCGACCGGCGATCTGGCCCGCGACGACGGACTGCGCGACCTCGGGGAGCATCGCTTGAAGGATCTGACGGCACCCGAGCGGCTCTACCAACTCGGCGACGCCGCGTTCCCGCCGCTGAAGAGCCTGTACCGGACGAACCTCCCGATACCCGCAACACCGTTCCTCGGCCGAGTCAGTGAGCTCGACGCTCTGCAGGTGCTGCTCGGTCGCGACGACGTGCGGATGCTGACGCTGACCGGATCCGGCGGCAGCGGCAAGACTCGGCTTGCGCTGCAGGCTGCCGGGCGCGGCGGCGGATGCGTACCCGCAAGGCGTGTGGTGGGTCCCGCTCGCCCCGGTCGCGAGCGCCGGCGAGGTGCTCACCGCGACTGCGCGCGCGCTCGGCGGGAGCGGATCTCCCTCGGAGCTGATCGGGGACCGGCGGCTCCTGCTTCTGCTCGACAACTTCGAGCACGTCGTCGGCGCGGCCTCCGACGTGAGCGAGCTGCTCGCGTCGTGCCACCGGCTCGACGTGCTCGTGACGAGCCGTGAGCGGCTGCGCATCGCCGGCGAGCAGGTCTACCAGGTGCCCGTGCTCGAGCGGAGCGACGCCCGGAACCTGTTCGTCACGCGAGCGCGCGCAGCGAGGCCGGAGTACGAGCCGGACGACTACATCGACGAGTGTTGCGAGCGTCTCGACGACCTCCCGCTCGCGCTCGAACTTGCCGCGGCGCGCACGTCGCTGCTCACGACGAGCCAGCTCGTCGAGCGGCTCGGCGAGCGTCTCGATCTGCTTCGCGGCGGCCGCGACGCGGAGAGCCGCCAACGTACGCTGCGCGCGACGATCGAGTGGTCGTACGACCTCCTGACGCCCGAGGAGCAGCGGCTGCTCGCAGCGCTGTCGATCTTCCGCGGAGGCTGGACGCCCGAGTCGGCCGAGCGCGTCTGCGGCGCCGACCTCGAACTGCTGGAGTCGCTCCTCGACAAGAGCCTTCTTCGACGCTTCGAAGCAGGTCGGCTCGGGATGCTCGAGACGATTCGGGAGTTCAGCGCCGAGCAGCTCGAGCCGGCCGAACGCGACCAGCTGCTGCGCAGGCTGCTCGCCGTTCTCACCGAGCTCGCGGCCGGATTGAACCTACGCCCCGACGCGACCGAGCGGCCGGGGATCGAGGCCGCGCAGCGCGAGCGGCCGAACGTGGACGTGGCGCTCGGGTGGGCTGTAGCGGCCGGAGAAGCGGCGGCCGGACTGCAGCTCCTGGTGGAGCTCGAGATGTACTGGGTGACGAACGACCCGCTGGCCGCCCGCGAGCGCCTCGATGCGCTTCTTGCCGTCGCAGGCGAGGACATCGAGCCTGGACTGCTTGCAGCCGGCCTGCGAGTCCGGGGTGCGAGCTACGACATGTCGGGCGAGCCCAAACGCGCCGAGGAGCAGTACGAGCAGGCGGTTGCGATGTTCGCGGCGCTCGACGACGAGGACGAGGCCGAGCATCTGAGGCACCGCATTGCCATCTCGGCGCGTTCGCAGGGAGATCTCGACCGCGCGAGCAGGCTCGCCTCGGAGGCACTGGAGCGCGACCGTCTGCGTGGCAACCGGCGTGACGAGGCGATCGCGTTGCACACACTGGCGATGGTTGCGTTCGCGCAGGGCGACTCGGAGGAAGGCCTGCGCCTCGCGCTGGAGTGCGCCGCCGCCGCGGAGAGCGCGGGCTTCACGTGGTGGAGAGGAGTGACGCTCACCAGCGCCGCCGACTGGTTGATCGCCGGAGAGGACCCGGAGAGCGCGCTTCCCATCTACCTCGATGGCCTCGCAGCGCTGCTCAGTGTCCAGGACCGGGTCAACATGCCGTACGGACTGGCGCTCGGGGCGAGAATCGCCGCGTTTCGAGACGAGGCCGAGCGTGCGGGAACACTCTGGGGCGCGGTGGAGGCGGTCGCGGAGCGCGAGCCGAAGTCGACGACCGAACAGGCGCTCCTCGAGTACTGGCCGTACGTCGAGCGGGTGAGCGGGCCTGACTTCGAACGCGGTCGCGCCCGCGGCCGCGCGCTCTCCCTCGAGGAGGCCGTCGAGTATGCCCTCTCGGCGGAGGTGTGACGGGCAGGAGCTTCGCGTTCCGCCGCGAAGCTGGCGCGATGAAGGCAACTCTTCTCAACGTGCTGCAGCCGGTCCCTCGTCGGCGCTCGCGCCTGTCGTTCACCCGTCGGCGCAGGTCGACGATGATCGACCTCCGCGCCTGGCCGCCGGTTCGTCGCCGCCGACGACGTCTGAGCTTCGTCTGAGCTTCCTCGAGCTTCCTCTGAGCCTGCTCTGAGCCCGAACGGCGGCCGGCGGTGCCGCCGGCCGCCGTTCGTGACTCGGCCTATTCGGACGGCTCGACGACGATCAGCGAGTTTCCGTCCGGGTCGCGCAACCAGAACATCGGCGGCACGGGCCCGCCCCAGCGGGTCACCTCTTCGTCGACGTCGGCACCGGCGGCCTTCAGCGCGGCGTGGTCGGCATCGACGTCGGACGTGTCGAGGCAGATCCCGGTCTGGCTACCACCGGCATCCTGACCCTCCGGCGGCGGCGCGAGCGCGATCGTCGTCGGCGCTCCGGACACCGCGACCTCGACCCAGCGGCCCGCGTCGCCCATCGGGACGTCGACCACCTTCTCGAAACCGAGCGTGCCGACGTAGAAGTCGATCGCGCGGTCGGTATCGGCAACGGTGACGCAGACGCGGCCGACCTGCGAGATATTCAGTTTGGCTGCGACTTTCGGCATCTTGAGCCTCCTTCGTTCGTCGGGACTTGTCTCTAAGACGACCGCCTGAATGAAAACTCATCGGCCCCTGCGGTGAGCCACGTAGTGCGACGCCGGCCCGGCTCCCGCCGCTAGGTTGAACGCAGATGGAGTACGTGAACCTCGGACGGACCGGGCTGCGCGTGTCGCGTGTCTGCCTCGGGATGATGAGCTACGGCCCGCACGAGAGCCGCGAATGGGCGCTCGACGAGGCGTCGGCCGAGCCGATTGTCCGCCGTGCCGTCGAGGGCGGGATCACGTTCTTCGACACGGCCGACGTCTACAACGGCGGTCAGAGCGAGGTGATCACGGGCCACCTGCTCGCGAAGTTCTTCGGCATGCGCGAGGAGTACGTCGTCGCAACGAAGGTGCACGGACAGACGATGCCGGGCGAGAACGGCCGCGGCCTCTCGCGCAAGCACGTGCTCGCCTCGATCGACGCGTCGCTGCATCGCCTTGGGCTCGACTACGTCGACCTGTACCAGATCCACCGCTGGGATCCCTCGACGCCGGTCGAGGAGACGATGGACGCGCTGCACGATGTCGTTCGCGCGGGCAAAGCGCGCTACATCGGCGCGAGCAGCATGTTCGCGTGGCAGTTTGCGCAGGCGCAGGCTGTCGCGGCGACACGGTTCGTGTCGATGCAGAACCACTACAACCTCGTCTACCGCGAAGAGGAACGGGAGATGATCCCGCAGTGCATCGACCAGGGCGTGGCAGTGCTGCCGTGGAGCCCGCTGGCGCGCGGCCTGTTGGCGGGCAACCGAACGCGCGACGGCGAACGGCTGACGACGCGCGCCAACACCGATTCGTTCGGTGAAAGCCTGTACACGCCGGACGTCGACTTCGCCGTCGTCGAACGCGCGCAGGAGGTGGCCGCGGCGCGTGGCGTGCCGACGGCGCAGGTCGCGCTCGCGTGGCTCCTGCACAAGCCGGGAGTGACCGCGCCGATCGTCGGCGCGACGAAGAGCGAGCATCTCGAGGACGCGCTCGAGGCCGAACAGCTGTCACTCGGCGCGGATGAGATCGCCCGGCTCGAGGAGCCCTACCTCCCGCACGCCGTCTCCGGGCACTCGTAACCCGCACTCAGGCGGTGTCCCAGCCGTCCTCTCCGTCCGACCACGGCACCGCCGTGCTCCTCCTGAAGATCAGCTCGTCCGCCTCCTCGCCCGGCCAGACCCCGATCTTGTCGCTGTCCGGGTAGACGGACACAGCCGGAACGCGCGCGTTCGAGAACAGCAGCGTCCGCGCCGGCGACTCGCTGCGGTTCATCACCTTGTGCGCGCCGGCCGCGCCAGGCTGGAAGCACACGAGGTCGCCGCGCTCGAGCGTGTGCTCCCCGTCGGGAGCCCGCAGCACCACCGTGCCCTCGACCACGAGAAGCCACTCCTCCTCGTACTCGTAGTGATACGGCGACGAGCTCTGACCGGGGTCGAGGTCGTAGATGAACATTGCCGTCGCCGCCGCGCCCACTGCGCGGCTCACGTCGATTCTTCCCTCGACGTTCTCGGCGCTGAAGATGTTGATCGACGAATCCATCATCGCCTCCTACGCCGACGACTGGATCGTCCGCAGCCGGCCGGCGAGCTCCGCCAGGAGCGCGACGCTGATCGCCGGCTCGCTGCGAAGCAGCTTGAGGAACCGCGGCCGTTTGATCGTCAGGCACGTGACCTGCCCGGCGGCCACCACGCTCGCCGAGCGTGCGCCGCCGTCGAGCAGAGCCATCTCGCCGAAGTAGCTGCCCATGCCGAGCGGGATCGCCGACACCCCTCGTCGGCGAATCGAGACTTCGCCGTCCAGGATCACGTAGAACGTGTCGCCGAGGTCGCCGGAACGCACGATCGCGGTGCCGTTGTCGAACCTCGCAATGCGGCCGGTCCCGGCCACCTGGCGCAGATGCCGACGGCTCAGTCCCGCGAAGAGCGGAACGCCGGCCAGCACGTTGGCCCAGCCCGAGGCATCGCCGGCGTCACTCATGTGCGAAGACCATATTCCATGCAAGCGCTCCGCACTCAACCGGCGTTTCGGACCGCCTTGCCGAGGGCGGCCAGGGTGAGCGGACCGACGACTCCGTCGGCAGCGAGCTTCGATGCGGTTTGAAAGTGCATGACCGCGGCCTCGGTGTTCGGACCGAAGATGCCGTCGACCGTTCCGGGCTTGTAGCCGAGCTGCGTGAGCGCGCGCTGGAGCTGCTTCACCTGGGTGCCGTTGCTCCCGGTCTTCAGCGTCGTCGTCGGAACGGGCGGCGGCGACGGGTTGGTCGGCTGCGTGGTCGAGCCGGTCGTCGTCACGCGGGTCGACGTGGTCGTGCGGCTGGTCGAAGGGGTGGTTGTCGGCGTGTCGGCGTGCTTCTTGCCGCTCGAGAAGACGCCGCCCACCGCGAGCCCCGCGATCACCAGCAGGACGACGACCACGGCAGCGGCGATCAGCTCGCGGGAGCCGACGGGGCGGCCGGCGATCACGCGGCCGCCGTGCATTTCTTCGGTGTAGGGCTCTCCCCCGCCCTCGGAACTTTCCGCCCTCGCCCGGCTCGCGCCGGCGCTCTCCGCCTGCGGTTTGCTCAGGCGCAGTGGTGCGGCGGGCTCGGCGAACCAGTCGTCGGGATCGGGAAGCGGGGGCGGTTCGCGATCGGGGATCGGCCAAACCTACAACGAACGTCCCCGCGAAGCTCCTGCGCGACTCCTGAGCTCGGGAAGCCGCCATTGACCCGGCTTCAGCGATTCCGTAGGGTCACTTCATTCTTCTTGGGTGACTCTGAGGGGGTCCGTTGTCGGCGAGCGTGCGCGAGGTCTCGGGTGAAGTCGATGTCGGCAAGGGTCTCCGGGCGATCCGGTTGGCGCGAAGACGCACGCTGCGCGACGTCGCCGAGCGCGCTGGGCTCAGCGAGAGCTTCCTGAGCCAGGTCGAGCGAGGTCGCTCGAGCGCGAGTATCGCCTCGCTGCGGCGAATTGCCGACGCGCTCGGTGTGAGCATGGCGGATCTCTTTCAGCCGAGTGGTCTCGCGCAACCGCGGGTGCTTCGGCGTGACGAACGTCCGTCACTTGCATTCGGGATCCTCGGTAGGAAGATGCTGCTCACCCCTGGCCCGCTGCACCACCTGGAGGTGTTCGTCGGAGAGATCGAGACAGGTGGATCGACCGGGGCGGAGTTGTACGCGCATGGCGACTCGGAAGAGCTCTTCGTGGTTCTCACCGGAGCCGTTCGCCTGGAGCTCGGAGAGGATGTTCACGAGCTCGAGGAAGGTGACAGCATCGGCTACTGGAGCTCAACTCCTCACCGTGTGTCGAACGCCGGAGACGATGTCGCCGAGGTGATGTGGGTCATCAGCCCACCGAGTTACTAACCGACCGAGTGTTTCGAATGAACAAGGGAGGGACGATGACGGAGGGGCACGATTTGCTGGAGCGGCGGGTCAGCCGCGAGGGACTCCTCAAGCTCGCGGCGGCAACCGCCGGAGCTGGTGTCCTGGCGAGCCGCGCAGGGTCTGCTGCTGCGGCCCTGGAGCGGCTTATGGCGGAAAGCGGGCGGCTACAGGTGCTCGACTGGGCCGGGTACGGCAACGACGGCGGGCAGGCGATGTTCGCGCAGTACGTGAAGCAGCATCCGAACAACAAGCCTCAGTTCACGTACATGACGAACGAGGCTGACGCGCTGGCGAAGTTCCATGCCGGGCTCAAGGTCGATCTCTTCCGCCCCTACGTCGGCTGGGTGAAGTACTTCGCGACCAGCGGGCTCGTTCAGCCGTGGGATCCGGCGCAGATCCCGAACTTCAAGCAACTGAACCCGTTCATGGTCAAGGCCGGCCAGTACAACGGGAAGCAGTACGGGATCCCCGACGACTGGGGCTTCGACTCGATTCTCTATCGGGCGGACAAGGTGAAGCCGAAGAGCAACTCCTGGGGGCTCCTGTTCGACGAGCGCTACAAGGGAAAGATCGCCTGGTTCGACGACCCGGTCGAGAATTTCACCATCGCGGGCCTCTACTTCGGTTTCAAGGATCCGTGGAACCAGACCGACGCCCAGCTCGAGCAGTCGAAGAAGTTCCTCATCTCCAAGAAGCACCTCGTCCGGCTGATCTGGTCCTCCGAGACCAACCTGGATGAGGCATTCGGAGCCGGCGACGTCTGGATCGCTCTTGCGTGGCCGAACGACTGGGTGCAGATGAAGGCGAAGAAGCTGAACGTCGTCTACATGCATCCGAAGGAGAAGCCGATTGCCTGGGTCGGGATGTTCATGCTGCTGCAGGGAACGCCACGGCCCCAGCTCGCCCATTCCTACGTCAACGCGTGGAGCTCGGCGCGCTCGGCCAAGTGGCTCGAGGACAATTACGGCTACGGCCATGCCAACACCGTGGCACGGCCGTCGTCGAGCGACCTTCTGAAGGCACTTCAGCTGACCAACCCGAAGGCCGTCACGCTGCCGAACGCCTACCTCGACCGCGACGTCCCGCGGCGGGCCGTGTACGCCAAGGCGTGGGAAGAGGTGAAGGCCTCCTGACGAGGTCTCGCTAGACAGACGAATGGACACCGGCCGCAAGCGCGCGCGGCTCGACCTGACGACGCCGGGGCTGCTTGGCCTGCCGCTCGTGTGGCTTGCCGTCTTCTTCGTCCTGCCGATCGCGATCGTCGCGGCGTACAGCTTCAACGTCTACTCGCTCGACCCGGGCCCGCACAGCTTCACCCTCGAGGCATGGCGCAGCTTCGTGCACGACCCGGTGTACCTCCACCTCTTCTGGAAGTCCGTCCAGATGTCGCTGATCGTCTCGGTGGTGATCGTGGTGCTCGCCTACCCGCTCGCCTACTACCTCGCGCTCTCGAACACCAAGCGGAAGTACATCCTGCTGCTGGTGCTGATCGCACCGTTCCTGACGAGCTATCTGTTGCGGGTGCTCGCCTGGACGGTGATCCTCGGCGACAACGGAGTCATCAATTCATTCCTGTTCTGGACCGGTCTGCGGTCGCCCGACCATCCGCTCTCCCAGCTCCTCTACAGCAGGTTCGCGGTCATGCTGGTGCTCGGCTACATCTGGCTTCCTTTCGTCGCGCTTCCGATCTTCGTCTCGCTCGAGAGCCTCGACCGCCGGCTGTTGGAGGCAGCGAACGACCTCGGTGCCAGCCGCCTCCAGGCGTTTCGGCGCATCACGCTCCCGCTCTCCGCACCAGGCGTCTTCGCAGCGTTCCTCTTCGTCTTCATCCCGACGCTCGGCGAGTTCGTCACGCCCTCGCTCGTCGGGGGAGCATCCGGCTACATGTACGGCAACCAGATCGTCGACCTGTTCGGCACCGGCTTTCCCGACTGGCAGACCGGTTCTGTGCTGGCGCTCTTCCTGCTCGGCGTCGTCACCGTCTTGACGTTTGCCTTCTCGCGCTTCCTTCAGCCCCGGCGGGTGGCAGCCGACTGATGGACGTCGCGCTCTCCAAGTTCGGGGCACGAGCCCTGCGAGTGTTCTTCGCACTCGTCGTCGTCTTCCTCTACGCCCCGATCCTGATTCTGCTCATCTTCTCGTTCAACAACGCAGAGGTGCCGTCGTTCCCCCTCAGCGGGTTCACGCTGCACTGGTACCACGACTTCATCGTCAACGCAGACCTCAGAGCTGCGCTGGAGACGAGTGCGATCATCGCGGCGCTCTCGAGCGTCGGTGCGGTTGCGCTCGGGATCGTTGCCTCGATCGCGCTGGTGCGGCGCCGGTTCCGAGGCAAAGCCGCGGCCTCGGCGCTCCTCCTCAGCCCGCTCGTGATCCCGTACGTGGTGTTCGGGATCTCGCTCCTCTTGCTGTTCCACCAGCTCGGGATACCGCGTTCGATCTTGACCGTGGTGATCGGCCACATCGTGATCAGCCTTCCCTACGCGATCCTCGTCCTCATGCCGAGGCTGCAGCAGATCGACCCTTCACTCGACGAGGCGGCGTATGACCTCGGAGCCGGCCGGTTCCGAACCTTCCGCTCGATCACGCTGCCGCTCCTCCTTCCGGCCGTCCTGTCGGCGTACCTGATCGCATTCACGACGTCGTTCGACGAATACGCAGTCGCGTCGTTCGTCGTCGGAACGCGCGTCACCTTCCCGATCTACCTCTACTCGGCGCTTCGGTTCCCGAACCAGTTGCCGCAGGTGATCGCCGTGGCGGTCGTCGTGATCACGATCTCGCTGTTCGTCGTGGTCGCAGCCGAGATCGGGCGGCGCCTCGCAGAGCGGCGGCTCGGAACGCTCGAGGGTTAGAGGCTTGCTGTGGAAGCCGCCGCGGCGTCGAGCACGGAGGTGTGCTCCGGCTCCCACGACAGCACGACCCGCGACTCGAGGCCGAGCGTTGTGACCGTCTCGCCGGCGAGGCGATGGCTGACGACTCGGCCGGCCGGCGTGTCGACGTGGAACTGCGTGTACATGCCGAGGTAGACGATCTCGGCGATCGTCCCCTCGAGATTCGACCCTGTCTCCGGCGCGGCGCTGCCGACCGGGCCGATCTGGATCCGCTCGGGGCGGACGGCGACACGGAACGAGTCGCGGGCGCGGATTCCGGGCCCGATCGACACGACGATCCGCCCGTGCTCACCGAGGCGCATGACGGCGAAGCCGCCGACGAGCTCGTCGGCGGTGAACTCGAGCGCGTTCAGCGAACCGATGAAGTCGGCGACGAACGCCGTCGCCGGATGCTCGTAGATCTCGCGCGGCGGCCCGACCTGCTCGACTCGGCCCTGGTTCATGACGGCGATCCGGTCCGACATCGCGAGAGCCTCGTCCTGATCGTGGGTGACGTAGACGAATGTCGTACCGAGCTCGTTCTGGATTCGCTTCAACTCCAGCTGCATCTGCTTGCGCAACTTCACGTCGAGTGCACCGAGCGGCTCGTCGAGCAGGAGCGCAGCCGGCCGGTTCACGAGCGCGCGTGCGAGCGCGACACGCTGCTGCTGGCCGCCTGAGAGCTGGCGAGGGCGCCGACTCTCCAGCCCTTCGAGCTCGACGATCCGCAACATCTCGGTGATGCGGTCTCGGTGCTCCCGTTGCGGGACGCGCTTGACCTTGAGCCCGAACGCGACGTTGTCGTAGATCGACATGTGCGGGAACAGGGCGTATTGCTGGAAGACCATGTTGACGGGCCGGCGGTTTGGCGTCAGTGATGCGCCATCCTGTCCCTGCAGCAAGATCCGCCCCTCGTCCGGCACCTCGAACCCGGCGATCATCCGCAGAGTCGTCGTCTTGCCGCAGCCGCTGGGGCCGAGCAGCGAGAAGAACTCTCCCTTCGAGAATCGACAGCGTGACGTCGCGAACCGCGGCCGCCTTGCCGAAGTGCTTGCCCACGCTCTCGAGTTCGATTGCGACGCTCGTCTCCGGCATGCGCGCTGAGTCTATTCCGACGGCGCCGTCAAGATGCCGTCCGCTACGTGATGCTGAGGCCGAGCGAGAGCGCCGCCGCTGCGAGACACTCTTCGTCCTGCTCCGCCGTCCCCCCACTCGCGCCCGCACCCCCGACCAATTGGCCGTCGGCGAAGAGAGGGAGGCCACCCGCATAGACGACGATGCGATCGTCGGTCGTGTTGAAGCCCCAGTCCTCGCCACCCGGCTGCGTGCTGGCCATGAAGTCGCCGGTGCGCGTCCCCCAGAGAACCGCGGTGTATGCCTTGCCGGCTGCGAGCTTTGCCGCACCGAGCGCAGCACCGTCCATCCGCTGGCTCGCTATCGGCTGGCCGCCCGGGTCGACGACGCACAACGCCAGCGCGAGCGAGCGTGCCTCTGCCTCGGCTCGGGCCCGCGCTAGAAGCTCGAGCGCGAGTTCGAGCGAGAGGCTTCGACGGTCGATCAACCCTTCCACGGCCCAAGATCCTACGCGGCCGTGGCTCTAGGCTACTTCGAGGTCGGTCCGTTCGTAGCCGTTGTAGATCGTCTCGATCTCGTGCTCGGGGACGGGGCGGCTGAAGAGAAAGCCCTGGCCGTACCGGCAACCGTTCTCGAGGAGAAATCGGCGTTGCTCCTCGGTCTCGACACCTTCGGCGAGCGGCTCGAGGCCGAGCGTATGGGCGAGCTGGACGATCGAAGCGACAAGTTTGCGGGCGTGCTCGTTGTCGGGGAGACCCTGAACGAAGGAGCGGTCGATCTTCAGCATGCTCACCCAGGTCTTGTTGAGCCGTCCGAGTGAGGAGTAGCCGGTTCCGAAGTCGTCGATCGCGAGCTTGAGCCCTCGCTTGTGCATGTCGGCGAGGGTGGCCTCCATCTGGCGTCCGGAGTCCGGGATCAGTGCGGACTCGGTCACCTCGATCATCAGCCGCTCGAGCTCGACCCCGGCGGCGGCAGCAGCTGCCGCCAGGTGGGCCATCCCGGTCGCCTGGCAGTAGGACGGCGGCAGGTTGATGGAGACGTACAGATCCATTCCCTGCTCCTGCCACGCGAGCGCCTGGCCGCACGCTTCGTCGATCACCCAGTCGCTCAGCGACCCGATCAGCCCGATCTGCTCGGCGAGCGGGATGAAATCGCCCGGCTGAACGAGCCCGCGCTCACCGTCCTGCCAGCGAACGAGTGCCTCGACGCCGACGAGTGTTTCGGTCTCGAGGTTCACGAGCGGCTGGTAGTGCAGGACGAGCCCTTGCCCGGCCTCGACCGTCTTGCGCAGGCGGCTGGCCATCGAGATCTGCTCCAGCGCCGTATCGGCACCGCGCTGATACATCGCATGCCCGTCGCGTCCGCCGTCCTTCACGGAGTACATCGCAACATCTGCGTGCTTGAGCAGCGTCTCGGAGTCGTCGGCGTCGCATGGGTAGAGGCTGATTCCGACACTCGCACTGATGTAGATCTCGATCCCCTCGACGAGAAACGGCTCGCGCAAGATTCTGCGTAGCGTGCCGGCGACGGCCTCTGCCGCACGCATGAAGTCGATCTCCTCCGCCTCGTGGCGTTCGAGATCGGAGAGGAGGATCAGGAACTCGTCGCCGCCCTGTCGCGCAACCACGTCCATCTTGCGGATCGCAGAGCGCAGCCTCGATCCGACCGCCTTCAACAACTCGTCGCCGGCTGCGTGCCCGAAGCTGTCGTTGACGAGCTTGAAGTTGTCGAGATCGATGAAGAGGACCGCCGCACCCTTGTCCGTTCGGGCGGCTCGGGTGAGAGCCAACTCCAGATGCTCCAGAAACGAGGCTCGGTTCGCGAGACCTGTCAACGAGTCGTGGAGCGCGGCGTGGGCGAGCTTCTCCATCGCCTCCGCCTCGATCCGCTTGCGGGCCGTGATGTCCGCGACAACGCCGCCGACCAGCACGCCGCCGTCTTCCATCGAGCCTTCGGGCCGCATCCGATCGAGCACCCAACGCGTCTGGCCGTCGCAGCCGATGAGCCGGTACTCGACCTCGGTCGGCTCGCCCCGTGCAAGCGTCACCAGGGCTGCGTCGTACGCCTCGCGATCGTCCGGGTGAACCGCTGCGTCGTACGCCGCCTCGAGGTCGGCACCTGCGGGGACGGGCCCGAGCAGGGTCTCGAGCCCGACGAACGTCAGGCATTCGAAGCTCCCGTCGGGCAGGAGCTTCATCTCGTAGAGCATGATCGCGACGGTTCCGGCGATCCGCCGCAGAAGCTCCGAGCCGTACAGCTCGAGGTCGTGCTCTGACGCCGCATCGGTTTGCACACCCGTCTATCGGCAAACGGGGGCCTGCACCCAAGCCCTGGTTGCGAGAGCCGCCCGGGCCCAGGGAATGACCCTCAACGCCTTGCGAACCGGGTGCTGCTGATCTCTCGCCCGTGGCGGGAGTTCGACCGCCGTGAGCGGTCCGAGCCTACTTCGCCTCGCCGAACGGCCGGTACGACTTGTCTGGCGGCTCCGTGAGGGAGAACGGAACGGACACGTCGGGATCCGCGCCGGCGAGCCGCGCGCGAAGCGGCCCGGAGCGTTTCGACGCGTAGTGGGTGAGGAAGATGCCGTTGGCGTTGGTCTTCACGACGCCGAGCCGGGCCCAGCCTCCACCCGATTGCTGCTCCACGATCACCGTCCCAGGCTTGCTCCACGGCGTTCGGCCCCAGACGTCGATGCCCGATGGGCTCTTGAACGCGACGAACGGGAATCGGAACGAACGCAACGACGGCTTCGGCTTGCCGCTGAGAAAATAGAGCCCACTCTGGTAGGGGCTGCTGCTGACCGGCTTGTCCTGGATCAGGTACCAGGTAAGGAGACTGACGCCGGCCTTCCACATGGTGTACAGGCCTTCCGAGATCCACCGCGTCTGCAGTGCAAGTGGCATCGCGTTCGGATCGGGTGGATTCGTGTCCCAGCTGAATTCGGTCACCCAGAAGCGCACATTCTGGCGCGACACGACATTGCCCGCGCGCACCCCGGCGTCGAGCACCGCACGCATGCGCGGGAGGTCGCCGAGCGAAACGTCGTCGGCGATGCCGGCGTGATGGCTCGGCCCGCCGGCGGTGTACGGATCGTGTCCCCAGATGTCGAATTTCGCGCGCTGATGGCACGTCGGCGTGAGCTTCTTGGAGAGGCACAGCAACGTCCGCATGAACAGGAGGGGGCCTGGCCCCCATGACGTCGGCTTGCCGGCGCGCGTTGTGAACGGTGCAGTGCCGCCCGCGATCACCGAGTTGTCCGCATGGACGGAATGCACAGCGTCGGAGAAGGCATTGAGCATCCCCCGGTAGACGCCCGGCGAAGCAAGCGTCTTGCCGACGAACTGGGGCCGTAGTTGCCACGCGAGGTTCGGCTCGTTCCAGAGCTGCCAGTAGCGGGCGCGCGGAAGATCCTGGTACGTGCCGCTGTACCGCTCCGCGGCGGCCTTTGCAAAGAGCGCGAGCTTCTGGGGATTTGGCTTGTAGGCTCCGCCGACCGAGGCGCGCGCGGTCGCCCACGCAGGTGCATCGAAGATGTCGACGATCGGTTCCAGCCCCTGCTTTGCTGCCTCGGTGAGCTGCTGATCGAAGTTCGTCCAGTTGTACTGGTCGTCCGCGGGGTCTCCCGCCCGAAAAGCTGGAGTCGGATTCGCGGGCGCGACCGCCTTCCAGTCGAGGACGAGCCGGACGACCGTCGCACCGGTGTCGTGAATGCGTGCGAACGCTTTCGCCGAGTCAGGCCCGCTCAGGGCGGACTCATCGACAATCGCCGTTTGAATGCTTCCAGGCGAGATCGTGGTTGCAGCATCCGAGTACTGGACGAGCGCCAGAACCCCGGCAACCATCGCGACAATGAGGGCATAGGTCTTTTTCACTGTGAAAGCTCAATCATCTTGTGACGGGTTCGTCGCCGAAGCGGTTAGCGCGTGACGTCCCGAGAGGACGACTGTGCCTGAACGGACGGACGCCGCCGCCTCGTGGCACCGATAGCCGCGGCTGCTGTGATCACGAGCATGAAGACCAGGACGGCAACGAGTCGGCCGTTCTCCTGGCCGGTCGCCGTCTGGGCCCCGCTTTTCAAGGCGCCGCCGAACGAGAGTGCGGACGTCGGCAACGTGTTGCGTGTCTCGGTTTCACGAACGGCCTTCGCCACTCGGGCCGGGGCTCCGAACGCGGTGGATGTCGCGACCTTCTGCAGCAGCGTGGCGGTGTTCCTCGGAACCGATCGCAGCGCCCTGCTCGGCGCAGCTGGGAGTGGCGTGCTCGAACCGGTCCTCGCGCCGGCCGCGGTCGGCCCACTTGCGCCCGGCAGCATCTCGACGTACTGGCCGACCGCGGACGAGCTCGGCTTGGGCGGCTTGGGCGCAGCTTCAGCCGAACCACTGAACGCCACAAACGCAAGAACAAGAGCCAGTAGCATCGCGCCGTGGAGTGGCCACGCGCGGAATCTATGCAGTGGCATGAAACATCAACCCCGGAAGTAGCGTAGCCAATCGTGCGTGAAGTCGGGCGCTCCGATCGGAACGCTTACACGGGCTACGCGCTTGTGTTCGGTGCCGCGGCGCTCACCTTCTGGGTCGCGTTCGATGACGCGAGCTACAGCCTCGCTAGCCGTTCGACCCTGGCCATTCTCTTCTGGTGGGCATTGATCATGGGAGCCGGGCTAGGCCTCATCAGGCTGCCGGCGCGCACGCGCACGCTCCTCCCGACGCTGCTGCTCTGCCTGTTCGCCGGCTGGACGCTCGCATCGCTGCTGTGGGCTTCGAGCGCCGAAGACTCGTTCAACGAGTTCGACCGCGTGAGCTTGTACATCGGCGTGTTCCTGGTCGCATCGTTGATCACGGGTCGAGTGCATCGCGCGCGATTGGTCGACGGGCTCACACTTGCAATTGCAGCAATCGCACTGGTCGCGCTCGGGAGCCGGCTCCTCACAACCGGCGTCCAGGAGCGGAAGCTTGCGACGTTTCTCCCGGCCGCGTCCAGCCGTCTGAGCTTTCCGCTCGGATACTGGAACGGTCTGGCGATCTTCGTCGCGCTCGGCGTTCCACTGCTCCTTCGAGCCAGCATCGTCGCCCGCCATCGTCTCGTACGCGCGAGCGCCGTCGCCGCTTTGCCGGTGTTCGGGTCGGTCATCTACCTCGCGTCCTCACGCGGCGGCGTAGCCACCGCGTTGGTCGGCGCCGCGCTGTTTCTTGCGCTCACGCCGGGGCGCGGGACGGCGGTCTGGGCGCTCTGCACTGGAACCTTGGGCACCGCGGCGGCAATCGCCGTCCTTCTTGGTCGCACCCAGCTCGTCAACGGGCCACTCTCCACGACGGTCGCCGCCCATCAGGGGCACACCGCCGCGATCATCATCTGCTTGTCGAGCATCGCCGCGGGCGCGTTGTTCGCAGCCGGCGCTCCTGCGATCGCGGGCCGGCGGCTCCCCCCAAGAGTCGGCAAAGGGCTGGCCATCGCCGGAATCCTGCTCCTTGTCGTCGGGGTGGTCGCCGCACATCCGATCCGCAGAGCCGAGCAGTTCAGCGCGCCCCCTCAAGGAACTGGCGGCAGCGACTTCGCGCGCGCGCATCTCATCAGCGGTAACGGGAGCGGGCGCTGGCAGTTCTGGACAGCAGCACTGCACCAATGGGAGAAGCACCCTCTGCAAGGCGACGGTGCAGGGTCCTTCGCATCGTGGTGGGCGCAACACGCCTCGTTTTCCTACTTCGTCACCAACGCCCACTCGCTGTACCTGGAAACGCTCGGTGAGCTGGGACTGGTCGGCCTCGGCCTGCTCGCGGCCTTTTTCATCGCATCACTCGCACTCGGCGGTCGGGCGGTCATCGCCGCTCGTGGAGAAGACCGGGTCACCGCATCGGCGCTCCTCGCGCTCGTCGCCGCGTACGCCGTCGCTGCAGGCGTGGACTGGATGTGGGAGCTGACGGCAGTGACGGTCGTGGGCCTGTTCTCCCTGGGCTTGCTCGTCGCCTCCTCCGACGGGGTCGGGGATCACCTCCCGAGCACGCGCGGGAACACCTCCGGGCGTGTGCTGATCGTCGCCACTGGTCTGGCGGTCGTCATCGCGCAGGCGATTCCGTTCCTCGCGCAGGCGCAAATCGGCAACAGCCAGGCTGCGGCGGCGCGAGGCGATCTCCGCGCCGCGCAGGCAGACGCGTTGCGGGCTCGTCAGATTCAGCCGTGGGCCGCCTCGCCTTACCTGCAGCTCGCGCTGACGTCAGAGCTCGACGGTCGGCCAGACGATGCCGAGAGCTGGGTGCGAAAGGCGATCAGGCGCGACCCGACGGACTGGCGGCTCTGGCTCGTCGCGGCCCGGATCGAGACGAAGCTCGCGTTGCCCGCTCAGGCGAGCCGAAGCCTGGACCGAGCGGTGTCGCTCAATCCGCGATCGCCGTTATTCGCAGGTTTTTCCGGTCATAAATGACGAAAGTTGATGCTGATTGACGTAATAGCCAAGCGGGGAGGCCGCAGTATGCTCTGCCTCTGGACCCGATGCCTAAGCTGACTGATGTCGACGCCCTCTCGCGTGTCAACGCTACGCGAGACCGGTCGGCGGTGCAGCCCGTTGCGGGTGCTGAGCGGTCGAGCCGGGGTCCGGGCTGGAGAGATTCGTGGCTGCGCCGAATGCTTGCGGCTGCCGACCTGCTTGCCGTCGCGGTCGCGAGCCTGAGCCTCTCGATCGGTGTCGATCAGGTGCACTGGCTCCTCTTGCCGGTTCTCGGCGCCCCCCTGTGGGTGGCCCTCGCAAAGGTGCAGGGCTTGTACGACCAGGACCAGCGTTCCCTGCGTCATTTGACCATCGACGAGCTGTCGAAGCTCGTGATGTGGTCGATCCTCGTGACCATCGGGGTCTCGGCGATCTCGCATCTCACAGGGGCTCGGCCCTTCAGCGTCGCCGACGCGTTGAGTTTTGCCTGTGTCGTCGGCGCTGCCGTGTTCGTGTTGCGAGTGACGGCTCGGTGGGCCTGGAGGCACGTCACTCCGCCAGAACGAACTGCCATCGTCGGCGGCCGCGAATCCGCGGCGATTGTCCGGCGGAAGCTCGAGCTGTTCGACGACATCCACGTCAAGGTCGTCGCGGAGATCGAGCGACTCGAGCCCGCCGACCTCGAGAACACAAATTGGCTGGCATCGCTGGACCGCGTTCTCGTCGCTTCGTCTCAGATGGAAGAGGAGCTGGTCAGCGACCTCCTGAGGGCGTGTCGGGCCGCGCACGTGAAGCTCAGCCTGGTACCGCCGGTGCCTGGGATGTTCGGTACTGCGGTTCAGCTGAACCACATCGCGGATCTCCCCGTTGTCGAATACAACACCTGGGATGTCGCACGCTCTACGCTGTTCCTGAAACAGGTTTTGGATCTGGCGATTTGCATCGTCGTCCTGCCCGTCGCCGCGCCGCTCTGCGCTGCGCTTGCACTCGCAGTGAAACTCGACAGTCCTGGCCCCGCGATATTCACTCAGACGCGGGTAGGCCTCCGCGGGCGACCCTTCCGCATGTTCAAGCTTCGAACGATGGTCGAGGACGCGACCGCGCGTCTTCCCGATCTGATCACCCTCGACGAGCTCTCCGAGCCGGTGTTCAAGCTGGACGGCGACCCGCGGATCACTCCCGTCGGCCACGTGCTGCGCCGGTGGAGCCTCGACGAGCTGCCACAGCTACTCAACGTGCTGCTCGGGCAGATGAGCATGGTCGGGCCACGTCCGGAGCAGATCGAGGTGGTCGAGCTGTACGGGCCTGACCACCTCTTCCGGCTACAGGTGAAGCCCGGCCTCACGGGACCGATGCAGGTCTTCGGCCGTGGCTCTCTCTCGTTCGCGGAAAGACTCGCCGTCGAGCGCGACTACGTCGAGAACCTCACCTTGCGTCGCGATCTCCGGCTCCTCGCACTGACGTTCGCGGCCGTCATTCGCGGACGCGGCGCCCGCTAGCTCTCGCGCCGGATTCTTTACCCCGGTCACTTGCAGCTCCGACATCACGTTCGCGTCGAGCTTCAGGAGCAGTGTCGCCAGACGGTTCCACAGGCGCTTGCCCTCGACGAGCATTCGGCTCTGCGACCTGGCAGCCACACATGTTTCGGTGATGCCGCAGAAGTGAAACTCGACGTCGATGAACCCACCGTTCGCCAGCAACCGGCGTACCGCGCGCGGGGAGAAGTGCCCGACGTGATCCTCGCGCTCGAAGTCGAGGCGCCTCCCGAGACGTTTGCGCACAGCTGCATACGGCTTCTGGAACGAAAAGTTCGGCGTCGTGATCCAGATCACACCGCCCGGCTTGAGCGCCCGTTGCGCCGCGTGGATCAGCGCCCCCGGGTCGCGCGTGTGGGCGACGACGCACCACATGGTGACGGCGTCGAACGACCCGGGTTGCACTCTGTCGATGCTGCTCAGCGAGCGGTCTGCTCCGAGCCGTCTCGCGGCTTGCTCGGCAGCGGCCGGCGATATGTCGAGCGTGAACGCGTCCCACCCCTTCTCGACGGCCCGCTCGGTGAAGATCCCGAGGCCGCCGCCGAGGTCGAGCAGCCGACGGCCGGCTGTCATGGATCCGAGGAGGCCCAGCGCGGAATCGAAGTAGTTCAGCTTCGCGGCAGCCCAGTACTCCTCGTCGTCGAGGGAACCGTGTTGCGGGCTCCAGTAATCGCTACGGCCGTCGGTGTCGAGCTGCCCGTACCCGCAGACTCGACACTCGCGAAACCGAAAATCGGAATGGGATCGGAGCCGAGTGGGTTCGCCGCAGATCGTGCAAGACTCGCTCACCATGATCAGCGAGGATAACCAGGCGGCACCGACGCAGGCAGCGGACGAGCAGCTCGCCGGCAGGACGATCGTGCTCGATTGCCGCTGGCTCGGCATGGGCGGCGCGGGACGAGTCACCGAGCTTCTGCTCCGCGAGTTCCAAGCTGATCCTCCGCCCGGTGACTGGATTCTCTGGGGGCGACGCGACCGGATCGAGCCGCTGCAGTTCGGCGTGGCGGCTATATCCGCCACCGACATCGACCCGCGGGCTCTCATGGGGCAGCGGCTGATCGCGTCCGTGCCTGAGGGAGACGTCGTCGTGTACCTGCATCAGGTCCGACCGATGAAACGCGGACTGTCGGTCACAGTGATCCACGACACGATTCCGATTCGGTACGGAGGCGGCCGGGTCACGCGGGCGGTCAAACGGCTGTTCTTCGTCATGGCTGCTCGGTCGAGCAACCACGTCCTCACCGATTCTGAGCTCTCAAAAGAGGCAATCCATCGCGATCTTGGCGTGCCGACGGACAACATCACCGTGATGCGCTTTCCCGTCGACCTCGAGCGAGCGGGACGAATCTGGACGCTCAGACAGACGATGCAGCAACGAAGAGTCCTCCTCTACCTGGGCCGATTCGATCGACACAAGAATCTCCATCGGCTCTGCATGGCATTTCGACGGTCCCGGTTCGCTGCGAACGGAGGACGATTGACGCTCGTAGGTGGCTGGGACGGCGAGGCGCCTGCCCTCCAGCGATGGATCACGGAAAGAGGGATCGAGGGAGCCCACGCGAGCGGTCAATGCACCGAGCACGACCTCGATGCGCTCCTTGCTTCAAGCGCAGCTCTTATCATGCCCTCACTCGAAGAGGGCTACGGGCTGCCGGCTTTCGAAGCAGCCGCAACAGGATTGCCCGTTGCAGTGAGCAGGACCGGCGCGATGGTCGAACTTACCGATGACGTGGCCGTGCAGTTCGACGCAAGCGACGAGGACGCGATTCTCCATGCGATCGACGAGGTAACGGAGCGCACGTTTGGCAGCCCCTCGCCGCTGCACGAACCACATCTCGGCCAGGCCGTGCTCGCGGCGATCGCGTCGGTGCTGAAAACAACGGAGAAATCATCCCTGCGCCCCCACCCGTGAAGCCGTCGGCCGTATCGCAGACGCCGGCCAGAGACGCGCGGGCCGCTGAAGCTCCCTGGCCGCTATCCCTTCGTGTGCTTTCGCCACCCTGGTTGCTCGTAGCCGGAGTCGGGCTGAGCGCTTTGGCCTGGGCACTCCCGTGGAACGCGTCGATTCACCGAGGCTTCGAGGGGAAAGTGGCGATCGGCGCAACTGGCGCCTTAGTGCTCGCAGGTTGGTACGCCGTGATCCTCGCGACCGGGGCCGTTGGATTCGAAGTGGGGCGAAAGCTACGGCCCTTTCGGAGAATCGACTCGTTTCCAGCAGAGACGTACTACCGCTATTTCACCGTGGCCGGCGCCATCGGAGTCATCTACACGTACGGGATTGTCGTTGTTCGCGATCCCACGTTGATCGCAAACGCCATCCGCGATCGGAGATTCAATGAGGTTCGTCTCGCCTTCGGTTACGGCGCCGGCATCCAGACATTGCGCTATGCAGCGATCCTCGGAGGCGGCGTCGCTCTTTACGAGGTCTGCTTTCGTTCGAAGCTCTCACGGCTCGCCGCGCTCAACCTAACGCTCTTGTTCCTGGCCGCTGCCGCCGCGTCGAGACTCTCGCTTCTCATGGCAATTCTCATCGCCGTCGGACTCGCCGCCAAGAATCGCGAATCGGTAACGCGACTTGCTCTTCGCATCTCGATTCTCATCCTGGCGGGGTTCGCGTTGCTGACCCTTTTCAACTATCTCCGGAACGCGAACTTTTACGAACTGAACTATGGGACCAGAGACCCCCTGGTCATGAACCTCGATGAGAGTGTCGCCTACCTCGGAGCACCCTTCCAGGCCGGCGCCGCGATGGCGGGGAGAGCGGCCGGTGATCACATTGACGCCCTCGGTCGCCAACTCATCCTCAACCCGAGCCTCGAGACGAATCTCAAGGACTGGGTGACCTACGACGGCGGGGCGCCTCCCGCGCCGAGCTTGGCCCGAGTCGAAGACCCACGTGTGGTCAGTTCTGGACGATGGGCGCTCCGCGCTCGACTCGCAAACCCAAGCCCGCTGCCGCACGAGAAGTACGTCTGGGTGAGCGACCGAGCCGCTGTAGAGGTCGGGACCGGCGACCGGTTCCTTCTGCGGGCATACGTGAGTGGGCCGGCGTCGCGACGCAGTCCCATCCGGCTCGGCGTTCGAGTCGACGATGGATCCGTGACGCAACAGGGCCTGGTGGCTGGGAAGCACCCGATCACTCTCGTTCGGAGCGGCGACAAGCAGCTTCTCGAAGGGGTGTACGTCGCGCCGTCGACCACAACGTCGATTCAACCTGCGATCTGGAAGGACTCCCTCGCCCCTGATCGGACAGCCGCGATGAGCCTCGACGGCGTTTCGCTCATTAGGCTTTCCACCGCGCCGCTGCGGCGTCCGTCTCTCTTTCATTCCCTGACGACATACCTCGTCCCGACGTACCTCGAGCCCACCTTCCGGGACGTCGACGCTGCGGAGAACGACTACAGGCGTTATACGAGGATCGAGGCCACACTGACCACGAATTCCGCTCTGGCTGCGATGTTCGGATCCCTGGGTGCCGTTCTCGCCTTTGTCGTCGTGGGTCTCGCCTCTCTTCTCGCAGCCGCGTTTGCGGGCCATGCGTCCCGATATCGCAGTCAGTTCTTCATCAGCGTGTTCGTCATCAGCTACGCGTTCGCCGAGCTCTGGCGTGTGTACCTCTTCAACTACGGCATCATCCAGTTTCTGCTGGTGCTGCTGGTTGCAGCTCCGCTCGTGCATCCATGGGTCCTCGACCTCTCAGGTTGGCTGAGTTCATCCCGTGCTCTCAAGCGCCACCGGGAGACCACAAATCGAATCGTCTGAGACGTCGCGTACCAATGTCTTCCTGGTCAATCTCTACGGAGTCTCCGACCAGGGACTGATCTCGGCGACCAACTTCGTGACGCTGCTCGTGCTGGGGCGTGCTCTCACCGCGAGCGACTTCGGAGCGTTTGCTCTGGTCTACACGGTTCTGATTTTCATCAACAGCTTGCAGTCGGCACTGGTGACGCAGCCGCACAACGTTCTCGGAGCTGCGCTGAAGGAACTGACTTACAGACGGTTCACCGTTGCGACGGTGGCCGCGGCCGTGCTGTTCATGCTCGCGGTTGTCGTGGTTCTCATCCCGGTCAATCTCGCGGTCATCGAGCTTCGCGGGACGACTCCGCTCCTCCTGGCGATGATTCCGGCGACGGTCGCGTGGCAGCTACAGGAGCTGGCGAGGCGAATCCTGTACACCGAAGGCCGCCTCGGTGCGGCTCTCGTGAACGACTGCGTAGCGTACGGAGGCCAAGCCGTCGGCGTGGTGATCCTGTGGCAGATCGGCCACCTCAATGGAGCGAATGCTCTTTACCTGCTCGCGGCCACGTCTTTCGCCGGAGCGTTGATCGGGTTCGCCCAGACGCGAGCCAGCTTCGGGGGCTCCGTCGCAAGAGACGACCTCGTTGCACACTGGCGGTTCGGGAAGTGGCTGGCTGCTGCCGCAGTCGCGTTCGGCGCGTCAGGGTATGCCTACTTCTACATCGCGGCGCTCCTGATCGGGACCGCCGCCTCGGGTGAGCTCAAGGCCTCGCAGCTCGTGCTTGGGCCGCTCAACGTCCTGTTGATCTTCGTGGCAACGATTCTTCCGATCCGCCTCTCGTACAACCTGACCTTCAACGGCGAATCGGCGTTCCTCGGGTATCTGCGAAGAGCGTTCGCGGTCACTGGCCCTGCGGTCGCCATGTATTGCCTCCTTGCAAGCTTGTTCGCAGGATCCCTCCTGAAACTCTTCTACGGAAACCGCTACAACGACGCCGCGACCCTGGTCGCGTTGTTCGCGGCGTACTACTTCGTGAGCTATGTCGGCCAGATGACGGCATCCGCGCTGAACGCACGCCGGAACACACGCCCAATCTTCGTCGCGAATCTCGCCGGCGCCGTGAGCACCCTGGTGCTGGGCTGGTTCTTCATCTCCGTGGCCGGTGTCGACGGCGCCGTGGTTGGAATGATTGCGAGCGCACTGCTCGTCGACGTGATCCTCGCCCGCTACGCCTCGTACGACATGCGTCGTGTTGCGGTGAGTCTGTTGAGCTGAGTACGCATCCGCTCGACGAAGCGGTCTCGGCTGAATTCCTGCGCCCGAGCGACTAGCGTCGCGTCGTCCCACGAGTGCTCTGCAACACGACGAACGGCAGCACGCAGGTGGTCCACTTCGGGACTGTGGATGAGAACCCCGTCGATGCCATCACGGACGATGTCCAACGCCCCACCTCGCGCCAGAGCGATCACAGGTGTTCCCGACGCGAGCGCCTCGACCATCGAGATCCCGAAATCTTCCTCGCCAACGTGGATGAAGCCGGCCGATCGTGCAAACAAGGCCACGAGTTCGTCGCGTTCAACCCATGGGCGCAGCTCGACATTTGGCGGGAGCCGGCGTCGAATCGACGCCTCGAGAGGCCCCACCCCTACCATCGTCAGCCGGAAAGGGAGATCCTCGAAGGCCTCGACGACGAGTTCTGGCCGCTTGTAGGACACGAGGCGGTGGACCCAGAGAAAGTGGTCCGGCTCCTTCTCTGCAGTCGATGAAAACTCGTCGACGTCGACGGGAGGATGGATAACGGCGGCATCACGGCCATAGAAACGACGGATCCTCTCGCGGACCGCCTGGGAGTTCGCGATGTACAAGTCCGGCCGGGCCGACGCCGCCAGATCGGAACGCCGAAGCCACCGGCCGAGGAGCCGAAGCGGGAGGCGTCGGGCTCCGGTCACGCGCGCGTCCTCGACATCCGGAAGCCAGACGTAACGCATCGGCGTGTGGCAGTAACAGACGTAGACGGCGCCCTTTCGCGGCCGCGCCTGCACGGCACAGGCATGGGATGAAGCGATCACGATGTCGTACGGGTCGAGGTCCAGGCCCTTGAAGTAGCTTGGCATCAACGGGAGCAGATAGCGCCAACGGCCACCGCCGCCGGTTCCCGGGCGCAGCCCCGGCAGCCTCGCCAGCGCAGACTCGTGAACGATCGAGTCGGCCAGTGCGGGCGGTATGCGATCGCGTGCCGCGACGTACGTGAACAGATCTGGCGGTGCCGCGGCTGCGAAGAGCTCGCTGCGCATGACGTCGACGACCCGTTCCGACCCGTGGTAGCCCTGGAACCAATCGTGAACGATCGCGGCGCGACCCTGGACGCGCTCGACGTCTGTCATCGGCGACGGAGCCTAGCGTCTGGCGTTGCCGCGCTTTGACGTTCGCACGGTGGGACCGTTTCGTTCATCCTTGCCGGGAGCAAGAGACCGAGGCGACTGGAGGACCGACGACGCAACGCGCGCTGATCACCGGGATTGGAGGCCAAGACGGCTCGCTCCTCGCAGAGCTGCTGGTCGACGAGGGATACGAGGTTTGCGGCGTCGTGCGAGACGCAAGCGTGGACTACGAGAACTTGGCCGACCTCAAGGGGCGAATCGACATCGTCGGAGCGAACGTTCTCGACCAGCAGTCGCTCTCTCAGACGCTCGAGCGTTACCGCCCGCATGAGGTGTACAACCTCGCGTCTCCCTCCTTCGTCCCACTCTCCTGGGAACGTCCGATCATGACGGCGGAGTTCGCTGCGGTCGGGGTGACGACGATGCTCGAGGCCATCCGGGCCGTGGATCCCCAAATTCGCTTCTACCAGGCATCCTCGAGTGAGATCTTCGGTGAGCCGCGCGAGTTCCCTCAGACGGAGGAGACGCCGCTTGCGCCGCTGACGCCGTACGGCGTTGCCAAGACGTACGGGCACTTCATCACCGGGAGCTACCGCAAGCGCTATGGGTTGCACGCTTCGTCCGGGATTCTCTACAACCATGAGTCGCCGCGTCGGCCGGCCGACTTCGTGACGCGGAAAGTGACAGCGGCAGCCGCCGCTATCTCGCTCGGTTCGAAGAAACGACTGGCGCTGGGCAATCTCGGCGGCGAGCGAGACTGGAGCTATGCGGGCGACGCGGTAAGGGCGATGTGGTTGATGCTGCAGCAGGACACGCCGGCTGACTACGTGATCGCGAGCGGCGAGCTACACACGGTCCGTGAGCTCCTCGAAGTTGCATTCACGTACGTCGGCCTCGACTGGCGTGACTTCGTCGAGGTCGATCCAGCACTCGAGCGTGGACGTGCAGAGCTCCACTCACTCGTCGGTGACGCATCGAAGGCACGCGAGCGGCTGAACTGGGACGCCACGATTTCCTTCGAAGGACTGATCGAGTTGATGGTGGATGCGGACCGAGCGCGCGTCGGTGCACCGGTCGCAGGTGAGGCTACGCCGGGCGCGTCCGGATCGGGTGAACCGGCGGACAGGGCCTAGCGCCGTTGGGGGTCCAAGCGGCAGGCGCGCGGGGCACGGCCTTCTTCGATGAACTGCGAGACACGTGGCGGCGAGCTGCCGACACCGCAGGAAGCGTCGAAGTACGCCGCTATCGCGTGGCAGGAGCGGCACTCGAGCTGCGCTTCGCCGGCTCTGTGTTGGTGGATCCTTTGACGCGGGCGCTCGCACACCTCGCACGCCCCAGTTTGGCGGACGACTCGCTCGTCGTATGGGCCTGGGAAAGCGAGACCACCTCCACCGGCATGCCCCACACACCATGGAACGCCGACGATTACCGCGAGTACGGGAAGATCCGCGGGTTCTTCGATGAGCGCTTCCAGAGCGTCTTCCAGTGGGGCTCGCACTCGCTCGTCGTCCTCGACGTCGATCGAAACGAGGCCGTCTACTGGGTCGAGACGGCCGAGCAGATCCCCTTCTTCGAGATGGCTGCACCGCTTCGGCTCGTGCTCCACGGTTGGCTGAGGACGAAAGGGATCGAGCTCGTTCATGCGGCGGCGGTGGGCTCCGCAAGACGGCTGCGTCCTCCTCGTCGGCAAGGCGGGCTCGGGCAAGTCCTGGACGGCTCTGGCGGCGGCGAGAAGCGATCTGCGAATCCTCGCCGACGACTACTGCCTCGTTTCCCCCGGCACACCGGCCGGTGTCTCGAGCGTCTACAACGCTGCGAAGACCCACGCGGACGCGACTCGAACCGGCTGCCGTTCCTCGGCGAGATGGTCAGCAACCCGAAGAGGCCCGACGACGACAAGGCCGTGTACTTCCTACACGAGCACATGCCCGACCGCTTGCTGCTGGAGGCCGACCTACGAGCGATTGTCATCCCGCGCAGAACGACCACGCAGAGCGCCGTGCTGAGCCCCGCACCGCGCGGGGCCGCGCTCGCGGCCCTCGCACCGAGCACCATCCTTCAGCTCCCGGCCGCCGGTGCGGAGACACTCGAACGGCTGACTGAGCTCGTACGCAACGTGCCGACCTACTTCCTCGACGTGGGCTCCGAGCTCGACGCGGTTGGGCCTGCGATCACGCCGCTCCTCGAGCCGCGGTCGATCGGATAAGGCATGGCCGACAAGACCAACTCGAGGGCGATCGTGACGCTCGCAATCGGACCGGGCTTCGCCGCGCGCTGGCATTCGATCTGTGAGCCACACTGGCGCCGCTACTGCGAGCGGCACGGCTACGACCTGATCTGCTTCGAGCAGCCGCTCGACACCTCCGAGCGCGCACGTCGCCGCTCGCCGGCCTGGCAGAAGTGCCTGATCCTCGGGCAGCCGCTCGTCGCAGCACTACGAGCAGGTCGTCTGGGTCGACTCCGACATCCTTCCCAACCCGGATGCGCCGTCGGTCGCAGACCTCGTCCCGGTCGAGCGCGTCGGCGCGGTCGACGAGTACTCGATGCCGACGCGCGAAATCCACGAGCCGCGTTCTCGCCAAGCTGTACCGGCGCTGGGACGCGGACGGCGTTGACTACGTCCACAACCTGACCGCCCGCCGAGTACTACCGCAACTTCGACCTGCCTCCGACGTTCGATGCGGTCGTACAGACGGGCATGATGGTGCTCTCGCCGGCGCACCACCGCGAGCTCCTCGAGGACGTGTACGCGCGGTACGAAGACAAAGGCCCCGGATTGAACTACGAGATGCGCCCGCTCTCGTACGAGCTGCTCCGTGCCGGCGTCGTCAGCTGGGTCGATCCTCGCTTCAACTACATCTGGGGCCACTACAAGGCGCTGCACTTCCCGTTCCTGATCAGTCATCCTCGCCACCCGCGCGCCGCCGAGTGCGCGGCCCGTGCACTCGCGGACGTCCACTTCCTGCACTTCACCGGCAGCCGCGACGAGATGGGGCCTGCCGCAGCCGCACCGCTTCCTTCGCCCGAGCGCCGGCCTTCCGGCCTCGCCGCCGTCGGTCCGGCCTGTGCACGCCCGTGGTGCTGTTCGTCCACGCGCGGCCAGAGTTGACCCGCGGGCTCGATCGAGATCGTCCGCGCAGCCCGTCCGAGCACCCTCCTCGTGATCGCCGACGGCCCGAACGGACCTGACGAGGCGGAACTGTGCGAGCAGACCCGGGAGGTCGTCGCCGGCGCCGGCTTCGAGTGCGAGGTGCTGACGAACTACTCCGACCGGCGTCTCGGGCTCAAGCGACGCGTCGAGACCGGGCTCGACTGGGTCTTCGGCCTCGTCGACGAGGCGATCATCCTCGAGGACGACTGCCTCCCCCACCCCACCTTCTTCGGATTCTGCGAGGAACTGCTCGCCCGCTACCGCGACGACCAACGCGTGACGACCATCTCGGGGAGCAACTTCGGTCAGGGCGCGGACATCGCCGACGCGAGCTACTTCTTCTCGCGCTATCCGCTGATCTGGGGCTGGGCGACCTGGGCGCGAGCGTGGCGGCACTACTCGCCCGATCTCGCCGCCTGGCCGAACCTCGACGAGCGCGGCTGGCTCGAACGAGCTGTTCGACGACCCGCAAGCGGTGCAGTACTGGACGTACATCTTCGGTCAGCGCCGCGAGTTGGAGGACACCTGGGACGCGGGCTGGCTCTTCGGCTCGTGGCTCGCGGGAGGCCTCGCCGCCGTCCCGTGCCGGAACCTCGTGACGAATCGCGGCTTCGGCGAGCACATCGACGAACACGAAGACCGAGTACCGCGGGCTCTTCTCCGACGTCCCTGCCGTCGCAGTCGACATGCCGCTCCGTCATCCGGCCAGGGTCGACCGGAACGTCGAGGCGGACGAGTTCCTCGAGGACGTCATGTTCAGCGGCAACCTCGGACGGCTGTTCCAGAGGATCAGGATCGCTCCGTCCGGAGCCGGCGTCGCGGTGACAGTTCTCGTCACGCATGTGACCCAGTCGTTCTCGCGCGGCGGCGCAGGCCGCGCTCTGCTTTCGCTTGCCGACACAACCAGCACGATCGTCTCGCTGACCCCTGCCGACCCGCTGATGCGCGCGCGCGCCGAGGCTGCCGGCGCGACCATCCTCGAGGGCACCGCTCACCTGTCGGCGCTCGAGGCGGCCGACGTCGTGCTCGTTCACTTCTGGAACACACCCGAGCTCTACGAGTTCCTGCGCGGCGGGCTGCCGCCGGTCCGCCTCGCGGTCTGGGTGCACGTCGCCGGCAACTCCGCACCTCAGGTGTCACGCGCGAGCTCCTCGAGCTCGTCGACGCCGTTCGCAGTGAGCGCTCCGGGCACCGCACAGCTGCCCGTCTTCGCCGACTCCGCCTCGGGTGATCCCCGCCGCGGCCGACCCGGCGCGGGTCGCCGGTGCAGGGCGCGCAACCGCACCCGGGTTTCACCGTCGGGTACGTCGGCACGCTCGACTTCGCCAAGCTGCATCCGCGCTTCGCCGAGCTCTGCGCGGCGGTCGACGTCGCCGACGCCCGCTTCATCGTCTGCGGGGTCGGCGACGCTGCCGCGACGCTCGCGGCGCAGGCCGACGCCCGGTTCGAGCTTCGCGGCTACGTCGAGGAGATCGGCCCGGTCCTCGCCGAGCTCGACGTGTTCGGCTATCCCCTCGCTCCGGGCAACTACGCCACCTCGGACCTCGCACTGCAGGAGGCGATGTCGGCCGGGAGTTCCGCCCGTCGTCCTCGCCCACGGCGAAGCCCGGCGGCTCGTCGAGCACGGAGTGACCGGGCTCGTCGCGCGCGACGAAGCCGACTACCCGCGCGCGATCGAGTACCTGCGCGCGAACCCCGACGAGCGCCTCCGGCTCGGAGCGAACGCGCGAGCCCAGGTGCGGCTCCGGCAACCGGCCGACGTGGCGCAGGACTGGAGGTCGCTCCTCACCGAGTTGCTCGAGCACCCGAAGGCGCCGCGCCGCCCGCTCCGGCCCGCTCACCGGAGCGCAGGCGTTCGTCGAGTCGCTCGGCGGCACCGCGCCCGAGTTCGCCGCGAGCCTCACTGCCGAGCACCGAGGAAGACGCAGTCGAGGCCGAAGCACGGATCGCCGCAGCGCCGCCCGCGCTCGTGAGCGCCGCGGGTGGGGGGAGTGCTGCACTACCGCCGTCATTACCCGAACGACGGGTACCTACGGCTCTGGGCGGGGCTCGTCCTGGAGGCCGCGGGCAAGCACGTGCTCGCCGTCGGCGAGTTCAGTGGCGCGCTGGACAGCTCGGCTGCGACGCCCCGCGGGTGAGTCGCTACCTGGGACGCGCAGCGGAGACGGTGCTCGCGCGTCGAGGAATGTGCTCGCGCAGGATGACCGAGCTGCTCGCGAGCCTCGTACGTCAAGGCCGTGGCGGCCTCGGCGATCTTCCCGCCCGCCTGCGCGCCGAGGACTGCACGATCGCCTACATGGGCGCGAGCGTGACGGCGCAGAGGGACGGCTATCGCCCGCGCCTCCACGAACTCATTTGCCGGGACACCCGGCGCGATCATCGGGCCGTCGCGGCAGCGCTCGGGGCGACGGGTGCGATCACCGGCGTGTTCCTGATGGACGACCTCGTCCTCGCGCATCACCCCGACCTCGCGTTCGTCGAGTACGCAACCTCCGACGTGGCGGGAACGACGCCGCTCGCCGCAGCTCGCAGCCGGTGCTCGAGGGGATCGTCGCGAAGCTGCGCGACGTGGGCTGCGAACCATGCTTCCTCTACCTCCACCGAAGCGACGTCGATCGTCGGCGCGAGCGAGGTCGTGGCTGCCTACGAGGACGTCGCCGACCATCACGCGGTCGCGTCGATCAACGTCGCCGACTGGATGCGCACCGAGATCGAGCGGGGCCGGCTCGAGCGCCCGACGATCCTCCGTGACGTCGTCCACACGACCGACACCGGATCGACGTCTGACCGCCGAGGCGATCCGCCACGCGCTCGCGCGGATCCCCGCGGCGCCGCCGGACTCCGCGCCGGCGCCCCTTCAGCGACGATCGTTCGCCGGACACGGATCGAGGCCCCGACAGCCGCGCACGCAGGCGGCGGCCCCTTCACGAAGGGCCGGTTCCACCTCGTCTGTCCGTACCTCGAGATCGACCGCGACGGCGAGCTTCGGTTCACGCCCGACGGCGACCTGGTCGGTCTCCTCGTCGTCCTCGGCCCGCACTCGGGCTACATCGAGGTCAGCGCGGCAGGCGAGACCGTCGACTACCTCCTCTGGGACGACGAGTGCTCGTACGAACGACTCGGTTCGGTTGTTCTCGAGCCGGTTCGTCCCGGCGGGGATCCGAGGTGACGATCCGTGTGAGCGACCGTCCGGTCGACGACGGCGCGCGCGAAGCGCCCGGTCGACCCGGGGAGAGGCGGCGCGGCCACGGCTGAAGCTCGCCGGCCTGATGGTGCGCTCGTGAGCAGCCCCCTCGTCAGCGTCGTCGTTCCGACCCTGAACGCCGCGCGCTATCTGGCGGCGGCGCTCGACAGCGTCGAGGCTCAAACCCACGAGCGCCTGGAGGTCGTCGTCGTGGACGGGGGCTCGATTGACGACACACTCGAGATCGCGAGTCGCTACGAGCGCGTTCGCACGATCAGGCAGACGGGCGCGGGCCTCGCCGACGCCTGGAACTGCGGCATCGCGCGCCGCGTCCGGCGATCTGATCGCCTTCCTCGACAGCGACGACCTCTGGGCACCGGAGAAGCTCGAGCGGCAGGTGCAGCATCCTCGAGACCGACCCGGCCGTCGACTGCGTGATCACGAGGATGCGATTCGTGCTCGAGCCGGGCTTACCCCGTTCCTCCGGGCTTCCGGCCCGAGCTGCTCGACTCGGACCACCTCGCGCAGATGCCGAGCTCGTTGCTCGCGCGTCGCACGGTCTTCGACCGGATCGGCACGTTCGACACGCGCTTGGCCGATCGCAAGCGACATCGACTGGTTCGCCCGGGTAAAGGACGCGGAAGCTGCGCGTCGAGGTCGTGCCCGACGTGCTCGTCGAGAAGCGTGTCCACGATGCGAATCTCTCGACGCTCGCGGGTGCGCAGCTCAACCGCGAGCTCGTCGAGCTCCTCCGAGAGTCGGTCGTGCGCCGGCGGCACGCTCCATGAGCGCGAACCCTGCGAGTGCCCGCCCCAGCGCTGATCGAGCGGCACCAGTTTCTAGCGGAGCTCGAGGGCGCCCTGCTCAGCCGACGCGGCTATGCCGCGGGAAAGATCGGCAACACCGAGCGCGCGGTCCTGCTCTATCCGCTCGTCCGCGAGCGGTGCCAGACACCGGTGCAGATCCGCGCCTACGAGCTCTCACTCGCCAATCACGTGCTGCGCCATAGCGGCGTCTTCCCGACGGACCACGAGTTCCTCGCTCGCTTCAGCCGGGCATATTTCGACGCCGTGACCAAGCTCGACTGCGTCGGTCTGTGGCCGGACCGGCTGACAGAGGACAGCGAACTGGTCGCTCGGCACGGCTTTCGCGGCCACGCAATCACGTTCACCGACCAGGAACCAGATCGGTCCTTCCCGTCGGACGACAGCCGCTGCTACCTGCCCTTCCTCCGCGGACGCCACGTGCTGATCGTGTGCCCGTTCGCCGGTCTTCTGCGTGAGCGGGCCACGCGAGAGACGTTCGAGGCGGTCTGGAGCAAGACCGGGAAGCCCTGGTTCGAGCCGGCGAGCGTGCAGGCGCTCGAGTTTCCGTACGGCTACTCGCCGGACACGTGGAGTCGTTATCCGACTGCGCTCGATCTCTTCGCCGAGGTCAAGGGGCAGATGGACGGCCTGGACTTCGACGCTGCCCTGATCGGGGCGGGGCTCCTCGGCAGCATGCTCGCGGTGGCGGCCAAGGAAAACGACAAAGTCGCAATCTCGCTCGGCGGCCACCTGCAGATCGTGTTCGGCGTGAACGGCCCGCGCTGGCGCGACCGTGTCAACTGGCGCCGGAAGTACTTCAACGAGGCGTGGATCGACTTGCCCGATAGCTCAAAACCCGGCCCCGGGGAGAGCGACGAGAACTACTGGTAGGCCGTCGCGCAGGACGCGCAGAGCACGGAGCGGCCCGAGTGCAGGTTGACGACGAGCCGACCGCACTCGGCGCACGCGACAACGCGGTTCGGCGCGATCCGCTTCGCGCTTTGCGCCAACGCGACCTGCGCGGTCTTGCGAGCGAGGCGCGCGGCGAGCTGTCCTCGCGTGTCGCACGCCGAAGTGCTCCTGAAGAAACTCGGTCGGGCCGAGCGAGTCGATCGACACGCGACTGTCGAACGTACGTCGTCGAGGATCACCGGCAACCAGTTTCCGCCTCCCATCGGCTGCAATGCGGCTCGCTGGGCCCAGCGCTCGAGCCGGCCAGTCGGCGCGCTGCGCAGACGGTGGAGGACACAGTCCGGCAACGGAAACGCGACCGCGCCGACGAGGCATTCGAGCGCAGCCGCCAACGTCGTCGTCACGCTCCGCCGAGACGCCTCGCCGACGAGGCGATCCCAGTCGAGCTCGGCCCCCGCCGACCGCTCGACGGCGACCGCATCGGCCAGCCAACGCACGGGCGGCACGGGGTTCCAGCGCGCGCCGTGCACTGCGACGTGGAGAAGCTGGTCGGCAGGGCACAGGGTTCGGGTCGGAACATTCGAGAGCTCGATCTCCACGGCGGCGGACCAGAACGCGTCGTCGGACGCGGCCTGCGCGAGTGCATAACGGTGCAGGTCGAGAGAATGGCCGCCGTCACCGTGCCAGAGATGCTGCGCGTGCACCGCCCTGAGCCCTCCGGCCGGCATGGAATCGCGCCCAGTTGTCCAGCCCGCGCGTCTCAACACCGTGATCGCACGCTCGAACTCGCCCCGGGGCACGAGCACGTCGATGTCCTCCATCGGCCGGACGCCCTCGTCGCGGTAGTGCGCGACAGAGAGTGCGATGCCTTTCAGCACCAGGGTCGGGACTCCCGCGTCAGCGAGGGCACCAAGCGCCTCGGCCGCCCGCTTGAAGAGAAGTTGGTTGCGAACCCAAGCGCCGCGGTACGCCCCTTTGAGCTTGGCGAGGTCCAGACTCGTCCAACCCTGCCGAACGCAGGTTGACGTAGGCAAGGGGCAAAAGGCGGAGCGATGCCGAGTCCGCTGACTCCAGCGAATTGCGGGCTCGCCAACGCTCCCAGGCCGGGTGCGATGTATCCGCTTCGAGCAGCGCCGCGCGGAGCAGCAGAATCTGGTCATCGGTGGGCCAGCAGCCGCCGCGCGCCAACACACGGGCGACCCTACCGTCGCACGGACAGCAACGTTGCGGTGTAAGTTTGCCGCCCGCCCCGCGTCGAGGAGGAGCGCATTTTGACGGACGTCCGGTTCAAGGTGAACAGCCCACCGGTGATTCATCAGACTCTCGACGGCGAGGTGATCGTCGTCAATCTCGACACAGGGACGTACTACAGCTTCGACGGCGTCGCGGCGGAGATCTGGGCCGCGGCCGAGCGCGGTCTGACGGTCGACGAGGTCGTGTCGGAGGCAGCCGAGCGACAGGGCGCGTCCAGCACCACCGCCGCGCCCGCGGTCACGCGCTTTCTCGCGGAGCTCGCGAGCGAGGAGCTGATCGTAGGCGTCAACGGCTCCGCGCCGTTTACCGCGACGCCGAGAAGGAGACCAGCGACGCTCCCACCCGGCCTTCCCCGAGCCGCGACTCAACAAGTACACGGACATGCAGGAACTGCTCCTGCTCGATCCGATTCACGATGTCGACGAGCGCGGTTGGCCGAACGCGGCCGCGGCCGGCCAAGACACGACCGGCTCCTAAGCTCCGGCGTGGATGTCAGCGTCGTCATTCCGGTCCGGAACGGCGAGCAGTTCCTCACCGAGGCGATCGAGAGCGTACTCGGACAGTCTCGTCCGCCCCTCGAGGTGATCGTGGTGGACGACGGCTCGTCCGATTCGACCTCCGACGTTGCGCAGGCGTTCGGCTCGCGTGTGCGTTATGTCCCGCAGCCGCCGCTCGGGGTGGCAGCCGCACTCAACTGCGGCGTCGGCCTCGTGCGCGGGAAGCTGCTCGCGTTCCTCGACGCGGACGACGTGTGGGGGGATGACAAGCTCGAGCTGCAGGTCGCTGCGTTTCGCGACCATCCGGAGATCGACGCGGTGTTCGGCCACCTCGCGAACGTCGGCGAGGCGGGCGACGTCCGCGAGACCTTCGCCGGCTGGAGCAGAGGGACGATGCTGATCCGCACGGAGGCGTTTGCCCGCGTCGGGCCGTTCAAGCAATGGCGCCTGGGCGAGTTCATCGAGTGGTACGCGCGCGCCGTCGACCTCGGCCTCACGCTTCTCATGCTGCCGGAACTCGTGCTCATGCGGCGCGTGCACGACGCGAACGTCGGGGTCCAGCGACGCGACGAGCGGAGTGAGTACGCGCGCGTCCTCAAGGCCGTCCTCGACCGACGTCGGACGGAACATCTGTGATCGCTGCGCTCCGCCCGTTCCGACCCTTCTTCCGTGGCTCGGAGCGACGGTTGCTTTTAAGTCTTGCGTGCGCTGTCGTTCAAGCCGGTCTCCTCGTCGTGATCGGCCTCCTCGTCCGCCGCGCCTTCGACCAGAACATCCCCGCCAACGACGTTGGGGCTCTCGTTCTGACCGGTGCGGCGATCCTTGGTGTCGCGCTCGCCGCCGCGGGACTCACGATCTGGATGCGCTTTCTGGTGCTGGGCGCCGTGAAGGATGCGATCAGCCGTCTCCGGGTCGCGCTCCTCGAAAAGCTGAACGCGCTTCCCGCGGCCTGGTTCGATCGCGCGGACGGAGCCAGCCTGCACGCGACGATCGTGCAGGACAGCGAGCGACTCGACATCGTCGCCAACGGCGTCGCCGCACAGGGAGCGCCGGCTGTCGTGATCGGCGCTCGGCCTCAGCTTGGCCCTGCTCGTCATCAATCCGCTTCTGTTCGGGATCCTCGCGCTTGCGCTGCCGGTGCTCGCTGTTCTCACGCGGCGATTCGACGGTGTCGTTCGGCGGCGTACGCGTACCTGGCAGCTCAGCTTCGACCGCTTCTCGGCACGCGTCCTCTTTGCCGTCCTGGCGCGCCCGCTGATCGTGAGCCAGGCCGCGGAGGAGCTCGAGTTGGAAGAAGGTCGTGCGGAGGCGGTGGCACTCAGCGATGCGGGCCGTTCGATGGCGTGGCTCCACAGTGTCTATGCGCAGTTGCACGGCGCCGTCGCGACGCTTGGCCGGCGTCATCGTGCTCGTTGTCGGCGGGGCCTCGGTCGCTCGAGGGACCATGTCGATCGGCTCGCTGGTCTCCTTCTACACGCTCCTTGCTCTGTTGCGGGCCCAGGGCAACGCCGTCCTGACGACGGTGCCGCAGGTCATCTCGGGCCGAGAATCGCTGGCGCGGCTCGCGGCGATCCTCGACGCGCCTGAAGAGCACCCGTACCGTGGAAGCCGAACGCCTTCGCTGCGCCGTTCACTCGCGCTGCGGGACGTGGACTTCGGGTACACCGACGGGACGCCGGTTTTGCAGCACCTGACGCTCGAAGTCGAGCGCGGCGAGTGGCTGACGCTCGTCGGGCCGAACGGAGCCGGCAAGACGACCGTCGCAGCGCTCCTCCTTGGCCTCTACCGGCCATGGCGAGGACACGTCACCGCGGACGGCGTTCCGTATGACGAACTGGACGTGCAGGCCCTGCGTCGCCGGATCGGCTTCGTCCCGCAGCGACCGATCCTCTTCCCGGCGAGCATCGCCGACAACATCGCGTACGGAACAGGCACCGTCGACGCCGCCCGTGTGCGCGAAGCCGCCGAGATCGCCACGGTCGACGAGTTCGTCGACGATCTGGATCACGGCTACCGGACCCCCGTCGGCGACGCGGGCGACCTTCTGTCCGGCGGTGAGCGGCAGCGAATCGCGATCGCACGCGCACTCATCCGAGAGCCTGCTGTCCTTGTGCTCGACGAGCCGACGAGCAGCCTCGACCGGCAAGCGATGGCACGGGTACTCGCGAATCTGCGCGCCCTCGCCCACGAGCCCGCCGTACTCGTGATCACGCACGACCCGGCGTTGATCGATCATGCCGAGCGTGTCGTCGATCTCGGAGGCGACGTGCCGACGTGGCGCTCCGAAGAGGTCAGCGGCGGCCCGTGACCGACAGCCAGATCCTCGTCGGCGGCGCCATCCTGCTGCTGGCCGTCGTCTCGGCGGTGGCGACGAGGCGGCTCCGGTTTCCGCTCCTGGTGACGTTCCTCGGGCTGGGCATGCTGCTCGGCTCGGACGGCCTCGGCGGGATCTACTTCGACAACGTGCGGCTTGCACGCTCGATCGGCATCGTCGGCCTGATCGCGATCCTGTTCGAGGGCGGGCTGACCACGAACTGGCACGACGTCCGCCCGGTGATCGCGCCTGCGTTCGTTCTGGCCACGCTCGGAGTCCTGATCACGACGGTGGTGACGGGACTTGCCGCCGCGGCCCTGTTCGACCTGTCGGCGACGAAGGCGCTCTTGCTCGGGGCGGTCGTCGGTTCGACCGACGCAGCGGCGGTCTTCTCGACGCTGCGCTTCACCCGTTTGCAGGGTCACCTCGGGTCGCTCCTCGGCGCCGAGTCGGGCGGGAACGATCCGATGGCCGTCGCGCTGACGCTCGGGTTCATCGCCTGGATCCAGGACCCGACCTACGGTGTCGCGAACCTGGCGCTGCTGCTCCTGCGGCAGCTCGGCCTGGGGCTCGTGATCGGGCTCGCGGCGGGCTACGTGGCCGCGCTGGCGCTGCCGCGAATGCCCGCCGAGCTGGCGCCGTTCGCAGCCGTCGCGTCCGTCGGCGTCGCGGCGACGAGCTACGGGCTGGCGGCCGCCGTGCACGCCAGCGGGTTCCTCGCTGTCTACCTCGTCGCGGTGCGCCTCGGCAACACCCCGATGCCGCTGCGGCGCACGATCGTCACCTTCCACGAAGGGCTCGCCTTCCTCGCCCAGGTCGCGCTGTTCATCGTGCTCGGCCTGCTGGTCTTCCCTCACCGGCTCGGTTCGGTCGCCCTCTCGGGCCTCGCGCTCGCGGGCGTGCTCGTCTTCCTCGCGCGGCCGATCGCCGTCGCCGTGTCGCTCGTCCCGTTCAGGTTCTCCGCCCGCGAGCAGACATTCCTCGCATGGGCCGGCCTCCGCGGCGCCGTCCCGATCGTGCTCGCCACCTTCGCCCTCTCCGCCGGCATCTCCGACAGCGCGACGATCTTCGACGCAGTCTTCTTCGTGGTGCTCGTCTCGACGGTCGCCCAGGGGCTGACCCTCGAACCGCTCGCGCACCGGCTGCGCCTGATTACACCGCCGGGCTGAGTCGGCGTCCGGCCAGCTCGAGCTCGATCGCCTGCGCAAGCTCGTCCGGCTTGAAGCCGAACGGCCCCTCCCCACCCTGGTAGGCGATGTGGCCGTCGGTGCCGATCAGGTACAGGCGGTCCGGCCAGCCGCCGTACGCGGAGGCGACGGCGTTGTCGATCCCGTCGATCACCGTGGGCATGCTCATCTTCAGATTGACGGCGCACGTCGCTGCGACCGCACGCCGTTCGTCACCGGTCGTCGGTTCGTGCACGGCGATCCCCGAGCGGCGGTTCTCCGGCAGGATCCAACCTTCCTCGGGGTGCGCCTCGCGGATGTAGACGACCAGAAACTGCACGCTGCCGCTGTGCCGCTTGGCCAGTTCCTCGAGCGTCCCAACCTGGGCGCGAAAAGGCGGTCAGGTGTACGAGCCGAAGACGAGCGCAACGGGCTGCTCAGCGAGGAGCGCGGCGAGGTGAACCGTTCCCTCACCGTCGGCACGAGCGAGCTCGAAGTCGGGAGCGCGGTCGCCCAGCGCGACCTTCGCCGTCATCAGATTGCGGTAGTCCTCGCTCGCGAGCACGTCCTGCAGGGTGAGCGGCGAGTCGTCCGGGGCGTTGCTACGGCCGTGCCGGATCTGCGACAGCACCATGCCGCGAATCGACCAACGCGGGTCGACCGGGCTGCCCCGTGACACGGTTCGCATGTAGCCGATGATGTCCCGAGCGGACGGCACGGCGCCGAGACTAGCCGACCTGGCCGGCGGTGCGACCGACCCGCGCCCGCTGGCCGCTAGTTCGTCCGGCAGAGCACGGGAGTTTCCCGGGTGACGACCGACCGTCTCGTTCTCGCGGTTCGAGCGACGACGCGCCAGTTGCGTCCGTGCAACTCGAACTCGTCGCCGCGCTCGAGCGGTCTGTCGCGTTCAACGGTCGCCTCGTGGATACGCCCGTTGGGGTATTGCAAAGAGATTCTGATGTCCATGCTGGTCTCATCGGCACGCACCGGCGACAACCTGAATCACAGATCCCGCCGTGCTCGTCCGAACGCTGTGAGAAGGTGGGCCTACTGCGGAATCGAGAGCGGCGACGGCGGGCCCCAACCCTCTCCCGGGGCCTGCCGCCGCCAATCTCCTCGTACGTGAGCCCGGCAGGCCCCGCCTACGCCGAATGGCCAGGATGTGGCCACCTTTTCCTCGGTTTTGCCCACCGCGCCGGGCTCACTCGGGCAGCCGGCGCGGCGCGAGCAAATAGGCGAAGTCGGCCTGCTGTCCGTGGAGCACGACCGGGCCGAGCCCGTCGTTCATCTTGAACCCGACCTCGTCGCCTTCGACGAGCTCGAGGCCGTCGCGCAGGTACTGGGCGTTGAAGCCGATGCGCATCGTCGGGCCTGGCGCGAGCAACTCGACGCGTTCGTTCGCCTCGCCGAGCTCCGGGGTGCGCACCCGCAGGTGCAGCTCCTCGGCCGTGAACGTGAGCTCGATCGGTGAGCCTCGGTTGACGATGACCGCAGCCCGGCTGACGGCCGCGAGCAGTTCGCGGCGCGCGAGTCTCGCGTGGTGGGTGAACGGGGCAGCAAGGAGATGCTCGTGGCTCTGGGGCTTGCCGTCGAGACGCCTGCTCGTGAGGACGACGTCAGGTTGTTCGAAGGCGATCAGGTTTGGCGTGAGCGTGATTCGCAGGGAGTCGTCGGCCGCGTCGAGGCGCGCGAGCTCTTGCAGAGCTCGCGCGGGAATGAGCGCCTCTGTCGGCTCGCCGGAGGTTCGCAGCGAGGTCGTCTTGGTGGCGAGCCGGTAGCCGTCGGTGGCCGCGACGGTGACCTCGCCTCGGCCGATGCTCATGTGGACGCCGGTGTAGACGGGCCGCGAGGCGTCGGTCGAGGCCGCACCCACCACGCGCGCCGCGGCCTCGAGAAACAAGGGCCGGTCGAGCTCGATCTCGACACCGTCGGCGTAGATCGGCATCGCCGGGAAATCGACGCTCGCGTGTGTGTTCAACTTGTAGTCCGACAGCCCGTCGGTCACGCGGAGGATGCCGGTCGCCGGATCGTGGGCGAGCGTCACGGTGTCGCCGCCGATCGTTCGGACGATGTCGAACAACGACCGCGCGGGAACGACCACGACGCCCGGCTCAAGCGTCTCGACGGCAACCGACCGGCGACACGAGAGCATCGGTGTCGGTCGCCGCAAGGGTCAGGCTGTTGCTGCCGGAGTCGCTGCTGAGCCGGACGCATTCGAGGATCCGGATGCCGCCCCGCGAGGTGGCGATACGCGACACCGTTCCGAGACCACGCGCGAGGCTCTCGCGGTCGCAGCTGATCCTCACGCGGCGAGCTCGAACGGCGCCGGGTCGAAGATCCGCAGCTGCAGCTTCATCAGCTCCGACTCCTCCGCCGGCGCCCCCTGCCAGCCGCCGTCGGAGAGCTGCTGCCAGATGTGCGTCAGCGGCTGCGACTGGGCGAGCCGCCACGGCCGCTCCCGGCGATCTCGACCGTCGGTCGCCTCGAGGAACCCGTAGCGCGCAAGCAGCCTCAGATGGAAGGAGCAATTTGCGGAGCTCTCACCCGTGTGCTCGCTGGCGCTCGTCGTCGTGATCGTGCCCTCGGACGAGGCAACCGCGAGCAGCCTCAGACGAAGCGGATGCGCAAGGGCGCGGAGCGTCTTCGCATCCCGCGCGGTGCCGTCGTCGTCGGGGCGTTCGTTTTCCAAACAGATCTTGTGAAAGAGTACTTGGGCATAAGCGGCTGTCAAGTGGAAACGTGGTCGTAGGATGTCGCCCGGGTGATCAGCGAGGAGCTACAGCGACTGTGTACGTGGGAGGAGCGGCACAGGCGCCTGCTCAGCAGGCTGATCCTCATCGTGCTGCTCACCGCGGCCGTCGACGTGGTCGGGACCGTCCTCGTCTACGCGTTCGAGCGACACGTCAAGCAGACGGACATCCACAGCTTCTTCGACGCGTTCTTCTTCACGACGGTGCAGCTGCTGACGGTCTCGTCGCAGATCAAGAACCCGCTGACGGTCGCGGGCAGGCTCGTCGATCTGTTCCTCGAGTTCTGGGCGGTGCTCGTCGTCGCCGGGTCGGCAGGAGCGATCGCGAGCTTCTTCCAGACCGGCGACTCCAGCTAGCGCGTCCCTCGTTCGCGCCCGCTGCGGGGCGCGAACGAGGGACGGGGAGCTTCGTTCAGGCCGCTTCCAGCGCGAGCTCGTGCTCCTCGACCGGCTCGCCGGATGCAACGGTGACCGCCCGCGACTCCGTCATCACTGCCGCCACGACAGCGCCGGCGGCCGCGATTGCGGCGAGCGCGTAGAAGGCGATCTGGAAGCCGTGGGTGAGCGCGGCGCCGCTGAACTCAGACACGCCGGAGTGTGCGTTGACGTAGCGGGTTGTGAACGTGGTCGCGATCGTCGTGGCCGCGGCGACGCCGATTGCCCCGCCGATCTGCTGGCTCGTGTTGATCAGGCCGGACGCGACGCCCGCGTCGGACTGGTCGGTGCCGGTGAGCGCGCCGATCGACATCGACACGAACGCGAGCGCGAGCCCGATCCCGCTCAGCATGAACGCCGGGAAGAGATCCCAGAAGTAATGGCCCCCCACCGGCAGCTGGGCATAGAGCACGAGCCCGCCCGCCGACAGCGCGAGACCGCCTGTCAGTACGGGGCGGACGCCGACGCGGGTCGTCAATGCCTGGGCGATCCCCGAGAAGGCGATGATCGAGAGGGTCAGCGCGACGTATGCAACGCCGGTCTTGAGTGCGGAGTAGTGCAGCACCTGCTGCATGTAGAGCGTGAGCAGGAAGAACTGCGAGAACACTGCCGCGGCGAGCAGCAGGCCGCTGACGTTGGACGCGGTCAGCGTCCTGAGGCGGAAGATCCGCAACGGCAGCAGCGGAGCCTTCGAGCGCAGCTCGATCAAGACGAACCCGACGATCAGCGCAGCCGAAGCGGCGAGTAGGCCGATCGTCTCGGGATTGATCCATCCGTGCTGTGCGGCACGGGTCATGGCGTAGACCAGCAGCATCAAGCCGCCGGTGATCGACGCCGCACCAGCCGTGTCGAAATGCCGGTGGTCGAGGTTCGCGCGGCTCTCGCGCAGCACGAACGGGACCGAGGCGAGCACGATCAGGCCGGCGGGAACGTTGATGAAGAAGATCCACGACCAGCTGAAGGCACTGGTCAGCGCGCCACCGAGCAGCACGCCGGCTGCGCCGCCGCTGCCCGAAGCCGCACCCCAGATCCCGAGCGCGAGGTTGCGCTCGCGGCCCTCCGCGAACGTCGTCGTCAAGATCGAGAGCGCTGCCGGCGACAGCATCGCCGCGCCGAGCCCCTGGAGCGAGCGGAAGGCGATCAGCGATCCCTCCGACCAGGCGAGCCCGTCGAGCAGCGAGCTGACCGTGAAGAGCACGAGTCCCGCGACGAAGAGCCGACGGCGCCCGAGCAGGTCGGCGAGGCGGCCGCCGAGCAGGAGCGCGCCGCCGAAGAAGATCGCGTAGGCGGTGATCACCCACTGCAGGCTCTCCTGGCTGAAATTGAGGTCGGTCTTGATCGACGGCAGTGCGACATTGACGATCGCAACGTCGAGGACGACCATGAACTGGGCGGCGACGACCACCGCGAGGGCGAACCAGCGTTTACGGGAATCGAGGGAAGTCATTAACAGCTCCAATCGTTTGCTCCTTACACGATGAAGCCTAACAACGATGCAACGCGCTACGCTTATTCCCAATGACGGTGCCGTTTCCTGAGCTGAAGCAGCCCGACGCGCTCCCGGAGGAGCTGTGCGCCTGCACCTCGTTCCTGCTCGCCCGTGTCGGTTCCGCGATCAAGCTGAGCGCGATCGAGGCGTTCGAGCGTGCAGGGCTTCAGTCTCTACCAGTACAGCGTCCTGGCCGTGCTCGGCGAGGGGACGAAGGCGACGCAGGCGACGATCGCCGACACGTTGAAGCTCGACCGCGGCCAGCTCGTCGGTGTCCTCGACGGGCTCGAGCAGGCCGGCCTCATCGAGCGCCGCCGCGACCAGATCGACCGGCGTCGGCACACGGTCAGCCTGACGCCGGCGGGCAAGAAGCAGATCGGCAAGATGCGGACGATCGTCAAGCGGATCGAGGATGAGTACCTCGCGCCGCTGGACGCCGAGACCCGTGCGAACCTGCACGATGCGCTGCTGCGCGTCGCCGCGAACCACGACTCGCGCTTCCAGTACCCCTAGCCCTCTGAACAGGGGCGCGTGCTGTCAGGTGGCCGGCTCGGCGAGGCTGTTGTCGACCCAGATGGTGTCGGTCGACGGGTCGACCGCGATCCCGGTCGCGTGGGTGCCCTTCGGCAGCGCAACGGTCGTACGCACACCGCTCGCAAGGACGACACGGTCGACGACCTTGCCCGCAGCGACCCAGATGCTGTGACGCGCGAGCGCCGCCTCGGTCGGGTTGCCGGCGAGCCCGAGCGGCGGGCCGGCCCGCCCTGAGCTCGGGTCGACCTGCGTGATCGTGGCGTGGACTCCGTCGAGCAGCCAGAGGGTCCGTTTGTTCGGCGCGTCAACCGAGACGAGATGCCACGGCTGCTGGGTGAAGTGGAACGTCTTCGTCGTGTGCGTCCGCGGGTCGATTCGAAGCACCGCGTGGTCGACGCACTCACAGATCCAGACGTACGAGTCGGCCGGGATCAGGATCTGCGTCTCGATCGCCCCGGTCGCGAAACGGTCCGTGACCTTGTTCGTGGCCGGGTCGATTCGAAGCAGCGTTGCGTCTCCCTCGAGAACCCAGACAGCCCCGTCTCCGACCGCGATCGACCCGGTGCCGAGGTCGCCTGGCAGGCGGATCGCCGCCACGCGGCGTCCGCTCAACTCGTCGAGACGATCGACCTGCGCGATCCGCTCCCCGGCGTTCGGCCCGCCGAGCGACGATGGCGTTCCGGGCGACCCAGACGGCTCCCGCCCCGATTGCGAAGTCGGCCGCGTCGGGGGGAAGCCGGAACGTGCGGCGGAGCGCGCCGTTGGCAAGCGTGCGAACGGCGATCGTCCGGCCGTCGCTGCCGCCGCGCTCCCAGAGGGTTCCGTCGACGACCCAGAGGTTGGCGCCGCAGCCGCAGCCGATCTGGTCGTCGCGCACGGTCGAGACGACACGCCCGGTCGATGGGTCGATCCGCAGCAGGCTCGCGGCGGCGCCGCCGGAGCCGCCTCCGAACGCCCAGAACGAAACGCCGGCCACAGCCGCGGCCACGATGACCACCGCTGCCGCGACGAGCGGCCACGTGCGGCGGCGTTCGCGTGCGCCGACGACCTCCGCGAGCCGCTGCGCGGCGACCGCCGGCTCGAGCGGCGAAGGCAGACGCTCCTCGATCGAGACCAGGCGGTAGAGGAGCCACTCGCCCTCGACGCCTTTGAGTTGATGGGTGCCGGCTTCCTCGAATCCGGCGCCCGAGCCGACCACGAGGTCGCGCGTGGTTCGTGTCGCGAGAACCTCTGCGGCACCGGCGATCGCCATCACGCGGGCGCCGATGTGCACGGCGATGCCTGTCAGCTTCCCGTCGATCTCCTCGCACTCGCCGGTGTGGAGGCCCGCACGGACGTCGAGCCCGATCTCCTGTACCGCGGCCGAGAGCGTCGCGGCGGCCCGCAGCGCCTGGGCCGGCTCGGCGAACGTGGCGTAGAAGCTGTCGCCGGCCGTGTCTTGCTCGCGGCCGCGACTGCGCTTCAACTCACGGCGGACGACCTGGCGGAACCGCGCCAGCACCATGCGCCAGTGCGCATCGCCGAGCTCCGTCGCAAGCGCGGTCGAGCCGACGATGTCGATGAACAGAACAGTCGCGACGCGCCGACGGGGCCCCGGAGCCGCCATGTGGCGATTATCCGCGCTGGCGGCTCGGCGGGCTACCTCAGCGGCCGAGACGCGCGCGAGCCGCGAGGGCAGAGAGGTCGCGGACGCAGATCTTCCCGCGGCGGAGCTCGATGATCCCCCGCTTCTGCGCATCGCCGAGCGTTGCGTTCACGGTCGCGCGGGACGTGCCGGCGAGAGTGGCGAGCTGCTCCTGAGTGAGGGGCACGACGATGTCGCCGTTCGACTCGTTGCCGTAGAGCGCAACGACCTCGCTCAGCCGCCGTAGGACACGCAGCTCGGCGCTGACGTAGAGCGCCTCGACGAGACGCTCGTTCAGCATCCGCACCTCGTTCGTGAGGAAGGCGATCACAAGCTCTGTCACCTGCGGGTACGACCGACGAAGCTGCTCGAAGTCGTCCTTGTAGACGCAGTAGGTCTCCGCGACATCCAGCGCCTCGACCGTCGCCGCCCTGCGCCCTCCACCGACCAGTGCCATCTCGCCGAAGCTCTCGCCCGGCCCACGAATCGCGATCGTCACCTGGTCGCCGAGTGGCGCCATCACCCTGACGGCGAATCGTCCCGACGCGATGAGATGCATCGAGTCGGCGGGATCGTCGTGGTGAAAAACGACCTCGCCACGCCGGAAGCTGCGGCGACGCGCCACCTGGATGAGTCGGCGGACGTCGTCGTCAGGGACACCCTCGAGCAGCCGCCACTCCACGGACGAATACTTGCCGAATCTGACACCGCTGGCGCCACGCCAGTGAAACTCGCGAATCAGATTCAAAGAGCGAATCTGGTTCGGCCTACCCGATGAATCTGATTCGGCGAAGCCGAACCAGATTCACGAGTTTCGGCCAGCGGAGCCGAACCAGGTTCACGAGCTTCGCGCCGAGACTTACCGCTCGCCCCCGACCCGCCGATAGAGGTGCCGGGCCGACCTCATCAGCTTCGCCTCCAGCTCCGAGAAGCGGCGGCCGTGAGGAGGAGCGACCAGCTTCAGCTGGTACTCGTTGGCTCCCACCGTGAAGGTCACGAGCGCGACCGCTGCGTGGCCGGTCGAGAAGCGGTACCCGTGCAGCCCTCGAGCGCTCGGAACGGCGGCCGCGTTCGGCGCGAGCGCCAAAGCGACTTCCTGCGCCATCTCGGTGTTGGCGCCGACGCGGGTCCGGAAGTGCTTGACGCTGCTCGTCACGCTTGCGTCTTCCCCACTCGCATGCAGCGATTCGCTGAGGCCCATCACGAATCCGTTCGCGCGCAGCCTCGCCGCGGGTGCACCGTCGGCGCCGGCCCAGTCTGCCGCGCCGGTGCGCAGGCTTGGGCACTGGACGGACGTGAAGCCCGGCAATTCAGTCGGGCCGAGGACGCCGGTCTCGAGGCTGTCCGTGACCGGGGTCAGCTGAACCTCGCGTCCCTGGGCAGTCGTCGAGAGCACGAGAGCGACGGCTCCCAGCAGGCCGAGGATCGTCGCCGTCAGCTTCGTCGATGTGGTGAGCTTTGTCATGATCGTGGCCTCCTTGCCGGTGTGGTGGACGCTTCTGCGTCCTCGAGACCACGCTAGGCCGGGCCGCGCCCCGCGTCGTTCGCCCGCCCGACACCGCAAGTGTCAAGGTCGTGACACAGGACGTGCGACGACGAGGGGCCGCCTGCAGGCGGCCCCTCGTCGAGTGCATTGGTCGGAACGTGCTGGAGCTACGGCGAGACGTTGCCGATCAGCGTGCCCCAGTTCGCCAGGAACGCCGGGTACCCGAAGGTGCCAGGAATCCATTCCGTGGCCGTCCAGATCGTTCCGTCGTCTCCTGCAACGGCGGCGGAGTAGTCACCCCATCGTGCAGCGCCGTCGCCGCCGAACGCCTCGTACCCGGAGAGGTCGTCGGTCGGCAACGTGCCGGCTGCCGAGATGTGGATCGCTCCGGCTCCGTTGACCGCGTCGATCGGCGCGTAGGCGGCGGACGGGAAGTAGTGGTGCCCGGAGATCGAGAACACCATCACGCCCTTGCCGGCCGCGTTCACGCCGATGGACGGGTACAGCAGGCTGTCGTTGTTCCCGAGGGCGAGGTAGCCCTGCTTGGCGATCGTGCCGGCCACCGTGGTCGCCGTCGGCGTCGAGGGCGAGACGATGAAGTAGGCGATCCCACTTCGATCGGTCTGCGAGCTCGCACCGTTGGACGTCCGGATGACCGTGTTCACGCCGCTCCACAATTTCCCGGCGGCGTAGACGACCTGGTTCATCCGGTCGTCGTTGGTCTGCACCTGCTCCAGACCCTCACCGAGCGAGGCGCCGAGCGGAATCGGCCCCTTCTTCTGCTCGGCGTTCGGCGGCTGACCGTACGTCTCGGAGGAGACGATCGCCGGGCTCGCCAGCGTGACGGCCGGTGTCGTGTCGAGCGACTTCGTGTTCGTGAGCGCCCAGACCGCGATCCGGTTGTCCGTCGTCGCGTCGAAGTCGAGTGCCGACAGCAGGTACTCGGTGCCGTTGTTGGCGGTATTCCAGCTCGCAGCGGTCGGAGACGTCGCGGGCTGGACCGAGTAGGCGGCGCCCTCGGCGAGCGGAATCGGGGCACCCTGGATCGCCTGATACTTGAGCGTCCCGCTGAACAGCGCCGACTTGTCGATCGCGTAGATCTGGGCGCCGTTGAACGCATCGCCCAGGGTCGAGAACTCGTTGGTCGTGATGTAGATGCCGTACTTGTCGGCGCCGAGCAGCGGCTGGTCGCCGAAGCACGGACAGCCCGGATGGCTCGGAAGCATCCGGCCCGACGCGTCGTCGGCGATGCTGCCGTCGTCGGTCCCGTCGATCTTGGTGAAGAACCAGTCGGACGTGGCAGTCGTCGGAGCCGAGGTCTTCGAGACGGCGATCAGGATGTACGACTTGCCGTCGGTGAAGTTGCCCGACGAGTCGAACGGCAGCTCGAGGATCGTCATGACGAAGCGCTTGGCGTCCGGGTCGTAGTAGCAGCGCGGGTCGGTGAGAAACGGCCCGAACGTCGCCGGGTCGACCGTGCGGTCGATCTCGTGCTGGCCGGTGAAGAACTGGGTGAGCGACACCACGCCGCTCGACTTGTGGCTCGAGGCCGAGTAGATCGAGAAGATCGTGTTGACGGGCTCGATCACCAGGCCGTTGCCTTCGCAGAGGCCCTGGTCGGGCGGTGTGTCGCTCGTCTGGTTTCCGTTGTCAGCGGTCCGCTGATCCTGGAACGTGACTCCCGTGAATGCAGTCGAGCCGGGATTCGAGCTCGCGATCGACGACGCCTGACCCGGCACGATGCGGGGCGCGGTCGACTTGCTCTTCGAGCTCGGGATGTCGCGGTTGACCTCCTGGCCGGCTTCCGGCCGCAGCTCGGTCTGACCGATCGCGGTGCGAGCCGCATAGGCAGCGGCTCCGAAGACACCGACGATCAGCAATGCGGCGGTGACCACGATCACCGCTTGGCGAATTGGCTTCACTCTGTCCCCTCCCTGGTTTCGCAGATGAAGTGCGCGAACCTTAGAGCGGCTCACCTCGGTCGTGCGTCAGTTCTTGACTTTCGGCTAGGCCTCAGTGACCGCCTCGCTGCACCTCGACGAGCACGACAACGTCCGGCCCTGCCTTGTATAGCGCGTCATCGAGCTCGAGCATCAGCGTGTGGTAACGGGGCACAGTTCGACTCACCGAGCGCGAGCGTAACCGCGGCGTCGAAGCCGATCTGCCTGCCCTCGGCCCAGCATGACTCCGCCTCGAGGCCGAGCGCCTCGCGGGCACTGCCGATGTGCGTTCTCAGCAGATCGTCCCAGAACGGAACCGAGATCGTGATGCCGCGTTCCTCCCAGAGCGCTTCGACCGCCGCCGCCAGCCTCAGCGCACGTACCGCATCTCCACGACCCGCGGCCGACATCGCCAAACCTTGAATCTCGAAGCTTGTCTCCAGCACGTCGCCGAGGCGCAGGACAGACACGAGGCTCTCGCGATACCGATCCTGCGCGCGGTCGTAGTCTCCGCGGATGAGCGAGCAGTCGGCCAGGTAGTGAAGGGCGAAGTGCTCGGAGCGTGGGTCGGCGTCGCCGCGCGCGAGCTCGAGGAGCTCGCTCGAGAGCTTCTCGGTGCGCTCGACTTCGCCCTGGGCGACGAGCACCTGGCACACACCGGTGAGGGCGCGCGTCTGCCCTCCGCGATCGCCTGAGGCCCGTCGGCGCTCGAGGCTCTCCTCGAACGCACGCAAAGCCTCTGGGTTTCGGTCGGTGAAGAAGAGCATCCAGCCAAGTTCGTCCAGTGCGGCAGTCAGCTCCGCCTCGTCGCCGACCTGACGCCACATCGCGATGCCCGCTTGCAGCTGCCTGCGTGCCTCGTCCCCCTCGGCTTGCCTTACAGCCAGGCCGCCCGCGGCGACGAGGGCGCGCGCAACAGCGTGACTCTCCGCTGGTGCCGCGGCGAGCGCAGCTGCGAGCCGGCGGCGGCCCTCCTCGAGATGCGAGTGCGAGATCCAAAACCAGCCCAACGCCCCCGCCAGTTCGAGCGCGCCGACGGGATCATTCTCCGCGCGCCAGTCAAGCGCCGCCCGATGGTTGTCGTGCTCGTTCTCGAGCGCTGTCACCCACTCGGTCTCGGCCTCGAAGCGGTGTCGGTATGCCTCCTCGGCGATGGCTGCGAAGTAGTCCGCATGCCGTCGGGCGACAGCCTCACCGTCTTCCTGCGCGAGCAGGCGCTCGCGGGCGAACTCCCGAATCGTGTCCAACAGCAGCAACCGCTCGTCGCCGAGCGCCTTGACGAGACTCGCGTCGACAAGCAACTCGAGCTCGTCGAGCGATGTGTCGCAGACGTGCTCGGCCGCGTCGAGCGAGAAGGGTCCGGCGAAGGCGCCGCAGCGGGCAAACACCTCCTGCGTGCGCGGATCGAGGAGATCGTGGCTCCATTCGATCGTCGCCCGGAGAGTGCGCTGTCTCTCTGGCGCATCTCGTGCGCCGGTCGTCAGCAGCGGCAGCGTGCGATCAAGGCGCTGCAACAAGCTTTCGCCGCTCAGCAGACTTGTGCGCGCAGCTGCCAACTCGATGGCGAGCGGCAGGCGGTCGAGCCGGGCGCAGATGGCGTCGATGGTCTCGGGCTCGGCCTCAGCTCCACCCGCCGCCGCTGTCCGGGCGCCGAAGAGCGCGGCGGCGTCGGCCGCCTCGAGCGGCTCGAGCCGGTACTGGTGCTCACCGGACAGGCGCAACGGCGCACGGCTCGTGACCAAGAGGTGCAAACGATCCGAGAGTGAGAGCAGCTCATGCAACACCGGCGCCGCACTCTGCACGTGCTCGAAGTTGTCGACGAGGAGCAGGAGCTCGCGACCGCGCAGAAACCCTTCGAGATCGCCCTGGGCGCCGACGGCCTGCGCGATCTCCGGAATGACGAGACCCGGATCGACGAGCCCGGCGAGCGCCACCCAGAACACGCCGTCGTGGAAGCGCTCGACGAGCTCGGCGGCAACCTGCAACGCAAGGCGCGTCTTCCCGATGCCGCCGGGGCCTGTGACGCTGACAAACCGCGCATCTTCAACCAGCTCGATGAGCTCGCCTAGCTCACGCTCTCGCCCGAGCAGTGGGGTCACCCGCGTCGGGAGGTTTGTGGCATCGAGCGTTCGCAAGGGTGGGAAGGATCCCTCGCCGAGCTGGAACAGCCGCTCGGGCGCGCCCATGTCCTTCAGACGATGCTCGCCCAGGTCGCGGATGGGCGCGGCGTCGTCCAGCAACGACCGTGTTCGCGCCGAGAGTACGACTTGGCCGCCATGACCGGCGCTCATGATGCGCGCGCCGCGGTGCACGTCGATGCCCACGTACCCCTCGTCGGTGACGGCCGGCTCGCCGGTGTGCAGTCCGATCCGGATCGACACTGTGCCGTGCCGGAGCGCCTGTTGGATGTCCGCCGCGGCCGAGGCAGCATCCGAGGCTCGAGTAAAGGCGACGAAGAACGCGTCGCCTTGAGTATCGACCTCGGCGCCGCGGTAAGCCGCTATGACCTCTCGCACGCGTTGGCGGTGCTCGGCAAGCACGTCGGCATACCCGTCGCCGAGCTCACGCAGGAGCCGGGTCGACCCTTCGATGTCCGTGAACATGAGCGTCACGGTCCCGTGCGGAAGGTCTCGTGCCATCGCGCGCACACTCACGCAACGACCGAGGACGGTCAAGGCGCCCGCGTGCATTCGGGCAGATTCAGCCGGGATCGAGGAGAACCTCGTCGCCCGCTGCGATTCCGCGCCGCCAGAGTTCGGCGGCGACGACCAGGTTCAGACGTCCGTCGGGGGCTCGTCGCTGCGAGAGCCGGCGCGATCGGACTTACGCCGCCGCTTGCGAGCGTGCATCTCATCAGTGGCGCGACGCAGGATCGGCTGCAGGTCTTCGTCGGCACCTGCCGTCGCTGAGCCGACGCTCGCTCCGCGGAAGTGCGGTCTGATGTCGTCCGGGACGTCGAGAGCGTCCAACGCGACCGAAAGCTCCTCTGCTCGGATGAGAGCAACGCGCTCGTCGGTGTGTGGGAGGAGGACGACGAACTCATCGCCGCCCAGTCGCACTGCGAGATCTTGCTCCCGAAGGTTTGTCAGCAGCGAGGCACCGATGAGCGCGATCAACGCGTCGCCACGGTCGTAGCCGAGCAGGTCGTTGACATTCTTGAGACCATCAAAATCGACGACGAGGACGGAAACCTCCTCACCGCGCAGCTTCTCGATCTCCTCTTCGAGCCTGCGCCGGTTGGGGAGCCCCGTCAACGGGTCGGTGTATGCCATGCGATGCAATCCCGCCCGGAAGCGAGCGTTGTAGAGCGCGGTCGCCGCCGAGTCACAGAACTTGCGCAGAGAGTCGAACTCGGCGTCAGGAAGCGCCCCGCGTCCGCCGAAGTGAAAGCAGATCACCCCGACCAGATTGCCGTAAGCGCTGAGAGGGCGGACGAGGCACAGGCCCTGACGGAGCCGGTAGGACGCGGCCAACGCCTCCACTCCCGGGTCTTCGAACCGGTCGAGGGTGCTCTTCGTGCGTCCCGACGAGATCGCCAGCCGGCGAAGGTTTCGCTCGATCGACTTTGCCTCCTGATCGAGCACCGCGCCCTTGTGAAACGTCGCTTCGAGAGGCCCACCGTTGCCGGCTGCCTCTCGAAGAGTGACCGTGTCATGCACCGCCAGCACGTGCGACCCGTGGGCAATCGCTTCACGAACGTCGGCGAGCGCTTCCGCGGCGAACAACTGCTGCAGCATCGCCGCCAGCGCGGGCGCGCCCGCGGTCCCGTGAACCGAGCTCACACCCACTCCCGCAGAGCGGCCGCGAAACGAGGTCCCGCAGCGCAGGCCCCATGGTCACAGGGTGAGTTAGACGATCGCCGCAGAATGAGGTCCACCACAGTTGCCGAGCCGGTCGTACGGAACCCGAAGCCGAAGCCGCCCGCTCACCGTGATTCTGGAACCGCGCCGCGTCAACCTGGACAAAGGACCAGAGTCACCCGGTACGTCTTCCACCCTCGTCGATCGCGAGCCGCATCGCTCACTCAGCCTCCTCGAAACGCGTGGCTCGGGCATCGCCCGAACGAGTGAAGCTGGAGCAGGCAGCACGCCTCGATCGACGCAATTTGCACTCGCAATGGCAGGTGGAGGGCCGGGGGCGAGACGCCTCGCCCCCTCCCCGGTCGATCAGTGGCCGACAGTTGTTCGCGTGCCGCCACGCGAGTGCTCGATCTCTTGATCGAAACGGTCGGCTTGCTCGCGGAGCGTCTCCACCTCTTTCCCGAGTCGCTGTAGCTCTCGAATGCCGCCCACGATCGAGTCGCGGGCGGCTTCGGCCTCCTTGCCGATCTTCGGCCCCCAGGGATCGACTGGCACCGGTCCGTGCGGCCCGAGCACCCACAGCGGCCCGTCGGCGAGGCTGCCGATCAGCGTGTTGACCGCCTCCTCGTCGACGTTGAAATGGAGCAGGAACGGCCATACGACGACACCGATGGGTTCCGACGCGATGCCGTTGACGACCACCTCGAGCTCCGCTTCGCCGTGCTCCATACCGGCCGGAACCTTGAAGCTCGTGTACTGCGTGGTCTCGCCGGTTCCGATTCCCATCGTCGAGTGGTTGAACGTCCGGCAATAGCGGATGTGGCCCGTCTTGCGGTTGCGGATCCGAACGAGCGGATAGTTCGTCGCAAGGCCGGCGTCGTCGCCGTAGCTGACCGCCTGCGACAGTCCCGTCAGCTGCTCACCATGAAGCGTGAACGTCTGCTTGGCGCGCAGGACGGTCGGGCACGACACGATCTCAGGGCGCCAGTCGTCGTCGGGTACGCCGCTCGGGGTCGACGTGTACATGTAGGCACCGGCCGAGCCCGACGTGAACAACACCTGGCCGGTCGGCAGCAGCATCATCCGGCCGGTGAAGCACGGGCCGGCCGCATTGGGCGGATCGACAACGGCGGTCATCGTGTTCGCCGCGGGGTCGAACTCGAAGAAGTGGGTCGGCCCCGGATAGGAGCCGCCTTCACCGGCGGGACTCGCGATCAACAGCACCTTCCCGTTCGGCATCAGGCACCCGGGTGCATCCTTCGCCTCCAGCCCGTCAGGAAAGTCCGGCCCTGCCGTCCAGCTGCCGGGCTGGTTCGCGATCGGCGGCGGCGTGTAGAGCGCGGTATGCCCCGTCGCCCCGGCGAAGAACGCGCGGCCGTCAGGGAGCGCCATTCCCGGGCCGATCTCGATCGAGGACGCCTGCACCAGCTCGACCGGGACGGTGCCTGCGCTGACCCACTCATCAGCGGCGATCACGTACTTCTCGGCCTTTGGGTGCGCCGAGCACTCGACCGCAAGCACCGTTTCGTCGGGCAGGAGCACCCATGTTTCCTCCGACGATGTGTCGTCCTTCGAGCCCGCAGCCGTCCATGTCTCCGACACCGGGTCGAAGATCACTGTCTCGGTCGAGTCGATCGACCCGACCAGGACGCGCCCGTCCGGAAGAACGCAGCACGAAGCGTCCCCAACCTCACCCCACGGCGGCGAGGAGATCTCGACCCACCAATCGAGTGTCGGGTAGTACACCTCGGCCTTGTTGGTCTCGGAGCCGGCGTCGCTGTACTCGCCGCCCGCCACGAACACGCGACCGTCGCGCAGAACCGCGGATGCGTAGTAAAGACGGCTGTGATGCATCGACGACAGCGGCGACCACGCGCCGTTCACGTAGTCACCGTCAAGATCCGGTGTGAGCTTCCACCAGGCGGTGCCGCCGCCGTCCTGGCACATCACCGTTCCATCGGTGAGCAAGAGCATCGTGCTCGCCGAGAACGTCGGCTGGTTGTTCAGAGGTTGCCAAGAGCCAGCCATCTGGCCTCCTTTCGAGGGTGATTGGGGTCGCGCGCTCCCGGGCGTCTGGCATGACGCCACCGAAAGACCGCGAACCAGCCGCAGAGGACCGTTCCCAGAGCGAGGTCACCCAAGAGGTACGCGAGCCGCAGCCGATTGCTCGCACGCCCACTCGGGGCCTCCTCCTCTGAGCGGCCCCAATCATCCCACCGACGCCCGCGACAATCAATACCTAGGGCGCGAACGGCCATGCGGGCCGGGGCGTCCGCGTAGCGCGGCACGACGTGGACGTTCAGGTGGGGAACGAGTTACCGAGGATGTCGTAGTTCATCTTCACCGGCTCTTGCCGGTACTCAGCGTCAGATTGACTTTGCTGCCGCGGCGGAGCGTTGCTCCGGCGGCCGGGCTCTGCGTGTGACTCGGCCTCGCAGGACGCGAATCGACGGCTTGCGGCTGATCCGTCCAACGCTGCAGCGAGCGCGGACCGATGACGGCTCTCGCCTGAGCCAACGTCTTGCCGGCTCAGCTTCGGGACCGTGCAGCGAACCACGGGGACAACCTTCGGCGGTGTGGGAGCCGGTGCCGTGACGGGCACGTCGAGCGTGAGCGTGGCTGCGTTGTCGGCGTTGTCGGCGTCGCGGCTGGAGCTCGCGGTGGCCTGGATCGGCTGGGCGCCGCTGCCGTCGACCCGCACGGCGAACTTGATCGGCGTGGCGGTGCCGTTCGGGATGGTGTCGACGTTGCAGTCGAGCGTCTGCGTGCCGGTGCAGCCGGAGCCGCGCTCGAAGTAGGGCGGCCCGAGGAGCGTCACGGTGGGCGGCAGCGTGATCACGAGATGCGTCTGCTCGGAGGTGGAGCCGCCGTGGTTCGAGACCGTGGCGACGAGGTCGCTCTCCTGGCCGACGGAAGGCGTCTGTGTGTTCGCGGTCAGCGTGACGGCGAGATCCGCGGGCGGTGCCGAGCCGCCCGAGCCGCCACTGCTCGGCGGCGGCGGCGGGGCATCCGGGACGAAGCGGTAGACGTGCACGGCCCATTGGTCGAAGTCGTCCGTGAACGAGCCGTGGCTGACGGTGACCGTGCGGCCCTCGGTGTAGACGGTGCCGGAGGAGATGTTCGCCGGCAGGCCGCTGATCGTGACGGCCGCTGTCCCGGTGCCGCTGCGCGCGGCGATCACCCAGAGATCTTTGCCGCTCCCACTGCGGCTGATCGCCTCGGTCGACGGGTCGCTCGTCGCGACGGTCTGCGTCGAGGCCGCGCTGACGAGCGCCGGAGCGAGCGGGCTGGCTGCGTTCAGCTCGCTGACGAGCGGCTCGAGCACCGAGTCCCAGAACGTCCAGTTCCAGCCGTGCGCGGTGTCGGAGGCGTTCCAGCAGCCGGGGTTGTTGCCGCCGTAGAACGCGAGGCTGCGCGCGCCGTTGACGATCGCGTCGTAGGCCATGTAGCGCTCCTGCGCGAACGTCGGCAGGACGAACGTGCCTGTGCCGTCGTAGTTGCCGCTGGCGCAGATCTCGAGCGTCGTCCAGACCGCGTTGCTGGGCGTCACCGACGCGACCGTGCTTGTCCAGGTCCCGACCTGGTGCAGGTCCGGTGTCGGTGTTTGCAGCGTGACGGGATAGATGTCGACACCGTGGATGTCGGTGACGGCGCTGTACGGCGCGATCTGCGCGGCGGTGCCTTTTGGCGCTTCGATCGTCACCCAGGCGTGGTCGCTGTCGAGCACCGGCTCTCCCCCACACCAACTCGCCGTGCCCCGGCCGGTCGACCGGCAGTAGGCGAACTGCAGCTGGCCGGGGCTGTTCCCCGACCAGAACGGCTCGTCCACGCCCTTCCACATCGCAATCGCACTGCCGCCCGGATCCGCCTTCAGCGAGCCCACGACCTGTTGCAGCAGGAGATCGCCGGCCGAGCCGGCGGTCGCCGTCGCCACCGTGCTCAGGTTCACCCAGGTGGAGAGGCCGTTCGCGGCCGCCGCCTGGTCGTCGGCGTTCGCGGCGGTGATGTCCGCGGTCGTCCACGGCGTCGTCGCGGGGCCGATCTTCAGCATCGTCACGCCCGCCGCTGCGACCGCCGCGTAGCCGTTCTTCCCGTCCGGCGTCGTCGAGTCGTGTTCCGGCCCCTTGGCGAGCACGATCGGGAACACCTTCGCGCCGTCCAGCACGACGGTCCCGGACGAATCAGAGCTCGTGACGGCTGCGCCTGCACCGGCGACGAGCGCGGCAGCGGCGGCAGCCACCACGGCCAACGACATCGGACGAACCATGACCCCCCTCTTGCCGTTCGACCGGCCAACACCTTCCGAGGCGGAAGGGTAGCCCGATCCGCTCGCGCACCAAGGGCGCCGCTGGCGGTCAGCGGCGCCCGCCCGCTTGACAGGCGGGTACACAGGTACGAGACTCGGCGGTGCAAGCTGCGGCGAAACGCCATTGCTCCGTTTGGACACCGGAGGTCACAATGCGGACGGTTCGTCAGCGGTTCTGGGTTGAGAGCGTGCTTGCCTTCGGCTGCGGTGTCCTGGCCGTGGTCACCCTCGTGTGGCGCGACTGGATCGAGGCGCTTACCGGCTTCGACCCCGACCATCGGAGCGGCTGGCTGGAGTGGCTGATCGTCGCCGCGCTCGCCGTCTGTTGTCTGGCTGTCGGCTACGCAGCTCGGGGTGAGTGGCGGCGGCCTAGACGGGCGCTGTCGGTTCCCGTCTGAGGACCGAGATGACGTCTGCGCCAGTCGACGTTTGGACACCCATCGGGCCGACCGGAATCGGCGGTAACGGCGGTTCGGCGACCGGGGTCCTGTTCCACATCGCGATACCGGCTGCGAACTCCGACGTCGTCTACGTGTCGTCGCCGACGAGCGGCGTGTGGGCGTCGGCAGATCATTGCGCGTCCTGGGGGGAGGCGCGCGGGAACCTGCCTACGCTGAACGTCGTTGGTCTCGCCGTCGATGCGGGGGATCCCGATCACGTGTACGCGGCGATCGACGGAGACGGCGTGTATGCGTCCACCGACGGCGGCGGAAACTGGACGCCGGTGGGCGGACCGAGCTCGCTGCCGGCGATCACCGAGCTCATCGTCGACCCCACCGACGGGCGCCACCTCTATCTCCGCGCTTCGGACGGGATCTACGGCTCAGCCGACGGAGGGGCCACCTGGCAGCGTCTGTTCACGGGCCAGGTGACGCACCTGATCCTTGGACCAGCCGGCGGGCAAGTCGTGTACGCAGGCGTGCCAAATCAGGGAGTGCTGCGCTCCACCGACGCAGGCGCTACCTGGTCTTCGCTCACCCCGGCAACCGGCGCCTTCGACATTCGCGTGGCGCCGTCAGCGGCCGACTACACAGTCATCTACGCGCGCTATCGGATCACGGGATCGTTGGTCGAGTTCTGGTCGTCGGCCGACAACGGTGCGACGTGGACGCAGGTCTCGACGACCGCGAGCTACATCTCCGTGATCCAGGCCGACCCGATCGAGCCCAGACGCCTCTACGTCGGCGGCGTCAACTTCTGGCGCTCCGACGACGGAGGCGCGAGCTGGAACTCGAAGGATTCGCCGCACGCGGACTACCACCTGACGCTGTTCGATCCGGTCACCCCGGCCGACCTGTACGTCGCCTGCGACGGAGGGCTGTACCGGTCGCAGCAGGCGGACAATTGGAAGTTCGTCGCAGACGGCATCCCGAACACCGAGTTCTACGACCTCGCCGTGTCAGCGACGGAGCCGGATCTCGTGATCGGTGGCACCCAGGACAACGGCAACCTCCTCACCGACGGGTCACGAGCTCACTGGCGAGAGATCACGGGCGGTGACGGTGCGACCGTTGCGATCGACCCCACCAACCCGCAGGTGATGTACGCGATGGACCAGTACGCGTCCAGCATCGTGCGCAGCGACGACGGCGGCGGGTCTTTCACCAACATCGCGGCCGGCCTCCCTGGCGGCAGCGCGGGCGAGAACCTCCGCTTTGGACCCAACCCGACGGACTCCAACCTCCTCGTCGCCTGCGTCGGTTCGCTGTGGCAGACCGAGGTCTCCAACATCGCCTGGGCACCCATCTTCACACCGCCTGGAGCGCCCGGGGAAGGCGTCATCTCCTACGCCATTGCGAGGGACAACAAGTACTACGCCGGCACGAACACGGGCCGCATCTATCTTGGAGTGGACGGCGCGAACTTTCGACTCGCGTTCACGCACCCGTCCGGCGCCCCGGTCTACGACCTCGTGATCGACCCGAACGATGCGGCGAGCGTCCTCTACGGCGCCTTCGGGGGCGGCAACGACCGCGTGTACCGCTTCGACGGCACCGCGCCACCCGTCCTCGTCGCGGCTGTCGAGGTGTTTGCCTCCCGTCGGTCGGCCGATCTGCCGTTTGGGCTGCTGCGTGCACTCGGGGGTGCAACCGGGCTCCTCACACCGCGCCGCTTGGACGACCCGACACTGCCGGTCGGGCTGAGCGTGAAAACGCTCGCGGTCGACGCCATGCGTCCGTTCACGATCTACGCCGGCACAAACCGCGGCGTCTATCGCGCCTCTTCGAAGAACGAAGGGGCAACGTGGGCCTGGAGCGACTACAACGCCGGCCTCCCCCCGGCCGATGTACGCGCACTCCGCGTGCAGGCGTCGACGGGCGTCATGCGCGCCGGGACGTTCGGCCGCAGCGCCTACCAGGTATCGACCGACGCTCCCGTCGGCAGTCTCTTGAACGCGACCGGCCGCCTCACGTTCCTGCGTGTGCACGACGTCGGCACGGGCTGGGGAAGCCCGCCCAACACCCTCGACGCGGAAGTGATCATGCTGCTCGACACGATCCCGTGGATGTCGTTCGGCTTCCAGCTGCGCGCAGACAGCGAGGCGCCGACGAGACAGGACATGGTCGCGCTTCTGCGGGCCGCATTCGTCGACAACACGCCCATCTCCATCGACTACACCCGCACCGCGCCGCGCGCCGGAACGGTACTCCGGGTCGCTCGAACCGCCTAGAACCGACCACCAGACAAGGAGCACTCAATGGCCGACATTCTGAACAGAGAAGGGAAGCTCACGTTCCTGCGCGCGCACGACGTCGGCACCGGCTGGGGACCGCCGACCGACGAACTCGACGTCGAAGCCGTGTTCATTCTCGATTCGGCCCCGACCAACGCCTTCGGCTTCCAGATGCGCACCGACGCGAACCAGCCGGTGCGAGAAGCCATGTTCTCGCTGCTTCGCGAGGCGTTCGTCCACGATCTCACCGTGTCAGCCGACTACTTCATCGACCCGGGCAAGAACAACGGCCTGGCGTTCCGGATCGCGCTCATCCGCACAGCTCCCGTGCCCCCCGTGGTGCACCCGGTTGTGGCCGAGGCCGGCTAGAAGACAGGCAGCTACTCGCGGAAAGCCAAGCTGCCATGGCGAGGCAGCTCGGCGGCGACGGTTTAGGCTCTCGCTGTGAACGTTTGTTCGAGTTGCGGCACCGAGAACGAGCCCAACCGCAAGTTCTGCGGCGAATGCGGCACTCCGCTCGCGCACCTCTGCGCCGTCTGCGGGACGGCGAACGCGCCGGCCGCAAAGTTCTGCGGCGAGTGTGGCGCCGCGCTCGAGGCGCGCTCGGTCCCGGCCGGGGTCGACGCTCCGACGGCGGTGCGACCCCAGCCGCCCGCGTCCGAGCGCCGGCTCGTCTCCGTCCTGTTCGCCGATCTCGTCGGCTTCACGGCACTTTCCGCCACGCGCGACTCCGAGGAGGTACGTGAGCTCCTGACCCGCTACTTCGACACGTGCAGCCGGTTGATCGAGCTCTACGGCGGAACGGTCGAGAAGTTCATCGGCGACGCGGTGATGGCGGTCTGGGGCACGCCGACAGCCACCGAGGACGACGCAGAGCGCGCGGTGCGGGCCGCGCTCGACCTCGTCGCCGCAGTCTCGGCATTGGGCGACGAGGTCGGCGCACCCGAGCTGCGGGCGCGGGCCGGCGTCCTCACGGGGGAGGCGGCGGTGACGTTGGGCGCCGAGGGCCAGGGGATGGTCGCGGGCGACCTCGTCAATACCGCCTCGCGGGTGCAGGCGGTCGCCGCGCCGGGGACGGTGTTCGTCGGCGGGTCGACGCGGCGGGCGACCGAGCAAACCGTCGTCTACGAGGACGCTGGAGCGTTCGAGCTGAAAGGGAAGGACGGGCTGCTGCCGCTCTGGCGGGCGCTGCGGGTCGTTTCGGGCGCCCGCGGCTCGCTCAAGTCGACCGGCCTGGAGGCGCCGTTCGTCGGACGGGACCGGGAGCTGCGCCAGATCAAGGACCTCTTCCACACGTGTGCCGAGGAGCGCAAGGCGCATCTGATCTCGGTGACCGGGATCGCCGGCATTGGCAAGTCACGCCTCGGCTGGGAGTTCTACAAGTACTTCGACGGCTTGCCTCAGCTCACGTACTGGCACCGCGGACGCTGTCTCGCCTACGGCGACGGCGTCACCTACTGGGCCCTCGCCGACATGGTGCGGATGCGCTGCCGCATCGTCGAGGACGAGGAGCCGGCCTCTGCTCTTCAGAAGCTGCGCTCGACGCTCGAGGAGCACATCCCAGACCCTGAGGAGCGGCGGTTCGTCGAGCCGCGGGTGGCGCAGCTGCTCGGACTGGCCGTGCAGGAGGCACGCGACAAGCAGGATCTGTTCGCTGCCTGGCGGCTCTTCTTCGAGCGGCTGGCGGACGTCTACCCCACGGTGCTCGCATTCGAGGACATGCAGTGGGCGGACGCGAGCCTCCTCGACTTCGTCGAGTACCTGCTCGAGTGGTCGCGGAACTCGCCGCTGTACGTGATCACCCTCGCACGGCCGGAACTGCTCGAGCGCCGGACGAACTGGGGCGCCGGCCAGCGCAACTTCAGCTCGCTCTACCTCGAGCCGCTGTCGGCCGGGGCGATGGAGGAGCTCCTGGTCGGACTCGTGCCCGGTCTGCCCGCCTCGTTGCGTGAGCAGATACTCGCGCGGGCTGAAGGGGTGCCGCTGTATGCGGTCGAGACCGTGCGGATGCTGCTCGACCGCGGCGCGCTCGTGCAGGAGGGCGCGGTGTACCAGCTGGTCGGCGAGATCGGCTCGCTCGAGGTGCCCGAGACGCTGCACGCGCTGATCGCCGCCAGGCTCGACGGCCTGTCGGCGGAGGAGCGGCGGCTGCTGCAGGACGCGGCGGTGCTCGGCAAGACGTTCACGAGAGATGCCCTGGCGACGCTCGCAGGCGCCGAGACCGACGTCGAGCCCTTGCTCGCGTTCCTGGTCCGCAAAGAGGTGCTCGGCGTGCAGGCCGATCCGCGCTCGCCGGAGCGCGGCCAGTACGGGTTCCTGCAGGACCTCGTCAGGCACGTCGCCTACGAGACGCTTGCGAAGCGCGACCGCCGCGCGAAGCACCTGTCTGCGGCCGAGTATCTGAGCACGGCGTTCGCCGACGAGGAGGACGAGGTTGTCGAGGTGATCGCGTCCCACTACCTGGCCGCCCACGAGGCCGTGCCGGACGCGGAGGACGCCGCCGAGATCAAGGAGAAAGCTCGTGTGATGCTGGCGCGTGCCGGGCAACGTGCCGCTTCACTGGCGGCGGCCGCCGAGGCGAGGCGGTATTTCACGCAAGCCGCAGACCTCGCTGCGAATCCATCGGAGCGGGCAATGCTGCTCGGACAGGCAGGCGAGATGGCGCGGAGGGCCGCCGATCCCGACGCGGCGCGCGGGTTGCTCGAGGAGTCGATCGAGCTCTATGAGCAGCAGGGCGACACGCACGCGGCCGCCCGTGTGCTCGCTCGGCTCGGGGATCTCGATGCCTTCACCGATCAGCGCGACAAGGCCCTCGCAGCAATGGAGCGGGCCTTTGCCGTCATCGCCGGGGACGACCCCGACGAGGATCTCGCTCTGCTCGCCGCGCGGCTCTCTCGCGCGTACTGGTTCAGCGGCGATCTCGAGCGTGCCGGCCGAGCGGGCCGAGTTCGCGCTCGACGTCGCCGAGGCCCACAAGTACCCCGCTGCGCTCACGATGGCGTTGCGCGGGAAGGCGGCGGTCGTTTTCAGCCGCGGGCACTTCGAGGAAGCAAACGCGCTCCTGCGGCATTCGCTGCAGATTGCGGTCGACAACGACCTCGTCGAGGACGCCGGCATCTGTTACTTCCTGCTCTCCGACGGACGATTTCGGTCCGACCAGTACCCCGAAGCGCTCGGCTACCTCGATGAATCGCTCGCCCTGTCCCGGAAGATGGGCGACCGGCCGACCGAGTGGGCGGCGTTGGCAGAACGCACGTACGCGCTCTACATGCTCGGCCGCTGGGACGAGGCCCGAGCCGGCAGCGCGGAGTTCACCCGCGAGCAGATCGTCGCGGGCGGGGTGATGTTGAGCCTGCTGCAGGTGGGCGTCGAGATCAACGTGCAGCGGGGTGAACTCGACGAGGCCCGCCGGGTCTTCGCGATGTTCGAGCACCTCGAGGAATCTTCCGACGTCCAGGATCGGACGGTGTACCTGGGATCGCGCGCCTGCTTGCACCGGGCAGAGGGACGGCTTCGGGAGGCGCTCGCGGACGGCGAGGCGACCATCGAGTCGGGACGAACCCTCGGCGTCTCCTTCCAGGCGGTGAAACAAGGCATTGTCGAAGCGCTCGAAGCAGCTTTCGCTCTCGGTGAGACTGCGAGGCTGGAGGAGTTGCTGACATCGATCGAGTCGGTTCCGCCCGGCTCGCGGGCGCCCTACCTCGACGCCCAGGCACGGCGGTTCCGCGCGCGCCTCGCCGGCGGAGACCGGGCAGGCTACGAGGCCGCCGCTCGGCAGTTCCGCGAGCTCGGCCTCTCGTTCTGGCTTGCGGTCACCCTGCTCGAGCAAGGAGGAGCCGCAGGCCTGGCCGAAGCGCGCGAGATCTTCGAGCGGCTCGAGGCTGCACCCTGGCTCGACCGGGTCGCAGCGGCTGACAGCGATCAGCACGTGAACGTTCCCGCCTGACCCGGCTCGGGCGAGCCCGGGCCTCTGCTCCGGGCGACGAAGGGAAGTCACGCCAGCCGCGGCATTTCTCTCATCGGCTCACCCTCTTGCTTGCATTCGCGAGAGCGCGTAGCGTCGGCTGCGTGTCGAGTTGGGTGGCCGAAGGGGCCTGAATGACGATTGAGCTGATCGAGGGCACGCTCGACACCGCGAGCGTGTCGAGGATCGTGTCGGACGTGCTTCGCTGGATGACGTTCGATCCAGACGTGATCGAGCATGTGCGTGCGACGACTCCGACTTGGCGGGACTGGATCGGTTTGCTGGATGGCGAGCCGGTCGGTGTCGGCGGGTGCGGCGTCGGCGCCGGGATGGAAGAGAGCAGCGCAGTCTTTGCATCGTTGTGCGTGCTTCCGGCAGCCCGCCACCGAGGCGTCGGAGGGACGCTCTATCGCCGTGTCTCCGAGTACGCCCGCGAGCTCGGTCGGGAGGAGTTGGAGCTGTTCTCGTTCTCCGACGATCCGGACTGCGACGGTTTCGCCGCACGACACGGATTCACCATCGTGATGCGCGCCCGCGGTCTTCGCCTAACGCTCGAGGACTGTCCACGCCCCGAGGTGACCCCTCCTGCCGGACTGACGATCACGACGCTCGCAGAGCGACCAGATCTCGGTTACGGAGTCTGGGAGACCGCAGGCGAGGCGCTGCCGGACATTCCCTACGACAGCGACGTGCCGCCACAGCCTGGAACCTACGAGCAGTTCGCAGCCCAGCAACTCGCCGGGCCTCGATACATCCCCGAGGCGACCTTCGTCGCCCTCGACGGCGAACAGGTCGTTGGCTACGGGAAGCTCGGCTGGATCAACCGCTCGGCGGGGATCGCCGACCACGACATGTTGGCCGTCCGCCGAGCGTGGCGCGGCCGTGGGATCGCCCAGTCACTCAAGGCCGCTCAGATCGCCTGGGCGCTCGACAACGGACTCATCGAGCTTCGCACCGGCAACGAGGAACGAAACGTCGCAGCCCGTGCCGTCAATGCCCACTTCCCTTACACGCCGATGCCAGACGGACTCGCGTTCCGCGGCCCCTGCGCAGCCATCGAGTAACCGCTGATTCGTTCAGGCCTCGGGCGTGACACCAGGAGGCCGCCAGATCGGGGCACGCTAAACCCGGGTGGCAGGGGCGGGATCAGTCTCGACCACCCAGATTGCTCCGTCGCCACAGTCGACGCGCGTGCCGCCTTCGGCGTCGTCGAGCCGCGTTCGACGAACGTAGACACGCTCGCCGCCGAGCTCGGCCAACGGCCCACGGACACCGTCCCGTGCCGCGGCGACCCACCAGGCACGAACCTGCCGGTGCACCTCCTCGGTCGAACGCGACCAGTCGACCTCGGCGAACTCCGGCTCGAAGAAGCCTGCGTAGCTCGCCCCGTCCTCAACCTGCGGGTCACCGGCATCACCCGCTTCCACACGCTCGAGCGCCCCCGGCAGAAGCGACGCCCAGAGGCCGAACAGCGCACCCAGCACGTCCTCGGCGCGCTCTGCACCGGCCAGCGACACCGAGCCCTGGGCAAGGATCGGTCCCGTGTCGAAGTCGGCATCCATGCGATGGAAGCTGAAGCCGAGCTCTGCATCGCCGTTGCGCAGCGCCCAGCCGATCGGGTTCGGGCCTCGGTAGCACGGCAGCAGTGCCGGATGGCCGTTGACCACGCCGAGTCGCGGCACCCCAAGCGCGTCCGCCGGTATCCGCACTGGAAAGCCGCCGCACAGCGCCAGATCCGGGTCGAGCGCCGCCAACAGCTTCGCGAATCGCGCCGGCCCGCTCGCGACAAGGACGTCCAAGCTCTGTGGCCGACTGTCGATCAGATTCGAGAGCGGCGCGTTTCCGTAGCGACCGCGGGGCCCCTCGGTCGTCACAACCCCAACGCACTCGTGGCCAAGCGTTCGCAGCAGCGCCTCGAGGCGCACGACCAGTTCGGGAATCCGCGAGAATAGAGCCACGCGCATCAAGGGAGTTCTAGTCGATGCTGCCGTCCCGAGACTTGCTGCGGTAGACGGGAGCAAGCCTAACGGGGGCTCCCCAGGAGGGAGCCGAATCTAGATGTCCGCCTGGGCCGCTCCGGGCGGTAGGCCATGAGGCGACCGGCTTCGGGCCTGCAACCAGGAGGCCGGCTACTTCGGGGATGCAACCGGAGGCCAACGAGCGCCGCCTAGAAGCTGCCACGAGCGTTCAGCTTCGGAAGCTGTTGCGCGTACGGACGACCGAAATGGGTTCGTTTTGAAGTCTTTCCGAATCCGAGCGTCAATCTGGTCTGTTGTCTAATCTGACAACATCCAACAACTCCGAATCTGGCCGACTAGGTACGGGACGTAACGGAGACGGGCCTTCGTACTCAAACAAAAGCTGACGACAGGACCCTCAAAACGACTCGCATCGGACCACGTAAGAGATAGGAGGGAAAGAACTCCCTCCCACTATGAGTGGAATGGAGTTACAGATTATGACGAGTCAGAAACAAGTGGAAGCAAATCGCCGCAACGCGGCACTCTCGACCGGCGCTCGGACCGAGGAAGGCCAGGCCGTCTCGAGCATGAACGCACTGAGGCACGGACTGACAGCCAAGGCCCCGGTCGTCCCGACCGAGAACCAAGACGAGTTCGACAGGTTTCGCGAGGCTCTGATCGAGGATCTGGCGCCGGTCGGGGCGCTAGAGGAACGAATCGCGGAGGAGATCATCGACCTGAGTTGGCGTCTTCGGCGGGCAACCGTCCTTGAGCAAGGGATCCTGGCTGGCGGCGTGGCCGCCGGGGACGAGCGCTTCTTCTCGAAACAGAAGGCACAGTTCGAGATCACCGAACGTCAGGTCAGAGAGGCAGAACTTGCAGCGGCGGTCGGACTGGACGACACGATCATCCAGATCATTAACCCACACGTTCATGAGTTGCTCGAAGAACAGCTCGACGAGGCTGCTTCGGTAAAGAGAACCGAGGAAGTTCGACTCGCTGGAGCATTCATCGACGACGCGAACGGGCCGAATGCGATGGCCAAGCTCACACGGCACGAGACGAGCTTGTTCCGACGACGCAATCAAGCGCTCGTGACCCTCAACACCCTGCAACAAGCCCGCACGGCAAACGCCAAAGGAGAACGCGTGACTAGCGACGGCGATGGCCATGTCCGGTAGGGCATCAATGCCGGCTGACGATCCACGGGTGCACCAGACCGTAGGATCATCAGCCCTCGGCACACCGATCTCAAACCAGGAGGCCGGCTGCTCCGAGCCGAGCCCAGGAGGCCGACCGTACCTCTCGCGCGTCGCGGCGACCGAGATCGTCCAGCTCATGAGCGGGCCAGCTCCACTGGGTGACGCTGCGTTGAACGGCGCCAAATGAATCCCGGGAACCCCGGCCTACCTCTTGAGATGCTGACGTGAAAACCGCACCACTCGCGACCCGTGCACTCTCCGTCTGCAACCGTTGTGGCGCTCCCATCTGGACATACTCCACGCTCGCTGGCAATCGGGTCGAACTCGATAGCGTCCCCGGCCCATACGTCGTCGACGCAAACGACGCCGTCTTCCTCACCACGAGCAATGACGGCTACGCGGCACACCAGGATCGCTGCTCACAAATCGCGGCCGCCCCCCTCAGCGCCCCCATACGCGCCGACGAGATGCTCTGGCCCTAAAACTGAAAGTCGCCGGCGCGTCCGCCGACGATCTCTGCAGCTCCCCCTCAGGGTCCTGATGCGAAGGATGTTGAAGAAGAACTTCGATCGGGTCTACCTCTCTGGTTGAGACGTCGCGGCGGCACCGCTAATGAACCGAGGCACGACCGGAGGCCGCCTATAGGGGCCCCGGGGACGACACCAGAACGCCAGGAAGCTTCGGCCTCTTAGGATTCGTGCTGCCGTACGATGCGACGGATGCGCGAGATCCAGCCCGGGCTGTGGCACTGGACGGCGATCCACCCGTCGATCGGCAAAAAGGTCAGCAGCTACCGCCTGGCTGCCGAGCAAGTGCTGCTGGACGCCCTGATCCCCGAGGAGAGCGCCGACGTGCTCGGCGACCCTCCGCCCACCGACGTCCTGCTGACGAACCGTCATCACTGGCGCGGCTGCACTGAGCTCATCGCCGCGTTCGGAGTCACGGTCCATGTGCCGCGTTCCGGCGTGCACTAGTTCGGCCTCGACCACCACCCAGTCACGCCCTACGACCCGGGCGACGAACTGCCCGGCGGGGCCGTGGTCCACGAAGTGGGCCACCTGTGCCCCGACGAGATGGCGCTCTGGCTCCCCGCCCACCGCGCACTGGCGATCGCCGACGGCGCCATCCGCCATCCGCCCGACGGCCCGCTCGCCTTCGTCCCCGACCGGCTGATCGGCGAGGACCCCGAGCCGGTGAAGGCCGCCCTCCGCGAGCGCTACGGCGAACTGGCGCGCGAGCTGCGCCCCGAGGTTCTGCTGCTCGCGCACGGCGAGCCGGTCGCCTCCGGCGGCGGCGCGGCGCTCGAGCGGTTCTCGCGGCAGGGTGAGTCCGCGACGTTCTGAGCGCCGCAGACGTCCCGGCCGCGCACGGACAGAGACCGCGCCAGGGCGACGATTCTCGGACGAGAGGCTAAGCGGGTACGAGTTCGCGTATGGGCTCTGCGGCCGGTCCGTGCTCGACGCCCATCACGAAGCGCATTGTCGAGCCCGGCGGGGAGTCGCTGCAAGGTCTGCACGGAGGTGCTGTGCTGGCCGCTCTCAATGCGTGAGATGGCGGAGTGGCTCGTGCGCATCTCCTCGGCGACTCTTGCTGGGTCAGGCCGAGCTCCGTGCGGCGGCGGATCACGATCCCGGCTAGCTGCTCGTAGGGCTCGAGCCGTTCCCGCTCAGTCTGGTAGCCGGGGCTGCGGCGCGCGCGGCGGCCCGCCGCTACGGCGGCCGTGGAGCCGGCCGGGCTAACGCTCTTGCTGTTGACCTTGGGCACGATTCATCGCCGCCGCTGCGCATCCATGCGCGACTTGAAATCCGTCCAACGCTGCCGGGCGATGGCCGCGTGAAGAATTAACGGTTCGTTGGGTGCACCGCGCGGTCAAAGGCCGCGCGGCGTACGAGCCTGGCTGTTCACGGCAAGGCTGGTTGCCCTTTAACACTGCCTCGCCAGGCCGGAAAGGTATTGCAAACCCACTCAAGGAGGCGATCATATGAACGAACCGCAATACGTGAAGTCGGCTGAAATTGAGATCCGGCTCGTTGACCAGAACGGAGAGTTGTTCACAAGCCTGGCCAGGCTGGACAAGCTCGAATATCTCCGGGTTCGGAACAAATGTTCCGGACGCACTCTCTCGATAGCTCACTCAAGATCCTGATGCGAAGGATGTTGAAGCTGAACTTCGATTGGGTCTAGCTCTGGTTGAGACGTCGCGGCGGCACCGCCAATGAATCGAGGCAAGGCCGCCGCGACGCTCACCAGGGCCGCCCCGTGTCAGTCACCCGGAGGCCGCTCTCCCCGATAGGCGCTTCGTGACGTCCACCAGGAGGCCGCTCCGGGTCGTGAACCGGAGGGACCCCGGAAAACACACGCGACCGTCGAGTGGATCAGCGTCACCGCTCAGCCCCAGGGCGGGATGTTCTGGTTGAGGTCGGAAGAAGTTGTCGGGGTCGTAGCGGCGCTTCAAAGCCTTGAGCCGGTCGTACTTCTCGGATCCGTAGGCTTCGCGGATCCGGTCCTCGCCTTCGTCCATGAGAAAGTTCACGTAGACGCTGGTGTGGTGTGGTGCGAGGGCCGACCAGAGATCCTTGCGCCCATTCGCGCTCCTCGTCGAACCCGTCCGCCGTTTCCGTGATCGCCGCGACGTTGATCGAGTGGCCTGCGGCGCGTCCGTTGAAGGCGGTTTCGTGTTCGGCGACTCGCGCGACGGCACCGCCCTGGTGAAAGATCGGGAAGGTCGTCCGCGGTGAGCTCATCCCGAGGGCGTGCTCGGCGGTGATGTCGATCACATCGTCGGTGAGCTCGGCGACGTCGCAGGAGCGGATGTAGTACTGCCAGCCGTGGATGAAGGACGGGTCGAGCATCGCTTGGAGGGCAAGGAAGGGCATCGGCCGGCAGAGATCGAGCAGCGGCGACCCGAACTGCCTGAGCGGCCGGATCGACCGCTTCGCCGTCGGCGACCGGGCCGGCGTAACAGCAGCCGACGATCACGACGAGCTTGCCCCGTATTTCGGGTGGCACAGCTGGCAGCGCGGGCGCCGTTCGGTGGAAGACGATCGTCGTCAGTTCGTCCGGCGCATCGGCGATCCAGTCTCGATAGAAGCGCAGGACGTTCGGTGAGCTCTCCATTGGCCAGTAGATCGGGCCGCCGAGCAGGATCGGGCCGACAGGGTTGAGGCGGAACTCGAACTCGGTGACGATGCCGAAGTTGCCGCCACCGCCTCGCAGCCCCCAGAAGAGCTCCGCGTTCTCCGTCGCGCTTGCTTTCACGAATTGCCCGTCGGCGGTGACGAGATCGACGGCGAGTAGTTGGTCGATCGTCAGCCCGTGCTTGCGCATCAGCCAGCCGATGCCGCCTCCGAGCGTCAGCCCGGCAACGCCCGTATGCGAGACGATTCCGGCCGGCGCGGCGAGCCCGAACTCCTGAGTCTCGCGGTCGAGATCCGCGAGCCGTGCGCCCGCCTGCACTCGGCGGTGCGTGTCTCGGGATCGACTCGGATCCCCTTCATCGAGCCGAGATCGATGACGATCCCGTCGTCGCAGACCGAGAGCCCGGGGAAGCTGTGGCCTCCGCCTGCGGACTGCGACCGGCAGACCGGTTTGGCGTGCGAAGCGCACGGCATCCCTTGACGTCGGCGACGCCCGCACACCGTGCGATCAGGGCGGGAAACGGTTGATCGACCCGTTCCAGACACGGCGGTGCTCGTCGTAGCCGGGATCGACTGGGCGAAGGACCTGACCGCGGAACGAACGTTCGAGTTCGCTGACGGCAGCCGGGTCTAGCTCGATGGTCGAAGAGGTGGCAGACATCGGGCGTCGGACATCGGGGATTCTCACACGCGCGCGATGGCGACGCGGGGACCCGCCGCTGATGCGCCGGAGCCCCGCGTCCGCTCGCTCTTCAGTTCTTCTCGAAGAAGTGGTGCAGAGCCCAGTGGGCGACGTCGGTGCCGAGCCTGAAGCCGACTTCGCCGGAGGTGCGGAAGTGAAAGCCCACGAAGACGCGGGCGTCGATGATGTCTCGTTTGAAGTCGTCGACACGCCGGTAGTGGCGAGTCGTTCCCGTGACGGTGCTCGAGACGTCCAGGTTGATGACATCGCTGCCGGTGATCTCCGAGAGCGACTCACTGAGCGCTCCCGCCAGGCAGTTGTGTGCCGACGGATACTCCGGGTGGTTCGGCGTCGGCCTGAGCGGCAGCCAGGTCGGGTCGGCGGTCGTGCGGGCGTTGCCGTCCGTGTTTCCGGCCGCGATCGCCGTTATCGGCCGCCAGGATACGTATGTGTCTTTGGCGTCCCAGCAGGCAATCAGCGCGTCGGCCATTGTGGTGTCGGCCATTGCGAGTGCCCGGGCCGCGTCCCTCAGGTTCATCTGAGCGTTGGATACGAAGCCGCGCAATGCCCGGTTGTACTGTTGGGCCGCGTTCTCGGTATAGAACAGCGCCGTCTCTGTCTGCTCCGGTGTTCGAAGCGAGCCGTTGAGGGCGCCGTACAGCCGTGTCTCGTTGTAGTCGCGTGCGTACCGACCGCTGTCGAGTGCCGGAGGCGGCCCCGGCCGGAACTGCGAGGGGCTGTCGAGCAGCAACGGTTTCATGACGCCCAGCCATGGAGTGAGTGCCGGTAGGAACGCAGGCGGTGTCGGCTGCCAGACGCCCGGGCCGGGCGTCGGGGCGAATGGCACCGTTGCATCGCGTCCGTCGTCGATGCGGGCTGCGAGCAGTCCGGCGGCGACCTGCTGTCCGACAAGGACGCCACGGTCTTTCGCCGTGCCGTCAGGGATCCCGGCCAGCGACGTCGCGTATGCCGAGTCGAGTGCCGGCTTCTGTGCGGGGAAGTAGCCAAGGAGGACGCCGTACGCCGCGGCGGCGGCTGCGGCTTCGTCAGACGATCCGGGCGGAACTCCCGGAACAATCAGGTAGGGATGGAATCCGCCGTCGACCGCGATCACGGCGTCGTAGACCGCCGCCTGCGTCAGACCGACGTACAGACCCGATTCGGGCTGAGATTTTCCCGCGGCGATCGTCGTCGCCACCGCGGTCGCATTCCAATCCAACGCGACCTGCGGACTCGCTGCGGCTTGTGCAGCCCGCTGGTGCGACGCGGTTGAGACCGCCGCAAAGAGCGCGATCACGAGCAGCAGAGCTCCGAGCACAACAGAGAACCGACGCATCTTCCATAGCCTCCTTCGGTTGACCGCTCACAACTCGTGCGGCGGCGTGTTGAGGTCGAGGCTATGAAGCGACCAGCGGGTTGAGATCAGTAGTGATACGGAGCCGGGTTACTGGTTCAATGCGAGCTCCGACGCGCGCCTGGTCAGTTCGACCTTCGAGCGGACGCCGAGCTTCGCGTAGACACTTGCCAGATGTGTTTCAACGGTCCGCGGGCTGATGAAGAGCTGCTCGCCGATCTCCCGTGCGGTGAGACCGCCGACCGCCAACCGCGCGACTTGCCGTTCGCGGGTGCTGAGATCGTCGCCAGGGAGGGCCGCTGTCCTGCGGGGACGGCCCCCGACAGACCGTTCGAACTCCCGCGCGCGCTCGAGCCGCCACGTCACGCCAGACGCGCGGAACTCCGACCTAGCCTCGCTCGAATGCCTTGCGAGCGGAGTCAACGTCAGTTGTGACGAGCGATCTTCCGAGCAGATCGAGGGCACGACCGTGAAAGCCGCGGCACCCGGACGATTGAAGAAGTTCAACAGCTCGCCGCGCGCGATCGGCAGCCTCGCCAGTTGAACCTGCGGCGAGCGCTGACCACCCTGAAGCGATCGCTGCCAACGCGTGATATAGGTCACGATCGATCTCGTGGGCGATCGTCTGAAGCCGACGAGAAGCAGCCGTAGCGACCCGGGAGTCGTCGAGTTCAGCCGCGACCGCCGCAAGATCGACGAGCACAAGAGCGGCAAACGGTGTCGCGCCGACGGCAAGGCAGTCCTCGGAAACGTCGGCCAGCCTTGCGAGCGCATCCGACACCCTCCCTTCGTACCAGTCGAGCAGGGCTTCCGCGTGGGCGGCCGTGAATCGGGCGCAGAGGAAGTCGACCCCGCCGAGGGTCGCCCGAACTCGACGCAAGTGGTCACGGGCCTGTACCGGCTCACCCGCCTCGACGGCCGCAAGCGCGGCAAACGCGACCCCGAGAGCGCGGCGCTTGCTGAGCTCCCCGACGAGCTGGGCGGCAGCAGCTTGCGAACTCGTGAGCGCCGCACGAACGTCGCCCGCGAACCACTGAACGATCGCCTCCCACTCGGGTAGGAGGGTCTCGCGCCACTCGGGAGCTTCCTTGGCCTGCTCGACGAGACCAGCGGCCTCCTCGGGGCGTCCCTCGAATGCGAGTGAGCAGGCAAGGAGCGCGCGACTTGTCGTCAGTCTGTACGTCTTTGCTTCCTCGGCGGCGATTGCGATGCTCCGCCGGTGATGTTCCTCCGCCTCTGCGAACTGGCCCCGGAAAAACGACGCCTGAGCCAGCACGGTCAGTGCTTGAATCGTCGCGAAGCGATCACCTGCCGCTTCCGCCGAGACGAGGACGCGCTCCGCAACGGTCTGCATAGCCGGGTACTCGTTCCGCAAGCCGTGGATCCATGCCAACTCGTTCTCCGCGAGCAGCGCGCCGGACCGGACACCGGCGTCGTCGAAGAGCGATCTCGCTTCCTCACAGGCGCGTTCGGCGGCGTCGAAATCCGCCACCCCCCAGGCAAGGAAGTTGGCGAGACGGAACTTCACCATCGCGCGAACGGCTGGATCGACCGAGCCCGAGAGAACATCCTCGATCGCCCGCATGGCCTGGATCCCCAGCCGCGCATTCGAGTCCGCTCGATGGTCTACCACCCACTCCGCCTGCCATGACAACGCCTCGAGGACGTCGAGCCAGCGCTCGTCACCGGGCGGAACGAGCTCGACCAAGGTGTCGAGGATCATCAGCGCCTCGTGGTAGGCGCCACGTTCCTCAGCTTGTCGAACGGCGTCGCAGAGCGTTCGAATGGCTTCGTCGTCCCCGACTTCGGCGGAACGGGCGAAGTGGGGAGCCGCCTCGCCGAGCCGAGCTGCAGCCACCAGTGCTCGACCCGCGAGACGATGCAAGGCCCGTCGGCGGACCTCGCTGATTCTCTGGTAGATCGCCTCCTGAAGCAGCGGGTGGGCGAGTTCGTAGCTCAAGTCCCGGCCGTGCTGCGCCTCGGTCACGAACCGAGAGTGGACCAGCCGCTCGAGCACCGCGGCGAGCCGCTCCGAGGAGAGGCCGGTGACCGCGGCGAGCTCGCGCGTCACGACACTGCGGCTGATGATGGCGAGCGACTGAAGCGTTGCCAAGGCGGGTTCGTCGAGCGCTCGCAACCGTGTCTCGACGCGCTCCGCCAGGTCCTCCGGCAGCCGTCGCAGCATGGGAGCCGCCAGATCGGCCCCCTCATCCAAGAGCGCGTCGAGCAGTCCGAGGGAGAAGAGTGCGTTGCCGCGAGAGCGCTCCTCCAGCCATGCAACGAGCTCTGCGGCGGTGGTCTCTCGCCGAGCCTCCCCGCAGCGAGATCACCGAGCGCATCGACGTCGAGGACGTCAAGCCGTAGCCTCCGCAGCACTGCCTCCTGCTCCAGACCGTGAACGGCCAGCATCGCTTCGGGGTTCTCTGCGAGCTCGGCTGGACGAGCAGCAACCAGCACGAGCACGCGCGATTGCGGGAGCGCCCCGGCGAGATAGCCGAGCGCGCCCCACGAGGACGCGTCGGCGACATGAGCGTCGTCCAGAAACGCGATGACGGGAGCCTCCGCTGCGAGGTTGGAGAGTGCAGCGGCAAGGCCCTGAAGCAACCGCACACGTGGTGGCTCACGGTCTGGAGCCGAGCCACGGACAGCGGCGACGCTGTGCAACAACGCTGCCAGATCGTCGAGATACCCACCGCACAACCGGGTCACGTCTTCCGCAGGCAGTCCGCGAAAGTGGTACTCGAACGCCTCAGACCAGACTCCGAACGATGCGGAAGCACCAAGCGGGAAAGCCCGCGCAGAGAGGCCGACCGCTTTCCGTCGATTGCGCGCCAAGAACTCGCGCGCGAGGCGCGTCTTGCCGATACCCGGATCAGCGAGGAGAAGGACCACTCGGAACTCACCTGCCGCCGCCAGCCGACGCTCACGCTCCAGCTCAGCTAGCTCGGCCGCCCTGCCGACCAGCCCTGTCTCCCGCGGCATCGGTCGATTATGACCCTCGCGCGCTCCTACTCAGGGCTGACCTTCGAGTGCGGAGTTCCGGCCAGGGCTTGCACGAACATCTCGCCCGACGCAAACCGGCGTCACGCCGGCTGAGCCGGGATGCTTGGAGGATCTTCGGGCATGGCACCAGGAGGCCTAAACGCTTTTGTCAAGTTTAAGGCGATTCGTACGTCGGGGGCCCCTTGGCCCGGGCGTGGCGTCGACCTTCGCCACGCCCGGGCCTCCGGGCAGCGTCCTAGATCAGATGAGTCACCGTCCCGGCGATCGTGACGATCACGTCGCAGGGCTTAGGCTCGCACGGCTTCGGCGGGCACGGTGGCTTCTGCTCGTTGCACGGCTTCGGCTCGGGCTTCGGGCACGGCTTCGGCTCGGGCTTGGGGCACGGCTTCGGCTCGGGCTTGGGGCACGGCTTCGGCTCGGGCTTGGGGCCGGCTTCGGCTCCCCCCACTTCGAGCCCCGCTTGTCCTGGCCAGACCTCTGGTTGACCTGGCTCAGGTTGGTGTTTCCCGACGAGGTCTGGTCGCCTGTGTTGACGAGCGCGACGCTGTTCCCCGACGCAACCGGGATATTCGAGAGGACGGCCGTGTTCGACTGGCCGCCATCGTCCGACTTCCGGCCTTTATTGCCGTCCCAGCCAGACTGATCCTGGCCGGAGCTCTGGTTCACCTGCGACAGGTTGGTGTTCGCGGACGAGCTCTGGTTGCCCGTGTTGATGACCGCGACGCTGTTCCCCGACGCAATCGGGATATTCGACAGGACGGCCGTATTCGACTGGCCGTCACCGTCCGAGCCGCCGTTGCCGGAGCTCTGGTTGACCTGTGACAGGTTCGTGTTTGCCGACGAGGTCTGGTCGCCCGTGTTGATGACTGCGACGCTGTTCCCCGACGCAACCGGGATGTTCGACAGGACGGCCGTGTTCGACTGGCCGCCACCGTCCGACTTCCCGTCCTTCTTCCCGCCCTGACACCGGCAGCTCTTGCCGTCCCAGCCAGGCTGGTCGTGGCCGGAGCTCTGGTTGGCCTGTGACAGGTTCGTGTCGGCAGACGAGGTCTGGTCGCCGGTATTGACGACCGCCACGCTGTTCCCCGACGCAACCGGGATATTCGACAGAACGGCCGTGTTCGACTGGCCGCCGTCGTTCGAGCCGCCGTTGCCGGAGCTCTGGTTGACCTGCGACAGGTTCGTGTCGGCCGACGAGGTCTGGCCACCGCCGTCGTTCCCGTCGCAACCGCAGCCCTTCTGCCCGCCGTTGATCACGGCGACGCTGTTCCCCGACGCGACCGGGATGTTCGACAGAACGGCCGTGTTCGACTGACTCGAATCCGAGCCGTCTCCGCCGCTCGGGCCGTTCGGTGCCAGGTCGGTCGTCGGCTGCTGCGTCGGCTGACCATCGCCGTACGAGCCGCCTTCCTTCCCGACCGGCTGGCCCTGGTTGACCTGCGACAGGTTCGTGTTCGCGGACGAGTTCTGGTCGCCCGTGTTGATCACCGCGACGCTGTTCCCCGACAGAACGGGGATGTTCGACAGGATCGCCGTGTTCGACTGGCCCTGGTTGCCCCCTGTGGGCTGGACCGGGTTCGGTGGCTGCGGCGTTCCAGCGAACGCCGGGCCGGCGGCGAGCGCCAACAACAGCGCGCAGACGCTTGCCACGAGTACGAAGTACCGTTTCATCGTTCCTTCCTTTCATCGCTTGAGCATTGGCACCAGGCAAGTCGCCCGGTGCAACGGGACGCAGGGACGCGTCTAGCCGGGGTGCTCGAGCGGTGAAGCGGCCGGTGGCATCACGAGGAGGTCGATCACAGGCCGTAGACGACGGCCCACCCTCGGATGTCCCAGCAGAAGGAAAGAGAGGAGCGCTGCGATCACCGCTGCGCCAAGAACTGCGGAGGCCGCCGAGGCGCCCGCTGCCAGGCCGTAGGGCGCCTGTGGCGCACGAGGCAGGCCCGGCGGCACGCGCGGCACGGACATCCCTGCCGACGCGGACGCGTGCGCGGCCCGCGCGGGCTGCGGCGCTGTCGTCGAAATTGAGGAGGCGACCAGCGGCTCAGCATTCGGTGTCAGGTGTGCCGCCGAGGTTGTCGTCGCAGCGCCGCGTACGGGCCGGTGTTGCGCGGGCGGCTTCGCGAGCCCGGCGTAGTCGACCGTGACCGGCGCGGCGGTCACGTTCCGAGGCGCAGTCGGGGTCGTCTGCAGGTCGGCGGCGGTGGTCGATGCCGGCGACTCCTTGGAAGCGGACATAGCGGTGTCTTGATGGGGCGCCGAGGCCACGGTTGCGACCGGAGCCTGGGAACTCGACGAACCGGATGGAGAGCTCGGGCCGGAGGGAGTCTTGGCGACGACGGTCGGAGCCGCGGCAACCTGCGTCACCGGCGCCACGGCCGTCGTTACGAGATTCGAAGCAGCGGTGGTCGCGGTGGCCGCGACTTCTGGAACCACGGCTGCGGCTGCCGCCACAGTCGTATTCGCCACGGCGCCGACTGAGCCGACCACCGGGGTTACGACGCCGGACACGGCCGTATTCACCACGGGGGCCACCGAAGCAGCGACCGGGGCTGCGGCGGCGGCCACCTTCGTCGTCGTGGTGGCGACCGAGCCGACGACCGGAGCAGCGGCGCCGGTCACCGTCGAGACGGTCGTACCCGCAGCGGTGACCGGCCCAGTAGCGGTTGTCACCGGCGCTGTGACCGCCGCAGCGACACCCGCCACCGGCGGCGCGACCGCGGACACCACACCGGTGACAGCAGTGGCCCCGGCCGTGGGGGCCGGCGTCGTCGGGGTTGTCGAGGGGGCGGCGACGCCAGTCACGCTGGCCGTCGTGGCCGTGACTCCATCCGCGGCGCTCGTCACGGTCGTTGTTGCGGCTGTGACACTGCCCAGGAGATCGCCAGCGAACGCGGTCCCAGGCGAACCCAGGAATGCCGAGGCAATGACCGCCAACGCGATGGCTCCCCGCCGAGAAATGTGCGATGTGCCGCAGAGCACGAAGTCCGAGTACCCCATTCGAGGGATTCCAATCCTCTAGTCGCGTGGCCGCCGGGCCTATTCGCAAGCCGGCGCCGCCATTCTTTAGGCGGTGCGCCAGGGCCTCCTTGGGGTTTACCCGGAGGCCGCTCGCCTCCACCGGCGGGACACGGCATCACCGGCGTGACGGTGCCGATTGCTCTCGGCTGGGCGGCACGCTAGCCCACGACGCGGCGAGACCTATCCGTGCGAGAGAGGTTGCGGGTTAGGCGATTCCGTGTTGGTAGGCGTAGCGGACGGCTTGGGCGCGGTCGCGTGCGCCGGTCTTGGCGAAGATGTGGTTGATGTGTGTCTTGACGGTTGCGCCGCTGACGACGAGCGCGGTGGCGATCTCGGCGTTGGAGAGGCCGGCGGCGATCAGCTTGAGGACTTCGACCTCGCGTGGGGTGAGGTCGTCGGGCGGTGGACGGTTGTCGGGGGCGGCGTCGATGACGGCGGCGATCAGGCGTTGTTGGATTGCCGGGTCGAGGTGGGTGCGTCCGGCGGCGAGGGCGTGGATCGCTGTCTCGATCTCCTCGGCGCTGGCGTCTTTGGTGAGGTAGCCGCGGGCGCCGGCCTGGAGGGCGGGGAACAGCGACTCGTCGTCGGCGTAGGTGGTGAGCACGAGCACCTGCGTCTCGGGGAGAGAGGAGCGGATCCGGCGGGTCGCCTCGGCGCCGTCCATCTCGGGCATGCGCAGGTCCATCAGCACGACGTCGGGGCCAGTGTCGTGTGCGAGGTCGACGGCCTCGACGCCGTCGGAGGCGGTGCCGACGACCTCGATGTCGTCGATCAGGCCGACGAGCATCGCCAGTCCGTCGCGGACGACGCGCTGGTCGTCGGCGATCACGACGCGGATCACGCCGGGACGTCCAACTCGACCCGCCAGCCGGTCTCGGTCGGGCCGGCCTGCATCGTTGCCGCCGACGCGCTCGACCCGTTCGCGCATGCCGACGAGTCCGTTCCCGCCGCCGACGCCGGCCAGGCCGTCGGCGTCTGGCTTCGGCCCGGCCAGCCGGTCCTCGACGGTCAGCGTCGTGTGTCCGCTGCTCGTAGCGCAGCACGACGGTGGCGGTCGCGCCGGGCGCGTAGCGGGCGACGTTGGTGAGCGCCTCCTGGGCGCCGCGGTAGAGCGCGAGGCTCGCGTCCGCCGGGAGCGGCCGCGCGGTGCCCTCGATCGTCAGCGTCACGTCCGTGTTCATGTCGTTCCTGAATGTCGCCACGAGCGACTCGAGCTGCGCGACGCCGGGGAGTTCCTCGCCGCGGAGCGCGCCGACGGCCTGCCGGGCGTTGGCAAGCCCGTCGCGAACCAGCTCGCCCGCACGGTCGATCGCCGCACGCACCTGCGGGCTCGCCTGCTCGCGCTCGGCGAGCTTGCGCGCGCCCTGCAGCTGGATCGCCGCGCCGGAGAGCGAGTGGGCGAGCACGTCGTGCAGCTCGCCCGCGATCCGGCCGCGCTCGGTGACCGCCGCCGCCCGCAGCTGCTCCTCGCGCGCGTCCTCGAGCTGGGCCAGCAGCAGCTCGGTCGTGTCCTGGCTCGCGCGCGCCTGCTTGATGAAGTAGGCAACCAGCCCGAGCAGCGCGCACAGCAGCGTCGCGGCGACGACCGCCGCAGCCGAGCCGCCGGAGAGCGCCTGCGGCAAGAGCGAGCCCGACCGTCACGGCGACCGCGACCGCGAGCCCGAGCGGCAACGGCAGCCGCGCGACCGCCATCCAGACCGCTGCGCCGCCTGCAAGCTCGGTCGCCCCGCGCGGCTGCAGCGCGACGAGCGCCACTCCGGCCGCGCCCATCGCCGCGATCACGCTCGCCTGCACGGCGATGCTGCGATCGTGACGAAGCTCCCGGATCGCGAACGCAGAGCGAGCCGCGAACACGACGAGCGCGCACAGCGACTCCGAGCCCCTCCCGTGCGCGGCCGGGAGCTGGATGGCCGTTGATCGCGCTGACCACGACCGCCGCGATCACGACGAGCCCGAGCGGGCGCAGCATGTCGCGCTGGCGCGCGAAGCCGCTGATCGGCGCGCGTCCGCGCCTCCGCCTCGCGCGCACTCTCGGACGTATCCACGGCTAGACGATAGAACGCCGTCCGGCCCGCCGAAACGGGCCGGACGGACGATCTCGCGGAGACGACCGGCTCTCACGCTGCGACGAGGCGGCGGCCGCGAACCTGGACGACAGCGATCCGGGCGCCGACCTCGATCAGCGCCATCGAGACCAGCGCCACCGGCCACGCCGCCGCGCCGATCTGATGAGCGATGCTGAAGCTGCGGACAGCGGGCTCGAAGCCGTGGCCGATCGCGAACGCGAACGCCATCCGCGAGCCGATCCCGAGGACGAGCAGCACACCGGCGATCCAGCCGACGCGGGCAAGAGCAACACCGTCTGGCCGGCACGAACGTGGGTGGCGAAGCCGCCGAGAACGCCGAGCGTGAGACCGACAGCGGCAAGCACGACGATCAGGACGAGGTCGTTGCCGGCGGTCGGAATCGAGTGCAGGTACTGCGAGCCGACGAAGAACACCAGGACGAGCGGAACGACCACGCTCCGGCGGTCGAGCTCCCGCTCCCGCGCCTGGCGAAGGACGAGGAGAACGAACGCCGCGTTGAGGAGGTACTCGGTAGTAGTCATGCCGCCATCATCCGCGGCACGCGCGCTCATGTCGTCGGCGCACGGGTTGAACCTCGGGTTGATCTTCCCCTCAACCCACGGGTTGAGCTGAAGGGTTGAGCTGGCTGCGCTCGCCGCGCGGATCGGGTAAAAGTCGACGATGCGGCTGCGTGTGCTCGCCACCGTGCTGATCGTCGCGGCGCTCGCAGCGCCAGTGGCGCTCGCGTCCTACGGCGTCGCGACGAGTGCCGGAGCGCCGAAGCTCCGCGTCGACGCGACCGGCGTAGCCGAAGTGAGCTGGACCGCTGGCGGCGCCCGCCAGAGCTTCCTCGTGCCTCGCAGCGGCGTGGGCCGTCACGGGATGCTCGGCGGCCACGACGTCTCCAAAGCGAGATCGCTCGCGCTGCCGATGGCGGTCGCGGTGCGCGAGACGCCCGACCACACCCTGTGGGCGCTCCAGCAGATCGCGATCGCCGGGCGGCCCACGTCGCTCAACCTCGCGCGCTGGCAGGGGGCGCCGACGAAACTCACGTTCGTCGACGACGGAACGCACCTGACCGGCACGTCGACGTTTCACGGCCGCCCCGTCACCGGCTACAGCTCCACGCTCGCCGGCAAGCGAACCCGTATCTACGTCTACCTCGAGTGCTTCGGCTGCCCGGGAGCACGCTCCGCCTGGACGCTCATGCTCGGCGTAGCGCCGAAGGCGGACGGCAGCTTCTCGGTCGCCCTCCGGCCGAGCTGGGCCGGCCGCCGCTACCGGGCGACCCTGCTCGGCCCGAACGTCGGCGGCCAGCTCGCGCCCGACGCGCGCATCACCCTCGACGCGCCTTAGAGCTCCTTTCCCGAAGTGCAACGACCAGCGCCGGGCGGCGACTCGACGACTTGTCTGGACACCTGGCCGGACGGTCGACGCCACGCTACTGACCACGTCCGCCAGCCGACCAACCGACCGCGTCGAGGATCACCTCGAAAGAACGGCCCGGGCACGACACCAGGAGGCCGCCAGATCAGCGGACGCGTTAAGGCTGGGCGGCGATGGGAGCCGCCTCAAGCACCCAGATCGCTCCGTCCGCACAGTCGACGCGCGTGCCGCCCTCGGCGTCGTCGAGCCGCGTTCGACGAACGCCGACGCGCGTGCCGCCCTCGGCGTCGTCGAGCCGCGTTCGACGAACGCAGACCCGCTCGCCGCCGAGTTCGACTAGCGGTCCAAGGACACCGTCCCGTGGCGTGGCGACCTCGTCCGCTCAAGGGCCGCCCTGCGGAGGGCGTACTGGCGACCTCAGCCGTTGACGGGCCTCGGAGCCGAAACACGTCAAAAGAACCGCGTCACCCTTCGCAAAGTTGACAAAACTTCGCGCCAGATTCACAAGTGTTTCAAGATGGTTGCGGTTTCGCGGATCCGTGCGACTATGGGCGTGCACGGCTGACCTTGCGGCAGCGCGCAGGAAATGGGAGAGGGGTTCGCAGGAATTGCTCAAAGGAGAGAGTCGGCGTTCGCATCCCACCAGATCGGCGGGATCGACACCGCCAGCCGAGGTCGATGAAGCTCCGGAGACGTGGAGTGGCGATCTCCCCCGCATCGGCGGTGTGCAGCTCGGCGACGTCGCTCGCGCCGCGGAAGACCCACCGCCGTGGCTGGATGCTGCGCCGAGCGCTCGCACTTGCCGACGTGGTCGGCCTGACCACCGCCCTCCTGCTTGCCGAGTGGATGGTGGCTGTACGCGCGGGCGGCGGAACCATCAGCCAGATCAGCGAGGTCGCCGGCTTCGTCCTTACCCTGCCGCTCTGGATCCTGGTGGCGAAGGCCTACGGGCTCTACGACCAAGACGAGGAACGCACCGATCACTCCGCACCCGACGAGTTCTCCGCCATCTTCCACATGGTGACGGTCTGCACGGCTGCCGCCGCGCTCGCGAGTTACCTGACGGGCGTCGCGGATCCGACCCCGCCGAAGCTGATCATCTTCTGGTCGGCCGCGATCGTCCTTGTCGTCTCGGCGCGATCCGCAGCACGTGCCATGGCCCGAAGAAGCCCCTGGTATCTGCAGAACACGCTGATCCTCGGCGCGGGAGACGTCGGGCAGACGATCGCGCGCAAGCTCCTGCAGCATCCCGAATACGGCCTCAACCTTGTGGGCTTCGTCGACGATCGCCCGAAGGAACGCCGTGACGATCTCGAGAACCTGACGGTCGTCGGAGGATCATCCGACCTCCGCGAGGTGGTCGAGGTATTCGACGTCGAACGGGTGATCGTGGCGTTCTCCGGCGACTCGGACGCCGACACGCTGCGCCGGATACGGACGCTGAACGACCTACGACGTCCAGGTCGACGTGGTGCCGCGCCTCTACGAGCTCGTCTCACCCGGCGTCGGATTGCACACGGTCCAGGGCATCCCGCTAGTCGGGCTTCCGCAACTGAGCCTTTCGAGCTCCTCCCAACTGATGAAGCGCCTCCTCGATGTCGCAGTCTCGTCGATCGCGCTCGTGATACTCGCGCCGTTCTTCCTGGTCATCGCTGCCGCGGTCAAGCTCGACTCCCGCGGGCCGGCGTTCTTCCGGCAGACGCGAATGGGCAGTGGTGGAAAGCCATTCACGATCCTCAAGTTCCGCACCATGGCCTGCGACGCCGAGGAGCGGAAGCACGAGATCGCCCACCTGAACCAGCACCACGGAGGCGACGAGCGGATGTTCAAGGCCCCCTCCGACCCGCGCGTCACACGGGTCGGCGCGTTCCTGCGCCGCACATCGATCGACGAGCTTCCGCAACTGGTGAACGTGCTTCGCGGCGAGATGAGCCTTGTCGGCCCTCGGCCCTTGATCCTCGAGGAGGACAGCCACGTCCTCGAGTGGGCCCGTGAGCGGCTGCGGATCAAGCCTGGCATCACCGGGTTGTGGCAGGTTCTGGGCCGAAGCGACATTCCGTTTGGCGAGATGGTGCAATTGGACTACCTGTACGTCACTTCGTGGTCGCTCGGTGGCGACGTGAAGATCGTCGCGAAGACGATTCCCCGCGTGCTGCTCTCTCGATCAACGACATAGGCCACCGATGACAGGGACCGTGAGCAACACCGAGACAACGAGCGCCCATTTGGCCGCGGCTGGAGCGCCCGTTGATCGCCGACCAATTCGACGTGATGGTCTTCTGGATGGGCAGCGAGCCGATGTTGCGCGGACGCACCTATCTGCTGCGCGACCGGAGCGACAACCGTTGCGGCGACGATCGCTCCGCTCAAGTACAGGCTAAACCTCGACAACCTCGAGCACGTGGCAGCGAACCAATTGGAATGTCGCGAGGTCGGGGTGTGCTCTATCGAACTGGCCGAGCCAATCGCCTTCGACCCATCTGTCGAGAACAAGAACGCCCGCGGCATCGTGCTGATCGACCCACAAACGCACGACACCGTCGGGGTCGGCCTCATCCGATTCGCGTTGCGTCGTTCTCAGAACGTGCGCTGGCAGGCGCTTGATGTCAACAAGGATGCACGCGCTGCCGCGAAGCACCAACGGCCGTGCATCATCTGGCTCACCGGCCTCTCAGGCGCCGGAAAATCGACAATTGCAAACCTTGTCGAGCGGAGCCTCCACGACCAGGGCTGCCACACCTACCTGCTCGATGGCGACAACGTGCGGCACGGCCTGAACAAGGATCTCGGCTTCACGGCCTCCGACCGCGCCGAGAACATCCGCCGGATCGCCGAGGTGGCGAAGCTGATGGTCGACGCTGGGCTGATCGTGATCGTCGCGTTCATCTCCCCGTTCGCAACCGAGCGCCAGATGGCGCGTGCACTAGTCGAATCCAGACGAGTTCTTCGAGATCCATGTGGACGCACCGCTTCACGTTGCTGAGGCGCGCGACCCGAAGGGTCTTTACGCGAAGGCCAGGCGGGGAGAGTTGGACAACTTCACGGGCATCGACTCTCCGTACGAGGAGCCCTCGAGCCCGGACCTGCGAATTGACACCACGTCTCTTACCCCGCCCGAGGCGGCCGAGGCCATCCTCAAGTTGCTGGCAGTGTTTGTAGATTGACTTCATGGCAACAGACCGTTCCTCGGGCTTGGAGTAAGAACTGATGGCATTCCACGCGCAGATATCGACTAGGAGGCTGGGCGTCGTCTGCTTACAGAACAACGCTCACGATTCGACCAAGAGGGATGGTCGGAGCGTTGCGTCAGCTTCGAAGGAGCGTCCCCTAATGCAGGCTGAGGCGGGGCTCAAGCACTACCTGCACGTCCTGCGGCGCGGCTGGTGGATCATCGTGCTCACCGTGGGGCTCTCGACTGCGGCTGCTATTTACGCCTCGGCGCGTCAGACCTCGCTCTACAATTCGTCTGCGGACGTATTCCTCAGCACTCAGAACTTGGCCGCGATCGTGTCGAGCGTTCAGTTGCCCGCCGGCGACCCCGTCCGCGCCGCCGCCACCCAGGCGGACCTCGCGCGGAACCCCGTGGTCGCCGAACGTGCTCTCAAGATCGCACGGGTGCCGAGCCGCACACCTCAGTCGCTTCTGTCGAGTTCATCCGTCGCGGCGGCCGCGGGCGCAGACATCCTGACCTTCTCGGTCACCGACCACCGGCCCCTAGTTGCGGAGCGACTCGCAGAGGCGTACGCCACTGCCTACACGCGCTACCGCAGGCAACTCGATACGGCGGCTATCGCAAGTGCACGACGGGGGATCGAAGGTCAGCTAGCCCAACTGAAGGCGTCGGGCGGTGCGGGCGGCGCGGTATACGCGAAACTGTACGAGCAAGACCAGGAATACGCGACGTTGCAGGCCCTTCAAGGATCGAACGCGATGATCGTCCGCTCGGCCGGCCGCGCCGCGCAAACGCAGCCGAAGCCGGTACGCAACGTCGCGCTCGGCGCGATGCTTGGCCTCCTGCTCGGCGTGGGCCTCGTCTTCCTGCGAGATGCGCTGAATACCCGCGTCCGCACCGCCGCCGAACTACACGCCCGACTCGACCTTCCCCAGCTTGGCCGTATTCCTGAACCTAGGCGTCGGTTCCGTGCCGGGAACGCAATCGTCATGCTGGCTGACCCTCTTAGCCCGGCCGCCGAGGCCTACCGAATCCTTGCGACAAATCTTGCCTTCGTGAGCCTTGAACGAAACCCGCGAACGATCATGTTCACGAGCGCCACACGGGGAGAGGGCAAGTCAACCACCATCGCGAATGTCGCGGTTGCGCTCGCGCGTGCCGGACAGCGCGTCATCCTCGTTGACTTTGATGTCCGGAAACCGTCGATAGCACGCTTCTTCGCACAAGAGGGGCGCCAGGGTCTGACATCAGTCGTGCTTGGCCGCTTATCGCTGGACGATGTTCTCGTACCTGTCTCGGTTCACCCATCCGGCCTAATCGCGACCGAGCGACAACCTCACCTCCGGGTGAGCTGCATATCCTTCCTGTTGGCCCCCTCCCGCCCAACCCAGCCGAGTTCGTGAGCTCGCAGAGCGCCGCGGATGTCCTATCGGAACTTGAGGACAAAGTCGATCTCGTCCTGATCGATGCCCCGCCGATACTTGACCTGAGCGACACGATGACGTTGTCGGGTCGAGTTGACGGCCTCGTCGTCATCACCCGACTGCCGTCCCTCAAGCGCTCAACCCTGCAGGAATTGCACCGAGTCCTCAGTGCCGCGCCAACAGCAAAACTCGGATTCGTCCTGACCGGAGCCGCGGCCGGAGATTCCTACGGCGGATACGGAGACGGTTACGGGCACGGCCAACCCACTGGGAGCTCTATAACGTGGGAGGCTAGTGTTTGAGCGGAGAATCGATCCTCGCTGCCGGGGGCGATCAACTGAACGCCAGTGTTCCTGACTCGTCTTACCCCACGTTCGGGGCGTTTGGCGTGCCTTGTTACGCCGGCGATCTCATCGACGCCGTTCGCGTAATCACACATCGCATTGACTCTGGGGCTGGCGGGTACGCGTGTTTTGCGAACGTGCACGTTCTCGTCACCGCGCAGCACGACGCCGAGCTCAGGAAGGCCCTCAAGTCCGCCTGGATGGTATTTCCCGACGGAGCCCCAGTCGCCTGGCTACAGCGGAAGACCGGCCTCGCCCATGCGGAGAGAGTCGCCGGCCCCGACCTGATGCCCCTTCTGTGCGCGAACGGCGTGGACACCGACGTAGCGCATTTCCTCCTCGGCTCAACTTCGGCCGTCACAGACCAGTTGAAGCGCAAACTTGAACACTCTTACCCGGGAATCCGTGTCGTTGGCAGCTACTCGCCGTCCAGAAGGCAGATCGAAGAAGACGATCAAGTCGTAGTCGAGTACGTGAGGGAATTCTCGCCGGATGTCGTTTGGTGTGCGTTCGGCGCCCCGCGGCAAGAGATCTGGATGTCACGAAACGCCAAGGCGCTCGAGGGCAGCCTCTTTCTAGGCGTCGGCGCCGCGTTCGAGTTCATCGCAGGCATCAAGCCTCGTGCCCCGTCACAAATGCAGCGCCTTGGGCTTGAATGGCTGCACCGTCTTGGCTGTGAGCCGGAGCGACTGAGCGGTCGCTACATGCGAACCAACGCAGAGTTCCTCGTTCGCATTACACGCCATCGCCTTCGAACTGGAACCTGGTGACCGGCACGGAGCGAAGCCCGCTGTCCTCTCGATCAGAATTCGTGCGCAAGGTGGCGCGTGTCCTAGATTCCGCAGGAGTGGCGTACGTATTCCTGCACGGTTACGTGGAAGACGGCCGCGATTCAGACCTCGATATTGCGATCCACCCGAAGCATCGCGCCACCGTCGACAGCATCGTTCGCAGTGGTGCACTCGGACAGCTCGTGCAGCGACTCGACTACGACGTGCCCTGGTCCCGCTACTACGTGGTCACCGCCAGCGAACCGAATCGGCGCTATCGAGAACTAGATGTTGCGTGCGATCCCTATGGCATCGGGAAGTACGGACCCGCTATCAGCATCGCACTTCAGCATCGCCGAAGAGTAGACGGACTGATCGTTCCTCAACCTGCTGCCGAAACGCTTTATCTTGCTGTGAAGCGAGCTCGGAAGGGTGCGACTCCCGGTAACGCAACTGCACTGAGGCGTGCCTTTGAAGGCGATCCGCTCGGTGCAAGGTCGCTGCTCACTGCGCAGTTTGGTCCGGCTGGCGACGCCGTCGCGACCGCCCTTGAGCGCGAGCTTGATCTCGCAGTTGCCCTGGGCACTCTTTCGGATAGCCTTGCTCTCCGGCGCCGCCAACCCGCTGTGACTGCACGGCGTGGCGCGTGGGAGATTCGGCGAATCGCGGGCCGTGTTGTACACCCCACAGGCCTCGTTGTTGCCTTGGTCGGTCCTGACGGAGTCGGAAAGTCCACGCTGGCGGCAGCCCTGGAGGCCGCGCCGGGTGGCGCATTCCGTGCGACGCGAAGGCTCCATTTCACTCCCGGCGTACTGCCATCCCTCGGCCGTCTTCTCAGGCGCGGCGGTAGTGATCGCGAAAATCCACACGGTCGGCTGCCTTCAGGCCGATTAGGCTCGATGATGCGCAGCGCCTATCTGTTGACTGACGTCGTCGTTGGGTGGCCGACTCGGGTCTGGTCTCCACGCGTGCGGTCGAGTCTCGTGATCATGGAGCGTGGCCCCCGCGACCTCGCCGTTGATCCTCGACGCTATCGACTGAGCAAGCCGCCTCTTCTCCTTGGAGCGGTCGCCAGCCTGCTCACGCGGTCGAACCTGTTCATCGTGCTCGAGGGAACGCCTCGTGCGATCCACGCCCGGAAGCCAGAGCTTTCGGTCGATGAGATTGAGCGGCAACTCTCTGAGTGGCGCGGCTTATCTGCACAGCAGCCTCGACGGTTTCGCCGCGTAGACACTACTGACGGTGCCGCAAGGGCGACTTTGCGCGCGCGCGACGTCATCGACGGCGTACTTGCCGAGCGGCAAGGTCGCATGGATTTAGCTGGTCTCGCCCTGGAGTGCCTAGGCGGCCAGACGGCGTTCGGGAAGCCGTACTCGGCTATCTCGGCACGCGGGCGTATCAGGTGGGTTCTCCCGCGCGGGCTCGGGCCGGTTCGTGCCGGCCTCTACCGCCCGGCTGACCCAGGCCATCGGATCGTCGCTGAGGTGATGGACGGTGCGGCCCGAGCTGGCATAGGCGGCCGAGCTCTGATGGTCGACCCGCAATCTGGCATTGCCCCGATCGTGGCGGAAACCCTCGGCGCCCGAGTTGTCGACTTGGCTGCGGCAGTCGATCGGGACCCCAATCGGCGACATAGGGTCTTGTTGTCGGTGCTCGAGAAAAACAAGGTCGTCGCCTACGCAAAGATAAGCCGCAATGCCGAGGAGATCGAACGTGAGGCAACTGTTCTCCGCCGAATCGCGCCGCTGGTCGACCGCCTCATCGTCCCCGAGGTGATTGCCTGCATCGAATGGCGAGGTCTTTCTGTGTTGATCACCCGTCCAGTCCCCTCCAACGGGCGCACGAATCGCGACATGGGAGTGGCGGAGATCGGTGCGCTCTGCGAACTCGCCGATCTTTCAGGTCAGCTTGCAGCCACTCTCCCCAGGGGGAGTAGCCGTTTCGCTGCGCATGGCGACTTCTGCGGTTGGAACTCCGCGGCGCTCTCGGACGGACGTCTAGCCCTGTGGGACTGGGAGAGCGCCCGGTTCGGGCTGCCGTTGGAGGATCTCTTCCACTGGCGTTTGCAACGACTCATTCACTTCGGCGCCGGAACCGTCGCCGAGATCGTGACGAGCGCGAAAAATCCTGACGCTCAACTGCTCGAGGTTTGCTCTCATATCGGCGTAGACCCAAACGTCGCTCCGGCAGCCCTCGCGGCGGTCATTCAACGCGGGTTGCTTCGCGACCAAAGCAAGCCCGTCTACGAGTCCGCGCAGACTCTTCTGGAACAAACTTGACCCACCTCCCAGCACCTAGCCCGGAGATGAGAGAACGCACGCTCGGTCTCGCTCTTACGCTCGTGGTGTCAGCACCGATCGTTGTCGCGATCGCGTCTGGGCAGACGAAACTGAGTGTCGCTTACGCGCTCGCCCCGATGCTATTGCTGGTCGGTCTCTCGATCGCCAAGCTTGCGAGTCGTGTGCGTCCTGCGGCGCGCTCCCTCGCGATCATGTGGGTGCTCCTTGTCGCCAGCACGTTCGTATGGCGGGGACGCACGACGGCCCAGCTGAACAGCAATCCTCTCGACAGTGCAGGCTTGCTTCGAGTCGCGCTGGTGGCGTTTGCCGGCCTCCTGGCCGTGGGCTTCTTCACGCGACACAGGGTACGAACGCTTTCCTTGCCTCCGGCTCTGGGTTGGTTCTGTGCGTACCTGGGCGTTGCGACTGCATCGGCTGTCGCGTCGCCGCTGCCTCTTCAGGCGTTTTACCGCGTCTTCGAATTCGCGGTCGGCGTTCTCGCGATTGTGATTGTCGCACTTAGCATCGAGGCGCCTGGTCGACCTCGATTTCTCTTCCGGTTAGCGCACACGACCATCGCGGCGCTTCTCACAGTGGCTTGGATCGAAGCGCTTGTGATGCCACGGCGAGGATGGGAGCCAACTGGAGGAATTGACCCGTACACGCTTCACGGCTATCTGCCCGTGTACGCCTCGAACAGCATCGGAACGTACGGAGGGCTACTCGCGATCATGAGCCTTCCGTTCATCGGGAAACAGCATCCAACTGCGAGGTACCAAAGGGTATGCGTGGCAGTTGGGATTATCACTCTGCTCGCCACTCAATACAGGACGGGGATCGTCGCATTCTTGGTCGTCGCGCCCTCTCGTTCTTCGAAAGAGACAGCGGGTTGTGCTCGCGAGCCTCCTCGTGGCAGCAGTTCTCGGTTTGCTCCTGGCTGGGCACGCCCAACAGACGGTGAATGCCGGCACGACGGCCTTCGATAAGGGTAGACCTGAACTCGTCGGATCACTCGACAGCCGGACGACCTATTGGAAGGCTGCATTCGTGTACGTGAGGCAAAGACCAGAGTTCGGTTGGGGGCTAGACGTCGGTACCCGTCGCGCGCTCGTATCGCTGGGAAATGAAACAGGGTCCACGATTCATGGGACATGGATCGAGTCGCTGCTGGGGGTAGGCATCGTTGGGACCCTGATGTTGGCGCTCACTTTTCTTTCGGCCTTCAAGGTGGCGTGGACACAAAGGATGAATCCGATCGGTGCTGCGTCAACCGGAGTGATCGCATTTCTTCTGATCCGATCGATAACAGGCACAACCATCGAGCTTTTCTCAGACGTCTGGATGATCTTCGCTGTTGTCGTGCTCGCCACTTCCGAACTTGCCCGGCAACGTTCGGCGACGCCGGAGTGACGGACTCGGAATCAATCCCCGCCGAAGGCGACGGGACATGACACGAGCAGGTGCCTGCGTCTTGGCATTTCACCGCGTGGTCGAGCTCGCCAGAGCGAGACCACGACATTTCACTGAAATCGTTTCGTGAACTCCTAAACCAGATCACCGGGCCGGTAACACTGGAACTCGGACAAGCGTACAGCGCGTCCGGGGGCGTAGTACTCACATTTGACGACGGCACGCGCGACCACCGAAGCGTCGGCGATGAGCTGGCAAAGCGCGGGTTCAGGGCGATTTTCTTCGTCTCGGCGAACTTAGTCGGCCAGCCGGGCCGGCTGACCGATGAGGATCTGCAAGCCCTCGTTGCCAGCGGGCACGAACTCGGGGGGCACGGCTACTCCCATGTCTCTCTCAAAGGGGCTGTCGGTGGAGAGACTGCGCGAGGAGGTGGCTGGCAGCCGCGGCGCACTCGAATCGGTCACAAGCTGCCGGGTTCGGTACTTCGCTCCACCTGGCGGTCTGACTGACAGTCGGGTGATCGCGGAGATAGTCGCGAACGATTTCGCCGCAAGCCGCTCGATGAGGTGGGGGATCTACCGCCCATCGTCCGATATCTACCGAATCCCGACCATTCCCGTGACAGAACTGACGCTCCGGAAGGGCTGGGTTCGCGATGCAATTGGGGAAATGTCCTTGCCCCTCGCGATGCGCGCGGCGTGGGCGGTCAAGCGCGCGCTTCCCGCGGCACCGCGGACATTCGTACGCGGAGCAGTGCATCGGTCATATCGAGCTTCACGGAAGCAATCGTGAAAGTCCTGATTTCGGCGTACGCCTGCGAGCCCAACAAGGGCTCCGAGCCGGGCGTCGGCTGGAACTGGGCCAGAGCGGCTGCCGCACAGCACGACGTGTGGGTCCTCACCCGTTCGAATAATCGGACTCCTTGGAGGCTGCGCTCCTCGCACGAGCCCACGCCGTCACTCCACTTTGTCTACCTGGATCTTCCGCCTTGGTTACGCTTCTGGAAACGCGGCCGCCATGGTGTTCGCCTCTACTACAACCTCTGGCAGCTAGCAGCCGGCACTAAGGCCCGCCGGATGCACGCAGAGCGTCAGTTCGACGTAGTCCACCACGTGACGTTCGCGAACGCCTGGCTGCCAGCGCTCGTTTGCTCCACACCCGCACCATTCGTACTCGGTCCGGTTTCCGGCGGACAGTCGGTCCCGCTCCGCCTTCTTCCGGTGCTCGGCGCCACGGCCTCCGTCTCCGAGATCCTGCTGCGCCTGGGTCGTTTCCTCAGTCGCCTCAACCCTCTCGTTCGATGTCGGCTGGAATCGCGCCTGCGTGATTCTTGTGAACAATGAGGAGACCCGTGACGCCTTGCCCCGACGGTCATCGCCACAAGACGCTCCTACGAACCAATGCCTCGTTGGAAGACGTCGAGCGGTCAGGTCTCGCCGCCGAGCGCGAATGAACGAAGTACATACAGGACGCCCACAGCGATCTACGCGGGCCGCCTGAACGCATTCAAAGGAGTTTCGCTCGCCATCGACGCATTACGTCTCGCGCCGGAATGGCGTCTCGTCATCGTGGGACGTGGACGCGATGCCGAACGTCTCCGGCGTCTTGCCAGTCGCGTATCCGTCGCCGACCGGGTCACGTTCATGCCATGGCTCCCTCGGGAGCAATTGATGAGCCGAATCGCCGACGCCGACGCACTTCTCCTTCCCTCCCTCAAAGGAGGGCGCGTCTCTCGTGGCGGTGGAAGCACAATCTCTCGGGGTTCCGGTCGTCGCGCTAGGACAGGGCGGCCCTGCCCAACTCGCTTGCACTCCAAATGCTCAATTTGAACTCGTGGCTGTAGGTAGTCGTGCAGGCATGTGTTCGCGGGTTCGCAGAGGCGCTCGAGCGTCTCAGAGTTGCGCCAAAGCCGACGACCTGGCCTGATTTTGGCCTCGGAGAGGTCGAGCGCGACATCGACTCGATCTATCGCCGCGTCGTCGGTGACTCGGTGTGTTCGCCCGAGGTGAAGCGCTGACGTCCGATCAACGCAGCGAGTCGTCGTCGACAGACTCAAAGCGAGTAGCGATGCGAGTGCTGATCGTGTCGCTTTCGACATACACCTCGGGCGAGAATCGTGGCAAGCTCGAGAGAGTTGCGGAGCGAGTGGACGCGCTCACCGTCATCACCGGAGACGTGCCAACGATATGGGGCGCTGCGCCGGCCTCGTCTAAGGGCGGGCGCTCATACGAGCTGCACATCCTGCCGTGCCGGCTGAGATGGAGTTGGGCAACGCGATGGCTGAGCGGGTTCCGTCGTACACGCGCAACAAGCACGACCAGATGTGGTTCACATCGAAGCGGAACCATGGCAGATGGCGACCCTGCAGGCCGTTGCGTTCGCAAAGCGCAACCGCACCGGCGTTGGGGATCCATTTTGCAGAAGACGGTTTGCAGTTGCACGGCGCTCGTAGGTCACATCCGGCTCCTCGCAATGCGCACCGTTCTGAGACTTAGTGACTACGCCATCGGCTGGTCGGAAGAGTCTTCGACCTCGCCCGACGGCTCGCGCCGCGCGTCCCGGTGTACACGATGCCGGGAACGGGGGTCGATTCATCCCACCTGACGCCAGCATTCCTGGGCTAGACGAACCAGCACGCTGGTTCGGTGAGGGTGCGTCACGGATCTCCCGAGAATCGCCTTCGTCGGCAGATTGGTGCCCGAGAAGGGCATCTACGACTTCATGCAGGTTTGCGACGCGCTCGCCGAGCGATTCGACTTACGCGTCGCGATTGCCGGCGGAGGCCCTTGCGAGCGAGATCTTGAAGCGTGGGCGCGCGGAAGGGACTGGGTACACATCCACGGCGTGGTCGCGCGCGCCGAGGTAGCTCGTTGCATCGCAGGCTCGGACCTTCTGGTCGTGCCTAGTCGAACCATTCGCAATTGGCAGGAGCAGTTCGGCAAGGTTGCGGTGGAAGCGATGGGCGTGGGCACGCCGGTGTTCGGCTATGACTCCGGAGCGTTGCGGGAAGTTGTTGCCGACGGGGCGGATCCCTCGTCGCCGAAGGCGACGTCCGCGCACTCGTCGGAGAGATAGAGCGGTATCTCCTGCTACCCGAGAGCCGCCGGGAACGCGTCCGGGCTAAAGCGCAACACGAGCCGCGCGAGTTTTCAAGCACCGCATTGGCCGAGCGCTTGGAGCACGTCTGGGCACGCTCACTGCACGGATGATGACTCGAAATGCCGAGCGCGCCGCAGCAAACCCCGCTCGTTGGACGACGCCGTGGCCGCCCAGGTCGCGATGGAGCCGACACCAACGATTGCCGCGGTGACCACCGAGCCGCTTAACGAATCGAGCCAACCAACCGCCGCGACCAGGACGAAACTGAAGACCGTGAGTCCAACTATCGCCGTAGCCACTGCGACGACGTCGCGCCTTACGGGATGCAGTCGCCCAAGCTTCCAAATCAGAGCTGAGTTGGCGAGGTTAAGCGCCTACATAGACCACGGACGTGCCAATCGCCGCTCCTGTCGCCCCATATCTGGATATAAGGATCACGTTCAACACAATGTTCGCGACGAAGGCGACGAGTGACCGAGTGCCAATCGCTCGCGATGCTCCCAGAGCGACCAAACTCAACCCGTTGAGACCCGTAAGGATCGTCACCGCATATCCGACTGCCAAGATTCGGGCGATCGTTGCTGACTCTTGACGCCCGTACGACGCGCCGAACAGGGTTTCGAGCAACGGAGCGGGAGCGACGATCAGCGCAGACAGCAGAGGCGCCGCAAGCAATGAGCCCCCACTTCGTGACCGTTGCGTAGAGCGACCGAAGTCTGAACGTGTCTCCTTGCGCCACGATCCTTGTGGCAATCGGGAGGTAGTAAGTCGACAGCGCGTACAAAACTAGGCTCACGAGGTCGACTGTCTGGAGGACTGGGGCGTAAAGACCAACTGCATGTGCACCCCTGATGACGTTGAGCAGGATGACATCTGACGTCTGCAGGACAAACGTTCCAACACCTGCCAACAGAAGCGGAAACGAGAACCGAACCAACCGCTTCCAAACAGAGGATTGGAGAACCGGAAGTGCCGTGAGCTCCAGCCACGTCGGGACTACGATCACCAACGCGGCGCTCATGGCTACCACGCGCAGAAAGGCGATGCGCGTCGCAGTCGCAAAGCCCAATACCGCGACCGCCATCGCCGCCACGTAATAGACAATCTGTCCGAACGCGTAGGAGCCCTCGACGAGGCGAACGCGACCTCGAACTCGAAGAAACGCGACAAGTGCGGCGCGTACAACAATGACGAACGGAAGGACGGATGCGACGAGCAAGACAGTGCCGACTCGACCTGGAGGCCAAGAAGTGCAACGGCGATGCAACAAACTGTCGCGATCGATCCGCTCATCAAGGCGATCCTCAGACCAGTTCGTGCCCACAGACCACCGTCGGCCAGTGCGCGCATAGCCGACATTCGCGTGATACCGACGCCTAAGCCGAGATCTCCAAGCGTCGCCGCGATCTGTGCGACCCCGAGAGCGAAGACCAGTTCTCCATACGCTCTAACACCCAGTGAGCGGACGATGAGCACCACCGCTGGCAACGACAGAAGCGTTGCAACGCCGGTGCTTGCGCCAAGCGCCAATCCACCGCGGGCCACACGTCGCATGTCCGCTGTAGGCCCTTGCCCTGCGATCGACCTCGGCGACTCTCCATCGGAGGCTGGACGGGTTCAGTCATAGGAACTAGTAGTCCTCGTCATGTCCAGTAACAGGCTCGCACGGCCACGCGCTACTACGGCAGCTCGTCGATCGTCACTAACAGACTTCGCGCCACCGATCTCACGATCCATTCACTGCACCCCGTCTGCTCATTCAAGCAACTCGCCAGGTTTTTGAAGGACGGCATGACGGTAGGGTTGGAACGTGACATGGCGGTTTAGAGAGGCGCGGCGGGCGGCGCGCAACGCACTCGGCTACGGGCCGGCTGGCCGATCTGTAACCGTGCTTCCCGACGATGTGTTCCTCGTTTCCTACCCCAGGTCAGGCAACACGTGGCTCAGATTTCTCGTGAGCAATCTCATGATCCCGTCACCCCCGGCTGATTTCGTCAACATTGAAGAACGAGCTCCGGACATCTACAGAAACTCCGACCGGGCGATGCTCCGCCTTCCACGACCTCGTCTATTGAAGAGTCATGAGTTTTTCGATCCACGCTATGCGCGAGTGGTTTACGCCGTTCGAGATCCTCGAGACGTCATCTCGTCGTATTACCGGTGGCACATCAGGTCAGGGGTGAAGGACGTCTCCACAGGCAGCGTCTTCCTTCGGCATTTCGTTGATGGCGGATTGGATCGCTACGGCTCGTGGCAAACCCATGCTGGTGGTTGGATTGGCGCGAGAGAAGGCGATCCAACGTTCCTCCTCATCCGATACGAGGACATTCTTTCGGAGCCCGAGACCGCGAGCGAGCGCCTCTGCTCGTTTCTCAACCTAACGCGGTCACCTGCCGAGATCCAGTCGGCTGTCGACGCCAGCAACCGCACGAAGATGCGAGAACTCGAGGACGTGCAGAAGGTGTCTTCACCAATCCTTAGTGGTGGGCGAAAAGAGATTCCGTTCGTCGGTGACGCCGGGAGCGCATCAGCTCATAGATGCGAATGATGAGTTCCTACGAAGCGATGAAGCTCGCCACGCAATCGAGGTGCACTTTGGCCGAACTCATGACAACACTTGGTTACCTGTGAAGCGATCGTCGGTCGGCGTGCCCTTGATGACGCAAGCGGCGCAGGCCGCGTGACGGCTACATGAAGATCATCCTGTTCGATTCGATCGTCGACGGCCATCATGCGGACTACGCAAGCTATCTCGCGCAGCACCTGCTTGAAAGGAGGGGATGAAGTCACCTTCGCGACGACAGCAGCAAGATGTTTCCTGATCGCCTACAACAACTATCACCGCAGCTCAGCCTGAAGCGATTCGAGCGAGCGTCTCGCCGCTTTAATTCTAACCGGGTCGCGTACTTACTTGAGACCCGCGCAAGCATCCGTCAGTGCGGTCTTGAAGCGAACACCCAAAATGCGGATGTCGTGCATCACCTGTTCCTGGACGGCAGCGAACTAGCATGGCCAACCGCTCCTCGGGCGCGCGATCGCAGTTGGACGACCTTCGCCTCGCGTTTTACACTCGAACGCACTGTTCAGGGCGAGCGGCGAAGCCTCCAGTCTAGATTGACGGCAACCGCGAAACACGGCGCGTTGAAAGCTGGCCGTGAGGCACGAGCGACTCGACGGCGTGTTTGTTCACTCCGAGCGAGCGAGGATCGCTCTACTGGACATCGTTGGCCCTTCAATCTCTAATGCGTCCGTCACATTCGTACCCGACCCGGCACCGCCTTTGAACGATGTTCCCCAACTGGAAGCGCGATCGCGACTCGACTTGCCGACAGACCGACCGATTTTTCTCTTCTTCGGTGGACTTCGCCACAACAAAGGGCCTGACTTGTTGCTTCACGCGCTTGCGTCCGTACCGGGAGACTGGACCGCGGTCATTGCCGGGCAGCCACTTTCAATCTCGGAAGCCGAGATTCGTCAATCGACCGCTGCTCTGCCACATCCAGACAAAGTGATCCTTCGACTAGGAGTGATCCCAGATGAGGACGTAGACGACTACTTCGCCGCTGCTGACGCCGTCGTCCTTCCTTACAGAGAGTCGTACGGAAGTATCGGTGCAAGCAGCGGAGTACTGATGCGCGCGACGGCCGCCGGCCGAGTACTCGTGGCGAGCGACGTGGGAGATGTGGGACCTATCGTTCGAAACCACCGTTTGGGGCTCGTAGTTCCCCCGGAGTCCTCTTCAGATCTCGCCGACGCGTTGACGTCCTACTTAGACCACCGTGAACAAATGACGATCGACGTCGGGCCCAGAGCATTGAAGTATGCGAACCAGAACAGCTGGCAGGTGATGGGCGCAGCCGTGCGCGAAGGGCCTACGCGGTGCGTCTAGCTGCAAGGCACGTCTGATCTATATCCAACCCATTAGATCGGGTCAGGTACTAGCTGAGTCCCGCTGCTAGCTGCTTAGACTCGTCGTAGTTGGTTGATCAGCGAGCCTGATCTCGAGCCAGTCGTAAAGTCGCCGAAGGCCATGTGCAGAGGGAAACGCGGGGCTCCCAACCGATTACCTCGCGCGCCTTGGAGTAATCCGCGCAACGTCCTCGGTCCCCTTCGGGAGCGGTGAGATCGTATTGAATCTCGATGTCTTTGCCGGAGATTTCGACAACGGCCTCAGCGATCTCGCGTATCGACGTGCAGACATCCGGCCCGATTTGGATGAGACCCTGACCTAGTCCGCGGGTGCTCGCCGAGACGAAAGCGATCGACCACGTCGTCGACGTGCACGAAAGCACGCCCCTGCGCGCCGCTTCCCCAAACGGTGAAGGGCTCGTCCGGGTAACGAATTGCCTTGCGCACAAGTGAAGGGATGACCTGACCGGTGTGCGCCGTGAAGTCGGTTGGTGTGCCGTAGACGTTGTGGAGCACGAGGACGGATGTCGCGATGTCCGTCTCCTCTGCCAGCAGGTCAACCTCGTAATGCCCCATGAGCTTGCTCCACCCGTACGCCGATTCAGGCGCAGCCTGGAACATGTCGCTTTCACGCAGCGGAGCTGCATCAACGCCTGTCTGGAGAGCCGCTGGGAAGCTGCACGCCGTCCCCACATACATCAGGCTGCGCACCGAGCTCGTCCGAACCGAGGCAACCACGTTCGAGTTGATCAGCATGTTCTGACGAAAGATCCATCCCTGATTATTGAAGACGTACCCGATTCCGGCGACGACGTCCGCGAGATGGATGACAAGGTCAACGTCGTGGAGAAGCGGCTTCAAGTGCGCCCGGAACACACAGGTCGAGCGCGTGGAAGTCGCGCTCGAGGTCGATGACGAGACGCACCTGTCGTCGTCCAACAGGTACTCGAGTTTCCCTCGCCACAGATTGTCGACGACCTTGACGCGCACCCCGTTTGCGGCGAGGCGCTTGACGAGATTCGACCCGATCATTCCTGCGCCGCCGGTGACGAGGACGCTCGAGTACGGCAATTCAGTGACTCCGTTGGAGACCGACACACATCGATAGTACCGTCAAGCACCCGAGACTCATGCGATCTCCAATCCGTTTCAGTTCCGCGGGGACAGGCGAAGGTGTCGAACGAGCACTCTTGAGGAGCAGAGTGCGAAGTCGGTCGCGGAAGAGTGTGTCCGAGAGTCAATCGCGGCGGAGCGGAGGTGAGCGACATGATTGACACGATGCTTGATTGGGCGCTGCGGGTCGTAGCGATGGGTGCTCGGCTTCGGCCACGACAAAAACCTGCGAAGCCAGTGAGATTGAACCTTGGCTCAGGACCGGTGCAGGTCGCATCCGGCTGGATCGGCATCGACGCCTCGGCCCACCTGCTCGTGCGCTGGTTGCCGGAACCGGTGCTACGCGCGCTGCTGCGGCATACGAGCGTCGGGGAGCGAGCCACGGGGCCACTCAAGGACGGCCGGTTCGTATTTTGGGATCTCAGCCACGGTATTCCGTTTGTGGACGCCACGGCGCAGGCAGTGCTGTCGTCGCACATGCTCGAGCACATGACCGACGCGGCCGCGAGTCAGTTGCTTCGCGAATGCCACAGGGTCTTACGCCCAGGGGGAGTCCTTCGCGTGGTCGTGCCGGAGGTCGGTCGACGACGACGAAGATGAATACGAGCGATCGCAACGCCACTTGCACACTCATCAGTCGCGCTGGACATGGCCGAAGCTTCGCGCGGCACTCGAGTCCGCCGGTTTCGGGAACGTTGAGCGGGTCAGCTATCGAGTCGGCCGATGTCCCGATCTCGAGATTCTCGACAATCGCCCGGAGTCTTTGTTCGTCGAGGCGACCCTCTAGGGCTCCACGCGGCAGCGAGCGTCAACCGCGGTCGCACCGAAAGGAACCCTCCTTCGAGGGGGAAGGCCCGGCATCGCTCGCGACGATACGCGAGGGGCATGGCGTCTATTTCAGCTTCATATCGTTCTCGCGACGGTTCTTCTCGTCTCGATGGTTCTCGGCGTTCTCATGGCGGGTGGAGCTCGCCCGCTCGTCAGCTTTGTCCGACGCGAAGGCCACGACGCAAACCTGCTCTGGCGTTCAGGTTCCGCTGAACGCAGATGTTGCGGCGCTCGTGGCGAGCAAGGGGCCGGGCACGACCTTCTGTTTCGGGTCGGGCACCTACCACCTGACCAAGCCGATCGTGCCCAAGACGAACGACGTCTTCCAGGGTCTGGGCCGGGGCATATCTGTGATCGACGCCGGCCGCGTCATCACATCCCTCTTCAACCGTTCCGGCAACTCTCTGGACTGCCCCTTGGGTGGAATCCCTGCCAACCGCAGGGTCACCGTGCCAGGCCGCCTACCCGCTATGCCGGGACACCAACGACGTCTATTTCGACGGGAAGCCTCTCGCTCGCGTGGCAGCGATGTCGGCGCTCGTCGCAGGAACGTTCTTCTATGACGCCACGCAACAACGCGTGTGGATCGCCTCGGACCCGTCCGGGCACCTGGTCGAGGCCGCAACGCTTCAGTACGCGTGGCAGGGCTGGTTCTCGGGCGCTGACAATGTGCGTATCGACGGGCTCACGATCGAGCACGTCGGCGGCACCGCTGTCCAAGGCCGGCCCAGTTGGACGATCAGCAACTCCGAGGTGCGTTGGAACCACGTCAACGGAATCCTCGACGCTCTCACCCTCACGAACAACTACATCCACGACAACGGTCAAGCGGGCTACGAAGAGAACTGTCAATGCCCGCGCTCCGCGACCCCCCATTACTTCACCGGGAACGAGATCGCCAACAACAACCACGGCTCCTATGCCGGATATCAAACATCGTTCGACGCCTCAGGGATGAAGTTCATGCAGACCGGCGGCATCGTTGTGACCGGCAACTACGTGCACGACAACGGCGGGCCAGGACTCTGGAGCGACACCAATGTGGTCAACGCGACCTACAGCGGCAATCGAGTCTTCAACAACCAGGGGCCGGGGATCAAAGCCGAAGTGAGCTACGCACATTCGATCACGAACAACGACATCGAAGGAAATGACGGGCCGGGCATCCTGATCGCCGACTCAGGACCAGCCGAAATCAGCGGAAACACGCTAACCGGGAACGGATTCGGGATCCAGGAAACCCAGATCGACCGAGGAGCCGGCGTCCTCGGACCCTACGTGCTCCGAGGAATCCACGTCCACGACAACACGATCACGCTCAAAGCAGGTTGGAACGGCCTCAAGGACTGGCAATCCCAAACGTCCTACACGAATGACAACGGATGGACACACAACTCCTACTACCTCGACTGCACAAACAACCCCACCCCGTTCGTCTGGCGCTCAGGACCCGCCGGCTACTCCAACCTAACCTGGGCGCAATGGCAGGCCGCCGGCAACGACACAACCGGCACCATCACCTGCATCACCGGGTGAGGTCGGCGGATTGCGACGATACTGTTAGGGATCGCTTCGGCTTCACGCTCATATCTTCCCCGCGACACTCCGTCTCGTCTCGTTGGTCCTCTGCGTTTCGGCGGGTGGAGCTGGCCGCTCGTCAGCTTTGCCGGACGCCACGGCCGACGTCGCAAGTCTGCTCTGGCATTCAGGTTCCGCTGAGCGCAGATGTTGCGACGCTCGTGGCGAGCAAGGGAAACGGACAACCTTCTGTTTCGGGTCGGGTACGTACCACCTGACCCGAGCGATCCGTGCCCAAGACGAACGACGTCTTCCACGGCAAAGGCAACGGTAAGTCTGTCATCGACGCCGGGCGCGTGATGACCTCCCGATTCCACCGTTCAGGGACCTCTCGATTCCACCGTCCAGGGAGGCACCTTTGGATGGCCCACTGGGCGGAAACCCTGCCGAGTGCAGGGTCACCCGTGCCAGGCTGTGTATCCGCTGTGCCGGGACACAAATGACCTCTACTTCGGCGGAAGGCCTCTCGCTCGCGTTGCTGCGATGTCTGCACTCGTCGCCGGAAGGTTCTTCTATGACGCTGCTCAGCAACGCGTGTGGATCGCCTCGACTCCCTCACGACACCTACTCGAGACTGCAGTACTCAG